>NZ_JARYTH010000002.1:0-187075 GCF_029911965.1 Pseudohongiella sp. SYSU M77423 | reverse complement strand
TAAATGGCGGAGGGGGAGGATTGATTGCAAACAGCCTGTAGGCTGTTTACAACCCCTGCTTCGCAGAAGCCGGGGCTTCGCGCTGGCGCGCTCGTCGCACCTTGCTGTGCAAGGTGTCGAACTCTTACGTTCAAATCTCTCCCCGCTCCTTGGCCATGGAGAAATTTTCAACGTTTGAGGATGGCAATGGACTGCGAGGATACTATAAATGGCGGAGGGGGAGAGATTCGAACTCTCGGAGGGCTTTCACCCTCGCCGGTTTTCAAGACCGGTGCATTCAACCGCTCTGCCACCCCTCCGCAGCGCGAGAAGCGGCATGTTACTACAATTTTGCCGTCAGTCAACAGCCAGAATAAAAATCACCTGTTGCCCGGTCTTTTAACAGGTCGAAGTCAAACCGAAATGCATTGATTTCGGGTAGGCAGTCGGTATGATTAGCGACTGAAGGACGTCAACCATAGTATTTTTTGGAGGTTTACCTGTATGAGCCAGTACCAGATTGGTACCACACAGAGCCGCGAGTCAGCGGTTGTTGTCAACAAGGTTCTTAAAAACACCTACATGCTGCTTGCCCTGACGCTGGCTTTCAGCGCGCTGACTGCCGGATTCGCAATGGCGAGCAACGCTGCGCCCGTCAACATCTGGGTCATGCTGATCGGCTTCTACGGATTGCTGTTCCTCACGCACAAGCTTTCTGACAGTGCCTGGGGCCTGTTGTCCGTTTTCGCACTGACCGGTTTTATGGGGTATACACTGGGCCCTATCCTCGGTTACTACACTGCAACCGCCAATGGCAGCCAGCTGGTCATGACGGCCATGGGTGGCACCGCGTTCATTTTCCTGGGTCTGTCAGCCTACGCGTTAATCTCCCGTAAGGACTTCAGCTTCCTGAACGGTTTCATGATGGCAGGTTTCTTTGTAATTCTGGCCATGTTCGTAGCCAATCTGTTCCTGCAGATTCCGGCCCTGCAACTGGTCCTGTCAGGCGCCTTCATGCTGTTCTCCAGCGCCGCTATCCTGATGCAGACTGGCGCGATCATAAATGGCGGTGAGCGCAATTACATTCTGGCTACCGTTACCCTTTACGTTTCGCTGTACAACATCTTCATCAGTCTGCTGAATCTGCTGACAGCATTCGGCGGCGAAGAGTAAGGCACTCTTGACATACGGCTGCCAGTGGTTACACCCATCGGCAGCCTGCAAGCTCAACCTCAATAGTCTTTTGCTAACTCAATAGCCCCGGTTTCCCCGGGGCTTTTTGTTACTGGGTGGTAATCGTGCATAATACGCAGCTATCAATTACAGCCAGCCAGCACACAACTGAGAAACCGCTGTGAAAATCAGTCTGCTTATCATGTCCGCACCGGGCGAGAATCAATCCAACCAGTCCGCCTTGAGCTTCGCACGTGCAGCTCTTGATGCAGGACACGAAATTTACCGGCTGTTTTTCTACGAACAGGGTGTCGGTACTGGCACAAATCTCGCCGTTGTCCCGCAGGATGAATACGATCTCAGAGCAGCATGGCAGGAACTGATCCAGCAGCACGATCTGGACGCTGTGGTCTGTGTGGCATCAGCGCTGAAACGCGGGCTACTCAACGAAGAGGAAGCTGAACGCTACGAAAGGCCTGCCGCCAATCTGGCAAAAGGTTTCAACATTTCCGGCCTGGGGCAATGGGTGGATGCCTGTATAAACTCCGATCGGCTGGTCAGCTTTTAAAGGTCAGGGATCAAACCAGCCATGAGCAAAACACGCACTATAACCCTGCTGATCCAGCAAGCACCATACGGTAGCAGCAAAGCCAAAGCTGCTCTGGACATGGCCTTGTCCGCCGCAGTTTTCGAGCAGAATGTGCAACTGATTTTCATGTCAGATGGCATATTTCAGCTGCTTCCGGACCAGCAACCCGCTGACATTCTGGCCAAAAACACCTCGGCCGCATTAACTGCGCTGCCGCTTTATGGCATCGAATCAGTCTATGTTGATGCGGCATCCCTGCAGCATCGTAATCTGTCTCTCGAAGGCCTGGCTATCGATGCCGAATCTGTTTCGACTGAACAGCTGGCCACGCTGATTCACGAATCGGATGTACTGGTCGCATTATGAGCACCCTGCATATCATCAACCAGTCGCCTTTCTCCGGTAAATCACTGGAACAATGCCTGTCTGTCTGTCGTGATGGCGACAGCATCCTTTTTACTCAGGACGGCGTTTTAGTGCTTCAGAATCAGCAGGCTCTGGCCGTGCTGAAAGTGGCGTATTACGTGCTGGCAGAAGACGCGAAGGCTCGTGGCCTGGAGCAGGCCCTGTCAACGTCTGGCGCAAAGGCCGCAGGCTACGACGACTTCGTGACACTGGTCTGCAGCCACCAGAATTCGGTCACCTGGTCCTGACATGAATGCACTATCCATGCCTGATGGCCGCCGCATACCGCTGGACAAGGACGGCTACCTGCGCTCTCTGGATGACTGGAGCATCGAGGTAGCCGGCACGCTGGCAAACAACGAAAACATCTCGCTGACAGACGCACACTGGGAAATCATCCACCTGGTCCAGCAGTTCTACGAAGAAACCGGCCTGGCCCCTGCCACTCGCGCGCTGGTCCGCCTGGTGGCACAACGCGCTGGCCCTGACAAAGGGCGCAGTATCTATTTGATGAAGCTGTTTGGAGGCAAGCCGGCATTGACTGTCAGCAAACTGGCTGGACTGCCCCGCCCTGCAAATTGTTTCTAGACAGCATTCGACTTTGGCTTTCTGCTATGATTTGGCTTCAGACGAGACTGAATGAAAAATCTCGGCGCCTGACCGACCTCCAAACTGCGAGTTGAATAACAACCATGACCTATGCCAACAGCGTTCTGGCCGTCAATGACGACCTCCCCATCCGAACAAACCGCCCGGTCCACAGTGGCAAGGTACGCTCTGTGTACTGGCTTACCGCCGAGGACAGTGCAAGACTGATCCGCGAACGCGACTACCCGGTTCGGGCTGATGCGCCGCTGGCCGTGATGGTTATCAGTGACCGTCTGTCTGCATTTGATTGCATATGGCACGCAGAAGGTGGACTGAATGGCGTACCGGGCAAGGGTGCGGCGTTAAATGCCATCGCCAGTCACTGGTTCAGCCTGTTTCGGAATGAAGGGCTGGCAGACTCGCATATTGTGGATATTCCCCACCCCTTTGTATGGATCGTACAGCAGGCACAACCGGTCAGGATCGAAGCCATCTGCCGGCAATACATCACCGGCTCAATGTGGCGGGCCTACGCCAACGGTGAGCGCGATTTCTGTGGCAATCAGCTGCCAGAAGGACTGCAAAAGAACCAGCGTCTGCCAGAGCTGCTGATTACGCCTTCCACCAAAGGCATATTGAAGGGCATTCCTGGGGTCCCGGAAGCCGACGATGTAAACATTTCACGTCAGGATATTCAGGACAACTACGCTGCCTTCGGCTTTAAGACGCAAGACGACATTGCGCTTTACGAAAAGCTGTTGGCCGAGGGCTTTGCTGCAATAAGCGAAGAACTCTCCTCTATCGACCAGATATTTGTCGATACCAAATTTGAATTCGGTTACGTCACGGATCGCCATGGCCAGCAGCGGCTTATTTACATGGACGAAGTAGGCACACCCGACTCCTCACGGATATGGAATGGTGAGGACTTTCGGCAGGGACAGATTGTCGAGCAATCCAAGGAAGCATTCCGTCAGTTCCTGCTGAATCACTTTCCAGACCCCGATATCCTGCTTAACAAGAACCGCATGGATGAACGCCTTGCTCTGGCACGCGACAACGCCCTGCCACAACAGGCTCTGCTGGACGTGTCACGCACGTACATCAAAATGGCAGAAAAAATCACCGGCCAACACGTTTACGTCCCGGACAATCCAAAAGCGGAAATCATCAACATTCTTCGCGATCACTACCACCTCATAGACTGAATGAGCGTTCCGGTTACACGTCGCACAATTCTTCGGCGCGCCTGGCCAGTCATGCTGGCCAACGCGTCAGTCCCGCTACTGGGACTATCTGACACCGCAGTCATCGGAAACTTTGGTTCACTTGAGGCACTTGGCGCTATTGCATTTGGCGCAATCGTTTTCAGTTTTGCCTACTGGAGTTTCGGATTTTTGAGGATGGGCACAACCGGCTTCGTGGCGCAGGCCCTTGGTGCCAGAAACGCATTGGAAATACGTGCAGCTCTGTGGCGAGCCGTGTTTCTCGGAACAATAATTGGCTGTCTATTAATTATCCTGCAATACCCTCTAAGTAGCATTTCTATCTCTCTTCTCCAGGGAAGTGTCGCTGTAGAGACACTGACACATGACTACATCCACATGCGAATCTGGGGCGCTCCGGCCGCACTGGCACTGTTTGCCCTGATGGGGTGCCTGATTGGACTCGGAAAAAGCAAAACGCTGCTGTTTGTGCAGATCTTGATGAACGGATTAAATGTGATACTGGACATCCTGTTCGCCGGGGTTTTGCAAATGGGCGTTGTTGGCATTGCACTGGGCACATTGATCGCCGAGTGGATTACCCTGGGTGTTGCGCTGATCGTAGTGATCAGAGCACTGCCGGATCGCAATAAATTTCCCCTGCTGCCCTGGGAAAAACTGAAGGATTTAAAATCCCTTCGACAAACTTTAAGTGTCAATCGTGACATCATGATCAGGACGATTCTGATGGTGGCCAGCTTTGCCTGGTTCGTCAGACAAAGTGCACAGTTTGGTGATGATGTATTGGCGGCCAACCATATTCTGTTACAACTAATCTCTTTTTCAGCGTTTTTCCTTGATGCCTATGCCTATATTGCAGAAGCCCTGGTCGGTGAAGCAATGGGAGCTGGCGATCTGCAGAACTTTGATCAGGCAATGTGGCGCAGTACCGAACTGGCAGCTGGCAGCAGCGTGCTTCTTGCCGCCATCATCTGGTTTGCCGGAGATTTTTTTGTGGCGCTGTTGAACCAGCATGACGCTGTAAGGCTCGCAGCCAGTGAGGGGCTACCGCTGGCCGCGCTTTATGTCGCGCTGGCGTTTGCGGCGTTCCAGCTGGACGGCATATTCATCGGCACAACCCAGACGCGTCAGATGCGCAACGCCTCGATCATGTCCGTAGCGGTGTTTCTAGGCGCCAGTCTGGTGTTGACGCAGGCCTACCAGGTGACCGGCCTGTGGGCAGCGTTTGTGATATACGTCTTTGCCCGCGCTGTGACACTGGCTGCCTACCTGCCGGCGCTGCGGCTCAAGCTCAGTCAGAGCCAAACCACGCCAGTTGATTCTGCAGGCGAACCACCTGGCCAATGATGATAATGGCAGGCGCCCTGACCTCGGCTGCCGCCACCTTGTCTGCGATACTGGTCAGTGTCCCCTTGACCACACGCTGCTGAGGCAACGTGCCCTGCTCTACCACAGCTACTGGCATATCAGTGCTCATGCCATGACTCAGCAACTGTTCACATATTAGCGGCAGTGTCAGCAGGCCCATGTAGATCACAAGCGTCTGCTGCTCTGCCGCCAGCGCCTGCCAGTCGAGATCCGGTTGATCGTTTTTCAGGTGCCCTGTGACAAACCGCACCGACTGGGAAAAATCACGATGTGTCAGCGGAATACCCGCGTAGGCGGAGCAACCTGAAGCAGCGGTGATACCCGGCACCACCTGGAATGGAATGCCCGCCTCAGTCAGTCTGTCAATTTCCTCACCACCTCGCCCGAAAATGAAGGGATCACCGCCTTTCAGGCGCAGTACCTTCTTGCCCTCACTCGCCAGACGCACCAGCAGATCATTGATCTCTTCCTGCGGAACGGGGTGATGCTTGGCCTCCTTGCCAACAAATACGCGTTCGGCATCAGGTCGGACGCGCTTCATGATCTCGGGTGACACCAGCCGGTCAAACAGCACCACATCTGCCGCATACATCAAGCGCAGAGCCTTCAGTGTGAGCAGATCCGGATCACCCGGACCTGCACCAACCAGATACACTTCGCCGGTCTGAGCCTCGTCGAATCCCTGCTTCAAAGCGTTCTCAAACAGCTCAATAGCCTCGTCGTCCCGGCCCTGCAGTACTTTGTCGGGCAAAATACCACTCAGCAGTGATTCCCAGAAGCGCGTGCGGTCAGAGAAGCTTTCGAATCGCTCTTTTACGCGCGAACGCCAGCTGCCCAGCATGGCGGCCAATCTGCCGTAGGCGGCAGGCAACAGAATCTCTATCTGTTCTTTGATGCGGCGGGTCAGTACTGGAGAACTGCCCCCGGTCGAAATCGCAATGACTACCGGCGAACGGTCTACGATGGCGGGCACAATAAAACTACAAAGGTCTGGCTGGTCAACCACATTGACCGGAAGACGGCGCTGTCTGGCGAGCTCCGAAACCCTGACGTTGACCGCCGGATCATCGGTGGCAGCTATGACCAGATCGACCTCTTCAAGATCCCCATCCTGAAATGGCCGCTCATGCAGCTCAAGCTCCGTATGCGCAGCGAGTGCGCGCACTTCTTCACTTATCCAGGGGGCGACGACGACAAGATGCGCGCCACAGCGACTCAATAATGCCGCTTTGCGGCTGGCCACCTCACCGGCGCCAACCAGCAGGCAGCGACGGTGCGTGACGTTCATGAACAGCGGCAGGTAATCCATTACTTAAAGCGTCTCAACGCCTCCCATATAGGGCACCAGCACCGATGGCAGTTTGATGCTGCCGTCCGCCTGCTGATAATTCTCCAGGATGGCTACCAGAGTCCGTCCGATCGCCAGGCCGGATCCATTCAGTGTGTGCAGCAGCTCTGGCTTGCCGGTTTCCGGATTGCGCCAGCGCGCCTGCATGCGACGTGCCTGATAGTCCTCGAAGTTACTGCAGGAAGATATCTCCCGATAACAATCCTGCGAAGGCAGCCATACTTCAAGGTCTATGGTACGTGCAGCGCTGGCGCCCATGTCACCACCACACAGCTGCATGGCCCGGTAGGGCAGTTCGAGCAGCTGCAGAATGCGCTCTGCATGCCCTGTAAGTTCTTCAAGCGCGCGATCAGACTGATCCGGCCGCACCATCTGTACCAGCTCCACTTTTTCGAACTGGTGCTGGCGGATCATGCCGCGTGTATCCCGGCCATAACTGCCCGCTTCACTGCGGAAACAGGGCGTGTGACAGACATAACGAACCGGCAGCTGTTCAGCAGCTACAATCTCGCCGCGCACCAGATTGGTAACAGGCACTTCAGCAGTCGGGATCAGGTAATAGTTCTGCTCGCCATCCAGATGGAACAGATCTTCGGCAAATTTGGGCAGCTGGCCAGTGCCGGTCAACGAGTCCGTGTTGACGATGTAGGGAACGTACACTTCCTCGTAACCGTGCTGCAGTGTGTGCTGGTCGAGCATGAACTGGATCAGCGCCCGATGCAGGCGCGCCATGTTGCCGCGCATTACAACAAAGCGAGAGCCGGTCAGCTTGGTCGCTGCAGCAAAATCCATGGCCAGGCCGTGCCTGGCGTCATGTTCGCCCAGGTCAACATGATCCCTGGGTTTGAAGTCGAATGCGCGTGGCGTGCCCCAGCGTCGAATCTCGACGTTATCCTGTTCATCACGACCGGCCGGCACGTCGTCCTGCGGCAGGTTTGGCAGCGCAATCCAGGCTGCATTGAACGCCTCCTGTACCTCTGCCAGCGCTTTTTTGGCCTGATCCAGCTTATCCCCAAGATCACTGACCTGAGCCAGCAGCGGCGCAACATCCTCGCCTGCCGCCTTGGCCTTGCCAATCAGCTTGGCACTCTGGTTGCGCTCGTTCTGCAGCTGCTCGGTTTCCAGTTGCAGCGCCTTGCGCTGGTTGTCCATCTCCAGCAATGCTGGCAGGTCAACCGTCACGCCGCGCTTGGCCAGACCGGCCTTCAGTTGTTCCGGGTTATTGCGCAGTAATCTAGGGTCTAACATGAAACAATTGTCCTTGATAAATTAGCGTTCGAGTACAGGCGTACCGCGTCAGGGGCGTGATTTTACGTCAGCAGGCGCATCAAGGCTATGCCGAGCCATGCCATCAATACACACAGCACCACGCTCATGAACGTGTAGGCCACTGCCTGGGCCAGTTGGCCCTGCTCCATCAACAATACTGTATCCAGCGAAAATGTTGAAAAGGTCGTGAAGGCTCCCAGCAAACCAACTACCCAGAGCCCCCTGACTGTCTCGGATACGGCGAGCTTCTCAGCGAACAATACGTACAGCACGCCAATCAATGCCGACCCTAATACATTCACGGCCAGTGTGCCCCACGGCAGGCTGTGGCCAATCGGTCCCAGAGAAGCCGTGGCCCGCGTGACCCACTGCATAAGTGCGTAGCGACCAACGGCACCAAAAGCACCGCCAAGAGCGATTACCAGCCACAGGTTCATTTACGCCCTCCTGAGGAAGCACGTCCCTGCTTTGCATAACGCTGCGTTGGGCTGGCTGCATCAAGGGTACGCAGATGTGCCAGTTTCTCCGCAATTTTAAGCTCCAGACCGTTGCTGCCCGGCTGGTAGTACTGCCTGTCCTTCAGTGGCTCTGGAAAATAGTTCTCGCCGGCGGCATAACTGCCAGGCTCATCGTGAGCATAGCGATACTCAGCACCATACTGCATATCCTTCATCAGACGAGTTGGTGCGTTACGCAGGTGCTCAGGCACCTCATAGGACGGTTGTGCGGCTATATCGGCCTGAACGTCATTAAACGCCATGTAAACCGCGTTACTCTTGGGTGCCGCTGCCAGGTAGATAACTGCCTGAGCCAGCACCAGTTCTCCCTCCGGGCTGCCCAGCCGGGTTTGCGCATCCCAGGCATTCATGGCCAGTTGCAGCGCCCTGGGGTCGGCATTGCCTATGTCCTCACTAGCCATGCGAACCAGCCGGCGGGCCACATAGACCGGATCACAACCGCCGTCGAGCATCCGCACCATCCAGTAGAGTGCCGCATCCGGTGATGAGCCTCGCACGGCTTTGTGAAGGGCTGAAATCTGCTCGTAGAACACATCACCACCCTTGTCAAAGCGGCGGCTGAATCCCTGCAGCACCTGGTCCAGAATGGAATCATCTACAGTGCCACCATCCTCAACCAGATCAGAAGCAATCTCCAGCAGATTCAGGGCTCGCCGCGCATCGCCGTCGGCTGTTGCGGCCAGTCGGGACATCGCTGCTTCATCCAGTTGCAGCGCGCGCCGGCCCAGCCCCCTGTCAGCGTCGGCGAGTGCCGCAGCCAGCACCTGCAGCAACTCTTCATCACTCAGGCTTTTCAGCACATAGGTGCGGGCTCTGGACAACAGGGCGTTATTCAGCTCAAACGACGGGTTTTCAGTGGTAGCACCAACAAATATCAGTGTGCCATCTTCGATGTGCGGCAAAAACGCATCCTGCTGGCTCTTATTGAATCTGTGCACCTCATCAACGAACAGCAGGGTTGCGCGGCCATGTTGCTGCCGTCTGACACGTGCCCTGTCGACGGCGGCGCGGATGTCCTTTACTCCGGACAGCACGGCCGACAGACTTTCGAAAGCAGCATCGGCACGCTGTGCAATCAGACGGGCCAGCGTGGTCTTGCCGGTTCCGGGAGGGCCCCAGAAAATCATGGAGTGCAGAGCACCGCGTTCTAGCGCCTGCCGCAGCGGCTTGCCTGCCCCCATGATGTGACTCTGGCCTATGTATTCTTCCAGTGTGCGCGGCCGCATGCGGGCTGCCAGGGGCTGCGAGGCAAGTGATGTGTCTTCAAGCTCGTTAAGATCAGCTTGCATCTGGGTTCACTTCAGGGGGCCGGGGCGGTTTGACTGCGATTGTCGATGACGTCAAGAAATTCATCGTCTGGCACCGGAAAAACAAACTGATCGGACGCCAGAGACAGGTTGACCTGGCGATTGTAGAACTCCCACAAAGTGCGCTGTCCATTGGTACTTACAAGGAGAATCGAGGCGGGTTCGCGGTTTTCGAAATACAGGGTGACGCGTTCGTAGAGGCTGGACGGATCAAGCGGCGTCAGATAAAACTCTGCGCTCCCGGGCTGTCCCTCGATAGCCACAGCTTCGATTGCGTAGGATTCAGCAACGGCATTTATCTGACCGCCCAGCAGCTGGGCAGCGAGCTCTGACTGATCGGTCTGCCAGTCATCAATGGTCAACTGCAGCAGATCGGGCTGATAATTCCAGAGAGATTCACCGTCGGTGACAATCAACTCCGGAAACGGCTGCAGCGTCTCCCAGTAAAATCCGTCTGGCCGCTTGAGCATAAACAGAATCTGACTTTCTTCCAGCACACTGCCACTGGACTCCATCACCAGTTGCCGGACGTCAGCACGAAACGTGCTCAGATCAGACAGCATGGTCTGCAGCAAGGCGGTATCGTCAGCCGCGGCCATTGATGAGCTGGACTCATCTGCAGACTGCGAGCTCGCGGCAGGCAGTGCGATCAGGCAGCTGACCAGCAGGACAGGAACAAATTTAGAGAACTTCATCATTGAATCGCTCACAGGGCCAGGGCTATCAGCCTGGCCGGTAATCCTGTTTATCGGGGTGGCGGCGGAGCAAGTACTTCACGACTACCATTGGCGCCCATTTCCGACACTACACCGGCTGCTTCCATCGCCTCGATCATCCGGGCGGCGCGGTTGTAACCAATTCGCAACTTACGCTGCACTGCCGATATAGACGCTTTGCGGGACTCGGTCACAAACGCTACGGCTTCATCATAAAGCGCATCATCTTCTTCGCCGCCTTCGCCGCTGCCGCCACCCATACCCATATTCATTTCGCGGTCTTCGACACCCTGGGTGATCTCTTCGATATAGACCGGCTCGCCACGCTGTTTCCAGTCAGCCACGACACGGTGTACTTCTTCATCACTGACAAAGGCACCGTGCACGCGTTTGGCCAGGCCACCACCGGGAGGCAGAAACAGCATGTCGCCATTGCCCAGCAGCTGTTCAGCGCCGCCTTCACCCAGAATCGTGCGGGAGTCCACTTTGGACTGCACCATAAATGACAGTCGGGTCGGGATATTGGCCTTGATCAGACCAGTCAACACGTCCACGGAGGGCCGCTGTGTGGCAAGGATGAGGTGAATACCGGCGGCCCTTGCCTTCTGCGCGATGCGCGCGATCAACTCTTCAACTTTCTTGCCAACTACCATCATCATGTCAGCAAGTTCGTCGACAATCACCACTATATTAGGCAACGGTTCAAGGGGTGGAGCTTCCTGGTCATCCTGCAACGCCATTGGATCGGGTTTCCAGATAGGGTCAATGATAGGCTCACCCGCTTTAATCGCATCCTGGACTTTTTTGTTGTAGCCCGCCAGATTCCGCACGCCCAGTGCAGACATCAATTTGTAGCGTCGCTCCATTTCGGCTACCGACCAGCGCAGCGCATTCGCGGCATCCTTCATGTCAGTTACAACTGGTGTCAGCAGGTGAGGAATCCCGTCATACACGGACAGTTCAAGCATCTTGGGGTCGATCATGATCATCCGGACATGTTCCGGTGTCGACTTGTAAAGCAGGCTGAGGATCATGGCGTTGATGCCCACCGACTTGCCTGAGCCTGTGGTACCTGCCACCAGCAGGTGAGGCATCTTGGCAAGGTCTACGATGACCGGTTTGCCAACAATATCGTGCCCCAGCGCCATACTCAGCGCGGACTGCGCCTTGTCGAACTCCGGCGACGCCAGCACCTGGCTTAGCAGGATCATTTCGCGCTGTTCATTGGGGATCTCGATCCCGATGACAGTCTTGCCTGGGATAACCTCGACCACACGCACGCTAATGACGGCCAGGGACCGCGCCAGATCCTTGCCCAGGCTGGTGATGCGACTGGCCTTAACACCAGGGGCCGGCTGCACTTCGAAACGGGTAATCACCGGTCCCGGATGCACCGACGTAACTTCGATATCAATGCCAAAGTCCTGCAATTTCAACTCCAGCAGTTTTGACATCGCTTCCAGCGACTCGGTGGAATAACCCTTTTTGCCGGCATTGCGGTTTTCGTCAAGCAGACCGATTGCCGGCAGCTCACCCGGGTTGCTGCCGGTAAACAGCGTGCCCTGGCGTTCCTTCTCGACCCGCTTGCTGCGTGGCGGCGGTGCACTGATCACCGGTTCAATCTTGGGCGGCGTGCGCACTTTCTCTTTCTCGATACGCACATCCAGAGCCTTGCGGCGCCGTTCTACTGCCTGTTTTACCTTACCAGCTTCTGCGCGCTTTTCCTGCCAGTCAGCAAACTGCTCTCGTGCCCGGGCAACCCCATGAATCGTCCAGTAACCAATAGCATCCACAACTGAAAGCCAGGAAATCTCAAAGGTCACCGTCAGACCAAACAGGAAGATTGCCAGGTACACCAGGGTACTGCCAAGCATGGCCAGCACTGGAATGCTGGCATCCGCCATTGCTGCGCCAATCAGACCGCCTGCAGGCCAGGTGCTATCAGTAGGAATACTGAAGTGCAGCGTAGCGAGAGTGCAGGCGCCAATGATCAGCAGCACAATACCGGCTACCTTTATGGATACAACGCCCCATGAGAACGCCTGGTCCGCATCGGACTTTCGGAACAGCCTGTAAACCTTGAAGCCCAGGGCAAATGGCAGGACATATGCGAAGTAACCCAGCATGTGCAGCAAAATGTCGGCCAGCCAGGCGCCCATATTGCCGACCGCATTCTGTACCGGCTCACCGGTGCCCGTGGTGGTAAATCCGGGATCATCCGGAGAGTAACTGAGCAGCGCAATCAACAAAAACAGGCCCAGCAGAAAAGCCGCAATGAGGGTCCCCTCGCGGGCTATACGTTGTGACAGGCTGGCCATCCCGTCGTCCTTGGCGGTCTTTTGTTTGGACATATTTTTAAAACTTTTCAGAAACCTGCAGAATCAATTTAATTCATTTTCCAGAATTATACGGAGCAAGACAAGCATTATTCCAGTTCGAGAAAAACCCACTGCCATATTGGGCGCAGCATAGCACACTCAAACCCTTGATAATCGCTATGCCAGTCTCCATAGATGTATAATCGCAAGCTTTTCCAAAAACCATGCAGGAACTCCACATTATGACCGACAAGCAGCATCATCGCCTGATCATCCTGGGCTCCGGACCCGCTGGATATACCGCAGCCGTTTACGCCGCACGCGCCAACCTCTCTCCCCTGGTGATCACTGGCATGGTTCAGGGTGGTCAGTTGACCACTACCACGGATGTCGACAACTGGCCCGGGGATGTGGAAGGCCTGCAGGGACCTGCTCTGATGGAACGTATGCAGCGTCATGCTGAGCGCTTCAACACACAGATCGTGTTTGATCACATCAACAAGGCTGACCTGAAGCAGCGCCCGTTTACCCTGCATGGTGACAATGGCATCTACACCTGTGACGCACTGATCATCGCGACGGGTGCATCTGCCCAGTATCTGGGCCTTGAATCAGAGACCGCGTTTATGGGCAAAGGCGTCAGCGCCTGCGCCACCTGCGACGGCTTCTTCTATCGCAACAAGCCCGTCGCGGTCATTGGCGGCGGCAACACTGCCGTTGAGGAAGCGCTTTACCTGTCCAATATCGCCTCTCACGTGACCCTGGTACACCGCCGTGACAGCCTGCGAGCAGAAAAGATCCTGCAGGACAAACTGTTTGCCAAGGCCAAAGAAGGCAAAGTCACCCTGCTCTGGGATCATGTGCTTGATGAAGTTCTCGGGGATGAGATGGGTGTGACCGGAATCCGGGTAAACAGCACCAAGGGCGAAGCAAGCCAGGAGCTGACCGTTGATGGCGTTTTCATCGCGATTGGCCACAAGCCGAACTCGGACATTTTTGTTGATCAACTCGACATGAAAGACGGTTATCTCACCATTCACAGCGGCACCGAAGGCAATGCCACCCAAACCAGCATTCCGGGTGTTTTTGCTGCCGGCGACATCGCTGACCACGTCTACCGTCAGGCGATCACCTCTGCCGGCTTTGGCTGCATGGCGGCGCTGGACGCCGAAAAATTCCTGGATCAGTGATTCATGGGGCAGCTGACACGGCTGCACGCCGACAGCCTCTACTTTCCTCCAGCCGACAACGCGCTGGAGGATCCGCCAGGCCTGTTGGCGGTAGGTGGAGATCTGCGACCAGAGCGGCTGCTGGCGGCCTATCGACAGGGCATATTCCCGTGGTTTGATGACAGCAGCCCCATCCTGTGGTGGTCGCCCGACCCCCGAATGGTGCTCAACCCAGCTGATGTCCATTGCTCTCGCAGCCTCGGCAAACTGATTCGACGCGGCCTATACCGTGTCACCATGGACTGTGCGTTTGATCAGGTCATTCAACAGTGCGCAGCGCACCGGGATGGTCAGCCCGGCACCTGGATCACCGAAGACATGCAACATGCGTATATCAAGCTGTTCCACCTGGGTTATGCCCATTCGGTTGAGATCTGGCAAGAACAAACCCTGGTTGGCGGGCTTTACGGCATCAGCCTGGGACGGATGTTTTTTGGAGAATCCATGTTCAGTCGGCAGCCCAATACCTCCAAGCTGGCGTTTGTGGCGCTGTGTCGGCAGCTGCAACAATGGTCATTCACACTGATTGACTGCCAGTTGCCCACCAATCACCTGGCCAGCCTGGGGGCCGCCCCCATGAGCAGGCAGCGGTTTCTTGCGCTGTTGGCCGAAAATCGCGTTGAAAATGGTCTGTATGAGCACTGGCAATTTGATGACAATTGCCTTGTCGCTTGACTTATCTTTCAGTCGAACCCGGACGAAGCTTTGCCAACGACAAAAAATTCAGGCAAAATGCGCGCTTACTTCAAGCAGTGAGAATTTCTTTTAGATGGCTAAAGAAGACCAGATTGAAATGGAAGGCGAAGTGGTAGACACCCTTCCGAACACCATGTTCCGCGTCAAACTCGAAAACGGCCACATCGTGACCGCCCATATTTCGGGCAAAATGCGCAAGAATTACATCCGCATCCTGACCGGCGATATGGTCAAGGTAGAGTTGACACCCTACGACCTGACCAAGGGTCGCATCACCTACCGCGCTCGTTAATTAACGAGCGCTCAGGCCTGCCTGCGACTAACTGTCTGCCGAGCTTAACGCCCGGCTCTCCGACTTCTTGCCGCGCCGATTGATATCCAGCTCCACCCCATCATTAACGATGGACACGGTGACTTCGCCACCGTCAGCGAGCTTGCCAAACAGGATTTCCTCAGCCAGCGCTTTCTTCAGTTTTTCCTGAATCAGTCGCGCCATCGGTCTGGCACCCATTTGCGGGTTATACCCATTGACCGCAAACCAGTCGCGGGCGCTGTCGTCAACACTCAACGTGACCTTCTTGCTGTCCAGCTGTACCTGCAGCTCCACCAGGAACTTGTCGACCACAGTGCGGATAGTCTCAGGCTGCAATGGGCCAAACTGAACAACGGCATCCAGACGGTTGCGGAACTCTGGTGTAAAGCTGCGTTTGATGACTTCCATGCCATCACTGCTGTGATCCTGCGCCGTGAACCCGATGGATGGTCGTGACATTTCCTGGGCTCCCGCGTTGGTGGTCATGATCAGAATGACGTTGCGGAAGTCAGCCTTGCGCCCGTTATTGTCAGTCAAGGTACCGTGATCCATGACCTGCAGCAGGATGTTGAAGACATCCGGATGCGCTTTCTCAATCTCGTCCAGCAGCAGCACACAGTGCGGATGCTTGGTCACTGCCTCGGTCAGCAGACCACCCTGATCAAAGCCGACATAGCCGGGGGGCGCACCGATCAGGCGCGACACGGTGTGTCGCTCCATGTATTCGGACATATCAAAACGCAGCAACTCAATACCCATGATCCGGGCCAGCTGACGGCTCACCTCAGTTTTACCGACACCGGTGGGGCCCGCGAACAGATAGGAACCGATAGGCTTGTCCGGTGTGTTGAGGCCGGCGCGAGAGAGTTTGATGGCCGTTGACAGTGATTCGATGGCTTCATCCTGACCGAATACCACCATCTTCAGGTTGGCTTCCAGGCCACGCAGGGCTTCAACATCAGAGGATGTCACGTGCTGCGGCGGAATCCGCGCAATTGACGCAACAACACGCTCCATGTCCGGTGCCTGTATCAGTTTCTTGCGTTTACTGTCGGGCTGCAGACGCTGCCAGGCGCCCGCCTCGTCGATGACGTCGATAGCCTTGTCGGGCATGTAGCGGTCATTGATGTAGCGACCTGCCAGCTCTGAGGCGGCCCTCAGCGCATTGTCGCTGTAGCGAAGGTCATGGTGTGCCTCGAAGCGCGACTTGAGGCCCTTGAGGATCTTGTAGGTGGTTTCCACATCCGGTTCTTCGATATCGATTTTCTGAAAGCGCCGTGACAGCGCCCTGTCTTTGTCAAAGATGCCACGGTATTCCTGATAGGTAGTCGAACCCACGCAGCGCAGGTCGCCCGACGTCAGGATGGGCTTCAGCAGATTGGAGGCGTCCATGACACCGCCCGACGCCGCGCCGGCACCGATGATGGTATGAATTTCATCAATAAAAAGAACGGATTCCGGCTGTTTCTTCAACTCGGCCAGCAGTGTCTTGAAGCGTTTTTCAAAATCACCACGGTACTTGGTGCCAGCCAGCAATGCACCCATATCGAGCGAATAGATCACATGCCCCTTCAGTACTTCCGGCACCTGGTCCTCGACCACCATACGGGCCAGACCTTCAACTACTGCCGTTTTACCGACACCGGATTCGCCGACCAGCAGTGGATTGTTCTTGCGTCGTCGACACAATATCTGAATCAGGCGCAGAACTTCTTTGTCGCGGCCAATCAGCGGATCAATGCGGCCCTGCCGGGCCAGCTCGTTGAGGTTGGTGGCATAGTTTTCCAGTGCACTGGCGGAACCACTGCCCTCCTCTTCAGTGCCTTCCTGCTCTGATTTTTCAGGATCTGGCGAGTCACCCTGCTGTTTGCTGATACCGTGACTGATGTAGTTGACCACATCAAGGCGGGCGATTTCCTGCTGACTCAGCAGGTACACCGCCTGGCTCTCCTGTTCGCTGAAGATGGCAACCAGCACATTGCCGCCGCTGACTTCCTGACGGCCGGAGGACTGCACGTGGAAGACGGCGCGCTGCAGCACACGCTGGAATCCGAGTGTAGGCTGGGTGTCACGCTCCTCGTCATGCTCGGCAAGAACCGGCGTGGTAGCTTCAATGTAGTCCACCAGGCCAGCACGCAGGCGGGAAATATCCGCTCCGCAATGCAGCAGCACATCGATCGCCACATCATTGTCCAGCAATGACAACAGCAGGTGTTCCACGGTCATGTATTCGTGACGTTTGCTGCGCGCATTCGCAAATGCGGCATTCAAGGTCGCTTCCAGATCACGGCTGAGCATGATGTCTTCCTCCCCTACTGATCAACTTCAACGTGGCAAAGCAATGGCTGCTGGTTCTCGCGCGAAAACTCGTTGACCTGCTGAGCCTTGGTTTCGGCGACATCGCGACTGTAAACGCCACAGACGGCCTTCCCCTCGGTGTGGACCTTCAACATGATCTGGGTCGCCTTTTCCACCGGCATCTGAAAGAACTCTACCAGCACCCCGACCACAAATTCCATGGGTGTGTAATCGTCGTTCATAAGTAAAACTTTGTATAACGGTGGCTTGGCGAGTTTGGGCTTGTCAGCCGCCGTCGCCAGCCCACGATCCGCGTGCTGATCGGGTTTCTGGCCGTCTGGCGACTGAGCGAAAATACTGCGCATGTTGTGCTGTTTCTCTCTATCTGATTTCTGGCTGATCGCCTGTGATTGCCAACAAAGATGCTATTTGCAAAGATCGACGCAGGCGTATATTTATTTCAGAGCCACATTATCACACGCCACTTCAGTCTACTTCCATATTACAGACTGTTGCAATTAGACAAAAATGATGAATAATAAAGCCTTGCAGGGACGACTTACATACGTTATGGATTAACACTCAGGTCATACCTGGCGTGTAACACAATTAAAATTAGAACTATACGTGCAATGGAGTATTACGATGGCAATGGGGCAAGTTAAATGGTTCAACAACGCTAAAGGTTTTGGTTTTATTCTTCCAGACGACGGTGGCGGTGATCTGTTCGCTCACTACTCAGCGATCGGTATGGATGGATATAAAACCCTGAAAGCAGGTCAAACCGTAACCTTTGAAACCCTGGAAGGTCCAAAAGGCCTTCACGCGACCAACATCAAACCTGTCGCACAATCACAAGCCTGACGAGTTCGGCGGGAGCCGAACAGGCTCCCGCCTCAGCTCACACGCACGCCCCTCCTCCATATTCTGACCTTCCAGCTGAGATAAAAAACTTTTTACACACCAGTTTTGGCTATACTTGCGCGCATGCCAAATCTCATACTGTTCAACAAACCCTTCAACGTTCTGTCCCAGTTCACCGGCGATGTGCCTGAGCAGACTCTTGCCCACTATATCGATATGCCTGGATTCTATCCGGCCGGACGACTCGATAAGGACTCGGAAGGTCTGCTGTTGCTGACCGACGATGGTCAGACCCAGCATCGAATTGCTGAACCGCGCTATAAACTTGCCAAAACTTACTGGGCACAAGTAGAGGGCATTCCTGACGACAAGGCACTCATCCAGCTGCGCAACGGCATTGTGCTGAAGGACGGCCCCACTCGACCGGCGCAGGCCGGACTGATCGAACCCACAGATTTATGGCCGCGTGTGCCGCCGATACGGGTCCGCAAGCAGATACCCGACAGCTGGGTGCAGCTCACGATAACCGAAGGTCGGAACAGGCAGGTAAGACGCATGACGGCAGCGGTGGGATATCCAACACTGCGGCTGATTCGATATCAGATTGGTGACTGGACACTGGGCAGTCTGAGTCCCGGCGAATGGCGAATTATAGAACTGCCTGAGCGCTGGTGGCGCTGAGAATTGCTGCTTCGTTCAGACTGGCTACTCATCTCCCGGCTTATTTTCCCAGCGCGCCGCCCGCTGGTAATCCGACTGGCGTGATGCCACCCATTCGCTCTGCTCACCAAAACGCTGCTTCTTCCAGAAAGGAGCGGACGTTTTAAGATAGTCCATGATGAATTCCGCAGCCGCAAATGCGGCCTCGCGGTGCGCACTGGCTGTCAGCACCAGCACAATCTGATCGTGCGGCAGCAGTTTACCGACACGATGTACCACACGCACAGCCTGCAGTGGCCAACGCGACCTGGCCCGCTCGACAATATCCCGCAACGCCTTCTCGGTCATGCCCGGGTAATGCTCAAGTGTCAGCGACTGACCCGCTGCGGCCGAAGCCTGGCCATCAGTTCCTGAACCCGGTGCGACATCCCTGACCAGCCCGCTGAACATGACGACCGCACCCGGATTACCTGCATCCGCGATAATGCCCTGATATTCGTGTGCCACGTCGAAATCAGCCGTCTGCACACGCACATCGAATATTTCCTGCGCAGACATCCTAACCTCCCGTCATCGGCGGAAAGAAGGCTACCTCTTCCTGTCCGGTCAAGGTTCGCTCACGATCCACAACTTCCTGATCAACGGCAACCAGAACCTGCTGCGCATCAGTCAGCAATGCCCATGGCGCACCGCGCTCTGCCAGCCAGGCCGCCAGATCCGCAACGGTAGTTACATCTGCTGGCAAATCCAGCTGCTCAGACTCGCGGCCGAGCTGCTCCCTGACACTGGCAAAGTACTGTAAGTTCAACATTAAAATTCAATCCTGTTCTTCATCTGCTGGTTCAGATCAATCTGCAATCCGCTTGAAGTCGCCTGATTTGCCGCCAGTCTTGGAAATCAGCCTTATATCGCCTATGACCATGTTTTTATCGACTGCCTTGCACATATCGTAAAGAGTCAGCGCGGCGACAGATACTGCTGTCAACGCCTCCATCTCGACCCCTGTTTTGGCATCCAGTCCGCAACGTGCTTCGATCAGCACACGATTATTGTCTGTGTCCAGATCAAAACTCACATCAACGGAATTCAACAGCAGAGGATGGCAGAGCGGGATCAGATCGGGACACTTTTTGGCAGCCATGATGCCTGCCACCCGAGCGACCGCCAGCACATCGCCCTTGGCATGTCCGCCACTGGCTATCAGCGATAGTGTCTGCGATTGCATACTGACCTCTCCGGCGGCGACCGCAACACGGTTAGTAATCGCTTTTTCACTCACATCCACCATCCGGGCGTTACCCCCGGCATCCAGATGCGTCAGTACACCTTCAGGTGCAGTCTTGCTCATGGCTCTGTCCTTGAATGTAAAACCTAACGGCCGACCATTATCCATGCTTTGCCGCTGCAATGGGAGTGTCGGGACGTCGAGCGAGCAATTTGTGGGGAAATCCGGTAAACTTGCGCCCCTTAAATTCAGTCATCCAACACTAAAACATGAGTTTCCAACCCCACAAAACGGTGGCCGTTGTTGTTGAGCAGCCCGACTGGCTGCGCGACACCAGCGATTCCGCACCGCGGTTTCTATTTGTCGAGGAAAGCGCCGACGGCCGCGTCGTGCTCAATCAGCCAGCAGGCCATCTGGAGGCTGATGAAACGCTGCAACAGGCCGCTGTTCGTGAGGCGCTTGAGGAAACCGCGTGGCGGGTAGAGCTGACCGCCTTTATCGGACTCTATCAATACGTCGCTCCGGCCAATGGCGAATGTTATATCCGCAGCTGTTTTGCGGCCCGTGCCGTGCACCACCACAGTGAACGCGCGCTTGATGCAGACATCATCCGCACCCACTGGCTGACATTGCCGGAACTGACAGAGCGCGAATCACAGTTGCGCAGTCCACTTGTCGCCAGGGTTGTTGAAGACTATCTGGGCGGCGCACGTTATCCACTCACTCTGGTCAGTTCCTGGTAGGAGCAATTAGTGACGGTTTTCAATCCTGGCAATACACGTGTCATCGTTGGTATGTCCGGTGGTGTCGACTCTTCTGTGGCGGCGCTGCTGCTCATGCAGCAGGGTTATCAGGTCGAAGGCCTGTTCATGAAGAACTGGGAAGAGGATGACGATACCGAGTACTGCACCGCCAAGGCCGACCTGGCTGATGCGCAGGCAGTCAGTGACCGGCTTGGCATCCATCTGCACACAGCCAATTTCTCAGCGGAATACTGGGACGGCGTGTTTGAACATTTCCTTGCCGAGTATCAGGCAGGCCGCACGCCCAACCCGGATATCCTGTGCAATCGCGAAATCAAGTTCAAGGCGTTTCTGGACTATGCAACGGAACTTGGTGCCGACTGCATCGCCACCGGGCACTATGCACGTCGCCATGACAGCAACGGCCAGACACAACTGCTCAAGGGGCTCGATACCAACAAGGATCAGAGCTACTTTTTGTGCGCGGTCAGCGAAGCCAGTCTGGCACGCAGCCTGTTCCCGGTCGGTGAACTGGAGAAACCCAGGGTGCGTGAAATAGCAGCAGAACACGGCCTTGCCACCAGTGAGAAAAAAGACAGCACCGGTATCTGTTTTATCGGCGAACGCAAATTCAAGGATTTTCTGCAGCGCTACCTGCCAGCGCAGCCTGGACTTATCGAAACCGTGGATGGTGATGTCATCGGGGAACATCAGGGCCTGATGTACCACACTTACGGGCAGCGCCAGGGTCTGGGCATCGGTGGTCTGGCACAATACAGCGAGGCTCCGTGGTATGTGGTCGCCAAAGACCTGGACCGGAATGTCCTGGTCGTTGCGCAGGGCAGCAAGCATCCAGCGCTTTATTCCAGGGCCCTGGATGCTGCGCAAATTAACTGGATCAATGGCTTACCGGCACTATTTCCCCTGACTTGCCATGCAAAAATCCGCTATCGCCAGGCAGATCAGGAATGTACCATTACAGCTCTGGATGGCGACCGGGTTCGAGTCACATTCGCGCAGCCACAACGTGCGGTCACGCCTGGGCAAACCATCGTGTTCTATCAGGGAGATATCTGTCTGGGAGGAGGCATCATTGAGCAGTACATCAAATGATTTTTCCGAGTGGGAGTACCGCAACATCGCTCTGGCCGTCGTGACAGAATGTGCATTGCGCGTCAATCAGCTCGCTGTCGATGGCACCATACCTACTGACAAATTGATCGCCTGTCTGAACCCTGTTTACAAGCTAGAAGCCGGAAGCGTCGCTGAGCTGTATCCGGACATCAGCCAGTTCAGCCAGGGCATCCAGGCGCTTCAGGAAAGTTTTGACAGCGCCGGCCTGCGCAAACACGCCAACACCGTCCGCTACATGCTCGGCATGCTTGTGATTCAGCAGCATCTCAACAAGCAACCAGAAATGCAGCAGCTCCTTGGCCAGCGTATCGGCCAGCTTGCCGCGGCTGAAGGCGACGACAGCCAGCCAGCTCACGAGCAGGCATTGCAGGCAGACTGTGCCGCCCTGGCACGTCTGTATCAGGACACCATCAGCAAGCTCAGCTATCGCATCCATGTTGCCGGCAACCCGGAACACCTTCGCAATCCGGAGGTGGCCGACAGAATCCGGGCGCTGTTGCTGGCGGGAATACGTTCGGCAGTCCTCTGGCATCAACTGGGCGGACGCCGCTGGCACCTGTTCGTCTATAAAAAGCGCATACACCAGTGCCTGGCAGGTGTGCGCAGACAGCTCTTCAGCATTTCCAGACCTGATTCTGACAACGTTCACTGACGCACAAGAAGGAAACATTTGAACATGAGCATCACTACATTGACCGCCATTTCACCGGTGGACGGGCGCTATCGTGGCAAAACTGAAGCCCTGAGCAACTGTTTCAGTGAATACGCCCTCATCAAGTATCGCGTTCAGGTCGAAATTCGCTGGCTTCAGCAGCTCGCAGCCCACCCCGACATTCCTGAAGCACCAGCTCTCAGTGATGCCGCAAATGATCTGCTGAACGAAATCGTCAGCAACTTTTCGCTCAAAGACGCTGAACGTGTGAAGACCATAGAAAGCACCACCAACCATGACGTCAAGGCGGTCGAGTATTTCATCAAAGAGAAAATCGCTGATCACCCTGACCTGAAACAACAGGTCGAGTTTGTTCATTTCGCCTGTACCTCAGAAGATATCAACAACCTGTCGTACGCTTTGATGCTACGTGACGGTCGCGATCTGGTCATGCTGCCGGCGATGCAGCAACTGATCGATCGTCTGCGCGAGCTGGCTCACGACACGGCAGCTCAGCCGATGCTGTCGCGCACCCACGGCCAGACAGCTTCCCCGACCACTGTTGGCAAAGAGCTGGCCAATGTGGTGTACCGGCTGGAGCGACAACTGCAGCAATTCGCGGACAGTCCTGTGCTCGGCAAAATCAACGGCGCCGTTGGTAACTACAATGCCCATCTGGCGGCCTACCCGAATATCGACTGGCAGGACAACGCCCAGAAATTTGTCCGTAAACTGGGTATTGAATGGAACCCTTACACAACCCAGATCGAACCACATGACTACATCGCGGAAATGTTTGCTGCCTGCTGTCGATTCAATACAATCCTGATCGATCTGGATCGCGACATCTGGGGATACATATCACTGGGTTACTTCAAACAGAAAACTGTAGCCGGTGAGATTGGTTCTTCGACCATGCCACACAAGGTCAATCCAATCGATTTTGAGAATTCAGAGGGCAACCTGGGTATCGCCAATGCCATCATGCAGCATCTGGCTGAAAAACTGCCAATCTCACGATGGCAGCGCGACCTGACAGATTCCACGGTGCTGCGCAGTGTCGGCACCGGATTCGCACACAGCCTCATTGCCTATCAGGCCACACTCAAAGGCCTGAACAAATTAAGTCTTAATCCGGGCGCGCTGGATCAGGACCTGGATCGTGCCTGGGAAGTGCTGGCTGAACCCATCCAGACCGTCATGCGTCGATATGGTGTCGAACAGGCTTACGAGAAGCTTAAGGAACTGACCCGGGGTCAGACCATTGATCAGACAGCCATTCGCAAGTTTATCGACACCCTTGATATCCCGGAGTCTGCCCGCACGACACTGCGCGAACTGACCCCTGGCAGCTACACAGGTAACGCCACTGAGCAGGCCAAATCAATTTGAACAACGAGCAGACAGACAGCGAATCCATACTGCCGGAGAGTTTTGATCGCCGGCAGTTCCTGGCCGAGTACTGGCAGAAAAAGCCCCTGCTGATCCGCGCTGGCGCTCTGTCATTCCTGGACCCGGTCACGCCAGAAGAGCTTGCCGGACTGGCCTGCGAGCCTGGCGTCGAGTCGCGCCTGATACAGGTAAATGAATCACAGACAAAGTGGAGTATGCGCCAGGGTCCTTTTGACGATGAGGATTTTCTGTCGCTGCCGCAGTCGAACTACAGCCTGTTGGTGCAGGCAGTGGATCAATGGGTTGACGGCGTCAGTGCCATGCTCGGTGACTTTGACTTTGTCCCCGGCTGGCGGGTCGACGACATTATGGTCAGTTATGCCACTGATCAGGGTAATGTCGGGCCACATTTCGACTATTACGACGTCTTCCTGATTCAGGGCATGGGGCAGAAACGCTGGCAACTGGGGCAGCGCTGCGATGCACTGACACCGATTGACCAGTCAAGCGGCCTGCGCCTGCTGAAGGACTTCAAGGCAGTTGACGAGTACACGGTGAGTCCCGGGGACATTCTCTACATTCCCCCTGGCCTTGCGCACTATGGTGTCGCTGTTGGTCCATCGATCACCTACTCAGTTGGTTTCCGCGCCCCCTCCTGGAGCGAAATTCTCAGCGGTGTCGTTGACCAGGCACTGGACGACCTGAATGAGGACCAACGCTACACTGACCCCCAACCCAGCCTCCCCCGACACTATGGTGAGATCCCGGTAGAGGTCATCTCTGACCTGCAACAGAAACTAACCACATTACTGACTCAACCCGAGCGCATCCGCCAGTGGTTTGGACAGACCATGACAGCACCGCGCTACCCGCTGGAACCGGATGGCGACGATGATTCTGCCGCCATCACCATTGATGCCCTTCGCCACCAGCTTGAGCAGGGAATGGAGATCTACAAAGTACCTGGAGCCCGGTTCGCATACTACGCTGGCAAAGATGCCGGGAATGCCAGATCGATTGAGTTTTTTGCTGATGGTGTGAGTTATTCCTGCAATGAGAACTGCCTGCTGCTGTTACAGACACTCAGCGCACCTGGCTATCTTATGCCATTGCCCGAATCCATCAAAAACCATGCATTTAGTGATGACAGCACCCTCCAGTTGCTCGCAGATCTGTATAATCAGGGCAGCCTGACCCTTGATTAATTCAACGATGAAAAGCGAGTGGAAAATGCCGATAAGAGTCGCTACTGGTCTTTTGCGCTGGACAGGATTACTGGCAAGGCCAATAAGCATGCTGAGCGCGAGTCTGATACTGCTCGCCAGCCCCTCATGGGCGCAGGAAGGCAATTTGGCCACCATCGAAATTATTGATATTGAACACCGCAGCCCCAGCGAGATTCGCAACCAGCTGACGCCGCTGTTGCATGAGCGCGGCTATATGGGGCAAATCGACAATAAATTGATTATTGCCACTACCGCAGCGAATCTCGACATTCTGCAACAACGCATTGCGACGCTTGATGTGCCACCTCGGCGCCTGATTGTCAGCGTCGACTTTGATTATCGCGAGCCGGGCACTGCCGCTGTGACGGACAGCATTGATGAAAATACCGAAACAGCGGTAACGCCGGACCCGGCACCCGAACGTGTCCAGGCAGTTGAAGGTGAGGTTTTGACCTTCCGCTCCGCCAGCCCTGTCGATGACGCAGTTGAGGTCCAGGAAACGGATCCGGACGCTGAGCCCGGCGATGTGGGATCGAATATACAGCCACAACTCCTGATGACTGCGCAGATTGTGGAACAGCAGGCCCACATCAGTGTGGCACTTGAAAACATCGACGGTTTTAGCGGCCAGCACACACTGCAGATACCACTGGGCCAGTGGTTTGTCATGAACCCGGATGCTGAGGGCCAGCCCATACTGGCCTTGCAGGTGGATGTCCTGCCCTGATGAGAGAGCAACTGACTCGCCGGCTTCCGTATCGGAAGGACAGTGAGTATCTGATTACTGCCATCGGCGCACTGCCCGGGGCATTCTGTCTGGATAGTGGCCTCACCCGTTACCCGCAGGGTCGTTTTGACATTCTGACAGCCCTTCCCAGCGCTACTGTCAATGTCAACCGCAACACCTCTGACGGCACTACCCGCCTCTACAAACGCCATTATGGCGAAAGCGACTGGCAAGCCCTGACAGGCACAGATTGGCGGCAGGTTGTCGAGGAGCTATTGGCTGCTCACCAACCGGCAGCAGCAGACATTGAGGCTCTTGCCGGACTGCCCTTTTGTGGCGGCCTGCTAGGCGCCCTGGCCTACTCCGCGGATCAGACAACAATAAGCGGCTGGCGGGCTGATCATGACGATCCACTCGCCCAGGCCTTACTGGAGCTTCCGGAGATTCACATAGGCCTCTATGAATGGGCGGTTATTGTCGATCATGAAAAACAACAGACCACACTGTTTTTCCTCAGTCGATGCCCGAACGCTATTCGTGACCGCATTGAGCAGTGCCTGTCTGACCTCAAGCAATCGACCAGCCGCCCGCAGTTCAGTCTGCTGCATGCCTTCACGGCAGCGAGCAGTCATCAGGACTATCAACAGGCCTTCACTCGCCTGAATCACTGGATTCAGGCCGGAGACTGTTATCAGGCCAATCTGGCCATGGGATTTCAGGCCGGTTTCCGCGGCGAGCCGCTTGGCGCCTATCTGCGGCTGAGGCAGACCAGCCAGAGTCCATTCAGCGGATTCGTGCGGACCGAAACCGCCTCGATTCTCAGCCTGTCGCCTGAACGTTTCCTTTCAGTAAATGACAGACAGGTCACAACACAGCCCATCAAGGGCACGCGCAGGCGCCATCCGAATGCCGCAGATGATGAATCGGCCCGGCTCGCGCTGCGCGACAGCGACAAGGACCAGGCAGAAAACCTGATGATTGTCGATCTGATGCGCAATGATCTGGGCAAAGTATGTGTGACTGGTTCTGTGAAAACACCTGAACTATTTGCGGTGCACAGTTTTACCCATGTCCATCACCTGATCAGCACAGTGACCGGCGAGCTGCCAGCGGGCATCAGCCCGCTGGCGCTGCTGCAACACTGTTTCCCGGGGGGATCGATAACTGGCGCTCCCAAGATCCGCGCCATGCAGATCATATCTGAGCTGGAACAGCGACCCCGAAGCTTTTACTGCGGCTCACTGTTCTATCTTGATCACAACGGAAATTTTGACAGCAGTATCTGCATCAGGACGCTGGTTTGCGCCAACGATATGGTTTACTGCTGGGGTGGCGGCGGTGTCGTCGCCGATTCAGACTGTGATACTGAATACCAGGAGTGTCATGACAAAGTCACAGCCCTGATGCACAGCCTGGAAGCAAGAGGCGCTGACTGACACACAGCAGCGCCCGCGATGTCTGGCTCAGGCGTCAGGGAGCCAGCTGACGGTTGCTGGCCTTTAGGAACTCAGCCTGCAGATCGGCGTATTCATGCACGGCCGGAAACTGTGGAAACTCACGAATCACATTCTCCGGCGCGCGGAACAGGATGCCGGCCTCAGCCTCGGAAAGCATCGTGGTATCGTTATAGGAATCACCAGCGGCGATGACACGATAGTTCAGTGAATGAAACGCTTTGACTGACTGGCGCTTCGGATCTTTCTGACGAATGTGATAGTTGACGATCATGCCCTGCTCGTCCGTTTCCAGGCGATGACAGAATAAGGTCGGAAAACCCAGTTGACGCATCAGCGGTTGTGCAAACTCGTAGTAAGTATCAGACAGGATGACAAGCTGGAAGCGTTCGCGTAGCCAATCGACAAACTCCTGCGCGCCGGGCATAGGTGACATGCCTGCGATGACCTCCTGAATATCCGGCAGACCGAGCTTGTGTTCACGCAGAATGCGCAGACGCTGCTGCATCAGCACATCATAATCCGGAATATCCCGCGTCGTTGCCCGCAGATCATCGATTCCAGTGCGCTCTGCAAAATCGATCCAGATTTCCGGAATCAATACTCCTTCCAGGTCAAGACAGGCTAGTTCCACGCGGCATTCCTCATTAGCTTATTAGAATAAATCACAAAACAGGCGGCGATTTTAGCGGTTTGCCCGCTGTCTTGCCAGTCGCCCTCATGTATCATGTGCGCAATTTTTGTCGAGGACCATCATGATCACTCCGGACAACATTGCAGAATACAATGCGCGTTTCCAGCAGATGGAACCCAGGGATATCCTGAAAGAGATACTGCCAGCCATTCCCAACATCACCCTGTCGTTCAGTGGTGCCGAAGACGTTGCCTTACTGGCCATGGCCTGCAAACTTAAACCCGACCTCGCCGTGTTCACACTGGACACGGGGCGCCTGCATCCTCAGACCTATCAGTTCATAGAGAAAGTCAGGGAGACTTTTGGCATCTCGATAGAGTTCATGTATCCGGACACCCGCGCGATCGAAAAACTGACCCGGGAGAAAGGTCTGTTCAGTTTCTACAAGGATGGTCATGAAGAGTGCTGCGCCATTCGCAAAACTGAACCTCTGCGCCGCAAACTGGCGACCGTGGATGCCTGGATCACAGGCCAGCGACGCGACCAGAGCCCGACCCGCGCCCAGGTGCCAGTCGCCCAGCTCGACACTACGTTCGCAGCCTCTGGCAAGACATTGCTCAAGTTCAATCCGTTTGCCAACTGGAGCTCAGCGGACGTGTGGAACTACATCCGCATGTTCGACATTCCCTACAACGCTCTGCATGATCAGGGCTTCATCAGTATCGGATGTGAACCCTGCACGCGCCCGGTAGGACCCAATCAGCACGAACGTGAAGGTCGCTGGTGGTGGGAAGAAGCAACTGCCAAAGAATGCGGCCTGCACAAGGTCAATCTGGCAACTGACTTGAGCTGACCGGCGCCGACTGACCAATACCCAGCGCCGGAATCGGCGTATTGGCGAACAGCAGGTCGACATCGGCCTGGCTCTGGCACTGCAGCACCTGCTCAACGACTGGCCGTTGAAGATGGTCCGCAAACATGGCGATAAACTCGTACATGTAGGCCCGCAGGACGGTGCCGCGCCGAAAACCGATCCGCGTCACACTGTAATCGAACAAATGGCTGGCATCGAGCGCTACCAGATCGGTGTCCTTGTCACTATCGTAAGCCATTCCAGCCACTATACCAATGCCCATCCCGAGCCGGACATAGGTCTTGATCACATCAGCATCCGCCGCCGTGAATACCACGCGCGGCTGAAGGCCCTGCGACGCAAAGGCATCATCAAGACGCGAGCGACCGGTAAAACCGAGCACGTAGGTGACCAGTGGAAAACGCGCCAGATCTGCCAGTGATATTTTTGAAACGCCAACCAGAGCATGATCTTTTGGGACCAGAACCACACGATTCCATCGATAACACGGCATCATCATCAGGTCGCTGAATTTTTCCATGGCTTCGGTGGCTATCGCAAAATCTGCCGTACCCTTGGCAGCCAGTTCGGCAATCTGTATGGGCGTCCCCTGATGCAGCTGAAGTGAGACACCTGGATACTTTTCAATAAACTGGGAAATGACCGGCGGCAGAACATAACGACTCTGCGTGTGGGTAGTGGCCAGCGACAGACTTCCGGATGTAGCGTCACTGAACTCCGCCGCAGTGCGCTTGATATTGCCGGCCTGATGCAGCAGCTCGCGGGCCTGCGCTACAATCACTTCGCCGGCAGCTGTCAATCCGGAAATGTGTTTGCCGTTGCGAACAAAAATCTGTACCCCCAGTTCGTCCTCCAGCGCCAGTATCTGTTTGCTGACACCCGATTGTGAGGTGTGCATGCGATCAGCAGCAGCTGATACATTCAGTCCACACGAAGCCACTTCGGTGATGTAACGCAACTGTTGCAGCTTCATCCTGATCAGTCCTTTTTGTCTGCTGTCGGCTGGGAAATTTTTTCGTTGGCAACACCATGCGGTACGTGTCCGGTCGCCACATGTTCACGGGCCGAGTCGCAATGCGCCTCCTGATCATCAAAAAACACATCGGCGTCAAAAGCTTTCAGGAACACACCCTTAGCCATTCCACCCAGGAACAATGACTCATCAATGCGTATATTCCAGGCTCTCAGTGTTTTCACGACCCGCTCATGTGCAGGCGCTGAACGTGCTGTGACCAGGCAGGTGCGAATCGGGGAAAGCCCTGGCGGGAACTGCATCTGCAATTGCTGCAAAGCCGCCAGAAAGGGTTTGAACGGACCGCCCGACAGCGGCTGATTGGCGGACTTCTTTTCGCTTTTGGCAAATGCCTCGAGACCCTGCGACTTGTAGATCCGTTCTGCCTCATCCGAAAAAAGCACGGCGTCCCCGTCAAACGCAAATTTGACCTGCGTATCACTGGCAGCCTGCGGGGCTGATGGCAGGATTGTCGCTGCTGCCACACCCTGCTCCAGCGCCTGACGCACATCGGCGCCATCCATGGAAAGAAACAGATGGCAATTAAAAGGAGAAATATACCGGTAAGGACTCATGCCACCAGAGAAAGCGGCCCGGATGATGGGCAGACCATAATGCTCGATGGAGTTAAAAACCCGCAAACCAGTGTCGGCACTGTTACGGGACAGCAGAATCACCTCAACCCGCTGGGTATCGAGCAGGGTATTTAAATGCAGCAGCTTTTTGACCAGATTGAACGCGCCACCAGGCTGTAACGGTTCATTCTCATGTTCGATCTGGTACTGCTGATAGGCTCCCAGGCCCTTTTCTTCATAGATCACATGACTGTCATTCAGATCAAACAGCGCTCGTGACGATATCGCGATAACCAGTTTGTCCACGGCCTGCTGTACTCGGGTCTGCGCCATAAAGTTCCCTGTCGTATGCAAATACCTACCGAGCCGGTAGAATTTGTTCTGGTTGCGAAGGGAATCATATGACAAGCGAACGTTCTGTTAAACAACAATCCCCACAAAAGTCCTCACCGGCCATAGCGCTGGTACTGTCGGGAGGTGGTGCCAGGGCAGCCTATCAGGTTGGAGCACTGCGCGGCATTGCTCGTCTGCTGGACAAAGATGTCCCCAATCCCTTCAGCATTATATCCGGCACCTCAGCTGGCGCATTAAATGCGACCGGTCTGGCCACCCATGCACACCGGCTGCGCACCGGCATCCGTGTGCTTGAATATATCTGGGGAAATATTCAAAGCGATCAGATTTACAGACTGGATTCGGCGGGCCTGATCAGCAGTGCCTCGAACTGGGTCTTTTCGTTTCTCACCAACCGTGGACGGCGCGTGCCCGCATCACTTTTGGACAATTCGCCGCTCGAAGAGCTGCTCAGACAAGTGCTCAGGCTTGAACGGATCAATGCCAACATGGAAGCCGGTTACCTGGACAGCCTGGTAGTCACCGCCTCTGGTTATACCAGTGGGAATTCAGTTTCATTTTTTCAATCGGTCAACAACATCGAAAACTGGTCTCGTGCTCATCGGGTAGGAATTCGAACAGAGCTGCGGCACATGCACCTGCTTGCCTCCACAGCAATACCTACGCTGTTCCCGGCAGTAAGAATTGAACAGCAATATTACGGCGATGGCGCGATCCGCCAGTTGGCACCCTTAAGTCCCGCCATACACATGGGAGCGGATCGCATACTGGCGATTGGCGTCAGCGGCGCAGCAACACGCCGGGATCCGCATCCGGAACAGCTTGTGCAGCCTTCGTTATCGCAGATAATCGGACACGTGCTCAACAGTGCATTTGTCGATACGCTTGAAAGTGATATGGCCGTGCTGGAGCGCTACAACCAATTGTTGCCGTACTGCACAGATCAGGAGTCGCTGGGCATACGTCCAGTCAAGTTGCTGGATATCACGCCGAGTCAGGATCTGAATCGACTGGCTGAGGATTACTTTACATCCCTGCCACGAACAATACGCATGTTCATCCGCGACACAAATTCCAGTTCAATTGCCAGTCTGTTGATGTTCGAGAAGGAGTACTGCAAACAGCTCATGGATCTTGGCGTCGCGGATGCCATGGCAAAACGCGAGCAGATCCATGAATTCTTCAAGGCTTAATTATTAGAAAAAATAACCATAACCAAGGATGATTTTGTCTTCATGGCTGATGCCCAGGCCAAGTTAGGGTTCCAGACCGCTTGTGGCGCACCATTTAAGTGCATTAAGAGGGGTGGTTGCGCTGATATGGCGCCAGTGTGCACAATGATGGCACACTGGCGTGGGCAATCATGCCAATTGGTGGTCCAGATGTGCGACCAGTTCAGCTGGCAGTTGCAGGCGATGGGCGAGCACTTCGAGATAGGCGCGTTCAGCAGGATGGTCGACATCAATCGCAGCGCGCGATACCAGATAGAGCTCTGAGGCCTGCTCTATACCCTGGGTAGCGGCAACCAGCGCATCAAGGTCGACCGGTTTGCGCAAGGCATCAAACACAAAACCTTTGCTTTCTGCATCCAGTGCCATTTTTTCAACCTGCTCGAATATGGCGCTCTGTTCCTGTGCATCGATATGACCATCAGCCTTGGCCGCTGCAATCATGGCTGTTATCAACGTAAGCGAAAAATTCTGACTGGCCGGAGAGTGGTCAGCATTGGGCAGAAACTTTGGATCCACATTGTTCATGTCGGCTGGCGAGGCCACTGGAGCGGTGGCCACCTGCTTGCCCTGCTGCCAGTTTTGATAGGCTTTGTAAGCAAGCGCACCCGCCGCCGCTGCGCCGCCATAGCCGATCATGCCACCAGCCATCTTACGCATTTTTTTATTGCCGACCAGCAGCCCCAGTATGCCACCAGCAGCAGCGCCCTTCACAAAGCTGCCCTTGCCGGCGCCGCCCTGCCCCATGCCGCCCATGCCAGCTTGCCCCTGAGATGTGTTTTGTCCACTGCCCAAAAACTGTTCAAACAAACGGTTCGTATCTATCACTAGTGACTCCTCTTATGGGTTTGGCATGCGTCGACGATCATGCAATTAGCCGTACTACGTTGTCAGGGACCGGCGGATGGCGGGTTTCCCTTCCCAGTGTAAAAACATACAATAGTGGCCTTCGAGTATACAGAGAGCAGTAGCATGGCGGTATCGATAAAGACGGCAGATGATATCCAGAAAATGCGGGTGGCCGGCAGGCTGGCTGCAGAGGTTCTGGAGATGATTGGGGAACATGTCAAACCGGGAATCAGTACCGGCGAGCTGGACCGCATCTGTCACGATTATATTGTCAACGTCCAGCAGGCGGTGCCCGCCCCACTGAACTACAATGGCTTTCCAAAATCCATCTGTACCTCACTGAATCACGTGGTCTGCCATGGCATTCCCAGTGACAGCAAGATTCTCAAAAACGGTGACATCCTGAACATCGACATTACTGTCATCAAAGACGGTTTTCACGGTGATACCAGCAAAATGTTCCTTGTCGGCGAGGTCGCTCCGCACGCCAAACGGCTGATCAACGTCACACAGGAATGCCTGTACAAGGCCATCGCACTGGTCCGCCCCGGTGTTCGACTTGGCGATATTGGTCATGTCATCCAGGTTCATGCCGAGAGCAACAACTATTCGGTGGTTCGCGAATATTGCGGTCACGGTATTGGGCGGATCTTTCACGAAGACCCGCAGGTTCTCCACTATGGCAAACCCGACACCGGGCTGGTGTTACAGGAAGGCATGACTTTCACCATCGAGCCGATGATAAACCTGGGCGCTCGCCATACCAAGTTATCGAAAGCTGACGGCTGGACAGTGACCACCAAGGACCGACGTTTGTCCGCACAGTGGGAACATACTCTGGCAGTGACGTCAGATGGTTGTGAAGTGCTGACCAGGCGCCACGAAGAATCTTTCTGAATTTTCTGACAGGAACCAATGCATGAGCACTACCCCCACGCCCGGCCTCTCGACGACGCCGGCCGACGCAACAATCGATGCCGCCGAACTTGAGCTGTGGGACCCGGCCAGCATTGAAGAGCGCCTTGCTAATGGTGAGCCGGCCATCACAGTTTTCAAAGACGCACTGAACAATGCCCAGCAGGAGCTGGATCGCCTGTATCGCGCCGGCGCCGAGATCAGCCCATTGATCACAGGCCGTGCCCGCTTCATGGATCAGCTGATCAAACGCGCCTGGCAACAGTTTGACTGGCAGCACCCTGAAGACATCGCCTTGCTGGCTGTCGGCGGATACGGCCGTGGGGAACTGCACCCGCATTCAGATATCGACCTGCTGCTATTGATGCGCAAGGACCATGGCAATGCCAATCGCCAGACACTAAGTGCCTTTTTCACATTCCTGTGGGACATCAATCTGGAAATAGGTCAGAGTCTGCGCACGATCAGCCAGTGCCGGGATGAAGCCATCAAGGACATCACTGTCACGACCAGTTTGATGGAGTCGCGGACTATTGTTGGTCCGGATTCACTACGTGATGAAATGATCACCGTGACCCAGGCCGACGATGTCTGGCCGGCACGAGAATTTTTTACTGCCAAACGCGACGAACAGATAGCCCGCCACAAAAAGTATTACGACATTGACTACGCTCTGGAGCCGAATGTCAAAACGTCTCCGGGCGGGCTGCGGGACATTCAGACCATTGGCTGGATTGCAAAACGTCATTATGACGCAGACACACTACAGGATCTGGTCGAGCTGGGGTTTTTGCAGCCTTACGAATATGAACAACTGCGTCGCGGCGAAGCCCTGCTCTGGAAACTTCGCTACGGCCTGCACCTGCTCGCCGGCCGCAAAGAAGATCGACTGCTGTTTGACAAGCAGCGGGATCTGGCCAGCATGTTCGGCTATGAAGACGATAAGAAAAGTCTGGCTGTCGAAAAGCTGATGCAGGAATACTATCGTGCTGTTGCGATGTTGCGTGTGCTGAATGATGTGTTGCTGCAGCACTTCGACGAAGTCATTCTGCGTGCCAGTGAAAAGGCAGAAATCACCAAAATCAACAGCCGCTTTCAGATCCGCAATAATTATATTGAGGTCTGTAATGACAATGTATTCCAGAAGTTTCCTTTTGCCCTGATGGAAATATTTGTGCTGATGGCACAGAACCCGGAGATCAAGGGTGTTCGAGCATCCACTATCCGTCTGATACGTGAATACCGAACGCTGATTGATGACAAATTCCGTAACGACATCAGAAACACCAGCCTGTTCATGGAGTTGATGCGCTCACCGCACGACCTGACAGCGCAGCTTAGGCGTATGGCGCGTTACGGCGTGCTGGGCAGGTATCTGCCAGAGTTTGGGGCCATCACCGGCAAAATGCAGCATGACCTGTTTCACATTTATACGGTGGATGCCCATACGCTGCAGGTAGTCGAAAACATGAAGCGCTTTCGCCAGCCTGAGGCGGAAGAAAATTTCCCGATCGCCGCCCATATTGCCCATCGACTGCCCAAAATCGAGCTACTTTATATTGCCGGCCTTTACCACGACATTGCCAAGGGGCGCGGTGGCGATCACTCCACGCTGGGCATGGTAGACGCCAACGAGTTCTGTCAGCGCCACCACCTTAGCGCCTGGGACGCCAAGCTGGTCAGCTGGCTGATCGGCAAGCATCTGTTGATGTCGATGACAGCACAACGTAAAGACATATCTGACCCGGAAGTGATCCACGACTTTGCACTGGAAGTCGGCGACAAACTGCACCTGGATTATCTTTATGCGCTGACTGTAGCCGATATCAATGCAACCAATCCAACACTATGGAACGCCTGGCGCGCATCGTTGTTGCGACAGCTGTACCTGAGTACTAAAAAGGCTCTTCGTCGCGGCCTGGAAAACCCTATCGACCGCGCGGACCGCATCAAGGACAAGCAGGAAAGTGCGCTGCTGAAACTTCGTGACAAAGGTATTGACGATAAGATGGTGCAATCCATCTGGCAGAATACTGACGACGAATATTTCGTGCGCGAATCTGCTGCCAACATTGTATGGCATACGGAGTCGATTGCCAGACACCTGAAGGAACATCCGGACCAGACGACGCTGGTACTGGTGCAGGATACTGCGGATACCCTGGCTGAAGGTGCCACGCATATTTTTATCTACACTGTTAACCGTAGCTACCTGTTCGCCAGCAGCGCTGCGGCCATGGAACAGCTGGGTCTGAATATTCAGGACGCGCGCATTTTTACATCGTCCAAAAACTACTGTATGAACACCTATTCCGTACTGGAGGGAGATGGCACTCCGATCGGTGACAATCCGCGACGCATCAAAGAAATCAAACAACTTTTGAGTGAGTATCTGGCCGAACCTTCCGCTCACCTGCGAGTCGCGAAGAAACGTCAGTCTCGAAAACTGCAGCATTTTGGTCAGCAGATTGAAACAGACCTGATCAACAGGGACGGTCAGAACTGGTCAACGCTCGAAGTTAACTGCATCGACAAACCCGGCATTCTGGCCGGCATTGGCAAAGTGTTCGCCGAGCAGTCCATTCAGTTGCTGAATGCCCGCATTGCGACACTGGGCGAACGCGTTGAAGACCTGTTTTTTATTGCGGACGCCAACGATCAGCCGATCACCGATGAAGCCCAGATCAACCGACTCAAGGAAGCCCTGCAGCAGGAGCTCAGCCTGTGATCACAATCTACGGTATCAGTAACTGTGATACGGTCAAAAAGTCTCGCCGCCACCTCGAACAGAACAATATCGACTATCACTTCCATGATTTTCGTAAAGATGGGCTTAATGACGCACTGCTAAAACAACTGCTGGCCAGCTTCAGTCCAGAATTCCTGATAAACAGGCGTGGAACAACCTGGCGGCAATTAACGCCCGAGCAACAGCAGACAATCATGGATCCGCGGGTCGCGGCCGGGCTGCTGGCACAGTATCCGGCCATAATTCGTCGTCCAGTCATTCGCGACGCAAATAATGAATGGAGAATCGGATTCGACAGCCTGACGGCACTGACCACTCCTTCCTGAGCCCAACAATAATGGGCAGTTAGAGAATTGACAAAAAAGAGCACCACAAAGGAAATGAATATGACAACAAACGCCTTGCATAGCTTTGCACTGGGATTGGCCACTACTGACTCAGCCGAAAACATCATCGAGGTGTATTACCCGAAGCCCATGTTGAACCCTGCACCAGAGCTGGTCGCCGGGATCGCCGCGGCGGTAGGTTACAAAGGCGGCAATCAGTGCGTCAAATTGACAGAAAAGCAGCTGGAACAGATTGAGGCAGATGCCGCCAACCCCTTCGATCAGTCTGTCACAGCCGCCATTCGCAGCAGCGGGCGTCGCGTCGTGGCAACATTTCTGGCAACAGACAGCGTGCCAAGCTCGGTCGGTGAGGTCTATCTGAAGCTTCACCTGCTTTCGCATCGACTGTGCCGTCCACATGCGGTAAACCTGCAGGGCGCTTTTGGTGTGTTGCGCAATATCGCCTGGACCAATGAGGGTGCAATCGTAATAGAAGAGCTGGCTGCACGGCAGTTACAGGCACGCGCCGAAGGCCGCACGCTTGATGTAATGTCCGTCGACAAATTCCCCAAGATGTGTAACTACGTTGTACCGAATGGCATCAGAATCGCCGATACAGCCCGGGTTCGCCTGGGCGCCTATGTCGGCGAAGGCACAACCGTGATGCATGAAGGCTTCATCAACTTTAATGCCGGCACAGAAGGCACTGCGATGATTGAAGGCAGGATTTCGGCTGGCGTCGTGATTGGCACAGGCAGCGACCTGGGCGGTGGCTGTTCGACCATGGGCACTCTGTCTGGCGGCGGCACGGCAATCATTTCCGTCGGCAAAGACTGTCTGATCGGCGCCAACGCAGGTATTGGTATCGCACTGGGCGACCGGTGCATCGTTGAAGCAGGCCTGTACGTCACTGGCGGAACAAAAGTCAGTCTGCTGGACAATGAAGGCGAGCTGGTCGAACTGATCAAGGCCCGCGAGCTCTCAGGCAAAAGTGATCTGCTGTTCCGACGCAATTCGCAGACGGGTGCTGTCGAATGCAAAAGCAACAAAACCCGTATCGCACTGAACGAAGACCTGCACAGCCACAATTGAGCAACTGACACTATGAGCCATTCCCCGGACACGAATGCCCCGCGAGACTCTGCGCCTGGCGACACACTGAAACTGGCAACGGAGCTGATCCGGATTCCATCTGTGACACCTGAAGACAAAGGATGTAATCAGCTGATGATGGACAGGCTTCAGGCCATTGGTTTTAAAGTGGAGCCGATGCGTTTCGGTGAGGTGAACAATTTCTGGGCGCGCTATGGCACTACCGACCCGGTTTTGTGCTTTGCCGGTCATACAGACGTCGTACCAACGGGCCCCGAAGGTAAATGGCGTCATCCGCCCTATTCTGCCACGGTGCAGGACGGCATGTTGTATGGACGTGGCGCCGCAGACATGAAAGGCAGCCTGGCCGCCATGATTACGGCCTGTGAGCGCTTTCTGGCCGAACGCAGCGCCTCGGAACAACCGGTTGCCGGCTCAATCGCGTTTCTGATCACGGCAGACGAAGAAGGTGAAGCGGTTAACGGCACACGGAAGGTCATTGATGCACTTGAAGCCCGTGGCGAGAAATTCAAATGGTGTGTTGTTGGCGAACCCAGCAGCACTGACCGACTTGGAGATATCATCAAGGTCGGCCGACGTGGGTCTCTGCATGGCAGGCTACAGATTCATGGTGTCCAGGGCCATGTGGCCTATCCCCACCTTGCAGACAATCCGGTTCACAAAGCGATGCTGCCACTGCACGAACTGTGCAGCACTGTGTGGGACCAGGGTAACGAATCGTTTCCGGCCACCAGCTTTCAGATTTCGAATATCTCGGCAGGCACCGGAGCCAACAATGTGATTCCCGGTAATCTTGACGTCGTGTTCAACTTCAGGTTTTCAACCGAGCTGACGGAACAGCAGATTAAAGATCGTACCGAAGCGATACTTGATGCCCACGATATCGACTACACACTGGACTGGGCGCTTTCGGGCCACCCTTTTCTGACCCAACCCGGCGATCTGATCGAAGCGGTACAGGCAAGTGTCCGCTCAATCACAGGCGGTGACTGCCAGCCGTCTACCAGTGGCGGCACATCCGATGGCCGTTTTATCGCACCTACCGGCGCTCAGGTTGTCGAGCTGGGACCGCGTAATGCCACTATTCACAAAGTTGACGAGCACGTCAGTGTCAGCGATCTCGAACAGCTATCACTGGTTTATGAAGATATACTGAACCGATTGCTGTAGGCAGCACATGCCGATGGACTACAGTTTACCCGCATAGATATCAAACCGACTGTGCTTGCCGGAGATACTTGCCGAAGGTCGCATCACAGTCTGGTCATCAGCATCCAGCGGCGGCGCACTCAAGGGGCGCTTGACGACTATCTTGCGGGCCCGTTGACAGGCCAGCGACAGAAGTCCCTCCCCCTGGGCTTCTGGGCCATGCAGCGCCTGGAGCAAATACCGGTTCTTTTTGACACGCGCCGATTTCTGACGAGCCGGAAACATCGGATCGAGATAAATGACGTCCAGATGATGTTGCGCGCCATCACCCATTAACCAGTCGCGCGCATCCTGACATTCCTGCAGCTTCATGCGTCCGAGAATTTTCTCCAGCGTTGCGTCGCCGGACTCCAGTGCCTGTTTGTGAGCCCGCTGAAGGCCATCAGTCAACAGTGCATGAATAATCGGCGACTGCTCAAGCATCAATACTGTCCAGCCGGCGCAGGCTAGTATGAAGGCATCGACACCGAGGCCGGCCGTTGCATCCAGCAGGACAGGCGCTGTCTCATCCGGAGTGTCAGTCTGACACGAGACGCCCAGCACCCTGTGATTGGCTGCAACAGCGCCTGCCGCGCGCACAACAGATTCTTTACGAAGAGATTGTCGACGACGAAAGGTCAGCGCAGGGTCACAAAAGTCAACGCGTACAAAGCCTGCCTGGGGTTCTTCAGTGGACACCAGCGTCAAGCCATTTGCATGTTGCTCCAGTGCCAGGCCAGATGGCAGCAACCGCGTCAGTTCCACCATTATTGCTCGGCCACTGTGCGGTAAACGAGTTCTTCTTTCAGATAAACAGGAGTCGCCATGTCGGCTGCAACAGTATGGCCTGCCCGGTAAGCCGCAATTGCCAGTTCGAGTAATTCCCCGGCGTCAGCTGACTCAGAAACAACTGAGGATTCATCAAACGTGGTGACGATATCAGCCAATAATTCGTGCCCCCAGGCCTCACCTGCCAGCACCAGACCTGGATGTCGACTCTGCCACTGCGGGATCACTTCCAACAACTCTTTGGCAGACACAATGGAGTCCGCTTCCAGTACTTCCGGAACCCCGTCGCCATTATCACGGAACACCCCAAAATAGAATTCATCTTCACGCGCGTGCATCAGGCAGGCAACAGTGACAGCCATCGACTGCCGGCGTTGAGCGCGCCTACCCAGCATGACCAGGGAAGAAATGGGTACCGCAGGTATGTCGACACCAAACGCCAGCCCCTGAGTGACTGCCGCGCCGATTCTCAATCCGGTAAAGGAACCTGGACCGCAAACGAACCCAATTGCATTGATTGCTGACAGTTCCCAAGCAGACTCGGTCAGCAGCGTGCTGATCATGCTCAACACCTCGTCGGCGTGGCGACGGGACTGAGTACTGGACTGAGAATAGTCAACGGAACCATCACCGATGGCGACAGAGCATATTTGAGAACAGGTATCGAGGACTAGGAGGCGAGAATTCATGGAGGTTAACAACGACTCAAAGGCTGCATTCTGATTTTACTCAAAATGCAGCCTTTGACAATCGTCTTACGCTGCGCGCGCGTCTTTATGCGCTGGCAGCAGTTGCCGCTGGTGCTTTCTTGGCGCGTGGTTTACGAGCTGCGGCTTTTTTTACTGGAGCTTTTTTTGCGGTTGCTTTTTTAGCAGCTGGCTTCTTGGCGGCCGTTTTCTTGGCAGCAGGCTTTTTGGCTGCTGCTTTTTTGGCCGCTGGCTTTTTGGCTGCTGCCTTCTTGGCCGGAGCTTTCTTGGCTGCTTTCTTGGCAGTTCCTGCGGCTGAAGCTGCAACGGCGGCTGTCTTGCGACCCGCTTTGGCTTTGGTAGTTTTCGCCTTTGATTTGGCTTTTGCTGCAGCTTTCTTGGCTGCTGCTTTCTCTCGAGCTGCTTTGGCTTTGGCTGCCGCTTTGGCTTTGGCTGCCGCTTTTCGGGCCGCTGCTCGCTCACGCGTCGCTTTGGCTTTTGCAGCAGCACGTGCTTTAGCTGCAGCTTTCTTGGCAGCGGCTCTATCCTTCTCAGCCTGCTTTTTGGCTGCCGCTTTTTCTTTGGCCTTCAGCTTTTTGATGCGAGCCGCTTCTTTCGCTGCATCGGCTTTCTTACGCTTCTTCATCCACTGAGTAGAGAATGCTTTAACGGCTTTCTCAAGATCAGCTTCAGCTTTAGCAGCAAGTTTCTCTTTGCGAGCTTTTTCTGCCTGGGCTTTGGCTTCTGCTGCAGCTTTGGCTTTTGCTGCATCATTCATTGCCTTGACCTGAGCCTTGGCAGTGCGCAGTTTTTCGTTGATGGATGCGAGGTTTGCAGATGCCTTTTTGGCAGCGGCTTCCGCACTAGCCAATGCCTTCTTGCCTGCGGCAGTGGCACTCTTAGAGACTTTGCTGGCAGCTGCTTTTGCTTTCGCTTCGGCAGTATCAGCCTTTTTCTTACCAGCGACCAGTTCCTTTTCTACTTTTGCCAGTGAAGCTTCCGCTTTAGCCAGTGCAGCGTCTTTCATGTTCTTGACCGCTGATTTGGCAGACGTCTTCTTTTTCGCTCTAACTTTGGCCATACTTTTATCTCTCCAAAACTGTGGAAGAAAACCACCATCATGAATCAACGCGAAACTGAGCCACGTTTCAGCGGCACGATAACACAAAAAATTATTGCCATACAGTTATGTGCAACATTTTTTGTGTTTTTTACTCGCATTCTGTCGTCAAACTGATTGTTTTCTGAATCAACCAGCCAGAACTTCTGACAATTTTGCGCGAATCTTCTGAACATCATCCTGACCATTGATGCTGACGAACCGAAGCTGGTCACTCTCTTTTTCAAGAGTTTTATAAAAATCCACCAGCGGTTTTGTTTGTTCGTGATACACAGCAAGACGTTTTCGGACGGTGTCTTCCTTGTCATCGTCGCGTTGCACCAATGCTTCACCGCTCACATCATCAATGCCTTCTTTGGCTGGCGGATTGTGTTTGATGTGATAAACGCGTCCAGATTCCGGATGTACACGACGACCAGAAAGTCGTGAGACAATCTCTTCATCATCGACACGAATTTCGATCACTCGATCGATCTCGATACCCGCGTCAACCATTGCCTGCGCCTGTGGTATCGTGCGCGGAAAACCGTCAAACAGAAACCCGTTCACACAATCAGGCTTGGCGATTCGCTCTTTAACCAGTGCAATGATGATCTCATCGGTCACCAGCCCACCACTGTTCATGACACCCTCAACCTGTTTACCCAGTGGCGTGCCTTCCTTGACGGCGGCGCGCAGCATGTCACCAGTCGAAATCTGGGGGATATTCAGCTCATTCGTGATGAACTGAGCCTGCGTCCCTTTCCCCGCGCCTGGTGCGCCCAATAAAATGATTCTCATACCCTCTCCTGTTAACAAGTTACCCAATATTAATTGTTTTGACTCTTGGCTTCATTCCACCACAGATCCAATTGTTCCGGATCATAAGTACTCAGCCCACCGCCATGACTGGCAGCAGTTTTTTCAACGTACCTGAAGCGAGTCTCGAAACGTTGATTAGCCTGACGTAAAGCCCCTTCCGGATCGATCTTCAGGTGGCGCGCCAGGTTGACGCAGGTGAATAACAGATCACCCAGTTCATGTGTTTGCTGGTTTTGATCACCATTGGCAATCGCAGCCTGTAATTCAGCAGATTCTTCAGCAAGTTTTGCAGTCACACCTGACACATCAGGCCAATCAAAACCTACCGACGCCGCACGTTTTTGCAATTTGCCGGCGCGCTCAATTGCAGGCAGCGCGCGCGGCACATCATCGACGACACTGACAGTCCCTGAGCGCTGCAATGCTTCACGCTCGGCATTCTTGATCAATTCCCAGTTGTGTTCCACCTGCTCTGCTGTCAGCGGTGATGGCTGACCAAAACTTACCAGTGTTCCATCCGGAAAAATATGCGGGTGTCGATGCAGGAGCTTGGATTTGATGGCATTGGCAACATCACCAAGATCAAACAGTGATTGCTCTTCTGCGATACGGGCATAAAAAACGACCTGAAACAGCAAATCGCCCAATTCATCACAGACTTTTGCAGCTTCGCCCTGCTCCACTGCATCCACAACCTCATACACTTCTTCCAGCGTGTGGCGCGTCAATGATTCGAAAGTCTGTTTACGATCCCAGGCGCAGCCATGCTGGGGATCCCGCAGGTTCGCCATCAGCGTGACGAGCTCCATCATCGCGGCACTCTTTTTTTCAGTCATCGGCTAACTCCCAGCCGTCTGGCTTCAATAATGCTGTCCAGGTCATTCAAATGATCAAGTGCGCGGGCCAGGCTGTTGAATGATGTCAGTTCCACCTCCAGCCGCATGGATGCCGTACTATCGCGTTTGTCACTGCGAGTTGCAATCGACAGTACATAAAGCGACTCATTAGCAAGAATCGTGGTCACGTCCCGCAACAAACCAGCGCGGTCGTGCGCAATAATTTCAATCTCGGCATTGACCGGTGTCGCCTGAGCCTCACCAGTTTCCTGCACTGAACCAAACAGATCACTGGACACCAGCACGGGCTGGATCTGATGCGCCACGTCAATAACTTCATTAACGGTAATCGCACCGGTACCAACCGAAACGAACAGACCTTCCAGATTACGGCAACCCAGCCGGCGAGCTATATCTTCATACGGCGCGTCTTCAATCGCCAGTCGACGGAATTCACGTTCCAGCCAGTGTCGACCGAACTCCTCGTTTTCCTCTCGTGGACGCGCCTTGAACCACTGCACCAGTTTGGCGCGCGCACGAGGTGTATTAGCGTAACCGAGATGGGGCTTGAGCCAGTCGCGACTTGGCACGTTCAACTCGCTGCTCAGTACTTCAACACGATCGCCTGTCTGCAATCGATAATTGAGCGGCACCAGACGTTCATTAACGCGAGCACCGGAACAGTGATGCCCTACTTCTGTGTGCACATAATAAGCGAAGTCCAATGGCGTGGCACCTGCCATGAGATCCACAACATGACCTTCGGGAGTGAACACATAGATGCGATCATCTGTGCCCGCATCATTGCGCAGCTGTTCTGCCAGACCACCAACCATGCCCATTTCGTCATGCCATGCCAACACCTGGCGTAACCATTCAATCTTGCCGTCAAAACCATCGCGATAGTCAGGGTCAATAATGCCTTCCTTATACCGCCAGTGAGCGCAGACACCCAGTTCCGCATCGTCATCCATGGCGAAGGTGCGGATCTGGATTTCAAATACTTTCTGTTCAGGACCGATAACAGCCGTGTGCAGAGACTGATAGCCATTTTCCTTGGGGTTGGCGATGTAATCGTCAAACTCATTCGGGATGACGCGCCAGAGATTGTGCACAATACCCAGCGCCGCGTAGCAGTCGCGAATTTCCGGCACCAGTACACGCACTGCGCGGATATCATAGATCTGATTGAAATCCAGTTGCTTGCGCTGCATTTTGCGCCAGATACTGTAGATACTTTTTGCTCTGCCGTTGATCTCTGCATCAATACCCGCACGATTAAAATGCCGTCGCAGGGCATCGGTCACTTCAGTGATATAACGCTCGCGATCCACGCGGCGCTCATCGATCAGACTGGCAATGCCCTTGTAATTTTCTGGCTGCAGATAACGAAACGACAGGTCTTCCAGCTCCCATTTCAGCTGACCTATACCCAGCCGATGTGCCAGTGGTGCGTAAATGTCAAAAACTTCACGCGCAACGCGGCGACGTTTCTCATCTCCCGCGTTTTTTACGGCACGGATGGCACAGGTACGCTCGGCAAGTTTGATTAAGGCAACACGAACGTCGTCGACCATGGCCAGCAGCATCTTGCGAACATTTTCTACCTGATCCTGATTCTGTCCGAGAACCCGGGTCTTACTGGTATCCGTTTCGTTGATGGCCGCCATTCGCAACACACCTTCCAGCAGCGTTGCAATGGCATCCCCGAACTCTTCCCGGACCGCGTCCAGTTCCAGACGTGACTCCCGGACTGGTCGATAAAGTACCGATACGATTATCGCCTCGCTGTCGAGATGCAGCTGCGCCAGAATCTCTGCCATTTCCAGACCAGTGCGGTAGCTGCTTACGCCAGGAGACCAGGTATTCCTGGCAGCTATCGCCTGCTGCTCAACATGCCAGCTCAATTCGCAGGCCTGCCTGATTACGTCGTGCCGATCCAGACTGACATAACTCTCCAGGCGGTTTAGCCATTGCTCAAAATTGACGCTGCCGTCAGTATTGAACGAGTACTCTTCCCTCACCTGGACCATGACTTAACCTCTACCACTCGCGACTTTTTCGAATCGCGCCATGGACTCAACATGCGCTGTATGCGGAAACATATCCATGACGCCGGCATGAGTCATTCGATAACCATGTCTCAGCAGTTCAGCAGCGTCACGTGCCAGCGTCGCTGGATTACAGGACACATAAACAATCACGTCAGGGGCAAGCTCATCAATACGTGATATCACTTCAATGGCCCCGGAACGTGGCGGATCCAGAAGGAGCTTATTGCATGAACCGTCGGCCCAGCTGCCTGTCTCAAACTGTGTAAACAGGTCTGCAACGTGATACTCGACATTGTGGATATCATTGCGACGGGCATTCTCGCCGGCTCGCGTCAACATCTCTGCGCTGCCTTCCACACCCACAACGTGTGCTGCACGGCGCGCCAGCGGGAGCGTAAAATTACCAAGACCACAGAACAGTTCCAGCACCCGGTCTGAGTCTTGCAGATCAAGCAGATCAAGCGCCTGCCTGATCATGCGACGATTTATCTGCGCATTGACCTGGGTGAAGTCGCCGGGTTGAAAATGCATCGTAATATCGCCCAGTGGGTCTGGCAGGAAATATCTCAGAGGGGACGGTTCCTCCTCAGTCCAGAACCGGTGCACAGTGTCCGGACCACCCGATTGCAGATACCATTCTATATCGTGCTGCTCGCCAAATTGTCGCAAGCGGTCAAGATCGGACTCACTGAGCGGCTCCAGATGTCTTAATACCAGCGCCACCTTGAGCACCTCCGACATGTCGTCATCGGCGACGCACTGCGTCTCACCAACGGCCACTTCGATCTGGGGAATATCCCGACGTCCATCCATGCTCATCAGCAGGTCACGCAATGGCCGGATGAGATTGCCGACCGGGGCCACCAGTACCTGGCATGACTCCATATCGGCGATAAAGGAACTGGATTTTTCTCGAAAACCAACCAGCACATCGCCTTTTTTGTGGACATAGCGAACAGCCAGTCGCGCCTTGCGACGATAGGCCAGTGTGTCGGCAGACATGGCTGGCAAGTGTTGGTATTCGCTAATTCCACCACTGTGTTTCAAATGGTCAGCGAGAATCTGCTGCTTGAGTGACAGTTGGGATTCAGGTACCAGGTGCTGAAGTACACAACCACCACAGATACTGGCGAATTCACAGGGAGGCTCAGCCCGATCAGGCGCCGGCGTCAGCAGTGACTCCAAACGCAGTTCGTCATACTTGCTGCGACGATTGGTATAAACAGCCGTAACCTGTTCGCCCGGCAGCGCACCCTCTACGAAAGCAATTTTGCCTTCATTGCTGGCGACGCCGCGGCCCTCATGGCTCAGGCGGTCAATAGACAGGTTAACGGGCTCGGACGGCAGCCGCTGCCGGCCACGACGCGATCGACTCATAAAAGATCTCAGGAAAATACACCAGTAGAAAGATAGCGATCACCGCGATCGCAGATGATCGCGACGATGACAGCATTGTTGACGCGCTCGCTGACCTGCAGGGCACCGTAAACCGAACCACCTGAAGAAACGCCGCAAAAGATACCCTCTTCTTTCGCCAATGATCGCATGGTGCGCTCTGCATCCTTCTGATCAATGTCAATGATCTGATCAACACGGGCTGGCTCGAAAATGCGCGGCAGGTATTCCTGCGGCCAACGTCGAATGCCGGGAATTTTGGAACCATCTTCGGGCTGCAGGCCGACGATCCTTATATCGGGGTTTTGTTCTTTCAGGTAACGTGACACGCCCATGATGGTTCCGGTCGTTCCCATCGAGGCAACAAAATGTGTAACGCGCCCGCCGGTATCCCGCCATATCTCAGGGCCAGTTGTAAGATAATGAGCGTTGGGATTATCAGCATTGGCAAACTGGTCGAGGATCTTGCCGCGTCCTTCACGGCTCATTTTTTCAGCCAGATCGCGTGCGCCTTCCATGCCCTGCTCATCGCTGACCAGGACAAGTTCCGCACCATAGGCGGACATGGACGCCTTGCGCTCTTCTGACATGGTTTCCGGCATGACCAGAACCATTTTGTAGCCCTTGATCGCTGCCACCATTGCCAGCGCAATACCCGTGTTTCCGCTGGTTGCTTCAATCAAGGTGTCACCGGGTTTGATATCACCCCGAAGTTCGGCCTGCAGGATCATGTTGTAGGCAGGTCGGTCCTTGACTGAACCTGCTGGATTATTGCCTTCCAGTTTCAACAGAACGGTATTGGAATCATTCTTGTTCATTCGCTGCAGGCGAACCAGGGGTGTATTGCCAACCTGGGAGTCAACAGTCTGAAACTCCCGCAGCGACCCGACTTGATCAGCCGATGCGCCGGATTCGGGCCTTTTCCTGGGGTTCTGCGCTTGCGAGTCTTGTGCTTGCGACATATGTGGACCTGATTGCAACTTTGACAAACCAAAGGGGCGAATTTTACCCTTTATTGGCGCCCGACGGTAGGCGTTAAGAGACGGAGAGCCAGGGCTCGATTCAGTCAGTCTGACCGGCGAACAGACGACGACTCATCAGCGGTCGTGAACCCAACAGTGGGCCCAGCGCCTGGCGCATCAATCGTTTTGCCATGGTTCGCATCAGAGGGGTCCATGCCGGCGCCACATCCGCCTCAGGATGCTCAAGCAGATCCTGGAGTTGTAACAGTGCCTCGCCTGAAAAAGTATCGCCTTTTTTACCAAAAACAACCTCGAATCCAGCATCGGCCGTCAGACAATAGACGTTGTTTTCATCGACTGATCCCAGATCTGGCTGATAGCCCAGCTCACCCAGCACAGACCACTCAAAGCGCCTCAGGAGTGGCTCCAGCGCATCTGGCAAATCCGGCCCAGTGGTACTCCCCGGCTCTGCCACAGTGCGTGCGTTCGCGGGCTGGCTACCCACTCTCTGCAAACCCAGCAGACCAGCCTGGTAAGCGCGGTAAAGCTCTTCATGGGGCTCGTAGACCTGCAGCAGGCGCACCAGCAACTCGTTCATGTAAAGAGCACTGTAAAGATACTTTCCACTGAGGAAAAATCCGGGTGCTGCAGCTTCGACGTGATTAAGCGTCAACAACTCACCCCTGCCCCCCAGAGATACCAGCAGAGGCTGGTGCTGCTGCAGTGCAACACGCCGCCGACGTCCCCGGACACCTCTGGCCACAGCACGGACGAGACCATAGTCAAGCGTCAGCAAATCGACCAGCGCACTGGTATCGCGATAGGGCCGGGAATGAAGCAGATAGGCCGGCTGCAGATCAATACGTATCATCTGATGCTCCGGCTATCAGTGAGCTCAGTTCAGGCTCTGCAGGGCACGTTCATCGTCGGCCCAGCCAGACTTTACCTTGACCCACAGGTGCAGCATGACCTTGTGCTCAAAAGAGCGTTCCATATCGAGTCGCGCCGCCTTGCCAATGCTGCGCAGACGCTCTCCGCCCTGACCGATGATGATCTGTTTCTGACCGGGTTTGTCTACCAGAATCAAGCCATGAATATGCAGAACAGCGCCCTGTTGTTCGAAACGCTCTATTTCGACCGTCACCTCATAAGGCAACTCATCGCCCAGTTGACGGGTAATTTTCTCGCGGATCAGTTCTGATGCCAGAAAGCGTGAGCTGCGATCTGTCACCTGATCCTCCGGGAACAGAAACTCACTGTGCGGCAAATATTTCTGCGCACACTCCAGAACGGTATCCAGGTTGTGACCGTTGAGCACAGCGATAGGAATGATCTCTGCAAAATCACGCAAGGATGCGAGATGCTGGATATGCGGCAGCAGTCGCTCTCGCTGAGCAAGCTGGTCACACTTATTGATGAGCAGCAACACCGGCACTTTGACGTTCTGCAGGGCTTCCAGAACCATCGCATCTTCATCATTGAACACCAGTCGTTCCACTACAAAAAAGACAAGATCAACGTCTTTGAGCACTTCATGTACCGTGGCGTTCATCGCGCGATTAAGCGCCTTCTTGTCGGCCTTGTGCAAACCAGGCGTATCCACAAAGATGTATTGCGTGTCAGCGTCAGTTCTGACTCCGGTTATGCGATGGCGCGTAGTCTGCGGCTTACGCGAAGTAATACTGATCTTTTGTTCAAGAAGGTGATTCAACAAGGTCGATTTGCCGACATTGGGACGACCCACAATCGCCACAAATCCGCAGCGACGCGTTTCACTCGATACGGTGTCTGTCATGAGCCCTCCGACTTGTTTGACGTTTTGCCCTGTAATTGTTTCAAGGCAGCGCTCGCTGCCTGCTGTTCTGCAAGTTTGCGTGTTCGCCCGGAGCCATTGGTCGGCGAGCTCAACAAATCAATCTGGCAAGTTACATGAAAGATCTGATCATGCTCCTCACCCTCAATGTTGACAACCGAATATTGTGGCAGGGAAACTGCACGCGCCTGTGCTATCTCCTGCAATCGTGTTTTGGCATCTTTAGCATTCAGTGGGGCAAGCTTCGACAGACGACTCTGCAATAGGCCTGCCACGACATCATGACACGCAGAAAACCCGCCATCGAGAAATATTGCCCCGATCACGGCTTCTATCGCATCACACAGGATGGAGTCGCGTTGCCGGCCACCGCTCTTGCGCTCGCCCAGGCCAAGCAGCAGCGCCTCACCCAGTGACAGTTCCCTGGCCATGGCGGCGAGTGTCTGCTGATTGACCAGTCGCGAACGGAACTGACTCAGCTCACCTTCCGTTGCCTGTGGCCAGGCCAGATAAAGCAGCTGCGCGGAAACCAGCCCCAGCGCCGCGTCACCGAGAAATTCAAGTCTTTGGTTATGAGGAGTAGCTGCACTGCGATGGGTCAGCGCAAGAACCAGCAGGTCTTCGTCGGCAAAGGTATAACGCAGACTCGCCTGGAGCCTGCGCAGCACAGCGTCATCAATCATCGGCGTGTAATCTGGCTCAGTTGATGAATTGGTTACGACTGAATGTTGGCAGATTTAAACCGGGCTCTTTGTGCATCCAGACGGCAAACGCTTTGCCAACAATATTTTCCTCAGGCACCGGCCCCCAGACACGGCTGTCGGCGCTGTTATCGCGATTGTCACCCATCATGAAGTAATGGCCTGCCGGGACAACCCAGCTGGTGCGCGAACTGCTTCTGAAATCGTTGGCAATAATCTGTGCCTGATGACTGGACTCGCCAAGGCGTTCGTTAAACAGCAAACCTTCCTGCATACTGGCCCCGGTATCGATCTCAATATTGCCAACCAGATCGATGTCCACCGCTTCACCATTGATTCGGAGCACCTTGTTCTCGTATTCAATGGTATCGCCCGGAAGACCTATCACGCGCTTGATGAAATAACGGCGTTGATGCGGCGGAAAAAATACCATGACCTCACCACGCTGCGGTTCATTATTGGACATGATTTTGGTGCCGACCACAGGCAGACGCAAGCCATAATGATATTTGTTCACCAGAATGAAGTCGCCAACTTCCAGTGTCGGAATCATCGAGCCGGATGGAATCTGAAAAGGCTCAACCACGAATGAACGCAACAGCAAAACGATTACCAGTACCGGAAAGAAAGATTTTGCGTACTCGACAACAACGGGCTCTTCTTCCTTGCCTGCCTGTTTGCGCCCTTTAGCCAGCAGCAACCTGTCCAGCAACCAGATAAAACCACAAATCGCAACCAGTACAACCAGGACCAGGGAAAAATCAATATCCATCAACTATCCACCTTGAGCACTGCCAGGAACGCTTCTTGGGGGACTTCCACGTTCCCCACCTGTTTCATTCGTTTTTTACCAGCTTTCTGCTTTTCAAGCAGCTTCTTTTTGCGCGTCACGTCACCACCATAACATTTGGCTGTGACATTCTTGCGCAGCGCCTTGACGGTTGAACGGGCCACAATCTGGCCACCGATCGCTGCCTGAATAGCCACATCAAACATCTGGCGCGGAATCAGCTCTTTCATTTTTTCCACCAGGATGCGACCTTTGAAGTGCGCCTGATCACGGTGCACAATCAGGGCCAGCGCATCGACGCGATCACCGTTGATCAATACATCAAGTCGGACCAGGCTTGCCGTCTGAAAGCGAATGAAATGGTAGTCCAGCGACGCGTAACCGCGACTGGCGGACTTCAGTTTGTCAAAAAAGTCCATTACTACTTCCGCCATTGGCAACTCATAGCTTAAGGAAACCTGCTGGCCGATGAACTGCATATCGCGTTGCACACCACGCCGGGCAACACAAAGGTTTATGATGTTGCCGACGTGTTCCTGCGGTACCAGGATACTTGCCAGTACGATGGGCTCTCGCGTCTCGATTATCGAGGCGGTTGGTGGCAATGAGGACGGGCTCTCGACGCGCACAACCTCATTGTTGCGCATCACCACTTCATAAACCACGGTTGGCGCCGTCGTAATCAGATTGATATCGTACTCACGCTCCAGACGCTCCTGCACAATTTCCATGTGCAGCATGCCCAGAAAACCACACCGGAAACCAAAACCCAGCGCATCAGAACTTTCCGGCTCGTAGAACAGCGACGCATCGTTCAGCGTCAACTTTTCCAGCGCGTCCCGAAAATCCTCAAAATCATCCGCAGACACCGGATAAAGCCCGGCGTATACCTGTGGTTGAATACGACGAAAACCAGACAGCGGTTTCACATCGGCGGTTGAGGCCAGCGTAATCGTGTCACCGACTGGCGCGCCCTTGATGTCCTTGATACCGGCAATGATGTAACCCACTTCACCCGCCTGCAGCAGATCAAGATCGTGTCGTTTGGGATCAAAATAACCTACGTGGTCGACCAGATGGGCCTTGCCAATACTCTTGGCGATAATCTTGTCGCCCTTTTTCAGTGTGCCCTGCTTGACGCGCACCAGCGAGACGACACCCAGATAATTGTCGAACCAGGAGTCGATGATCAGTGCCTGCAGTGGCGCATCACGGTCGCCTCGCGGTGGCGGCACCAGACGCACCAGTTCTTCCAGAACATCCTGGATACCCATGCCAGTTTTGGCACTGCAGGGCACAGCCTGGGACGCGTCAATACCGATAATTTCCTCAATCTCCATGCGAACCTTGTCGGGCTCAGCCTGGGGAAGATCCATCTTGTTGAGGACGGGAATAACTTCCAGACCCTGCTCGATAGCGGTATAGCAGGTGGCAACAGACTGCGCTTCTACCCCCTGCCCGGCATCAACCACCAGCAAAGCACCTTCACAGGCCGCCAGTGATCGTGAAACCTCGTAAGAGAAGTCGACATGTCCAGGGGTATCGATGAAGTTAAGCTGATAGCGTTCGCCATCCCGAGCCTGATAGAACAGCGTGACACTCTGAGCCTTGATGGTGATACCCCGTTCGCGCTCGATATCCAGCGAATCCAGCACCTGCTCGGCCATTTCCCTGTCGGTCAGTCCGCCACAGAACTGTATGAAGCGATCAGCCAGCGTTGATTTGCCGTGATCAATATGGGCGATAATGGAAAAATTGCGAATGCGGTTTAAATCTGTCACTTAGGAGGTACACCAATAAATCGGAAGGCGCCAAGTCTACATGATCCGGCGCCTACTGTCAGGGAATTTCGGGGAAATGCAAGGGATTCCGGGCTGCGCCGGACGCTCAGCGCAGCTCCAGCACCAGGGTAGTGCCACGGCCATTACGTACCACGCGAATCGGCACATAGCCAGTTGCAGGCAGCGACTCGACGACCGCGTCAAAGTCTGCAACCGACTCGATACGCTGGTGATTCAGTGCCACGATTACGTCGCCGCTGGCCAGGCCTGCCGCCCGGGCCGGACCATCGCGCAGCTGATCAATGACAACGCCACCTCTCGACAATTCAGGTACATCCTGCGCGAGCTCCGGATCCAGGGACTCCACAGTCAGCGCCAGAGAGTTACCCTGGGCTGCCGGCCGTGGTACGCCAGCTGTCATGGTATCGCCGCCTGGCAGCGCTCCGACAACCACGTCCAACGTCTGTCGCTGTCCGTCCCGCATGATCGTCAATGTGGCTTCTGTTCCCGGCCGCACCTGACCTACATAAAACGGCAATTGTGAAGACTCTTCAATAGCAATACCGTTAAATGCCAGTACGATGTCATTGGTCTGCACACCCGCCTGCTCTGCGGGACTGCCAGGCTGAACTTCATCAACAAAAGCGCCGCTTGGTCTATCCATATTGAAGGCCTGCGCGAGGGCATGGTCAACGTCCTTAATCATGACGCCCAGCAAACCACGGGACACGCTGCCACTCTCCCGCAGCTGCTCAACGACGTTGAGAGCCATATTGCTGGGAATGGCAAATGAAATTCCGTTTGAACCGCCCGTGCTGCTGAGGATCTGCGAGTTGATACCTATCACCTCTCCAGCCAGGTTAAACAGAGGACCGCCGGAGTTGCCCTGGTTGATGGCCACATCGGTCTGTATGAAAGATACATAGTTTGCAGGGCCGCGAGAGGGCACGTTACGGGACTTGGCGCTGACAATGCCCGCTGCTGCTGAAAATTCCAGCCCGAAGGGTGAACCAATGGCCAATACCCACTCACCTACCCTGACCTGTTCAGAGTCGCCAAACACCACAGAGTGCAGATCAGTGGCGTCAACCTTGATCAAGGCGACATCTGACAATTCATCGCTTCCGATCACATCAGCAATATACTCGCGTCTGTCGGTCATCGTCACAGTGATGCGATCTGCATTGGCGACAACATGGTGATTGGTAATGATGTAGCCATCTTCACTGATAATGAAACCGGAACCCACGCCACCGCGCGGGCGCATATCCGGCAGATCCGGTATATCAGGAATCTCTCCCTCGGGCTGCAACTGCCGCAGCAGTTCTTCCAGGTCATTCTGCCGCGAGCCATCGCGCACAGGCACCTGCTGACGGGTGGTGATATTGACGATGGCGGGCGAGTTCTGCTCAACCAGACTGGCGAAATCCGGCAGACCATTCTGGGCCTGGGCTGAGCCGGTGAGCAGCATGACAAACAGTACTGTCAGCCATGTATTGCTGAACCGTCTGACTGTAACCCGGGCAAACTCCGGTAAACCCATCGCTCTGGCTGCCAACATGCTCTCTCCCAACTGCTTGATTCGATGCTCTAACATACCCTGATGCGGCTCTGTCTTCAATCCCGTGACAGAGCTGTGCTGTGCAGCACATGGAGTCACATGACATAAAAAAAGCCCGGCACCCTCACGGGTCCGGGCTGTGCAGTACACTCTTGCTCTCTACTTGCTACGCTTCCTTACGGTCCAAACGGTCTAAACGGTTCAACTTTCAATTCTCAATCAATCCCGTCGTCCATTATCGGCATGCCTGCTACATGCCTGTCGCATTCCCTTACGGCTGCTGAATCTGCTGTGAAGAATCCACTGGTACCAGCTCACGGTCAGACACCGGGCGCAGCATCGGGGACTCCCGCAAAATGCTGAACGGTGCCGACTCCGAATCCACACGGGCCGGGATGTTCACGCTTTGAATGTACTCATTGAGACGCTGCTGCGCTTCCGCATCAACAGCGATCTGTCGTATCTCTACTGCGTTACTGCCAGACTCGGTCTGCTCGCTGGCGAGCGGCACGGCACCCGATGTTGATATGGAATCGCCTGGCTGCAACATTGATTGCATACCCACAAAAGCTGCCACGGCTACAGAGGCAGCGACGGCCAGCCGCGCCATACCCCGGCGCCAATGATTATTTCTGCCTTCTGCGCCAACCGCTGAGGTGGCCTCAGGCAATGACGGCTGCTGTTCCTCCGTGACAGCCTGCATCACGCGCGCATGCAGCGACAGGCTGTTGTCTGAGGGCAGCAAGGGATGCTGGACTGGCTCACCGGAGAGCACGGCTCGGGTCAGATTGAATCGTTCCCAGCGGGCCAACAGCTCAGGTTCGGCATCGAGCCTCGCCAACAGGCGGCGTAGTTCAAAATCGCTCAACTCGTCGTCCATGAGAGCCGACAGCGCTTCATTATCCAGCTCGTCTTGTGTTTTCTGCGAATCCGGGTGACTCTGGCTGTCCTGCTTCATGCAATACATACCTCTGCTTTACTTGTCTTACCGGTTTATCCGGTTTCAGTGCTTTGACTATGCTGTTCGGGCTAAGTTCCCATACCTGGCTCAATTCTGACAAAAAAATGGCAGTTGCCAAGTTCAGAAAAGCTAAAGGGCCAGCGGTCAGGGTTTCATCAGCTCCTGAATTCGTTTATCTATCGCCTCGCGAGCCCTGAATATGCGCGATCGGACTGTGCCAACCGGGCAATCCATCACTTCCGTTATATCCTCGTAACTCAAACCGGAAAATTCGCGCAGGCTGAACGCAGTTTTGAGTTCTTCAGGCAGTTCCTCGATTGCCTGGTAGATGACGCGCCGCAAGTCTTCCCGCTCCAGGTTGGCCTCAGGACTCTCCAGCTCTCTCAGTGTGCTGGTATCGTCTACCTGCTGCGCGTCTTCCATATCCACATCAGTACTGGGAGGTCTTCGACCACGGGAAACCAGATGATTTTTTGCCGTGTTGACAGCTATACGGTAAAGCCAGGTGTAAAACGCACTATCACCCCGGAAACTGGGCAAAGCCCGGTAGGCCTTCAGGAAAGCTTCCTGAGCGACATCCTCTGCCTCATGCGGATCTTTGACAAACCTGCCTATCAGGCCAAGCACCTTGTGCTGATAGCGGGTAACCAGCAATGAGAAAGCCCGGTCGTCATTTTGCAGAACCCGCTCAACCAGCTGGTTGTCAGTCACTTGATTCGTCATACTTCCCTTATGTGCCTCAACTTTTGCTTCCATCATCAAGCAAAAAGACAATGACCACCACTATTTGCAAAAGTTCTGAGAGTCTATAGAATTCTTCGACCTTGCACCACAGCAGAAGGCTGACACGACTTTGCACGATTACGACGTTCTTATCATTGGCAGTGGTGCTGCAGGGCTCAGCCTGGCGCTCAAGACCGCGAATTTTGCACGCATCGCCGTGCTCAGCAAAGGCTCGTTGAACCAGGGTGCCACATTCTGGGCTCAGGGTGGCATTGCTGCGGTACTGGACGAAAATGACAGTATCGATGCACATATTGCCGACACACTGGATGCTGGCGGCGGACTGTGTAACGAAGCAATGGTCAGACACATTGTCGAGCACAGCCAGGAAGCCATCCAATGGCTGGTTGAGCAGGGTGTCCCATTTACAGTTCTGCCGCGAGAAGAAGCTGGCACCGGTGCCGCCTCACAGCCGCTGAATCGTGACAACCTCAAACCTCTTCACCTCACTCAGGAAGGTGGGCACAGTCATCGCCGCATCATTCACGCCACAGACGCCACTGGTCGGGCCGTCTTTGAAACTCTGCGTCAGCAGGCTTTGCAGACACCGGCGATTGAGCTGTTTGAGAACCGGGTAGCAGTCGATCTTATCACCCGTCAGAAGCTTGGCCTGCCAGGCAAAGGCTGCGTCGGGGCCTACGTTCATAACAATGAAACGGGCCAGGTGGAAGTGTTTCGCGCCCGTTTTGTAATTCTGGCAAGTGGCGGTGCCAGTAAAGCCTATCTTTACACAACCAATCCGGAAAGCGCGACCGGTGACGGCATCGCCATGGCATGGCGGGCAGGTTGTCGCGTCGCAAACATGGAGTTCAATCAGTTCCATCCGACCTGCCTGTATCACCCTCATGCCCGCTCCTTCCTCATCACTGAGGCGTTACGGGGCGAAGGTGCCACGTTGGAGCTTCCCGACGGCTCGCGTTTCATGCCCGGATTTGATGCCCGCGCTGAACTCGCACCACGCGATATTGTCGCCCGTGCTATCGACCATGAAATGAAGCGTCTGGGCTGCGATTGCGTTTATCTGAATATCTCCCACAAACCTGCCGCATTCATCAAGGAACACTTCCCGACGATCTATGCACGTTGCATGGAATACGGCATCGATATCACCAGGGATCGCATCCCGGTGGTTCCCGCTGCGCACTACACCTGCGGTGGCGTGGTGGTGGACAAACTCGGGCGGACCGATATCGACAATCTGTATGCCATCGGTGAGACCAGCTGCACAGGCCTGCACGGCGCCAATCGCATGGCCAGCAATTCCCTGCTGGAGTGTTTTGTGCTGGCTTTTGGTGCGGCCGAGCATATCCGCAGCCACTTCGACACGATTGAGCCGCTGCCCGAAAGAATCCCGGCGTGGGATGAAAGCCGCGTGACCCAGTCGCAGGAAGAAGTTGTCGTGGCACACAACTGGGACGAGCTGCGCAGGGTCATGTGGGATTATGTCGGTATCGTGCGCAGCGATCAGCGCCTGTTGCGTGCCCAGCGACGAATACAGATACTTGAACACGAAATTTCCTATCACTACCGACACTACGTGGTCAGTCGCGACCTGCTGGAGCTGCGCAATCTGGTTCTGGTGTCACGCCTGATTGTGGAGTCGGCGCTGCTGCGGAAAGAGAGCCGTGGCCTGCATTACACTCTGGATTACCCCGAGCTACTGCCAGAGGCCATCGACACCATCCTCGCGCCTCAGGAATCCTGACGTTTTGTCTGCACCGACGCCATGATCAGTAGCCGCAGGCGTCGTTGTGCGGACGCGCACCCTGGCCATGGCCACATTCGCAGGGTATACGTGCGGCCGTCCACCCCCCGCAACACCAATGCCTGGATACCAGCAGAGAGATAGGCAGAGACCGGCGAGGCGTGGAGCCGGCGCCCATCACGAAGTGACAGTTCCCACAGCCCGTTGTGCAGGCTGCAGGACATCACCTGAATGACCCGATGCCAGCGATACCAGTTCAGCGATATCAACATGATACCCACCAGAATCAGCATTTTTGCCCAGACACTGGCCCCACTGAATAAAATTGCCGCTGCTGACAGGCAAACCAGTGAAACGCCAAGCACTCGATCAATAATCAGCTGGTCAGCGACCTGCTCCCATTCATGATGCAGGAGTGAGCGTTGCATCCCGGTCAGTGCGGCCTGGCAACACCGGAAGCTGCAAATTCGCGAATTCGCACTACCAGTGCCTGCAAATGCGGGTCGGGATGCACTGCCCGCTCTACCAGACAGGCAAACAGGTCCTGGTCCTCCTCGGCCAGAAGCCGCTCGTAGAGTAAATGATCCTGCTCCCCCAGCGTGGGCAGACATTTTTCTGCGAACGGAAGTAAAAGAATGTCCAGCTCCCACATACCGCGACGGCTATGCCAGAGCAACTTCTTGTATGCAATATCTGATACCATGTGGCCACCTGAAAAATTGGTACCTCAATTTTAACCGAATTCGGCAGACTTTGCCGTTAAGCTGCTCCAGATCACCATGAAGAATCTATCAAGCTGTCACGCCAGCCGAAGTGAAGACTTTGACCTTATCCGCGTCAGCGGACCTGATGCTGAACGATTTCTGCAGGGACAACTAAGCTGCGATCTGCGCCGCACCACAGCAGACCAAAGTGTCCGCGGCACACTCTGCAATCTTAAAGGTCGGGTAATCAGTGACCTGCGAGTGATCCGGCAGGAAGACGCTGACAACGTCGTTGAACTTTATCTGCTGACCCGGGCAGGCATGGCTGAGATCATCCTGAATACGCTGTCGAAGTATCAGGTATTTTTTAAGGTTCAACTGACAAGAGTCACTGAAACGCATGAACTGGTTCAGCTGATTGCTGACGACCTTGATCAGCTTCAATCACTCATCGAATCCGAACTTCCCTCAGCCCCGGATCAGATCACCACCGGACCTGGTCATGTCATCATCCGATTGCCTGACCTGGATCCAGCTCCGACCCGCTTCGAAATCCTGCTGAAACGAGAAACCGACCAGGATAGCGCCGACAAGGCGCCATTTATCATCGACCTCTTAGAGTCGGCATGCCAGCCTTTAGATCAAAACACATGGCTGTGTCACGACATCAGGAATGGCATCGTGCATATTCGCCCCGGACAGCAGGAACTGTTCACACCGCAGCTGCTGAACTACGACCTCAATGGTGCCGTCGATTTCAAAAAAGGCTGCTACACGGGTCAGGAAGTTGTGGCACGGATGCACTACAGGGCCGAAGCAAAAAAACGACTTGGAAAAGTTACCCTGCCAGCAGAAACGCCATTCTCTGATTTGGGGCTGGACGAAGATAAAGACCTGCTAGTCAGTGCCAGCCGTCCGGATGGACGGCGTGACTATCTGTTGATAGCCAGCACTGACCCTGGTAGGCGTGACAGCAGAATTAACCTTTTTACCGAAACTGAGGCTTCTCTGAGCAGCTAAGCTGGGCAGTTCATCAGGCCAGACTTCCATTTGACGGTGCCATACCCTTCCAGACAAAGTGCCGACCCGAATCAACAACGCCAGCCAATTCGGGCTGGCATTGTCAGTGTCAGATTGCCCAGCCGTCCTGGCGAACCTTAGACATCTTCCCGGCGCTGATTGACGGCCTGAGGCTCTCCACCACCGGAAGCCCCGTGGGCATTGTCGTCACGGTCAAGTCCGGAGCTGTTCACATCGGTCTTTCCAGCATACTTGCGCTGCAGGCTGCCGAGCATTTGCGCAACTGCCTGCGGCGAACTGGTATTTTTAGCCAGAAGGTCATAAACCACAGGCACGATGAACAGCGTCATCAACGTGGTCATCAGTACACCCGAGAATATTACCGTGCCCAGCAGAACACGGCTTTCAGAACCGGCACCAGTCGACAGAATCAGCGGCAAAGCGCCCATCAGTGTTGAAATGGCAGTCATCAGCACCGGCCGCAGACGCATGTCGCAGGCAGTAACCAGCGCCTCACGGAAAGGCTTGCCTTCATCACGCAGCTGGTTCGCAAACTCAACAATCAGAATGCCATTCTTACTGGCAATACCAACCAGAATGATCAGTCCGATATTGGTGTAAATATTGAGCGTGCCATCTGTCAGCAGCAATCCAATCAAGGCGCCAAATATTGCCAGCGGAACTGTGGTCATGATCACAAGCGGATGCACAAAACTCTCAAACTGCGCCGCCAGAACCAGAAACACAACCAGCAATGACATGGCGAAGATCAGAGCGAGACCACCACTGGCTTCTTTAAGTTCCAGTGATTCCCCTTTGTAGTCAATCTGGGCATAGTCAGGCAATTCGGTGAGTACCAGGTTCTCGAGGAAAGCCAGCGCTTCATCCAGACTCACACCCGGCTGCAGCCCCGCCGACAAAGTAATTGCCCTGACCCTGTTGTAACGATTCAGAGAGTTCGCTGCAGAGGTATTCTCTACACTGATCAGGTTGGACATGGGTATCAGCTGTCCTGTACCTTCAGAGCGAACGTAAATATTCGTCAGGTCGTCCGGGGATGCCCGCTGCGTTTCTTCCGCCTGGAGTATAACGTCATACTCCTCACCGGCATCAATGAATGTGGTGACGCGGCTTTCGTTCATCATGGCCTGCAGCGTGCGCCCGATCGCCTGAATCGACACACCAAGATCAGCAGCGCGAACTTTATCCACGGTGATGGTCAGGCTTGGACGAGTCTCTTCGTAATCCGACGTCATACGGGTAAACATACCGCTGGCTTCGCCACGCTGAATCAGCATGTCACGCCACTGCGCCAGTTCTTCATAGCTGCGTCCACCAATGACAAACTGGACTGGCTGGCCACCACCACCGCGCACCAGCCCCGAACGCATGAACATCATGGTTTCCAGGCCAGGAATGGATCGCCATTCGGTCATGAGCTCGCTCATGATGTCGGTCGTCGGTTTGGGACGCTCAGCCCAATCGGGCAAAGCGATGATACTCATGCCGCTGTTAACGCCACCGCCACCGCCCCATCCCGGCAGCATTGTGACAACACTACTGACTTCGCCACGTTCCAGATACGGTAACAGAGTGTCCTGAATGGCGTTGGTCTTGTCCTGCATATAGGACATGCTGGCACCTTCAGGCCCGGCCATGCGCACCATCATCACGCCCTGGTCTTCCTGCGGTGCAAACTCACTGGGCACCTGCTGCCACAGGAAATAGACCGCAATCCCTATGAGCACCAGACTGGCGGCGACTGCGTAACGAAGCCGCAGACACACTTCCAGCGCATTGTGATAACCGCGTTGCAGCCAACGGAAGAAGCGATCCACCTGACGGGTCAGGAAGCTTTCGTGAGCGTGCGTGTTCAATAGCTTGGAGGCCATCATCGGCGTCAAAGACAGTGCCAGCACAGTGGAGAAAATAACCGCGCCGCCCACTGTTATTGCCAGTTCATAAAACAGAATGCCCATGTTGCCGTCCATGAAAACAACCGGGACGAACACAGCAATCAGCACGGCTGTGGTGGCAATCACTGCAAACGCCACCTGCCTGGAACCATTAAAGGCCGCCAGCAATGGTGGCTCTCCTGCTTCGACCCGACGCTGGATATTCTCAAGCACCACAATCGAATCATCGACAATCAAGCCAACACAGAGCACCATGGCGAGCAATGTGATCAGATTGATAGTCAGGCCGAACGCCAGCAGTACCATGAACGCCGCCAGCAGGCAGACCGGAATGGTCACCGCAGGAATCAGCATGCTGCGCACAGAGCCCAGAAACATATAGATAACCAGGCTGACCAGCACCACAGTCATGAAGATAGTGGAGTACACCGAACTAATCGCGTTCTCGATAAATTCGGCGTCGCTGTTCGACAGCACCAGCGACATATGATCTGGCAAGGTCGCGTTGATGCGCTCGATCAGCGCCGTGGCCTCACGCAGCACCGTCAGGCTGTTGGCATTTGACTGTTTGACCAGGCCAAGACCCACTGCGTCAGTGCCATTGCCCTGAAAGATTGACCGCGTGCTGGCAGCGCCCAATTCAACTCGGGCTACTTCACCAAGCGTTACCTGATGGCCGTCTGCACCCCTGGCGATGACGAGCCGGGCAAAGTCTTCCGGCGTCTGGTAAACGCGATCCACTCGAACGGTGAACTCACGATCAATGGAATCAACCCGCCCTGCCGGCAGTTCCAGATTCTGTCTGCGCAGCGCCGATTCAACATCGGTTACCGTCAGACCACGCGCGGCGAGTTTTACCCGGTCGAGCCACACACGCATGGCATAACCGCCGGTACCCCGCACACTGACGTTGGCAACACCATCGATTACAGCAAACTGATCAACGATGAAGCGTTCAGCATAATCATTGAGCTCCAGAAAGCTCATCTGCGTGCTGGTCAGATTGAAAAAGGCAATCGGTCGACCGTCTGCGTCGGCCTTGGCAATCTGTGGAGGCTCTACATCCTCAGGCAAAGCCCGGGTAATGCGGGAAATCTTGTCGCGAATATCATTGGCAGCCTGATCGATGTCGCGTCCGACTTCAAACTCCACTGAGACGCGGGAACTGCCGTCACTGCTTGAGGAGTTGATAGACGTGACCCCTTCCACACCATTGATCTGATCTTCGATTAATTGGGTGATCTGCTGCTCGACTATCTCTGCCGATGCGCCGGGGTAACTGGTGCTGACTGACACTACCGGTGGACTGGTGTCGGGATACTCCCGCAGCGGCAGTTCCATAAATGAAATAATGCCGAACGCAACCAGCAGCAGGCTGATTACAGTGGCGAATACGGGGCGTTTGACTGATACATCAGACAATACCATGGCCTGTCCCTCAAAACGTAATGATCAGCCCGAATCAGGATTGTTCGCTGGAAGCGGCCGCTGTGCTGTTGTCTGGCGCAGCGGCACTGCTGGTATTACTGGTAGTGGCCGGCAGAATGTTCAGGATTCTTACCCGCTGATTGGGACGTACCTGCGCAACCCCCTCGGCAACTACACGTTGCCCCGGCACGAGGCCTGACAACACTTCAACCACACCCGGACGACGCGCGCCCAGTTGCACTTCGACGCGGCGAGCCAGTTCTTCCTCATCCACAACATAGACATACTGTCGCCCCTGCGCTGGAACCACCGACTGCTCCGGAATCACGATTGTTTCGCGCTCGTTGAGCATGAGCCCCACTGTCAGCAGCATACCCGGTCGCAAGGCGCCATCAGGATTGTCTATGACTGCTCGCACGGGAACGGATCGGGTCACCACATCAATACGTGAGCCAATCACCTCCACATCACCAACAAAGGTTCTGTTTGGATAAACGATGCTGTTGGCGGTAACTTCTAGCCCTGATTCCAGTTGCGCGAGGAAAGACTCTGATACATTGAAGTCCAGTTTGATCGTGGAAATGTCGTCCAGTGTCGTGATCTCAGTGTTTGGCGTCACCATGGCGCCTTCACTGATATTGCGAAAGCCCAGAACACCACTGAAGGGAGCAACGATGACGCGATCACGCATATTGGCGACGACCCCTTCCAGACGCGCCTGAGCTGTTTCCACCTGACTCAGCGCATTATCCAGATCCAGTCGTGACACCAGATTGTCGCTGCTCAGCTGCTCCATGCGGTCGCGCTGACGTCGTGCATCGTCAAGTGCAGTCTGCGCCTCGGACAGTCGCGCTGTCTCCGCTGAATTAGTCAGCTCTACCAGAACATCTCCGCGTTCAACAAAATCGCCGTCTTCAAAATAAATGCCGGTCACAATGTCAGAGACTTTGGGAGTAATGCTCAATGATTCATTGGCCTGAGCTGTACCGACAGATTCTACCTGGTCAACAAATACGCCAGTCTCGACGATTGCAACCGTTACCGATGGCGCAGCCATGCCACCTGGGCCGCCGGGACCACGCCCCATACCGGGCGGACCACCAGCAGCGGGATCAGACTGTAGCTTTACGTATACGCCATAACTCAGCGCAGACACCGCCAGCAGGAAAAAAATCAGCAGGGGATGACGGGTTACAAATTGCAAGTGAGTACTCCTCGACCCGAATCGGTCACACATGACAGCGGACAACATCATTACGGCAAGTACAGACTGATGGATCAGCCACTCTTCAAAACCTGCGTAGAATGTTGTAAAGCCATAAACCACGCAAGAGTCAATAGTGACAAAGTGTTACCAACTGGCAGTCTTGCGGCTAATAGCAAGTATCGTACGATAAAGCGGGTAAGAAAATTGTGAAAAAACCTAGGAGCTGCAGGACAGCATCGAGCAGCCCGCCCGGGTTCGCGCCCAGTCAGGGCGCTTGCGAGCATAGAGTTCGTCCACATCTTGCTGGTAGGTATAGGGTTGCTGCAGCGCATTCAGCAATGAGTCAAACTCCTGCCAGCTGCCCTCTTCCGCAGCATCTATGGCCTGCTGCGCCAAAAAATTTCTGAGCACATAGCGCGGGTTGTGCTGTCGCATCAGTTCAAGCCGATCAGGATCATCCAACTTGCCGGCAACAGCCTGATACTCAGTCTCGAACTGCTGATAAAGGGGAATATTGTCTGGCTCCACAGTACCGCTGTAGCAGGCCGTTGCGACATATTCATGCAGTGGCTGCGTGCCGGCACCCTTTCTATAGGCTGCCAGTGACTGATAGAACAGCGTCATGTCCGTTTCCTGAGCCAGCAGCAGATTTTCCAGCAGCGTCAAGACAGGCGATTCTGTCAGCAGGTCGGGATCTACCCCGAGCTTGTTGGCCATCATTTGCTGGTAGGCAAGATCGCAGTTTGTTGCCAGTGCGTTGACTCGCTGCTGTAAGGCCTCTGCGTCTTCGATCAGTGGAAAAATGGCATTGGCCAGTTGATACAGATTCCAGCGTGCGATGGTCAATTGATTGCCAAAGCGATAGCGACGTTGACCTTCGTCAGTTGTGTTAGGTGTCCAGGTCGGATCGTAATTGTCCTGCCAGCCATACGGTCCATAATCGATAGTCAGTCCTGAAATGGACATATTGTCGGTATTCAGCACACCATGAACAAATCCCACTCGCATCCAGTGCACTACCGTATTGATGGTCCGTTGGCATACCCTGTCATACCAGTCCAGGTAAGCATTGATGCGCAACTCAGGTGAGGAGTCTGTGGACAGATTCTGAGCCAGGTCAGGATGCTGTGTATCAATCACAAAGTGAACCAGCTTCTTTAGCAGCGCATGATCGCCACGCGCCGATGGCAGCTCAAAATGCCCGAAACGGATAAAATCAGCGGCCACCCGACAAACAATGGCACCTGGCTCTTGCCTGGGGTTACCATCGTAAAACATGTCCCTGACAACGCTCTCTCCGGTCGTGACCAGGCTCAATGCCCGCGTGGTCGGCACACCCAGGGCATGCATCGCTTCACTGCACAAATACTCACGTATCGACGAACGCAGCACTGCCCGCCCGTCAGCATGACGTGAATATGGCGTGCGCCCGGCACCCTTTAATTGCAGGGTCCAGGCCTGCCGGTCTGGCGCGAGAATTTCTCCCAGATTGATCACGCGTCCATCACCGAGCTGTCCTGCCCAGTTGCCAAACTGATGGCCGCCATAACAGGCAGCGTAAGGCTGCATGCCTTTCAAAAGTCGATTGCCGGAGAACACTTCGGCACGATCTGCCACCTCAAGCGATAGCCCCATCTGGTCCGCCAGTGAGTGATTCCAGGCGCGCATGACTGGCGCAGCTACAGGCTCTGCTTTAGCTGGCGACCAGGCAGCCTGAAACACCTGGCGCGGTCTGTGACTGTCCTCGGCCGATGCACCCGATTCGCCAGGCAGCATGGTGGTATAACGATTGATAAACTGACTCACAGGCGACTCACATTACCAGTCGATTGATTCCACGCGCTCTATCAGCATGGCGTTGGCGGTGCCACCACCCTCGCAGATCACAACCAGTCCAAAGCGTGCCTCGCGGCGCTCCAGCTCATGCAGAAGCGTGGTGGTCAATTTGGCACCCGTGGCACCCAGCGGGTGGCCCAGCGCCTGGGCACCACCGTTCACATTGAGACGCCGCAGGTCAGCCCCTACAGCCTTGGCCCAGGCCAGCGGCACCGAGCCAAATGCCTCATTGACTTCATAAAGATCAATATCATCAATCGTCAGATCTGCGCGCTCCAGCAGTTTTTCGGTCGCGGGTATTGGCCCTTCCAGCATGATTTCGGGGTCAGAACCCACTGTCGCGAGTGTATGTATACGCGCACGGACAGGCAGATTGTAGCGCTCGACCGCGCGTCGACTGGCCACCAGCACAGCCGCAGCCCCGTCGCTTATCTGGCTGGCCGTCCCTGCTGTAATCAGGCCACCCGGACGCAGGGGTTGCAGCCCGGACATCGCATCCAGGCTGGCATCGTAGCGAATCCCTTCATCCACAGTATGAGTTTCTATATCGCCGGCTTCCGTCGTCACTTCAACAGGCACAATTTCGCGATGGAAGTAACCGTTGCGCGTGGCGTGAGCGGCGCGCTGGTGACTCAGCACACCAAACTTGTCCAGCTCCAGCCGGCTCAGGTGATATTTATTGCCCAGCAGCTCAGCACCGGTAAACTGGCTGAACTCGATACCGGGGTATAGTTCGTCAATCCGCTCGCCGCGGGGAACGCCGCGACCATTCGCGATTCCGTCGCTGATATTACTGCCGATAGGAATCAGACTCATGCACTCTACACCGCCGCAGATCACCAGATCCTGTGTTTGCGACATGACAGCCTGAGCGCCAAACTGGATAGCCTGCAGCGATGAGCCACACTGTCGGTCCACTGTCACGCCTGGAACAGAGATATCCAGCCTTGACGCCAGGACAACGTTGCGCGCAAGGTTGCCAGCCTGGGCACCGATCTGGCTGACACAACCAAAAATAACATCATCAATCACATCCGCTGAGACAGCGCTGCGGTCCAGCAGCTCATCAACGACGGCCGCGCCAAGATCTACCGGATGAATATTCCGCAGGCGACCATTGCGCCGACCACACGCAGTCCTGACCGCGCCTACAATATAGGCTTCACTCATGACATTCCCCTTATATGATATGTCCCATCCAGCGACCCGCCAGCACCACTCCCGCCCATAGCAGAAGTGAAAGTGCGCCACTCCAGCGCGGGGGCAATCGACCTACCAGTACCATATTGATTCCGGCACACAGCATCAAGCCCACCTTCCACTGGAATGCAGGGTTTAGCACGTGCGCACTGGCACGCGTGATAAACAGGCCCAGGCCGGTGATAACAGCCACAATGAATGCTGACCAGACCCAGGGCAGGAAATCCTGTCCCAGAGTCCTGACCGTGTAGTCACGGGCAGTAAGGCCCAGCAAACGCAGGTCCAGCATCAGCAGCCCGCCAAGCATCAATGCCATACTCAGCACGTGTAGTGAGTTCAGCAGCGGAAACCACCAGGTCGCGCCGATATGCTGTGACAGCGGCCAGTACTCGATCTGAAGCCAGAATTCACTATGCAGCATCTTCAGTACCCCGACCAGAACAGATAATCTGCGTAAGCAATCCAACGACCACCCAACGCTGTCAAAAGCCAGGCCAACAGGCACAATAGCGCCATGATCCGATTGACCAGCATCGCAGAATCCACTGCCAGCAGTCCCTTTCGCCACTGGCGCCATAGAATCAGGGAAAGTGTCAGCGCGACAAACAGCGCGGCCATCTTGATAGTGAATACCGGGTTGTAGAAATAGCGTTGCGGGCGGGCCAGAAGAAACGGCAAAGCACTAAACAGCATCAGCGGCAAGGCCCAGAAAAACCAGGGGAACAATCGACCGGCCAGCTCCACGGTATCCTGGCGCCTGGCAGCAATATTCAATACACGCAGACAGATCATGACAATGGAAGCCATCAGCACGATCAGCCCCAGCAGATGCAGGGATTGCATGATGGGCGGCATACCGGGCACAGCTCTGAGGAAATCACCGCTTAGCTGAGGCAGACCACTGTCGCCCAGCCACTGTATTACAGCTTCGCGCACGACCCGCCATCCTTGGGCGTTACCAGCTCAAGCGCTCTGTCCAGACCCAGCGGCCTGGCATACAAAAAGCCCTGCGCGACCTGACAGCGCAGAGTGCGCAACATGCTGACCTGTTCCTCGGTTTCCACCCCTTCGGCTATCACCGACAAGCCCAGATTGTCGCTCAATGACAAAATGGTACGGACCAGGCCCAGGGCGCTATCGTCGCGAGTCATGTTGCTGATAAAACTTTTGTCGATTTTCAGGGTGCTGACAGGATATTGATGAAGGTAGCTCAACGATGAGTAACCGGTACCAAAGTCATCAATAGAGATATCCATGCCTGCCTCACGACACTGCAGGAGCGCCGCTCGCACATGCTGAGCCTGGCGCAACAGCAGGCGTTCGGTTATTTCAATATGAATCTGGTCAGGACGAACACCCGCGTGGTCAACAATCTGCAGAAGATGATCAAGAAAATCCGGTTCGTCGAAGTCATGCGCCGAAAAGTTGATGCTCATGAACAACTGGTCGTTGCCACTGGCATCAACCATGTTTTTCAAAGCATGGCAGGCTTCGTGAAACGCCCACCGGGTCGCCTCAACAATCTGACCTGTATCTTCGGCCAGCGGGATGAAAAGGTCGGGACGCATTCTGCCATGGACAGGATGATGCCAGCGCATCAGTGCTTCAAACCCTACAACGCGGCCACTGGAAATCTCAATAAGTGGCTGATACTCGAGGAACAGCTGATTACCAGCAATGGCCACGCGAAACTCATTGGTCATGCGCACTGCATCCAGCACGCGGGACTGTTGCGCGTGCTCGTGCTCCTGACGCTCCAGGACAGAAGAGTCACCATCAAAATCGCGCAGGGTAGCAGAACGGTGCAGCAAGTCCCGGTAACGCATCAGAATCAGTCGCGCAACAAGGCCAACAATCGGGTTGGCATTGCTGACAGCCTTGCTGAAGTCGGCCTGGGTAATCTCCAGCAACTGGCAGTCTTCAATGGCAGTGATTGTGGCACTGCGTGGGCCTCCGTCGACAATCGCCATCTCACCGATAACGCTGCCGGCCCCGCGCTGAGCCACATTCGAGAGCGAGCCATCTGCCAGCTTTACGCTGATCTGCACGCGCCCTTCCTGGATGAAGTAGGCACAATCTCCCGGGTCGCCCTGGCGCATGATGACCTGCCCGGACCGAAAGATTTTTTCGACCTGAAGAGAGTCTCCCGAAGGCAGTGCCTGAACGTCATTGGAAGGAGGAGAAGCCTGTGTCATATGACCGTTGTTTTCCGTTGTTTTCCGGCAATAAATGCGTTTTATCAACAGCCTGCTGCAAACGTCTCAGCAAAGGACTGTTGCTGCAGCAGTGTACGCTGTAATTGAGTTTCGCTCCAATAAAAAAGGCACCCTAAGGTGCCTTTTAATGACAGGACAGACGCGCCACATATTGCCGCCTGCGAAAATCTGGTCGGAACGGCAGGATTTGAACCTGCGACCCCCACACCCCCAGTGTGGTGCGCTACCAGACTGCGCTACGCCCCGAATAATCCGAGCGGGCATTATACTTGCCCTGCTCCGGCTTGCAAGCCTGAGTGCCAAAATAATAAAAGGCGGCTCGAGGGGGGAACTCCGAGCCGCCTTTTACGTCCGACCACAGGATCAGACCTGCCGTGTTTTACATCTCAAACGTAACACGGCCGTACAGCATACGACCTGTCGGGTCGTACAGGATTGACTCCATGCCGCCCAGCATAGGCACTTTCTGCGGCAGTCGGTCAAACAGGTTACGTGCACCTACCGTGAAAGAGAACTCACCACCCAGAGCATCAAGTCCGGAATAGTTGTAGCTCGCATCCGTGATAGTGGAGGCACGCAGCACCTCAACATTTCGGTAGTTGCTGAAAGGCAGCAAACGCTGGAACGAGAACTTCTCTGCGTCGAAGGTGATCTCGTCAATGTAACGGACAATCACATTGGCACTGTGGTTACCCATATTCCAGCCGATGCTGGCATTGGCTTTCCATTCCGGCATTGGCGGTACGGCGCCGGTCAATGCGTTCTGATTGCCTTTCGCTTCAACCACAGGGCGGTCGGCCGACAGCTGGTAGGTGTAGCTGTCAACATAGGTGGCATCCAGCCCAAAGTTCATGGTACCCCAGTCGCCGATACTGAACAGATAGTCGAATTTCAGGTCCAGCGCAGTGACATCCATTTTGGACGCATTGGTGGAGCTGCTGATGATGCGATCAATCTGCGCGACGTTGTTTGGGTCACGCTGGATCCGCTTGTCAGACAATGGGTTGTTTACCCAGGCTCTGACCTGATCAACTGGCGGCAGACCTGAACCTGAATAACCGGTCGCCTGCCGGAAGTTGAAAAAGTCCGCAGCCAGAATATCAGCGGTAGTAGAGCTGATGATCCGGTCTTCGAAGTTTGTTTCACTCCAGTCGATATCCAGCGTCATGCCATCAAGCAGGTTCAGTGTTACACCAAATGCAGTGGTATCTGCTGACTCAGGCACCAGGTTCGGATTGCCCTGCGAGCAGTTCGCCGTGAAGGCCGCGAAAGTTGTGAATGGATCCGACACGTTGGTCAGACCACAAGATTCCGGCGCATTCAACTGGTTCAGAGTTGGCGCAATAAACGAAGTACCAGTAGTGGCACGCACTGTCAGCCAGTCAGTCGGTATGTATACCAGACCAAATTTCGGATCTGTTGAACTTTGACCCGTGCTGTAGTCTTCGTTACGCACGGCAACCTGTGCTTCCAGCGTATTGAACAAAGGCAGCGACAACTCGACAAAGTAGGCATCAACAGTTCGACCATCGCTGACCGGGAACAGTTGCGTGCCAATGAATACGTCGCCAGTCAGGCTGTGCAGGCTGGGCGTATTGTCGAAACGGTCTTCACGTCTCTGATATCCAACGGCTGCACCCACTTCACCACCGGGCAGCGTAAAACCACCGGGGCTGATTACGCCGTTAAGTACTACATCCAGTGTCTGCAGTGACTCAACATCAAAAACACGGTTCTGTACGTAGGTAGAATCTGCCACGGCCTGAGTATTGAGCGTAGACGGATCAGTCGACACGAACGGTGTAAAACACGCGTCACGGTCGTTGGCGACATCGCAGTTCAGCCCCTGAGTCAGAGCACTCAGGCTGAAGTTATTGGCGCGGCTGTTGTCAGTCTGCTCCGAATACATGTAGCTGGCGGAACCTTCCCAGCCCTCAATCCAGGGTACAGTGAAGTCCGCGCGCAGCGCTGAACGCCAGCCGTGGATCAGGCCAGCACCAACAGTGGAACCGTCTGGACCGAGTTGCGTAGGCAAAGTGCCATGTTTACCCCATGGACGCCATGCAGCAAAGTTAACGTCTTCGTTAAATGGGATACCGGTTGCAGCGCTCGGAGCACGGATGACCATACCGTTGGCGTTGCGATCCGGAACACCATCACCGTTGGCGTCTACCGCATAAAGCTGATTGCCATTGGCATCGACGGCCGGGAATGGGTTACCGGGAATCTCGCCTCGGACGGTCGGAAGCTCACCGACGCGACCACCCGGGTTTGAGGGAGAACCACGGTTGTAAGTGCGGCGCTTGAAGTAGCCCCACTGCCCTGACAAAGTCAAACCAGAACTGAAGTCATACGTGGCATGTGCAAAAGCCTGACCCTGGTCCTGAGCTGCGCGATAGTCCCAGAACTCACCGAAGTCGAACCAGCACTGGCCAGCAAAAGTAAACCCGTTCGGGTTGTTGCCTGGTACCGTTGGATCTTCACGTGTTCCACCACAGTTTGGATCGGAAATCGTACGGAAACTACCTGTAAGATCACCATTGGCATCACGTACAGGAACACGATAACGGCCCGGATTGGGCGTACTGGATGATGTCAGACCAGAGTTAAAATTGTCAGGGCGGTCGATCATCTCCAATCTGCCATTGGAGCGGTATTCACCTGCCACAACGAGATCGATACCGTTCCACTCGGTACCAGCGAGAACGCTGAACTGATCATCAGTGTAGTCGCCACGCGAATCGCCCTGGCGATAGGCTTCAAAACGAACGCCGTCATAGGATTTGCGTGGGACAAAGTTGACAACACCGGCTACGGCCTGCGAGCCATACAATGCGGCAGCGCCATCTGTCACGATATCCATGCGGCCGATCGCGATCTGCGGCAGAAAAGTATTGACGTTGGTGCCGATGACACGCATGCCATCAACCAGATTAAGAGTAGCGCCCGAACCCAGACCACGCAGGTTAATTGAGGTAGATGTGCTTGATGCTCCAGTAAAGGAGTTCTGCGTAACTGATGAGCCCTGGTTAAAGCTCAGGTTATGGATCACGTCACCCATATTGGGTGTGCCTTCAGCGGCGATATCTTCAGCTGAAACCTGAAGGATTGGCGATGCAGCCTGAAAACCTTCCGAACGACGAATAAAGGAGCCAGTTACAACAACTTCTTCGACTTCCGGTGTATTGGAGTCCTGCTGTGCAAGCACGGACGTTGCGGGGAGCATCATGGCGGCAGCGATAGCTGCGGACAACAGTTTTACTCGGGGATTACTAGTGAATTGAGTATTCGACTTCATCCATGGACCTCTTGATGATTCTTATTAGGTTTATGGTCGTCGATGCAGAGGCAATGAATAGCGCCGGTTTTCTCTCCAGAAACCGGGTCGACAGGACGTGCTGACATTCTGAGGACTACACTAAACAACAACTTCCCTCAGGCAGTGACATTATTTTTATTCAATCATACTGCTAGAGCAATAGGAAACGGTGCGACATGCCCCGCTTTCCGGTGATGGACTATATCACTGGAGTCAATGATGTAAAGGAAAAATTCGAAAAAAAACCAGAAAGTCGTCGTGCGAACGTTCGAAAAAGTGATGTCAGGCGCCGTAGAAACTGGCTATTACAGCAGCGCCAGAGCCTCTTCCAGTTCTTTGATCATCTGCTTGAGCTCGGCCTTTTCAACTGCAGCACCCGGTTGCGGTTCCTGATGGCCGCTCATACGCTGACGGGCCCCACCGATGGTGAAACCCTGATCGTATAGCAGGGATTTGATCTGTCTGATCAGGAGGACGTCTTCACGCTGATAGTAGCGGCGATTGCCACGGCGCTTGACGGGTTTAAGCTGGGGAAATTCCTGTTCCCAGTAACGCAGCACATGCGGCTTTACCGTGCAAAGTTCACCCACTTCACCGATGGTAAAGTAGCGCTTTGACGGTATGGGCGGCAGATCCTGCTTGTCACTGGCTTCCGGCATATTTCTCTACCCTCGCCTTTAGCTTTTGGCCAGGACGGAACGTCACCACGCGACGTGCCTTGATAGGAATTTCTTCACCGGTCTTGGGGTTGCGTCCGGGGCGCTGTTTCTTGTCACGCAGATCAAAATTGCCGAATCCAGACAACTTGACCTGTTCGTTGCTTTCCAGGGCCTGGCGAATTTCCTCGAAGAACAGCTCGACCAGTTCTTTGGCCTCTCGCTTGTTAACGCCGAGTTCATCAAACAGACGTTCTGCCATTTCCGCTTTTGTCAGGGCGCCGTTTTGCATGTTCAATTCCTTAACTTAGCATTAAATTTGTCTTCCAGGCCTTTGACGCAACGCTCAATTATGACATTGATCTCGTCGTCGCTAAGAGTGCGCGAAGGATGTTGCCAGGTCAAGCCCAAAGCTACACTTTTTTTGTCACTTTCGACTTTATCACCTTGATAAACATCAAATATTCTAATTCCGAGCAGCTCTGGGCCTGCCAGTTCACGCAAATGCTGCTCAATATCAGCCACAGCCACAGCCCGGTCCAGCACCAGCGCCAGATCACGGCTTACCTCTGGATAGCGTGACAAAGGCTTGAAAGCCGGTACCGTTGCGGCGCGAATCGCAGCCAGATCCAACTCGAACAGGTACACCCGCCCGTTGATATCCAGTGCCCGTTGCAGTGCAGGATCCAGTGCGCCGACCAGTCCAATGCGCTGTCCATCCAGCGCCACAGCGGCCGCCTGGCCGCCATGCAGGGCCTGATGCTCTGCCTTCTCGAAACGGCAGCGTGGCAACAGTGCACCCAGCTCCAGCAGGCCTTCGACATCACCTTTGATGTCAAAGAAATCAACAACTTCCCTGCCCTGAGACCAGGTGGTAGGGAAACGCTCGCCGTAGATCAGACCGGCCAGTCTTTCCGGCTGACGGATTCCTTCAGGCTCAGGCAGAAACACCTGACCGGTCTCGAAGATGCGAACCCGGGTCTGCTGGCGATTTATATTGTGCTGCAATGTCCGCAGCAGCCCTGCCCAAAGGCTGGTACGCATCACCGACATATCTTCCGAGATGGGGTTCTGCAGTGCCACGGGAGCGGGCGATGCAGAAACCTGCGCCATCAGCTTTGGCTCGACAAAGCTGTAGGTGATGACCTGTTGGTAACCCTGTGCTACCAGACGCTCACGGATCCGTGACAGCGCCACTTCGCGCTCGCTGGCCTCAGGCATCTGAGTGCGCATAACAGGGCGTGTCACGGGCAGGCGGTCATAGCCATGGACGCGTGCCACTTCTTCAATCAGATCTGCCTCAATGGCGATATCGTGACGGAATGACGGTACGTCAAAGGTCAGCTCATCTTCCGAGCGACCAACAAGAGTCACTCCCAGACCATTGAGAATACTGATAATTTCCTCTTCATTCAGCTCCATACCGAGCACGCTCGCCAGGTAGGAAGGACGCAGCTTTACCTCGCTGGCAGTTGGCAGCGTACCGGTGCTCTCGGTAACCGGACCCGGCTTGCCACCGGCGATGGCAATCAGCAGCTCGGTTGCGCGCTCCATAGCCAGCGCCTGCAGGTTATAGTCGACACCACGCTCATAACGGTGGGAAGAGTCGGTATGCAGGCCATAGCGGCGCGCCCGGCCAGCCACCGCAAGTGCATCAAAGCAGGCACATTCCAGGAAAATATGCTGGGTCGACTCTGTCACGCTGCTGGGTTCTCCGCCCATGATACCGGCCAGCGCCAAAGGACCACTGGCATCGGTGATCAGCAAGGTATCGGTGGCGGGTTCAACTGATTTGCCGTCCAGCAGTGTCAGCGTGTCGCCCGCCACTGCCTGACGCACGACGATCTCGCCGCTGAGGCGCTCAAGATCGAAAGCGTGCATCGGCTGACCCAGTTCCATCAGCACGTAATTGGTCACATCAACGACAGGATCGATGCTACGCAGTCCACAGCGACGCAGGCGCTCCTGCATCCATAATGGTGTTGTGGCATTAATATCGACATCGCGTATCACTCGTCCCAGGTATCGCGTACAGGCGTCTGGCGCGTCAACACGGACCGGGAAGGTGTCATCAATCTGAGCGGCGACAGGCGTCACCTGCAGATCCTTGAAGCTAAGCTGATTCAGGGTTGCGATCTCGCGTGACAGGCCGCGAATGCTCAGGCAGTCACCCCGGTTAGGCGTCAGATCCAACTCAAAGTATCGATCATCAAGCTGCAGGTACTCTCTGACGTTCTGACCGACGGGTGCATCGGCAGGCAATTCCAGCAGGCCGTCCGATGAATCGGCCATACCCAGCTCTTCGGCCGAGCACAGCATGCCGAAGGACTCAACGCCACGCAGTTTGGCTTTTTTAATACGGAATGGTTTGTCCGGAGACTCACCAGGCAGTTCAGCCCCAAGGGTGGCGTAAGGGACTTTCATGCCTGGCCTGACATTTGGTGCACCGCAGACAACCTGTACCTGCTGACTGCCATCATTGACCTGACAGACGCGTAGTTTGTCAGCATCCGGGTGCGGTTCGACGCTGACCACCTCTGCTACCAGAATACCCGTAAACGCGGCCGCCACCGGGCCTGAGGCGTCCACCTCCAATCCTGCCATGGTCAGCTGATCAATCAGTGCCTGCGGCTCAAGTGGCGTATCCAGCCACTCACGAATCCATTGTTGTGTGAAAATCATGGTAGTTTGCTCTTGGCTATCAGCTCGCGGTTCAGTTGAACTGCCGCAAAAATTTCAGATCATTTTCAAAGAACAGACGCAGATCATTGACGCCATATCGCAGCATGGCGAGACGTTCGACGCCCATGCCAAACGCAAAACCGCGATAACGACTGCTGTCTACGCCGGAGGCCTCCAGCACTTTGGGATGCACCATGCCGCAGCCCAGCACTTCCAGCCAACCGGTCTGTTTGCAAACACGACAGCCCTTGCCTTCGCACATGACACAGCTCATATCGACTTCGGCAGAAGGCTCTGTGAACGGGAAATAGGAAGGACGGAAACGTACTGCCAGATCGGCCTCAAAAAACGCCCGCAGAAACTCTTCCAGCGTGCCTTTCAGATCGGCAAAGCTGACATGCTCATCGATCAGCAGCCCTTCCACCTGGTGGAACATCGGCGTGTGCGTCAGATCGGAGTCGCAGCGGTAGACGCGACCCGGACAGATCATGCGGAACGGCGGTTTGCCCTGCTCCATGACACGCACCTGCACCGGTGATGTGTGGGTGCGCAGTACCCAGGACATCCCGCTGGCAGCAGCGCCTGCAGCTTTCGCGTCAGCGAGGTTTACATAAAAGGTATCGTGCATTGCCCGCGCAGGATGATGCCCAGGAATATTCAATGCCTCAAAGTTGTGGTAATCGTCCTCGATCTCAGGTCCCTCTGCCACGCTGTAACCGGCAGACTGGAACAGCGTCTGAATTCGCTCGATCGTCCGACTCACCGGATGCAGGCCGCCGGCGCTCTGACGACGCCCAGGCAGACTCACATCAACAGTCTCAGCGGCCAGCTGCGCGCTCAGCGCCCGCTCAACCAGAATCTCACGCTGCGCATCAATTGCCTGCTGTACCTGACGCTTGGCCTCATTGATTTTCTCACCGGCCGCCGGTCGCTCTTCGGCTGGCAAAGATCCCAGGCTCTTCAGCAAAGCCGTCAACTGTCCCTTCTTGCCCAGATAATCAACCCGCAGTTGATCAAGCGCGCGCTCATCTGCGCTGGCCGCAACCGCCTCCAGGGCAGTCTGCAAAAGCGAATTTGTGTCGGTCATGGATTCATCCACTCTGCCATGATGATTCTAATACCTGCATGGACCTGCCATGCACAGAACCCTGAATGCACAAAGCCGGCACGGGCAAACAACTCCCGGACCGGCTCTGCAGGAAAGTACCGCGATTGTTACTGTGCCAGGCTAGCTTTAGCCTGGTTGACCAGTGCAGCAAATGCCGCCTTGTCGTGCACAGCCAGATCCGCCATTACACGGCGGTCCACGGCAATATTGGCTTTCTTCAGACCAGCAATCATCTGGCTGTAGGTCATTCCGTTCGCACGAGCCTGCGCGTTGATACGGGTAATCCACAGAGAGCGGAATACACGTTTCTTCGTGCGGCGATCTCGGTAAGCATACTGGCCGGCTTTGATGACTGCCTGGAACGCTACGCGATAGACACGACTACGGGCACCATAATAACCCTTAGCCTGCTTCAGAATTTTTTTGTGACGGCGACGCGCCGTTACGCCACGTTTTACTCGGGCCATATCAGTCTCCTGTCAAAATCCGCTAAGGGTTACACTTTACGCAACATACGATCGATCAACGGCTTATCGCAGGCAGCTACCAGCGAAGTACCGCGCAGATGACGTTTGCGCTTGGTGGTCATTTTGGTGAGGATATGGCTCTTGTTGGCGCTTTTACGCTTCCAGCCAGTGGCTGTTTTTTTGAAGCGTTTGGAAGCACCGCTGTGGGTCTTCATCTTGCTCATTACTGCAACTCCGCATTTATTCGCCATCACTGGCGACTCAGATTAAGTAATAGAAGCCCTGAAACCTATCAGGCCTTCTTCTTTTTGCTTGGTGCCAGAACCATAACGGCCTGGCGACCTTCCATCTTGGGTTCCTGTTCCACCTGACCATATTCCTCCAGATCCTGGCGAATACGGTTCAAGAGTTCCAGTCCAAGATGCTGATGGGCCATTTCACGGCCGCGGAATCGCAAAGATACCTTGGCCTTGTCCCCATCAGACAGGAAACGTATCAGGTTGCGTAGTTTTACCTGATAATCCCCTTCTTCCGTCCCTGGTCGAAACTTGATTTCTTTTAACTGTGTCTTGCGCTGCTTTTTCTTGTTGGCAGCCTTCTGCTTTTTCAGATCGAAGATATGCTTGCCATAGTCCATGACTTTGCACACCGGCGGCTCGGCGTCGGGCGCAATCATCACCAGGTCGAGTTTGGCCTCAGCCGCCTCAGCGCGGGCCTCTTCAATGGTCACTACTCCTTTCTGCTCACCGTTGGCGAGCACCAGACGCACTTCCGTGGCGTCAATGTTTTCGTTGATGACCGGCTTCCTGGAACTACTCTTCATATTTGACAGCGTCTTCTCTCCTGTTCGGATTCAATTTTCATTCAGTGGTCCGACTGGGTTCTGCCGAAGCGCGCAACGTCTGCCTGTAAATGATCGGCAAATGCTTCCAGAGACATGGTACCCAGGTCCTGGCCGTCACGGGTTCGCACCGCCACCTGACCGTTTTCCATCTCACGATCACCGACAACCAGCAAATACGGAACCTTCTGAATGGTGTGCTCGCGGATTTTAAAGCCGATCTTCTCATTTCTCAAGTCCGCACTGACCCGAAAACCCTTTTCGGCCAGCATTTTACGGACTTTTTCGCAATATTCGCCCTGTTTGTCGGTAATATTGAGAATAACTGCCTGCTCCGGTGCCAGCCAGGCTGGCAGCGCGCCGGCGTAATGTTCGATCAAAACACCGATAAAACGTTCGAAGGATCCCAGGATCGCACGGTGCAACATCACTGGTACTTTGCGGCTGCCATCTTCGGCCACATATTGCGCGCCGAGTCGGTCTGGCATCGAGAAATCGACCTGAATCGTGCCGCACTGCTGCACACGACCCATACAATCTTTCAATGAAAACTCAATTTTGGGACCATAGAAGGCGCCCTCGCCCGGCAGCAGTTCCCATGCCAGCCCACTGTTGTCCAGCGCCTGGCGCAGGGCCGCTTCAGAGCGATCCCAGATTTCGTCACTGCCCACACGTTTCTCAGGGCGGGTTGAAAGACGCAGAATGATCTCGTCAAAACCGAAATCGCGATAGACACCAAACAGCAGCTGCATAAAGGAAGCAACTTCGCTCTGAATATCATCTTCAGCGCAGAAAATGTGTGCATCGTCCTGCGTAAAGCTGCGCACCCGCATCAGACCGTGCATGGAACCTGATGGCTCAAAGCGGTGACAGGAGCCGAACTCAGCCAGTCGCAGCGGCAGATCGCGGTAACTCTTCAGGCCCTGATTGAACACCTGCACGTGACAGGGACAGTTCATTGGCTTGATGGCATACATACGGTTTTCTGACTCGACGCTGAACATCTCGTCAGCAAATTTGTCGGCATGTCCGGACTTCTCCCACAGCGTGTAGTCAACCAGCTGTGGTGTGCGGATTTCCTGATAGCCGTGCTGACGCTGCAGCTTCTGCATGTAGTGCTGGATTTCCTGATAGACCGTCCAGCCTTTGGGATGCCAGAACACCATGCCAGGTGCTTCTTCCTGGAAATGGAACAGATCCAGCTTTTTGCCGATCTTGCGATGGTCGCGCTTCTGCTGCTCTTCCAGTCGGAACAGGTAGTCGGCCAGCGCCTTTTTATCCTGCCAGGCAGTGCCGTAAATGCGCTGCAGCATTTCATTGTTCGAGTCACCGCGCCAGTAGGCACCGGCGACCGATGTCAGTTTGAATGCCTTGAACTTGCCAGTGTTGGGCACGTGCGGGCCGCGACACAGGTCAACAAACTCACCCTGGCGATAGAACGACAACTCTTCGTTGCCGGGGATGTCCTTGATGATCTGCACTTTGTACTGTTCGCCCATTTTCTCAAACATGGCTACAGCTTCGTCGCGCGACATGACTTCGCGGCTGACTGGCAGATTTTCATTAACGATGTCACCCATTACCTTTTCGATCTGCTCCAGATCTTCGGGTGTAAAAGGACGCTCGTAAGCGAAGTCGTAATAGAAGCCATCATCGATCACTGGGCCGATGGTAACCTGCGCGTCCGGGAAAAGACGCTGCACCGCCTGCGCCATCAGGTGGGCACAGGAGTGGCGAATCACATCCAGGCCGTCTTCGTCACGATCCGTCACGATGGCCAGCTCGGCATCATTTGCGATCGTGTAGGAAGTATCCACCAGCGTGCCATCGACACGACCGGCCAGAGCGGCCTTGGCCAGGCCGGCACCAATGGATTCTGCCACCTGGGCAACTGTCACGGGTTGTTCAAACGAGCGCTGACTACCGTCGGGGAGTGTGATTACAGGCATAGAAAGTGATGTTCTGAATTCGGTTAACGATGTGGCACCCGCAAAGGAGTGGTAGGCACGACCAGATTCGAACTGGTGACCTCTACCATGTCAAGGTAGCGCTCTAACCAACTGAGCTACGCGCCTGCTATTACAACCTGCAACGTCACAATGACGCCTTTCCATCCTGTCGCGGGATTTGCCGCTGCTTGCGTCAGGTATTCTGCTTCGGGAATCGATTATTTGATGCCCTGCTGATACACCCGCCGTCAAAGGAGTGCGATTATAGGGGCTGATCGGCAAAACTACAACACAAAATCAGGCGTCAACCCGCTGCCATCAGCTGTTTTTTTAATGCCTGGACTTCATCGCGCAGTAATGCCGCTTCTTCGAACTCCAGGTTACGGGCGAGCTCCAGCATTCTTGTTTCGAGGCGGGTAATTTCCTGACCAAGCGCTTTCGGATCCGCAGCCAGCTCGGCAGGCACACTGCCATAGCTGGCAATCTTCTCGGCGACAGCCGCTTTGCCACGTTTACGCTGCCGTCCGCCAGTGACACGATTCTCTGAATAGGCACCTTCCATCACATCCATCACTGATTTTGTAACACCAGCGGGTGTGATGCCGTGCTCCTTGTTAAAGGCCAGCTGGGTTTCACGCCGGCGCTCGCATTCGTCCATGGCACGACGCATGGAGCCGGTAATATTATCGGCGTACAAAATGGCTCGGCCATGAATATTCCGTGCTGCGCGCCCCATCGTCTGAATCAGTGAGCGTTCCGAGCGCAGAAAACCCTCCTTGTCCGCATCAAGAATGGCAACCAGTGACACTTCGGGAATATCCAGCCCCTCACGCAACAGGTTGATGCCCACCAGCACATCAAAATTTCCAAGCCGCAGATCGCGGATGATTTCGGATCGCTCCACTGTATCGATATCCGAATGCAGATACCTTACACGCACGTCGTGATCCATCAGATAATCGGTCAGGTCTTCTGCCATGCGTTTTGTCAGCACCGTCACCAGCACCCGCTCCTGCCGCACCACAACCTGCCGGATTTCCGATAACAGATCGTCTACCTGATTGGCGGCTGGTCGTACATCGACGGCCGGGTCTATCAGACCGGTCGGCCGGACTACCTGGCGAACGACCTGCCCAGAGCGTTGTTCTTCATAGGGGCCAGGTGTGGCTGAGACAAAAATCAACTGCGAGGTCAGCGACTCCCACTCTTCAAATCGCAAGGGACGATTATCCAGCGCGGACGGGAGACGGAAACCATACTGAACCAGTGTCTCCTTGCGCGAGCGGTCGCCTTTGTACATTGCACCAATCTGCGGAATGGACACATGCGACTCATCAACAATCACGAGTGCATCGGGTGGCAGATAATCAAACAGCGTTGGTGGCGGCTGCCCGGCAGCGCGGCCAGACAGATAACGCGAATAGTTTTCGATGCCGGTGCAGTAGCCGAGCTCGCTCATCATTTCCAGATCAAAGCGCGTGCGCTGCGCCAGACGCTGTGCCTCTACCAGCTGATGATTACTCTCCAGCTGCGTCACACGCTCATTCAACTCTTCCTTGATCTGCTCCAGCGCTTCCATCACTTTTTCCCGGGGCGTCACATAGTGTGACTTCGGAAATACAGTGAGTCGCGGCACCTTTCTGACAACCTCACCTGTCAGAGGGTCAAAAAACGACAAACCTTCTATCTCGTCATCAAACAGCTCCACTCTTATGGCGTACTGCTCTGAATCGGCCGGATAGATATCAATCACGTCTCCGCGCACGCGATAGGTCGCTCGCTGCAGATCCATATCATTTCTGGTGTACTGCATGTCTGCAAGCCGCCGCAGAATGTAGCGCTGATCCACTTTGTCGCCGCGATCCAGGTGCAACACCATTTGCAGATACGACCCAGGATCACCCAGACCATAGATAGCTGAAACAGTCGCCACCACGATGACGTCGCGCCGCTCTAGCAGCGCCTTGGTTGCAGACAGACGCATCTGTTCAATATGATCATTGATTGAGGCGTCTTTCTCAATATAGGTATCAGAGGAAGGAACGTATGCTTCAGGCTGGTAGTAATCGTAGTAGGAAACAAAATACTCGACGGCATTGTCCGGAAAGAACTCTGCGAACTCGCCGTAAAGTTGTGCCGCCAGCGTTTTGTTGGGCGCCATCACCAGAGCCGGACGTTGTGTCTGCGCAATTACATTGGCAATCGTGAAGGTTTTACCGGAACCGGTTACGCCCAGCAGCGTTTGGGCATGCAGCCCCTCTTCCAGCCCCTCGCTCAGACATCTGATCGCTTCGGGCTGGTCACCTGCGGGCTTGAATGCGGACTTCATACTAAAGGGTATACTCATCCGCCCAGTATACACAGATGTCCGCGCGCGACGGTAGTCACCAGTCTGTCCGACACGCCAGACCGGACCACCTTAAAGACAGTGTAAATTTTGCACATCAGAGGTTGACCCCCCGCAAAAATCTCATTAGTATACGCGTCCTGTTGGGGCCACGACACATGGCCAACATTACTGCCCAATAGCTCAATGGTAGAGTAGGTGACTGTTAATCACTTGGTTCCTGGTTCGAGTCCAGGTTGGGCAGCCAAACTCTGAAAGACCTCATCAATACCCCCTGTAAATTGCTAACCAGCAAACGATTGCGCAGCAGCGTGGTCGCGACAGGTCTTTGTCTGCAAAATCATCCGTGTAATTGGCCTTTGTCGGCTGGAACGACCGGCTCTGTTCAAGCCTTGCTCGACTGTGGTTATAATCAGCCACTCGTTTAACCTTATCACCACGAACCGGGAATGCATTATGACCTTAACTACTCGCTACAGACATGTATTGATGGCCCTGTTGTTCGGTAGCGCCCTATCGCTCGCCGCCTGCTCGGGAGAAGACACCCCATCAACCGAGGACGTCGCACAAACTGCCGAGAATGTTGCCGAGACCGTTGCACAGACGGCGGAAGATGCAGCTGCTGCAGTATCCGATGCAGTTGATCAGGTCACCGACGACGATACAACCATGACCGGCAACCCGGTGGTTGTGATGACGACCAGCATGGGTGATGTGGAAATTGAGCTGTGGCAGGACGAAGCCCCGATAACCGTCGCCAACTTTCTGCGTTATGTCGACAATGACCTGTATGACGGTCTGACATTTCACCGCGTAATTCCTGGCTTCATGGTTCAGGGCGGCGGCTACGATGAGGATTTTGTCGAGCTGTCAGGCTATCCGGCCATCAAGAACGAAGCCAGCGCCGAACTGAGCAATGATCGCGGCACCATCGCCATGGCGCGCACCCAGGTTGTCGACAGCGCCACCAGCCAGTTCTTCATTAACCTGGTCGACAACGACTTTCTGAATCACCGCAGCACCAATCCCCAGGAGTTTGGTTATGCAGTGTTTGGTGAGGTGATCAGTGGCATGGAAGTCATGGATGAAATTGCACGGGTCCAGACCACCAGCCAGCGCGGCCATCAGGACGTGCCGGTGGAGCCGGTCATGATCGTATCAATTGACCGTCGATAGAAATTGACGCGGAGTCCCGGGGCTGTGCGGGACTAGCGTTTGTGCAGCGGTGTCACCTTGGCAGTAGCCGAGGACACCGCTGGCAGTTCAACCACCTGATCTGATGACACAACCCACAGTGGATCATCATGCAGATCATCAGGCTGAAAGCCATCCACAGCGCTGATCAGAACCTGACGTATCTGCTGTAGATCCAGCATTCGACAGGCACGTTCCAACTCTGCCAGCATCGGCTCCAGCTCTTCCCAGGTTAGAAAGTCTTCCTCAGCCCGCATGATTTTGGGGTGTTCAGTGCCCGTAACTGACTCGCCGATCAACAGCTCTTCAAACAGCTTTTCACCAGGACGCAGGCCGGTATATTCGATGGCGATGTCGCCATGGTAGGCATTCTCATCTTTAACATCGTAGCCCATCAGGTGAATCATCTTGCGGGCCAGATCCACAATTCTGATTGGGTCGTGCATATCCAGCACAAAGACGTCACCGCCACTGGCCATCGAACCTGCCTGAATCACCAGCTGTGCGGCCTCTTCCACCGTCATGAAATAACGTGTGACCTCAGGGTGCGTCACAGTAACCGGCCCGCCCTCACTGATCTGGCGTCGGAACAGCGGCACTACCGACCCGGATGAACCCAGCACATTGCCAAACCTGACCATGCTGAAACAGGTACCCTTCTGTCTCGCTGCCAACGCCTGGAGCACCTGTTCGGCGAAGCGTTTGGTGGCACCCATGACATTGGTGGGACGCACCGCCTTGTCAGTGGAGATCAGCACAAAATGTCGAACTCCGGCATTCATTGCGGCCTGCGCGGCAATCGCGGTGCCAAAGATATTATTGTAGGCACCCTCCACTACATTTTTTTCGACCATCGGTACCTGCTTGTAAGCAGCCACATGATAGACCGTCTCAATGCTGAAGCGATTGATCACCGCGTCCATCAGCGTTCGATTGCAGACGTTACCCAGCATCGCCACAATCTCGGTGCTGGAGCCTTCTGCCCGCAAGCCCTGCAGCTCAAGCTCCAGGTCGTAGAGTCCAAACTCAAAACTGTCCAGCAGTATCAGGCGCTCTGGTTCCAGACCAACAATCTGCCGACACAGCTCAGAACCGATGGAGCCAGCCGCTCCCGTAACCAGTACCGAGCGGCCAGTAATGCAGGCGCCCATCAACTCTACGTCAGGCGGTACAATGTCACGACCCAGCAGGTCTTCAATGTCGATGTCGCGCACTTCATCAACATGAAACTTGCCTGAACGCATATCAAACAGCTCAGGCACTGTTTTCACATGAACTGGCAGATGCTCAAGACGATTGAGTATTTCCTTGCGCTCGGCATGTGTTGCAGACGGGATTGCCAGCAGGATCTGACGTACAGAGAAGTTGTTGATCAGCTCTGATAACGATGAGGGACTGTAGACACGCACGCCGCTGACGGTGCTGCCGATGATGTGACGGCTGTCATCCACAAAGGCTACCGGCAAATACTGATTGCCATTCTGCAGTGCTGCAACCAGCTGCATACCCGAGCTGCCGGCACCGTAAATAATCACGGGCTCTTTGGGGCGGAAGTTCTGTATCAGGCTCTGCAGCACCATCTTGGCCACAAAGCGGCTGCCACCGATGCTCAGCAGAGCAATCATCCAGAACATCGGAACAACGGCGTTGTTGGGTGACTCGGGTGACAGAATAAGATAGTAGACTGCACCGAACAGTACCGCAGCAACCGACACACCCTGCAGGACGATAAATCCCGATTGCACGCCCATGTAAAGCAGCAGCGCGCGGTAAAGACCTATTCGGTAGAATCCGCCGACGCTGATCATGATGGCGGCAGCGAAATAGAGCGTAAGACGCTCGCCCTGCCCCTCTGCGCCGATCCCCAGCATGTTGAATGACAACCAGGTTGCCAGGGCCAGCATGAGCCCGTCTGCCAGCATCAGCAGTATCTGCTTGACGGTGCGGGACAAGGGGATGGTGTATAGGTTCATTGACGCTCCCTGTTTCCGGCGCCCAGCAGGGCTGCCACGATCATTAACGGTACTATACCAGATATGGCAAATAACACCCCATATTCGGGTCTGGTCAGAGCCAGCCATGCCAGGGGCAGCGACCACAGGACATTGACCATCATATAAGCTGCTGTAACCCTGAGATGACTGCCCCATCGCCGCGACAGATGCTGGTAGGCATGCGTGCTGTGCCCTTCAGTAATTGAATGGCCGGCCAGCAGACGACGCAGCAGGGTCAGCGTGGTATCCGCAATGAACGTGGCCATCAGCAATACCCACACCCAGACTGACAGCACTCCATTGAAATGTGTGATAAGGCCCAGAAGTCCCAGGAAAAAGCCCAGGAATGTGCTGCCAACGTCACCCATAAACAGCCTGGCGGGCGGGACATTCCAATACAGAAACCCTAATGTCGCGGCAAACAGCGCGGCACATACCAGCATCAGGGGATCATCCAGGCGCCACAGCAGCAGGCCAGCAGCCGCGCAGACAAACAGACACTGGGCAGCTGCCAGCGTATCGATGCCATCCATGAAGTTATAGAGATTTAACAGCCAGACCAGAGCCAGCATAAGTATCAGCGCCTGCAACCAGCTGGGCATCACCAGCCAGCCACTGAAAAATGGCTCTGGCACAGGGCCCAGCAGCCACAACGCAGATGCCGCGCTGATCAAATGCAGAGGGAGGCGGATGCGCACCGGCAGCGCTTTGAAATCATCTATAAAGCCGACCATGGCCACCGGCAGGGCGCAAGCAAGGATCAGCGTATTCTGGAGAGTCAGGGTGCCAGAAAAAAGCAGTACCGCAATCGCCAGTGCAAGACCTGTCACTATCGCGGCGCCACCACCACGCGGCACCGCCTGCTGATGAGCACTGCGTGCAACCGGCACGTCCAGTAAATGACGCCGCCCTACGACCACCAGCAGGGAGCACAGACACCAGGCTGCAAGCAGGCCTGTCAGCAATGCCAGGATGTCCGTTCCAGTAATGAGATGACCAGCCAGGTCCTGGCCGGATGTGTCCTGCATGCTTTATCCAGTTATTACAGAAAAGGGGCTAAACAGCCCCTATTCTAACGTATTCACTGTCACATGTGCGTAAACAGAATCACTCGCCGTCACTGGACAATCGAATTTTGTGGCGATTACGCTCAAGCGTTGCCTTGCCAATCCCGCGAACACGCTCCAGGTGATCAACCTGTTCAAAGTCACCGTGCTCTTCGCGGTAGGCAATGATGTCCAGCGCACGAGTCATACCCACACCATCCAGTGCGAGTGCCAGCGTATCAGCATCGGCTGTATTGATATTCACCTGGTCCTCGACCAGCAGCGCCATGTCTGCGGTGTCAGGTGCATCATCTGACTGGGCATGAGAGACCGTGGCACCAAACAAAGCCAGTGTCAGCATGCTGAACATGGCTGACCGGCGAAGAAAACGTATTACTGAAATTGCTGATTGAGACATGAGGAAACTCCTTTTCCGATTGTGTATTTCTCAATTGATCAAATCATCCATGAGCCGCCAATACTAACGGGCGTCGTACTGGTTTTAGCACACCATGGATCAATTGCCAGAAATTTCCTCAAGAATGGCCTGAAGTTTGACATCCGGATGGCGCGCGCGGGTTATCGGACGACCAATCACCAGATAATTACTGCCTGCATGGACAGCATCACCTGGCGTCACAATGCGCTTCTGGTCATCCGCCGCATCACCTGCAGGGCGGATCCCGGGCGTCACCAGCAGGAAGTTTTCACTCAGCAGCTTACGCAGCGACGCAGCTTCTGATGCGGAACAGACCACGCCATCCATGCCGCCTTCCTGGGCAATGGCAGCCAGGCGCTGGACCTGTTCCTCTGTCGCCCGGGAAATCCCCTGAGCCATCAGATCTTCTTCTGCCATGCTGGTCAGCACCGTGACGGCAACCAGCAGTGGTTTGTGATCGCTGTCGGCCAGCGCTTCACGCGCGGCCCGCATCATTGCTTCACCGCCACTGGCGTGCAGGGTCAGCATCCACACGCCCAGTTCGGCAGCCGCGGCAACTGCTTTGGCCACAGTATTGGGAATGTCGTGGAACTTAAGGTCCAGAAAAACTTCAAAGCCGCGCTGCTGGACTTCCCGCACCAGATCCGGGCCAAAACGGGTAAAGAGCTCCTTGCCAACTTTGACGCGACAGCTTTGCGGTGAAAGTTTATCAAGCAGCGTCATTGCATCAGCACGATTATCAAAATCCAGGGCCACGATGATGCGATTGTTGTCGTTCACAGAGCTTCTCCTTGAATGAGGCAATCCATACCAACTAATAAATCTGGTGATAAAAAAAGAGTCAGATATCACGTTCCGCGGGCGGGAATCGTGGTCGCTGTTTAAGTTCCTTTTCCAGGCGGCGAATGCGCATGCGAAGTTTCATGTCGCGAACCAGGCCAGCTCCAAGAATCACGCCAGCGAGTCCACCAACACAGAATGCAGCGATTATCCAAAGCGCGAGCGGGCGCGCCGAAAAACTCACAAATCCGAACGACAACGGCACCGGTGTTGTATTCCACAGACTGAAGGCGGTGCTGAGCAGCACAACCATCAGCAACAGCAGAATCAGCAACCAGCGTTTCATGCCTTGCATATATTGACTCTCCACAAAATAAAAGCGGCGATATTCTTGCGAATTCGCCGCTTTATTAACTGTCAGGGAAGCGTGTCCGCCGACCGCAAAATCATCACTGCTCCATAGAGCTGTTCACACGGTCACGCAGTTCTTTGCCGGGCTTGAAGTGCGGCACATACTTTCCACTTAGATTCACCGGGGTGCCCGTTTTCGGATTACGTCCGACACGTGGTACCCGGTAATGCAGTGAAAAGCTGCCAAACCCGCGGATTTCAATTCGCCCGCCGTCTGACAAAGCCTCGGACATATACTCAATGATCGACTTGACGGCAAACTCACAGTCTCTTGCTGACAACTGTGTCTGTTTTGCTGCAATGCGCTCGATAAGCTCTGACTTTGTCATAACGATTCCCTGCCAGTATTATTTCTTTTCCATTTCGGCTTTGATCAGATCACCAATCGTGGTCGGGCCAGAGGCTGGCGCTTCCTGATTTTTGTGATCCTGAATCGCGGCTTTCTCGTCGTCAATTTCGATTGCCTTGACAGAAAGACCCAGTACACGATTCTTGCGATCAACGCTGACAACTTTAACTGTGATCTCGTCACCAGCATTCAGCACATTGCGGGCATCTTCGACTTTGTCACGGCTGATTTCGGACGCGCGCAGCGTACCAGTGATGCCGTTACCGAGGTCTACAGTTGCAGACTTGGCGTCAACTTCGGAGATGGTGCCCTTGACAATGCTGCCCTTGTCGAACTCACCGACGTAGTTGGCGAACGGATCGTCAGACAGTTGCTTGATGCCCAGAGAAATACGCTCACGTTCCGGGTCGATGGACAGGATGACTGTCTCGATTTCATCGCCTTTCTTGTAGTTGCGCACGGCTTCTTCGCCAGTCTCATCCCAGGAGATGTCAGACAGGTGAACCAGGCCATCGATGTTGCCTTCCAGGCCGATAAAGATACCAAAGTCAGTGATTGACTTGATGCTGCCAGAGATCTTGTCGCCCTTGTTGTACTGCTCGGCGAAACGATCCCATGGATTCTGGAAGCACTGCTTGATACCCAGAGAAATACGACGACGCTCTTCGTCGATATCCAGGATCATCACTTCCACTTCATCGCCCAGCTGTACGATCTTGGACGGGTGAACGTTCTTGTTGGTCCAATCCATTTCGGATACGTGAACCAGACCTTCAACGCCCTCTTCCAGCTCCGCAAAACAGCCGTAGTCGGTCAGGTTGGTAACACGCGCCTTGACCTTGGTGTTTTCCGGATAACGGGACTTGATATCTACCCATGGATCTTCGCCCAGCTGCTTCAGGCCCAGAGATACGCGATTACGCTCACGGTCGTACTTCAGTACTTTAACCTTGATCTCATCGCCAACATTGACGATTTCGCTTGGGTGCTTGATACGCTTCCAGGACATGTCAGTGATGTGCAACAGACCATCAACACCGCCCAGGTCAACAAACGCGCCGTAGTCGGTCAGGTTCTTGACGATACCCTTGATGACCAGGCCTTCCTGCAGCGTAGCCAGCAGTTCGTCGCGCTCTTCCGAGCTGACAGCTTCCAGCACGGCACGACGTGAAACAACCACGTTGTTGCGCTTCTGATCCAGTTTGATCAGTTTGAATTCCAGCAGCTGGCCTTCCAGGTGCGCGGTATCGCGAATCGGGCGAATGTCCACCAGAGAGCCTGGCAGGAACGCGCGGATGTTGTTGAGGTCGACAGTGAAACCACCTTTGACCTTGCCGTTGATGATACCCTTGACCACTTCGTTCTTTTCGAAAGCCGCTTCCAGCTCCATCCAGGACTCGGCACGCTTGGCCTTCTCTCTGGACAGACGAGTTTCACCGAAACCGTCTTCTACGGTTTCCAGCGCCACTTTAACTTCGTCACCGATGTTCAGGGTAAATTCGCCATCTTCATCCAGGAACTGGCTCTTGGGGATGACGCCTTCGGATTTCAGTCCGGCATGGACGGTCACCCAGTCTGAGTCGATGTTTACAACGGTGCCGGTCACGATTGCGCCGGGGGTCATGTCTACATCGTTCAGACTCTGTTCAAATAATTCAGCGAAACTTTCACTCATGTTTAATCCTGTTAAATAATCAGGCCGCGGGATCACCTCGGTGGGTGTCAACGTGGCTTCTTTTCAACCGTGTACCAGCACACACGGGCCAATGACAAAAAGCCCGCAGACGGACAGTGCTGGCTCCGTCATCAGGCTGCTCTTGTTAACGCTTTTCTCAGGCACGCAGTTGCAGGCTCGCAACCGTTCGATCAAGTCTTTATCAAGTCGACTCCCGGACCTTATTGATAACAATATCAAGGACCTGGGATATACTTAATTGTGTCGTGTCAACGCTGATCGCATCATCGGCAGGTCGTAAAGGTGCCACGGCCCGCTGACTGTCACGCGCATCACGCGCCCGGATATCCGCCAAAAGGTCGCCGATCTTAACATCAATACCCTTTGCAATCAACTGCTTATAACGGCGATCTGCACGCTCTTCAGCAGAGGCTGTCAGGAAGATTTTAACAACCGCCTGAGGGAATACAACCGTACCCATGTCACGCCCATCGGCCACCAGCCCGGGCGGCTGGCGGAAGTCGCGCTGACGCTGTAACAACGCATCCCGAACGGGCGGCAGGGCAGCCACGATCGATGCGTCGGCCCCGGCCTGCTCTGTGCGGATAAACCCTGACACTTCTTCGCCCTGAAACCAGACACTGTCATCAGTACCCGTTCCAAAGCGGATATCCAGCACGGCTGCCAGTGCCGCGACGGCGTTGGCATCATCAAGCTCAATGCTGGCGCGGCGTGCAGCCAGTGCCGTGAGTCGGTAAAGAGCGCCACTATCCAGATAGTGCCAGCCAAGCTGTTCTGCTACCAGGCGGCTGATGGTGCCCTTGCCGGCGCCACCTGGTCCATCAATGGTCAGTACCGGGACCAGTTCTTCACGGCTGAACGTCATCAAACCACCTCCGACAGGACTGCCAGCGGCACGCCGAGCCTGTGCCATATTGCGGCCAGCCCCGGGAAGCGCTGCCTATACTCACCTGCTCCGTTAATATAAGCTGCATGCTGTGTGCTGGTCAGCCAGGCTACTGACAGCATGGCGAGCACACTGTCTCCACGACAATCGATCTGGTTCGGTACAGTCATCCGGTCGCGTCGCAATCCGCTCACCTTCAGGGTATCACCGTCTGCTGCACGCTCGATGGGCAGCCCTGCAGCAACCCAGGGTTGCAGTCGCTGCCAGACGCGATCACAAAAAACTTTATCCAGTTTGATATCCAGTATCTGCTGCCCTACCAGCCCGGCAGCCACCAGGGCCAGACACTGATCATCGGTCAGTGAACCCACGGGCACATTCAGGGCCAGCCGTTCATCGGACAGAGCAGCTGTACCAATCAGGATATCCCGCCCCTCAAGCATAATGTTGTAGCCAATGCCCTGCAGCGTATCCAGCAACTCCGGAAGCTGCGCGGCACCACCTTCTCCAGCAATAACGCGCACCCCCGACCCTTCGAGAGCGGTGGCGGCAATCGCCAGCGCCGCAACCTGGACCGGATCCGCCGGCAGACTGAGCTGGCGCATGTCCTGCCCAACATCCGAAAACACCAGCAAGCTACCATTATCGGGCCCACTGACAGGGACGCCGCCAAGCCTGAGCGCCTGCAGACGCTGCAAGGCCTGTCGATCGTCGGGAAAATTCTCCAATTGCCAGGTACCACCCTCCTTCAGAATCTCGTCCAGACACTCAAGGGCCGACTCGCTGTCGGCGCTCAGCCGGCAGCGGCCGAATACACGCACGGCGACCCCGACGGTCAAAACCTCGGACGCACGCGGTGCCGTCTCACTCACGGAACACTGACCATTGCGAAAGCGCCGGATGAAATCATCCCTGACCTGCTTCGCCCGCCTGAACCTCGACTGCAGAGCATCCCCATCGGCGCGCAACAACAGCGCGCGCATCTGCTGCAGGTCCGCCATGTAGTGATCAAGGACAGCTACGGTGGCGTCGCGGTTTGCCAGAAAGATATCGCGCCACATGACTGGGTCGCTGGAGGCGATACGGCTAAAATCGGCAAACCCGCCCGCTGCAAAATCAAACACCTGCTGGCTGCGATCAGGCTCTCCTACCGACTCGACCAGTGTATTCACCAGCGTATAGGCCAGCAGATGCGGCAGATGGCTGGTGCCAGCCAGCACCTGGTCGTGACGCTGCGCATTCATCGCCCGCACATCCGCGCCCAGACATTGCCACAGCGCCATCACAGTGCGCAGCGCCAGGGGATCATTCTCAGGGATGGGTGTCAGAATAACCTTTCGATTCTGATACAGGTCGGATCGCGACGCAGCATAACCACTTTGCTCCGAACCGGCGATCGGATGCCCGGCAATGAAGCGGCTAACACGTGTACCGAGGGCTGCACGAGCATCCGCGATGACATTGGCTTTGACGCTGGCCGCATCGGTCACAATTGTGTTTTCTCCAAGCAGCGGCGCTATCTGCTCAAGCATCCGCACCACCGTTAAAGTCGGCGTGGCGATCAGGATGATGTCAGCTTCGGGAACCAGCGTACTGAGGTCAGTCGAGAAAGCGTGAATACTGCCATCCAGCAAGGCAGCCTGCAGCTGGCTCTCGTCGCGGCCGCAGGCCAGCACTCGGGCGCAGTGGCCTCCTGCGATCAGCCCACGCGCTACGGAGCCGCCAATCAGACCCAGGCCAACAATAAGAACTGTTTTTCCTTCAAGAAGTTGCACGAGGATACGAACCCAAATTCTTGATTTTCACTGCGCAATCCGCAAGCTGTTTGAATACCTGCCTGACCGCCGTGTCATCATTGTGACCTTCAAAGTCGATAAAAAATACGTACGACCACATGTCGTCCCGCGCCGGCCGCGTCTCCAGCCGGGTGAGACTCACCTGATACTGATCGAAGGGCGCCAGCAGGCGAAACAGCGCTCCGGGCTTGTTTTCGGCGTACACCAGAATGGATGTTTTGTCGTGACCGGTGGGAACTGTCACGTGCTTGCGTGACAGGACCAGAAAGCGGGTGGTGTTGCTTTTGCGGTCATGAATATTCGCGGCCTGAATCTCCAAGCCATAAAGTGCGGCTGCAATATCGCCGGCTATGGCTGCAGTTGATGCGTCTTCTGACGCCAGCCGGGCAGCTTCGGCGTTGCTGCTCACCTCGACCAGTTCCATACCAGGATGATTGGCACGCAACCACAGGCGACACTGTCCCAGCGATTGCTTGTGAGAAACTATACGGCGCAGACTGCCCAACTGGCTGGAGTCCTTCACCAGTAGATTGTGCGCTATCGGCAAAAACACCTCGCCAACAATGGTCAGCGAGGTATCCATCAGGCAATCCAGTGTGGTGTTGACGGCGCCTTCTGTAGAGTTCTCAACCGGGACCACGCCGTAATCAGCCTTGCCGGCTTCAACTTCCAGGAACACATCGTCAATGGTTGCTACGCTGTGCCGGCCAACAGACTTATCATCACCGAAATACTGATTTACCGCCGCATGAGAGAATGTCCCCAACGGTCCGAGGAAGGCAACTACTGGTGCCACCTCAGTCATCGAGCTGTTCCAGCGGCGGCAGATCCTCTTCGGGTTCGGCAACCTGTTCGATGCCGACCAGCGTTTCATCTGTCTTCAGGCGGATCAGGCGCACGCCCTGCGTATTACGGCTCAGTACCGGTACTTCTTCCACGCGTGTGCGCACCAGCGTGCCACGGTCGGAGATCAGCATGATCTGATCGCCGTCGGCAACCTGTACAGCACCCACCAGAGAGCCGTTACGCTCACTGGTCTGCATGGCGATGACACCCTGGCCACCGCGCCCGTACTGCGGGAAGTCTGACGTTTCAGTGCGCTTGCCATAACCGTTTTCACTCACCGTCAGCACCTGCTTGTCCTCTTCCGGAACAATCAGGGAGATGACGCGCTGTCCTTCCTGCAGACGGATACCACGAACACCACGGGCCGTACGACCCATAGGACGCACGTCCGACTCCTTGAAGCGCAGCACCTTGCCAGCAGAACCAAACAGCATGATGTCTTTTTCACCATCGGTCAGTGCGGTGCCGATCAGAGTGTCACCTTCATCCAGCTCAACTGCGCGCAGGCCAACGCTGCGCGGACGCGAGAAGTTCTCCAGCGGTGTCTTCTTGACGGTACCGTTAGCGGTAGCCATAAAGATGAAATAGCCCTCCGTATACTCACGGATGGGCAGCATGCTGGTAATACGCTCACCCTCTTCCAGCGGCAGGATATTGACCAGCGGACGGCCTCGCGAAGTGCGGCTGGCCAGCGGAATATTGAATACACGGATCCAGTAGACTTTGCCGGCACTGCTGAAACACAGCAGCGTATCGTGACTGCTGGCGATCAGCAGATGCTCTACCACATCTTCGTCCTTGACCGACGCTGCCGCCTTGCCCATGCCACCACGGCGCTGCGCCTGATAGTCGGCCAGCGGCTGAGACTTGGCATAACCACTGCGTGAGATGGTCACAACACGATCTTCTTCCGTGATCAGGTCTTCCATGCTCAGGTCAAGTTGCGAACCGACGATCTCGGTACGACGCGGATCAGCATAGTTCGCACGCACCAGATTCATCTCTTCGCGCATCACTTCAAACAGACGGGACTCACTGCCCAGAATCTCCAGAAAATCTGCAATTTGCTGCAGCAACTCTTTGTAATCATTAATGAGTTTTTCGTACTCAAGTCCAGTCAGACGATGCAGACGCAGGTCCAGAATCGCCTGCGCCTGGGCGGGAGACAGGTAGTACTGATCCCCTTTCAGGCCAAACTCTTCAGGCAACTCTTCCGGGCGGCAGGCATCGGCACCGGTCTCACCCAGCATGGCCAGCACGCTGCTGGACAGCCAGGAACGCGCCAGCAGCTTCTCTTTGGCTTCTGCAGAGCTTGGCGACTCCTTGATCAGCTGAATAACAGCATCGATATTGGCCAGCGCAACCGCCAGACCTTCCAGGATATGACCCTTTTCACGCGCCTTGCGCAGCAGATAAATGGTGCGCCGGGTGACCACTTCACGACGATGGCGGATAAAGGACTGCAGAATCTCTTTCAGGTTCAGCAGTCGTGGCTGGCCGTCGACCAGAGCCACCATGTTAATGCCAAACACCGACTGCATCTGGGTCTGGGCATACAGGTTATTCAGCACCACATCGCCGACTTCGCCACGACGCAGTTCGATCACGATTCGCAGGCCATCCTTGTCAGATTCATCACGCAGCTCGGTGATGCCTTCGATTTTCTTTTCCTTGACCAGCTCGGCAATCTTTTCAACCAGACGCGCCTTGTTCAGCTGGTAGGGGATCTCGGTGACGATGATGCTCTGGCGACCTGACTTCTCGTCCTCGATCACCTCCGCCCGCGCGCGCATGTAAATGCGTCCGCGGCCAGTACGGTAGGCCTCTACAATGCCCGCCCGGCCATTAATAATGGCCGCCGTCGGGAAATCGGGTCCTTTTACATACTCCATCAGCTCATCAATGGTGATGTCGTCGTTGTCCAGCAGCGCCAGACAGGCGTCAATCACCTCGCCCAGATTATGCGGCGGAATATTGGTGGCCATGCCCACGGCAATACCGGACGAGCCGTTCACAAGCAGATTGGGGATCTGGGTCGGGAAAACATCCGGGATGCTTTCGGTGCCATCATAGTTATCGGAGAAGTTGACGGTTTCCTTGTCCAGGTCAGCCATCAGGTCATGGGCCATCTTGGCCATGCGGATTTCCGTGTAACGCATGGCAGCTGCCGCGTCACCGTCAATCGAGCCGAAGTTACCCTGACCATCCACCAGCGGATAGCGCAATGAGAAATCCTGTGCCATACGCACAATGGTGTCGTAAACCGCAGAATCGCCGTGTGGATGGTATTTACCGATGACATCACCGACAACACGGGCTGATTTTTTGTAGGGCTTGTTGAAGTCGTTGGACAGGACATTCATTGCGAACAGCACGCGGCGATGTACAGGCTTTAGTCCATCGCGAACGTCCGGCAGCGCCCGCCCCACAATCACGCTCATCGCGTAAGCCAGATAGGATTCCCGCATTTCGCTTTCCAGCGATACCGGCAATACCTGGTTGGTAGATTCCGTCGATTCCGTCATAGTTATTCCGTTTTTTTCGCTTGATCGAGGCGGCAAATGCAGGGCCGCAAAAATTGCTCAATTCTAGCACAACCGACCGTATTCCGGGCATATAAATGCAGGCTCAGATCAAGCTCCTGCTCGCTGGTGTTATTCGTTATAATCCGGGCCTGAGTTTGTCCAACCGGGAGCCTCAATGACGTCACCCCAAATGCCTGACTCCGGTCAGATGTCCATAGATCTGCTGATCAACGCCCGCTGGGTCATTCCCATGGATGACCAGTCCGCGGTACTGGAAAACCATTCAGTCGCCGTGGATCAGGGCCGCATCGTCGCCGTCCTGCCCAGCGCAGTGGCCGACCAGCGCTTCACCGCCAGAGATCAGGTCGATGCCTCCACCCACGCTGTCATGCCGGGCCTGGTGAATGCGCATGGCCATGCTGCCATGAGCCTGCTGCGCGGTGTCGCCGATGATCTGCCCTTGCAGACCTGGCTGGAACAGCACATCTGGCCACTGGAAGGCCGCTGGGTCAGTGAGGATTTTGTCTACGACGGCACCCGTCTCGCTATCGCCGAGATGCTGCGCGGCGGCACTACCTGTTATGCCGACATGTATTTTTTCCCTGAGGCATCTGCGCGGGCAGCGACCGAGGCCGGTATGCGCGTGCAACTGGCTACCCCCATCATCGATTTCCCAACACCCTGGGCGCAGGGCCCGGATGAAGGCATCAGCAAAACCATCAAGCTGCATGATGAATGGCGTCGCAGCACCCTGGTCAGTACCGCTTTTGGTCCGCACGCGCCGTACACAGTGTCCGATCAACCAATCAGCCGAATCGCGCCGCTGGCTGAGGAGATGGACGTGCCTGTGCACATGCACGTGCATGAGACCGCCGGCGAAGTCACTGACTCGCTGGCAAAATTCGGCCTGCGTCCGATTCGCCGACTCAATCAGCTGGGGCTGATGAGTCCGCGCCTGCTGTGCGTTCACGCCACCGCGCTGGACGAGGACGACATCGCCATGATCCGCGATAGCGGTTCTCATGTAGTGCACTGCCCGCAATCCAATCTGAAACTGGCCAGTGGCTTCTGCCAGGTCGACAGATTGATGCGCGAAGGCATCAATGTCGCATTGGGCACCGACGGCGCTGCCAGCAACAACGATCTGGATATGTTTGCCGAGCTCAGCACGGCTGCGATGCTCGCCAAAGCGGTCTCTGGTGATGCCGCCGCCCTGCCCGCCCTGCAGGCGCTGCGCATGGCCACCATTAATGGTGCACGGGCCATGGGACTGGACTCGCTTACCGGCTCCCTGGAGGTCGGCAAACAGGCCGATATCATCGCCGTCGATCTGCACAGCCTGAATACCGTGCCCGTCTACCACCCCGCTTCGCATCTTGCCTACAGCACCCGCAGCGATCAGGTGTCGCACGTCTGGGTCAATGGCAAACGACTGGTGGACAATGGCGAACTGACTAGCATTAACCAGCGTAAACTGTTCGACGACATTCAAGGCTGGCAAACCCTACTGCAGGAATCCTCATGACTGTGAATACCCCGAACCGCGACGACAGCGAAATCCGCAAATTTGAAGCGCTGGCTGCGCGCTGGTGGGACCCGAACAGCGAATTTCGACCTCTGCACGAAATCAATCCGCTACGCATGGGTTTCATCAATCGCAAGGTCAATGTGGCTGGCAAGCGATGCATTGATATTGGCTGTGGTGGCGGCATTCTGAGCGAGGCTCTGGCCCGTCAGGGCGCTTCCGTGACGGCAATCGACCTGGCAGAGGCCTCACTGGCCGTTGCCCGTCTGCATCAACTGGAGAGCGGTCTGGACGATATCCGTTACGAGAACATCTCTGCAGAGGAAATGGCAGAACAGGAAGCCGGACAATACGATGTCGTGACCTGCCTGGAAATGCTTGAACACGTGCCTGACCCGGAAGCGGTTGTGGCCGCCTGCGCCCGGCTTGCCAAACCCGGCGGCCACCTGTTCTTCTCGACCATCAATCGCAACCCGAAATCCTGGCTGTTTGCCATCGTGGGCGCAGAATACGTACTCAACCTGCTGCCACGCGGCACACATGACTACGCCAAATTCATCAAGCCCTCGGAACTGGCCAACTGGTGCCGCCATCAGGACCTTGAACAGGGAGAACTGACGGGCATGACCTACAATCCGCTGACCAAGCAGTACAAGCTGGCGCCGGATGTCAGCGTCAACTACCTGGTTCATTACCAGAAGCCATGAGTATGCAGACCCCGGAATTTCCACTGCAAACACAGGTGGCCGCAGTGCTGTTCGACCTGGACGGCACGCTGGTCCATACGGCGCCTGACTTCAGCGATGTGCTGCAGCAGCTTTGCCAGCAGGCCGGCATCGCTGCGCCCAGTGAGCAGGCGGTGCATGCCACCGTGTCCAGCGGCGCAAGAGCACTGGTTAAACTTGCTTTCGACAGGGAGCCAGGCGATCCGGACTTCGAGCCGCTGCTGACCGAACTGCTGGAGCGCTATTTCGATCGCATTCAGCAAACACAATCTGCGCTTTATCCCAATATGGCCGCACTACTGGCCACGCTGGCCGGTCGCGACATACCCTGGGGCGTAGTGACCAACAAGCCGGTACGCTTCAGCGAACCTCTGATGCGATCGCTTGGACTCCATGAGCAGTGCGCCGTGCTGATCTGTCCGGATCACGTCAGCCGCAGCAAGCCCGACCCTGAGCCCCTGCTGCTGGCCTGTAAGCAATTGGGAGTTTCCCCGAAGCAATGTATTTACGTAGGAGATCATCCACGCGACATCGATGCTGGCCGCGCGGCTGGCATGCACACCGTGGCGGCCGGCTGGGGGTATCTGCCCCCGGAGCCACCGATTGAACAATGGCAGGCGGATTTTATCGCCGGCCAGGTAATCGACCTGGCAAACCACATGAGCCAACACGCACAACAAAAGGAGTTTTCATGAGCGATCAATTGTCCGGCAAACTGATTCTGGTGACCGGCGCAGGCGACGGCATCGGCAAAGCCGCCGCGCTTGCTTACGCGCAACAGGGCGCCACCGTCATTCTGCTGGGCCGGACGCAGGCCAAACTGGAAGCTGTCTATGACAGCATCGTCGGGCAGGGCCTACCCGAACCGGTAATTCACCCGCTGGACCTGGCCAGTGCGACGGTCGACGACTACAACCTGCTTGGCAAATCAATTCTGGAGCAGTTTCCGGCGCTGGACGGCCTTTTGCACAATGCCAGCGTGCTGGGCGCTCTGGGTCCTATCGAGCACTACCCGGCTGAACAGTGGACCAAGATCATGCAGATCAACGTCAACGCCATGTTCATGCTGACAAAAGCGCTACTGCCGGCACTGGCAAAATCGGACGATGGCCGCATTCTGATGACTTCTTCCAGTGTGGGCCGCAAAGGTCGCGCCTACTGGGGTGCCTATGCAGTCAGTAAATTCGCAACCGAAGGTCTGATGCAGGTGCTGGCTGAGGAACTGCGCAACACCTCATCCATTCGCGTCAACTCAATCAACCCGGGAGCCACCCGCACGGAAATGCGACGCGCAGCCTACCCGGCTGAGGACCCGGCAACGTTGCCAACCGCTGAATCCCTGATGCCCGCCTACGTTTACCTGATGTCAGCGCAAAGCAGGGCCATTCACGGGGAAGCGCTGGATATACGTGAACTGCTGGCGAGGGTGCAAAACGACCATGCGTCGGCGAACTGACGCCGGCAGGCGGCAAAGCGACGGGAAACCGGCAATTCTTGCCGCTTTCCCGTGGCAATAAGCGGCAAACTCCTATCAAAAACATCATATTTCATCTGTATCTAATTGTTTTGAATAACAAATAAAACAACTTCAAAAATTCTGGCACGTTTTTCGCTTCTTCGGCCCCATAAGTCCAGGCCGGAGACAGACATGGCATTACCACTCAGCACCGCCGAAACTACGGAACTGCGCATCGTCAAAGCTGACGATGCTGTACTTGCGTCAGCCAGCCCGCGCGTTACCAAAGCGCTAGGGACCCTCGAGTCGCGTGTACAACTGATGACCGCACTGCAGGCGTCGCTGTCCGTTGATGCAATTCTGCTGGCTTTTTTCAGACATGCCCAGACTCGCCTGAGAATCAGCGGCATGTGGTACCGACATAACGAAGCATCTGAGCAACTGACTTTTGGTACTGAGGGCACTCATTCGCTTGCCTATCGCTTGATTACCCGCGAGCTGCACCTTGGCGAGCTGATTGTGTCACGACAGCGCGTATTCTCCGCCAATAACATGGCAGAGTTTGAAGACATGCTGATGTCACTGCTGCACCCCCTGAATAACGCACTCAGATACGCCGCTGCCCTGAAGGCTGCCCGAACTGACAGCCTGACCCAGATCGGCAATCGTGCCGCACTGCACGAGTCGCTCGATTTCGCCATCAACTCTGCCAAACGCTACCAGCACTCCCTTTCGGTGCTGCTGGTCGACCTGGATAGTTTCAAACAGATAAACGACGGTCACGGTCACGAAACAGGCGACCGGGTGCTGCAGGAAGTTGTGGCGGCCATCATTGATGCCACCCGCAATACAGATCAGTGCTTCCGCCTGGGTGGTGATGAGTTTGTGGTTCTGTTGGGCAGCACACCAGCGACCGGTGCAGCAATCATCGCCGAACGGGTCTGTCAGGCAATCGCCTCACTCAACATCTGCAGCGACAGCGGCAACATTGTTACCTCTGCCAGTGTTGGCGCGGCGACATGGCAGGCCGATGAATCGCTGACCGAACTGCTGGAACGTGCAGACATGGCCATGTACCAGGCCAAAGCTCACGGTGGCAACACAAGTCTGAGTCAGAACAACAACAACGCTACTCCCCACTCGATATCGCTCTGAAAAGGAAACTTTCAATGCCATCAGCTACCTATGAACTGGCGACCGCCGACACACTCAAGCCCGACGTGTCTGACAGTCAGCTTACTGAACGCAAAAGCAGGTCAGAGCGACTGCGTGAACAACTTCTTAACAACCTGAATGGCACCACCGAGCTGGCCGCTCTGCAGGAGCGCCTGCTCAACAGCCTGACCCAGGGCATGGGTGTGGATGGCTTGCACTACCAGCACGAAGCACTGGATGTTGACATACAGATTGGTAGCGAAGCCCTTCACAGCTGCGGTTATCGCCTGCTGGCAACCAATGAGTACCTGGGGGAAATCACCTTCAAGCGTAATCGGCGTTTTAGTGAACGTGAACTGGCACTGATCGAATCAGTCATCCCGGCTCTGATGAAACCGCTGCGAGCCAGTCTTAAGACCCGCGAACGCTGATCAGGCGCCGCGGGCCAGGCGGTCAGTCGTGTCAGCGACGCCGCTTGTTGTTGCGGGTCGGGCGTCGGGTTGTCCCCGTCGGAGGCGTCATACCTGCTGTTTCATACAGACCAATGACCTCGGCAGTTTTCATCTCGTAGAACTGACCCTTTTTGACGCGGCTGGGAATGAATACCGGCCCGTAACGCACTCGCTTCAGGCGGCTGACACGCACGCCCTGCGATTCCCAGAGTTTACGCACCTCGCGGTTACGTCCTTCCATGATCACCACGTGATACCAGCGATTCCTGCCCTCACCGGCAAAAAACTGCACATCTGTAAAGCGACACAGATGTTCGTCAATCATCACACCCTTGAGCAGGGTCTTGATCATTTCATCGCTCACCTCGCCCATCACGCGGACCGCATATTCACGATCGATGTTGGCTGAGGGATGCATCAGGCGATTTGCCAGCTCACCATCAGTGGTGAACAGCAGCAGTCCACTGGTATTAAAATCCAGACGTCCTACCGCAACCCAGCGACCATGTTTGATGGGCGGCAGATGGTCATAAACTGACGGACGACCTTCAGGGTCCTTGGCACTGCAGATTTCATTTTCGGGTTTGTTGTAAAGCAGCACGCGTGGCAGATTGCCGTCACCCGAAGTGTTGGCTACCTTTTTGCCATCCACCATGATGGTGTCAGTTGCCGATGCGCGGTCACCCAGCGTGGCGATCTTGCCGTTAACACGGACACGCCCGTCACTTATCCAGGTTTCCATTTCGCGGCGCGATCCGAACCCGGCGCGCGCCAGTACTTTCTGTAATTTCTCGTCCTGTTGGACTTCATTTGTCATCAGATTCTTCTTCCTGCTTTTGGCGGCCGTAACCCAGAATATCGTCCAGTGGACGTTTGGCCAGCGCCATCGCCTCGTCCTCGTCAATCAATTTGTCCGGATCTACCGGCTCGGCATCGGGATCCTCTCCTGCATCGCTGTCTTCATCAGGCAGAACAAGTACGCGACCCTCGTGCTCTTCACCCAGGTCCAGCTCCGGGTTCAACTGGTCAAGGTCACGGATTTCGGCCAGTGGTGGCAGTTCCTGAAGGCTCTTTAGATTGAAATGATCAAGAAAGTGCCTTGTGGTCGCAAACATGGCTGGCCGACCGGGCACATCACGGTGCCCCACTACCCGTATCCACTCGCGATCCAGCAGGGTACGGATAATCGTCGAGCTGACGGCAACGCCCCGGATTTCCTCAATATCCCCGCGGGTTATCGGCTGGCGATAAGCGATCAGACCCAATGTCTCCAGCAGAGCACGGGTATAACGCTGTGGTTTTTCCTCTGACAGCCGGCCTATCCACGGACTGAGATGCTGACGTACCTGAAAGCGGAACCCCGAGGCCACTTCCTTGAGTTCGAAGCCGCGACCCTCGCACTGCTCTGCGATCCGGGCCAGTGTCTCACGGATCTGATCGTTTGCGGGGCGTTCTTCTTCCACGAACAGCTCTGCCAGCGCTGCTACCGACAGCGGCTTGCCAGCAGACAGCAGCAGCCCTTCAATGATCTGCTGCAGCAGGCTCTCGTCTATTTCCTGCGGCGCGTGGGTAATTTCCTCTACTGCCGCTTCCTGCTCTTCAGTCTGGCCATCGCTGGCGTCTGTGTCGGGACCCTGAGCATTTTGCTGCTCGTCATCCCGCTCATTGTCTGTCATTGCATCCGTACTCATATCAACTGACTCATTTCTGTTCTGTTAGCTGCGCGCCTTGATGTGGATGGGAGCAAACGGTTCATGCTGCACGATATCCACCAGTGAATCCTTGATCAGTTCCATTACCGCCAGGAATGTAACTACCACGCCTAACCGGCCCTCTTCCCGCATCAGCAGGGATACCAACGGCACAAAACGCTCACTGGACAGACGCACCAGGATCTCAGCCATTTTCTCCCGGGTGGAGAGTGTCTCGCGCTGCACCTGGTGATGCTCGAACATATCAGCACGTCGCAGGGCACCTGCCAGCGCCGCCAGAATTTCGTGCAGCTCCACGACCGGGTCAGGTGAGGTCCGCTCAAGCTGCGGGCCTTTGGCACCGGCCAGATAAATGTCGCGCTCTATGCGTGGCAGATTATCCAGGTCCTCGGCAGCCTTTTTATAGCGCTCATACTCCTGCAGACGGCGAATCAGCTGGGCGCGCGGATCCTCTTCGTCCTCTTCCTCGTCCTTGCTGCGTGGCAACAGCATGCGCGATTTGATCTCTGCCAGCATGGCAGCCATCACCAGGTATTCGGCAGCCAGCTCAAACTGGTGCGACTCCATCAGATCAACATAGGCCATGTACTGCTCGGTGATCAACGACACATCAATATCGAGGATATCGATATTCTGTCGTTTGATCAGGTACAGCAGCAAATCCAGCGGCCCTTCAAAGGCCTCAAGAAAGACTTCCAGCGCATCCGGCGGGATATAAAGATCTTGCGGCAGCTGAGTGATGGCTTTGCCGGCAACATAGGCAAATGGCATCTCGGTCTGCGGTCTCAGCTCCTGATTGCTGGATTCAGTGTCGGTCATTTCACTCATCGCAAATTGGTCTTCATCGATAGGCCAGCCCCATCGCTTCGCGAACATCACGCAGCGTTTCACGGGCGGACTCGCGCGCCTGCTCGCAGCCATCAGCCAGGATGGAGCGCACAAGGTCAGGGTCTTTTTCGTACTGACGGGCTCGATCCTGGATCGGTTCAAGTTCAGCCACCACCGCATCAATCACTGGCTTTTTGCAGGCCAGACAGCCGATACCCGCATTGCGACAGCCGTCCTGCACCCAGGCTTTGGTGCTATCGTCGGAGTACACTTCGTGAAGCTGCCATACCGGACACTTGTCCGGGTCACCCGGATCGGTCAGACGCACCCGCGCCGGATCGGTGGGCATGGTGTTTATTTTTTTGGCAACCGTGTCCAGTTCTTCGCGCAGAGGAATGGTATTGCCATAGGACTTGGACATTTTCTGACCATCCAGACCCGGCATCTTGGCAGCAGGCGTCAGCAGCGCCTGCGGCTCCGCCAGAATCATCTTGCCACTGCCTTCCAGGTAACCATACAGACGCTCTCGGTCACCCAGAGAAATATTCTGTTGTTCACGAATCAAAGCCTGCGCTCGTTCCAGGGCATCGTGGTCACCCTTCTCCTGATAGGCGGTGCGCAGCGTCTGGTAAAGGCGCGCGGCCTTCTTGCCCATTTTCTTGACGGCAGCAACCGCATTCTCCTCAAAGCCAGGTTCACGACCATACAGGTGATTGAAGCGGCGCGCCACTTCACGCGTCAACTCCACATGCGCAACCTGGTCAGCGCCCACCGGTACCTGGCCGGCTCGGTAAATCAGAATGTCGGCGCTTTGCAGCAGGGGGTAACCCAGAAAACCATAGGTTTCCAGATCCAGGTCTCGCAGCTTCTCCTGCTGGTCCTTGTAGCTCGGCACTCGTTCCAGCCAGCCCAATGGCGTCATCATGGACAACAGCAGATGCAGCTCAGCGTGTTCCGGCACGCGCGACTGGATGAACAGCGCAGCCGAGCCCGGGTTCACACCGGCAGCCAGCCAGTCAATGACCATGTTCAGAGCATGTTCTTCAATCATTTGAGGGGAGGCGTAATGGGTGGTAAGCGCATGCCAGTCAGCCACAAAAAAGAAGCACTCAAACTCGTGCTGTAGTTTGACCCAGTTCTTCAAAACGCCATGATAATGGCCAAGATGCAGCTGCCCGGTCGGACGCATCCCCGACAGTACCCGTTTTTGTGATTCCACTGTAGACAAACGACCCTCTCCCTTTCGCTAAAAAACAAGGCCGTATTATGGCATGAAACAATGACGGCGTACGGACTTTAAACGCGCCGCAGCCTTACTGGAATGGCGCCGGATCACCCTTGCCTGCACGGACAAGTTGTGGACTGCCGTCGACCAGATCGACAACCGTGGTTGCCTCAAGGCCGCAGGCGCCACTGTCCACGATCAGATCCACCAGATTACCCATCTGTTCCTCGATATCATAGATCTCGGAAAGCGGATGTTCCTCGCCCGGCAGAATCAGACTGGTGGTCATCACCGGCTCGCCGGTTGCTTCCAGTAGCGCCTGCGCAACCGCATGATCGGGGATTCGCAAGCCGATGGTTTTTCGCTTTGGATGCATAAGCCGGCGCGGCACTTCGGCGGTGGCCGGCAGGATGAACGTATAAGGGCCAGGTGTGTAGGCCTTGAGCAGACGATAAGCACTGTTGCTGACACGAGCATAGGTGGCAATTTCCGAGAGATCCCGGCACATCAGAGTCAGGTTATGCTTGTCAGACAACTGCCGAATACGGCGAATGCGCTCCAATGCGTTCTTGTCGCCAATATGACAGGCCAGTGCGTAGGTCGAATCTGTCGGGTAAACCACCACACCGCCACCCAGCAGTATATCGGCGGCCTGACTGATTTTGCGCGGTTCCGGATTATCCGGATGTATTTCCAGCGTTTGTGCCATAACCGTTAATCGAGATCCTTGGTTGTTCCGTGTGTTAATGGGGCTGAGTTTGACTCAAGACCTGAGAGCCTTTCGGTTCGCCGTCAGCCCGGGTTTGCCTTTGTACAGGGACTTTCCTATGATCGGCATCCTCGATTGGCGCCGCATCACAAAGGGTGCTAACCCGAAAAAGTAGCAAACAATAACAGGCCGCCTGAGCAAAGTCGACCAATGCAGGTCGGCATGGCCGGCGGCTACACAAACGAGGAATTTCAATGCTCTATGCCATCATCAGCGAAGACGTCGAGAACAGCCTGCCACTGCGCATGCCGGTCCGCCCGGCCCACCTGACACGCGTGGAAGCGCTCAAGGCCGAAGGTCGTCTGATCATTGCCGGACCGCACCCGGCCATCGACAGCAATGACCCCGGCGATGCCGGATTCACTGGCAGCCTGATCATCGCCGAATTCGAGTCTCTGGAGGCCGCCCGCGCCTGGGCTGACGAAGACCCCTACGTCAAGGCTGGCGTCTACCGCAGCGTCACGGTCAAACCCTTCAAGCAGGTATTGCCCTGACAAGCGGCCCGCAATCAGGGCGTGGGTGCCGGTCGCAGATCCGGGTATTCACGATCCAGAATCGCGTTCCAGACTATCAGATCAATGGACTTGCGCTCCCACAGGGGCGCAATGTCACCCTCAATGGTCACCTTGACCATCGTATCCCCGCGACGAATGCTGTTAACAACATCCATGCCACTGGTCACATAACCGAAGACCGAATGCCCACCATCCAGATGCGGCGTGGGCAGGTGAGTTATAAAAAACTGGCTGCCATCTGTACCCGGACCCGCATTGGCCGTGGATATCACGCCCGGCCGATTGTGACGCAGATTGGTCTCACCGCTAAAGGTATAACCCGGGCCACCACGGCCGGTTCCTTCCGGATCGCCGGTCTGGATCATGAAGCGCGGCTCGACGCGGTGAAAAGTCAGACCATCGTAGTATCCACGCATGGCCAGATTGACAAAATTGGCCACCGAGGTCGGCGCGGCCCGCTCGTTCAGGCTCAGCACGATGTTGCCCCGACTTGTCTCTATGGTGGCGGTAATACCCTGGGCTGACACACTCGCCATCCAGCTGAGCGAGAGACCTGCTGTCAGCACAAACTGGAACACAAACTTCAGCAAACCACGCTTTGCATACAATCCGAATTTCAACGCAACCTCCCATTCAATCGCATTAACCATCTACGTCACTTCGTATCAACAGACATCAAACCCGCATCCAGATCCAGTGTTACCGGTGCGTGGTCAGAAAAAAATGCGTCCGTATAAATACTGGCCGCTTTCACTGCAGGCACCAGGCCTGGCGTTATCACGTGGTAGTCGAGACGCCACCCAACATTCCTGGCGCGTGCCTGACCGCGATTCGACCACCAGCTGTACTGCTCTGGCTGCTGATTGACCAGCCGGAACGAATCAACATAACCGACTTTATCATATAGCGTATCCAGCCACGCGCGCTCTTCAGGCAAAAAGCCCGAGTTTTTCTGGTTGGCCCGCCAGTTCTTCAGATCAATCGGCTTATGACACATATTCCAGTCAGCGCAGATGACATATTCGCGGCCATCAGCGCGAAAACCCTTCAGTAGTGGCAGAAAGCGATCCAGAAATTCGAACTTGAAGGCCTGCCGCACTTCGCCGCTGGAGCCGGAGGGCATATACAGCGATATGACACTCAAGCGACCAAAATCCGCCTGCAGATAGCGCCCTTCACTATCAGCTGCCTCCCAGCCAAGGCCGAACTGGACGCGATCGGGCTCGCGGCGCGAGAGAATTGCCGTACCCGAATAACCCTTTTTCTCAGCATCACAGTAGTAACAGTAGTAGCCCTCGGGCCGGAAAACAGAGTCCTGCAGCTGGGCATCCTGCGCCTTGGTTTCCTGAATACAGAGAACGTCCGCGCCATGATCAGCAAACCAGTCGAAAAAGCCTTTTCGGGCGGCCGAGCGGATGCCGTTAGCGTTAAATGTGGTGATACGCATACCTGTTCCCGTCTGCCAGAGCTAAAAACGCGCAAGTGTAACCCCGCAGGGATGGGTCAGCAATTGACTCAACCCGACCAGTCGGACTGAAAACCCGTCATTTTGCCGCTAAAACGTTACGCTCCACCGCATAACGAAAAATATTTACAAAAAAGTGTTACCTTAATTCGCATTTGTGTTACTATACGCATCGTTGCCAAGGCCCAAAACGCCGAAAGTAACAAAACAGGAAACACACCGTTGTTTTAAAACGTTTCGAGAGCCCAAAAGGAGAGATATTCATGAGCGAACTGATCATCAGCGCACGAGCCGCATTGATCACAGTCACTGTTGTAACAGCTTCAATCGCTGTTCCAGTACTGACCATCCTGGCAAACAGCTAATTGCCAGATGGTTCTGCCCCTTAAAGGCAGACCTTGCGCCAGGCGCACAATTTCGGTGTCGCACCACAGACTCAGGTAGCTGACACCCGTCTCAGGATCCGACCCTGAGCAAATTAAAGATTCAGTGAATTCGCGGCTACACTGCCCAACAGGAAGACGCAGATTCAACAGGTTTTGCTAGTGCTATATCCGCGTGGACGGTTTTTTCGCCAGCTCTGACTTGTCAGCGCTGGCGTTTTTATTTTTGGTCCTGGAATGTTTTCAGGGGCAGGCTTGCCCAGAATGCATCAGGCCACTGTTTTCAGCTTGTCCACAAAATGACATGGTTTGTGGCGACTATCGAGCTGCTGCGCAATGATCCCTTCCCACGCCGTTCTGCAGGCGCCCGTTGAGCCAGGCATACAGAAAACGATAGTGCCGTTGCTGATCCCGGCAAAGGCGCGGGACTGAATGGTAGAACTGCCGATCTCTGCGTGAGAAAGATAACGGAAAATCTCACCAAACCCATCAATATGCATGTCCAGCAGCGGCGTGACCGCCTTGACGGTATTGTCCCGATGCGTAAAACCGGTGCCGCCGGTCAGTAACACGGCCTGCACCTGATCATCTGCGATCAGTGTGGCAACCAGCGCGCGCAGTTTGTAGGTGTCGTCTTTGACAATATGCTTTGCAAGCACCTGATGCCCGGCGTCTGTCAGACTCTGCTGCAGAAAACGCCCTGAACTGTCTGTCTCCTCAGTGCGGGTATCAGAGACGGTCACAACGACCGCATTCACAGGCTTGAAGCCTGATTCACCTTTGCTCATGCTTGCTCACTAACCTCCAGTCATGTTCATCAAACGCACAGGCTGCGCATAGTCCTGCTCATAAAAATGGTGTCGCTCTGGCTTCAGGTCCATGGCCGCGATAATCGCTGCCTTGAGCTCATCGCTGGCGGGCTCCCGCTCCAGATCAGCCAGTGACAGTTCATCCGGTGGTGGAGGTGCCAGATCAGCCACCGCCCCGCGATGTCCGCGCAGTACCGCGCGCAGATCTGAGGAGTGTTCGTTGCCAAGGCACAACAGCAGGCGGCCTTCCACAGTAACGCGCACGCGATTGCAGTCAGCGCAGAAATTGTGCGACATCGGTGAGATAAAGCCGATTCGGTTGTCGTAGCCGGCTACGTTGTAATATTTTGACGGGCCCGCAGTCTGAGCATCAGTGCTGACAAGCGTATACCGACTCTGAATCTGCTCGCGGACCCAGTCGTTACTGCAGACGGTGTCTTCACGGGCATGATCCGAGGCCTGCCCCAGCGGCATTTCCTCAATAAAAGCAATATCCACGCCCTGCTCCAGCGCGTAGTCGGTCAGGGCCATTACTTCGTCATCGTTATAACCCTTCATGATGACGCTGTTAAGGCGTATACGCTCGAAACCCTGTTTTCTGGCCTCGGCTATACCTGCCATGACGCGCTGCAGACTGCCAACCCGGGTAATACGTTTAAAGCGATCGGCATCCAGGCTGTCGATACTGATGTTGATGCGATTGACACCTGCATCACGCAGCGGCCCTGCCAGTTTTTCCAGTTGCGCTCCGTTGGTGGTAAGCAGCAGCTCATCCAGCCCTGGCAATCGTCCAAGCGCCTCGATCAGCGACATGACGTTGTTGCGAACCAGCGGTTCACCACCGGTCAGGCGCAGGCGTCTGACACCCAGTTCAGTAAAGGCCTTGCCGAGCTGGTAAATCTCTTCAAGGCTCAGCACCTGCCGTCTGGGCAGAAAGGTCATTTCTTCGGTCATGCAGTACACGCAGCGAAAATCGCAACGGTCTGTCACCGACAGACGCACATAGTCGACACGCCGTCCGAAGCGGTCAATCAGACCCTCTTTCTCGGCATTCGCTATCACGGCATCAGTAACCGCGTTGTCAGTGGTACTACTGCTTACACTCATTATCCACACTCAGAGGGAGGCAACACATTTTGCCTGCCATTTGAAAACGACTTGTCGAGCCAACTGTCGGCTCAGGGTACAGCATCGCTGATCAGCATCTGCAATCTGACCGGCTCCGCCCCGGAACTGTCAGCATCTGCAGCTGGCTCATCAGCTGATGTGTTCAGCTTAACAGGTTCTGAGCGCACCTGATAATCGCCGCTTTGCACATCAGCGGTTCCACCCACAGCCACAGTGGCCACCACAATGACCTCCTCTGCCGAGGAAAGGTTAAATGGGCCCACCGCATCAGTATCACTCAGGCTGACAATTGCCGGCAGATCCGCGACAGTCATCAATTTCGCCGCCAGCGGTGGACCGGGACGGCTGGTGTCCTGTGCCGACACAAACACGCGCGTCTCGCCAGGGACATCGATTTCAGGTGACAGTGCCAGGCTGATCTCAAGTTGCGGCGTGCCTGCCGTATCGACTTCACCACCTTCCTGCTGCATCAACTGAGCCTGCGCCTCGGCGATCATGGCGCGCAGGAACTGGGCATCTTCACTGCCCTGCACGGTACTTCCCAGCAGCTGCTGCCAATAGGTCAGAGCTGACTGATAATCGCCGTTAACAAATGCGTCGGCGCCAAGCAGCTGCAATACCGACGGTTCGGACGGGTTGAGACGCTGCGCGCGGGTGATGATTTCCTGCACCCGCCCGGTCATCTGCTGACCCTCCGCAACATACTGTGCCTGCGCGTATTGCCCGAGGATAACAGCCTGGTCCTGCGGATGCTCAATATTGTCTGCAGCATTTCGGAACGCCAGCGCGGCTTCATTGAACTGTCCCAGCGACACCAGGTTACGGGCCATGAAATACCAGGCCCAGCCATTACTGCGATCGTTCTCGATCACGGCACCCAGTTCAAATATCAGGTCCTGCAGGGCCTGCGGATCGTCTTGAGCCTGTCGGCTGCGCTCAAACAATTCGGCGACGCGCAGGTCATTGCCAGCTCCCCATACACTGTACAGATAAATAGTGGCTGGCAGCATTGCCAAAACCATGATCACTGGGATCAGGCGCGATGGACCAAGCCATGACAAGGGTTTGCCTGGATTCTTTTTGCGATCAGCAGGGTTCAGGGCATCGGCACTGACGTCACTCAGCACTGTACGTGACAGCTCCGCCTCAAGCGCATCGTACTGCGGCTTATCGATCAGCCCTTCATCAAGCTCTGCCTGCAGTTCGGCCAGGCGTTCGCGGTAAATCCTCAGGTTGGCGGCGTCGCGCTCGCGCTCACCCACCACCACACGCTTCGAGTGTCGCAGCAGCGGGAGCACCACAAATACAATCGCCAGCACAAAGAGCAGGCTGCTGATTATCCAGAACAAGTAGTCACCTCAAGATCGGTTGGTGGGGTTGTCGGCATCGGGCTGATCATTCAGCAGGCGGGACAACCGGGCTTTTTCCTCGGCGCTCAGCGTCACTGCCGTTTCGCGCTCAGTCTCATCAGTCGTCTCCGCTCTGCCGCCACTGCTGCGGGTGATGTTGCGTGCAATCCACACACCAGCCAGCAGGAACAGGATGGGACCAAACCACAGTAAAACTGTCTGCAGCGTCAATCGGGGACGATACAGAATAAAATCGCCATAGCGCTGCAGCATGAACGCTTCAATTTCTTCATCGCTCATGCCTTCCATGATCATGCGATAGATCTCGCGACGCAGATCCGCTGCAACGCCACCCGGCGAGCTGCTCAGATTGGCGTTCTGACACATCGGACAGCGAAAATCATTGGATAGCTGGCGAAATCGCTGCTCCTGCTCGGTGGTCTCGAAATCATAGACATCCACCGGCGCCTGCGCCTGAACCTCAGGACTGATGATCATCCACACGGCGAACACGCAAGCAAGGCAGGCCAGCAGGTACTGCGGCTGCAGTCGGCGGCCCGGTATCAGGGTTGCAGAAACGCTCATGAGCCTGCCACCTGGTTCTCCGATTGCAACTGACGGACAACCGGCATTATCTCATCCTGCCAGGCACGGTAATCGATGGTGCCGATATGCTTGTAGCGGATGAAACCATTGGCATCCACAATAAAGGTTTCAGGTGCACCATATACACCCAGGTCAATACCATAGCGGCCAGTGTCATCAACTATATTCAGCGTGAAGGGATTGCCGTTAATGTCCAGCCATTCACGCGCGGCATCATCGGTATCTTTGTAGTTAACGCCAATAATGGGCACGAGGTTTTGCTCACGCGCTGCCATGAAAATCGGATTTTCCTGCAGGCACGGCAGACAGTAGCTGCCCCAGATATTCAGGATAAACGGTTCATCCGGTAGATCCTCGACAGTCGCCAGTTGATCGCCAGGTTCCAGCGTGCGCAGCTCAAAGTCGGGCAACTCCCGGTCGATCAGCATGGATGGAAGCGTTCGCGAATCCAGATACAGACCGCGCCACATGAACACCGCCAGTACTGCAAACACAATAACGGGAAGAAACAGCTTCAGATTTTTCATGATCAGTGCTCTCCTGCCAGCCTGGCTTCAGCTGGCTGCTCATCAGCGCTTGCCTGCTTGCTGACCTTGTAGCGTCGATAACGTTTATCAGTCACTGCAAGAATGCCACCAAAGGCGATGAAGATGGTTCCCAGCCAGATCCAGCGCACAAAGGGTTTGACGTACAGGGTCATCGACCAGGCACCATTGTCTCGCGGGTCACCCAGCGTCACGAACAGATCGCGCAGGAAGCGACCATCAATACCCATGTGGGTCGCGGGTGTATTGCTGGCCGTGTAGAGCTGCTTCTGCGGATGCAGCGTACGCAGGAACTCGCCGTCACGCAGCACCCGGATCGTGCCCTCATCAGCTATATAGTTGGGCCCCTGCACTGGCCGCGTACCTTCAAACACAAAAGTGTAACGCCCCAGATCTGCCTGTTGACCGGCCTGCAGCAACACACTGCGTTCAATGCTGTAGATACTGGTCAGGCAGGCGCCGGCCATGGTCATGACAAATCCAAAATGTGCCAGCTGCATGCCCCAGTAACTGACCGGCAGACTCTTGAGCCCCGCCATCAGCGACGGTTTGTTGGCCACTTTGCCGGCCACATCACGCAGCATCGAGAACATGATCCATAGCGCCAGAACACACACACCAATAGTGCCAAGTGGTACAGACATGGTCAGCAGCACCGGTATCGCCACACCCAGCACTACCGCAGCAATGGCCACGCGTGTCAGCTGTTGCCGCAGATACTCACGTGAAGTGCGCTTCCAGCGCGCCACCGGACCGATGCCAAGAAGTACAACCAGAATGCCCATCAGGGGTACAAAAATGGTATTGAAGTACGGCGGACCCACCGATATCAGGTCTCCACCGGAAACCGCCTGGTACACCATGGGATACAGGGTACCGAGCAGGATTGCGGCACTCGCCACGACCAGGATAAGGTTGTTGGCCAGCAGGAAAACTTCCCGAGACCAGTTGCCGAATCCGAACTCACTTTTGAGAATGGGCGCACGGATGGCATACAGCAGCAGCGACCCGCCGACGATCAGACCCAGAAAACCGAGGATATATACGCCGCGCGTCGGATCCGTTGCAAACGCGTGGACCGAGGTCAGCAGACCCGAACGCGTGATAAAGGTACCCAGCAGACTGGAGGCAAAGGCCATGATGGCCAGTAGCACGGTCCAGCTCTTGAACACGCCACGCTTTTCTGTTGCCGCCAGCGAGTGAATCATAGCCGCACCGAGCAACCAGGTGATCAGCGGCGGATTCTCTACCGGGTCCCAGGCCCACCATCCACCCCAGCCCAGTTCGTAATAGGCCCACCAGGAGCCCAGTGACAGCCCCAGCGTAAGAATCGCCCAGGCAGCATTGGCCCAGGGCCGGCACCATCGCGCCCAGGCCGCATCCAGACGCCCGCTGAGCAGTGCGGCGACGGCAAAGGCAAACACCACAGAAAAGCCAACATACCCCATGTACAGCGACGGCGGATGCACAATAAAAGCAAAATCCTGCAGCGCCGCATTCAGGTCAGCACCGTCTGCCGGTGGCAGCGGCAGGACACGATCAAAGGGGTTTGATGTCGCCAGCATGAACAGCGTGTAACCCACGCAGATCAGACCCATGACACCGAGCACACGGGCGATGAATTCCTCCGGCACAGATTTGCTGAAAATGGACACTGCCAGCATCCAGCCCCCCAGCATCCAGGTCCAGAACAGGAAGGAGCCTTCGTGACCACCCCACACTGCCGTTATCTTGTACTGCAAAGGTAGATTGGTGTTGGAATGGTTGGCAACAAACTGCACGGAAAAATCATCGGTGACAAAGCTGTAGCCCAGAATCACCAGACTGATGCTCAGAAAAACAAAAACACCAGCCGTCAAAGGACGTGCCAGCGACATCCACAGCGTGTTGTCACGAGCGGCACCGATTATCGGCAATGTGCCCAGCACAATGCTCAGGCAGAAGGCCAGGATCAGCGCAAAATTACCAAGTTCCGGAATCATCAGGTGCCTCCCTGCGTCATGCTGCGCTGCAGCTCGGCAGCATCCATGGCGGCTTTGACCTCGGGACTCATATAGTTTTCATCGTGCTTGGCAAGGACCCGCGATGCTATGAATGTGCCATCTGCTCCCATAGCTCCTTCCACCACAATGCCCTGCCCTTCGCGGAACAGGTCGGGCAGTATGCCGCTGTAATAAATATCGACGTCATGGCTGTAATCAGTGGCAATAAAACGCACCTGCAGGTCCTGCTGATTGTGCTCGACAGAACCTTCCTTGACCATGCCACCAACGCGGATTCGCTGACCTGGTGTCACTTCTCCAGCAGCCACCTGTGACGGTGTAAAAAACAGATCAATATTGCTGCTGAGTGCATACAGCGACAGGCCAATGGCAACACTCAAACCTGTGGCAATAAACAGAATAATACCCAGCTTCTTTCTGCGATGCGGTTTCATGACTGGCTCCCATTGTCCGGGCCAGCGTGGCCCGCCCCTGATGACGTCGACCGGGCCCGCGCTGCCAGCTCGGCATCACGGTTGGCCCGGCGTTTCTGTTCCTGAACAAACTGTTTGCGCTGCAGGCGCGGCTGCAGCAGGTTGTAACTGATGAAGATGGCAAACAACAGGTAGACAATCCACACGTGAAAGGTGTAATTGCCCATCTGGAGAAACTCACCCAGGCTTGAAAACTGCAGTGTCGGCATGATCGCTCCCCTCAGGCCCTGGCCACCAGATCTTTCACCCATTGCGACCGGCGTTCGCGAACCAGAATTTCATTCCGGGTGCGCAGAATCAGGGTAATGACAAAAAATACGTAAACGGCGCAAATCATGATGACCAGTGGCACCCACACTTCCGGCGGATTGGGTGATACAGGATCCATGGAGTAGTCGCTGGAGGGCTGGTGCAGTGTATTCCACCACTCCACGGAGTACTTGATAATTGGCACGTTGATGGCACCCACTATAGACAGTACTGCGCAGGCTTTGGCAGCGTTGTCAGGGCTTTCAATCGCCGAGCGCAGAGCCACTACGCCAATAAACAGGAAAAACTGGATCAGCATGGAGGTCAGTCGTGCATCCCAGGCCCACCAGGTACCCCAGATCGGCTCACCCCAGATCGCGCCGGTAGCCAGCGCCAGGCCGGTAAACCACAGGCCTATGGGTGCCGCACATTTGGCAACCATATCTGCCAGTTTCATCTTCCAGACCAGGGTAATAGTGCCCGCTACGGCCATCAGCGGAAATGCCGCCAGTGAAATACTCGCCACAGGTACGTGAACGTACATGATGCGGATGGTTTGCCCCTGCTGATAATCCTCAGGGACGAACAATAAGGCCCAGGTCAGTCCAATCACGCCCAGTAATACCATCGCTGCGTACAGCCAGGGCAACCACTTGCCGGACAGTTCATAAAACCAACGCGGCGACCCCAATTTAGAAAACCACAGCCACATGACCGGCTCACCCTACCCCAAGCTATTGATAAGTGGACTATAACATGGGCATTCTAACGCCCCTGTTACGCTTTGTAACGCTCTATCGGCGTTATCATTCAGATCGATTAATTCACGCTGATCCGCAGTGCGGCGGCTGATGCCAGTGGCGCCATTGTCAACGTCAGCGCCAGTATGGCGCCCAGCAAGGCGAAATGAGTGCCGACTGGCAGGCCAAACATAATGTCGCTCACCGCTTTGGCGCCGATTATAAGCACGGGCATGGACAGTGGTAAAACGATTACGGCCAGAATCAGCCCACGACTGCCCAGTCCCACTGTCAGTGCCACGCCGATCGATCCGATCAGACTCAGTACTGGTGTGCCAATCAGAAGGCTCAACACCAGCGTGACATAGGCTTCTTGCGGCAGGTACAGCATATAAGCCAGCAACGGCGACAGCAGCACAACCGGCAATCCCGCGATCAGCCAGTGGGCAATATTCTTGGCCAGCACCAGAAAAAACAGCGGCTGGGGTGACAGCAACAGCTGCTCCAGCGAACCGTCTTCGTAATCTGCACGATAGAGATTGTCCAGTGACAGCATGGACGCCAGTAGCGCTGAGACCCAGACTACACCTGCCGAGATGCGGGCCAGCTCCACCGGATCCGAACTGACCCCAAGCGGGAACAGGGTCACAACAATCAGAAAAAACATGATGGGATTGAGCAGGTCGTTGCGACGCTTGAAAGCCACCAGCAAATCTCGCTTCAGCGTAGCGACAAACGCTGCACTGGTGCTGACAGTCACCGCAGATGATGTGGAGGTCGGCTGCGTCATGAGGCAGGCACCACCGTGCGTTCCGAGGGATTGTCGAGATTGACTCGGTGCAGTTCGCAGGGCACATCCAGGCGGTGGTGGGTTGTCACCAGCACCGCCCCACCCTTGCCCACATGCTCGGCCAGCAGCAACTCAAGGTCGCGGACACCGTAGACATCAAGCGTGGTAAAGGGTTCGTCGAGAATCCACAAGGCAGCCGGACTGATCAGCAACCGGGCCAGCGAAACCCGCTGGGTCTGCCCTGCGGACAGATTGCGACAGGGAATATCTTCGTAGGCTCGCAGGCCTACACGCGCCAGGGCCGCTTCGATTCGATCGTCTTCTACTGGACTATGTAGTGAGGCACTCCAACGCAGATTCTCGCGCGGTGTCAGGATTCGGTTTACGCCCACTCGATGCCCGATATAGAGCAGTGATGCCAGAAAGGTCTCACGCTGCTCTTCAACGGGCTGACCGCGCCACAGAATCTCGCCTTCGTAACTATCGTTCAGGCCGCACAGGATTCGCAGCAGCGTAGTTTTACCGCTGCCATTGCTGCCCAGCACCTGCACCAGCTGACCGGCATGAATATCGAGCTGAAAATCACTGAAAAGCACGCGCTCATCTCGTTCACAGAACAGCGAGCGGGCCTGAAGCAAGGGGACGCCGCCGGACTGCTCACGCGCAAAGGTCGCGGATCCAGGCGCAGCGGAGACGGGAGATTCTGAAGAAGAAGTCGGCAGGCTCATCCCTGCCATTATAAACGCTTTGCAGGACGCTTGTCTTTAAGACACGCGTCCGACACCACGCGCGGCCATCAGTGAAACCAGTTTGGCTTCGGCCTCTGAAAGCCCACAGGACTTGACCAGATCTTCCGGCGCCGCGCCCATCTGAATCAGTTTGCTCGCCTGGGCATAGGTCAGACTGCCGCTGTCCTTGTTTTCCAGGTCTTGTTGACGACGCTGGGTCTGGCCCAGCCGTTGATCAACGGCCGCCAGCGCCTTACCCAGCGTGAGAATGGTTTTGTTGCTCTCGCGCTGCAGTGCCTCCTGTTTTTTGCGGCTTTCCAGCAGCGACTCCTCCAGACCGCGGATACGGCGTAGATTGGCCCATTGCATCCCCATGACCACCAGCATCAGCAGCGCGGAGACAGCGGTCAGTGCAGCAAGTACGATTAATGTCATCGTGTTTTCCTGGTTAGTTGTCCAGCTCGGCCAGTTCTTCTTCCGTTAACAGCTTGTCCAGCTCGACCAGAATCAGAAGCTGATCTTCGCGATGGCAGACACCGGTGATGAATCGGGCTGTTTCGTCTTTATTGACCTGCGGGGCAGTTTCGATTTCCGACCCGCGCAGGTAAACGACTTCCGCCACACTATCAACAACAATACCAAGCACGTGTTTGCCAATTTCCAGAATCACAATACGTGTGTTGTCATCTGGCTCACGATCATGCAGACCAAAACGGCGGCGCGTGTTGATCACAGAGATGACAGTGCCACGGATATTGATGATGCCCATGACATAGTCGGGGGCACCCGGAACCGGGGCAATATCCTGAAACTTCAGCACTTCTTTGACGACCATGACATTGACGCCATAGGTCTCGTTTTCCAGGTTGAATGTCACCCACTGCAGGACCTGATCGTCCAGTTTTTTAGTTGCCTCTGCCATATCTACCTCTATCCAGGCGTCAAATTTTTAGCGGCCACACAGCGGAATTGTACGTCTGAGGTCAATTTCCTGCCGATCAGCTGGGCCTTTGCCGGCATGAGTGCCAAAAAACGGCACTGATACCGATGAGCATGCAGTTTTTGTACCAATTAGCTCTTGTTCTTGTCCAAGCCGCGGTCGGCAGCTGCCAGCATTGAACTCAGCACTTCCACATCCAGCAGGCTGCACAGACGATCAAGCAGTGTTCCCGCCAGCCAGGGCCGACTGCTGCCGCCCTCACGCCAGCGCAGCTGCGATGGCTCAAGGCGTACTGACTCTTCAGCGTGACTGACGGCAAGACCCCAGAGCGAATCGCCGAGCACAATCACAGACTGGTAGTCCTGCCGGTGCTTGCGATCAGCGGGGCAACGCTCCGGCATTAACAGATCAGCAGTATCAATCACCCGAATGTTTTTCCCATTCCAGCGCAGAAGCCCCATAAACCAGCTTGCCTGACCGGCAACCGGCTGAATTTTGCCGTCTTCAATCGGACAAATGCCGCCCAGATCGTGCAGTGGGGCCGCCATGTCCATCTCCAGGACACTAAACAGCAGACTGGCGAAGGGTTTGTTTGCCCATTCCGGCGCCTGGCGAAGCCCCCGAACCTGCTGGGCCGCTTGGGCGATATCCAGCGTATTAAGCTGAGTCTCGGCATCCACATCAGCCTTTTTGGCGGCGATGGGCTCTTGGTCAGATTCTTTTTCCGCTACTTTTCCCGCGACCCGCTGTTCCGTTTTTTCCTCCGCTGCAACTGCCGCTGCGGAGGTAGCCTGCAGGACCGGCTCTTCGACAGGCTCTTCAAGCGCCGGCTCAGCCACAAATTCCTGTTCAACAACTGGCGGGACGACGACTTCCTCGTCAGCAAGGGCTATGTCGGGATCAGCGAATGTTGGTATGCGTCGGGATTGTGCAGGCACGGCCCGAACCGAGGGCATGAAATCCTGCGTGACATCTCTCAGCAATGCGTCAAGGTAGTCCTGAACAACATCCACTTTTGCAGCCGTCCTGATCTCACGCATGGCTTGCCTCCACAGTGCCGGCCAGTCGATCAGCCTCCATCTTCAAAAGCGTTTTAAGCAAACTGCCATAGGCCTGCACTCCACGGCTTTCAGGGTCCAGCGACAATGGCGTTACACCCTGAGAGCTGGCATCGCGCAATCGGGTATCGACTGGAATGGCCGCCTGCCAGGTAACCTCCGGCCAGGTTTTTCGCATATAGCGAAAACTGCTGACGCTGGCGTGAGTGCGGCGGTCAAACAGCGTTGGCACCATAAGGAATGGCAATGGGTGGCGGCGTGACCGGTTGACCATCTGCAGGGTATTCAGCATTCGCTCCACGCCCTTGATGGCCAGAAATTCCGTCTGCACCGGGACAATCAACTGTTCCGAGGCTGCCAGGGCATTGATCAGCAATACACCCAGTGTGGGTGGGCTGTCGATCAGTACATAATCAAAGTCATCCCAGAGCTTGCTCAGCGCTCTGGAAATGGCCAGCCCCATGCCCTCCTGGGTGACAGCGCTGCGCTCAAGAGTAGCCAGCGCAGTACTGCCCGGGACCAGCATCAGATTCTTGTAGGCCGTTGGCTGGATGCTCTGGCGCAATACCTGGTCCGACAGGCGCCCGGGTCCAACAAACCACTCAAAGCTGCTGCCGGCTGCATTCTCGGGTGCGTGTCCGAAGTAACTGCCCAAGGACCCTTGCGGGTCAAGGTCCAGCATCAGCACACGTTTACCCCGATCAGCCAACAGGCTCGACAGCGCCACCGTTGTGGTGGTCTTGCCGACTCCGCCCTTCTGATTGGCTACCGACCATACATGCATGTCAGCATATCTCCTGACAAAGACGCGCTGCCACCTTGTTCAACGGCAGCACCTCGTCTACCAGACCTGCTTTGGCAACAGCCATGGGCATTCCATAGATGACTGAACTTTCTTCATCCTGTGCCCAGATTGTTGCCCCGTTTGTTTTTAACATCCTGGCACCATCACGACCGTCAGAGCCCATGCCAGTCAACACAACTCCCAGCACTTTGTTACCCAGGTCGCGTGCTGCCGACCCGAAGGTCACGTCCAGCGATGGTTTGTAATTCAAGCGCTCATCACCGTCAATGACTCTGACCCGCAAAGAACTGCGCCCTTCCACCAGCATCTGCTTGCCACCTGGCGCCAGATAGGCATGCCCGGGTTTCAGCACGTCACCATCACTGGCCTCGGCAATGCTTATCCGGGCGATGCGGTTCAGACGCTCGGCAAACGCACGTGTAAAGGTGCCAGGCATATGTTGTACCAGCAGTATTGGCAACGGAAACGAGTCTGGCAGCTTTGTCAGCACCTCCTGCAGTGCCATCGGGCCACCGGTTGAGGCTCCAATAATCACCAGTTGCGCGTGACGCAGATTGCCACGCCCTGATGCCGCTGGCTCGAAGCTGCGCGTCTCCGCCTGCGCCGGCGCTGCCGCGGGTGCGCTGGCAATGGCTGCCGGCGCTGACCGGCTGCGGCTGCGTGATACAACCACAATGCGTTCACACAGAATCTTCTGCAGTTCTTCAGCGTGGTGCGAAATATCTTCAAAGTTTTTGGGCAGGTAATCAACCGCCCCGGCTTCCAGCGCATCAAGTGTGACACGCGCCCCCTCATAGGTAAGCGAGGAGAACATCAACACAGGTGTGCGACTGGCCTGCACAATGTGCCGCACGGCCGTAATGCCGTCCATGACCGGCATTTCATAGTCCATGGTGATGACATCCGGCTTCAGTCGAGCCGCCTGGTCCACAGCTTCCTGACCATTGACCGCCGTTCCGATTACCTCCAGGCGACTGTCGGCATTGATCAGCTCACTGAGACGCCGGCGAAAGAAGCCCGAATCGTCAACTACCAGAACCTTTATTGTCATAGTGTCAGTTCCTGTTACGCTGCATATCGCTTCAGCAGACCGGGCACATCAAGGATAACGGCAATGCGACCATCACCGGTAATCGTGGCACCAGCCATACCCGGAGTTCCGTGCAGCATACGACCCAGGGGTTTGATGACAACCTCTTCCTGACCGATCAGCGTGTCAACCACAAATCCGACTCGCTGTGTACCCACGTGCACTATGACAACGTTCGCTTCAGTCTTGATGGCATCGCTGCCACCCTGATGGGTCAGCCAGCGGCGCAGATGGAACAGTGGCAACGCCTTGTCGCGTACCGTCACCACCTGCTGCCCGTCGACGACGTGGGTTCGGCTGAGATCCAGATTGAATATCTCACTGACATTCGCCAGCGGCAGCGCAAAGGTCTGGTCTCCAACAACGATCATCAGCGTCGGCATGATGGCCAGGGTCAGGGGTACCTTGATTTCAATACGCGAGCCTTTGCCCGGATTCGACTCGATGGCGATGGTGCCATTGAGCTGCGAAATTTTGGTCTTGACCACATCCATACCAACGCCACGGCCAGAGACATCCGAAATTTCGGTTTTGGTCGAGAAGCCTGGTGCAAAAATCAGATCAAAACATTCAGAGCGGCTCAGTCGATCCGCAGCATCCTTGTCCATCAAACCTTTTTCAACGGCTTTGCGGCGCAGCACATCAGGATCCATGCCATTGCCGTCGTCACTGATGGTCAGCAGAATATGGTCGCCTTCCTGCTCAGCTGCGAGCAAAACTGTTCCCTGACGCGATTTGCCATTCTTCTCACGCTGCTCAGGCAGTTCGATACCGTGGTCCACGGCATTTCGCACCAGGTGCACCAGCGGGTCTGCCAGCGCCTCTACCAGGTTCTTGTCCAGATCGGTTTCTTCACCGTGCAGCTCAAGCGCGACTTCCTTCTTGAGATTACGCGCCAGGTCTCGCACGACGCGCGGGAAGCGACCAAACACTTTCTTGATTGGCTGCATCCGCGTCTTCATGACAGAGGTTTGCAGGTCGGCTGTCACAAGGTCCAGATTGGCAACCGCCTTGGACAGTGTTTCATCTGCAGCAGTGGAGCCTATACGAACCAGACGGTTTCGGACCAATACCAGCTCACCCACCATGTTCATGATTTCGTCCAGGCGACGGGTATCAACACGGACGGTTGTTTCCGGCGCCTCTTTGGCAGCTGCGTTAGCGGCCGCTGCCGGAGCGGCTGGCTGGGCACTGGCCGCCGGCTTGCTGTCTGGCACTGCCCGCAATGCTGGCTTGGTGGCGCTGGCTGGTTTGGCCGCACTGCCCGTTTTAGCACTGGCGGGTTTGTCATTTTTGCTGGCTTCAGCAGTTTCAGCCTTTTTCTTAGCCGCGCTGACAGCGCCAGATGGCACACCACCATGTGAACCTGAACCATGCAACTGGTCCAGAAGGGCTTCAAATTCTTCGTCGGTTATTTCATCGCCGCCACTGGCTGAGGCAGTCGCGCTCTGCTCTGTTTCTGCAGGCTCTAATGAGCTTTCGTCAGCCGATGGCTGGCTGGACGAGCCGACGGACTGCTTCGCGGTATCGGCCGGCTTCTCGGGAGATACTTCCTTTGCAGCTGAAGGCTCTGGCGTTTTGCCCTGCAACTGATCCAACAGTGCTTCAAATTCTTCTTCAGTGATTTCTTCGTCGTCGCTGGCACTGATGCTGCCTTCGGCGTCCGCCGCGATATCAGCAGAGTCGAGAGAGGCCAGCAGCTGGTCAAATTCCTCATCACTCATATCGTCCGTGCTTTCTTCAGCAACGGGTTCGGGATTGTCAGCCAGCGGCTCTGTGATATCTTCGCCGCTGGCCAGGGCCTGCAGTGCATCAAGCAAAGCCTGGGGGGCTGGATCAGGAGCCTGCCCCTCCTTGACCTGGGCAAACATGCCATTAACGGTGTCCAGCGCCTGCAGTACCACATCCATCAGCTCGGCCGTTACTTTGCGGTGACCGTTGCGCAGATTGTCAAACAGGTTTTCGGTGACATGGCAGCAATCCACCATGGCATTCAACTGAAGGAAGCCGGCGCCTCCTTTGACGGTGTGAAAACCGCGAAAAATGGCGTTCAACAGGTTCTTGTCATCCGGTTGTTTTTCCAACTGGACCAGCTGTTCAGAGAGCTGTTCGAGAATTTCTCCGGCTTCAACCAGAAAATCCTCAAGAATCTCTTCGTCGTCAAAAAAACTCATGTTGTCCACCTTTTCTACCTGAGCGTTATCAGCTGCCCGCTGTTGCGTTAGTCAAAAACCCAGGCTGGATAACAGATCGTCTACATCATCCTGACCCGAAACAACATCCTGACTGGTTTTTGTCTGCGGGCCTTCAGCACGCAGGCGCCGTTCAGCATCCTCTTTCGGATCGTTAACTTGCACCACTCGTTCAATCCCGGCTACTTCTTCAACACTGCTGGCCAGCTTGACCAGATTAACCAGGCTTTTTTCCACATCACTGACCAGACCGATGACGCGCTTGATCACCTGACCGCTAAGATCCTGAAATCCCTGTGCCATCAAAATGTCGGTCAGGTTGCCGTGCAGGCCACTGCCTTCCGAATTGACGCGTGACAGCAGGCCACTCACGTCTTCAAAAAGCTTTTTCTCATCATCGGAGCAAGAGCGAGAGGCGACGTACTGAGCCCAGCGATCACCAACCTCATTGCTCTGCTCCACCATGCTCTGAATAATCGGGATCGAGTCATCCACCCGATCCATGGTCTTGTTGGCGGCTTCTTCTGTCATCTTGATAACGTAGTTAAGCCGGCTTCGGGCGTCCGCCATCTCAGACAGTTCGTGTTCAACCTCGGCGCTGCCTGTCACGTTAATGCCAACGTGAAAGTCGCGGATGGCGTTGTGCAGGGCCCGGGTCAGGCGCCCCACTTCACGATAGAGCAACTCGTAGCGTTCCTGGTCTATCTCAGCCATTGACGGTCCCTCAGCTGGTGGCTTCAATGCGCTCAAAGATCTTTTCGATCTTCTCCTCCAGCGCAGCAGCCGTAAAAGGTTTAACTACGTAGCCATTGACCCCTGCCTGCGCAGCCGCAATGATCTGATCCCGTTTGGCCTCCGCGGTTACCATCAGCACAGGCAGTCCGCGCAGCTTCTCGCTGGCCCGCACAGCCTTCAGCAGATCGATTCCGGTCATGCCTGGCATGTTCCAGTCGGTAATCAGGAAGTCAAAACTTCCGTTTTCCAACATGGGCAGGGCGGAGTTGCCGTCATCAGCTTCGGCTGTATTGGTAAAACCAAGATCCCGCAACAGGTTTTTGATAATTCGACGCATTGTTGAGAAGTCATCAACAATGAGAATCTTCATGTTTTTGTCCAAAACCGCCTCCAGGTCATGAAATCTGTCCGGGGGCAACCTGAACAATATGGTTTCCCCTGGCAATGTTATCGCTTGGAAAGTGAAAAAATTTAGAGCGAACTGCTAAATAAGTGCAATTAATGCAATTTTAGCGGACGGAAGGGGCTCAACGCCATTCCTGAAGACGCGAACGAAGCCGCAGGGCGGCCTGGGAATGGATCTGGCTGACCCTGGATTCGCTGACACCCAGAACCTCGCCAATCTCCTTGAGATTCAGTTCTTCGTCATAATACAGGGCAAGGACCAGCTTTTCGCGCTCGGGCAGCCCATCTATGGCTTCGGACAGATGCTCACGGAAGTTATCCTCCTGCAGCTCTTCCGAGGGACCGGATACTTCACCCGAGGCTACTTCGATCGAGGAATCATCACCACCCTGCGTCAGATCATCAAAGCTGAACAGGCGGCTGCCACTGGCATCCTGTAGAATGGTGTAGTAGGTATCGAGATCGACACCCATTTCGGCAGCAATCTCATGATCTTTGGCGTCAGTGCCGGTGCGCGCCTCAATGGCCTTGACGGCTTCGGCTACCTGCCGGTTCTTGCGGTGTACAGACCGCGGTGCCCAGTCGCCGCGCCTGATTTCGTCCAGCATGGCACCGCGAATTCGAATGCCTGCATAGGTTTCAAAACTGGCTCCCTTGCTGACATCATACTTACGGGCAGCTTCCAGCAGGCCAATCATGCCTGACTGGATCAGATCGTCGAGCTGCACGCTGGATGGCATACGCATCAACAGATGGTGCGCAATCCGCTTCACCAGCGGCGCATGCTGTATGACCAGGTCGTCTGCCCCGGCTACTTGAACGTCCTGATAAAGTGTTGCACCCATATCTCAGGCCATGCCCTGTACAAGTCGTTCCACAAAAAATTCCAACTGACCAGTTGCCTCAGTTCGCACCGGCCAACCCAGCACTTCCGACGCCAGACGTCGGTATCCATCAGCCGCTCTGCCGCCCGGATAGCTCAAAAGCACTGGCTTCTGTCGCTGCACGGCCTTGCGTACTGTCTCATCAAAGGGGATGTCACCGGCATACCGCAGATTAACATCCAGAAACTTGCTGGTAACTGCCGCAAACCGATTGAACAGGTTGCGACCTTCCTGTGGCGATCTTGTCATATTCGCCAGAATCCGGAAATCGCGCAACTGGCAATCACGGTTCAGCAACTTGACCAGTGCGTAAGCGTCCGTCATCGACGAGGGCTCATCGCACACAACAACCAGCACTTCCTGCGCCGCGCGCACAAAACTGACCACGGAGTCAGAGATGCCAGCCGCCGTGTCGATGACCAGTACATCAAGCTCATCGGACAGATCGCTGAAGGCATGAATGATGCCCGCATGCTGATTGGCGCCCATATTGACCAGCGTCTGTACACCAGATGATGCCGGAATGATCTTGATGCCCTGCGTCTCGATCATGACATCGCGCAGATCACAGACTCCCGCCATGACCTCGGCAATGGTCTTGTCGGCCTTGACGCCCATCAGGATGTCAACGTTCGCCAGTCCCAGGTCGGCATCCATCAAAACCACACGTCTGCCAGCCTGGGCCATTGCCAGACTTAAATTCACCGAAATACTGGTTTTTCCGACACCGCCCTTGCCGCCGGTTACTGCCAGTACCTGTATGGGATGCATCCCTATAAATCTCCTACCTGATCAGCCCGTGCCCCTAAATCGCGGCACGTTTTGCTGCGGCCGCTCTGCTCGGCGGCTGGCTGCCAAAATTGTTCATGACGCGTGCGCGATCCACGGGCGTCGCGGCCTGAGCCCGACCCAGTGCCACCGCCCGTTTGACGAGCGCCTGCGCAGTCGCCACAGCCAGGTCATCGGGGATGGCCTGGCCAAATGTTTCGTATACTACTGGCACGGCGCGATCAATACACAGCGCCAACGCCTCGCCCATCACACAGGCTTCATCCAAGTGTGTCAGAATACACCCTGACACGCCTGCCGTCGAACAGGTTTTCCACGCCGCCTGCAGCACCTGGCCCTGAGCCGTGCAAGGCAGTACCACCCAGTTTTGAACCTGTGGCTGGTCAGCCAGCTCAGACAATTGTCGCTGCTGCTCCGGATGCCGCGATGGCAGACCTGCTGTATCGATCAAAACCAGACGCTTGTGGGCCAGACTCTGCAGCGTATCGCCCAGTGAATGCTGATTATCAACAATCCGTACCGTTACGCCAAGTATGCGACCCAGCGTGCGCAGTTGCTCGTGGGCAGCCAGTCGGAAGCTGTCCGTGGTAACCAGCGCAACCTCTTCCGGACCATTCGCCAGCACAAACCTGGTGGCAAGTTTGGCGATGGTGGTCGTTTTACCAGCGCCGGTCGGACCCAGGAAGGCAAAAATGCCGCCGGTGCTGACAGGATCGGCACTGTGTACCGGCGTCATTTTGACCAGCGCCGATAAGGTCTGGCGCCAGAGTTGATCCAGCGTGCGGGCCTGGCCTGCCAGATCCAGCAGCCGCTGATTGATATTGCCGGGCAGGCCCATCGCCACAAGTCGCTCCCAGATCGCAGCCTGAGCTGGTGTCTGGCGGGCAAACTGATCCCAGGCCAGTCCATTCAGGCGCTGCTGCAGCAGGCTGCGAATGCTGTTCAGTTCAGAGCGCATGGCGCCAAATTCCGCTTTGCTGACCGAAGGCTCATTGGCAGCATTAAACTCCGCCGCTTTGTCAGGCGAGGCCGGCGCAGGCGTGGCCACCACCTCAACACCGCCCTCAACGCTGCGGGTTGACAGAATAGCCGCATCTTCACCAAATGCCTGGCGCACGTCCATCAGTGCTTTGCGCATATCTTTGGCCACGAATTTCTTAAGCTGCATGCTCTGCCCTCTTCGATCTCAATGTTGTTTCTGTCATTGTCCCAGTGTGGCGACAATGGTGATTTGCTTGTTGTCCGGAATTTCCTGATAGGACAACACCCGTACCCCTGACGTGGTAAATCTCACGAATCGACTCAGCGTCGGACGCAGCGGCGCGGCAACCAGCAGAACGGCAGGATTGCCGGCAATTTCCTGCCGCTGCGCAGCCTGAATCAGTGACTGCTGCAGCCTTTCTGCGATGCCAGGCTCAATAACCACGTTCTCTTCCGCCGATCCGTCACCATGCTGCATCGCCTGCTGTACTGCTTTAAGCAATATCTGTTCCAGCGAAGGATCCAGCGTAATAACCGGCAATTCCGAACGGTTTCCATAAATACCCTGGACGATCACACGCGCCAGAGAAACCCGGACAGCTGCCGTCAAAGCGGTCGGATCCTGCGTTCGGGAAGCGGTCACAGCCAGCGCCTCGCCGATGGTGCGCATGTCCTTGACAGGAATATCTTCCTGCAACAGGTTCTGCAGCACCCGGCGCAGAATATTGGGATTGATCAGACTGGGCAGTTCTTCAGCCAGTTTTTTGGACGATTTGCCCAGAATGGACAGCAGCTCATGAACCTCGTCATGGCCCAGCAGTTCGTGGGCGTGCTTCTGCAACAGGGTATTCATGTGGGTAGCGATAACCGTGCTGGCGTCAACCACGGTGTAGCCCAGCCCCTGCACCTGTTCACGCTGGGATGGTTCGATCCAGATGGCGTCCAGTCCAAATGCGGGATCTTTGGCATTGATACCCTGGGCCTGTCCGTAGACCTGTCCCGGATTGATGGCCATTTCCCGCTCCGGATAGATGTCAGCGCCGCCGATATTGACGCCCATCAGGTTGATACGATATTCGTTCGGCTGCAGATCCAGGTTGTCGCGAATATGCACAGACGGCACCAGGAAACCCAGCTCCTGCGACAGCTTTTTGCGAATTCCCTTGATGCGGGCGAGCAATTGTCCGCCCTGGCTTTTATCGACCATGGGAATCAGGCGATAACCCACTTCCAGACCTACTATATCCACAGGCGTGACATCGCCCCAGCCAAGCTCCTGGGGTTCCGCGGCCTGTGCCTGCTTCTTCTCCTGATCGGCTTTCTCGACGGCCTTCTGTTCCGCGGTCGGCTGCAGCGCGCGCTGACCTTTCATATAGATAAACACTGCACCACAGGCGGCCGCCAGGGCCAGCGACAGGAAGGCAAAATGCGGCATGCCCGGCACGATACCCATGACAAACAGAATGGCAGCGGCAATACCCAGCGCGCGCGGTGTCGCGAACATCTGCCCGACGACCTGGGCGCCCATCATTTCGGAGTTGTTGTTGCGGGTTACCATGATGGCAGCTGCGGTGGACAGCACCAGTGCCGGAATCTGAGCCACCAGACCGTCACCGATAGTCAGCAGTGCATAGCGCTCGGCTGCCGTGGCAAAATCCAGGCCGTGTTGCATCATGCCGATTGCCAGACCGCCCACGATGTTGATCACAAGAATCAGAATGCCGGCGATAGCGTCGCCTTTAACAAACTTGCTGGCACCGTCCATTGCACCGTAAAAGTCGGCTTCCTGGGTAATGTCCTGACGACGCACCCGGGCCTGCTCCTGGTCAATGATGCCAGCATTCAGGTCAGCATCAACGGCCATCTGTTTGCCGGGCATCGCATCCAGGGTGAAACGCGCGCTTACCTCGGCGATTCGGCCCGCACCCTTGGTCACAACCACAAAGTTGATGATGATCAGAATCATGAACACGATCAGACCAACCGCGTAGTTGCCACCGATCACAACCTCACCAAAGGACTCGATGACCTTACCGGCTGACGCGCCTCCCTCGTGACCATTCAGCAGTACCACACGTGTGGAGGCAACGTTGAGCGCCAGGCGCAGCAGTGTGGAAACCAGCAGAATGGTCGGGAACACCGCGAAGTCCAGTGGACGCATCGCGTAGACGGCCACACACAGCACAACCAGTGCGATGGTGATGTTGAAGGTGAAGAAAACGTCCAGCAAAAACGGCGGAATCGGCAGCGTCATCATCGCCAGGATGACCAGCAGCAACACCGGGATACCCAGGTTGCCGTCGGTAAAACTGCGCGCGTTTGACATCAACGTGCCGCGATTCATGTTATTGCCGATATTCATCATCGCTGTTGCGAAGTTCCTGTGACGGATAACTGTCACTTACCAGTATCCGCGGTCGAATTATTGACGCTTTTCTGAGCCAGCACCGCCAAACCAGGGGTTTGTCTGGCGCTGATCAGCTATTACACAGGGGTATCGCAAGAGTCGTGCCAGTATAGGCACCAGCTTCAGATCAATATCAGTTCGGCGCGTCCGGGTCAGGCGTTATGCCGTCACGGCGCAACTCTTCAGGTACAGTCAACTTCGTCAGATCAACTGCTTTGGGCTTGGGACCGCTGCCACGTGCGTGCTGCCGCAGCTGGAAGACATAGGCAAGCACTTGCGCAACGGCCTTGTACAGACCTTCAGGTATCTCATCTTCAAGCTTGGTGTTGTAGTAGATGGCTCGCGCCAGGACCGGCGCCTCGACAATGGGGATCTTGTTCTCTGTCGCCACTTCTCGGATACGCAGTGCCATATGATCAATACCCTTGGCCACCAGTGTCGGGGCACCCTGCCCTCCGCCCTGCTGATATTTCAGAGCCACCGCGTAGTGTTGCGGGTTGGTGATGACCACGTCTGCCTGTGGCAGCTCCTTGAACATCTTGTTCTGTGACATCTGGTACTGCAGCTGACGTATACGCTGCTTCACCTCAGGCTTGCCCTCGGTGTCCTTCATCTCGTCCTTGACCTGCTGGTGCGTCATCCGCAGCTTCTGGGTATGCGAGTGAATCTGAAACGGTATATCCACCATGGTGATCAGAATCATCGCGCAGGACATTGCCAGCACAGACCAGCCGATGATGCCTAGAGCATGCGCGATCGCAGGCACAGTAGGCTCCTGCTGAATGGCCATGATGCTGTCCATATTCATGAAAAACAGCAACAGGGCAATGCCGGCCACCACAAGTACTTTGGCGGCGGCCTTGGCCAGCTCAACCAGAGCCTTGGGACCAAACATGCGCTTGAGACCGGACATCGGGTTCATCCGGCTGGCCTTGGGCATCACCGCCTTGAAGGTAAAGTTCCAGCCGCCAAGCCCAATCGGCCCAAGAAACGCGGCCAGCAACAGCAGTGAAAAAACCGGTAACAAGAGCCGCAGCCCCTCCATGATTGACACATCAAGAAAACGCAGCATCGCGGTGGTGTCAAAAATGGATTCGCGTGGCACATCGAAGTTGTAGTTCATCATATCGATGACGGACTGTCCCATGGAACCACCAAACACCAGCATGCCGCCCACCCCAGTCAGCAGAATGGCCATGGTATTCAGCTCCCGCGAACGGACGGTGTCGCCTTCTTCTCGAGCCTTTTCAAGTTGTTTCGGGGTGGGGTCCTGGGTTTTTTCTGCCGAGGAGTCCTGTTCTTCAGCCATACAGTACCTCCTGCGTCAGATGGGCTGCATCAGCGCCCGCATGCGAATGAAAGCCTCGGCAAAAATTGCCTCGGTGGCGTCGAGAAAATATGACATACACAACCAGATCACAAACAGACCAAACATCAGCGCAATGGGAAAACCCAGTGCAAAAATGTTCATCTGAGGTGCTGCTCGCGTCATGATGCCGAATGCAAAATTGGTCATCAGCAGGGCTGTCAATGCTGGCAGCGCCAACAGCAGCGCGCTGGAAAATGCCCAGCTGATGGTGCTGATCAGTTGATAATACACACTTGTGTCCAGACCTGAACTGGACACCGGGATCAACTCAAAGCTCTCAACCAGAATTTCTATCATCACCAGATGTCCGTCGAAACTGACAAACAGAATCGTGACAAACATCATGTAAAACGTACTTAGAATCGCAACGTTGATGCCATTGGCCGGATCCACCATCGATGCGAAACCCAGCCCCATCTGCATGGCAATCAACTGTCCCAGCAACACAAAAATCTGAAACACAATCTGCAGGAAAAAACCCAGCGCCACACCAATCAGCACCTGCTGGGCCACTATCAGCATCGCACTGACTGATACACCCTCTACGGCCGGCATTGGCGGCAAGGTAGGTGCAACAATCAGGGCAAGCGCAACAGCCAGAATCAATCGTACACGTTGCGGCAGAAAGTTGGAGCCCAGTACCGGCGCCGCCAGCATAAAACCCATAATGCGGAACAGCGGCCACATGAAGCTGCCAATCCACGCACCGATTTCTGCGTCGGTGAACGACAACACTGCCCTACCCCACCATACTGGGAATGCTGAGAATCAGGCGCTCGGCGTAGTCCAGAATCTGACTCAACAGCCAGGGCCCGGTGGCAATAATGACCACCAGAGTCACCAGCAGACGAGGCAGAAAACTCAGCGTCTGCTCGTTGATCTGTGTGGCAGCCTGGAAGGTACTGATCACCAGGCCGACCACCAGGCTGGGCATTACAATCACAGCCACCAGCAGCACGATCAGCCACATTGCGTCCCGCCAAACCATCACCGCTACATCAGGGGTCATACGTCACACTCCATCAGCCAGCTATTGGCCAAAACTCATTGCCAGCGTTCCCATGATCATTGCCCAGCCATCGACCAGAACAAACAGCATGATCTTGAAAGGCAACGAAATAATAATCGGCGAGAGCATCATCATACCCATCGCCATCAAGACACTGGCTACCACCAGGTCGATCACCAGAAACGGAATAAACAGCAGAAAACCTATCTGGAATGCTGTCTTCAGTTCGCTGGTTACAAATGCCGGAATCAAAACAGTCAGCGGCACTTCGTCGATGCTGCTTACCGGATCCATATTGGAAAGCTCCATGAACAGCTGAAGGTCAGACTCACGTGTCTGTGCTGACATAAAACTGCGGAACGGAATCTCCGCCTGCGCCAGCGCTTCGGTGGCACCGAGCTCTTCATTGATGTATGGCTGCAGCGCATTCTCATTTACCTGCTGCAGGACTGGCGCCATGATAAAAATAGACAGAAACAGTGCCAGTCCCAGCAGGATCTGATTCGACGGCGTCTGCTGCAGACCCAGTGCCTGTCGCAGGATGGCGAACACCACAATAATGCGTGTGAACGAGGTCATCATCATGGCCAGCGCCGGCAACAGTGTCAGCGCGGTCATAATGAACAGAATCTGCAGCGTCACCGAATACTGCTGCGAGCCATCCTGACCGGTGGTGACACTCAGTGCCGGAATACCACCGAGCCCGCCCAGGCCATTGTCCTGCTGGGCGTTAGTCTCTGCCGGCTGGAGGGTTGAGGTCTGCTGTGCCACCGATGGTGCGCTGACCAGCAGCGCAGCAAGGCACAACAGAACAAACAGAATGTATCTGGTTTTTGTGAATGTCATTGGGTAGCGCTCAGGGCTTTTTGTGCAAAGCATTTTTCAGAATGGTCTGAAAGCCGCTGGTGTCAGGTGTGCCAGGTGTCTGGCTTAATACTGGCTCATCAAATACATGCAGAAGATTCACATTGCCCGGCGCAACACCCAGCAACAACTGCTTGTCACCGACCTGCACCAGGGCAACGCGTTCGCGGTTACCTACCGGCAGCGCACTGATCACTTTCATGCCCTGCCCGCCAAAGCCGGTGGCGCCAGAGAAGCGCCTCGCCACCCAGGCCAGGGCCAGGATCAGACTAATGATGACCATCAGCCAGAGAACGGTCTGGGCGACTGCGCTGGCACCGCCCGCTCCGAGCATCGCCGTCTGTGTGGCAGCCTGTTCCGCTGCCTGTGTCATGTTCTCTGCCATGGTCCGCCTACCCGCTTAGCGCAGTTTCTTGATTCGTTCTGACGGACTGATCACGTCGGTCATGCGGATACCGAACTTGTCGTTCACCACGACCACTTCGCCATGCGCAATCAGGGTTCCGTTGACAAGCACGTCCAGCGGTTCACCCGCCAGTCGGTCCAGCTCGATCACCGACCCCTGGTTAAGTTGCAGCAGGTTACGAATGGTGATGGCAGTACTGCCGACTTCCATGGAAATGCGTACCGGAATATCCAGAATTACATCCAGATCAGGAGACGCACCATTCGCCTTGCCCTGGTCCGCGCCGTTGCTGTTCGCCTGCGCAGCCACCTTGGACTGCTTGCCCGAACCGGCACTCTCTTCTTCCATGGCCTGTGCCCACTCGTCCGCCATATCCTGTTCATCTTTGCTCATGCCGTTCTCCTCGTTCGTGCCTGGTTTTCGAAACCACGCTAGTCTTCAATACCGCGATAGATGCCTTCGACTCTCAGTGCCAGATTACCGTTGGATGTGCCCACCCGCGTTTCAAACAACGGGACACCATTGGCTTTCAACACAACCGTTTCAGGCATCTCCACCGGAATGATGTCGCCCTCTTCCAGGTCAACAACATCACGCAGTGTTATCTCACGCTCAAACACATCACAGGTGAAATTGACTGTGGCATGTTTGATCTGTTCTTTCAGTGCCTTGCCCCAGCGCTCATCGTGTTCATCGACGTCGCTCTGCATACCGGCGTCCAGCAGTTCACGGATCGGTTCGATCATTGAGTAAGGCTGGGTAATGTGGATGTCACCACCACCACCGTCCAGTTCCACATGGAAGCTGCTCACCACCACGACTTCACTGGGGCTGACGATGTTGGACATTGACGGATTGACTTCAGAGCGCAGGTGATCGAACTCCAGCTTGTAGACATTGCGCCAGGCTTCGCCAAGATCCACAAAGATCTGGTTCAGAACCATTTGCACAACACGCAGCTCGGTCGGAGTAAATTCACGACCCTCAATCTTGGCGTGACGACCATCACCACCAAAGTAGTTGTCTACCAGTTTGAAAACCAGTTTGGCATCCAGCACGATCAGCGCAGTACCGCGCAGTGGACGAAACTTAACCAGATTCAGACTGGTCGGTACATACAGCGTATGCAGGTATTCACCGAACTTGGTGATCTGCACACCGCCCAGCGATACATCCGCAGAGCGACGCAGAAGGTTGAACAGGCTGATACGGGTATAGCGGGCAAAACGCTCGTTGATCATTTCCAGCGTAGGCATACGCCCACGCACAATCCGGTCCTGACTGGTCAGGTCATAGGCACGGACGGTACCCGGATCATCAAGTGAATCCTCTTCCAGAGCGCCTTCATCAACGCCGTGGAGGAGCGCATCAATTTCGTCTTGCGATAACAGATCCTGCATCAGGATATCCCCAACAAGCTATTGCATTACAAAGCTGGTAAACAGAACTTCTTCAATACCCGGGCGACCGATCTCACGTTCCAGCACCTGCCGGACTTCAGCAGTGGCCAGCTCGCGCAGGGCCTCAATGCCCGACGGATCTTCAAAAACCAGAATCAACTGCGCGCTGAACAGATTGTTGAGCGCATGCCTGACAGCCGGCATGTGCAGCCTCAGGGCCTCCAGGGCAGCAGCATCACGACTCATCACACTGATCTCAGCCTGCAGGTAGCGTTGGCGACCCTGGTAGGGAAAGTTCACAACAAACGGCGGCGCCAGACTCTGGTACTGCATGGGCTCCAGTGGCGCGGCCTCTGTCTCTGCCTCTTCGCCCTCTGCTGTCGCCGTTTCAGCATCACCCGGTGCCAGCAGGAAGAACCATGCCGCGCCGCCACCAGCGCCAATCAGCACCAGCAGTAAAATTATGATCAGCATGAGCTTGTTTCTGGCGCCTTTCTTTTGCGCCTTTTCCTGGGATTCCAGATCGTCGTCAGCCATTTTTTCCTCGTTTTGTAACGGTTTGCTGCCGCACAGTCATCTTGTGACGTCGATATGACGCTCACGTTTACCAGTGGGGAAGCAATCCTTGTGCCAGTATTAACCAGGCTTGCGGAGTGGAAGGTAAGTTTAAAGTTTTCAATTATATAGCGAATGGTGCAGGCGCACCAAGGACGAAGTATTAACGATACCAGCGCAGCAAGCGCCAATTTTGTGACGTCAAAAAAATCCTGGAGTATGCAGTCGCGGCGGGATTCTGTGTGCTTACGCCTCCCGCCGCCAACCTCAATGGCAATTAAACATGTTCATCAACCAGGTGCAGGCTGCGCGCCGGAATATTGGCCAGCGCTTCTGCGCTATCCCGATCGCTGTCGAGCTCGCCGCCCGAATGTCGCGAACCACGTCCATCCTGTCCATGCCCATCCCCTTGTGCAGACGTCTGCTGATCAGAGACTGTCACATCAAGCAGATCAATTCCTTCGTTGCGGAACAGATCCTGAAGTCGCGGAATCTGGGCGTCCAGCGCATCGCGCACCATGGCATGCTGGCTGACAAAATTCACGGTAGCCGACTGATCAACCATCTGTACGCGAACGGTCAGGGTACCGAGCTCTGGTGGATCCAGACGAATCTGCGCACTGTTAATGCCATTGGCAGTCATGACCATCAGCTGCCGCGCAACGTTATCGCCCCAGCCAGCCTGACCAAAGCTGCCAACCTGCAGCATCAGACTGGAGTCAGCGCCACGCGCGGCTGGTGCCATGCTCGCAGCATTGCTCAGTGTCGCGGCGGACTGTGAATTCGCACGACGCTGGTCAGCCGCACCAAACAGTTCAGCAGCAAGTTCCTGCGCAGTCGGGGTTGCCGACTTAAGCAGGCTGGCTTCCTGGCGTGCAGGTGAATTGCTATCCGTCCCCGCCGACTCAGCCATGACCTGCTCAATCGCCAGGCTCAAGTTCCCGCCTGCGGGTGCCATGGGCTCACTGACGGTGAATCCGGCGGCCGCCTGCAGCGGGCCTGCCGTTGCAGAGCCAAGTGTAGTCGTTCCGGCATCAGCGCCCCGTCTGTTGGCCGACGAAAGCTGCTCAGCCAGGGTTGAGCGCCTGGATTCGGCTGGCGGCGCCGCCGGAATCGCTGCATCGACGGATGCGGTCACCGCAGTGGCTGCGGCCGCTGCTGCACTTTTCTCAGTATTGGTGCTTAGCTGCGGTGTGCTCAGACCATCGTCTGCCGTCAGAGGTTCAGAGCCAACCGACTGACTCGCAACGGTGGTGTTGGCAGCCAGCTGATTGCTTGCCTCAGTGCCGACAGTCTGCAGCTTCGCGTTAACAGCTGCCCCACCAGGCGTCGACGCACCGGGCTGGACTGCGGACAAATCGGGCGCAGCTGGCTGTGGCTGTGAATTCTGCAGGTTTACTGCCTGATTAGCTGCAAGCGTCGCGCCTGCATTGTCGTCAGCGAGTGATGCTGCCGCTTCATTTGTCTGTGCGGCTGCGGCTGCCGCCGCCGCTTCGCTGGTAGCAGAAGCCAGCGCTGCCTGCGATGAGATCGTTTCGCTTATCCGGGCTGCCTTATCGGCTGTCGCATTACTGACGTCAGCAGAAACTGTCTGCTCGCCTCGGGGCTGAACGGCATCAAGGCTCAGCTTAAGGCCTGGCACTGGCGCTGAAGTCTGGGCAGTAGTCGCAACGCCAGCAGATGACAAGACGTCAGTCGCCGATGTGGCAGTTGCCGGCGAACTCTGAGCTGGTATACCCAACGCTGCCGACATCGACCTCGCCGAACCGGACGGTTCCAGTCCGGCAAGCAGAGCGGCAAGCTGTTGAGGCAAATTCTGACCGTCCTGCCATGCCGCTTCCGGCAATTGTTTTCCGTCAACCAGGAATTGCTGTGCCAGTTGCGAAAGTTCGTCCAGCGTCCATGGCTGAGCCTGCGTGCCTGGTTCGCCCGTCATCAGCAGCGATCCGACTGGCTGCTGTGAGACTGTGCTCAATGCGCTGCCGTTCTGTGCGAACCAGTCAGCATTGCTAACTTCGGATGCCAGCAAAGACTGCAGGTCGTGCAGGAAAGTGCGAGCAAATTCACTGTCTTCCCCCGGCTTTTCCGGGTTTGCACTGTCCAGCCGGGACAACATCTCGCTGATTCTAGCGCGCGCGTCCTCGCTGCTGTGCTCACCGGAAAGAAGCGATGAGGCGGAACCTTCGACGGGCACAACGGCATGGCTGCGATCGATTGCCGGCTTCGTGGCTGGCATGATCGCGCCAGACAAAAACTGCATAAATTCATTGGCTGACAACATGGAGAGCTTCCTGTAACTCATTTCACCGGAAAGTATGAGCAAGAAGCTTGCCAAGAGATGGTGCGGTGCAGATGCCCTGAAGCTTAACGCCAGCCACCGCCAGGACGGCGGCGTGCGTATTCGTCGTGGTTGCGCTGTTCATTGCGTGCCTGTGCTTTCTCTGCCTCAAGCTGCAATCGACCCAGCATTTTTTCCAGGCTCTTGTGACGGATATCGAGCTGCTGCCATTTGCGATGACAGGCCGCCACTTCCTGTTCAAAGTGTGCAATGACAGTTTTTTGATGAGTCATGGCATTGTCGAGCTGACGATTGAAGCCGTCGAACAGACGCAGCCGATCAACTGACATGCCCTGCTTGCCGGCACTCTGTAATCGTTCACGATAGTCCTGCTGATAGTCACCCAGCTGAGTCAGTTTTTGCTGCTCTGCCTGCAGTCGCTGCTGCGCCATGGCCAGCATGCGGCCAGCCTTGTCGGCCTCCAGCTCAGCAATCCGCAGTACCGGCTGCATGCGTTTGACGCGCTGCATCAGCGACTGCCACCCGCCTGGTCAGGACTCTGGCGATCCCGTCCACCCAGCGTACGGCCTGGTGCAGAAGCGACACTGTTCTGACTGTCACGCGGAGGCATCTGGGTTACATTGCTGGCAGCGCCGTCCGCGCCAGGTCGACTGCCTGGCATGGTTCTGGTGGGTGGCGCGATGGCGCGTCCCAGACGAAGCACGGCCTCACTCAGGGCAACGCTTTCGGTCAGCCCCTGTTGCAGGAACTGACGCAGGTGCGGCATGCGCTCAATGGCAAAATCGATATCGCGGTCAGCGCCCATGGTGTAAGCCCCGACACTTATCAGATCACGATTCTGCTGATAGCGGGAATAGGTGCGCTTGAACAACTGCGCTTTGGCCAGATGGTCGGCACTGACCACGGCCGGCATGACACGACTGATAGAGGCTTCCACATCAATGGCCGGATAGTGGCCCTGCTCGGCCAGTGCCCGCGACAGTACAATGTGACCATCCAGAATCGCACGTGACGAGTCTGCAATTGGATCCTGCTGGTCGTCACCCTCGGTCAGTACGGTATAAAACGCGGTGATTGTACCTTCGCCCTGATCGGCATTACCGGCGCGTTCCACCAGTTGCGGAATGCGCGCGAACACCGATGGCGGATAACCCTTGGTCGCCGGTGGTTCACCAATCGCCAGCGCGATCTCACGCTGAGCCATGGCATAACGTGTCAGTGAATCCATCAGCAGCAAAACGTCTTTGCCCTGATCACGAAAGCCCTCGGCAATCCGGGTAGTCACGGTCGCCGCCCGCAGTCGCATCAACGGTGAGTCGTCGGCCGGTGACGCCACAACCACAGAGCGGCGCAGCCCCTCTTCGCCGAGGATTTCATCAATAAATTCTTTAACCTCACGGCCCCGTTCACCAATCAGGCCAACCACAATCACGTCCGCTTCAGTAAAGCGTGTCATCATGCCCAGCAGCACTGACTTACCGACACCAGAGCCGGCAAACAAACCAATACGCTGGCCTTTGCCCACCGTCAACAGGCCGTTGATGGCCGCAATACCCACGTCCAGAGTCTGCTTGATCGGCTGGCGTTTCAGCGGGTTGATACTGCGTTCTGGACCGGCCGGACGGCATTCCTTGATGGACAGCGGTCCGTGGCCATCAATGGGCTCGCCGAAACCGTTCAGAACACGACCCAGCAGCCCATCACCCACCCACAGGCTTTCTGTGGCAGGTGCCGGCACGATACGGGCACCAGGCTGCAGGCCTTCAACACTGTACAGCGGCATTAAAAAGATACGTGGACCGTCAAAGCCAACCACTTCGGCTTCAATATCCCTGCCGCTGGGGTGAGCAACCAGACAACGACTCCCCAGCGACACGTTGCAGCCAACGGCTTCCAGTGTGAGACCAACTACGCGGGTCAGACGTCCGACAATAACCGGCTCAATGGCCAGCGGACGATCGGGACGATAACAGCGCAGTCGCTGCGCCAGACTCTGACGCTGAAACACTTCAGGACTCCTGCTCGGACGCGATATCGGTAGCACTGCCAAGGTCGGCAGCCTCCTCCGCCAGCGAGCGCTTGCTGCCTTTGGCGCTGCTTGTTTTTACAACCGGTTCTGGTGCCGCCTGCAGGTCTTCACCCGGTGGCACGCCCTTCTGGCGTGGATCATCATCTTCCATAAACTGTTTGGCGACGATCTGTTCCACTGCCTGATTGAATCGTGTGCTGACCGTAAAGTCGACCGCACTGTGATCTGTTTCAACACGACAGCCGCCGCGCTCAATCTGTGCGCTGCCGATGACTCGCCAGTTCTCGCCGCCCTCTTCGGCAGCTCGCATCACCAGCTCCTTGTCGGCGCTGTTGACCAGGATTCGCACGTTGTCACGGGTCGGTGGCAATGTATTCAGGGCCTGCTGCACAATCTGCATGATATGTTTGCTGTCGATGCTCAATTCACGCTGAATCACCTGACGTGAAACCTCTCGGACAATACCAAGCAGTGCCTGTTCCAGCTGATAATCCTGTTCATTAAGTGCGTGTGTCAGATGAGTCATCACACTGTTCAGCACGTTGAGCTGCTGACGAACCTGCTGATCGGCATCCTGCAGCCCCTGCTGCAGACCCTCGGCGGTGCCCTTCTCAAACCCCTCGGCATGGCCCTGTTCAAAGCCCAGCTTGTGGCCCTGCTGGCGACCCTCTTCCAGGCCTTTCTTCAGCCCTTCGCTGCGGCCCAGCATCAGCCCCTGTTCATAACCCTCATCGTAACCTGTACCGGTACCCTGAAAGTCAGAAACCTGACCATCTTCAGCGCCTGCGCCTGCCTCGGCGGCCGCGCCCTGATGCGCTGTTACTGTCTGACGAAACTGCGACTCAGCGCGAGGTTCCACCTGTACCAGTTTACCGGCCTTGTCTATTGTCGGTGGCGCCCAGCGCATGATGCGTTGCGACTCCACGGCCTTCTGGCTGACCCGATTGGTACCGTCAAATATATGTCGTTGCATATCAGATCATCGCCTCGCTGCCGCCGCTCAATTGAATTTCGCCAGCATCGGCCATACGTCGCGCCACCACCAGAATTTCTTTCTGTGCCGCTTCCACTTCGACGATACGCACCGGCCCCTTGGCCTCCAGGTCGTCGCGCAGCAACTCGGCAGCCCGCTTGGACATGTTGCCGAAGAATTTCTCCTTGAGGAAATCGTCTGCGCCTTTGAGAGCCAGAATCAAGACTTCGGACGATACTTCGCGCAGCAGTGCCTGAATACCACGGTCGTCAACTTCACGCAGGTTGTCAAACACAAACATCAGATCCTGAATCTGATTGCCCAGGTCTTCGTCCAGGCCCTTGATGGACTCCATAAGTTCCTGCTCAACCGCATTGTCCAGGTGGTTCATGATTTCGGCCGCAGTCTTGGTACCACCGATAGTGGTCGACGGATTCGAGCCCTTGCCTGAGAACTGTTTCTCCAGAATTTCATTGAGTTCCTTCAATGCCTCTGGCTGAACGCTCTCCAGCGATGCAATTCGCATCATGATTTCCAGGCGCACTTTTTCAGGGAACTGCGCAAGAATACCGGCTGACTGATCCGGCTCCAGATAGCTCAGAACCACGGCCTGGATCTGCGGGTGTTCCATCTTGATGACGTCGGCAACCGAGCGCGGATCCATCCATTTCAGGCTGTTGATACCGGCCCCGGAGTTGCCCAGCAGAATACGGTCCAGAAAGCTGCGGGCGCGCTCTTCACCCAGCGCCTCAGTCAGCATGTTGCGGATGTAACTCTCCGCGCCGATACCCAGACCACTCTGGGCTCCACACTCGGTCAGAAACTGGTTCAGCACACCCGAGACAGTATCCTGGCTGACCGATTTCAGAGCCGACATGGCAGTACCCACACGCTGTACTTCCTTGGGTCCCATCTGCTTGAGCACTTCAGCGGCGTCTTTTTCGCCCATGCTCATCAACAGTATCGCGGCACGCTCCAGATTGTTCATGTTGTCAGCCATTCTCTCAGCCATGATTAGTCGTTAGTTATCCAGTTTTTCACAACCTGCGCCACACGCGCCGGATCCTGTGCCACCAGTCCTTTAATGGCGCTGAGTTGTCGCTCGTAACTGTCGCCAGGGCCAGTCAGCATCATATCTTCACCGCCGCTGAGCGTAACAGATTCTTTGGGGCCGGACGACGCGTCAGGTTTAACCTCTGTGAATCGCACCTCGCCATTTCCACCCTGCGACTGGGCACCTGCAACAGCGGGCAGATTGTTGCCGCTGCTGCCGACCGCCGCCAGTCGCTTCAGGGTGGGCATCAGCACGCCAAACACCATAATCAGCAGGAACGCTGCAGCGCCCAGCTGTCGCAGCACACTGCCAAACCAGGGCTGTTCCCACATAGGGATACTTTCCATGGTCATCGCGTCGGCCTGTGCAAATGCCCGGTTGATCACCGTAACACTGTCACCACGCTCAGCGTCAAAACCAACCGCATCGCGCACCAGCGCAGTAATGCGATCCAGATCCTCCTGTGCCCAGGGCTGGGCACCTTCGCCGGTAGGTTCATCAACCACAACCGCAACAGACAGGCGTCGCACTGCCACAGGGTCATAGCTGGTGTAGCTGATCGTTCTATCCACTTCGTAGTTGCGGGTGGCCTGGGTTCGGGTATTGCTGTTGTCGCCATTGGCAGCGGTAGCGGCACCAACGCCATTGACGGCCACTTCTGGTGCGACACCGGCGGCCGGAGGCTGGTTACTCAGGGCACCCGGAATGCCGGCGATGATATCGCCACCATTGCGCCGCTCATCCATTGACTGCTCGCTGCGCAGCACCGTGCTGTCAGGGTTATAGGTTTCGGCCGCTTCTTCGCTGCGTGTAAAGTCAATATCAGCGTTCACTTCGGCAGTAAAATTTCCACTGCCCAGCAGTGGCATCAGAATGCGACTGATACGGCCAGACAGGGTCTCTTCGTAACGACGCACATACTCAAACTGTTCGCCGGCAATGGCCAGTTCGCGATTCTCACCGCGACGCGACAGCAGATTGCCGGACTGATCAACAACCGTAACGTCCTCGGCTGCCATTTCCGGCACGCTGGAGGCCACCAGGTTGGCAATTGACTGAACCTGAATTTCCGTCAGACGCGCGCCGGTGTTCAGTGTCAGAAACACGGACGCAGTTGCCTTGCGGGCATTACGGATGAACACACTGCGCTCAGGTGTAGCCAGGTGCACACGGGCAGCCTGTACATGGCGGAAGCTGGCAATGGTACGTGCCAGCTCGCCCTCAAGGCTGCGCTTGTAGCGATTGGCTTCCATGAACTGGCTGGTACCCAGCCCCTGCTCCTGGTCCATGAATTCATAACCGTAGCCATCATCACGACTGATACCAGCGGCCGCCACCTGCAGGCGTACTTCATTGACGCGCGCCGCCGGCACCAGCAGCACACCGCTGGCCGGGTCGATACGATACTCCATCGCGCTGGTTTCCAGTACCTGTGCCAGCTCTGACACATTGTAGCCCTGCATGCTCGGATACAGAGGCTGGAACTCTTCCTGCTGTGACCACAACACAACCGAGAAGCCCAGTGCGATACTGGCCGCCAGTCCCAGTAACAGACCAGCCTGGCGCAGCATGTTCAGCCGATTGAAGCCCGACAGAAAACTGCCACCTCCAAAAAGCGACTTGCTGTTGTTGGCGGGTGTCCCGCCGGCGTTACCTGATGTTTCGGCAGCAGCCATGATTCATTTTCCTGTGTGTGTCGCGCGTGCGCTGATGTCGTAGTGAGTCTTACAACGGCATATTCATGATGTCCTGATAGGCGCTTACCAGGCGGTTACGCACCTGGTTCATGGCCTCGAAGGATACACTGGCTTTCTGCATCTGGATCATGACCTGAGTGATATCAACCCCCGGCTCACCCATTTCAAACGCGCGTTGCAGCTCAGAAGATTTAGCCTGGGTATCAGCCACAGAATCGACCGCCTGTTTGAGCATCTCGCCGAAACCCGTGCCCTCAGTCTTGCCCGCGCCGTTGACGCCCTGGCTGCTGTTGACAGCCTGACTCATATCCGGTTTGTTGACTTCCGGAGACTGGATCTGGCCGCGTATTTCACGCATTTGCATCAGTAGTTGATTGATATCGCTGCGATCGCCAATCGTGTTCATCACGGCCTCCCTTTATGCACTTACCAGTGAATCAATATTTATGCCCATATCACGCATTCTCGCCAGCTTGTAACGCAGCGTGCGCGCACTGACGCCCAACACCTCTGCGGTTTCCTTGCGGCGGCCACCCTGCTGTTTGAGGGTGGACAGAATGATTTCAAACTCGCGCTGCTTCAGATCGTTACCCAGTGGACGGTTTTCGTCGCTGCTGTCGGCTTCCTGTGCAGTGACAGGCACAGTCACGCTTTGACTACCGGCGCTGCTGCTGACCGCACCACTACTGACAGTACCAGCGAAGCGATGAGTCTGACCCTGCTCCAGGCCCAGGCAGGATGCGGTAATGGTGTGCCCATCCTGAATGATCAGTGCCCGTTGCAACACATTGTCCAGCTCGCGCACATTACCTGGCCAGGCGTACTGGCTCAGGGTCAGCTTGGCTTGCTCGTCCAGACGGACTGTGCTGCGGCCCATGCGTCCTGCGTGCTGCTCCAGCAAACGTTCAGCCAGCGGCACGATGTCCTGACGACGCTGACGCAGTGGCAACCAGGCCAGCGGAAATACGCTCAGGCGGTAATACAGGTCTTCGCGGAAGTTTCCTTCACGCACATGCTGACGCAGATCGCGGTTGGTGGTTGCAATCACACGCACATCCAGCTTCATGGTCTTGCGGCTGCCAAGACGCTCAACCTCGCGCTCCTGCAGCACACGCAGAATTTTGGCCTGCAGACCAATATCCATTTCTGAAATTTCGTCCAGCAGCAGCGTGCCACCATCAGCCTGTTCAAACTTGCCCGGGCTGCTGTTGTAAGCGCCGGTGAACGCACCTTTTTCATAACCAAACAGCGTCGCTTCCAGCATGTTCTCCGGAATCGCCGCACAGTTGATGGCTACAAACGGGCCTTTGGCACGATTGGAATGCTGGTGAATGAACTGGGCCAGTACTTCCTTGCCCGTGCCGCTTTCACCAGAAATCAGCACGGTTGCATCGGTACGTGCCACCTTTCCTGCCAGAGACAGCAACTGCTGGCTGGAAGGCTCAATGGCAACTGGCTCATTGCCACCCAGTACACGCGTGGTCAGATACTTCTCCACCGTTGCCAGCAGCTGCTCCGGTTTGAAGGGTTTCAGCAGGTAATCCACGGCGCCTTCGCGCATCGCACGCACGGAACTGCCGATGCTGCCAAAAGCAGTGATCAGAACCACCGGCAATGCCGGGAAGCGACCACGAATCCGCTGCAACAGTTCGTGACCATCCATTCCATCCATATTGATGTCGGATACCACCATGTCGACGGCCTGGCTAGCCAGAACGCTCAGCGCTTCATCGCCGCTTTCCACCGCGAGCACATTGTAGCCGGCGTAATCCAGCGTATCGCTCAGCGCATCACGCAGCTGTGGATTGTCTTCAACGATCAAAACGGTTGCCTTGTCAGTCATACAGTCTGCTCCTGTGTAGCTTTACCCTGGCAAGGCAGCACAAAACCGGCACGAATGCCGCTGACCTGCTCTGCCTCAGGGTCCAGATTCCCGCTTGCGAGGTTCTCAATAAAAAATCGTCCGCCGTGTGCACGCGCAACAACCTGCGCCACGGCCAGTCCCAGCCCGGTGCCCTGGGCACGGGTGGTATAAAATGCTTCCGTCACCTGGCTCAGCACTTTCGGATCAATGCCAGGGCCGTTGTCCTGAACAAAAAAGCGCAGATGGCCAGCTTCGCAGTTGTGATCAGCGATCACTTTCAGCTGCACCTGGGCGCCGCCGTTCTGCTGGGCGTTTTCCAACAGATTCAATATGGCACCTACCAGCGACTCCTGATTGCAGTCCAGCTGGCAGTCAGGGGCCTCGTTGGTCCACTGACAGCGTGTGCGGCTGTCGCGCAGCAGCACCTCAGCAGCTACCCGCGTTTCATCAAACAGCTGGGCCATGCTCAGACGTGCATCCAGCACCGCCTCGCCACGTGCAAACACCAGCATGTCTCGCACCTGGCGCTCCATGTTGTGCAGACGGGACATCAGTCGGTCGTGGGTGCGCTGCAGTCTGTCCGCATCAGCTGGCTGATCATCACCTGCTTGCGCAGCCTGTGACGGCAGTGCGTGTGCCAGGTGTCCGGCATACAGCATGGCGGCTGCCAGCGGTGTGCGAATCTGATGCGCCAGGGACGACACCATCTGACCCATTTCCGTAAGACGCTGGTGACGGCTCAATCGCTGCTGCAGGCGTCGGGTTTCTGTCTGATCGGTAATCAGGATGATCTGGCCGGGCTCTTCTTCCAGCGAGCGGCTCAGCAGACTCACGCGCTTGCCGTTTACCAGGGAAATCTCGTGGCCGTCGTCGCTGCGTGGCGCAAAGCGCGTGCGAATGATCTCCACCCACAGCTCACCTTCCAGAGGCGAACCCAGCAGATCCAGGGCAGCAGCATTACATTCAGAAATCTGGCCGCGAGCATTCAGGACCAGCACGCCGCCTGGCAACAGCTGCAGCAGTTTGGTCAGCCGGTGCGCAATGCGCTCTTTCTCGGCCAGCTCGCGTAGGCGCTGGGCATTGGCAGCTTCCAGCTCGGCTGTCAGATCCCGCACCTGGCTCTCTAGTGCCTGATAGGTCTGCGTGAGCTCGCCGGACAGTTCGTTAAAAGCCTTGAACGCCAGTTCCAGTGCCTGTGCACTATTTGGCTGACTTTGTATGTCTCTTACCAGCGTCAGGCTGCTTGCTGCCATGTGTGTCCCGCCCCTTGGATGTTCTGTTTCCGCAGGGGTGGCAAGCAATGTCCGTGCCAGTCGTATCAGCTCTTATTTTTCAACCACTTAGGGTGCGGCAAGGTTTTGCCGCTGGCAGAATACAGGCGGATTACTGTCACTTTGACGGGAAATTGACGCGCCAACCGCCATGGACGGCGGGAATGCAGGTTTTGCAGGAGCAAAAACCTGCGGCGCGTATGTGTACATTTAGACAACGGTCCGGGAGGTGGGTATCAGGGCTCGCCCGGAGCGCATCCTTTCACCTGTCACCCGGCGGGGGGGAACTCGACCTCGCGGCAACGCCGCTCGGGACTCGGACAGTCCCGCCCGCTGATCGGGTGACAGGCAAAAGGATAAGCGCGCTCTTTATTGGGCGAGCCCTGATACCCACCTCCCTACCCTTGTGCCGAATTCAAACACGGTCGCCGGATGCGTTACAAAGAGGAGCGATGATGCGCTGAAGCTCAGCACTCGCTCAAACTGATCGGGATATTGACGGCCAGGCCGGCTTCGGATGTTTCTTTGTATTTGTCGCTCATGTCCGCCGCTGTCTGCCACATGGTGCTGATGACCGCATCGAGTGACACTTTGGCCTTGGCGGGGTCGCCGAAGAGCGCGAGCTGTGAGGCGGTGACGGCCTTTACTGCGCCCATGGCGTTGCGTTCTATGCAGGGAATCTGCACCAGTCCGCCGACGGGGTCACAGGTCAGGCCCAGGTGGTGCTCCATGGCTATCTCGGCGGCCATGGTGACCTGGTCGACACTGCCGCCACGGCAGGCGGTCAGTCCCGCAGCCGCCATGGCAGACGACACGCCGATCTCGGCCTGGCAGCCACCCATGGCTGCAGAAATTGTTGCGCGCTTTTTGAACAGGCATCCGATCTCTGAGGCGGTCAACAGGAATTGCATGATGACATCGTCGTCAGGCTGCTCCTGTTCAAACACCAGCAGGTACCAGAGGACGGCGGGAATCACACCTGCCGCGCCATTGGTCGGCGCAGTGACCACGCGGCCAAAAGCCGCGTTTTCTTCGTTGACGGCCAGCGCGAAGCAGCTCAGCCAGTCAAGCGCATGAGAGAAACCCGTGCCCGAATTGCGGATAGCATCGCGCCAGGTCTCGATGGTGTAATCAAGGTCATTATCGAGCAGTCGGCGGTTGAAGGCTGGCGCGCGGCGAGTCACCTGCAAATCCCCCGGCAGCTCGCCATCAGTATGGCAGCCCCGATACAGACACTCATACATGGTCTGCCAGATTTTCAGCACCGCCCGACGCGTTTCGCTGGCGTCGCGCCAGGCCAGCTCGTTTTTCTCGACCACGCCAGCGATCGACAGACCGGTCTCCCTGCACCAGCGTGTCAGATCAGCTGCGGTGTTAATCGGGTACGGCAGCTCAACAAAATCCACAGCACTGACGCCCAGCTCATCCTGACGACTGACAAAACCGCCACCTATCGAGAAATACACCGCCTGATATTCATCACCATCCTTATACTGCACCTCAAAACGCATGCCATTGGGGTGTTCAGGCAAAGACTCAGCGGGACAAAAAAGCAGGCACGATTCCGGATCAAAGGACAGCAACACCTCATCATTCAGCCGGATCTCTTTCTGCTGGCGAATCGCCTTGACGGTCTCAGCCAGCCGATCGGTCGGAAAGCTCACGGGATCAGCACCCGTCAAACCCATCATGATGGCCAGATCCGTGCCATGGCCCTTACCTGTCTTGGCCAGCGAGCCATACAGACAGACACGTAGCGACTTCAACTCACGTTCAAGATCCAGCTCAGCCACAAACCGCTGCGCCGCCCGCCACGGCCCCAGCGTATGAGAACTACTCGGCCCAACGCCGATCTTGAACATATCAAGAACCGACAAAGACTCCCGAGCAGATGCAAACCGACGCGACATAACCCCTCCCCCAATAGCACCCCGCGCCTGGAAGCGGCACAAAGTTTAATCGAGGCCTCGGGGATCGGGTGGCAAGGAGCGAGGAAAACCTGACGAGGACTGCCACCCGAGTTCCGAGGCCGGAAGCGAACAGTTTAGGGCCCGACCAGGCGCGGCACAACGCTCAATCAAGGCGCCCCGCTGACCTCCCCCAACACCGCCGCACGCTGGAAGTAGCAGCTAAAGCAGCGACGCCGCACTCAGCCAAATCGAGGCCTCGGGAACAGAAGTACAAGATTAAATCGAGGCGTCGGGAGTAGCGGGAAAAGGAGCGACGAAAACCTGAGGAGATACCATCTCTCCAATCCAGCCACAACCTCCTTCAAACTATCATTTGCGGCTGGTATCTGCTCTGGTGTTTAAGCACACCATAGCAAATCTGTATTAATTTTCTCATCGCAGCCCCGATGGCCTGCATCTTGCGTTTGCCGGCTTTCAGTAGCCGAACATACTGCGCGCGTATGTCCGGGTTGTATCGCACTGCCACAACGGCAGCCATGTACAGCTTGGCTCGTATTTCACCGTTCCCGCTTTTGCTTAGGCGGCTTCGTCCCTGCCATTGTCCCGACTCACGGATCCTCGGCACCAAGCCAACAAAGGCTGCCACCTGACCGGCATTGCTGAAGTGACGGCTGCGCAGCACCGCCAGTAGCTGTCGGGACATCGTCTGGCCAATTGCCGGCACAGACTCCAGTAGCTCCCGGTCATTCTTCAGGCCAGGGTGCTTATCGATATGATCATCGATCTGTTGTTTAACGCGTTCAATTTCCTGCTTCAGCTGATCAATCATGCCTTCAATCGATGTCAGTACCACCTTTGAAGCCTGGCTGACCTGCGCCTTCTCAAGGCGGTTATGCTCGCGCATCAGATCCTTCTCCAGCGCTGACAAGCGCCCCAGCAGAGCCTTTAATTCACGCACTTCATCGGGTTCGGGCACCCACAGTGCAGGCTTCGCAGATAGCCCGTAGCGAGCCAGCACGACGCTGTCTTTCTTATCGGTCTTGTGCTGACTACCCAGGCTTTTCGCAAAATCGTGCACCCGTGCCGGGTTCACCACACTGACCTGTAAACCTCGCGAATTAAGCGTATATGCCAGTGCCTCGTGATAGATCCCCGTCGCTTCCATGATGACGTGGATGGACGACAGATCGTCGCTGACCTGGGCACTGAGCCACTGGATCAACTGCTCAAACCCCGCTTTGTGGTTTGGCAGCGCCTTGGTTTTAATCTTGTTGTTGTCCGGGTCACGCAGCCAGGCGCAATCAATCTTTTGCTTCGCAACATCCACTCCGACGTAACTGGTCATTTTCCTAACACTCCCCTTATACATGCAGCATCACTTTGCCGGAGCAAAGGCGCTTGGATACCATCCAGTTTGTTAAGAAAGAAAGCGTCAGTTGCTTATCTCCTCACCAGTATCCAGGTACTCAGGACTGCCACAGCGATACTGACGCTTCGCCACATTGGTTAGCTAAACCAGTGTAGCAAAGGAGAGAAATTCAGATATAAGGACTTTCCCGCTGATTCCGGCGCCGGACGCGCTGAAGCTTTGCACTACCACTGAAGTCCCGAGGCCGGAAGCGCTGAGGTAAAACGCGTCGCGGCAATCAACAGACACACATCAAGCGCGCGGCGGAGTTACCCCCGTTTGACCCATGTATTTCCCCCCACGCTGCTTATAAGTCACCTCACACTGCTCATCCGACTGATAGAACAGCATCTGCGCGACGCCTTCGTTAGCGTAGATCTTGGCGGGCAGCGGCGTGGTGTTAGAGAATTCCAGCGTGACGTGGCCTTCCCACTCCGGTTCCAGCGGCGTCACGTTGACTATGATGCCGCAGCGCGCGTAGGTGGATTTGCCCAGGCAGACGGTCAGCACGTCCGATGGAATACGGAAGTACTCCACAGTGCGGGCCAGCGCAAAGGAGTTGGGCGGGATGATGCAGTATGGCTCGTCGATGGAGACAAAACTGGTTTCATCGAAGTTTTTCGGATCGACCACGCTGGTGGTGTGCACGTTGGTAAATATCTTGAACTCGGAGGCGCAGCGCACATCGTAGCCGTAACTGGAGGTACCGTAGGAGATCACCTTGCCGCCATCGACATAACGCACCTGCCCCGGCTCGAACGGTTCGATCATGCCGTGTTCCTGAGCCATTTTACGAATCCATTTGTCTGACTTGATGCTCATACTGCGGGTAAACTCCTGCGGTTGGTGTCATTCTTCATGTTGGGCCAGCGCGGACTGATCAAACAGCCCCTCGGAATAGCTGGCGGGAATACGATAGCGTTCCAGTATTTCGGCTTCCGAGTCACGCGCCTGCTGGTGGTCAACCACCATCTGGAAACCCGACTCTGCCTCAAAGACCACATAGGGTTCCTCATTGTTGCGCAGCAGGCGGGCAAACTCGGCAAAATCGCGGATTGGCTCGCCATTGACAGACTCAACGATCACATTTCGCACATCGTGATAGCCCAGATTGACGTCGGCAGCCAGCACCTGCAAAGCCACGATCACCTCCCGTTTCTCAGGCGAGGACCACTGGCTGCGCGCATGCAGCAGATTGACCGGCGCGGTGCGCGTCCAGTCGCTGCCCCAGCGCTTGATCAGATTCATATTCAGTGGCACAAACACAATGCCGCCATAGATATAGTAGTCTGGAATCGCATCGAATTCTTCGGAGCGCACCAGGCTGTAGCTCTGCTGGCGGCGTTGCGCGGTCAGGTCAACATCCATGGCCACACCCTGACGCGCAATGCGCAGCGGCACGGTATCGCCAATCTGTTTAACGTCGATCGCATGTTTATAGTTGGTTTGCAGGTCGCGATTCAGACGGATGCTGCTGTCGCCAGCCACTTCGTAACCATCAATCGACAGCAGCACATCATTGGCCTTCAGCAGACCGTCAGCGGGTGAATCCTCAAAGACCTTGATCACCAGTACACCGGTCTCATCCTCTTCCAGTCCGTATCGGGCCTTGGCAGCCGGGCTTTCCAGATCCTGGGTGCGGAAACCCAGATCGGGGAAACCGTCAAACTGACCATCACTGGCATCAGTCAGCATATGACGCACGATGTCGGTGGGTACAAAATAACCCAGCGCCTCTGTGCGTCCGCCACCGGCCGACTGCATTACCACACCGACAATCTCACCGTCGGCGATCACGGGACCACCGCTATTGCCAGGATTGATGGCTGCATCGATCTGCCCGGCCAGCAGAAACTCACCGGAATGCGCGTAAACCTGCTGCTCCACGCGGGACAGCACGCCTTTGGTCACACTGAGGGTGCGACCACCTATGGGGTAGCCGAATACCAGCACTTCGGTATTGGGGTCAGGCAGGTCGCCAATTTCCAGTGGCGGCGCATCGTCAAAGAAGCCGGGCTCTTCGACCTGAATCAGGGCCAGGTCTGAGGAATGGGAGACAAATTCAACGCGCGCCAGGTAACGGCGGGGATCACTGTTCTTCTGCACCTGCACGTAACTGGCGTTGGCCACTACATGCGCATTGGTCAGAATGCGGTTGCCTTCAATGACCGCACCCGAGCCGCTGCTCTGGTTGGGGTTCATCAAACGCCAGGGGGTGAAATAGTCGGGATCGGCCGTCGTCGTGTAGATTTTGACAATCGAGTCTTCAATTTCGCGTATTTCGTCACTGGTCTGTGCGTTGGCAGCACCGCCGGTCAGGATCAACAGGCAACTGGCGACCAACACTGCAGAGAGCAACAACCATCGCCGGGTGGCGACCAGGCCTGCTGCAGTCATTGGGTGTCCTCTTGTTTTGCTTCTTTTATTATTCGGGTGGTACAGATGACCGAGTAAACCCGAAAAATTGTGCCGCCGTCAAATCCTGTTTGTGCCAGGCAGGCGTTATCCGTCCCCGGGGTCACCCTGCCTGAGCGCTCCGTCTGGTTAAACGATGCGCATCCCCGGCTGGGCGCCACTGTCCGGGCTAAGCAGGTAAATATCCTTGCCGCCCGGGCCTGCCGCCAGCACCATACCCTCCGACAGGCCAAACTTCATCTTGCGTGGTTTCAGGTTGGCCACCAGCACGGTCAGCCGGCCTTCCAGGTCCTCTGGTTTATACGCTGAACGGATACCCGAGAACACATTGCGCACCGCCATCTCACCATTGGCATCAGGGCCCAGCTCCAGGGTCAACTGCAGCAGTTTGTCGGCACCTTCCACGTAGGCTGCCTTGCTAATGCGTGCCACGCGCAGATCCACCTTGATGAAATCGTTAAAGTCGATCTCATCGGCAATGGGCTCTTTGGCCAGCTGGCTGTCTTCGGCCGCGTTCGCGGACGCTGCTGTATCAACGCCTGGCTGATCGACAGGCGCAGCCGTCAGCTTGCGGGTCTCAGCTGCCTCGGTACGAGACGCCTCCAGCAAGGCTTCAACCTGCGCCATCTCGGCACGTTTCATCAGCGGCTGGAAGGGGTTGAGCTGATGACCATTCAGCAGTTCTCTGGCATCAGCCCAGCTCAGCTCGCCAGCATTCAGAAAGGCCTCGGCGCGCTCAGCCATGGCCGGCAGCACGGGCTTCAGATAAATCATCAGCAGACGGAACAGATTGATACCGGTTGAACAGATGGCCTGCACGGCCGGGTCCTGCGGGTTCTGTTTGGCCAGCACCCAGGGCTGCTTTTCGGCGATGTACTGGTTGGCCTTGTCAGCCAGCTCCATGATTCGGCGCACCGCCCGACTGTACTCGCGCTGCTCGTAAAAAGCGGCAATCTCTTCTGCGGCGCCCTGCGCTTCCGCCACCAGTTCCGGATTGGAAACGGCCTGCGCCAGATTTCCGTCAAACCCCTTGGTGATGAAACCAGCACAGCGGCTGGCGATATTGACCAGCTTGCCCACCAGGTCGCTGTTCACCTTGCTGACAAAGTCTTCCAGGTTCAGGTCCAGGTCATCCACACCGCTGCCCAGCCGCGAGGCCAGGAAATAGCGCAGATATTCCGGATCCAGATGCTGTAGGTAGGTATCGGCATTGATGAAGGTGCCGCGCGACTTGGACATTTTTTTGCCATTGACGGTGACAAAACCATGCGCGTAGACCGCAGTAGGCGTGCGATAGCCGGCATCGGACAGCATGGCTGGCCAGAACAGCGCGTGGAAGTTGATGATGTCCTTGCCGATAAAATGATACAGCTCGGCATCGCTGCCAGGCTTCCAGTACGCGTCAAAGTCCACGCCGGTGCGCTCACAATAGTTCTTGAAGCTGGCCATGTAACCAATCGGCGCATCCAGCCAGACGTAAAAATACTTGCCGGGTGCATCCGGAATCTCAAATCCAAAATACGGCGCATCGCGGCTGATATCCCACTCCTGCAACCCGCCTTCCAGCCACTCGGCCAGCTTGTTGGCCACCTGCTCCTGCAGCGTGCCACTACGGGTCCAGCTCTTCAGGAACTCGGTGAACTCTGGCAGTTTGAAGAAATAGTGCTCGGAGTCCTTTTCTATGGGCGTTGCGCCAGACAGTGTCGAGCGCGGGTTGATCAGCTCTGCCGGGCTGTAGGTTGCACCACAAGCCTCGCAGTTGTCGCCGTACTGATCGTCGGCCTTGCATTTGGGACAGGTGCCTTTAACAAAGCGATCAGCCAGAAACAGGCCTTTCTCAGGATCATAAAGCTGACGGATGGATCGTGTGGCAATGCGCCCGTTGTCACGCAGGGCTCGATAAATCACCTCGGAATAGTGACGATTTTCCGGCGAATGGGTGGAGTGATAATTATCAAAGCCGATCCGGAAGCCATCGTAGGAGGCCTTGTGCTCAGCACGCACCCGGTCAATCAGCTGTTCTGCGGTGATGCCCTCATTCTCGGCCCGCAACATGATGGCGGTGCCATGTGCATCGTCAGCACAGACATAGACGCAATCGTGACCACGCATTTTCTGAAACCGTACCCAGATATCAGTCTGAACGGCTTCCAGCATATGCCCCAGATGAATTGGCCCATTGGCATAGGGCAAGGCGCTGGTAACAAGAATTTTGCGTTTGGTCACGGGTGGGGTCCTTGGAATCTGGTATCAGGGGTAAATTTAAATCTCGATCATCTCAAAGTCTTCTTTGCCGACGCCGCACTCAGGGCACATCCAGTCATCCGGGACGTCCTCCCAGGCAGTGCCCGGCTCAATGCCGTCATCCGGCCAGCCTTCGGCTTCGTCATAGATAAGGCCACAAACAATACATTGCCACTTCTTCACAGCGTTTCCTCAGTGTCATTCCGGGGTGCAGATGATACTGGATCGCAGCGCTGGCGGCAAAAGGGTGTGGTAAACTTCGCGCCCATGGAACAGACTTCACTCACAGACCGGATCAACGCCGCCCTCCCCCAGACCCAGTGCACAAAATGCGGGTACCAGGGCTGTCGTCCTTACGCCGAAGCCATCGCGGCTGGCGAGGCGATCAATCGATGCCCGCCGGGTGGCCCACAGACCATCACCGTCCTGGCTGAATTAACCGGACAGCCCGCTCAGCCCCTGAATCCGGAAGTCGGCCAGCACGTGCCGCTGCAGCGCGCTGTGATCCGCGAAGACGAATGTATCGGCTGTACCAAATGCATTACGGCCTGCCCGGTGGACGCCATAGTCGGCGCGGCCAAACTGATGCACACCGTGATCGCCAGCGATTGCACCGGCTGCGATCTGTGTGTCGAGCCCTGTCCGGTCGACTGTATCGACATGATTACCGTCGGCACCGAAATCGAACCACCGAGTCGTGCGCAGGCGCAGGAATGGCAACTACGCTACGAGCAGCGCAAGGCCCGACTGACACGCGAAGCCGATGCACACGAGGCACGTCGTCAACTGCGTCTGCAGGAAAAACTGGCGACGCTGGACCGCGGTGAACAGCTGCAGAAAGACAGCATCGTCAATTCGCCCTGGGCCAAGTCTCCCGAACAGCTGCGCGCCGAGATCATGGCGGCCGTGGCGCGCAAAAAAGGAGGTAAAGGGGACGGTGGGATTTAGTAAGCTAAATCCCTCCGTCCCCTTTTATCGATGAACAAACAGAAACGCACAGAAATATTCCAGCGACTGCGTGCCGAAAACCCCAATCCGACGACAGAGCTGGAATACAGCAGCACCTTTGAACTGCTGATTGCGGTAATCCTTTCCGCACAGGCCACAGACGTCGGCGTCAACAAGGCCACCCGCAAGCTCTATCCGGTAGCCAATACACCCGAGGCGATTCTGGCGCTGGGCGTTGACGGCCTGAAGTCCTACATCAAGACAATCGGCCTGTTTAACACCAAAGCCGAGAATGTCATCAAGACCTGCCGCGCGCTGGTTGAAAAGCATCAGGGCATTGTGCCATCCACCCGAGAGGAACTGGAGGCACTGCCCGGCGTGGGCCGCAAGACTGCCAATGTGGTTCTCAATACTGCTTTTAAACAGCCGGCCATGGCGGTCGACACACACATTTTCCGCGTCTCCAACCGGACTGGCATCGCGCCCGGCAAAAATGTCCTGGAGGTGGAAAAGCGCCTGATTCGTCTGGTGCCAGCCGAATTTCTGCTGGATGCCCATCACTGGCTTATCCTGCATGGTCGCTATGTGTGCGTGGCACGCAAACCCCGTTGCGGTGCCTGTGTCATTTATGATCTTTGTGAGTACAAAAAGAAAACCGAAGTCTGATATTCTGCAACTGATCGGCCAAATTCACCCAGGGACTGCCCGCCAGTATGACCACCATGACAACTTCTGCAAAACCTGTCGCCAGCGTCATCATCTCCACCTACAACTCTCCTGCCTGGCTGGAGAAAGTGCTTTACGGCTATTTTTATCAGGATCGTCATGACTTCGAGATCGTCATCGCTGATGACGGTTCAACTGAAGAGACCCGCACACTCATTGATGCCATGCGAACAAAGTCACCTGTCCCCATCATCCATGTCTGGCAGCGCGATGATGGCTTTCGCAAGTGTCGCATTCTCAACAAGTGTGTGTTGCACGCCAACGCCGAATATCTGATCTTCACTGACGGTGACTGTATTCCACGCCGCGACTTTGTCAGCACACACCTTGGTTCTGCCGAACCTGGCCTGTTTGTTTCTGGCGGCAGCCTGTTATTGCCAATGCCAACCAGCAAACTGATCGACCGCGACGATATCGAACAGCAGCGCTGCTTCGACAAACGCTGGCTGTATCAACATGGCCTAAAACCCACCCGCAAAATTCTGCGTATCAGCGCCGGCCCTACCCTTGCCGCGATACTGAATCGCTGCTCGCCCGCTGCGTGCAACTTCAAAGGCTCCAACGCAGCCGCCTGGAAAACCGACGTACTGGCGGTCAACGGCTTTGACGAGCGCATGGCCTATGGAGGCGAAGATCGGGAGTTTGGTGTGCGACTGCGCAACCGTGGAATCAGAGCACGCGACGTCAAGTACAGTGCGGTGCTGGTTCACCTGGATCACGCCAAAGGTTATCGGGACCCTGCCCTGATGGCGCAGAACAAAAACCTGAGGAAGCAGGTGGAGCGCGAGCGGATTACCCGCACGGAGTTTGGTATCCAGCAACTGGTCAACACGGGTTATACGGCAGACGCCGGCTCTACCCAATAGATCGACGCAGTTTGTTTACAACGCGGCGTAGCAGGCTCGGAGTCGGCGGCAATCCTGACTCTACAGGCTCGGCATAAGGTTCAAATGTCACCCACTCCGGTTCGCGAATATGCGGTTTGTCCGCCGTACTGCGCATCGGTATATAGTACTGACAATCCGCAAAATAATAGTGCGTCACCTGCGAATGGCGGCTCAATGTCGGATCCGTCTGAGGCGCACCGCCATGAATCAGATTGGCATGCCAGATCAGCGCCTCACCCTTGCGGATAGTGCCAAGTTGCGGCTTCAGACCATTCAGCTCAATGTGCTCGCGCATCATCTCTTCGTATTCTCGGTAATGCTCGTAACCCGGCTCAAGACCAAAGTCCTGCATCGACATTTCTGGCAGCTTGTGACTGCCAGGATAATAAATCAGTGGTCCGTTGTCCGGCGTAATATCTTCCAGCGCCACCCACACTCCCGCCATGTAACCATGCGGCAGACTGTTAAAGTGGATGGTGTCAGAGTGTGCGGCCTGGCGCGTGCCAGTGGGAAAGTTCAGGGTCTGAAATGGCCGGGCGCGGCGGCCCAGCAGTTGCTCCAGCGCCTGCAGCACATTGTCATGCACTGCCAGCTGCCGGACCTCATCCACGCGCTTCCAGAGATCCTGCAAGCGCGTGGGAAAAGTAGGATTGGCCTGAAACGCAGGATCATAGTGCACAAACACCTTCTCCTTCAGATCGTCAACAAACGCTTCATCCAGCCCCGGGTCAAACACCAGAAACCCTTGCTCATGAAACTGCGCAATCTGTTCCTGTGCCAAAACCATCCTGGGCCTCCGTACACTTATACTTTTCTGCCTTTATTCGCCGCGATTCTTAATCTCAGCGCATTGAGCTTGATGAATCCACCAGCATCTGCCTGGTTATAAGCGCCAGCATCATCCTCAAAGGTCGCGATATTCACATCGAACAGCGAATCTGCCGACTCACGACCTACCACGATGACGTTACCTTTGTAGAGCTTCAGACGCACGGTGCCGTTGACGTACTGCTGAGAGTAGTCGATCAGCTGCTGCAGTGCTTTACGCTCGGGGGCAAACCAGTAGCCGTTGTAGACCAGTGATGCGTATTTTGGCATCAGCTCGTCTTTCAGGTGGGCCAGTTCGCGGTCCAGTGTCACTGATTCAATGGCGCGGTGAGCTTTCAGCATCACGGTGCCACCGGGTGTTTCGTAGCAGCCGCGTGACTTCATGCCAACGTAGCGGTTCTCGACCAGGTCGGCACGACCGATGCCATTGGCGCCAGCAACCTTGTTCAGGTGCGCCAGTACGGTAGCAGGTGACATTTTTTCGCCGTCGATAGCTACAATGTCGCCCTTCTCGTAGGTCAGTTCGATATAGGTTGGTGTATCCGGAGCGTTTTCGGGAGATACCGACCACAGCCACATATCTTCTTCCGGCTCGGCACCCGGATTCTCCAGGATGTCACCTTCGTAGGAGATGTGCAGCAGGTTGGCATCCATGGAGTATGGAGACTTCGTGCCGCGCTTTTTCTCAACCGGGATGTTGTGCTCTTCACAATAGGCCAGCAGCTTGTCACGAGAAGTCAGATCCCATTCACGCCAGGGGGCAATCACCTGAATGCCGGGTTTCAGCGCGTAGGCACCCAGCTCGAAGCGCACCTGATCGTTACCCTTGCCGGTGGCACCGTGGGCGATCGCATCGGCGCCGGTTTCGTTGGCGATTTCAACCAGACGTTTGGCAATCAAAGGACGGGCGATTGAGGTACCCAGCAGGTATTCGCCTTCATACAGGGCGTTGGCACGGAACATCGGGTTCACGAAATCGCGCACAAACTCTTCGCGCAGATCTTCGATATAGATTTCCTTGATGCCCATGGCCTTGGCTTTAGCGCGCGCCGGCTCCAGCTCTTCACCCTGACCCAGGTCAGCGGTAAAGGTGACAACCTCACACTGGTAGGTTTCCATCAACCACTTGGCGATGACCGAGGTATCCAGGCCGCCGGAATAGGCCAATACCACTTTTTTGATGCCAGACATGCTGTGCTGCTCCAATTGAAAGGGATGAAAAAACAGGGCGGCAATTGTAGCAGATAAAAAGGCGGCGCTTAAGTCAGGGCTGGTCCGGGCCTGATCAGGCAAAAAAAAGGCCAGCCTGACGGCTGGCCTGAAATTCCCGAGGGAACACTCCGCTCACGGAAGGATGGCACAAAGCGTTTGAAGGACCCACAGGGCCTGCGGGTCCTTTTCGACAGCGGTCGTCAGAAGTCCATCTTGAAGCCGGCGCTGACGTTGCGGCCCGGCATCGGGATCACATCTGCCAGGAAGGAAGACGCATTGCGTACTTCCTCGTCCAGCAGGTTGCTGGCACGCAGGAACAGGTTGTAGCGGCCATTCTCGTCAAAGCTATGGCTGACGCTCAGATTAACCATCTTGTAGTCATCAACACCGGCTTCAAACGCGGCCGTGCGCTGCTGTTTGCCGCTGCGGTAGAACTCCAGCTCTGCGCTGGTCCGCGAAGCCACCTGGGCGTCCAGACGCACACCAACGCGACGCGGCGGGATTCGTGGCAGACGATCTGCAGTGTCTTCCAGCCCGACGCGTACGTAGTCACTGAACACCTCAGCTGCAAAATTGTCATTGAAGCGGTAGGCAAGCTCTGCCTCGTAGCCGGTGAACTTCGCATCACGCTGGGTGTACTTCACCAGACGAAAATCTTCGTACTGATCCAGCGTCCGCGCATAGATATAGTTGTCTACATTGTTGCGGAACAGGTTAAAACTGTAAGTCACCGGACCGGTCACCTTGCGCAGACCCAGTTCGATGTTGTCGGCCGACTCCTTGCGCAGCGGCTGATTATTCTCGAGACCACCACAGGTCAGCGGATCGGGAATCAGACCACACTCGAAGGTATTGGTCGCCACGTGAATTCCACGTGAGTACAGCTCCTGTGCGTGCGGCAGGCGCTGGGCACTGGCGTAGGTAGCAGACAGAATGATGCCGTCGCCCGCTTCCCAGATCGCCGAACCCGACCATGAACTGGCAGAGTCACTGAATGCCGGGCGACCACGAGGGTCATTGACCGGACGGTGTTTCTGACGGTCATAACGCGCGCCAGCTTCCAGATGCCAGGCATCGCTCAGCTGGAAGTGCTCAACAACAAAGACACCCGTTGCTTCAGATTCGATGGTCGGCAGGAATGGCGACTCGCCCTGCGAGCTGAACTCGGTATCAGAAACCTGCACACCGAACAGACCCTGCCACCCCATCAGTGAGGCATGATCAAACTCGATCCGCGCTTCGTAACCTTTATTGAAAAAGGCCGAACCTACTTCCTCTTCTTCAATTTCGTAGTGCTCGTAATCCGTGTTGCTGGCACGGAAGCGGACCTTGTTGATGCCCGGCAGTGGCGCCAGCAGCTCGCCACGAAGATCGACACGCTTGCTGGTCAGATCAATGAACGGGACACCATGCTCGTGGTCGTGTTCATCGCCATGATCATCGTGATCGTCGTCGTGTTCTTCATGATCGTCATCGTGAACATCTTCGTCATGATCGTCGTGCCCTTCACAGTGAAGATGGTCGCCGTGCGGATGACAGTCCCCGAATTCCTCGCTGTGCCCGGGAATACCGTAATCATCTTTGCGGTAGGAATAGGAAAGGCCAATAAAGCCACGCTCCCCTATCCACGATGCGCCCACACTGGAATTATTGCTGTCGGCAAAGGTGCCTTCGACACGGGCCTCATCCCAGTTGGGCGCCTCGTAATCATCTTTTTTGACCATAGAGGTCTCAAAGTGCACAGCAATGTTGTCACTCGCACGACTGGTCAGGCTGATCGCACCCGCACGTTCATTGGCGACCGTGTTGCCACGCAAGGCCACAAAACCATCATAGGTCTGGCCACCGTCTGCTCCCGGCATGGTGGATGGGATCTTGTCATCCAGCACGTTCACTACACCACCAATCGCGCCGCCGCCGTAGAGCAGCGTTGCCGGGCCACGTAGAACCTCAACACGCTGCGCAAGAATCGGGTCAACGGCAACCGCATGGTCTGGCGAAACATCAGAGGCATCGAGCACATTGCTGCCATCCGACAGCACTTTGGTGCGCGGCGTGGTCTGCCCGCGGATGACCGGTCGGCTGGAGCCTCCGCCAAAACTGTCAGCATGCACACCGGTCAGACCATTCAGCAGATCTCCCAGGGTGCCACCACGACTCAACAACTCATCTGAATCCAGCACACTGAATGGCGCCACAATCAGATCGGCGCTCTCGGTCACACCCAACGCCGTGACCCGGATCTCGGTCACATCTTCGGTTTGTGCCTGGGCGGCGCTTCCTGCGGCCGCAGTAATTCCGGCAACGGCCATGGCTATTGCGACGCTCAGCGGTGTTTTATTGTTCATTCTCAGTGATCCCTGTCATTTCAGTTTCAATATCAGCGCACCCAGGGGCGCGAGTAAGAGTATCGCCTGGCTGGACATGGTGTAATCAGGCAACTGACGCAGGATGATACAGCATATCATTTGATGGTGACAAGACGTTATATCATCACAAGACAAATGAATGGCAACAGGTAAGATAAGATCGCCAGATGATGTGGCATCAGGTACTGGCGAGGTTTCTGGACTAATTATCAGTGTTCGGCGTAGGAAGAAAGGGCTGAACAATCGCGCCTGTTCAGGTCAGTCCCAGGTCAGTCGTCGTCGGCATGGCGATGCAGGCGCAGCGTGACACGCCGGTTGCGGTCGCGGTCTTCGGCTGACTGCTCATTGCGCACAATGCGGAACTGGGGGGTGGAACCAAAATAACGGGTGGTGAGCATGTTCTCGTCAATGCCCTGCTCGATCAGATAGGTCTGCACGGCAAAAGCACGGATGCGTGACAGCTCAAGGTTGTCGCGGGCGTTTCCGGCGCTGTCAGTGAAACCATTGATATCAACAGCATGAACAGCGGGATCAGCTTTCATGTAGGTGACAATGTCATCCAGCTGCGCGCGCTGCTCGTCATTCAACTCGCGCTGACCAGTGGCCCAGAACACTGTGGATCGCTCAATCTGACCAAAATTGACCGGCAGCAGGTTGCCCTGACACTGATGGTACTCAGCATAGGCCTCACCGAATCGAACCGGCGAAATACCCACGTGCACTGATTCGGTATCACTGAACCACGCTCTGCGCATCAGGGTGGGCACCATGCCGCGACCCAGTTCCGCGATCAGCAGCTGGCTTTGCGCAGCATCCATGACCACCGGCTGTCTGGAACGCTGCACGTCCACGTATGCCAGATCACGCACTTGCAGATCCTGGCGCCAGCGCGGTGGCTGCGAGGTCAACAGCGCCCTGCCTTCCTGCATGGGACTGTTCGGAGACCGCAGATAAAAACGCATGGACTCACCGGCCTGATGATAGAACACGGCGGTACCAAAATTGGGAATCTGCTGAATCAGAGAACATTCGAAGATAGAGGTATCAACACTCCAGCCATCTTCGCCCAGATCAGGATAAAAAGAAGACACTGACCCGGCGTGCACCGATGTCGACAGCACTTGTGATGCCAACGACACCGCTGCCGCAGTGAGCATTACAGGCCAAGATAGGATAAACTTGCGCATTCGAGTCATTCGCCCGCCGAGTCAATGTCTTTCTACATCCCCTGACATCGGCCACAGTCACAGAAACTTTACTATGCAGACACTGACAATCACCCGCCCCGACGACTGGCACCTGCACCTGCGCGACGGCGACGTGTTACAAGACCTGGTCGGCCACACTGCCAGCCAGTTCGCCCGGGCCATCGTCATGCCCAATCTGAAACCACCTGTCACCACCACCGAAGCGGCCCTGGCCTATCGCCAGCGCATTCTCGCGGCGCGGCCGGCAGGCAACAGCTTTGAACCGCAGATGACACTTTACCTCACCGATCAGCTCAGCCCTGAGGAAGTTCGCAAGGCGCACGAGAGCGGCTACGTGCGCGCCGTCAAATACTACCCGGCCGGCGCCACCACCAACTCTGAAAGCGGCGTCACTGCGATAGAAAAAGTCTACCCGGTGCTGGAAACCATGGCCGAGATTGGCATGCCGCTGCTGGTGCATGGCGAAGTTACCGACAATGAAGTCGATATCTTCGACCGTGAGAAAATGTTCATCGATAACATACTGGCGCCGCTGCGCCAGCGCTTCCCCGAGCTGCGCGTGGTGCTCGAACATATTACCACCGCCGATGCGGCGCAGTTTGTCCGCGGCAGCGAAGGTGAGCTGGCGGCCACCATCACACCGCAACACCTTATGTACAACCGCAACCACCTGCTGGTCGGGGGTGTGCGCCCACATCTGTACTGCCTGCCAATCCTGAAGCGCAATGTGCACCAGCGCGCCCTGCTGGAAGTAGCCATCAGTGGCGACTCACGTTTCTTCCTGGGTACCGATTCCGCGCCGCACGCTCGGCCCACCAAGGAGACCGCCTGCGGCTGTGCCGGCTGCTACAGTGCCCACGCTGCCATTGAGCTTTATGCCGAGATCTTTGAGGACGCCGGCGCGCTGGACAAGCTCGAGGCCTTTGCATCTTTCCACGGGCCGGACTTCTACAAACTGCCACGTAACAGCGACACCATTACCCTCGAACGCAAGGAGTGGCAGGTGCCAGCCACTTACCCCTTCGGCGATGGCACGCTGGTACCGCTGCGTGCTGGTGAAACCATGCGCTGGCGTCTTGTCGGTTCCGTCACAGGGAGCAGTGCCAATGCATGATCACGACGATAACGACTCAACAGAAAGCCCACTGGGTAATCGCTTTCGTGGCTACCTGCCAGTAGTCGTGGATATCGAATGTGGCGGCTTCAATGCCAAAACCGATGCCATTCTGGAAATTGCTGCCGTCATTCTGGGCATGGACGAAAAAGGCCGGCTGCTGCCAGAGCAGACGCACTTTCATCGTGTCATCCCCTTCCCGGGCGCCAATATCGAAGAGGCCGCGCTCAAGTTTACGGGTATCAATCCCTACCACCCCTTGCGCATAGCCCGTAACGAAAAAGATGTGTTTGGTGACCTGTTCAAAGTCATCCGCACGGCCATGAAAACACATGGCTGCAAACGCGCGATTCTGGTGGCGCACAACGCCCACTTCGATCACGGTTTTATCAATGCCGCCACTGCGCGTCATGACCTCAAGCGCAACCCTTTCCACCCCTTCTCAAGCTTTGATACCGCCACCCTCAGCGGCCTGGCCTACGGACAGACCGTGCTGGCCCGCGCCTGCGAAGCGGCTGGCATTGAGTTTGATACCAAGTCGGCACATTCGGCGAAGTATGATGCGGAACGGACTGCGGAGTTATTCTGCGGAATCGTTAATCGTTACCAGGCTTTAGGTGGTTGGCCTTTGAAGTAACAGAACGCCCCAGGACGCTGACATGCGGCGTTAAAATCGCGGCGCGAAATGCTCATTTACGGGTTTGTAAACTCCGCTTTCGCGCCGCAATTTTGCCTTGCCTGACCGCGCCCTGAAACGCTCTTAAGTTAAAACTGAACTTCCAAATCCCGACCCCTGCTGTAATCCGTCATGCATGAGTGATCAATTCAAGATTAGATTTTTAGGAGGCTCTTCCGGCCGGCTGGGCGCCGCCCATCTCTGGGAAACGCTGGGGTGGATCGATTCGCCCGGCGCGCCGGTGAGAATCTCACGCGGGCCGGCGCGGCCCAGCAGTGGTGCCCGGTACATCGGAGACAAGGAGCAGCGCAGCTCGCCAAACACATTGGGGTCTATGCGCTGCTGCACGTAGTCGTGATTGATCAGCAGGCCGTGCTGCTCGGCTTTTTCCAGCATCCACTTCAGGGCGATATCTGACAGGCCGGCATCCACATAGCCACCACCGACATTGGAGTGCACGCCGGCAAACCAGACCTGCTCAATGTTCTGAATCTGCTGCGGCAGTGGCCATTGCCACAGCGTCGGCTGAAATGGCGCGCGTTTTTCGTTGATGGCCAGCGCGTGATAGGCATTCAGGATATTGGTGCCCAGCCGTGCGTTGTGAAAGCCATGCCGACGCCGGGTGAGCCAGCCTACAGGCCCGCGTGTGGGCAGACCCAGTGCACCTACCGTGTCCCAGACACCGATAAAGTTTACTGTGCCGTCATTGCTGTAATGGCGGGCACGAAAGTTCCGTGTGGCGATGTTCCGCGCAGGTCCGGCTGACATCCTATAGATGCGCGTCGCCTGCCGGCTTATCTGGGCAGCCTGTTGAGCGTTGGGAGGCGAAAATCGAGGCGCTTGCGGTGATACCTGTCTGGGTATGCCGCACACATCCAGCAGACCAGCCAGGCTGCGTGCGGCAAATGCACCCCGGCTGAAACCAATCAGAAACAGGCGATCGCCGTCCCGATAGTGCTGCATCAACCAGGCGTAGGCCTGACGCATATTGCCGAACAGGCCACGTCCGGCCACCCCGCCCCAGATCTTGTCGATGCGCCCTGCCGTGCCGACGCCAGCATCGTAATAACGCAGCTGTCTCTCGTCGCCGCCGGCCGATTCATCAATCGCGGCCGCGCGCACCATTTTCACTACATTGCTGGGCACCACCCGCTCGTGGTCGCGTTGGCCAGGCTGATTCCAGGTGCCATCCAGGGCTATCAGTATATTTCGCATGGTCTCGCCTCCTATTGGAGGTTATAGACCATCAATCAATGTGCTGCGTAATTTTTTTCGTCGATGTCTGCCGGACCGGCCAGGAAGTTGATTTGCCGTTTCACCGAGGCCCTTTCGTCTCGGGTGATATAGGCACTGCGGGCCAGGCGAATAAAGTATTCCGAGAAGTCATGAACCTGCTCACACTCACGCAGGGCGTCCTCAATCTCCCACAAGGCTTCATTCATGCCCTGCAGTTCCTCAAGCAGCGGCTGCAGCGCCGGATTGGTCAGCAAGGCAGAGCCTGTCAGCTCCAGCGCCGCCAGTTCCTGCTCCACATTGAGCAAATTGTCCGTGTCGTCCATGCGTTGCTGCTTGATGCGCAATATACTGATCCTGTCGACCAGCTCGCCGGCCAACACCGGTGCGCGATAGAAATTGCCTGGCTCAGCCATGCTCGTATCCCCTTGCTTCCGTCCTGTCCTGAGCGTAGCACAAATGACACAATGCCGTGATAAACTCCATCGTCAACTTGATTGTTAAAGAAACGTCTCGCAGGAGATTTATTCAGGATGAAACTAGCGATAGTCGGTACAGGTTACGTGGGTCTATCCAATGCTGTACTGCTGGCTCAGCATCATCACGTGGTTGCTCTGGATATCCTACCTGAACGGGTCGCTATGATTAATGCCGGCCAAAGCCCGATCGTGGACAGCGAGATTCAAGACTTCCTTAGCAATAAACCCCTGCACCTGACGGCCACGCTGGATAACCGGTTGGCCTACGAAGATGCCAATTATGTCATCATCGCGACCCCCACCGACTACGACCCGGTAACCAACTACTTCAATACCACCTCAGTCGAGTCGGTCATTCAGGATGTCATGCGCATCAACCCCAGGGCCGTGATGGTCATCAAATCGACCGTACCTGTCGGATTTACCGCGGATGCACGCAAGCGTTTTGGTACGGACAATCTGATTTTCTCGCCAGAGTTTCTGCGTGAGGGCCGTGCCCTGTATGACAACCTGCACCCCAGCCGCATCATCGTTGGTGAACGCTCAGAACGTGCGCAACAGTTTGCGGATCTGCTCAGAAGCAGCTCATTAAAACCCGATGCTGCCGTGTTGCTGATTGACTCCACCGAAGCGGAAGCGGTCAAACTGTTCAGCAACACTTACCTGGCCATGCGCGTTGCTTACTTCAATGAACTGGACAGCTACGCGGCCACGCACGGGCTTAACACGCGTCATATTATCGATGGCGTTTGCCTGGACCCACGTATCGGCAATCACTATAACAACCCCTCCTTCGGCTACGGCGGCTACTGCCTGCCCAAGGACACCAAACAACTGCTGGCCAATTATGAAGATGTGCCGCAAAACCTGATACGCGCCATCGTTGACTCCAATACCTCACGCAAGGACTACATTGCCAACGCCATCATTGCCCGGCAGCCAAAATGCGTGGGTATCTACCGACTGATCATGAAGGCCGGCTCCGACAACTTCCGCGCCTCCAGCATTCAGGGCATCATGAAACGCATCAAGGCCAAGGGCATCCCGGTCGTGGTTTATGAACCCGAGCTGGACCAGCCCGAGTTCTTTAAGTCTCGGGTCACCCACGACCTGGAATCCTTCAAAGGCGAATGCGACATCATCATCGCCAACCGCATGACCGAGCTGCTCGCCGATGTTGCGGACAAGGTCTATACGCGGGACCTGTTTGGCAGCGACTAGCTGCCCTCCACCCGCCAGACGCGACCACCAACATCATCGGCCACCAGCACGGCGCCACTGTCTTCGACCAGCACACCGACGGGACGGCCATAGGCCAGCGTCTCGTCATCGCTCAAGAACCCAGTGAGCAGGTCCACAGGATCGCCGGCAGGTTCGCCATTCTCAAAGGGGACAAATATCACTTTGTAGCCACTGAGCGGGTCACGATTCCAGGAACCATGCTGACCAACCAGCATGCCATTTGCGAACGGCGCCGGCAGACCAGCCTCGTTACCTATCCAGTCGAGACCCAGCGATGCGGTGTGCGCACCCAGCGCGTAGTCCGGTTCAAGCACTTCGTCCTCGGTATACGGCATGGGCTCCTCGACTCGAGGGTCAACGTTGTTACCCCAATAGCGCCAGGGCCAGCCATAAAAACCGCCCTCTTCCACGCTGGTCAGATAATCCGGCACCAGGTCACTGCCCAGCTCGTCACGCTCATTGACAGATACCCACAATTCACCCGTCTGCGGGTGCCAGGTCATCCCTACAGGATTACGCAGACCCTCTGCATAAATGCGCGGTTCTCCGGTCGCCACTTCGATCTCCCAGATTGCGGCGCGGCCATTCTCCTCATCCATGCCATTCTCTGCCACATTACTGTTCGACCCGATACCAATATACAGGTGCTCTCCGTCGGGGCTTGCCAACAGACTCTTGGTCCAGTGGTGGTTGATGCTGCCCAGGGTCAGATCCTGAACAAGTTCCGGCGGCTCGCTAATCATGTTCTGGCCGGACTGGTAGGGAAAACGCACCAGGGAATTGGCATTGGCAACGTATAAATAATCACCGACCAGCGCCATACCATACGGTGAGTACAGGTCATGTAGAAAGATATGCCGTTCATCTACCTCACCGTCATTGTTACTGTCGCGCAGCAAGGTGATGCGATTGGCATTTCGCACATCAGACGTGGCATCACTCTGCACCATGCCGGCCACCCAGCTTTTCAAGCCATCCGGACTGGACCCTGCAGGCGCTTTGCTCTCCGCTACCAGGATATCGCCGTTCGGCAACTCATAGAGCCAGCGTGGATTCAGCAGATCATCAGCGAAAACGGATACCTCTGTCCCGACCGCCGGCTCTGGCATTCGGCCATCAGGCCAGCCCTCTGCTTCGGCGATATTCAAGGTAGGTACTACATTGTCAGCAGGCGTGGTCAACTGGGGTTCTTGGCCCACGGTTGCTTCCAGGGGCAATTCTGCTTCATGACCACAGGCACCGAGCAGCGCCGCCCCGGTCATTGCGATCAGACTTGAACGCATCTTCATTCGCGATCCTCCTATGCTTTGCATCACATCGCCAGTCATCCCGACCGGAAATTTATTGTGAACATGCCCTCCGATAAGTTGTCCTATAAATAAGGCTGTAATTATTTAGTCAGCAATCTGGCGCTGGTGTTCCTGAGAAAATGCCCGCTGCCAGCGCAGGCTGTCATAATGGAGGGAGGATATTATGGATAAGCAGACTCGAAAAAATGATGCAAACGAGCATGTAAAAGGCAAGAAAGTCGCCATACTCGTAACCAATGGCTTCGAACAGAGTGAATTCACCGAACCGCGCCAGGCACTGGACGATGCCGGTGCCGTCACGACCGTCGTGTCACTGGATAAAGGCCCCATTCACGGCATGCACCACCAGACACTGGGGGATCACTTCGATGTGGATAAAACCATTGACCAGGTCAACAGCGATGATTTTGACGCGCTGCTGATCCCCGGCGGTGTCGCCAATCCGGATGCACTGCGGGGTAACGAGGCGGCTGTCGCCTTCGCTCGTGATTTTGTCAAAGCAGGCAAGCCAACCTTTGCCATTTGTCACGGCCCGCAAGTGCTGATTACTGCCGGCGTGGTCAAGGGTCGCAGCATGACCTCCTACAAAACTGTCAGAATCGATCTGGAGAACGCCGGTGCTCACTGGGTGGATCAGTCAGTGGTCGTCGACGAAGGACTGGTCACCAGCCGCAGCCCCAAGGATATTCCTGACTTTAATGCCAAGATGCTGGAGGAGCTTGCAGAGGGTCGGCACTAAGAGGGACGGCACTGATTGCCTGACGGCGCGCACCCTGCTGTCAATGCGGAGGGACTGCTGCATAGCGGTCTCTCCCACTTGCTCTAACGGCATGCAGGCCTCATGATGCAGCCATGATTGCCAACGCCCTTGGGCCCATTTTTCTGCTGATTCTTTTCGGCGCGCTGTTGCGGCGGGTCAACTTTCCAGGCACCGAGTTTTGGCCAGGCATTGAACGGCTGACCTACTACATTGCCTTTCCCGCCCTGCTGGTCCACCGTCTGGCACTGGCTGATTTCAGCAATGCCGACTTCGGACGTTTCGCGCTGGTGATCTGCTCGGCACTGCTGCTGATCAGCGTGTTGACCTGGATAATAAAGCCCTGGGTCAGTAGTAACGCCGCCGATTTCACATCCTTGTTTCAGGGCGCGATCCGGTTTAACACCTACATTGGTCTGGCCGTTGCCAGCGCGCTGTTTGGCGATGACGGCCTGGTTATCGCAGCGATAGCCGTCAGCATCATGATTCCCCTGGTCAATGTATTGAGCGTCATCTGTTTTTCGCTGGCCATCGACGGCCCGCTCAAATCACCGGCACAGGTATTGAGCGGCATGCTGACCAATCCGCTGATTGATGCCTGCCTGCTGGGGGTGGCGCTGAATCTTAGCGGCCTGGGACTGGCGGGGGCCTGGATCGAAACGCTGCTGGCGACTCTCGGCAGCACCGCCCTGCCACTCGGCCTGCTCGCCGTGGGCGTGGCGCTGAGCCTGGACACGGTCAGACAGGACTGGTCCATCATCCTGAGCTCCAGCGTGCTCAAGTTCATCGTATTCCCCGGGCTGATGTTGGCTCTGGCAATCTGGTGGCAACTGGATCTGCTGAGCAGGCAGGTTTTGCTATTGCTAGCCTGCCTGCCTACCGCCACCTCGGCCTACATTTTGTCTCGACAACTAGGCGGCAATGCGCCCATGATGGCCAATATTATCAGTGCGCAAACGCTATTGGCATTTGTGGTCATGCCCCTGTGGCTAAGCATAGTGTGACGCTGGCTGTCGATCAGGTTTACTTAGCCGTGAAATGCCGAAGGTTGAGTCAGGCACAGGCCAGAAAGTTAGGGTTCTCAAATCCGGGTTTGCCATAGCCCAGCTCGCGTCCACCCTGCTGTGTTTCAGCAACAGAACCCTCAAGAACCATGAGTCGGCCGCCGGCTGCACGCAGCACCGCATGCCCTGCCGCCGTATCCCACTCCATGGTGCGGCCCAGGCGTGGATACAGATCGCCCTCGCCCGCGGCAATCAGGCAGATTTTTAAGGAGGAACCAACCAATCGCCAGTCCGCAACGACCTGCCCCTCCAGACGCTTGTGCAAGGCATCATAGTCGCCATGGGAGCGGCTGGTCAGCACAACGGCACCAGCGTCAGGTATATCTCTTACAGTGATTTCGCGTCTGGCACCGGCATCAACAATAAATGCGCCTTCTTTCTCACTGCCGGCAAACACGGTGTCTGTTACCGGCGCATACACCACGCCCAAAACGGGAGCCCCATCCTGTATCAGCGCAATATTGACCGTGAATTCTCCATTGCGGCTGACAAACTCCTTGGTGCCATCGAGCGGATCGACCAACCAGAATTGTCGCCCCGGCGACACTTGCTTGCCTGCAGACATGGCCTCTTCGGCAACAATGGGAATATCCGGTGTCATCTGTCGCAGCGCCGCGGTGATGACAGCCTCTGCGCGCTCATCAGCTGCCGTCACCGGAGAATCATCGCGCTTCTCATGGACGGCAAAATCAGTGGCGTAGATTTTCATGATCACGTCACCGGCATGACGCGCGACCGCGATCAGTTCTTCAAGTAACTGGGTCTGATTCATAGCCTTACCTCCTGCTTCAGTTAAAGCCAGCAGAATCTCCATCACACGCGAAGCTGACTGCTCAGGTGACTCCGCGTCAGTGCGTATGGCAAGTGTCGGGTCGACTGGCGCCTCATAGGGCGAATCCACGCCGGTAAAATGCGTCAGTTCACCGCGCCGCGCCCGCTTATACAGCCCTTTTGGATCACGTGCCTCTGCCACCGACAAAGGTGCATCAACAAATATCTCAACAAATGCGGCGCCGCTGGCCTCAATGATCTGTCGGGCCATGTTCCTGTCCGCCTGCATCGGTGAGATCAGCGCCACCAATACAAGTTGACCGAACTGACTCTGTTCGCTGGCCAGCACTGCGGCCCGGCGCACATTTTCTGCACGGTCTTCCGGGGTAAACCCCAGATCACGACAGGGACCGGCACGCAGTTCATCGCCGTCCAGCGTCACCACGGGCAGTGACTGCTCCCGTAACAGGGTCGCAACCCGTTGCGACAAAGTGGTCTTGCCGGCACCGGACAGACCCGTAAACCAGACAACGGTGGGCTTAAACTTTAAAGAACTCACGATACCACGTCACAAAGTTATCGATGCCCTGCTGCACCGGAGTGCCCGGTTTGTAACCCATATCCTCTACCAGATCATCCACGTTGGCAAAGGTGGCAGGGACATCACCTGGCTGCAATGGCAGGTATTCTTTCTCAACTGTGACACCCAGCGCCTTTTCAATTGCCTCAATAAAATCCAGCAATTTGACGGTATTGTTATTGCCAATATTGTAGATCTTGTAGGGTGCGGACGAACTGCCAGGGTTGGGATCCGCACCCGACCAGTCCGGATCGGCAGAGGCCGGGTTGTCAATCACTCGCACCACGCCTTCAATAATGTCATCAATATAGGTGAAGTCTCGACGCATATTGCCGTGATTAAACACCTTGATCGGCTCACCGGCCAATGCCGCCTTGGTAAACAGGAACAGCGCCATGTCCGGCCTGCCCCACGGCCCGTAAACCGTAAAGAAACGCAGCCCTGTGGTGCGAATGCCAAACAGATGCGAGTAGGTATGCGCCATCAACTCGTTGGATTTTTTGCTGGCCGCATACAGGCTGATCGGGTGATCCACATTGTGTGTGGTGGCAAACGGCAGTGATTCATTCAGACCATAGACTGACGAGCTGGAGGCATACGACAGACTCTCCACACCAAAATGACGGCAGGCTTCCAGCAGATTGATAAAACCCACAATATTGGAATCAATGTAGGCCTGCGGGTTGGTCAGCGAATAGCGCACACCTGCCTGGGCTGCCAGGTTGCAGACAGCGTCAAACTTCTCACTGGCAAACAGCGCATCAATCGCAGCCTTGTCTTCAAGCTGCAGTTGAATAAACCGGTAGTTGGCCGAGGTGGAGGACTGGGCAAGCTTGCCATAAGCCAGTGACTCACTAGCAATTCCAGCCTCAGCCAGTCGCCCGTACTTCACATTGACATCGTAGTAATCATTGATGGAGTCCAGGCCCACAACTTCGTCGCCGCGGGCAACCAGACGCTGCGCCAGGTGGAATCCAATAAAGCCGGCAGTCCCGGTAACCAGGATCTTCATGATCAACCATTCCTTGAGTTTGATTTCAGGACATCAAAGCCTGACAGTTTAGCGCGGAATCGCGACAGTTTGCACGAATTGAGGGGCAGCCGCCGGGCTGGAAAGGAATGGCGCTAAGGCGGCGGTCAGCATCCCGAAGGATGCAGACCGCCAGCGACGAGCGTAAACACAGTTTATGAAATGACTCAGAACTCGACGGTCAGACCCGCTTTAACAGTGCGGCCCAGCCCCATGGTGTTATAACCAGCATAGGTAAACGCCTGAGCACGGGCTGGAAAATAGGCCTCGTTAAACAGGTTCTCAAAACCCAGCGACACGCGCCAGTTGTCGCGGCTATACAGCGCGCTCAGATTAAACACATCGTATCCTTCGACCGGCGCTTCCGCACCGGTGTAACGTCCCGTTACCGGGTCTACCGGCGCAAACCGGTTACGGTTCATCACTTTCATCCACTGCAGGCTGGCAGACAGCCCGTTGCCCACAGTGTAGTCCGCCCACGCAGTGAATTTTGGCGGAGCGATCTTGCGCGCATCAATATAGGCGCCGGTATCCGGATCCTGACCTTCCACATAGGTATAGGTAGTTCCAAGCTCCAGACTTTCGTTCACTGTCAGGCCCAGCGCAAGTTCCCAACCTTCAATTTCCTGCGGGGCGCGCACGGGCACATAAAGGCCACTGCCCGGGGGATTTTCGACAGTCGCAGTACCCAGTTCCGATTCACTTTCATAGATCGCAAATTCGTAATTCAAGGCCCGGTAGCGACCGGCGACACCCAACTCGTAATGATCGATCACAGATGCCTCGGTCTGCACCTGATCCAGGTCCGGCACTGACGCCGCGCGCAGCAGCAGACCCAGGTCGGACACATCAAATCCCTGCGAATAACTTACAAATGGGCTGAATGCAGTGCTGAAGTTATATCGCACACCGGCATTGTATGTAGTATCGCTGTAAGACAGCTTGCCACCTTCTACCGGATTGCCACCGCGACAGACATTATTGGCGCCACACATACGCAGCGTTGTGTAGTCAGGCACATCAATATCGACACTCTCGTCACGCACACCGGCTTTCAGTACCCAGTCATCAATAACAAACTTCGATTGCAGATACAGCGCCTCATTGCTCATGTCCATCTCTGGCACCCAGCTGCGGACATCAGCCAGCGGCTGGGAAGTGACATCATTCAACACGTCCGCACCATAGATAAAGGTTGCTTCCACACCACTCAGGTCAAACACACTCTCCAGATTCAGGCGCAGACCTTCTTTCTCCGAGACAATAACAGAATTGCCGCCGGAGAAGCCGGCTGCCGGATCAGCAAATGTGGTTGAGTAGAAAAATACGTTCTCAATCTCCTGGGTGTAGGCGTCAACCGTCAAACTGGTATTCGACAGTAACTGCGCATCACGGTACTGCAGGACAAAGTTGCTGTTACCGTCAACACCCTGAGGCTCTCCGGGGAACGTCTGTCCAGGCGCGGGTTTGACTGCATAGGTTTTGGTGCCATCGTTAATGCTGCTGGTGACATCGATCAGTCGATCTACCTGTTCGGCGTCATAGTAGTTGGCAGTAAAGCTCAGCGACTTGTCGTCATCAATCTGATAACCGAGCTTGGCAAACAGGCTCTGCGTGCGCACACCGGACAGCCCATACAGCGCCTGACCGATGATGTCGCCCTCCGCATCGCGTTGCACACCGTTGTCATCCACGGTAGCGTTAAACACATAACTGAAACGCTCAACGGTGCCGTCGATGGTCGCGCTACTGCGGAAGCTGGCTGTGTCATCGGTCTCTTCCGCGTTCATGCCCACTTGCTGGGTCAGCGACACATTAAACGCGTCCTCACCCGCCTGACGGGTAATGTAGTTGATGATGCCACCAGCGGCGCCATTGCCGTAAATAGACGTGGCACCTTTAACAACCTCCACCCGCTGCAGGGCGGCCGGATCGATGGTTCTTACATCCAGCGCACCGTTGCGCAGTGGCGTGGACTGCGGCACACCGTCAATCATGACCAGCGTCGTTCTGCCTCGCAGGGTCTGCCCGAAGTTGCTGGTGCTGTTGGTCGTAGGCGCCAGACCCGGCACCCGAAAACTGAGGATGTTCTGCAGTTCTGCAGTCAATTGCAGGTCCTGTTGCAGGGCTTCAGCGTCTACAACCGTCACAGAGGCGGTCACTTCATCCAGCCGCTCGGGCGACCGGCTGCCAGTAACAATCAGCTCCATGATCTCAGACTGGTCGGCGGCCTGAGCCGAGGGTTGTGCCAATACAGCCGTACTTGAAAATGTTGTGCCGCAAACCGCCGCGATAGCGCCTGCCAATGTCAATTGTTTCATTTCCTTCAAACCGCTCCATAGTTCACTGCCCTAAAGTGGCGCGTATTCTAGAGCAAAGATCAGGTGCAATGCAAATAGTTATCATTTATACTATCGCTCGCATTGTCACCACGGAACGTGCATATTCATCATGCGACTGCTCAGAAAACTTCACTTGTACAGCGGACTCCTCCTCTCACTTGCCCTGTTTCTGATCGCCATCTCCGGCGCCGCCCTGCTTTACAAGAATGAGTACTGGGCGCTGCGTTACACACAGATAAACAGCCAGGATGTCAGCCCCAGCGCCAGTGAGCAGGCGGCGGCCATCGCGCAGGCATACGCGCTGTATGGAACTGATCTTGGCAGCCTGAAAATGCCGGAACCCGATCTGGCCGCCTATCATGTCTATCTGCCGGATCATGAGGAAGCATTGCTGGATACAGAAAACCACGCGGTTGTCGATGAGTGGCAGCCAAGACAACGGCTAATGGGCCTGTTGTTTGATATTCATGCCCACCTGATGGCAGGTGATCGCGGGGAAATCGTGGCGGGCATAATCGGCCTTATCGGCGGTCTGATGGCGATTACCGGCATGATTCTGTGGTGGCCCACTCGACGCGCCTTCCGCTGGCAGCAGCTGTGGCCTACAGATACAAGTCGCGCCAGTTTACTCGCCTGGCACCGCGATGCCGGCATGCTGCTCAGCCCATTGCTGTTGCTGTTCATTCTAAGCGGCAGCGCCATGGTGTTTTACACCAGCGTGCAGAAAGGCATGAATGCGATGTTCGGCGACCCCGTGCCAACCATCGAACTGCCCCCGGGGACGCCTGTCGATATTGCTGATCCGGCGCGACCTCTGCCCAGTGCTGACACCATTATGCGCGTGCAACAGGCGCTACCCGATGCAAGGTTGATGTTCTACTACGCTGATGCATTGCCGCAGGGGTTTCATCGCTTTCGCCTGAAGCGTAGCTGCGAACTGCACCCCAACGGCCTGAGCTTTGTTTACACCGATGCCCGCAGCGGAGAGATTGTTGCCGTCAAAGATGCCTGCGCCATGCCGCCCGGGGAGCGTTTGACCAACATGATTTACCCGCTGCACGCCGGCAAAACGGGCAGCGAGTTATACCGGACATCGGGTTTACTGACCGCGCTGGTGCTGGCGGGCTTGGCGGCGACCGGTGTAGTGACATACGCGCAGCGCATTATGCGCCGTGGACGACGGCGCACCGCTTACGCGGCTCGTGGGGCTTAAGGAACCGCCGTCTCCTCCACCCCGCTCTGGCGCGGCTCCACTGGATCAGGGTAAGCCGCGACAATTTCGTCAACCACGGTTCGGAATGATGGAGAGTAATTCTGCCGGGTCGCCAGCCAGTTTACCCGCGCCACACGCCCGCCAGAAAGACCATGCCCTGAATCACTGCCAGACCAGTAGCAAGGTTAAGCCAGTGATGCATTTTTTCAGTCATTCAACATTACTCTTTGCAAACTATCAGCCTTTAGCGCTCAACAGCAATCTGCAGCGCAGCCGCCTCAGCCTCACAATCCCGGTTGGTGCCCAGGCCCTTACCGCTGAACTGCTCAATCTCTCGCGCGGCACCGGCCATGTCCTCACGGAATGTGGCATTGGCCTGCAGGCGGGCCACCGTTGCGGCCGCCACAATCTGCCCCTGAATTACATCCATGGGCCAATGCACGTTACACACCATCCGGCTGTCACCAAACGCCAGGCCCCGTTGGGCAATCGCATCGCCACGTTCGGGCGCCAGTTCACTCAGAATCAATGCCCAGGCCCAGCCGATGGCTGTGTGGCCGGACGGATACGAGCCATCACTGGCCAAACGCTCCTCCTGCCCTTCTACGCAAATAGGCTGCCCGTTGACCACAAAGGGACGCGTGCGCTGATAGTGATCCTTGGCACTGTAGGTGGCCAGTCCGGCATCCGGTATTGTGCGCCGCAACAACTGATAGAGGTAAGGTGTGTCCTGTTCATTAATGGGCATATCCAGCGCACAGGAGAAGGTGCCGGCGGCAGTCGGAAAACTGAGGTCATTGTCCAGGGTTGCCAGATCCCAGCGCGGTGTGTCCCGCAGTGCCAGCATGTTCTGGTTGACGGCCTGTTCCCAGGCAAATGCGGGGGAGTCCGGTTCGGGCGCGGGTGGGATGATGCTCAAGGCATGTGGCAGCTCTTCCGGCGTCAGATAACCAATCAGCATGCCGGGGCGCAATTCCTCAACCGGCGCTGGCTGGCCCATGACGTAACCGTTGGCGCCAAGAGCAAGTACACTGGCAAACAGTGCGGCATTAAGCAGTTCTTTATTGTTTTTCATATTGATGCCCCCGTGCTGTCAGACCCCGAATGAGGTCAGACAGCACGAGTCTATCACGGCAGGATGACGGATCAGAACCAGAGGTTCAGTCCGCCTGACAAGCTTAAGCTCAGGGCACGCCGTACAGCACTTGCGCGCCCCGCAGGGATAACACTTTGTAGTCGGTGACACCGTCTCCGTTATAGTCACCGGCAACAAATGCCACATCATTGATGTCTTTACCCTGCTGCCAGGCGTCAATCTCTTCCTGAGTCAGACCTGTCGACACAAAGCTGGGTCTGAAGACACCGACGTCGACCACATGCACAAAGCCGGTGGCTCGATCCGTGCCTACTGTCAGGTCGGCTTCGATCATCGACAGATAGAAGGCGCTATCCAGCACGGCTGGCGTAATGTTTTGCACTACACCGTTATTGCAGACCAGCTGGTAACGCATATCAGGTGATGTGACCGCACCTGGCACTTCCCGGATGCTGACATCCGTACAGTCGCCATTGGCTGATCGCAGGTCATCATAGGCAAAAACGCCTGAGAACCGCTGCGCACTGCCAAGATCAATGACCACCTTGCCCTTCTCTTCCAGAGCAGGAATATAGCCCATGTCGCCGATTTCCTGCAGGAACCCTGTCAGGTTGGCTGGCGCTGCGGCAACATCCAGGCCCAGATCCCCGTAGACCACAAACAGGCTGCCATCTGCGCTGGGATAGACACCACCGGCCAGTCCATCGGGCAGGAAGGCGACACCGCTGAAGGCCATGCTGTAAAGCGAACCGTCATCCAGACGCCAGCTCATAGTGCTGTCTTCATGGCGGGTAATCCCCGGCGTCGTGCTGGTCGACAGGCCAATAACCTGTCGGCCATTAAGCTCAGAGAGGCCTTGTGAGCCCGACGACGATCCGCCAATGAAACGACCACCGAATCCGCCGCCCAGGCCACCGCCCAGGCCACCTGTTCCCAATCCACCGGAAGGGGCGCTACCAGCTGAGAGGGAAAGACCCCCACCAATGCCGCCGCCGAGCCCGCCGCCAGTGCCGCCAGTGCCGTAGAAGCTGCCGATGCCAGCACCAGAGCCGGTCCCCGTGTTGATGGTGCTCACTCTTACCGGTGTTCCTGTACCACCACCAGAGCCAGTACTGACAGTGACCGTCGTAGTCCCCGACGGTTGGACGCGAGGAAGTGCCTCGCCTGAGCGGGAGATGGACTGACCCAGGCCACTGGCGCCCACTGGAGTCTGTGAACCACCATTACCCAGTACCGCTGAGCTGACGCCTTTCGCACCGTTCACATGACCAGTTTGTAGCGTACCGCCCAGATTTGCGGTACCCGACAAGATCTGAGTAACGCCAGAGCTTGTCGTGGTCGATGGGCGAGTTCCGCTGCCTTGCGTCACCGCTCCGACATTACTGACTACGCTCCCAGTCGACTGCGACAACTGGCTCCTTTGATCGTCGTTCAGCGTTTTGCCGGTCTGATTCAAAGCGGTCAAGACCCGACCGGTCGACTGAGCCAGGGTGTTGGCGGCATCCCGCCGGACCTGATCGGCCGAGCTCGTCCCCGTACCGCCCACGGCCTGGCTGTTGACGACATTGCTTAACTGACCGGCATTATTCAGCGTGGTCAAGGCCTGCCCTGTGTCAATACCGTTCGTGACGGCGTTGGACGAGATCAGGTTGGCGCCCTGCTGCAGCGTACCCGTCACTGATTGCAGGTCACTGCCCGGAATCGTGCCCGACCCACCGGAGCTGCTTTGTGACAACAGGTCATTGGTTCGTCCGCCAACAAAATTGTTCACGTCATTCACACCCGGCGTCGGCACGTCCCCGGTTATCGGCGAAATATACACCGGCGGAGTAGGCGACGTCGCGGGTGGCGGCGCGGGTGGCGGCGCGGGCGGTGGCAAAGGTGGCGGCGCAGGTGGTGTCACCGTCGGTGGAATGGGTGGCGGCAACGGTGGCGGCGGCGGTGGTGGTGGCGGTGACACCGGTGGTGGTGGCGACACAGGTGGTGGCGGCGGTGGCGGCGGTGGCGGTGGACTGCACTCCTCCGTCAGCGCGCTAAACCCCGTACCCGCGCTCGCGCCACCCAGCAACAGAGTGCCATGTACCGCGTAGGCGCTACCGAACTGGCTCGCCTGCCCCAGCGTGAAATTCGAACTGCTCTGTGACGAGGTCGATTCCGAGCAAGTCGTCTGCATCCGCGCGAAAGGCGTAAATGTTGCGCCCGACAAGGTTCCGACACGAGGCGCACCCGCCACCGGCTGCAAGGCAATCCGGTAGCTGTACGCGCCCTGCTGCAGCAGTTTGTTAACAATTTCTGCAATGACCGGGCTGGAATTAGTCAGCCCGGACAGGATGTTCGACGGGGCAATCGTGACCGTCGCGCCCGCAAAGGACAAGACGCCGATATCAGCCGGCCGGCTGTCACTGACAGTGACATTGCTGTTGCGATTTACGTCACGCACGCTGAGTTGCAGATTCTCGGTGCTCAACAGCGTCATACCTGAAATATCACCGTTGGCATCTGTGCTCACCCGCACCACACCCATGACAGCCTCCAGACGGCGCTGGGCATTCTGGTCCTGAATAATCAGTCCCATCCGCAGGTCGTAACTGGAATTGGCCACCTTGTTGTTGTTCACTAACGTGAACGACATGGAAGGTATCTGGCCCGGCAGCGGGTTGCTGATGGTGGAGGAAATGTTGGAAATCAGACCCGCGCTGGTAATGGCGTATTGGCTAGTGCTTGGACCAGGTTCCGTAACAGTGAGCTGATTGTTCTGCAGACTGAAGTCGCTGGCTGCGGCCAGACTGCCAAATCCGATACCGGCAATGGCAGTGCAGATACTCAGCGGACGTTTCTTGAATCGCATAAGGGAGACACTCGGAATGAATTTGTTTTTGGTATTAGCGAGCCGAGTTTATCCTGATCAGAGGCGCGTGGAAACCCCGGCGTGCCAGTTGTTCCTGATTGGATAAAAAACGGGGGAGCGTCAAGAAAATGACACTTTTTCATAGAAACAGGAACCTAGCATCGCTACGTCCCTGTCAATGTAAATGGTGGCAGGCATTTGCCCGGCACCCACGGCTGCCGCACCTGCCCGCCATGTCGACCTTTGATCAGAATGCTGCCGTCAGGCATGCCTTGACAGTGCGACGCGTTCCCATCGTGTTATCACCCGCTTGGCTAAACGCCTTTGCGCGTGCTGGAGAATAGGCTTAGTTTAACAGGCTCTCAACCCCCGGCAACAAGCGCCAGTAGTCACATCTGTACGTGCACTCAAATTCAACACATCATAGCCTTCAACCGGAGCTTCCGCGCCGGCTGAGCGTCCCGCTACCGGATATAACGGCGCAAACCGCTCACGGCTCATCACTTTCATCCACTTCAGACTGGCAGACAGCCCATCGCCTAGTATGTAGTCCGCCCACGCGGTAAATTTCGACGGAGCGATCTTGCGGCTGTCCAGATACACTCCGGCATCAGAATCCTGCCCTTCCACATAGGTGTAGGTGGTGCCGAGCTCCAGGTTTCCGCTCGGCGTGAACCTTAGAGCGGCCTCCCAGTCCTCGTTGATCCGGGGCGCACGCACCGGCACGCTAAGACCGCTGCCGCGCAGGCTTTCCACGGCGACAGGCTGGACAGCCTGAAAATGCCAGAACCTGATATGTCGGGCGATCGCGGCGAGATTGTGGCGGTTAAGGACGCCTGAGCCTTGCCTTCGGGTGAACGCCTCACGAATATGATCTATCCGCTGCATGCAGCTAAAACAGGGGGTGAGGTGTATCGAGTGCTGGGACTGGTGACCGCGCAGGTGCTGGCGGGGTTATCGACGACCGGAGTGATGACTTATTGGCGGCTATTGTTGAGGCGGCGACGGCGGCCGACGGGATCTGCGAGTTCGCGGACAATGTTGGAGTTTTTACCCAAAAATGTGTTGCGGGACACCTATTTGGGCTATGGACCGGCTGATGCCTCCTTGTTAGACTGACGTTGCGGCATATCCGCGGCTGGAAGCAGCGACAGGAGCTCAACAAGAACATGCAGGTCATCCCGGTCATTCTCTCTGGTGGCTCAGGCACTCGCCTGTGGCCTCTTTCACGTAAATACTATCCAAAACAGCTTCACAAACTTACTGGTAGCGACTTCACACTGCTTCAAGAAACAGCTATGCGTTTACGACACCTTGCAGCGCCCATAGTCGTCTGCAATGAAGATCATAGGTTTATGGTCGCGGATCAGCTCCTTTCTATCGGCATTAAACCAACAGCGCTTATATTAGAGCCTGAAGCCAAAAATACCGCACCAGCAATCGCATTGGCTGCCCTCAAAGCCTTGGATACAGACACAAATGCTGTAATTGCTGTTTTCCCAGCTGATCACGTTATTCATGACCAATCAGCATTTGAAAAAGCGTTAGGTACCGCTATCAAAGAAGCAGAAAAAAGCGATGCCTTGGTGACATTTGGTGTAGTGCCGACTCACGCTGAGACAGGCTATGGATATATAGAAGCAACTAGCACGTCCACCTCGTCTAAAACTAGCAGCCCACGAAAAGTGAAACGCTTCATTGAAAAGCCGAATCAAGATGACGCTGAACAATATGTGTCATCACCTGACTTTCACTGGAACAGCGGCATGTTCGTCTTTAAGGCGAACGCATACATCAAGGCATTAACCGAATATGCGCCAATTATTGCCAATTGTTGTAAGTCTGCGTTTTCCGAGTCCGTTGTAGACTTGGATTTTATCCGAATTGGAGAGAACGCTTTCAAGCAATGCCCCAGTAATTCCATTGACTATGCGGTCTTGGAGAAAAGTAAGAACGTCTATGTGGTTCCGTTGGATGCTGGTTGGAGTGATATTGGGAGCTGGACAGCATTATGGGAAATATTACCCAAAGATGAGAACCAATGCGCCACTATCGGTGATGTCATAAAAATTGACTCGCAAAACGCTCTTATTCACAGTGACAATAAAGACAAATTAATAGTTGCAATCGGTGTGCAAGATATCATTGTCGCTGATACACCGAATGCTTTGCTAATCGCACACAAAGATAAAGTGCAGAACGTTAAGCAGGCGGTCGAGCAAATTGCCCATAGTGACAGGAATGAGCATCTGTTCCACCGCGAAGTACATCGTCCCTGGGGTAGTTACGATCGCATAGACTGTGGCGATCGATATCAGGTAAAGCGCATCACTGTAAAGCCTGGCGCATCTTTGTCTCTACAGATGCATCACCACCGTGCTGAGCATTGGGTTGTAGTGACTGGCACCGCACGAGTACAAGTGGGGGACAATGAATCGATACTGAGTGAAAACGAATCTGTTTATATTCCGCTTGGCGTGATTCATCGTTTGACTAATCCTGGAAAGGTTGCTCTAGAGTTAATCGAAGTGCAGAGTGGGAGCTATTTGGGAGAGGATGATATTGTCCGGCTTGATGACGCATTTGGTCGAATGTAGTTTTAAACTACGAGCTGGATAAAACTGGCATTTACAAATATTCAATTGGAAAACGTTATGAACGTTTTGGTAGTAGGTGGAAGCGGATTTATCGGGACCAGGCTTGTAAAAGAGCTAATTGAAGCAGGACATTACGTTAAAATATACGATCTTCAACAAAGCATTTCTTATCCGGATAACACTATCATAGGTGATATCCGTTCAGCGGATAGCCTCGTTCGGGCTGCACGTGGGTTCGATGTAATATATAACTTGGCGGCGGAACATCGTGATGATGTAACCCCCTCCTCACTTTATCATGATGTCAACGTTGCCGGTGCTGACAACGTGATTCAAGCAGCTGTGCGGAATGGCATCAATCATATAGTCTTTACATCATCCGTAGCCATCTACGGACTTAACAAGAACCATCCAGACGAAGGTTCTCCGATCGAACCTTTTAATGAGTACGGTCGGACAAAATGGGCCGCGGAAATGCTATATCAGCAATGGGCCAACGAAGACACATCGCGCAATTTGGGCATTGTGCGACCGGCGGTAGTTTTTGGAGAAGGTAACAGAGGCAATGTCTATAATCTTATCTCTCAAATCAGTACCGGACGTTTTTTAATGGTTGGCAATGGGGAAAACCGAAAATCAATGGGATACGTGGGAAATATAGCCTACTTCCTAACAATATTGGGTAACTTAAAAGGAATTCAGGTATTTAATTTCTGCGATAAACCGGATTTGACCAGCTCAGAAATAGCGGAAATTATTGCCAACGGACTTGGCAAAAAACTGCCTAGCGTTAAGTTACCACTCTCATTGGGGCTTATCGCTGGTTCCTTCTTTGATCTTGTCTCGACTATTAGTGGGAAAAAATTACCTATTAGCGCAATACGAATCCGTAAATTCGCAGCTGAAACTACTATTTCTACTGCAAGACTAAAAAACTCAGGTTATAAACCAAAATTTGAACTAACTGAAGGAATAATTCGAATGATTGAACATGAGTTTGGCCATCAAAACAAACCATCTGTTGCCGATTAAAAACTATCAAATCGCTCTTATGTCCGCTCCAGCTCTCATCTAGTATGGAGAAAACAGTCGAATTCTGATGAGGGTCGCTCTCAGGAAATCAACTCATTTGAGCTGATAAGTAATAGGCAGTACCACCACACAAATTAATCTACAAAATGTGGAATCATGAAGAAAATAGTAATTGCAAATATTACCGGCGGGCTTGGAAATCAAATGTTTCAATACGCCGCCGCTAAGTCGCTCTCGCTGTCATTAGGATTCAATCTATATATTTGCATTGACTCTTATGCCTTAAAGAAACAACACAATGGGTACGAGCTAAATAGTGTTTTTGATATCGAAACACCTGCACTTAGTAGATCGGACTTAGCAAAGTATCTCGGCAGGATTTGCTCAACGTACGTCATTCGTCAATCACTGGCGAGAATGAAGTACTGTAGATATTTAAACAAAAGCTTTATTAATGAACATTATCTCAGCAGACAAAAACACCTGATTACTTCGCGAAGACCATACTATTACTTACACGGATACTGGCAGAGCGACAAATACTTTCAATTACACGAAACTGAAATAAAGAAAATCTTTTCCTTCGAAAAAGCCAAAAAACTCTGCATGGAACATGCGCAACAGATTGAAGACACGAACTCTGTGTCGATTCATGTTAGAAGAGGTGACTACGTTACAAACCAGAAGGCCAATAAGCTACATGGCCAATGCAGCCTTGATTACTATAAAAAAGCAATAGAGCACATGCTGCAATCTCACAAGAATTGTACATTCTTCGTTTTCACTGATACTCCTGAGTGGGCGCGGGAACACATTAAAGCCAATGGAGCACCAATGAAGTTCGTTCACTATACCGGGAAAAACGCATACGTAGACATGTATCTGATGTCTATATGCCGACACAATATTATCGCGAATAGCAGTTTCAGCTGGTGGGCAGCAAAACTTAATGAGAATATACAAAAAACTGTGATAGCCCCCTACAACTGGTTCAATAAAAAAGAAACACCTACCGATCTTTTACCTAAGACATGGAAACTAATGTGAACATTAAGCCTACTGATGTCTTTGGAGACAACTTTGAATTCAGTGTCCTAATGTCGGTTTATCGCAATGACAATCCACAACTATTAGTGAAAGCTGTCGAAAGTTGCTTTTTGAATACAGTAACCCCATTGGTGCTGATATTAGTAATCGATGGACCTATTACAGATCAGCTAGAACAAAAGATTTCCGATCTTGAATCAAAATATCCACTATCTATCGTCAGGCTACCTGAGAATGTCGGCTTAGCAGAAGCGCTGAACGTAGGCCTAAAGCACGTGAAGACTGAATGGGTAGCTCGCGCCGATTCAGATGATATCAACATGCCATTTAGGTTTGAAACCCAACTGCGGGTGCTTTCAGACAACGACTACAATTTGGATATAATTGGCTCTTCAATCATCGAGGTAGATTCGAATGGCAGTAAAGTCGCGACACGGCGCCCGCCCTATACTCACCAAGAAATCTTGAATTTTTCAAAGCAACGTAATCCCTTCAACCACATGACAGTAATGTACCGAAAATCCAAAGTGATAGCGTGTGGAGGGTATCCTAATATATATTTAAAAGAAGATTACGCATTGTGGGCCACAATGCTTGTCAACAATGCCAGAGCAATTAACATAGAAACACCTCTCGTCACCGCGACTGCTGGCAAGGACATGTATAGGAGACGAGGCGGAATCAAATATGCGTTGGCTGAAGTTAAACTGCAGAAACATCTAGTAAACTTAGGATTGAAATCTATGCTTTCTGGCGTAATTGACGGTTTCTTGAGAGCCTCAGTATTTCTTATGCCTGCAAAATTTAGAGAATTGATCTATCTGGCGTTTTTACGGAATTCAAGCCATTCCCCCTCAGAAATCAGCTAGTTATCTTGTAATCCCCCCATTTCCCGCAGCAGTTACTCGTAGAAACTTATGCTGCCATCAGTAATCGTCGAGGTGGTATGCCT
>NZ_JARYTH010000022.1:0-501 GCF_029911965.1 Pseudohongiella sp. SYSU M77423 | reverse complement strand
GATGAAAGAGCTGGAGGATGAGAATCGTCGGCTCAAGAAGATGTACGCCGAGGAAAAACTCAAGGCTGAGATCCGCCAGGAAGTCATTGAGGGAAAGTACTGAAGCCATCTCAACGCCGAGAGGTGGCTGAAGAAATTGTTAAACGCCGGGGCGTAAGCATCAGATTTGCCTGTTTGTGTATGAGTGTGAGCGAGTCGTGTTATTACTACCGGCCGAAGCTTAGCTCTCAGAACGCGGTAATAGCTGAGTGGCTGTTGCGTCTTACCACAGCCCATAGACGCTGGGGGTTTGGACTTTGCTATTTGCACCTTCGTAACGTGCGTGGTTTTAGTTGGAATCATAAGCGCGTATACCGGATCTATCGGGAGTTGGAATTGAACCTGCGCATCAAGCCCCGGCGGCGAATACAGCGTGACAGGCCTGACCCGCTGAGTGTGCCGACGAACGTTAATCAGGTCTGGTCGATCGACTTCATGAGCGACACGTTGATTGATGGACGC
>NZ_JARYTH010000021.1:0-533 GCF_029911965.1 Pseudohongiella sp. SYSU M77423 | reverse complement strand
GCATTCGCACTGATGCATAATCAGAGCGATTATGTGCCCAAAAATGCTTGCATAGAGACATAGAATCTCGACCTCGCGGCTATGCCGCTCGGGACTCAGACAGTCCTCCCGCTGATCGGGTGTGCGGCAAAAGGATAAGCGCGCCCTGATTGGGCATGATTCTGCCACCCGCTACCCGGCCCTTGTACCAAACGTCAGCTTCATCAACTCCGATCATGAAATCTCAGAACCGCATGCGGCAAGTCGGCTAAGTCCTGGCCCTAGGTCTGAACTGCTGCCCCCGAAATTGCGATACGATGTCTTACGCTTATTGATTAGGGCATTCTTGCAAATCGAAATACGTTAACTCAGCCGCTGACTGTTCGCCATGGTCAACGTAGGCACAAGGGCAGGGAGGGGAGTATCTGCATCTCGCCCAATCAGGGCGCGTTTTATCCTTTTGCCTGGCGCCCGATCAGCGGGTAGGACTGTTCGAGTCCCGAGCCCGCGTAGCGAGCGAGGTCGAGTTCCGCACCGCCGGGCGCCAGGTGAAA
>NZ_JARYTH010000020.1:0-537 GCF_029911965.1 Pseudohongiella sp. SYSU M77423 | reverse complement strand
TGTAATCCCCCCATTTCCCGCAGCAGTTACTCGTAGAAACTTATGCTGCCATCAGTAATCGTCGAGGTGGTATGCCTCCGATGCCTGTATGGGGTCTTTCATTATTGTATTTCCACAACCATTGAGTCGCCAGCTCCTGAGCATGACTGATCGAATGGAACTGATGTAGATCCAGCCATTCGTGTCGAACTGTCCGATTAAAACGCTCGATGTATGCATTCTGCGTCGGTTTGCCTGGTTGTATGTAAAGCAATGTGATTCGCCTTTCATTGGCCCAGTCAATCAACGTTTGCGCAATGTATTCCGGGCCATTGTCCAGGCGAATAGCTGCTGGCTTTCCGCGCCACTCAATGATCTGCTCCAGCGAGCGAACTACCCGAGCACTGGGCAGCGATAGATCGACATCTATGCACAATCCTTCACGATTGTAATCGTCAATCACGTTGAAGGTGCGCATCTTGCGTCCATCAATCAACGTGTCGCTCATGAAGTCGATCGACCAGACCTGATTAACGTTCGTCGGCACACTCAGCGGGT
>NZ_JARYTH010000001.1:0-885867 GCF_029911965.1 Pseudohongiella sp. SYSU M77423 | reverse complement strand
GCAGAAAGTTGAGCTCACAGCTGCATAACCATCAATTCCACGCAGCCAGCTGCGCTGGTGCGTGAATACGGGCGTTATACGGTGGGTTTAGTAAGTCCGATTTTGACCCAAAGCGGACATTTGTGGCTTGAATAATTTTAAATAAGTTAGACGCGTTTTTAGGTGTAAAGCATATTAATTGGAAGACCAACTTAGAAGGCAAACAAAAAGATGCGTTTCTCTGAAGACGGACCTAGCATCCCCGACCATTTACTTGAGCGGCGAGATCAAGGCCGAGTTGTCTTTCTGTGTGGCGCTGGTGTTTCTCTCAATGCTGGAATGCCCACTTTCTACAAACTAACAAAGTATGTGGTGGACTTTTTTGACCCACCTAAAGACTCGGCCATAGAGTCGGAGTTTAGGCCCTGGGTAGAGGATAGTGAGAGTGGAGAAGATCGACCGAAAACTCCCCTAGATCAGATTTTTCACCTGCTCTATCAGGAATATGGTCGCGAGGAGGTCAATGCTTTGGTTGCTGATCGTCTGCGGGATACGGAGACGGGCGGGACGGAAAGCATTGAGCATAGTGTCATTGTGAGGATATCGGCTGACCAGGAGGGTAAGCCTCAGATCGTCACTACCAATTTCGATCTTTTGTTCGAGCCTGCGTTGGCGAAAGCAGAAAGCAAGTTCTACGAACCTCCGGCCTTCCCTGATATCAGCCTTGGTGTATCGTTAACTGGAATCACCTATCTACATGGCCGTCTTCAAGATCCGGATGCCGAGCAGCATCCATATGTACTTAGTAGCGCCGATTTTGGACGAGCCTATTTATCTGAGGGCTGGGCTACCAACTTTATCCGCTCGCTACTGAAGAGCTACACAGTTGTCTTAGTCGGCTATCAAGCTGAAGATCCGCCAGTTAAGTACCTACTTCAGGGGCTAAACCACGATGGGCTGTCGGATAGATCTAATCTCTATGCTTTCGATAAGGGAGAGCCTGAGGATATTGAGGCTAAATGGCGCGATCGAGGTGTAACAGCCATCGCCTGCAAAGATTACCCGAGCCTTTGGCAAAGCCTTGAAGCTTGGGCTGATAGGGCCGACGATCCACGGCAGTGGAGATCCAATGTCATTAACATGGCGATGAAGGGCCCTCGCCAGCTTTCTGCTCATGAGCGAGGCCAGGTTGCCCATCTGGTACGTACGACTCCAGGGGCACGGCTATTCGCCAGAACTGATCCCACGCCACCCCCAGAGTGGTTGTGTGTTTTCGATGCTTGGTGCCGAGTGGCTAAAGAGAATAGCGGTTATGGCGAGGGGGCTGAAACTTTCGACCCCTTTAAGGAATATGCGTTGGATGATGACCCTCCAAGAACCTCGGAGTCAGATAAGCAATCCAAATGGGTTCATGATCATATCTTTGAGTGGCGTCGTGGTGATACCAATCCATCCAATCTTCACAGGCTTGGCGGGCGGCCAGTTGCTGGTTTCGAAAGCCTGCCTCCGAGGCTGTGTCATCTCTCCGATTGGATTATCAAGCAGTTAGACAGCCCTGTTACGGCATGGTGGGCTGTTCGTCAGCGTGGACTTCACCCCAGACTGGCGAATGACATTCTGCGTGAGCTAAGAAGGAATGCGGAAGTCAGTTCTGAGGCTCGTCGTGTTTGGAATCTGATTCTCGAATATCACTCCGATAGTCGAAACTATTCTTGGGATCACGGTTGGTTCCAAATTAAGGACAGAATCCAAAAAGAGGCGTGGACTCCGAGCGTGCTCAGAGACTTCGAGGCAGTAACGGCCCCAATGTTGTCTTGTAAGCCTGCTAGGGGTGTTTGCGAGTCAAAGCCGCCATTTGGCAGCTGGGAGGACACAAGCTCCTCAGAGTTGGCAAGCTGGGAGGTCAAATTCCCCGATAGGCATGGTGAAGGGCTGGATGTTCCTGATTCGGTCTTGGAATCTGTATTCCGTATCGCTGAAGGGCATTTCCACCGAGCTATTGGGCTGATGGATGATTTAAAAACAGTCTATTTCACAGCGCCTACATGTTATCCCGAGCGAGAGGTTGAGGGTCGCAATCATGACGGGCATGCCGCCTTTATCTGGTTTCTGGAATTGTTTGCTCTCATGGTTTCAAAATTTCCAGTTAAAGCTCGAGCGCATGCGGCGATGTGGCCAGTCGATGATAGATTTTATTTCAGGGGGCTTAAGCTATTTGCGCTGAACCATGTTGAGTTATTTGGGGCTGATGAAGCTGCTGAAAGCCTACTGGAGGTATCTCAGGAGTGCTTTTGGGATACGAATGTACGTCGAGAGCTACTGTTCCTCATCAAGGATCGATGGCAGGATTTCTCCGCAGCGAATAGAGAGGCATTAGCAGAGCGCCTGCTCAACGGGCCAGACAAAATCGATCACTGGTCGGATGAAGAGTATCCGAAAATCAGGGATGAAATGGCATGTCGCTACACCCGATGGCTGACCCTACAGGGGAAGGAGCTGTCAGAGGAGCAGGCAGCGCGATTGGCCGAGATGATCTCAGGGTTGCCTGAATGGAGAGAAGGTTGGGCATCAAGTTTAGCTGAAGATAATTTCGGTTTTGTCAGAAGTGTTGGTACGGATGAAACACCCGACACAATTATAGATTTGCCGGTCAGCGAGGTTGTGGAACGCGTACAAGCTGAGCACGGGCGTGATTTCGACAGTTTTACCGAGAGGCGTCCCTTCACAGGACTAGTGAAAGTCAATCCGCGTAAAGCGCTGGCGTCACTGTCCCATAAGGCCAGGCGTGGTGAGTATCCTCAGGCATTTTGGTCCACTTTGATTAGTGATTGGCCAGACGAAACTAGTCCTCGGTTATTCCGTGTATTCCTGCACAGGCTTGGTCGCTTGCCGCATGAGGCTATTCGAGAGCTACGGCATCCAGTTGGGCGGTGGCTTCAAGAAAAGCTACTTTCGGCTTATGAGATTGATCAACCGCTTGCCTGGAATACGTTTGACCACCTATTTTCTGGGTTGATTTCTGAAGAGGGAGCCGCCACGGGCAGTGGAATTGGAGAGATGCGTATAGGCGGCGAAGTTGTTGAAAGGTCACGACGAACGATTGATCACGCTATAAATGGCCCTGTAGGACATGCAATGCAGGGGCTACACAACACGCTGAATTCACTAAAATTGGCTCAAGGGACAGAAATACCAGAAGAGTTTAAATCACGTATTGAGTGTTTGCTTGCCGCTCCCGGGGAAGGGGGGGATCACGCCGTTACCATTATAACTCGGCAGATTCGCTGGCTGTATTATCTGGACCCGGAATGGATTAGGGAGCGAGTCATGCCGTGGTTTAGCTTTGATCACGGTTTATCAGAGCCGGCGTGGAATGGATACCTATCAGCAGCAGAGTTTCCCCCGCATGAAATCGGAGTAGCCCTTAAACCACTCCTGCTTGAGTTATTTCCGAGACTTTATAAGTGGAATTGGGATCAACATCTTGCAACTGTAGCGGCTCAGATAGCGATTGAGCTTGCTGTATTTCGTAACGATGAGCCGGATGGTCTGACTGGAAAGGAAGCCCGCCATTGCCTGCGCAATATGAACGACAAAAATAGGCAGGATGCAATATTTAGACTTGGTGTGATAGGTAAGCGTGAGGAGGACGGCTGGTCTGACCATGTGGTTCCGTTTATCAATACTGTTTGGCCAAGGGAACGTACATTTAGGACGTCTAATCTCGTATCGTCGTGGGTGTCTCTGCTGGATGATACTGGTGAAAAATTTCCAGAGGTTCTGAGTGCGGTGCGTCGATTCTTGGTGCCTGTAGAAAGGGAAAGCCACTGGCTCTATCAGTTCAGTAGAGAAGTCGGAGGAGAGGAGCCTCTTACGATAAAGTACCCTGCAGACGTCCTGGAGTTGTTAGATGCAGTTATCCCTAATAGTGCCGAAGATGTTCCATATGAATTGGCGCAAATACTCGACCTTATTGAAGAAACAGAACCAGCCCTTGTTAGTGATCGTCGGTTCGTGCGGTTGATTGACTTGATTGAACAAACATAGTTTCTTAAATCCAATTTTGGTGCCAAGTAATAATCTCTCTTAAAATTTGGATATAACAACATGGACGTCCGCCTTTGGCCGAATTTGGACGTAACGAATTTGATTCAGGTAACGTATAACAAGCGCAAGCAGTCGGAAAAAATACTCGCTGCGCTTCCAATTTTCCGCTGTTGCGAGCGTTAGACAAGGGGCGTCATCGTGAAGTATTTGGTACTAATAATTATGGTTTTACCATGCCTGTCTTTTGCGTGCATTAGGGATAGTGATCCCACTGGTGGTGTCCCCTATAAAGAACGTGTCACCGAATACATTAAAAACGCGGATTACATTTTTTTGGGGAGAATAGATGCCCGTGAATGGAAACGGAATCCTGATTGGCAAAATGAAAATCCTTGGCACTATAATAAAATCTCTGTCATTGAGCAGTTTAAAGGTTCGCTCAATAGTCCAATAGAATATTGGCCTCCTTCTAGCTGTCACGAAGCATTCAGCGAAGTCGGAGAATATTTTGTCATTTTTGGCTATTTGGCAGCTGGCTCCATTCAGTTTCCAATGAACTCGGGAACCATATCGCTTCAGTACGCGAATGAGATAAAGCTATTGGACATATTAAGAGATTGGAACGAGTAAGTATTCTAGCAAGCGCTTCCAGACTGACGCCAAAACTTACGCGTTTTTGTGTTACTCGCTACGCTCAGAAAATAACACAAAAACGCTCCGGCTTCGGCGCAGCTGAAGCGGGCGTTAGGCGTCCGCATGAAGTAGGACACAGTGTTGGATATAAGAATCGACAAGCTGGAGGATTTACAAGTAATCGCATTGATACGCGAGCATCTTGAATCTATGGCGCCTACGGCTCCACCTGAAAGTCGGCACGCGCTTGATCTCGACGGTCTGCGTAGGCCAGATGTTACATTCTGGTCCATTTGGGATGGAGGGACTCTGGTCGGTATTGGAGCGTTAAAACATTTGTCGTCTGAGCATGCAGAAATAAAATCAATGAAGACTTCGACTACATATCTTCGTCAAGGTGTCGCTTCTAGGATGCTAAGCCATATACTGCTTGAAGCCGAAAAACGCGGCTACAATCGGCTAAGTCTTGAAACTGGGTCGATGCAATTCTTCGAGCCTGCCAGAAAATTGTATAAGTCTTTTGGGTTTGAAGCGTGCGATCCGTTTGACAGCTATGTCGAAGATCCAAATAGTGTATTTATGACAAGGTATATTGTTTGTGAAAGCGCCTTACAATTTCTTCCAGTCGGAACAAATCAGGCTGTCACGTGTCACGTCTTTTGCCGTCGGAAAAGCCCCGCCAGCGTGACTTGTCCGCTGAAGAGGGGCGTTAGAAAAAATTATGAGCATCGAAGAAATATTTAGAATAGCAGCAGCTATAATCGCTTCGCTAGGTGGAGGTGCTCTGCTCGTCGGAGCTTTTTCTAATTGGCTTGGGAGCCTATGGGCAAAGCGCATGCTACAGAATGAAAGGTCTAAGCATGAAGCAAGTCTTCAAGATCTCAGAGCTAGGAATGAAGCTGCACTTGAGGAACTGAAAGCTCAAATAGACACGTTGAAACAAAAGGAGCTGTCTCGACACTTTGATAAATTGGCAATCTACAAGGACGTAGTCCATATAGTGTCGGAGATTCTACGAGAATTGGAAGCTGTGTCATCATCAAAGCAATCTTTTATCAACAAAGATGTAGAACATTCATTCGCTTTGAATAGAAACAAAGCATATGGCTATATTGCCTTAGTATCTAGTCAGGCTGTATTGAATAGCTACAATGACATGATCGACTTTTTCATGCCGATAGTTTACGAAGGACAGCAAGCAACCTGGATTGAAATGAGGGGAAAGGCGGATGCAATGCTAAACGAAATGCGTGTTGACTTAGGGATAACCGAAGGGCCTGTTAGTTATCAAGGCGGTCGGTAAATTTATAACAAATGCATGCACAGGAAGCCAACTACGCGCCACCAATTGTGGTGCGCTTTGAGCACATTGCCACAATTGGCTCTGCTCCGTTGTCTCCCATGATGCAGGCGTAGTAAGACCAGCCAGTCGTGGAGTAACATTCAGGAATTAGGAGGGGATGCATGAGAAAAGGAGGAGGATCGATCTTGGGAAATATTTGGAAAGGATTAGTCGGGGACGTCTTTATATTCGGCACGGCATTGTTATTAATTAGTGTTTTCGCCTTCACTTCCATTTCCAATGCATATCTCATAGTTCTATCAGTGGTGGCAGTCATCGTAGTAGCATTTGTGGTTCTCAGAAGGTCCGGAAATAATGCAGATAGCTGAGTCTTCGCATCATAACAAAGCGCATCAGTATTCGCCTGGCGGTGCCGGACACCAGCCTTGTCGTCGCTGCTCCGCACGGTGTGAGAGACACCCGAGTTTGTTGCTCTCGAGACAGAAGGTTTTAATCTAATTGTCCACGTTGCACCGAATGAGAGTTTCGAGACGAATTTCAACACTGTGACGCTATTTCTAACGGTAGCTAGCCTGGACAAAGCGCGAGAGACGATCGCAGCATGCGGTGGTTCAGTCATGGAGGGAGAGTGGAGCAACCCTGTTTTCAAGGTCTGCAATGTTAAAGACCCAGAAGGTAATCATATTCAGATTCGTGAGTTCAAGTCATAACAAACGCGCGCAATATGCCGAAAGAACGCGGCCGTACGTCCTGTTCTGCGCTCTGTGCGTCGTTGGTGCTGGCTATAGGTGTACTGGAGGAGGGTCATCATGAGACTCAGACCGAGAATTAAAGATAAACCAACAGGTGATGGAATCAGCTCGCAAATTATCAGCCAGTGGGTGGCCATGGGTTTGTGTTTTGGAGTCACTGTTGGTGCTCTGACTGACAATGTTGGTTTAGGTATATCGCTGGGAATGTGTTTCGGGGCTGCTATCGGCTCTGTGATTTCCGAATATAGGAAGCGGGAAAAATCGGAAGGAAGTTAAGGTAAAAAGTATTTCCGCAGCAATCTTATTGTTACAGGCGTTATGAGTAGCTTGGTATGGAAGATATTCTAAAAAAAATGACAGGTTACACGCTCGCATTGAGAGATGATTTAGAGCGCACATTGTAATAGCCGAAAACCGGATCCATGGTTGGTCAACGCTATCCGGCGACAACGGGCAAAGGGTTGCCAGATAATGGCTGGAGTTTATTGAAGCGGCAGGAGTCGAGCTTTGATAAACATGACAAGCAAATCAACATTGTTCACTGCGTCCTCCAGTTAGTAGAAACTAAAGGCAGCGTCATGGTTAAAAAATTCTGGTTATTCGGTCCGCTCACGGGCGTTATATTTGCCTCCATAGCGGCACTTATATTTACGATGTGGGACTGGCTGGAAAATCCTGGCGGGATATTTCGTGACGCGAACGGTACAAACTGGAATTTCGTCTACGACACTGCAGTAAGCTGGTTTGTGCCGACATTTATTACCGTGGCGATAATCGCCTCAGCCGGCCACATCCTGTTCTCCGCTTTGCTCCTGGCCTATAGAAAGCGCCTTTCAGCTAAACATGATAGATTCAACACATAGCATTGGGTGCGGCTATCGTAACCACAAAGGCCAAAAAATAAGATGATGGTTCTGATGAGTGAGCTGCAGCCCGTGGTGTCTCTCCAATTGATCCTAACAGCCTGAAAAAGGAAGTATATGTCACTTACAAGTCTAATCGTTCCTACCTACACGCAGATGCTCGGCTCACTTTCTCGCTGGCTCTCAAAGGCGCAGCAACAAATGCCGGGAGACGACGCCGAGGCGCTACTGTCAGCGCGTCTGGCACCGGACATGTTTCCACTTTCCACGCAGATTCGCTTTGCCTGCGTTCAGGTTCATGAAGCGATCAGCAGGCTCCAGGGAGAGCCGCTGGCTCCAGTTGTCCAGGAGCTGCTGGAAGAGGGGCGTAATGCGGCGGATAAGCCTGGAATCCTGGCGGATGCGCAGGCCCTGATAGATAAAACTCTGTCGGCACTCAAGGAGCTCTCGGCAGATGCTCTGGACGTAAACGCAGGCAAACCACTTGTGCATGAGCTGCCGAATGGCATGATTCTGGATCTGACTGCCGAGCAGTACGCGCGCGACTGGTCACTCAGTCAGTTTTATTTCCATGTCATGATCGCTTATGCGATCTTGCGCAACAACAATGTGGAAATAGGCAAGGCCGACTACGTCGCACACATGTTTCCGTATATTCGGCCAGAAACGATACCCAAAGGCTGACAGCCTGGCATTGCTGGAGTCGAACGATGAAAGTACTGCTCGCGATAACATTGCTGCTTGAATCAATGGCCAGCCACTCAGAGGAATGTGTGATTCTGTTGCATGGCCTGGCCAGAACGGCCTCGTCAATGTCAGATATCGAAGAAAGGCTGACCGATGAGGGATACAAGGTTGTAAATGTTGATTATCCCTCGCGGGACGGCACGATCGAAGAGCTGGCTGAACTGGCAGTCAGTGAAGGTCTGGCTCACTGTAATAGCGCGGAAAGTTCCAGCATTCATTTTGTGACCCACTCGATGGGTGGGATTCTGGTACGGCAGTATCTGTCGCAGAACACAATAGAAAAACTGGGCCGCACGGTCATGCTTGGGCCTCCTAATCAGGGCAGCGAAGTTGTCGACAAGCTTGGCGAAATGCCCGGTTTCGAATTCATCAATGGTCCAGCCGGTATGCAGCTAGGCACAGGCACACATGATGTTCCGCAGTCGCTGGGACCAGCCAATTTTGAGGTGGGCATCATCGCCGGGACACGCTCAATCAATCTGATCCTGTCAGTGCTGATACCGGATACGGATGACGGCAAGGTTTCATTGGAGAGCGCCCATCTTGAAAACGAAACCGACTTCATTGAAATGCCGGTGACGCACCCCTTCATGATGCACAACGAAGAAGTGATTGATAACGTCGTTCATTTTCTGAAGAACGGCGTATTCATGGACTCGCAGGTATAAACAGCTGGTTAGAGAAACCAATGTGCTTTTCTCTAACCCGCAGATAGACGGCGCAATGGAGTGCAACTTGCGCCAGATGTTTAGAACACGTAGATAAAGCCTATGCCCACTTCCGCTTCATAATTGTTGCGTGAGATTGGGCTGTCCTTGACGTCGCTGCCATACAACTCGTAAAGCACTTCGCCGAAGATCTGCCAGTTCTCGTTAATGTAGTTGCGGTAAGTGTAATTGAGTCCCAGCGAGCGGAAGCCGCTGTTCAGTTGCGTCTGAGGCAGTCCGGATGCCGCTGCCTGCTGTGTGGTGATACCAAAATCGGTATTGGCCCGGTCGCTGTCATGGATCACGGCAACGACACCCAGTTCAGATCCGGTGCCATCTGTCTGCTCTCCGAAGCGGCGTCCAACGCCAAAGATGCCCAGCGTACCGTTGTCTCCCGTCACCACGCGGCCATCCAGCCAGTAACGCCAATCGGAGCTGAATGCGCGGCGTGCCTGCAGCACAACCTCAAAACTTTCTTCGGCGTTTCCGAGGCCATTCAATCGGCCGTCATCGGAATCGCCTTCTTCGCGGCCTTCTTCAAAACCAATAGCGGCGTCGAAGAACCACGTGTCGGCGCGGCGACCACGCCAGCCCAGTGCCTCACCGGCAAAGTAGAAAATGTTATCGCCGCTGCGCCACTGCACTGAGCCCGCCGGATCGACTTCGAGCCCGAACTCGTCCGAGCCTTCGTACGCAGTCTCATACTCAACACCCAGGCCCAGTCCGAATGCCCAGCCATCTTCACCCCGGGTGAAGTCGTCGATTGAGGGCAGGGGCACCAGGGCTGTATCTCCCCCCTGTGCCAATGCCGATTGAGATATGAACAGGCTGGTTAAAGCTGTCAGTAGTAAACCTGTAGATTTGCTCATATGGATCCGTGCCACCTTAAGCTGATGCAGAGTGATTAGTGAGATGGCAAAAATACGCAAACTTTTCTTGTGCAGATCACAGGCAGAAGGCTCAACCTGGCTGGATGCCGGTGGCGCAGTGTGGGCGGCTGCAGTACCCAAAGCAATTTGCTTGAGTTTTGGAGATGGTTATCGCCAACACCTGGAATAAACCCTCGCCGTATTCGTTAAACAACCGTCAATACTACAAAATGGGAGGAATTGACGATGCGTAAGACGAATATTTCAGATGTATTCAAACCTTCAATGCTCGCGCTGGCTTGCGCGGTGGCAATTGGTGCACCGGCAATTCATGCGCAGGACAATGCCTCTGGCGCTTCTGTAAACGCTCAAACAAGTGTATCGGTGCAAGCCGAGTCAGATACAACGGCCTCATTCGATACTGCTTCTGAGCAATCCACCGCTTCAGTAAATAACAGTAATTCGGTTGAAGCCGAGGCAGAGGCTGACGCCAGCGCCGATGCAGATACCCGCAGCGCGACTGACACTGCAGGTGAAATTGCCACGGCAGCAGAATCATCTGCAGCTCAAGCGGCAGGCACAGTAGAGGCGGGCCTGAGCACGGCTGCAACACAGGCAGAGCAGGTTGCTGTCCAGGCTCAGGCAACGGCCAGTGCCAATGTAGAACGTGCTGAAAACCTGGCGGTGAGCGCCCAGCAGCGTGCAGAAACGGCGGCCATGCGTGCTGAAGCCGCTACTGATTCGGCGAGAGTCGCTGTCATGGCGACTGCCGAGGCAGGTGCTAATGCAACTGGGCTTCTGGTTGCTGAGGCAGCCCAGCAGGCGCGAGAGGAAGTTCGCAACACAGCCGACGAAGCCACTCGCGAGGAAGTGCGGGGTGCAGTTGGTGCTGCGGTGAGCACCGCGGTCACTTCGGCTACCAAGGCTCAGGTCAACGAGTCCGTTCAATCTGACGTCGGCGCAACTGTGTCCTCAGCGGTCCGCTCTGAAGTGTCGCAGAGTGTTGCTGAATCGGCACGCGGAAGCGTCGCGGCCAGTGTGCGTGAGAATGTACAAAACACCGTCAAGGAAGATGTGCGTGGCCAGGTTGGCAATGAAGTGAGTCAGCAGGTCAGCAGCCAGGTTAACAGCTCTGTGCGTGAGAGTGTGCGCGGCAATGTCCGTAACACGATCACTGGCATTGGCAGCTAAGACTGGCGTATGTACGGCCGGCGCCTCCCTGGCGCCGGCTTTTTCCTGAATGGTGAGAGTCATGAAGAAGCTGAAAACTCCAAAATTGAAAACAGAATTCGTGGCACTACTGGCCAGCGGGCTTGTAGCCGGTGCCGCAATAGCGCAGGACGATGCACCACTGACTTTCAGTGGAACTCTCTCGGCCGGTGCTGAATACAACAGCAACGTCAGCGTTGCGGAGCTGGAAAGCGCCAGCGGGCAGTCCGATGTGGCTGCCATTGTTGATGCCGGGCTGGATGCCGACTGGCAGGTCAGCGACCAGCTCAACATCAATGGGGGCTACAGTTTCAGCTCCCAGCGATACCAGGATTTTGATGCTTTCGATCTGGACATGCACATGCTCTTCGGAGACATCAGCTACGATTTTGAGGCATTCACAGTGGGCACCAGTCACTATTTCGCCGATGCCGATCTGGGTGGCAACGAGTTTCTGCAGCTGAACCAGACGTCAATTTACGCCGGTAAGCTGCTGAGTGAACAATGGTATCTGCGCGGTGCTTTCAACATCGTCGACAAGTCGTTCACCGGATTTGAAGCTCGTGACGCCGATACAGAAGGCGTCAGCCTGGATGCATTCTGGTTCTTCAACCAGGGCCGCAGCTCGCTGACATTCGGTTATGCCTACGATGATGAGAGCACACGTGACCCGGCATTCGCCTATCAGGCGGATACGGTGCGGGTGCGCTACAGCAACGCGTTTTCGCTGTTTGGCAGAGACAGCGAAGTGGAGCTGGGCCTGCGGAATCAGCTGCGGGACTATAAGGCCAACACGCCATCTATTGGTGCGCCGCGAGACGACTCGCAGCTGTTTGTGGATGCCAGTCTGAAGATGGCGGTGCTGCCACGTCTGGCAGTGGTTGGCAAAATTGAACGCGGCGATTTTGACTCACGCCTGGCCAGTGCCAACTACTCGGAAGAGCGCGCCAGCCTCAGCCTGGAGTACGATTTCTAACCACGCTGTAACTGCGGGCAGGCCAAGACCTGCCCGCAGTGCCAACTCCCTGATTATGAGCTATTATCGGACGTGATATCTAAATCTGTCCGCATAAATCCGCTGATTTCAGGAGTTGTTGCAGTGAAAAAAGCCCTGTCCGTATTGAGTCTGAGCATTTCAGTTTTGTTGGGTACCCAGGCATGGGCCCAGGACGACACCGTCCGTTATGAATGGGATCTGACCGACATCTATGCCGATGTGCCGGCCTGGGAATCCGCCATGGATACCATTACGGAGCGCATCGATAATCTCTCTACCTTGCAGGGCACGCTGGGCGACAGCTCGGCGTCAATGCTGAGCGCACTGCGTGAAATCTCCGCTACGAACAAAGAGGCTGTGCGGGCATACGTCTACACCTCGCTGGAACGCGACGCCGACCAGCGTGTGGCGGAAACCCAGGAACGCTTTGGCCTGGCCCGCCAGCTGTTTACCAATCTAGGTGAAGCGACCTCCTGGATCAGCCCGGAAGTGCTGGAAGTGGGCGAGGAGCGGGTCAACCAGTTCCTGGCCGAAGAGCCGAGTCTGGCTGACTTCGAGTTCATGTTGCGGGACATACTGAGACGCGCACCCCATACGCTGGATCAGCAAACCGAGGCAATTCTGGCGCAGGCAGGTCTGGTGCTGTCTTCGCCGGAGCAGATCTACGAAAACTATGCCAACGCCGATATCCCCTGGCCGACCGTCACACTGAGTGATGGCCAGGAAGTAACGCTCAGTCAGGCAGGCTATTCACGCTGGCGCACCGCCGAAAATCGCGACGACCGCAAGCTGGTCTTCGATACCTTCTGGAATACCTGGAATCAATATGCCGATGGTATGGGTGCCACGCTGGCTTCCGAGGTACAGTCCAATTTGTTTACCGCCCGCGTGAGAAATCACGAAAGTGTGCTGGCTCACAATTTGTTTGACGATGGTCTGCCACCGGAGATCTACACGCAGCTGGTGAGTCAGGTGAATGACGCACTGCCGGTGTTCCATCGTTATCTGCAATTGCGCGGTCGTATGCTGGGTGTGGACGATCTGCGCTACTACGATATCTATCCACCTCTGGTTGAAGTTGATACCGGCGAGTTCGGCCTCAAGCGTTCCGAAGAGATCACCTTTGCCGCGCTGGAGCCATTCGGTGAGCGCTATCTGGAGCTGCTGGCCTACGGGCTGTCGCAGGACTGGATGCACAGCCATCCGCAACCTGGCAAGCGTTCCGGTGCCTACATGAACGGCTCTGTCTACGATGTGCACCCCTACGTGCTGTTGAACCACACCGACGACTACAACGCGATGTCCACCTTTGCGCATGAATGGGGTCATGCCGTGCATTCGCTGCTGGCCAATGAAAACAATCCTTACGAGACTGCCGGCTACTCCACCTTTATCGCCGAGATGGCGTCCACCATCAACGAGATTCTGCTGGAAGAGTATATGATCGCTAACGCAGAAACCGATGAGGAGAAACTGTTTTACCTGGGTGGTGCATTGGAAAGTATACGTGGCACCTTTTTCCGGCAGACCATGTTCGCCGAGTTTGAACTGGCAATTCATCAGGCCGCCGAGCGTGGTGAGCCGCTGACCGGTCCACGCCTGACAGAAATCTACGGTGACCTGCTTAAACGCTATCACGGTCACGACGAAGGGGTTCTGACCATCGATGATGCCTATGCCGTGGAATGGGCCTTCATTCCGCACTTCTACTATGACTTCTATGTGTTCCAGTACGCCACCTCCATCTCTGGTGCGGCCTGGTTTGCTGAACAGTTCCTGGCAGGAGATACAGAAGTGCGCGATGACTTCATTCGTGTACTCAGCGCCGGTGGTTCCGACTATCCGCACGAGATCCTCTTGAACGAAGCCGGTCTGGATATGACGCAGCCCGAAGCATACGGCCCGGTGTTGCGTCGCATGACAGATCTGATGGACCGGATTGAGGCGCTGCTGTGAAAACGCAGTATAGGATCATGCCTGACAGCGACCCGCCTAATGGGCAGCGGCATGATTGAGCTTCGTTATGATGTCTCGTATGCCTGATGGACGCTCAGCCGAAGTTACAGTGTAGCGGCCTTCCGTTTTTGAGTTGAGGCATGCTAGCGTGCTAGTTTGAACCTCAAACGCTAATCTGGGGTCAACTATGCAAGATTACCTTCAAATCTGGGGTGAGGCTGCAAGTACCAGTCTTGGTTTTTTCTGGATGGCCTTGTGGGCTTTTATCCTGGGATATCTGGTAAGCAGTCTGATACAGGTACTTGTCACACGCGACCGAATGCAGAAGGCGATGGGCAAGGATGGCCCCCGCAGCATGTTGCTGGGCACCTTTTTCGGCTTTATATCAAGCTCCTGCAGTTTCTCCGCCCTGTCTACCACGCGGGCCATTTTTTACAAGGGCGCGAGTCTGGCGCCCTCCATGGCATTCATGCTGGCGTCAACCAACCTGGTGATTGAGCTGGGGATGGTGATTGCGATTTTTCTGGGCTGGCAGTTTGTTGTGGGCGAGTATGTCGGTGGCATTCTGTTGATCCTGATCACCTGGGCACTGATTCGCATTACCCGGCCCAGACGACTGGAAGCGCAGGCACGCAAAAAGCAAAGTGATGATGAAGAACGCGAGGGTAAGAGCGACACTGACTGGAAACAAAAGCTGGTCAGCTTAAAAAGCTGGCAGCAGATTGGTCAGACCTATGTGATGGAATGGCAGATGGTCTGGCGCGATGTGCTGATTGGCTTTACGGTGGCCGGGATCATCTCGGCAATGGTACCTGACAGTTTTTTCCAGGCTCTGTTTATCGGCTCTGGCGGCGACAACAGCGCCAATCCGGGATTTTTTGCCGTTTTGGCACAGACGCTTGTGGGTCCGGTAGCCGCCTTCTTCACATTCATCGGCTCAATGGGCAACATTCCATTGGCCGCCGTTCTGTTCGGGCAGGGCGTGACATTCGCCGGCGTGATGGCATTTATTTTTTCGGATCTGGTTGTGCTGCCGGTGCTGCGAATCAATGCCCGCTATTATGGCTGGAAAATGGCCCTTTATATATTGGCCCTGATGCTGGTCGCTATCGTCATTGCGGCGTTAACCATGCATTATGCGCTGGCTTTTCTGGGGATGCTGCCGGATTTCGCAAGCGCAACGGCGCCAGGTGGGCGGGACTTCTTTCAACTGAATTATCAGCTGGTATTGAACGCCATCATGCTTGTCGCCAATATCGCCCTGGTGTGGTTATGGTTCCGGGGGAAACACAGTCATGACGGACACGGACATCACCATCACGAACATGGTGGAAAGTCCCTGACCGACCGTGTTTTGTCAGTTCTTGCATTTGTGGCGGCCATCTGGCTTATGGGTGGCGCTATCGTTGCAATGCTTTAAAACCAGGAGCAGGGCGACTGATTGATTGAGGTCTATCAGGAAAACGGAAATTCTAATAAGCTACAGAAAAACGGAGAGTGAGAAATGCCGGTATACGCACTGAATCTTTTCGATGTCTCAAACAAAGATGAATACATTGCCTACTCTAAACGCTCGGTCAAAGAAGTGCGGGCGCATGGAGGACGGGTTGTTTCACTGGGCAAATTCCGTCAGGCCGCCCAGGGTGACATCAAGCCACGCACGGTCCTGATCCTGGTTGAATGGGAATCCATTGAGGCGTTTGAGAGCTACAGAAATGATCCCGCGCTGGCTGATCTGCATCCTCACCGCGAGAATGGCACCGAGAACTATATCTGGCATCTGTTCGACAAGCTGGAAGACTTGCGACCCATTTTGAAGGAATAGGCACAGCACAGGAAATTCAACATGCAGACGGCGGATGTACTTAAACTGCTCGAAGCCGAGAGTGATGAGCGAGGCATCGCGCACTGGGACAATCTTGGTGAGCGCCGGGGTGGCCTTCGGAGTTTTGGTATTGGCCTTACGAAGTTGCGCAAGCTGGCAAAGCAGATTGGCCGCGACCGGGAACTGGCGCAGGAGCTTTGGCGAACCGACGTGTATGATGCCCGGATTATTGCATTGCTGATCGATGACCCGAAACAGATCACCTGTGAACAGGCGGAGCAGCAGGTTGATCAGCTGCACAGCGGCATGCTGGCGCATGTGTTTTCGTCCTGTGATGCCACGCTTGCCAAAACGCCCTTTGCCATAGACCTGGCGGACCAGTGGATTCGCCACGGTGACCGAGCGCGACGCGGAAGTGGATACGGCCTGCTGTATGAGACATCCAAGTTCTCGGCAAAGAAGGCACCCAGCGATGAGTTCTTTCTGGAACATGTGGCGCTAATTGCGCAGACCTTCAATGACCAGCCCGAGGGCGTACGCATGGCCATGGGCCTGGCACTGATGGGCATTGGAAAACGCAATGCTGTTTTGAATGAGGCTGCGCTCAATGTCGCGCAGACCGTTGGGCCAATTGAATTTACATCCGCCAGCGGCACCTGTGAACCGTTTGATGTGGCCAGGCACCTGACCACCGAGCGCCTTAGAACAAAGCTTGGTATCCTTAACAATAACGATTCTACTCTCTACAACGCAACACTCTAGTTCTCTCCGGGAGACATCTTGAACTTCAGTTCTTATCTTAAGCGCGTGGCGATTGCGATCGGCGCGATACTGGCTGTGTGTGTTTCACTTTTCCTGCTGGGCGTGGTTTGGCCTGTCAGGTCGCCAGCTCCTGCGCAGGCTGAGACCCCGATCGCGATTGTTAATGTGTCGGTTGTTGATGCACAGGCGAACCAGGTGGTGGCTGGGCAGACAGTACTGGTTGAAGGCGGGCGCATCAGTGCGGTGGGCGATGCCGCAATGGTCGAACTGCCCGAGAACGTTCGTATCGTCAATGGCAGCAGCCGATACCTGATTCCAGCCTTGTGGGATATGCACACCCACATTTACGCAATCTCACCACTTCTTGATTTGCCTTTGCATATTGCCTATGGCGTGACCAATGTTCGCGACATGCAGGGCTGTCCGCAGGAAGGTGACCCGTTTATTGCCTGTGCCGAAGACAAGCGCCGCTGGAGCGACGAAGCCATCGCCGGGCAACGTGTCGGGCCGCGCATTATGGCGACGACCAGTTTTATGGCAAACGGTTCCGTTATCCTCGACCGTATCGCTGGGCTGCCGGCATACTTTGCGACTGAAACACCAGAACATGCTGCGGCATTTGTCCAGCATTACGCAGATAGTGCGGATGCCATCAAAGTGTATGACCGTATATCCCGAGACGGATACGTCGCACTGGTGGAGCAGGCACGACTGGTGGGAATGGATGTGGTGGGTCACCGGCCTCTCGCCGTCAGCGCGATCGAAGCTGCCGCAAATCAGAAGAGCATCGAGCATGCACGTTTTATTCTGCATGAGTCATATGCCGGCAGTGAATCGCTGCGTCAGCTTGCCGGCACGCCTGAATGGGCCGAAGACCGCCGGCGCATGCTGGATGAGCATGATCCTGAAATGGCGAACTCGATTTTCTCAGCCATGCGTGAAGCAGGAACCTGGTATGTACCCACACATTTGACACGCTGGGCGGACGCCTATGCTGACGACGCCAGTGTGCGGGAGGATCCACTGTTACGTTATCTGCATCCATTGATGAAATGGCAGTGGATGGAAGATGTGAACGGCCTGCTGGCTCAAGATCCATCGCCAGAGGCGCGTCAAACCTATCGCGAATTTTATGAGAAAGGTCTGGCGCTAACAGGCGAGGCCCACCGTGCGGGCGTGAAGACACTGGTTGGAACGGATTACATCCTGGCCGGTGCCTATGTACACCGTGAGCTGGAGCAATTGGTGATGGCCGGTCTTACACCGGCCCAGGCACTCAATGCCGCAACACTGGCATCTGCTGAATACTTTGACCTGCAGGCAGAGTACGGAACAGTCTCCGCCGGGAAGGTCGCTGACCTCATTCTTTTGAATGCTAATCCTCTGGAAGATATTGCCAACACACAACAAATCGAGTCCGTTGTTTTTAACGGCAATCTGTACGACAGCGAGGCGATACACCAGATATCGCGACATGTGCAACGCCAGGCCCGAAGCTGGGCCGTTGCCTGCAAGATTCTGTGGCGGTTTATTCTTAATCCGGTGTCATACTGATGGAGCAGTGCCCGACAGGCAAGTTGAGCCTGCCGGGCGACAGAGACAGGTCATTCCAGTGTCAGAATGACCTTGACAGAACCGTTTACGCTGGCTGCGTCAACGTAGCCGATGGCATCCGGATTCGCTGCGACATGCGCGAGCATGGCAGCTTCGTTTGCCAGTTCTGCGGGTGGAGTACCTTTGCCAGTAAATACCAGTTTGGACCAGTATGCCTTGAGCTGGGCAGAAGCGCGACCTGCGCCTTTCTCATCAAACTCGGAGCGGATCGGCATGCCCTCGGCAAGATTGACCGCGGTCAACGCTGATGAGCGGCCAGTGTAGAGTCGATTGAGCTCATCGATATCAATGGCCGCTGCATTGCTTGGGTGTACGATAACAGCGATATCTGCATAGGCTGGCCATGCGACAGTCAGGCAGATCAGTAACAAAATTCTGTTTAACATGGTCGTTCTCCTCAAAATACCAGATCGATGCCGACAGAGATCAATGAACGGCGGTCGCCAGTCAGCTGATTGTCCTGATCGGTAAACTGAGCCTTGAATGCGGCCGACGGATGGAAGTCATATCGGAAGCCCAAGTTCCAGGTGTCATTGTCTGCGGCCTGACTGTCCACCAGGCCTTTGACTGGCACGAACAATTGGGCCGGCAGTGTGGACTGATACGCAGAGTAGGCATCTACCTGTGCGGTGTTGTCATCTTTCTCGTAGGAGATATAAGGCGTGAAACTGCCAAAGCGATGACCTACAGACAGGTAGTAACTGTCCTGTTCCGCGATAAAGCTGTTATCGACTTCGATATTGGTGATCTCAGACACAATGATCCAGTCACCGTTGTCATACGTCACGCCAAAACCCAAAAAGCTCGAATCGTCTTCCTGGATGGCAAGGTCAGCGACCAGTGCCGAAAGACCAACCTGTTCAAGCGTACCGAACAGGCCGCCGAGTGTTACGCCCGGTGCCAGCTGTACAGGCGCTGTATCGAATGTGGTCTCTCCAACCAGGTAGGCAACGCGTCCGCTCAGTGAACCCTGGGTCAGTTCCCAGGTCGCGCCAACGATGCTGTCGATCTGGGCGTCGATTTCGGTGCCGGAGAATGAAGTTGTTGAATCATAGTTGCCCAGTACAAACTGCAGGCTCGAGTCCAGGCGGCCAAACTGGTCGGTACGGTACAGAGAGACACCTTCGATGTTCGCAAAACCCAGACCATAGACGCTCTGTGGTGGTCTGATCCAGTCGTAGGCGTATCCCACATCAAGGAAGTCAGAGTACTTGAAGAATGGTGTGCGCAGTCTGCCAGCGCTGACACGAGTCTGGTCATTCAGTTCGTATGACAGAAACGCCCATTCAAAGTCGACATCAAAATCATCAGCACCGCGGCCCAGCAGCTGACCCGTGACAGACAGTTTATCGCCAAGGTCGGATTGCAGCTGAATGGCAAACAGGCTTTCGTTTTTGAGCTCAAACTTGTCATCGTAGCCGTAAAGGCTTTCGTTGCTGCCAGTGGTCGCACCCGCATTGATGGATGCAAAGCCGTTGATTGTTACATCCGCGACTGCTGCCGAAGAGATGGCAGACGCGACAACAGCCGCACAAATAAACTTGATCATGCTTTCCTCTACTTTACTGAAGTTAAATCCCGATGAAGGAGATGGTGGTGATTGCTGATATCAGGTCTCGAACTTGGAGCTTACGGAAACCAGCGAGTCAGAAAGGCTGCGAAGTTTGTCGGAAATGTCGTAAACAGAAACCTGAATGGTTTTAGCCTCGACAAACGAAGATGTCATTTTATTGGTATTGGCGACAATCTGCTCCGTAGCCATGGATTGCTGCTCAGTAGCTGCAGCGATCTGTGCGTTAAGCAGACTGATCTGCTCGATTTCATTATTGATTTTCAGAATGTACTGTCCGGCATCGTTGGCCAGCGATTCTGATTGCTGGGCAACATCAACGGCCGATCGCATCATTCCCACAGCCGACGAAACGTTGTCATTCAATTGCTTGAGCACGTCCTGGATCATGGTGACCGAACTCGATGTTTTCACTGACAGGCTTCTGACCTCGTCAGCGACAACAGAGAAACCGCGACCCTGCTCGCCGGCGCGAGCTGCCTCGATGGCTGCGTTTAGTGCCAGGAGGTTGGTCTGGTCGGCAATATCGTTAATGCTTTTCAGAATCTCGGTGGCGTCTTTGGTGCGATCTGCCAGGTCTGAAATCACCGATTGAGTCTGCCGTATTTCATTGGACAGCTTCTGGGAGTAGGAGACAACAGTCGACGTTTTCTCCTGTCCGATCTGCGACAGGTCGTGGCCACTTTCGGCATTGCGTGCAGCATTGCTTGCCGACTGACTGATGTCGCGAACCGACAGCTGCAATTCAGACATGCTCTGAGTAACGATCTGCGAGTCTGAAGTCTGCGATTCGGTCATCGCGTCCAGTCGGTCCATCCCTTTGGACAGATTATGCGCGCTGGCGGTCAGTGGTTCGATAATGCTGGTCAGGTCCTTGAATGAGGATTGCAGCATGGTAATGAACTGGTTGAATTCGGTGGCCACGACGCCGAGTTCATCGCGGCCGTGGACTGGCAGCCGGCTGGCCAGACTGCCCTTGCCACTGGCAAGCTCGGCCAGCGAGTCACCCAGTTCGCGCGCGGATGAACTGATACGGTTGGCGGTATAGTGTCCAATGCTGATGGTCAGTGCCAACAGCACGCCGCCGAGAACCAGCATGAATACCAGCGCAAAATTCATGTTCTCAGACAGGGCTTCAATGGCCATTGAGAACTGCGAGTCGGCATTTTCCTCAAACTCGTTGAACTGTTCGTTGAGGCGTTCGAACAGTGCAGTTTTTGTTTCAATATCGGACCCGACGGTGGTGAAGTCGACGACGCCGTCAATAAAGTCCTGGGCAATGTCCGCTGAAATCTCGGCATACTGTGCGGCATCTTCCTGCAGAGATCGGAGTTGTGTCGCGCGCCCTGGATTCAGTGTTATCAGCCGGGAGATATTGGCCAGCAGGGCTTCGTTATTCTGTTGTGCAGTTGCCAGCAGGTCGGGATCCGACAGCGTGACAGCCTGGGTAAAAAACTCATCAACGGCACGAAATTCAGTTTTAACTTGAGACGCCAGTTTGGACGTCTCATACATGAATTCCCCCATTTCCTGGGTCGTAGTGTTATTTCTGGCGGTAAAAAACACGCTTACCGCAACGACTGTCGAGAACGAAATTACTGACAGGCCGAGTACAAGCCATACTTTCTTGACGATCGATAAATTTTTCATAACGTTTATAAATCTGAGCCTTGAGCAGCTAAAAGGGGCCCGTGAACAGATGAGACACATGCTCACCGCCGCGCGGAAAGGGGGCGGGCGGCGCTTTCGATTCAGCGGTATACCCGTTAATCGACGGGCGCAGCCAAGACTTTAGGGGTTTTTGAATAATCTTTACGGGTGGGCGGGCTAACTGTCTGATTCCTATGGCCAGAGTCGCCATGTGAGGCTGCAGCGCGTACAATCGAACAGGTCAATTAACGATAGGGAACAACAATGATCAAACTACACGGCTTCTCCGCCAGCAACTATTACAACGTGCCCAAGCTCGCTCTGCTGGAAAAGGGCATCCCCTTCGAAGAGGTGCTGTCCTATTCAGGGGCCGGTCCCAAATACAAACCTGAATATCTGGACAAAAGTCCGCTGGGCAAGGTGCCGGCGCTGGAAACTCCGGAAGGCTTCATCAGTGAATCGCGGGCCATTCTTGATTACATCGAGCGTAGTTACCCGACACCGGCATTACTGCCAGACACGCCTTTCCACATCGCGAAAGTTCAGGAGTTGGCCCAGTTCATTGAGCTGTATTTCGAGCTGGTTGCACGTCGCCTGATTCCAAGCCTGTTGCTGGGCACCAAGCCCGATCCAACTGCGCTGAAAGAGGTAGAGAAAGGCCTGGAGAAAGCCGTGACGGCACTGCCAAAACTGTCCAGCTTCGAGACTTTTGCCTACGGCGACCAGTTCACGCTGGCCGATATCGCAGCCATCTTGAACCTGCCAATTGTGCGTAATGTGGGCAAGGCCTTCCTGGGCGGCGATCCACTGACCCAGGTGCCCAACCTGGATGCCTATTGTGCGCGAATGGAGGAGCGTCCACACGTCAAAAAGGTGCGTGCTGATGCCGCTGCCAATCGCCCCGACTTCATGGCCCATCTGAAGGCACTTTACGGCCTGTAAGTATTCAGATCAGTTGCGTGCTTCATCCAGGAGCACGCGCAACTTTCTCAGGATGGGCAATGCAGATTTGGCATCTTCGAGTCCAAACTGTGGAATCAGCTTCATCACATCAGCTGTGATGTTTTCGACTGCCCGATTTCTTAAAGAGCGGCCGGCGTCTGTCAGATAAATCAGCTTGCCGCGCCCATCCTGGGGATTAGGTACCATTTCTATCAGGCCGCGCTTTTCCAGCCCTGCCAGTGTGTGAGACATGCTGGTCTTGGGCACCTGAAAGCCAGTAGACTTGATGCAGGCGACAATCGAACAGGACAGACAGGCCAATGACCTTTATCCAGCCCATCACTCTGAACGCGAATGGCATCGTGCTGACACCACTCGACCACCACCATGAAGCTGGCCTGCGTGAGGCAGCGGCGGATGGAGAGTTGTGGAGCATACGGGTGACTTCAGTGCCTGCACCGGGTGAAACCGATGCCTACATCGAGAAAGCTCTGGAAATGCGCAGGCTGGGTACCCGGTTTGCCTTTGCGGTTATCGAAGAGGCCACGGGTACAGTACTGGGATCGACCAGTTATCACGACATCCTGCCGGAAGTGAAACGTGTGGAGATAGGTTATACCTGGTACGCCCGGCGGGCACAGCGCACACATATCAATACCACCTGCAAGCTGATGCTGATGACACATGCTTTTGAGACACTGAACTGCAACATCGTGGGCTGGCGCACCGACAATTTCAATTTCGCCAGCCAACGCGCGATCGAGAGGCTCGGGGCTAAAAAGGACGGCGTGATCCGCGGCAATAGTCTGCGCCGCGATGGCACGATTCGCGACACGGTCATGTACAGCCTGAGCAACGGCGAGTGGCCGGAAGTGCGTGCGCATTTGCAGTATCTGTTAAATCGCCCTCTTTAGTCGTTCAGGAATCTGCGGTATAAGAACCCAATCATTACGCGGGGGACAACATGACAACCGTTTCGCCATGGACCGAGGAACGCCTGGCCAGTCTTGACCAGCACGGACGCTTTCAGCTTCGCGGGGGCAAGGTGACGCGGCTGGAAACCTTTGTCGATGCAGCGTTTGCATTTGCCGTGACCATGCTGGTCATTTCTGTTGACGACGTACCGCAGAATTACAATGAATTCATCGACGCCCTGCTTAGCGCCCCGGCATTTATCGCCAGCTTTTTTCAGGTCATCATGTTCTGGCTGGGCCACCGGGCCTGGAGTCAGCGTTATGGGCTGGAAGATGGAACAGCGCTGTTTTTGTCGCTGGTACTGGTCTGCTGCATCCTGATTGTTGTCTATCCACTGCGTGTCATGTTCGCAGCCGCCTTTGGTTATTTCTCTGGAGGTTGGCTGCCATTTCCCTTTACCTTGGGCTGGGAAGAAATGCGCGCGGTGTTTGCCATTTATGGTTTTGGCTTTTTTGTCATGTGCATGTTTATCAGTGCACTCTACATGCATGCCTACCGTCGCCGCGACTGGCTTAATCTGAATGCAGCCGAAGTAATCGAGACACGTAACGAAATTGAGGCCTGGCTGATTCCGGCACTTACCGGCCTGACTGGCATGGGCATTGCCCTTGTTGCTCAGGGTGAATGGCTTTTGCTGGCCGGGTGGGTTTATATAACCATGTGTGTGAGCCTGCCGCTGCATGATCGTTTTGCTGCGCGCAGACACAGCAAAACGTCAGTCTGATGGTGATACTTCACTGTACCGTTAACATATTAAATTAATCGGATCTCAAGACATACCACCCGCCCTGATCACAATAGACATGCAGAGGGGGCACGGCCTCGCCGAAGGCAGGCGACAGAAATAATCCGGACGAAGAGCAGACGATTCGCCAGCTGCTGGCTGCATGGCGCGAGCGCCAGTGGCCTGTCTCCTCCCAAACCGCCTGAGTCCCGACTTTTCTGGACAAGGCTCTGATTTTTTTAGTAATCTTCCTGGCTTTTGTACCTGAAGGTTGAGGGTGCAGTGGGGCGTCAGGCTGCCAGGAAAGGATACATCTGCCGACATTCCGATTGCGTACAAAAACAAATTTATTCAGTTTTTGGAGGATCAACAGTGGTCGGCAAGCCAAGTCAGCGCAGTTCGCGAAGTATCTGCACGAGTATCATTCCCGCCCTTGTTGCGCTGACGCTGGGGCTTTCTGCTCACACTGTCGTTGCCCAGGATCCCGTTGTCACCACCGAAGTTCGTCCCACCATGCAGGCTGCGCGGATGCCGCAAGGGGCGGAAATTGAGCTGGACGGCCGACTGGATGAGTCGGTATGGGCACTAGCGACGCCAATCACCGAGTTTCGGCAGCAGGAGCCGGTGGAGGGTGGCGTCCCAAGTGAGCCGACCGAAATACTCATCCTTTATGATGACGACGCGCTGTACATCGGCGCCATGCTGTATGACTCCAACCCGGAAGGAATTCTTGCCTATCAGTTGCAGCGTGATGCCGGCCTTGGCACTGATGACCGCTTTATGTGGATTATCAGCACGTTCAACGACAATCGCACCGGCTACTTCTTCGAAACCAACCCGGCCGGTTTGCTGGGTGACGGCCTGATCGAGGGTGGTGGCGGCTTTAACAAGCGCTGGAACGGCATCTGGAATATCCGCACCGAAATTCACGACAACGGCTGGTCAGCCGAGGTCCGCATTCCTTTTTCCACGCTGAACTTCGACCCGTCGGCCGACTCCTGGGGTATCAACTTCCAGCGTACTATCCGTCGCTTTAACGAAGAGATTTTGTGGAATGGCTGGCGCCGTACCGAGGGGCTGTTCAGACCCGTCCATACCGGGCGGCTGGAAGGGCTGGAAGACATAAGCCAGGGGCGTGGCATCGAGCTTAAACCCTTTATCAATGCCTCAACCAATAGCGGACCTGCGGCTGGATCCAGCCGCGGCAGTGACACTGAGGTCGGTATCGATATTACATATTCCTTCACGCCTTCTCTGCGCGGTGCGCTGTCACTGAATACCGACTTTGCCGAGGTCGAAGTGGATAACCGGCAGGTCAACCTGACCCGTTTTCCGCTGCGCTTTCCGGAGCAGCGCGAGTTTTTCCTGGAAGGCTCAGGGGTATTCTCATTTAACTGGGCGGATCCCTTCTTCAGCCGTCGAATTGGTCTGGTGAACGGCCAGGAAGTGCCGATTGATTTTGGTGCGCGCCTCGGCGGCCAGGTCGGTGATTACGAGCTGGGGCTGTATCAGGTACGCACCGGCGATACCACGCTGGATAACGGTGACGGCACCGTCCGGCCATGGGGCGCCGAGGACTTTACCGTCGGTCGCGTCAAACGCCGTCTGTTTCAGCAATCGCATGTGGGTCTGATTTATACACGAAGAGCCTCAGAATCGGTAACTGGCGGTCCGATGCTGGACGATCGGCACACGATCGGTGCAGATTTCGACTTTTATACCTCGCAGTTCATGGGGCGTTATAACGCCCAGATTGAAGGTTTTATGGTCTACCACAACGACCCCGTACCCGGTGGCACCAGCAGTTCGTCGGACCGACGCTCTCAGGGCCTGCGCTGGTCCTTCCCAAACGACTTCTTGCGTGTGCACTCGTCTTATCGTGAATTTGGCGAGGCATGGGATCCCGCTGTGGGGTTTGTTGAGCGTCGTGGTTTCCGTCGTCACCAGCCCACCATCACCATTGCCCCGCGCCCGCAAAGCTGGCCATTGGTCAGGCAGACTGAGCACGAAGTGTTCTTTGAATACCTGACCGATCTGGATGACCGCCTGCTGACCCGCAACCTGAATATCACGCCGCTGCAGCTGAATTTTGAGAGCGGTGACCGTCTGGGTTTTGAAGTCGGTCAGAATTTCGAGCGACTGGATCGGGCATTTGCTGTGTATAACACCAGCGATGAGACCATCATCATTCAGCCCGGCGATTATGACTCCGATAAGTGGTCGATCAGCGGCAACACCGCCGGCCGTCGCATGCTGTCGGGCAGCTTTGAGTACGAGCAGTCCGAGTTCTGGGGTGGTGATCGCACCAGCCTTGATCTGCAGGGTACTGTTCGCTCACGCCGCGGCATGTCCCTGACTGCCAATTATCAGCACAATGAAGTGACGCTGCCGCAGGGCGACTTCGACACCAATCTTGTGCGGCTGTCCTGGGCCTGGAATCTCAACCCTCTGGTCTCATTTACCGGTAATGTGCAGTATGACGACATCTCCGAGGTCGTTGGGCTGTACGCGCGACTGCGCTGGATCATTCAGCCCGGCAACGATGTGTTTGTGGTCTGGAGCAACAACTGGCTGTACGACGATGGCCCGCTGCGGGACAGCCGTTTCACCCGACTGACAAGTGGTGGCGCCATAAAGGTCAACTACACCTTCCGCTTCTGACGTAAGAGCGCGCTGCGACACAGGGTGCGACACTGTGTCGCATTCTCCGTTGGACACCCATCCACTAAAATGCCTCGCATACCAGAAGACTGTTGGTTTGCGAGGTGTCTTACGTGTCTACACAATATGCAAAGTCTGTTTTTTCCCGTTCAGCGCTCTACGGCGCTGTTCTGCTGTCCATGTCTGGAGCGCTTCACGCTCAGCAGGGTGATGATTCGATTGCTGAACCGGCACCCCAGGTAGAAGAAATACTGATCTGGGGCCAGCAGCTTGGTCAGCGCAGCGACCTTTCGCACCCGGCCAGTGTGTTGACCCAGGCAGATCTGGTCAGCATCAACATTGCTACCACCGAAGATATCGTCAAATACGAGCCCAGCCTGGTCATTCGTCGCCGCTTTATTGGTGATTCAAATGGCACCATGGGGATGCGCGGCGCCAATATGTTCCAGACCTCGCGCTCGATGGTGTTTGCGGACGGTGTGCCTCTGCATTATCTGTTGCAGTCGCGCTGGAACGGTTCCCCGCGCTGGACGCTGGTATCTGCCAGCGAGATCGCCCAGGTCGAAGTACTCTACGGTCCGTTCTCCGCCCTTTACAGCGGTAACTCCATGGGTGGTGTGGTCAATATCGAGTCGGCGATTCCGCAGGAGCGCGAATTCCATTTTGACAGTTCCTTCTTCTCGCAGGACTTTAGCGCCTATGGTTTTGAGGATCGCCTGAACGGCTACAAAACCTTCTTCTCCGCAGGCGACAAAATTGGCGACTTCAGTGTATATGCCTCGTTCAACCGCCTGGAGAACGATGCACAGCCGCAGACTTTCTACAACGGCGCACCATCATCTGCAGCCAATGCGACAGAAATCGACGGCGGTGTTGCCGGTAATGACCAGATGGGCATCAATCGCCTGTGGCTGGGTGATACCGGCGTAGTGGATACGGAAACCAACAACTACAAACTGAAGCTGGGTTACGATCTGAACGAGTGGTCGGCCCTGCTGAATCTGGCCTACGAAGATCGCTATTCCGACAATGCCCCGAACAGCTACATGCGCGCCACGGATGGCCGTACTATCTGGGGTGGCACTGTCCGTCAGGATGGCCGGACCGTTTCGGTACCCGCTTCGCGATTCAGTGTTGGCGAGCAGGATCGCGACAGCCTGTCGACAGGCCTGCGGATCCGCGGCCCGGTGCTGGCGCGTTCCGAGTTGGAGCTGAACCTGAATCACTTTACTATCCTGCGCGATGAGTCACGCAACTCGCAGCGTAACCCCGCTGACCCTGCACACACGCTGGCTGGCGAAGTCACAGACTTTGGTGACACCGGTTGGGAAGGTGCGGAGCTTAAACTGGTCAGCCCGCTGAATGACGACGAAACGCTGACGCTGACCACCGGTCTGCGCCACGACAGCTATGAAATGGCCATCGCGGTGTATGACTCCAATAATTATCAGGCTGGCGCCAAGTCATCGCTCTCCAGCCGCAGCGGCGGTCAAACCACACTGCAGGCCGCCTTTGCGCAACTGAACTGGCTGCCGCATGAGCAGTGGGAAGTGCAGATCGGTGCGCGTCAGGAGTGGTTCCGCAGTCACGACGGCTTCTTCAGCAATGGCAGTGGTGCCGGTCTGACGCTGGAGAGTGTACCCGAGCAGAAGCGTAGTTCCTTCTCTCCCAAGTTCAGCACCTCGTACTCGCTGAACGACCGCTGGACGCTGAGCTACGCGGCGGCCAAAGCCTACCGTTACCCGATTGTTGAGGAGCTGTTCAGCCAGTATCAGGCCTACAATGCTATCAACCAGTCCAATCCTGAACTGAAGCCGGAAGATGGCCTGCATCACAACCTGGGTCTGGAGTACGCGATCACAGGTGGTTACATTCGTGTGAACGTCTTTCAGGAAAGTATCGAGGATGTGATTGAGTCGCAGTCGGAGACGCTGCCGGGCGGTCTTTCTGTGCGCACCTTTGTGCCGATAGATCAGGTCGACACACTGGGTACGGAGTTTATTTTTAACGCCAGTGGTCTTCTGGATGACAGACTGGATGTGCGCTTCAATGTGACCTACACGGACAATGAGATCGTAGAAAACCGTGTCGACCCCAGCATCGAGGGCAACGTCTATCCGCGTATGCCTACCTGGCGCAGCAACTTGATGGCAACCTATCGCATCAGTTCGCGATTTGATGTGGGAATCAATCACCAGTACGCTGACAGCAGCTTTGGTCGTAATGACAACATGGACATCGCGCAGGGTGTGTTTGGTGCGCAGGATGGTTATTCGCGTACCGGGTTCAAGAGCAATTATCGCTGGGACAACGGCTTTACAATGAGTGCCGGTGTGGACAATATTGCCAACGACATCGACTATGTTGCGCACCCATGGCCGGGTCGTACCCTGTACCTGAATGTGTCTTATGACTGGTAATAATCGGAGTGATTGATGCGGATTTTTTATAAGACTCTGGTGTTGGTTAAGGCGGGGCTGCTGGCATTTACTGGCAGCCTTGCCGTGACTGTCGCAACCGTTAACGCAGCTGCGTTAGAGCCCTGCGATGTGAGTAATCCCGGGTTGGTCCATTGCGGGTCGGCGCCGAGTGCCACATTTTCAGAAGATGGTACGCTTTGGGTTGTGTTTGAGTACCAGCAGCATGTCTGGTTGACTCAGTCCAGCGACAGCGGTCGGCAGTTTGCAGTCGCCAAACGTGTAACAGACGAGCCAGAAAACATAGAAATCAATGGCGAGAACCGTCCGAAGATTATCATCGACGAAGATAGTGATTCACTGTTTGTTTCCTGGACGCAAAAAACTGAAGGTATGCACACCGGTGATATCCGCTTCACCTATTCACCGGACATGGGCTCGACCTTTGAGTCAGTCAGAACCGTCAATGACGATGGTCTGCTGACCAGCCACCGTTTTGAGAGTATGCTGCTGACCGACGAAGGTCGGCTCTACATTACCTGGCTGGACAAGCGTGAGCTGGAGTACGCTAAAGAGCGTGGTGAAGAATACCGAGGCAGTGGAGTTTTCTACACGTTCTCCGACGACCATGGGCGCAACTTTGCACCCAACCAGCAGATTGCCGACCATAGTTGTGAATGCTGTCGAATCGCCGTAGCTCCACACGGCGACAATGGCATGGCACTGATGTGGCGCCATGTGTTTGATGTTAATACGCGCGATCATGCAATCGCCACCGTTAATGGCACAGAGGTCACACCGGTGGTTCGCGCAACAGTCGATGACTGGCAGATCGATGCCTGTCCGCATCACGGGCCGTCAATGGTGCCGGCTGACTCGGCGGAAAATTATCACATGAGCTGGTTCAGCGCTGGCGACACGCATCGCGGACTGTACTACGGCCGTCACGATGTTGCATCCGGAGAAACTACACTTGTGCGTCAGATGGATGCGCGTCCAGGTGCCGGACATCCCTCTTTGGCGGTTGCCGATGATGTTCTGCACATGGTCTGGAAGCGATTTAATGGTGTCGCCACCGACCTGATCCATGTCAGCTCAATGGATGGGGGGCAGAGCTGGAGTGAGGAGTCGGTACTGGCCAGCACCGAAGGTGGATCCGATCATCCATTGCTGGTTCAGGGCCCGGAAGCGCTTCATGTCAGTTGGATGACGCATGAAGATGGATACCAGTTTGTACGTGTTTCCGATGCAAAGCCTGACATCCGAGCCTTCACAACCACAACACTGGAAGACATCAAGGCGCAGCGTGACGGTGAGCCCTTTGTGCTGGCACTGTGGTCAGTAACCTGTCCGCCCTGCATGGTCGAACTGGAAATGTTTGGTGAGCTGTTGAAGGAATACCCGGACCTTCCCCTGGTACTGGTGTCGACCGATGACATCGCCGCTCTGGAGGATGCTCTGGACTTTCTGTACGACTACGAACTGGAAGGTATTACCTCCTGGATGTTTGCCGACTCGTTCACCGAACGCCTGCGCTTCAGCATTGACCCAAACTGGTTTGGTGAGCTGCCGCGCAGCTACTACTATGACCCAGCACATCAGGCCGAAGCCCACAGTGGCATTCTGAAAGAGGAGCAGGTGCGTGACTGGCTTGGCCTGTAATCAGGTCGTTTCAGGCGGTGTCTGACAGGGGTTGCAGCCAATATCACCTTGTGTGACGATGGACTGACAACCCCTCTCTGGAGTCCACTGATGCGAAACAGCCAGTGCGCTACCCAATCGGAACCCGCCTCCCGTCCAGTTATCTGGAAACGTTCACTTCTTGTTGCTTTGTTGTTGGTTTTGCAGGCCTGCGCAGCCAGACCTTACGGTGATATTGATACTCTGCTGGCCGATCTTGCTGACTTGCATGGAAGCAGACCAGACATCGTTACACCAGATGATGTGCACTATTTGACCGATCAGCAGAAAAGTGAATTTCTGGATTACTTTAACCGTCTTGAACTAAGTGCTTATCCAGCGCACCAGCGGCTGTATTTCTACATGAAGGATAAAGAGTCGGGGTTCAATTACCAAACCGAGACATTGCCGGCAGCTGAGACGCTGGAGACAAACAGTGGGAATTGCCTTTCACTTGCCATCAGGACAACGGCACTGGCGCAGCTGGTTGGGCTGGATGTTGGCTGGCAACTGATGAGTGAAGCGCCGGTCTATGACCTGACTGGCCCCTATGTGGAAAAAGGCGTACACGTGAGATCAGTCGTCTATTCGCTTGAGCACTCTCAATCTGACGGCGATGATAGGCTGAATCCATTTAACAGGGGCATTACAATCGATTATTTTCGCTCTGGTCGGGAGCGCTTCGTGGCCAACCTGAGTTACGAAAGTTATGTTGCGCTGTTTTACCGCAATGTGGCAGTGGAAGCTCTGCGTAAAGGCGATGTGGACCTGGCCTACTGGAACGCTGTTGAGTCGCTGAGATTTGCTCCGGATCACCCCGATGCCCTAAACACACTGGCGGTGATCAATCGACAGTAGGGCCGTTATGATGAGGCCGAGCAGATATACCGCTATGCCATAAGCCATGCTGACGACAAACTGACAGTATTGAAGAACTATCGAAGCCTGCTGGCCATTATGGGGCGTGACGCGGACGCGCGGCGTATTGAGAGACAACTGATGTCCATGCCGGATAGCAGCCCTTTTCACTGGTACCAGGTGGCGCAGTCGGCCATGGAGGAAGGTGATTATCCGCGCGCGATCGAGTTCTTTTACAAAGCGCTGGAAGTGGCGCCCTATCTGCACGAAGCCTATGCCGGCATTGCGAGTGCGAACTACCAGCTCGGCAATATCCACTCAGCCCGTCTGGCGCTGACCGAGGCCATGGAACAGGCATCGCGCCGCAGCGCCCAACGAGTCTATAAATCCAAAATGGCAGCCTACTATTCAGATTGAATATCCATTGAACGTCATTTTCAGGCCCACTCACATCCCGTCTATTTCTGCTACCACGTTCTGCAGCATGGTATCCAGTGCTTCACGATCATAGTACTGTTTTCCCATAAAAACGGCCTCAATCGTCATCGAATTACTGATGTCTTCCAACGGATTGGCGCGCAAAAGGATAAGATCGGCTACCTTGCCGATCGTTAAGTCGCCGTAGTCATCCTGCATGCCCAAAAACTCGGCAGCGGAAATTGTCGCCGCCTGCAGCGCCTGAGCAGGTGTCAGACCCGCCTTGACCAGCTCCTGTAATTCATCATGCGCGCTGGCGCCGAAGTACGAATAGCTGTCCCCTGAGTCGGTGCCCATCAAAATCCGCACGCCCGCGTCCTGCGCCTGGCCGGTCAGCTCCAGCCCTTTCTGATAGAAGCCAGCGACGATGGCTCGCTCCTCTGATGATGGTGCCATGGCCAGCATATTGTCGGCATCCGCATCCCAGCTTTGCAGCACTTCTGGCCAGATGTACTGGCGGCGCGGATCATTTCTAAAAGCGCTGTCTCCCGCCATGGCATCCATGCGTCGGGTGACATGCGTGGGGACGTACCAGGTGTCATTATCAGCCATGGTCTTGAGAATCTGTTCGCACTGTGCGCTGTTGTGTTCGGTTACCATGCGTTGCAGCCAGTCGACCGAAGGGTTCTGGGTGCGTTGCGTGCTGCGGAACTCCGACGAGCCCGGAAAGCAGTCGAATAACAGGTCACGGGCATGCTCCAGACTGTTAAGTCCGACCTGCACAGCTTCTGTCACGGTCATCGGCACAGGCAGATGCCCACTGACCATCAGCTCACGTCTTCCAGCTTCATCCGCCAGCCAGCGGAAGGCTTGTGGGCTGAGTCGAAAATATGTTTTGATCAGGTCAACGCCACGATTGTCCATTTCGGCGACCAGGCCACGGATCTGTTCCTCTGTGGCCTCATAGTCCCAGGGCGGATTGACAGGGAAACTGCTAAGCGCCAGCAGGCGAGGTCCGACAAGCTCACCGGCGTCAATCTGTTGTTGCCAGGTCTGCATTTGCTGCAGGCAGGGCGCGCCTGGTTGCGGGCCATCGCACTCAGAGTTCATCTCCCGTATGCCCGTCACACCATTGGCTACAAACTGTGGAAATATCAGTGTGGCTGCCAGTGGGTGTCGAATATGTGCATGCATATCCATCAGGCCAGGCATCAGGTATCCGTTATTGCTGTCTATTCGAAGAAATTCGGCATTGTGGTCGACGTTGTCTGCCACAGATTCACCAATAGCCACGATACGGCCGTCCTGAAGCAGAACCTGCTGAATGTCACTGACAGTCCCAGCTGTCACATCGATAATGTGCACTGAGTCGAGCAGGATGGTCCGGGGGTTTTGGGCTGTAGCCTGTGACTGGGAAAAGGCGGGCTGCAGAACTGACAGCGTTACAACGATAGTAAAAAGCAGTTTATTAATCCTGGTCATAAGCGTGCTCCTTGTCATTTGCCTCGAGGGCTTTGTTGTTTGTCGCCATTTGCCTGGCGTTGTGCGGAGAGACAATCAAAAATCGGACCAATTTCTATCTTTTTGAAAAGTATGAATATATTGAAGATGATGATGGGGCGCGACTGAAATTCTTAGGCTATCTGACTATTAAGTGGTGCATTTGTTAAGGTATTTATATTGAATTTCTGAACGGGCAAACAGTAAAGTTCGACATCATCCAGCATCATCGTTGTTCATGCTGGCGAGACTGATGCAAAAAAGGCCTGCAAATTGCGGAATACGTAAGCGAAGGACAGCAGAGAAGGAGAATCTCAATATGACCAACAACATTACCCTGCTTGTGGCCGCCACTCTGGCGATGGTCCTCCTGACCTTTCTGGTCGGCGCCAGACTGCTTTACACGCGGGTTACCGAGATGCGCCAGAAGCGTATCCACCCGCAGGCGGTCTCCACCTCATCCAAGATGGCTGCCAAACTGGAGAACGTCCAGACGGCTGACAACTTCCGGAATCTGTTTGAAGTGCCGGTGCTTTTCTATGCATTGGTGGCTGTTTCTCTCTCCGTGCAGCATACGCCAGTCTGGCTGGCTTATGGGGCCTGGCTGTTTGTGCTGCTGCGTATGGCGCACAGCATCATTCACTGCGGCTATAACCGGGTGATGCACCGCCTGGTGGCATTCCTGGGCAGCTTCCTTGTTATTGTCTGCCTCTGGTTGACGTTTTTCCTCTCTTTACTTGGCCGGACTGCCTGAGCAGCCCGGTCTCTGTATGGTAGGTGCCGCGTATTTCATTTTCAGAAACTGACTGAACAGTCATAAAAAATAAAAATAATAATCATTGACGCAGCCCCGGATTGCTGTAGACTGCCACCTATGCCGGAATAAAGGCTATATCTATATCTGCAATACGAAGTGCCGCACGTAGACCCCTCGTCCTGTAAATGTATTTGTAATCGTCGTTTTCTGCTGACCGAAGTTAATTTCGGTGCGTATCTAATTTAAGTAATTTTTAAGGAATATTTTATGTCTACAGTGACAGGTCAAGTGAAGTTCTTCAACGAATCAAAAGGTTTTGGTTTTATTTCCCAGGACGGCGGCGAAGATGTATTCGTACATTACAGCGCCATTAACTCCAGCGGATTCAAAACCCTGACTGAAGGTCAGCGTGTTGAGTTCACGGTCACCAAAGGCGCCAAAGGCCTGCAGGCCGAGAACGTCATCGCTCAGTAATCACCTACTGACGCGGTAAACAAAAAGGCTGCCACGAAAGTGGTGGCCTTTTTTTGTTTCCAGTATTATCTGCAGTGTGGGGGCAGGGTCACCTTGGCGTAATCGTAAGGCGTGGCTACACTGAATGTCCCAGCCAACTGCGCCTGCGAGGCGGCTTGGGTGAACTGGAAACGTGAAGATTAAGAATACAGGCGCAATCTGGTGGCTGCCGGCAATAGTCGCTTTTATGGCGCCTGTTGCCGCAGGGTTCTGGTATGCGCGCGACGAGGCAATCGATCAGCAGAATGCAGCACTGGCATCTGCAGCCGGTACCGTGCTTGCCCGCGCAGAAGACGTTGCCTACCAGTTTCGTGCCGCCACAGAGAGCCTGGTACCATTTGCCCCAGAGCCCTGCGGTGATGAAGCGCTGAGAGCCATGCGGCTCAGCTCCCTCTCCTTTCGCTATGTTCAGTCTGCACTTTACATCGAAGGCGATCGTTTACGTTGCTCCAGTGTAGAGGTACATAGTCCGGCATTTGATCTGGGAGAGTCCACGGGTCGAAACTTTCGTGGTGCCGAAATATGGATAGATGAGCAGCTACCCTGGGCTGTGGCATCCGCCCCTTTGATGATCCTCAAACAACCCTCAGGCTTTGGCGTTGCTCTCAACGCAGATGATATCTTCTATGGTTTTGAACCTGCGGGCACAGCTCTGGTTGTTCTGGAGTTTACAGAGAACGGCCCGGCACCCCTCGCGGAGTTCGGAGACATTCAGCCCGACCTGGCAATGATTGAGTATGTTTCCGGACAGGATAGCGGTACCTATCCGTACAACGAATACGTGCTTCACTATAAGGCCAGTGAAGAGGATCTCACCATTGGTGTGCTGGTTATGGCGTTGCGCAGTGCAGCGAATGCAAGCGTGCTTCAGCAGATCTATCGGGTACTGCCGTTCGCTATTGTAGGCGGGGCGGTGCTGGCTGGTCTGGCTACGCAATTGTTCTTCCGTCGAAGGTCGTTTCGCAAAGACATTGAGGCCGGCATCAGGCTGCGTGAGTTCTATCTGGAATACCAGCCCATCATGGATATTCAACAGCAGCGCTGCATTGGTGCCGAAGCACTGCTTCGCTGGCGCCGCAATGGAGAGCGAATTCAGCCTGATGTGTTCATTCCTCTGGCTGAACGCGAAGGTGTCATCCATGCGATCACTGACGAAGTTCTGCGCCTGATCGCCCGCGACATGTCATCCTTTTTGCAACAGACTGATGACTTCTACGTGTCGATCAATATCAGTGGCTACGATCTGGCCGATCCCAAACTGCCGGATCGCCTGTCGCGGCTTCTGGAAAGCTCTGGTGCTGATGCCAGTCGCTTTCTTGTCGAGATTACCGAGAGCAGTTTTGTCGACCGGCTGACAACACGCGAGGCCATTCAGGCGCTTCGAAGAATGGGATTCCAGATTGCCATCGATGATTTCGGAACCGGGTTCTCCAACTTTGCCTACCTGCAGCTCTACGATATTGATTACCTGAAGATTGATCGCCTGTTCGTAGAGACGATCGCTCAGGACGAAGTGAAAACACAGCTGGTATTCCATCTAATAGAACTTGCAAACAAGTTGAATGTAGAGGTGATTGCGGAGGGGGTCGAGCAGCAGATTCAGGCGGATGTGCTGCGGGAAAAAGGCGTCTGCTGCGCGCAGGGCTGGCTGTACAGCAAACCGGTCACAAGCAGGAGGCTGATTGCTCAGTTGCAGGGCGAGCAGCCAGCCTCTGGCTGATGGTTTCAGGTGTTAAATGCCGACACCAGTGAGGTCATCTTTTTCGCTGACTTGTCCAGATCGTCCGCCGTGCCCGAGGACTTTTCAGCGGCGACGCGAGACTTCTGGGCCTGTTCTACCGCCAGCAGCACATTGCGGTTGATTTCATCGGTAGCGTAGCTCTGCTCCTCAGCCGCCGTGGCAATCTGCGTGATCATGTCCTTGATCGACGCGATGGCCTGACCAATTTCATTCAGCGCCTGCTGTGAATCGCTTGCCAGCGTGACCGCCTCCGATGTTTTGGTCTGCCCGTGCCGCATGGCATCGGCCGCCGCACTCGCGCCATTCTGAAGCTCACTGATAATGCGCTGAATCTCGGTGGTGGATTCCTGCGTGCGCTGCGCCAGGGCCCTTACCTCGTCAGCAACCACAGCAAAACCGCGACCCTGTTCGCCGGCTCGCGCTGCTTCGATGGCAGCGTTCAGGGCAAGCAGGTTGGTCTGTTCGGCGATCGCCTGGATAACGTCCAGCACCGTCCCGATGCTACTGGTGTTTTCCTGAAGACGGTTCATCAGCGTCGCAATATGCTGAACATCGGTCGACAGCGAGTCGATTGCAGTCGAGGTGCTGGTCATCAGTTTGATACCACTTTGTGCGCTCTGATCAACCTGTTCGGCAGCGCTGGCCGCCTGTACGGAGTTACTGGCTACTTCCTGGATGGTCTGACTCATCTCGGTGATGGCAGCAGCCACCTGATCGGTGTAGTTTTCAGAGTCTTGAGTGCGCACATTGATTTCTTCAGAGACTTCATTGATATCACCGGAAGCGGCGGCCAGCGTCGCTGCCTCGCTCTGCACCGAGCGAATAATGCTGGCCACTTTGTCCTGCATCTGCGAGAGCTCGGTGCTCAACTTGCCGAGTTCATCCTTGCGGTTGGATACAATCGGCTCTGCAAAGTCGCCATGTGACATCCGCTCCACGACCTTGCCTATGTCCAGCAAAGGCTGAATGAAGCCCCGGCTGATGACCAGGTGCGTGATCAGCAGCACCAGACCGGCGATCACGCAGATAGCCAGGTAGGACAGCATCACCAGACGTTCACTGCTTGCCGACAATGAGGTGGCAGACTGTTGGCTGGCAGCGCTGAGTTCATCAACCGCTTCCTGAAGCAGACGAGTGGGCTCGCGGTCGATGCCAGATACGGCCTGATCGCCAACCGTATGGTCGAAGCCGCTGAAGACAAATGCATTCAGTCCGCTCTGGTAAGCGTCATACAGCTCCTGGTGACGCTCACGAAAGTTGCTGACCAGCTCACGCGCATCGCCCGGATGCATTCGCTGCAACAGGCTCTGGCTGCGTTGCTGAATGCTTTCATGTAACTCGGTAAACCGTGTCCAGTATTGATCCCGCCGCTCGGCATCTGCGCCTCGCAGAAGGACGTTTTTCCACTCCTGAACCTGAATTTTGAAGTCCAGATTGATGTTTTGAACATCACGTTCTATTGCTACCTGGTCAACAACCAGTTGTTCGTATGCAGCAATGGTTCGCTGCAGCATCGTAATGGCAATAATGCTGGCGACCAGGAAGGCGGCGAGGCCGATTGCCACAACAGTCATCAGTCGTGCTTTGATAGAGTTCATGTCTTTGCTGTCTTGGAAACTAAGTAGAGGAAATGTGTCTAGTCAAAATCAAGAAGCGGCAGTTCGGCGCAGTTCTTTAGGAAATGCGCGACGTTGTCACCAAACTGTCACATTTTTGGGAGGCGCACGACACTTTGTGCACTATTCGGGTGCAGTGCCGGCGTTTTCCGCGCAGATCACCCGGTTACGGCCACGATTCTTGGCGGCGTAAAGGGCATCGTCGGCTCGTGCCATAATACTGATGGTGGTGTCCCCCACTTGATAGGCGGCAATACCCAGGCTGAGCGTTAATGAAATGCGAGCATCAACGGTGTTGATGTCCATACTGGCGACCTGCTGTCGCATGCGTTCAGCAAGCAAGCGGGCCTCTGACGCATCGGTGTTGAGACAGATAACGGCAAACTCTTCACCACCCGTGCGTGCCACCAGATCGCCAGAGCGAGCGCAGCCAGCCAGCGCTGAAGCCACCCCTTTGAGTACCTCGTCCCCCACCAGGTGGCCATACTGATCGTTCACGCGTTTGAAGTGGTCAATATCGATACTGATCAGCGCCAGGTTGCACTGGCCACGCGCGGCGCGGCTCAAGTCGCGATCAAGGCTTTCGAGGAAAAGACGCCGGTTGGAAAGGCCTGTCAAGGCATCGGTTCTGGCGTCCGATTCAGCCTGATGCCGGGCTGCTTCCAGCTCGCGAGTCCGCAGCGCAACCAGTGCTCGCAGACGCCATACGTGCAGCGCAAGCAGAGCCGCCAGGATTAGCGCTGTGGTGGCAGCAAGTGCTATGCGGTAGCGCATTAGCAGGGACCAGAGACTGTCCTGCTGCGAGGGCACGTAGACAAAACCCGCGAGATCGACCGGAACGTCCAACAGTCCCTGCTCCCTGAATATGTTTTCGATGCGCTGCCAGCGCTCCAGGTTCATATAACCAACAGGCACAACGTTGGACAGTATCAGACGCGCTGACTCCTGTGCCTCGAACACCAGGTGTTCCCTGGATTTCTGTTGGGTGTTGTAGTCGGTCATGATCAGGTCAACCATTTCTTCAATGTTGGCAACAGCATATTCCCAACCCCGAATTGTGGCCTGCCTGAAGTTGGCGACGACCTCAGGCTGCGTGTTCAACAGCGATTCGCGTGTGATCAGGATGTCGCCATAAAAATCGACGCCGTAGTCCTGCGGCAGGAATACCCGAAATGGGACATTGCGCTGTTCCAGCATGTAGGGCTCATTGGTGGTGTAGCCGTTGTAGGCATCAGTCCCGCCGTTGATGAGTACATCGATAGAGGTGTTGCCAGGCACTAGCGTAAAGTCATTGCTGGTGATGCCAGCCTGCCGCAGCATTGACATCAGTTCGGCATTCATAAAGCCGCCGGCCAGCATTGCGCGCCTGTTGCGTAAATCGGCCAGGGTGTTAATGCCGGTGTCAGCTCGGGATATTAAAGCAGATGGCGAGTGCTGAAAAATGGCAGCCAGCACCACGATTGGGACACCGCTTGCCCGGTAGAGCAACGCGCCCGTGTCCGCGACCGCAAACTCTACCCGACCACCCATGAGCTGGTCGATAGGAGTGAGACCAGGCAGATGTTCAATCAATGTGACATCCAGGCCGGCCTCTTCGTAAAAGCCCTGATGAAGCGCAGCATAGTAACCGGCGAACTGAAACTGATGCGCCCATTTCAGTTGCACGCTAATGTGCTGCAGCTCTGGGTTTTGTTGAGAGTGACTGATGTTGGGCAGACTGGTCAGCACTGCAGCAGTGAGCATTGGCAATAAGATGCCACGTGTCGCGCGCATCGGCATGCCGCCGCATCGCAACAACACACCATGAAAGTTAAACAATATGCTGTCCCGCATTTGTTTTCTTGTCCGATCATTTTTTGCGTATTGTGTCTGGCAGTATACACACCGTTTATGTGGTCTGGGTATACTGACGGGGTGGTAATGCAGAGGATTACCCCCTACAGTTAATGGATAGTGATTAATCGGGGGCAGGGTATTCAGTTATGCGAATGTCATACAAAAACACTCATCAACCGTTGAAGGCATTCCTGTCAGTAGTGGCACTCGCGGCTTTGCTGGCAGCGTGCAGCCAGGAACAGAACTCCGCGCCTCAATCATCGATGATGGAATCGAATAGTGCCGCGACGGAATCAGCGCCCACGGATCCGACCTTGCGGTCAATCGCTCAAGGCGAGCTGCGCGGCGCGGTGCAGGCGGATGGCAGCCTGGCATGGCGCAATATCCCCTACGCGTAGCCTCCCGTTGGGGATCTGCGCTGGAAGTTACCACAACCACCTGAGCCTTGGACGGGCGTGTATGAGGCAAGTGAAACAATCCAGCCCTGTGTGCAGTTCAGCTCGTCCTTGAGTGCCGGTATTGCGGATCCTGATGGCGATGGCATCGTGGGCAGCGAAGACTGTCTTTATCTGAGTGTTTATGCGCCTTCAGACATCCCGGAGGGAGAGCAGCTTCCGGTGATGTACTGGATTTTTGGTGGCGGCAACAACAGTGGTTACGCAGGTGACTACAATGGCGGTGAGCTGGCGCAGTCACAGGATGTGATTGTTGTGACGGTCAATTACCGGCTTGGCAGTCTGGGCTGGTTCTATCACCCGGCCATTCTGGAACCGGGCGCCAGCGGAGCCGCGGCCAGTGGCAACTGGAGTACAGTCGATACTATTGCTGGCCTGCTCTGGGTTCAGGAAAATATTGCTGCCTTTGGCGGTGACGCCGATAACGTCACAATATTTGGTGAGTCAGCGGGTGGTGGAAATGTCATGAGTCTGGTCACATCGCCAATGGCGGAAGGTTTGTTCCATCGGGCCATCGTGCAGAGTGGTGGTATCGATACAACACCACTGGCGGAAGGCGTGAACTATGTCGATGACGATGTCCCGGGGCACGAACACAGCTCCCGCGAAATCATCAACAAGATACTGGTGCGGGACGGACGCGCGCCTGATCGCGACAGCGCCAAAGAGTTGCAGGGTCTGATGAGTGATGAGGAGATCAGAGAGCTTCTTTACAGTCAGGACGCTGCATCCTTCCTTCAGCTCTATAACCCGGAAGCTGCCCGCAATTACCCGGCGCCCAAAAAGTTCATGGACGGTACGGTGTTTGTCGAGCAGGATCCGCTGGATCAACTGGCTTCGGGAGATTACAACCAGGTGCCGATCATTCTCGGCACCAATCGCGATGAGCGCCGTATCTATCTTTATGCTGCGATGGCAGACCTGATTCGTAACGATCCTGACGAATACATTCGCTTCGCACATTACCCGTCAATCCAGTGGAAATGGCGTGGTGTCGACAACCTGGCACGTCGCATGGCACCAGCGCAGGATGCCCCGGTGTATGCCTTCCGCTTTGACTGGGATGAACAGCTAATCAGCGACGCAGGAATGGATATGTCGATTGCTATCGGCGCGGCGCACTCGACGGAAATGGCATTTATTTTTGGTGACTGGGATGTTGGTTTCATACCCGGAGACGCGCTCTATCACGAAGCGACCAACCCGGGACGCGATGAACTGTCAGCGGCAATGATGTCCTACTGGTCAAATTTTGCCTATACGGGTGAGACAGACCGTGGGCGCGACGGCGACCTGCCGGTATGGCAGCCCTGGCAAAATGGCGAAGGCAATCCAAAGACATTGATCCTCGATTCGGCCAATGACGGCGGCATTCGCATGATGGATGAAGAAGTCACGCTGGAAAGCATCAAGGCGCAGTTTATGGCCGAGACCTGGAGTGATCCGCAAAATCGTTGTCGAACTTATCTGTCCACGTTTGGCGGCACTGAGGCATTTGATGCCGACGAATACGCGGTATTAATCGAAGGCGGGTGTGCTGCGCGCTAATGCAAACCAGGTTGCCAGATGGCGCATACGGCGATCGCCTGGCTGGCCTGGGTTCCCAATCTGATCATCGCTGAGTGGGTGTTTGTTGCAGCCTTGATACCGCGACGCTGAGGCCCGGTTTCATCTGTGGTAGACTCTGCGGCTTTTCCGGAAACCGTAACTCATGTCAGTGCCTGTCAATCGACCGCCCATTTACCTGTTGGTTCCGATCAGCATGCTGTGCACGCTGGTGGCGGTCGTGTTTGGTCGACTGGCATACGGGCTGGTGCTGCCGGTCATGCGCGAAACCCTGGGGCTGACTTATACCCAGGCGGCCAATCTGGGCACGGTCACAGCGCTGGGATATCTGGTATTGCTGCTTTATGCGGGCGTGTTTGCAGGCCGGCACGGTGGCAAACGGTCGATTCTGCTGGGTCTTTCCCTCGCTGCCTGCGGTTTTGCGGGCCTGAGTCAATTCTCGGCTTATCCATTGCTGATGCTGTGCATGACTCTGATGGGGTTCGGCACGGCCTTCACATTCACACCGCTGGTTTCGCTGCTGGGCGCCTGGTACCCCGAGCGTCGTGGCATGGTGATCGGCTTTTCCGGCAGTGGCGTCGGCATTGGCATATTGCTGGCAGGCTCGCTGGTACCGGTTATTACCCAGTCCGGCGAAGAGGCATCCTGGCGTATGATCTGGGCCGGATTCGCCGCTATCGCGCTATTTGTTATTGCCATGGTGGCAATCTTTCTGCGCAACCCGCCTCAGCATGAAATGTCCGTGTCCATGGTGCAGGGGCTGAAAACCGTTTATCGAAATCCCCACGTGGTGCGAATGGCCATGATTTACGGCATAGTTGGTCTTACCTATATTGTGCAGGTGCTGTTTATGTACAGCTTTGCGCTGGATGCTGGTGTGCCAGCGCCAACGGCGGGTCGGCTGGTGGCGGTGATGGGCTTTATGTCAATTTTCTCCGGGCCAATATGGGGCTGGCTGGCAGACCGGGTAGGGCATGGGCGCGCGTTGACCTTCTGTATGTGTGTCGCCATATTCGCAACGTTACTGCCGGTAGTCTGGCCAGTCACTCTGGCATTTACGGTTCACTTTGTGCTGACCGGCCTGTCAGTTTCTGGACTGTTTACTTCCGTACTGGCCGCGGCAACAAGCACCGTTAAACCGCAGCATGCCGCCATGGCGGTCAGTTTTGTGACCGTATTTTTTGCACTGGGGCAACTGGTGGGTCCGGCGCTGGCGGGATTGCTGATAGACTGGCAACAGGACTTCAGACTGACGTTTGCGTTGAGTGCCGTCCTGATGCTTGTGGGTGCCGTCGCCAGTTATGGCAGCACGGCGGTTGCCAGGACACAGGCCCGCGCAGAATAAAGTTGTTGTTCGGCACCAGGAACATATCCGTGTAGAGGAACACCATGAACCCGCTGTTCTCCGCAATTGGCCGCGGCCTTGCCAATTACCTCAGCAAACCCCGTCCCGGTTACGAGCGACTCAGCCGCACCTCTTTGCAGGAGGTGATGGATGTACTGCAGCCCGGTGACATTCTGCTGGTCGATGGCAACAGCCGCATCAGTACAGCAATAAAATATCTCACACAGTCCACCTGGTCACACGCATGCCTGTATGTCGGCGCCAGTAAATGTGATCCTGATGAGCCATCGCTGATCGAAGCAGATCTGACACAGGGGGTCATCATGGTGCCGCTGAGCAAATACGAACAGTACAATGTGCGTATCTGTCGCCCCGTTGGTATCAGTGACACCACACGCGACACGATTATCAATTTTGCCCGCGAGCGCCTGGGTCACGTCTACGATCTGCGTAATATATTCGACCTGGCGCGATACCTGATTCAGAAGCCGGCTGTTCCCAATCGATTGCGACGGGAACTCATTACATTCGGCAGCGGTGAGCCCACCCGCGCTATATGCTCAACCCTGATCGCTGAAGCATTCCTGTCAGTGGGTTATCCCATTCTGCCAGAGTTCATCCGTGTGGAAGACCGCAAAGGGCAGCAGATCACCATACAGCGTCATTACACGCATTATGTGCCGGGTGATTTCGACCTGTCGCCGAACTTTCGTATTGTCAAACCCACACTGGAGCGCGGCTTCAGCTTTGAGAAACTGCGCCAGTCCATGGCTCGGGATGTCGAATTTGATGAGGTGACGCAGTCATGAATACAGGACACAAGATCTACTCGATGCCGTTCGCCAAAGTCTATCCAATGTACGTCCAGAAGGCAGAGCGAAAAGGACGCACCAGGGCCGAGGTTGACCAGATCATTGAGTGGCTGACGGGTTACGATCAGGCCGGCCTGCAACAGCAGCTGGACAGGCAGACAGACTTTGAATCATTCTTTGCACAGGCGCCCGCCATGAACCCGGCCACCGCCAATATAAAGGGAGTGGTTTGCGGTGTACGTGTTGAGGATATCGAAGACCCTCTGATGCAGCAGATCCGGTGGTTGGACAAACTGATAGACGAACTTGCCAAAGGCAAGGCCATGGAGAAAATTCTCAGGCAGATGTGAGCCCATGAATCAACTCAACCCCAAGAAACTGCTGCACAGCAAATGGACTGCCTGTCACCCTGTCGAAAAGCAAAAGCACTTTGAGGTCACCCGTGTGGTTTATGATGCCAGTGGGCAGGTCATCGACTGCCGTATCACGGCGGTTCATGGTGGGCAGGCCCGGTCGATTGACTGGCGTGAACTGCAGTCATCGGAACACTGGTTGCAGGGCTGGAAATAATAGTGCGGTGATTGTGTTATATGACCCTTAAGCAATATCTGGAAAAGCGCCGCTGGTATGAAGTCGCGGCCTTTGTCGCAATGACCACCCTGTTCGGTCTGGTCAATGCCACGTCCAAGATTCTGGAGCGGGTGCGGGAAGGCATGTCAGCCGACTGGATACCTGCCCTGGTGTCTGAGCTGACTGGCACCCTGGCTGTGCTGCCACTGATCCCGCTTCTGGTATGGTTTATTGAAAGGCTGAATCTCTCCTGGTCAAATGTTCGCTGGCGCATTCTCTGGCATGTTCCTGCAGCCATAAGTTTCAGCCTGGCGCATGTTGCCCTGTTCGTCGCCATGCGCAAGATTTTTTGGACGCTGGCCGGCGGCAGTTACCAATTCGGGCCGTTGCTGCTGGGTCTGCTGTACGAAATGCGCAAGGGGCTGCTGGTATACCTGTGTATGGTTCTGCTGATTGTAAGCTACCGCTTTATACTGGAACGCCTGCAAGGAGAAGCGGGATTTGTCGACGCTCAATCCGATCCGTCGCCGGCGTTCAGGCACCAGTTTTTGGTCAGCATGCTTGATCGTTCCTATCTGGTGAAGTCAGAACAGATAGACTGGGTGCAATCGGCGGGTAATTACGTATTACTGCATTGCGCTGATCGCAGCTATCCGATGCGGATGACCCTGTCGGGTATGGTGTCGCAGCTGGATCCCGCGTTGTTTTTGCGCATACACCGCACAGCCATCGTCAATCTTTCCCGGGTTTCCGCCCTGAAAGAGTCCGGCGAGCTGCAGCTTGAGCTGACCAATGGCACACTGGTCCCGGTCAGCAAAACCTACCTGCCGGCATTGAAACAGCAGCTGTCCGGGCAAGCCGCCACCATTCATCCCTGAATGCGTGGGTTTCGTCACAGCATCCGTCCCCAGGCCACAAAGTAACTACACTGCACCTACTACTGGGTATTATCAGCTCACTGACTGTATTGCGGAGCGCTGTTCATGAGCCCTGAAAGAATCCTGAAAACTGTTGTGCTGCTGGTCGTGTCCGGCATTGCGATGACGATGACGCATGCCCAGCAATGGGACCGTTATGGTGGCCCTGGCGGCCAGCAGTTTACGCACCTGACTGAAATAAACGCGCAGAACCTGCAGCAGCTGTCGCTGGCCTGGACGTATCGCACCGGCGACCTTAATGAAGGGTTTGTGTACAAAGGGCATTCCTTTCAGGCTAATCCAGTCATCTGGCAGGGGACACTGTATCTGAGCACCAGCGCCAATCAGGTGGTGGCAGTGGATGCTGCAAGCGGCACAGAACGCTGGCGCTTTGATGCTGGCATTCCGCGTGATATCGCGTATTCGGAAAGTGCCTCGCGCGGTGTCAGCATATGGCACGGAGAGTCTGTGGCATGCCCGCATCGAATTTTCCTTGGGACACTGACCGGATTCGTTCACGCGCTTGATGCTGAGACCGGTCGGCCCTGTGCGGATTTTGGCAACAACGGCAGAGTAGACATGCGCGAGGGCGTGGGCAACCACGACAACCTTGCTGGTTACTATGGCATTACCTCACCGCCAGCGGTAGCTGGTGATGTCCTGATCGTTGGATCCGCCATTGGTGACAATCAGGAAGTTGCCTCGCCGAGGGGGATCGTCCGCTCGCTGGATGCTCGGAGTGGAGCGCTCAACTGGATGTGGGATCCATTACCAGGTGGCGAGTCAGGCTCCGCCAATGTGTGGCCTCCCATCTCGGTGGACGTGGAGCGCGGTCTCGCGTTTTTGGCTACATCTTCACCCAGCCCGGATTTTTACGGTGGTGAACGTCCCGGCGACAACCACTATGCGAACTCTGTGGTGGCGCTTGCGCTAGACTCAGGTGAAGTGGTCTGGCATCAGCAGTTAGTCCATCACGATATCTGGGATTATGACGTACCGGCGCAGCCCGTGCTGACCAGTTTGCAACGCAATGGTGAGCTCGTTGATGCCGTGTTGGTCGTTACAAAAACTGGAATGATGTATACCTTTGATCGGTCAAACGGTTTACCCATTCATGCCATCGACGAGCGGCAAGTGCCTGCCAGCGATGTTCCTGGCGAGCAGGTATCGCCGAGCCAGCCTTTCTCTGCTCTGCCGCCTCTGGTCGAGCACCGGGCGCTGACCGAGGATGACGCCTTCGGTATCGCCTGGTTTGACCGACTCAGTTGCAAGAAGACAATCCGGGAGTCACGCAACGAGGGTATTTTCACGCCGCCATCGTTGCAGGGCACCATCCTGTATCCAAGTTATGCCGGGGGTTCCAATTGGGGAGGTGTGGCAGTCGATGCAGAACGACAGATCGCCGTCGCCAATGTGAACCAGGTGCCTGCGATTGTCCGGCTGATACCCCGTGATGATCTGACTGCTCTGGTTGACGGTGGAGAGCTTGAAGGTTGGCAGGTTTCCCCGCAGCGCGGAACTCCATACGCGATGGCTCGAAAAATTTTTCTGTCACCTTTGGGCCTGCCGTGTACGCGTCCGCCATGGGGCAAGCTTGTGGCGATGGATTTGCAGGCTGGCGACATTCTCTGGGAAATTCCACTTGGCTCTATTCGAGACCTGGCACCAGCGCCTGTGCCCAATTTTGATTGGGGAGTGCCTAATATGGGCGGCCCACTGGTCACTGCTTCCGGCCTGGTCGTCATAGGTGCAGCAGCAGAGAATAGCCTGCGCATCTTTGATCTGATGAGCGGCGCGCAGCTTTGGGAGTATCGACTTCCCGCGCCAGCCATGGCGACACCGATAAGTTACGAAGTGGATGGCAGCCAGTACATCGTTGTGGCTGTTGGAGGTCATGGGCAACTTGGCACAGAGATGGGCGACTATGTGATGGCTTTCCGGCTGGAGTGACCGCAATGGTGTATTCAATTGAGCAAAGTGATGCGTTCACGAGACACATTCTGCCGATTTAATTTACTTGTCACCTCCATAAAAAACTTCTTTGGTCCTGATGTACAGTGGTTTCGTAGCTTCCTCGCGAACCCAAATTAATCATATTTTGCGGCTGACATGCCAACAAACATCAATTAAGTTACTACTGTCACTTGTGTTGCCTGGCCATCGCGAGCCACTATCAGGCAAACACTGAGCGAAAGAGTCGGAACAGAACATGAATCGTCTGGGAAAAGCTGTAGTTATTGTTGTTGCACTGGTCGCAGTTGCTGCTGTTTATGTAATGAATCCGAACCTGCCAACACCGGACGGAGCGATCAGCGCCAGTTTGTACTCGCCTGGCGAGTTGGGCATGCGCCGGGAGTCGATCTCTCTTATAGACAGCTCTCGGCCAACCAGCGCCAATGGCGATTATGCGGGTGACCCGGCGCGGCAATTGGACGGGTTCGTCTGGTTCCCGGAGGATGTGGGGCAGGCGCCATTCCCGCTGATCGTATATAGCCACGGTTTCATGTCCTCGGTCGGTGAGGCTGACAATCTTGCCGAATTTCTGGTGCCCAAAGGCTATGTGCTGGTCGCCGTCGACTATCCGCTCAGTAATGGCGGTGCACCGGGTGGCCCCACTGTCACTGATGTGATTAATCAGGCGGGAGATGTCTCCTTTATTATTGACTCGATGTTGGCGCGTAGCATGGCGACAGACGACGAGCTGTCTGGCTTGATCGATGAGGAGCGGATAGCCGCAGTTGGCCTGTCACTGGGTGGTCTTACCACACAACTGGTCACCTTCCATCCGAGTGAACGGGACAGCCGCATCAAGATGTCTGTGTCGATTGCAGGCCCGAGTGCGATGTTGCAGTCCGGTTTCTTCGATAACGCCGATGTTCCCTTCCTGATGATCGCCGGCAGCAGCGATGCCATCGTTCCTTACCAGGATAATGCCGCCAGTATTCCTGAGAGAGTGGACAATAGTTTACTGGTAACACTGGACCAGGGCAGTCATGCCGGATTCGCCGGTATCTCGAGCACTTTCATGCGCTGGTTCGAACATCCTGATGAGCTAGTCTGCCCCATGCTGGTCAGCGGACTGGAGCGAGATCAGGAAGAACAGGATTCGATTCTGGAAGCCAATCTTGCCGCGGGCATTACGGCGACGGTATCAACGCCTTGTGCCATGGAAAGCTTTCCGCGCGCCATGCGGCCAGGTCAGCAGCAGATGCTGACAAGGCTGGCCGTTTACGCATTTCTGGAAAGCTCATTTGCGGAAGAGTCGTCGCGCCGTCAGGCCATGTTGCAGTATCTGCAGCAGGACCTGGCGGCGGAGAATTCGCCGGACGTAAGCGTCACGGCGAATCAGTAATCAGCCTTACTGGTTCTGAACGGAAGAAACCCACTGGTCGACTCGACGCTCGAGCAGGTGTAGCGGCATGGCGCCGCCGAGCAGGATGGCGTCGTGGAAACCACGAATGTCAAAGTCTTCACCGAGTTGCTCGCGAGCTTCTGCGCGCAGTTCCAGTATCCGGTTCATGCCGATTTTGTAGGAAGTGGCCTGTCCCGGCATGACGATGTAGCGACGGATTTCGGAACGGATCGCGGCAAGCGGTACTGAGGAGTTAGCCTGGAAGTAGTCGACGGCTTCCTGCTCGGTCCAGCCTTTGGCGTGCAATCCGGTATCGACGACCAGGCGAATGGCGCGCCACATTTCCGAGGTCAGTCGGCCAAATCGTGAATAGGGATCTTCATAGGTGCCAGGCATTTCACTCGCCAGATATTCAGAGTAAAGCCCCCAGCCTTCCGAATAAACCGTGAATCCAGCCTGGGTGCGGAACATCGGCATGTCTTCCAGTTCCTGCGCAATGGAAATCTGCATGTGATGGCCCGGCAGACCTTCATGGTAGGCAATCACTTCCAGCTCCGACTTCGGCATGGCTGTCATGTCGGACAGGTGCGCGTAATAAACACCGGGACGACTGCCGTCAGGCGTGCCCGGGTAATAGTGCTGTGCGGCACCATCCTGTTCCCGGAATGGCTCCACACGGCGTACAACCAGATCGGCCTGGGGCAGGGTGGCGAAATAGTCAGGCAGCACAGACTTGATATTTTCTATCGCTGCAGTGGCTTCATCGATATAGCCCTGACGACCTTCGTCGGTGTTCGGGAAGTAGAAACGCTCGTCGTCCCGGGTTTCACGCAGCATGACAAAAAACTCCTGCAGCGTGCCATCAAAGCCGACTTCATTCTTGATCTGTTCCATCTCGCCACGCAGACGTGCCACGTCAGCCAGGCCGATTTCATGAATTTCATCAGCAGTCAGGTCGGTGGTTGTGTAGGTCGACAGCAGGTAGTCGTAGTAGGCAGCACCATTAGGCTGAGCGACCAGACCGGTGGAGACCTCAGGAACGTTTTCCTGTTCTGCCTGCGCCCAGTCAATGACGCGCTGGAATGCCGGGGCGAAATCATTGATCAGAGCATCCTGGGTGCTGTCCAGCAGCGCATCGGCGTCAGGTTGTTCCAGTTGGCCGGCTTCTACCAGATTTGCTACCTGTGCTTTTGCGTGAGCCCAGATGTCTGAATCATCGCCGGCCTCTGTAAAGGGCGCACCAGTGATCACTTTCTCGGATTGTTCGATGACACCATCGAGCGCAAAGCCGGGCATGATCACACCACGGTCACCTGCCTCAATGGCACGGTCCAGCAGTTGATTCATGGCGCGGCCGGCCTGGCTGATTCGCGAAACCAGTGCTTCGTAGTCAGACACCGATTCCACGTTGTGGAAGCTGATGAGGAAGGTGGGAAGGAAGCCCTGGGCGCCATTCATCTGGTCAAAAACAAAGCCATTGTAACGAAACTCGGCAGCGCGCACCGCCTGATCGGCCTGGTACATCCAGATGTCCCAGGACGTCTGGGCTTCCTGGTTCAGGTCATCGTAGTTGAACTCGGCATCGAGCTCTTCGACGCTGGCCAGCAGCCATTCAAGCTGCGCTTCTTCAGCGGCGACAGACATATCATCGAGGTCACCATAGCGCTCCTTGCGACCCAGGAAGGTCAAGTTGATTGGGCTGAACTGTAGTTGTTCTTCGTATTTCTCATCGAACCAGGCGTTTAATCGCTCCGATTCGGTCTGGGCTGTTTCTTCGATGGCTTCAGCCGGGGCAGTCAGATCTGCAGATGTTTCCGTGCCGGTGGTCGGCGCAGGCGTATCCGGTTGTCCGCAGGCGGCAAGTAAAAATGACAGCGACAATAGCAGTAGCAGTTTATACATGGCGGGTAAGTCCTTGGTTAGCGCAGCGTTCTTTTAAAACGCCACATCAGGTGTTGTTGACGGGTAAGTCTGCGGCAAGTATCGCCGAATCGACTGTTGATCTCAAGGCAGCTAATGCGGGACCCGATGCAGATGCAACGTGGTGGAGTCTACAAAAGCCGGGTACACTTTCCAGACGGCCCGGCATGTGTGGCCCGAACAAGACGGAACTTTTCTGACGAGCGTAAGATAAAGGGCCTGGCATGACGGATTATCTGTTTCTCACTTTTCTATTCCTCATCGCAGGCGTGATCGCTGTGCCACTGGCCTCACGCCTGCAACTGGGCTCTGTTCTGGGTTATCTGATCGCGGGTATCGCCATCAGCCCTGTACTCGGCCTATTCAACGTGGATGTGGTTTCTCTGCAGCACTTCGCCGAGTTCGGTGTGGTGATGATGCTGTTTCTGGTAGGTCTGGAACTGGACCCTCATCGTTTGTGGCAGTTGCGGATGCGCCTGCTGGGTCTGGGTGGATTGCAGGTGGGGTTAACGGTGCTGGCTGTGATGGGCATCGCACTTGCCCTGGGGCTGAACTGGTCAGTGGCTCTGGCCGTTGGTCTGGTGCTGTCACTGTCATCAACGGCAATCGTATTGCAGACACTTACAGAAAAAGGCCAGTTGCGTTCCGATGGCGGTCAGGCCGGGTTTCTGGTCCTGTTGTTCCAGGATATTGCAGTCATTCCGATGCTGGCGCTGTTGCCGTTGCTGGCTTTACCAGAATTGCAGAGTGCAGGTGGTGCTGATCACCACGACGCAGGCATGAGTCTGGTCGCACATCTGAACGCGTGGCAGACGGCTCTGGTGACCCTGGCTGCAATCGCAGTTGTTGTGTTCGGCGGTAGCTGGCTGACTCCCAGGCTGTTTCGTTTTATCGCCATGGCACGGCTGCGTGAGCTGTTTACCGCCTCGGCGCTAATGCTGGTGGTTGGTATCGCCCTGTTGATGTCGCTGGTTGGCCTGTCTCCAGCACTGGGTACTTTCCTGGCTGGAGTTGTGCTTGCCAACAGTGAATACCGCCATGAGCTGGAATCGGATATCGATCCGTTCAAAGGGCTGTTACTGGGCCTGTTTTTCATGACAGTAGGAGCGGGTATCAACTTCGGATTGCTGGGCGACAATCTGCTGTTGATTGTCTCACTTACGCTGCTGCTGATTGCTATCAAAGTTTTGGTGCTGTGGCTGGTAGGCAGTCTGTTTGGATTGCGTGGCGCAAATCTGTGGCTCGTGGCACTTGGTCTGGCGCAGGCAGGTGAGTTCGGATTTGTGCTGCTCTCGTTCACCGTTAGCAGCGCTGTGATACCGGTTACGTTGGCAGACCAGCTGCTGTTGATTGTGGCCTTGTCCATGCTGCTGACACCTCTGCTGTTTATTATTCACGAGCGCCTGATAGCGCCGCGTTATCTGCGTGAATCCGAACGGCAGGCTGATAATATTGATCAGGCCTGCAAGGTGATTATTGCAGGACACGGTCGCGTGGGTGGCATCGCTAACCGGATGCTTCGTGGCGCCGGCTTTGAAACCACCGTCATCGACTACAGTTCGGCCCAGCTGGAAATGCTGCGTGCTTACGGCATCAAGGTTTACTACGGCGATGCCACACGTCCTGACCTGTTGAATGCGGCCGGTATTGCCAATGCTGATCTGCTGGTGATTGCCATCAACGATAAAGAAAAGATCACTGAAATGACGCGTTATGCCGTCGAGCATTTCCCGAATCTGCACGTTGTTGCGCGCGCAGTGGACAGGCATCATGTCTACGACCTGTGGGCGGTTGGGTGCCGTGACATTATTCGCGAAACCTTTGACAGCTCCCTGCGTATGGCGCGTTCAGCCTTGATCGCCCTGGGCATTTCGGAAGAGCGGGCGCGGGACATTTCAGCGCAGTTTGAAACAGTGGATCGACGTTATATGCGAGAGATGGCAGATCTGTACGATCCCAAAATCCCCAGCCACGAGAACCAGCCTTATGTCACCAAGGTGCGCGAACTGAATGCAGAGTGGGCCAGACAACTTAATGCTCGACAACAACAAGAAGAGGAGTGATACCGATGTCAGACAAGGACACAAGCGCAGGTCCTCAGAACGATTCGTACCGTCAGCCTGAATTGGCTGGTAGTCCGCTGCTGTCCAGGCGGGCCCTGTTGGCAGGTGCGACGGCCGCTGCAGGCGCAGCCGTCTGGCCGGGGCTTGGAAGTCACGCGCAACAGTCTGCAAATGGCAATAACGGCACGCTTGTGTTCACCAATACGACTGTGGTGACCAATGATGCGGAACGACGCACGCTGCTGAATGTGGCGCTGGCCGTGCAGGGCGATCGCATTGCGGCCATTGGTGATACCAGCGAAGTTCTGGCCCGTTTCCCGAATGCAGAAGTGTACGACGGCAGTCGCAAGGCCATTCTGCCGGGCATGATCAATTGTCATGCGCACCTGGCACAGGCGCTGGACAAGGGCTTTAATGAAGACTTCGGTTTTCCCAACAGTCTGCAATTGCCAGAAAGCCCGGCCAGCCTGATATCGCCCGAAGAGTCCACGTTGATGTCCATGGTAGGCGCGCTGGAAGCCCTGCGTGGCGGCACAACGACCGTGGTGCAGAACGTCGGTGGCATTGCACGTGATGCTGCAGCGCTGGCGTCAACCGGGCAGCGCTGGGTGTTTGCCGAGTCGGTACGCGATATCGAAACCGTCGACGGGCCGATGTCACCGCCGCGTCTCGCGAACAGCGTTCCGCCAAGATACTCCGATCGATTACGGGAGGAGGGCATGCAGCGCATCGCCGACCTTCACAGCGCCTGGCATGGACATGACAGCGGCCGCGTGCAGGTGTTTCCCGCGGCAGCTTTGGTAGAACTTTCTTCCCCGCAGTTGCTGCGCGACGTCAAGGCTTTTGCCGATCAGCACAATCTGGGTTACACCATTCACATGACCCAGTCACAGCCCGAAGTAGACTTCATGTTGCGTTATCACGGGGTGCGCCCGGCTATCTTTCTGGAGCAACAAGGATATCTTGGGCCGCGTCTGTTTGCAGCCCATGCCCGCTATTGCGACGATACTGAAATCGCTGCATTGGCGCGCAGCAACACGATTGTCAGTCATCAGGCAGCGATGGCGGCCAATCGCGGAGTGAATCCGCCTGTCACTGCTCTGCGCGAGGCAGGCGTTCGAATCTCCATGGGCACGGACAATAATAACAATGACATGCTGCACGTCTTAAAGACGGCCATTTCCATGGAGCGCATCCAGCGCAATGATGAGATACCTGGCACGCTTCCTCAGCCGGAGGACATGCTGCATGACTGCTGTACCAATGGGGCGCACGCCGTGAATATGGGCGAGAGCCTGGGTTCGCTGGAAGTGGGCAAGAAGGCGGATCTGTTGGTGCTGGATGTCATGAAACCGCATCTGACGCCGTCGGGCCGGATCCTGTCGGCCTGGATTCACAATGGTCAGCCGTCCGATATTGAATCAGTAATGGTCGATGGTCGTTTCGTCATGCGTAATCACCGTGTGTTGACGGTGGATGAAGCAGCACTGATGGAAGAGGCCTATCAGATCGGACAGCGGGTCTGGGGTCGAATCCTGCGTGACGGGCCAGTACCATTACCCAGATTCTGACTACCGCCAAGGCAATCTTCTTGCGAGATAGTTGACTAATCAAATATAAGTCAATATAGTTGCGCCCTCAACTATCTGGCAAGGAGAATCGCGATGACCGCAATTAAACAAAGCACTTTGTTGATCAGTCTGATCAACCTGAACACTCGACTGGAAAAATCCCTGAGCGGTCCATTGTCTCTGCATGGTATCAGCCTGACCGAATACATGGTCCTGCGGCAACTGGCGCAGGCGCCCGAGCAGAAGCTACGGCGCATCGATCTGGCCCAGCAGGTTGGTCTGAGTGCCTCCGGTGTAACACGCCTGCTCAACCCGATGGAAAAGACCGGTTTGATAGACAAGGAGCAGGTTGAGCGTGATGCGCGTGTCAGTCTTGTCACGCTGACGTCGGCAGGCAAGAAAATTCTCGAAGATGCGGGCACGACCTTCGATCAGTCCGCGCAGTCGATGCTGGCGCCACTAAAGCCGGCAGAGCAAAACACCCTGCAGGCACTTATCAGCGCTCTGCTGTGAATCTATCGGTGCCTGGTGTAATGTAAGCGACTGTTGTGGTTGGGTAGTTGCTCCAGGTTTACATGATGAAAACGTTAATTGTCATGCTGCTGTTGGTCGCGACAGCAGCATCTGCCGCCGAGCGGGATGTATCAACAGCCGACTGGCACGAGTCGGCTGCGGTGGCCGCGCTGTTTCAGGATGCCGGTGTTGAAGGTGCCTTTGTCCTGTTCGATGTGACTGGGCAGAACATGCAGGGATTTAATCTGAGACGCGCCAACCAGCGCTACGCACCTTCGGGAACATTCAATATTGCTCACACGCTGATTGGACTGTCGACTGGTGCCGTTGCCAGTCTCGATGAGGTAGTTACGTACCGGGGTGGCGATCAACGCGTGGATGCCTGGGAGCGGGACATGTCCCTGCGTGAAGCATTCACCCTGGCCAACGACGCCTTTTATCAGACCATGGCGCGTGAGATCGGACCCAGTCAGATGCAGCAGCATATTTCGGCGCTGATTTACGGCAATCGTGAATTCGGCTCGACACTGGATCCGTTCTGGGAAGAGGGCATTCTGCATATCAGCGCCGTCGAACAGGTGAGGTTTCTGTCATTGCTGGTGCGTGACGCCTTGCCGTATCCCCGCGAACTATTGTCCACTGTACGTGAACTGATGTTGCTGGAGTCCGGCGAGAACTGGCAACTATACGGCGACACTGGTTGGGAAAACGCCCCTGAAGCGGGTGTCGGCTGGTGGATAGGCTGGCTGCAAAAGGATGGTCGCTGGTACACCTTCGCCCTGAATATGGATATCGAAGAACCCGCCGATGCGAACGAACGCCTGAGCCTGGGTAAAGCCAGTCTGCAGGCGCTCGGCTTACTCTGACGCAGATCAGGATCGATGTCAGCCTGGCAGCGGTGCCAGCGCATCATCCAGCTCTGTGGCACGTTTGTGAGCCGGGCGGGCCTGGATGCGTTCCACGTATTCAGAGAACACTGGGCGGGGCTCTATGGTCTTGAACTGCATGCCCCAGCCGAGATTGCTGGCCAACAGCAGGTCGGCCACTGTGAACTGATCACCACAAAGATACGGACCTTTCTTCAGCGCGCTTTCCAGGGTGCTCATGACATCAATCACTCGACCACTGCCAATCGAGGAAGCGGACTTCTCCGTGATCTCCCAGTTAAACGCGGTAGCGGTGGTGGCCATTTCCAGCGGCCCGGCGATAAAAAACAGCCAGCGGTAGTAGCATCCCCGCAGCGGACTGTCGACCGGCGGTGCCAGGTTTTTATCAGGAAACTGATCGGCCAGGTAAGTGCAAATGGCCGCGACTTCCGTGATCACCATGTCCCCATGTTTCAGGGCTGGTACTTTACCCATCGGATTGATGGCCAGGTAGTCCGGTGATTTGATGTCCTTTTCATAGCTGATAACAACGGCCTCGTAAGGCTGGCCAATCTCTTCCAGCATCCAGCGTGCGATCCGGCCTCGCGACCAGGGGTTGGTGTACAGCGTCAACGTGCTCATACCTGTCTCCTTGTTGATATTTCTGGTTCGCGAGCAGCTTACGACGTATATAGGTTATATTCCGCCCTATATAAATGGTAGTTTTGTAACTATCTTTCCTGACCTGACTTACCCGTCCCACGGAGGCGCCCATGTCCGGCCCGACCACGCGCGTACTCGCCCTGCTGGAACTGCTGCAGACCCATGGTCGCCTCAGTGGCGCGGAGCTGGCGCAGCGTCTGCAGGTCGACCGGCGTACAGTAAGACGCTATATCACCGTACTGGAAGATCTTGGCATTCCCGTGACCACCGAGCAGGGTCGTTATGGCGGCTACATGCTGGTTGCCGGATTCAAGTTGCCGCCGATGATGTTCACTGATGAGGAAACGCTGGCCGTGTCGCTGGGTCTTCTGGCCGCTCAGCAGCTTGGGTTGGTGGAGGCGGCGCCGGCCATCGCCAGTGTGCAGGCAAAGCTGGAACGTGTGATGCCACCCAGGCTAAAACAACGGGCACGGGCTGTTGGTGAAACCACACGTGTAATCCTGCCGCGTGTCGAAGGCAGCTTCGACAACAATGCGCTGCTGACGCTGACACATGCGGCGCAGTCTGAGAAACGGGTTTTTCTGCGTTATCACACACCCGATGGAGAGGTGCTGGAGCGCCAGGTTGATCCCTATGGGCTAGCGTTCTTGAGGGGGCGTTGGTATGTAAGTGGTTACTGTCACTTGCGTAAGGATATGCGCTCATTCCGGCTGGATCGCATCAGTGGTGTCAGACAACTTGCCATGCCGTTCAAGCGCCCCGCCAATTTTGATGCCGCCGAACATCTGCGCAGCAGTATGTCGAAGCTGCCCCGTACCATGCCGGTCGAGGTGCTTCTGCAAACCGACGAAGATACGTTAACGCGCACAGTCGGGTTCTGTCCGGGCACCACCAATGTGTTTACGGAAACGGATAAGGGCTGGCTGATGCAGACGCGCACTGACAGTTATGACTGGTTTATCTGGTGGCTGGTCCAGCTGCGGATTCCGTTTCTTGTCAGAGGCCCCGATGGCCTGCGCGATGCCTTTCGCAGTTATATTGGCAAGCTTGGGGAAGCATTGTAGGCTGCAGGAATTACAGGAGAATACTCAATGCCGCAATCAGCACAGAACGTACTGGACTTCTGGTTTCGTGAAATAGAGCCAGCCATGTGGTGGAAAAAAGATACTGACTTCGACGCCACCATCGAAAGCCGGTTTGGCGACACGCTGCGGCGTGCAGCGCTGGCGGAGCTTTATGAGTGGCGCCGTGATGCCCCGGGCCGACTGGCGGAGATCATCGTGCTGGATCAGTTTTCACGGAATGTTTATCGGGATACACCACAGTCATTTGCGCAGGATGCGATGGCTCTGGTGCTGGCGCAGGAAGCGGTAGCCAATGGCGCGCTACAGGAATTGAATGAGAATGAGCGAACCTTTCTGCTGATGCCCTACATGCACAGTGAGTCAGCTGTCATTCATCAACAGGCTGAACAGCTATTCCTGGAGCATGCGCCCAAGCAAAACTATGAATTCGAGATAAAACACAAAGTCATCATCGACCGCTTCGGGCGCTACCCGCACCGCAATGAAATTCTGGGGCGAAAATCGACGGACGAAGAGGTCGAGTTTCTGGAGCAGCCCGGCTCAGGTTTCTGACTGCTTCGCTTTGCGGTCCACGTGTCCCAGGTCGCGATCCGGCGCAATGACATCCCGAACTTTCTGTTTAAGCACAGTAATCTCCGGAAACCCGCCATCATCCTTGCGTGACCAGACCCGTTGACCATTGGCATGCACCTCGAATATCCCGCCAGTGCCCGGACGCAATGTCAGTTCATCAATTTCCTGGTCGAAAGTCGTCAACAGCTCCTGGGCCATCCAGGTGCTGCGCAGCAGCCAGCGACACTGTGTGCAGTAAGTTATAACTACATGATTGCTCATACACAAAATCTCCGCGCCAGGATGATGACAGGCATCGCGATTCAGGACTCGGGTGTCGGGAATATGCCCAGATTGCGCACGCTTTCGAAATAGCCAGCGACACGCAGCTGGATGACCACTTCCTGGTCGCTGTCGTTTCTGAAGTACCAGCCATGTTCACCGGTAACCGGGGCGACCAGGCTGCCGTAAGAACTGGTAGCAGCTTCCTGCTCCTCATAACGGTACCAATAGGAGTCGTCATCCGGGTCGTGACCGTGAAAGTCTACATACACCGGCGACAGCGAGTACCACTGGTACATCATGACCTGATCTTCTGCCATGACGGCCTTGAATTCAGTACGCTCAGTGGGCTGCAGCACAATCTCTACCTGCTCGCTGCGAAACGGGCCTGAGTGGCCTTGATAGTCCGCCGGATCAGGCATGGCGATGGGGTCGTCCGATGAGCCACCGGAGCACGCGCCAAGAATCAGCAGGGCGGCTGTCAGAAAACCAGTAAGGCGCATGTATCCATTCATTATTTGTGCTTCTCCAGTAACCAGCGGTAAAGTTGGATTCTATTGAGTTTGGACGGTGCTGACCATGGTTAAACTGGCAATACTGGATACTGATATCCTTTATGACCCCTTGCAGGAAAAATTTGATAGCTACGGAAAGATGTTCAAGGATCTGCTGCGCAGTGTCGGTGTGGCGGACGCTGGTTGGGAGCTGGCGGTATATCCCGTCATTAGCGGCAAATTCCCTGTCTCGCCCGATGACCATGATGCTTACCTCATTACTGGCAGCAAGTACGACAGTTTCTCTGATGAAGAATGGATTGCGCGGCTGAGAGACTATGTTCGCGAACTGTATCAGCTCGGCAAACCCATGGTGGGCGTCTGTTTTGGTCACCAGCTGCTGGCGCATTCACTGGGTGGTCATACCGATCGCAGTGATGCGGGTTGGGGGCTCGGGGTCATGGCCTATCAGGTTAATCCGCAGGCCTGGTTCACACCAGTGCCGGAAACCGTCAGTCTGATCGCCAGTCATCAGGATCAGGTCAAAAAGCTGCCGCCAGAAGCGCAACTGCTGCTCAGCAATGATTTCTGCCCGTTTGCCGCCTTTCATATTCCTGAAAAAGTTCTGGCCATTCAGGGGCACCCGGAATTCACCGTCGACTATACTCGAGCCTTGCTGGACTATCGGGCTGAAAAGCTGCCCGCAGATGCGCTGGTAAAAGCACGCGAATCACTGGCCAATCCGCACAATGGCCGCCTGGTCGGCCAGTGGATCCGCGAGTTTGTGGAGCGAGCCGTCTGAGGGCCAGCATGTTAGTTTGCTGGACCAGATGGAACAAAATCCGCATGCACCGGGTCTGATTAGATAACAGGCTGTTGCGAACTATCGCAGTGCAACAACCTGCCGGACTGAAATCATTTCTGTGGGCCATCGCTTGATGCCTGGAAAATAGCAGTCAGTGCAGGGCGGTGTCCCTCTTGTTATCAGGAGGCGCCCATGCGCGTGCAAACTGATAGTGCAACACACGCTACGCAACAATCCTCTCTCGACGCTAACGAGCGCTTCGGTCTGCGCGACATCAAAATGGCTGACCTGCGTGAAGCCCTGCGCCGGGGAATGGACGATTTTTTTGCCAGCCCGACCCATGGTGTCTTTCTGACGATCATCTATCTGTTGATTGCTGCAGTCGCGGCGATTGTGGGCCTGGGCGAGAATCCCCTGCCATTGATATTTCCGCTGATTGCGGGTGCGGCGCTGATCGGCCCGCTGGCCGCCTGCGGCCTGTATGAACTGAGTCGGCGGCGTGAGAACGGCCAGAATTATGCCTGGTGGCATGTCTTTGATGTATTCCGAACACCCTCGCGATGGGCCATCGCGGGGATGGGGGCTATCCTGGCCTTGCTGTTTGTAGCGTGGATGCTGACCGCTGCAGCCCTGTACGGCACGTATTTTGGTGCCGAGCAGCCGGCCAGTATGCGGGCCCTGCTGGAACAGGTTTTAACCACAACGGCGGGTTGGCAGATGCTGATGAGCGGCGTGTTTATTGGTTTTTTCTATAGCGCTGTCGTTTATGTGGCCACCGTGGTCTCTCTGCCACTGATGATCCACCATAAAGTTGGTTTACCAGAAGCGGTTGGCCTGTCGATCAGTGCCGTGCTGCGCAACTGGCGTCCGATGGTGGCCTGGTACTTCCTGGTGGTCGCCCTGATGATAATCGGCAGCCTGCCCCTGTTGCTGGGGCTGGCTATCGTGGTGCCGGTGCTGGGTCATGCCACCTGGCATCTGTATCGGCGAGTTTGTCAGTCAGGGACGTAGTAACTGGCTTACGACTTCAGGGTTGCCATCGTTGTCTGCTGGCGTAATGCCGAGGATGGCAGCCATGACGTTATAGAGATCGACCATACTGATAGTGTCGATAGCATGTGGCTGTCGAAACGCCGGACCATGGGCGATAAACAGACCCTGCATGTCCGCTGCCTGATTGTCGTAGCCATGGCCGCCACGGACCTGATCAATAGTACCGTCGCTCAGCATTCCCTCCAGCCAGCTGCGGCGCAGCATTGCCCAGCCGGGCTCAGCAAGCACCAGTACCGGTGCGATACGGTGATGACCTGAGAAACGAAAACGCGCGGGCAGTGTTTCCTGCGTGTAGACCCCTGCCTGTGGTGGCAGGTTTTGCTGCAAAGTCGCAACAATGGTGTCCTGTTGTCCGACCTCAGGGAATATGCTGACCAGCTCCCGGGAATACAGTACCTGCTCTGCCAGAGACGGATCAAAAGCTTCATCGATGACGATGTGATTATTTAAATCTACCGCCGCCATACCGTGATCTGAGGTCACCATCATGTTGACCTGGTCGAACAGTCCGCGAGCCTTCAGTCCAGCAATCAGATAGGCAATCTCGGTATCCACGGCATGCATGGCCTGAGCGACCTGCTCTGAGGCTGGCCCGAAGTTGTGACCGGCAGTGTCCACATCACTGAAGTACAGAGTAATGATCTGTGGCCGTTCAGGATCTGGCATCTCAAGCCACTCAAGTACTGTCTCAACCCTTGTCCGGTTGGTGATGCTTTCGTCATAGGTAAACCAGTATGTCGGGCTGATGCCCTGGATGGCTGCCTCGGACCCCGGGAAAAAGAAGGTACCTGACACCATATCATTGTGGGCAGCGGTCACCCAGATAGGTTCACCCTGCCACCAGTATGGGTTCTGCACCTGTTCCCGATTACCAAGACTGAACCGTTGCTGCGTCTGCGGATCATACATATTGTTGTCGACGATGCCGTGTCGCGCCGGATAAAGCCCGGTCACCAGCGTGTAATGGTTGGTAAATGTTTTAGTGGGAAACACTGGCTGCAGCGTATGCGCCTGCAGACCCATGGCTGCGAGCTCCGACAGCGCGGGTGCCTCGTGCAACTGCAGATAATCGTGGCGGGCACCGTCGATGGAAATCAGAATCAGGGTTGGGTCAAGGTCCTGATTGTCCGGGTTCCCGCTGTGCTGCGCTGCTGCCGTAACAGGCGTCAGGCAAAAACAAAGCGCCCAGGCCAGCAGGGCGCTGGCCATGATAGACATGCGCCCCCAGGTGGTCTGGAAATTCGAACGGTCACGGCTTGTCGAGCTGTTGTCCCTGTAATGTGTCATCTCGCTACCCTGTAAATGCAATGGCAAAGGGAGATAACACAACTATGTGACAATGCCATGTATGCGCCCTGCCGGGCATTCAACAGTTGACCGCGATGCTGTTGGGCTGCCTGCCTTATTCGGCGTCCTCGATCGGCGCTGGAATCCAGCGGTGAATCTCGGAAATGGAGCAGGCAGGGGCGCGATCGTTGTCAAAACCGATGCGGTCGCCCGGGCTCAGGCAGACGCCTGTTCGAGACTCTACCGAAATTGTCGCAAAAGCCTCTGACGGCTGACACGCGCCGACCAGATCGACCAGGTAGTACTCGTCGATATTGGCCCGCAGGATGACGGACGTAGCGCTGTGTTCGCGCCAGCTGTCGATATTGCGACTGAAGCAGATGGAGTTGACCTGCTCGCCCGCCGTGCCATTTCTAAGCGCTTCGTTCTGCGGAGAGCTGCCACAGGCACTGAGCGCCAGTGCGAGTGTTGAAGCGAAAGCAATGCCTGTATTCCTGATCATCTTGCCTGACATAAGAATCCTCCTGATTGCTGTCTCGAAATGCCTTGAGCAACCAGCTGTCTGACTCATTTCCTGCATCGATGGCAGTACTGGCATGCACAAAGCGTTTACAAGTTCATAAAAACATGTCGCTGCGGGCGAATCAATTTCCAGGTGGCTTTTGTGTGGCTCTGGTCACACGCAGAGCGCGACACAATGTCAGGCTCACAGCAATGCAGTACGTTCCTGTGGCGTCATGAAAGGCACCGGGTTACCGCTGCGATGGCCGTAAATGACCGCGTATACCAGAACGTTCTGTACGTAACCGCGAGTCTCGAGGAAGGGGATCGTTTCAATCCACACATCAATGGGGACCGGATTGTCTTCTGTGCGTCGCAGCCATTGTTTGACACGGTTCGGACCAGCGTTATACGCAGCAGCGGCCAGAATACGGTTATTGTCAAACTCTTCCATCAGGCTGGCCAGATAGTGGCTGCCCAGCGAAATATTGACGTCGGGTGTATAGAGGTCATCACTGCTGATCTGCAGTCCCAGCGAGCGCCCCACCTCTCTGGCGGTGGCGGGCATTAGTTGCATCAGACCGCGCGCTCCGGCTGGTGAGCGCACGTCATGCATGTAGGCACTTTCCTGGCGGGTAATGGCAGACAGAAATTGTGGCTGCAGGCCCAGTTGCGCAGCAGCGGAGTTGAAATGATCCGCGTAGGCCAATGGGAAGCGCAGCTCAAGGTCGTCCCAGTGCTGCAACTGAATCATGGCCTGTATGGTATTGCGATGCCAGCCCCAGTCCAGCGCCAGACGTCCGCTGGCACCAATCTGTTCCGGACTCATGCGGGCAGTGGCGTGTGCCCATTCATTGCGGGCATTGATTTCATCGCCGATATGATACAGCTCATGTGCTCGGACAATCGCCGGCATGTCATACAGGGCCTGCCGCTGCGCCTGGCTGGCGGCCACTGGAATGTCTGTCATATCGTAGGGCTGACCCAGTCGGTCGGCTGCCAGATAACCATAAAAACTTCGATTGCCTGCCAGTGACTGATAGATGCCCTGCGCCTCGGCCTCGGCACCGTCATGATTCAGCATCACAATGGCTCTGGCGCGCCAGTACTGCCAGCGCTCCGATGCCCGGTCTTCTTCGGGCAGGTATGTAAGCAATCGGTACAGGCCCGGCCAGTCCTGATCCCGCAGTGCATCACGTAGCAGCCAGCTCACCAGCGTCTCGGTTGCCAGGCCGGGCGTGTTGCGCATCAGGGTTTCAGTTTCTTCATCAAAGCCCTGGACCAACAGGCGCATGGCAATGAAGCGCTGCAGTTCCAGCATGACCTCATCATCAAAATTCTGGTGCTCATGATGCTGATTGAGCAGCAGCATCGCCAGCGGCGCATCGATTCTGGCCAGGCGGCGCACACCATGCAGAATGATTTCTCTTACTTCAGGTGTTCGGGCGCTGAGTGAATCCAGATTGCGCAGGCGCTCAGGCTGCTGATCAATCTGCAGGTAAAGCTGGGCCAGCTGTTGCTCGCGATCTGGCATCAGTGTGCTGATGTAGCGTGCCAGTGATCGGTTGCCAGCTTGAATATTTTTGCTGAAGCGTTGCCAGGCAATATCGGGTGTCAGATATCCGGCCGCCATCCAGGCCTCAAAAACCGGGTCGCACTCATTAGGCTGCGAGCGGGCTACGTTCCAGAGCTCACCTGCTGCCGCCAGCTGGCTGTCGTCGCCGAGCTCCAGCCAGGCACGATGGGCGTAGCAGGTCAGGCTGGTGTAGGTGTTGTCCGGATTGTAATAGCGGACGATATCTTCCCAGCGGCGTTCGTCAGCCAGTCGGGCAAGCCATTCGCGTTCCAGGCGTTCAGCCAGATAGGATCCGGCATAGCGTTCCAGGAATGTATCAACGTCATCGAAGGGCAGGCGATTCAGTCGGCGGCTGAGATCGGCATAGTCGATGTATTGCACCAGCGGATAGTCATCAAGCTCTGCGCGCAGCGCCTGGTACTCCTGCTGGCGGTTAAGCTGCAAAGCTTCGCGCGCCGAGAGGTACCGCTGGCGCTGTTCATTGATATTGGTGCCATAGTGAGGCGCCTGGGCAAGTGCGGCAGGCAGGGACAGTCCCATAAGCATTGCTGTAACGACAAGATTGCGAAGCATTCTTTGGCTGTCCATGTTGGTCTCTGTTGTTATCGTTGCTGCTAAAGCAGACCCAGTAGCAGTGTGATTCGTTTCATGGCGGATTAGCCTGCGCGCAATGCTGGTGGCTAGCGCGCGGGCAGGCGGCCATCCGGGTGATCCTGCCAGAACTCACGCAGCTCATGCAATTGTTCTGCAGTCCAGTTGTCGGGTTCGCTCATGGCCAGCCACACGTCATGATAGTGCGCTGCCGCGTACCAGTGTCCAAAGCCACGTGGTGCGGTGCGGTTGGTCATATCGGCGGCAAGCTGCAGCATGGTGACCACGGGATACCATCGCAGCGTGGGCAATACGTCGGGACCGCGCTGAGCGCTCATCCAGGGCGGTTCGCGGTAAAAATACATCGGGTCAAAGAAGGTGATAGGGTCGCTGGCGTACTGAAGAAAGGCGATGCGAAACGCGCCCCAGGAATCCTCTGGATAGTTGGGTGAGCCGTATTGATTAAAGAAACGCACAACCGCGCCATCACGAAAACTGGGCCGCCAATGTGGCGTATCTGCATCGCGGCGCTGAGTGACATCGCGCCAGGTTTCGCTGCTGAACGGCGGGCCGCTCCAAAGCGCGCCATGAAACGGGTCATCTATGATGTCGTAGAAATCAAAGGACAGATCGGAGTTGCGGGCGCCCAGACTGAGCCCTGTCAGATAGAGTTTTGGGCGGGAGTCGGCAGGCAGCTCACTCCAGTAGCCGTATATGGTCTGGAACATCTGGCGAGCCTGCTCGACGCCATACTCACTCTCTGACAGCAGGGCCAGGGGGCTGGACAGGTAGGAGTATTGGGCCGCTACGCTGGCGACGCTGCCGCGATGCAGAAATTCCAGCGGAGTCACACTGGCCGGATCAATCCAGCCGTCACCGGTCGGTGTGACCAGCAACAGCACGTCCCGGTCGAAGGCGCCGGTGCGCTGCAATTCGCGAAGTGCGAGATCGGCTCGGGCGGCATTGGATGCCGCGGAATTAAGCCCGACATACACGCGAATCGGGCGCATGGCTGGCGCGCCCGAAACCGATGTTATCTGCTCAACCGTCGGCGTTGCACTGATGTATCGTCGGCCCTGCCTGCCCAGAGATTCCCAGGCGATCAGTGATTGCGCGCTACCCACCAGACCCGCATCCAGGGGCTGGGCTATTTCTGGTTCGATCAGCTCGTCTATCTGTTGATAGGACCGGTCAGCAGCCTGAAACGCCCGAGTAAAAAAGACACCGTCAATGATGGACCAGAACAGGGCGAAGGCCAGCAGCAGGCCAATAAGATGAGACACCCGGGCCGGAACAAAGCGTTGCAGGCGCGCGGAGAGAAAACGAAAGGTTCGCACAAACAGATGTGCCAACGCTAACAGACTGAGAAAGACGAGCAGAGCAACCAGGCCGATCGTGCTGATTTGCACGCCACTGATTTCATTCATGCCCATCAGGCGTCGCAGCTCATTCTGCCATTCACCGGCCTGCCAGATAAAAAGTACAGCAATTGCCAGACAGATGGCGCCTGCCAGCCACTGCAGCCGCCACAGAACTCTGGCGTTGAAACGCGGCAGATGAAAGTAGACCCACAGATGATACAGCGCCGCACCGATGCCGTAGCCGGCCAACAGGGATAGTCCTGACAGCAGCCCCTGCATGGCACCCATGCGGGGCACCAGCGAGGGGCTGAGCGACAAGGCAAAAAACAGCGTGCCCAGCAATAAGCCAGTGCTGTGAAAATAATGGCCTGCGCGGCGCAGCAATCGCCTGATGGTCCAGCGATTAATCGGCATGGTCAACAACTACCTGACTGTCCATAAAACATTACACGGGGTGGTTCAACTGATGAATAAAGCAGTATGCTTGAGCATTATTCATGCTACACGCCAGTATTGCGCACATAGATCCTGGGAGATACAGAATGCCAGCAAGATACCTCATCCCGACGGGAATTTCCCGGGCCCTGTTAACACTTTTTGTACTGAGTGCACCGCTGGCTTTTGGCAACGATGATGATCCGCGCGCGCGTGAGGTCGGTGTGGCGCCTGGCATTTACGAGCCAGGTCGACTCAATGCCATCACGGATGTGGCGGGCGTCAAAGTGGGGCAGGTGTCCATCATCGAGGGGGATGATATTCGCACGGGCGTCACGGCGATTCTGCCGCATGGCGGCAACCTGTATCAGGACAAAGTGCCGGCCGGTTATGCACAGGGCAATGGTTACGGCAAAATGATGGGCACCACTCAGGTGATCGAGCTGGGTGAGCTGGAGACACCAGTGCTGCTAACCAATACCCTGTCCGTTGCCGAGGCGGCAGCTGGCAGTATTGAATGGACGCTGGCGCAACCTGGAAATGAACGAGTCCGCTCGGTCAATGCCGTAGTCGGTGAAACCAATGACGCCAACATCAACAACATCAGGGCGCGAGCGGTGCAAGCTGAGCATGCCATCGAAGCCATTTCCGCGGCCACTGATGGCGCAGTGGACGAGGGTAGTGTGGGGGCCGCCATGGGCACCGTTACCTTTGGCTGGAAAGGTGGTATCGGCACCAGTTCGCGCGTGCTGCCCGAAGCCGATGGCGGATTTACTGTAGGTGTGCTGGTGCAGACCAACTATGGTGGTGAGCTTCACATCATGGGTGTTCCCATGTCGCCGGACGCGCTGGCATCAGCGGCCCAGCGTGTGCCACAGGATCCAACACCTGACGGCTCCATTATGATCATCATCGCCACCGATGCGCCGTTGTCGGACCGCAATCTGCACAGACTGGCCAGTCGTTCATTCCTGGGGCTGGCACGGACCGGTTCCGCCATGTCCAATGGGTCGGGTGACTATGCGCTGGCCTTTTCAACGGCAGAAACCGTGCGCCGCACACCAGAGCGGCGTGAGCAGGGTCATACTATCGAAGCCTGGCCCAATGACCTGATGACACCGTTGTTCCAGGCGGTGGTAGAGGCGACTGAGGAGGCCATTTATAACGCGCTGTTCAAGGCAAGTGATGTTCGGGGTGTGAATGGCGATCAGCATCCGCAGTTGCCGGTGGGTGGTGTTATCCAGATTCTCCGCGAACGCGGCGTTATTGAGTAAAAAACTACCATCGTTGCGATTGCTTCGTTAAAAGCAGGCTCAAAATGCTCATTTACTACTCGTAAATTGCGCTTTTTCGCCAGCTTTTGCCTCGCACTCGCGGCCTCGGCTACGTTTTTTCCTTTCAATAAGCAGCTCATAATGTTTAGTAATAAGGCTATAAATTGGCAAGAAAACCCATATTGGAAATTCATTCCTATTCATGCCAGATTAATTTTTAATTTAAATACAGTGTGTTATGGGGATGGCTGCGAATTGGCCCGGCATTTGCAGTGCTTAGCTGGTGTACGATAAATAAATAGAAATTAGCAAGGAGCTTGATCGTGAAAATGACCGCCTGCCTGGCACTGGCCGCCAGTATCGTTGCCCCCGCCGCATTGGCTGATGATTGTCGTTACAGCAAAGACATTGATCTTGAATTTGATTCTGAAGATGTTGCCCGTCTGATTGTCGAGGTGGATTCGGGATATCTGAATGTCCGTGGCGCTGGCAACGGTTCCCAGCTGGTGATCCGGGGTCGGGCCTGCGCTGACGATGAGGACAAGTTGGACGGACTTGATCTGGTTTCAGATCAGCGTGGTAGAGATCTTGAGGTTCGCATGGAAGCTGAATCGAATACCGGTAATTTGAATTTCAGTTTTTTCAATACAAGCTGGTCTACTTACGCCTACATTGACGTGGACATTGATATACCGGCTGGTATGGCGCTGGAAATCGATGATGGCAGCGGATCAATTGATATTCGCGACACAGTCGGTGACCTGCGTATTGACGACGGCTCAGGCAGCATCAACATCCGCGGTGTTGCCGGTAACGTCGATATTCGGGATGGCTCGGGCGGAATCGAAATTCGGGATGTGACCGGGTCCGTGCGTGTTAATGACGGTTCGGGCAGTATTACGATTCGTGAGGTGTCCGGGGATGTCGAGATCCCTGACGATGGCTCTGGTTCAATCGATATCAGCAATGTTGGTGGCAGTGTCGTCATAGACGATGATGGCTCAGGCAGCATTGATGTATACGATGTAGATGGTGACTTCATCGCCCGCAGCACTGGCTCGGGCGGGGTCGATTATGGCCGCATCGGTGGCCGGGTCGACGTGCGCGATTGATCGCAGCTTAGATGTCGGGGGTTGAGCGCAGGACTGCGGGTCTGTCTATGATAGACCCAGTGCTTGACCTGCCGTAGCGACCGTCGTAGTCTGAAGCCATGATCTCTTCAACCTTTTCTTACGGGTTCTCTGGTTTGCAAACTGCCTACCAGGGAATGACCCGATCAGCCCAGGACATTGCCAGCGCCAATACAGTGGATGCGGCGGGTGTGCGAGATAGCGCCACCGAGATTAACGCAGGGCTGACCGGTACAGCGGACACCAACACCGCCCTGATAAGCCTCAAACAAAACCTTCATCTGTTCGATGCCTCTGCCCGCGTGGTCAGCACCGCTGATCAGCAGATTGGCAGTCTGCTGGACATCACGGCCTGACAGGTCGCCGTCCGGCGGTATCGTCGACATAAACGTTTTACAAAAAGCATTCATCATAAGTCGGGTCTACCGAGGAACGAGTTATGTCTGCTACCGAGCCGGTGATTATTCGCCCTGAAACCCACGCCGATATCGAGGCGATCGAAGAAGTCATAGTGGCGGCCTTCGAAGATATGCCGTACTCGGACCATTCCGAGCAGTTAATAGTGCGTCAGCTGCGTGATGCCGGTGCACTGACGGTTTCGCTGGTGGCGGAATCGGAAGACGATGTGGTCGGGCATGTTGCGGTTTCACCGGTTGAAGTCTCTGACGGCTCATCTGGCTGGTATGGGCTGGGACCGATTTCCGTGTGGCCGTGCTGCCAGGGGCAGGGGATAGGTTCACGGTTGATGGATGCAGCGCTGCAGGCCTTGCGCGAACAGAACGCGCAAGGTTGTGTACTGCTGGGTGAGCCTGAGTATTATGGCCGCTTCGGATTTGTTGCTGACTCCGGGCTGGTGCTGCCCGACGTGCCGCCCGAGTACTTTCAGGCGCTGTTGCTGAAGGGAGAAATCCCTGGTGGTACAGTCGCCTATCACCCCGCATTCACGCAGGCCAGTCCCTGACCCGTAAACCCCTGCATTTGTCACTTAGCTGTCATAGTCTCCGCCGGCGGAATTGCGCATAATGCGGCTTTGCCTGATGCCGAGCGTCTGACAGGACCATTGAGTGAGCCACAATCCTGACCTTATCACTATCGTTGCCATCGGCGGCGCCTCCGCCTCTGGCAAAAGCCGTTTCGCCGCCCAGCTTAAACGTCATCTTCAGGCACATTGGCCGCATCGCGAAGTCGCGCTGATTCCCGAGGATGCCTACTACCGGGATCAGCAGCATCTGAGCTTCTCTCAGCGACTGCAGACCAATTACGACCAGCCCGAGGCTTTTGAACACGCTTTGCTGGCGCAGCATCTTTGGCAACTGCGCCAAGGGGAAGCCATTGAACTGCCTGCCTATAATTTTACTGAGCATACACGCCAGCCTTATACCACACCCGTAGGGGTGCCAAACGTGGTGCTGGTGGAAGGTATCCTGGTGCTCAGTAATCCGGCGCTAAGGGAGGTTGTCGATCTGTGTATTTACATCGACACGCCATTGGATGTCTGTCTGCAGCGCCGAATCCGACGCGATATGGCCGAGCGCGGCCGGACGCGCGAGTCAGTGATTGCGCAGTTCGAGACGACGGTGCGACCCGCGTATGAACAACATATCGAGCCTTCGAAGCAATATGCTGATGTAATAGTCGCTGGCAATGGCAGTGTTGATTCGGCCATTGAACATATCGCCAGTCGCATTATCGAAATGCAAAAAACAGAAAAATTAAATACGACGCAGGAGCGCGCCTCATGATGGCACTGGTTGGTATTGCCTTGCTGCTGTTGATTGCATATCTGGTGTGCAATGACAAAGCGCACATCAACTGGCGCACGGTGGGTGGTGCGTTTGCCATTCAGTTACTCTTGGGTGCCTTTGTTATATATCTGCCCTTTGGGCAGGCGGTGCTGTTGCAGGTCACGCAGGTGGTCAGCAATATCATCAGTTATGCCAATGACGGCATTGTGTTTGTGTTTGGGGAAATTGGCAATTTTTCGCAGGGTTTTATTTTTGCTGTGCATGTGCTGACAGTGATCGTGTTTTTCTCTTCACTGATCGCGGTGCTGTATCACCTGCATATCATGGGCTGGATGATTCGCCTGATCGGTGGTGCCTTACAGAAGCTGTTGCAGACCAGTCGTCCGGAATCTATGTCTGCAGCTGCCAATATTTTTGTGGGTCATACCGAGGCTCCGTTGGTGGTGCGCCCATTCATCCCCAGCATGACACGCTCCGAGTTGTTTGCCGTTATGGTGGGCGGACTGGCTTCTGTCGCCGGTTCGGTCCTGGCCGGATATGCCGGTCTTGGCGTTGAGCTCCGGTATCTGATCGCCGCCAGTTTTATGGCGGCGCCAGGTGGCTTTTTAATGGCCAAGCTGATTCTGCCGGAAACCCAGCGCACCAAAAACGATCTGGCAGAGGTGGTTGATGACGAGCGCTACACCAATGTCATTGATGCCGCAGCCACCGGCGCAGCCAACGGTATGAAGCTGGCGCTGAATGTTGGCGCGATGATACTGGCCTTTGTTGGTCTGATTGCGCTGATCAATGGCATGCTGGGCTGGCTGGGTGGCCTGATCGGTTTCGAAGGCATCACACTGCAATTGCTGTTTGGCTATCTGTTTCAGCCACTGGCATTTCTGCTGGGTGTAAGCTGGGATGAAGCGCAGCAGGCTGGCAGTTTTATTGGTCAGAAGCTGGTGATCAATGAGTTTGTTGCCTACCTGAACTTTGTGCAGGTTCAGGAACAGCTAAGTGAGCATACTCAGATCATAGTCACGATCGCTCTGTGTGGTTTTGCCAATTTTTCTTCGATTGCGATATTACTCGGTGGCCTGGGCGGCATGGCGCCCAATCGCCGGCAGGATATTGCCGAGCTTGGCATGAAGGCATTACTGGCAGCGACGCTGGCCAATCTGATGAGCGCCGCGATTGCCGGCTTATTCTTCTCTCTCTTGTAGCGGGTCAGGTGACGCAGTATGTCGACAGCCGTACCAACACTAAACATTCAGGAACTGGACAGCGACACTGAGCGCTTTGTGGAAGCCCTGGGCAAGGCCTACATGCAGTTTGGATTCTGTGGCATCACCGGACACGGCATCCCCCCCAGTCTGATCAAGGAAAGCTACAGGCAGGTACAGACCTTTTTTGATCTGCCTTTGGCGGACAAACAGAAATACCACATCCCTGGAGTTGGCGGCGCCCGCGGCTACACGGCATTGGGCATTGAAACTGCCCGTGACAGTAAGCATCCCGACCTCAAAGAGTTCTGGCATGTCGGTCTGGAGCTTGATGGTGACGCGCCACACCAAAGCCTGTATCCCAATGTCTGGCCGACGGAGGTCCCCGGGTTTGAACCGGCTCTTAAACAATTGTATGCAGAGCTCAAAGGACTTGGCGAACGGGTTCTTGAGGCGCTGGCGCTGTTTCTGCAACTGGATCGAGACTACTTTGCCGACAAAGTGAATTATGGCAACTCCATCCTGCGGCCCATTCATTACCCGCCGGTACCCGGTGATACCGGGGGATCCATCCGGGCCGGACAGCATGAAGACATTAATCTGATCACGCTGCTGATTGGTGCCAGCGATGCGGGCCTTGAAATTTTGCGACCGGACGGCAGCTGGTTGCCAATTACCACTCAGGGCGACACCATTGTCGTCAATATTGGTGACATGTTGCAGCGATTGAGCAATCACGTTCTGCCCTCGACCACGCACCGGGTGGTGAACCCGGTGGGCGACGGCGCTACCCGCTCACGCTACTCACTGCCTTTTTTTATGCACCCCAACCCTGACTTTGAAATTCGTACGCTGACTACCTGTGTCAGTGAGGACCGCCCGGACCTCTATCCGCTGCCCATCACTGCAAATGACTACCTGCTGGAACGACTGGCCGAGATTGGTCTGCTGAAGTAATATCCATCAGGTTGGTTTCAAAAGTGTTTTCGGAGGGTGTCATGCTTTTTGTTCGTCGGTTTGCGGCGCTCGCCGCATTATTGCTGCTGCCACTGAGTTTGCAGGCGCAGTATCTGAATACAACGTTCCACTTTGCACCGCAGGGTATGGCGGGAACAGACGCGCTGGTGATGCTGGTGCCTGCGGAAAGCGAACAGCTGCAGTTGTCCGGCTGGTCCCAGCAGACAGTTGCCCAGATAAGCCGGGCCATGGCTGCCGCCGAGTTTGATGGGGCCGTCCGTCAACGCCTGGAAATCATGGCGCCCGCCGGCCTGGACGTCGACCGGCTGATTCTGCTCGGCGTGGGCGATCCCGCCAGTCTGCAGCGTCCGGTAGCGGAAGAAATTGGCGCGGCGCTGAGTGCACACATCAACGGCAGTAATGCCCAGGTCATCGAGATTCATTCTGAGTTGATCGCTGACAATGCGCGTGCCGTAGACATCATGGCGTCCGTCGCGCACGGTGTAGATCTACGTAACTATCGCTTTGATCAGCTCAAGAGTGAGCCTGATGATCGTCCCAGCCAGACCTATCATTGGGTCTCGGCTGCGACCGGAGACCTGCAGCAGCGCTATAACGCTTTGCGCGCTCTGGCGGAAGGCGTTTTCACCGCACGCGAGCTGACCACACTGCCCGGTACCGATGGCAACCCGGCTGCGTTTGCCGAGTATGCCGCCAATACACTCACACCCCTGGGCGTTGACGTTACTATCCTGGGGCCTGAAGAAGTGCTGGAAGCGGGTCTCGGATCTCTGTACGGCGTCAGCAAAGGCAGCCAGCACAAAGCACATTTGCTGATCGCACACTGGCGCGGCAGCGATGATCGTCCCATCGCACTGGTCGGCAAGGGCAATACCTTCGACACCGGCGGATATGATCTTAAAACCACCGACTCTATCCTGGTGATGCAGACAGACAAGGCCGGTGGCGCCGCGGTAGTGGGTGCTGTCAAGGCACTGGCGGGTCAGCAGGCTGCTGTGAATGTGGTGGGTGTTGTGCCTTTGTCGCAGAACTCGATTTCTGGTGAGGCAATGCTGCCGGGAGACGTACTGACGGCTGGTGATGGCACGACCATAGAAGTGGCCTCCACTGATGCCGAGGGGCGACTGATTCTGGCGGACGGTATCTACTACGCCCGCGACCGTTACGACCCGGCAGTCATCGTAGACATTGCGACGCTGACAGGTGCCAAGTCTACGGCATTGGGCAGCGAGTTCTCTGCCATTTTCAGCGAGCATGATGATTTGATTGCAACAATGACCGAGGCGGGTAACATGACCGGCGAGCTGGTCTGGCGTCTGCCGCTTGGTCCTTATCCTGGCATTATCGACAGTCGCATCGCCGATATCCGTAATACGGGATCACCGGGTGCGCAGGCAGGTGCCGTGTTTCTGCAGCACTTTGCCCGTGATACACCCTGGCTGCACATAGACATGGCGGGCCAGGCGATTGTCAGCAGTCCCAGTGGGGTGCACCCGGCCGGTGGTACCGGTCACGGTGTACGATTATTGACTGAATGGGTCAAATTATACGCAGGTCAACAATGATTCCTATCCCTCGACAAGAAGATATCGTAAGCGGTCCGCATCGCATCGAGAAAGACCTGCTTGGCCCGCTGGCAGTGCCGGCTGATGTTTATTATGGCGTACAGACCCAGCGGGCGCTCGAGAATTTCATTCTTACTGGTGTGCCGCTGTCACACTTTCCCAAGATGATCATCGGCCTGGCCATGGTCAAGAAGGCTGCGGCGGCAGCCAACCATGATATTGGTCTGCTCGATTCGCAGCGCTTCAAGGCCATTGATCATGCCTGTGATCGGCTGATCAATGGTGAATTCCACGATCAGTTTGTGGTGGACATGATTCAGGGTGGTGCAGGCACCTCAACCAACATGAATGCCAACGAGGTGATCGCCAATATCGCGCTTGAATATCTGGGACACAAAAAAGGTGAGTACAAGCACCTGCATCCCAATAATGATGTGAATATGTCTCAGTCCACTAACGACGTGTACCCCACGGCCATCCGTGTGGGTCTGCAGTTGTCTCACTCAGAGCTTGTCGACAGTCTGGCGGCGCTGCAGGCTGCGTTTGCCACCAAGCGAGATGAGTTCAAGGACATTATCAAAATGGGGCGCACGCAGCTGCAGGACGCTGTGCCGATGACACTGGGCCAGGAGTTTGGTGCCTATGCCACGACACTGGGTGAAGACATCGAACGTATCGGTGGCATGTATGACCTGCTGCTGGAGGTCAACCTGGGAGGCACGGCCATTGGTACGGGCATCAATGCTGATCCCCGCTATGCCGTGCTGGCAGTGGATCATCTGGCGCGGATTGCGGGCTACCCGATGCGACTGGCCGCCGATCTGATTGAAGCAACATCGGATATGGGGGCATTTGTCCTTTTTTCTGGCATGACCAAGCGACTGGCGGTGAAGCTGTCAAAGATTTGCAACGACCTGCGTCTGCTGTCAAGTGGACCACGCACCGGTCTGTTTGAGATAAACCTGCCGCCACAGCAACCCGGTTCGTCCATCATGCCAGGCAAGGTGAACCCGGTGATCCCGGAAGCGGTAAACCAGGTGGCTTACCAGGTCATTGGTAATGACCTGGCTATCACCATGGCCGCTGAAAACGGCCAACTGCAGTTGAACGTGATGGAGCCCCTAATTGCATACAAGATCCTGGAAAACATGCGCCTGCTGCGCCGTGCCATGGATATGCTGCGTGAGCGTTGTGTAGTCGGCATCACGGCAAACGTCGACCGCTGCCGGGAGCTGGTCAACAACTCAATAGGCCTGATCACGGCGCTGAACCCTTATATCGGCTACGAGAACGCCACCCGCATTGCCGCCCTGGCCCTGCAGAGTGGGCGCGGCGTACTTGAGCTGGTGCGCGAGGAAGGTCTGCTGGATGAAAAGCTGCTTGAAGAGATTCTTAAACCTGAAAACATGGTCAATCCCCGCCAGCGATCAACATGATCGCTGGCGTGACAATCATTTAACACCCGTTTAAACCATACGCTGTATCACGCCGTCTAACGCTACAAACAACGGAATTTGTTTGTAAATGTCTCAGCAACTTGATCTTGTCGTGGTGCGCGCCCAGCGTGGTGACCGGCAAGCCTTTTATCAGATCTATCAGGAGCATGTCGGGCGCGTGTATGCGGTCTGCTGGCGCCTGCTTGGTGATCGGCAAAAGGCGGAGGACGCCGCTCAGGAGATATTTATCAAGGTCTGGGAGGCGCTGCCCGACTTCAAGGGAGACAGTAGCCTTGCGACATGGCTGCGCAGTATCGCAACACGGACAGCCATAGACCTGTGGCGCAAAGACAAACGACTGCATTTTGTAGATGCCCAAGACTTTGTCGCGGACATAGACCGGCAGGGGGGCGAGCAGGGCATGGATGGCGAGAACCGGGATCTGGAAATGGCGATCCAGCGTCTGCCGACCCAGGCCCGGGCGGTTTTTATCCTGTGTGCCCTGGAAGGCTATCAGCATAACGAAATAGCGGACCTGCTGCAGATAGCAGAAGGCTCCAGCAAGGCCCAGTACCATCGGGCAAGAACATTGTTAAGGGGGTTTTTGAGTGAAGACTGAAGACCAGCTTGATCAGGCGATTGCCGGTCTGCGCCAGGACATCCAGCCGCGGCGGGATCTGTGGATAGATCTTGAGCAGCGACTTCCGGAGCGTGAAACCGCTTCGGCGCCAAAGCGCAACCGGTTTACGGCGGGCGGTCGCTGGGCAGCCGTGTTTGCTATCGCGCTGGTCGGCACGCTGGCCCTGCGACTGGACTGGCTGCCGGATCCGGGGCTGGCACCGGGTAGCAACGGTGTGCAGATGGCTGAGACGGAAGGCCTCCCCCCGGAAGCCCTGATTGCACAGCAATTTGAAGCGGAAAAAGCCCGCCAGCTCAGCGAGCTGGGCGAGGTGAGCGACGATTTTGGCGACTGGCGTTACCAGATGGCGGTGTGGGACCAGGCGATCGGTCAGGTACAGCAGACCATGAACTATTACCCGGATGACCCGGCCTTACTGAACCAGATGGAAGGACTGTACCGACAACAGCTTGATTACATTCAGCTGATTGCCGTAACCGATACCAGCGGATATTGACCATTAGACTGCGCTGCCGGCCACGACACAGACACATAAAAGTTTAAACAGGAGAGAGACGATGAAAACATTACTGACATTTATACAGGCAGCGGCGCTGATTGCGTTGATTACCGCGCTGAGCATGGTGGAGGCTATTGCCCAACAGGTATCCATTGATGAGATGCGAGAGGTATCCGCCAATGAAAAAATCCGTATCGACGTGATGCGCGGCGATATCTCCATTTCTACCAATACGGATAATCGATTCACTGTCCGGGGCATGCTGGATGAAGACGCCGAGGGCTTTGAGCTCGATTCTGCGCGCGGCTTTACCGACTTTCGTGTGCAAATGCCACGGCGGCTGAATGGGCGCTCTAACAGTCGCGGGTCAGAGCTGGTATTTACGGTCCCCGCCAACAGCGATATCGAGTTTACCGGTGTCAATGTAGAAGTCAGTGTCGATGGGGTTCAGGGTGGCAGCCGCATTCGCACCGTTAATGGTCCGATTGATGCGCGTAATCTGGCCAACTTTGTGGAGTTGGATACCGTCAACGGGGAAATCACGACCATCGACAACCGTGGCCGGGTCACGATCACCACCGTTAATGGCGAGATCGAAGAGCGTGGCACCATTGGGCGTTTGATGGCGCAGGCCGTCAATGGAGAGATTAATGTCGACAGCCTGGCGGAAATTGTGGCGCTGAACGTCGTCAATGGGCGCATCCGAGGCCGTGTGCAGGGTGTACAGGAGCTTGAGATCGAAACCGTCAACGGGAGCATTGAATTGCAGCTGCCTGACAGCCAGGCGCCACGTGTCAGTGGTAGTAGCGTGAGCGGCTCCATGGTGCTAGGCTTTGATGCCAATGTCGACGCCCGGTTTACGCTGCGCAGCAATGCTGGTGGCAGTATCCGCAATGGCTTGACCGATGATGAGCCCGTGCGGGGCAGCTTCGGGCCGTCGCGCCGACTGGAATTCACCACAGGAGAGGGGGCAGGAGATGTCACACTGACATCACTGAGTGGACGCCTGGAGGTGGAACAACAATAACAAACCGCAGGAGTATCACAATGGTTCGAGTTTTCAGAGTGTTAATGGCAGCGTTTTTGCTGCTGCCACTGGCGGGCGTAAACGCGCAGGACGAACCGCTGGCAGTGCTGGTACCCGGTGGCGGCGACTACAGCCGCCCCACCTCTCTGACCAATCCACAAGCGCAGGCGTTTTTTGATCAGGGCCTGCGCATGGCCTGGAGCTTCTACTTCCCTGAATCCATTGCCTCCTACCAGGAAGCTGCCAGACTCGAACCCGATAATCCCATGCCGTACTGGGGCCTGGCCCACGCCGCTGGCCCCAACCCTAACAGCCGTTACGCCAATCTGCCCGATGACCCTCAGGGTGCTGGTCTGGAGGCCATCCGCCGCGCGCTGGAGCTGTCCAACAACGGCACAGCCAAAGAGCGCGAGATGATCAATGCGCTGTTTGTGCTGTACAACAAGGATGCCATCCCGGATGACCGCGAGCGCGATGCGGCCTACGTTAGTGCCATGGCGGATCTGCATGCTAAATATCCGGATGATCCGGATATCGCCACGGTGTACGCCGAGGCCTACATGAACACTACGCGCTGGGATTACTGGAATGCAGACGGCTCTGCCAGGCCAGGTACCGCCGATGCCCAGGCGGCGCTGGAGACCGCGATGACCGTCTCTCACGACCACCCGGGTGCAAATCATCTGTATATCCACCTGATGGAGGCGTCTTCACAGCCCGAGCTGGCCATGCCGGCCGCGCAAAAGCTGGAGGCCACCGTGCCGATTTCCGGCCATATGGTGCACATGCCCGGGCACATCTATCTGCGCGTTGGTGAGTATGAAAAGGCAGTCAGCACCAATGAGCGCTCACAGATTGTTGATCAGCAGTTTGCCGAGATTTGGGGCGAGACCAACTTCCCGACAATTGCCACCTACAATCTTTCGCATCGTTCGCACGCTGGTCACGCACTGGACTTTGTCCGTTACGCCAACATGCTGCAGGGCAATTACGCCAACGCCTCGGAGGCTGCCGCCCGCAATGCTGGCAACTCCATGCCTGGCATGGGCCGTGGACAAAAGTTCATCGCCCATGAGTGGGTGATGGACAAGGTATTTGGTCAGTGGGACAAGATTCATGCGGAAAATGCCGCGCGTCGCGAGCGCGCCACGACACCGTATTTGAGCGGCATGCTCAGTTACGTGATGGGCAGCGCTCACGTAGCCATGGGGCACATGGATGCCGCCCAGCAGGAACTGGACAATATCCGCACACAGATCGCTGCGGACAACGTCAACGAAGGCGTTGGCCCGACACCTGCTGACCATGTGCTGACGCTGGCCATGCACGCGCTGATGGGCGAGATGGAAGAAGCCAATGGCAACCTGGATGCCGCCATCATGCACTACCAGCAGGCCGTGGAATATCAGGACAACCTGAACTACACCGAACCACCGGACTGGTCGCACTCCATGCGTCTGTACCTAGGCGCTGCACTGATTGATGCCGGCCGTGCTGAGGAAGCCGAAGCGGTTTACCGCAAAGATCTGGAATGGAACCAGCAGAATGGCTGGTCTAATTTTGGCCTGGCACAGGCGCTGGCAGCTCAGGGCCGCGACGCCGAGGCGCAGATTATATTCCGTCAGTTTGAGGACCAGTGGCGCAATGCGGACGTCGAGCTGGAACGCTCGCGGCTGTGAGACATTAGCCAGGCAAGAGTACCAGACGATCAAAAAGATGGTGCTGCCGACAATCAGTTGATACCCTGACAGGACAACATACAACGCAAGGGAATGCGTCTGTCCGTCCAAGATCAATAATAATGATTCGGGGGTAGTTCTGTATGCGTCACCTGTCCGTCTTGCCGGCACGTTCTGTGCTGGCTGTTCTGCTTGTCCTGTCGTCCTCAACCGTGCTTGCCCAGACACTGGAGCCCACAGGCCCCATGCCCTATGACATTGTCGAAAGCTGGGCCAAACCCTTTGCCGAGCGGGGTTACTCGTGGGGCGGCAATTCCGGCATTCATATCGAGAATGAGGATCGCATCATCATCGTTCAGCGCGGTGAGACCGAACTGCCCGATCCCATACCGCCGGAGTACACCAACTTTCCCGGCTCCATGGGCTGGAATGTCATTCAGGGGCAAGGCCGGACCTGGCAGAATCTGCTTTATGTGATGAACAGCGAGGGTGAAGTCCAGGAGGTCTGGAATCAGTGGGATCATCTGTGGAAAGGCACAGACGGCCCCGGCCCGCACCGGCTGCGTGTCAGTCCCTACGATCCTGAGCGACGTATCTGGGTGGTCGAAGAAACCGGTCATGTCATCTATGTATTCTCCCAGGATGGCCAGCATCTGATTCGCATGCTCGGTGAAAAGAATGTCTCCGGCAGCGATGAAACGCATTTCGGCAAACCGCAGGATGTAACCTTCCTCCCTGATGGTCATGTGCTGGTCGCCGATGGCCTGGAAAACGCACGTGTTGTCATCCTGAATAATGAGGGACAGTACGTCGGTGAATTCGGCTCGCGTGGCGAAGCGCCCGGTCAGTTTCAGAGTGTGCATGGCATAGCGATGGGGCCGGATAACAAGGTGTACGTGGTCGACCGCGATGGTCTGAACATTCAGGTATTTCAGCAGACCAATCCGGGACGCGGCGAAGTGCCCAACTTTGAGTTTGTTGATCGCTGGACCGGTCCCAACTTCCCGCTGGATATCATCGTCAGTGATGAATACGCCTGGGTGACCGACATTCGCCCGCCCAAGATTCTGCAGTTCGATCTGGAAGGCAATCACGTCTACACCTGGCTGCTGCCTGGCGAGGGCCCCACTGCCTGGCTGGAGATGCATTCATTTGCGGTAGATGCAGAGGGCAATCTATACGGCACCGACAACCAGTATGCGCGACCTCAGAAACTGGTGCCGCGTGCGGATGCCGATCCAAAGCATCTGGTGCAAAGGCAGTATGTGCCGTGAAACTCGGTCAAGCCTGGAGTGTCAACGGCCTTGCATCAATGTGCAACGCCGTTGGCCGGGCTCACTTCTAAAATCAGCCCTCTACAAACACGTCTAGAACGCTGCAACCGAGCGGGCGCTCATGTATAGTGGCAGGCGTAATTTCCATCCGATAATCAAAGAGGAATGACACAACCATGTTCAGCCATGTCATGTTGGGTGCCAACGATATTGAACAATCAAAAAAATTCTACGATGCGATTCTGGGCACGCTGGGCGTCAAGCCTGGCTTTATTGATCCGAAAGGACGCTGTTTTTATCGCACCAGCGCCGGTGTATTCGCGCTGACCAAGCCTCTTGATGGCAATCCGGCCAGCCATGGCAATGGCAGCACACTTGGCTTCGCGGCGGAATCTCCTGAGGCTGTTGAGACCTGGCACAAGGTGGGGCTGGAAAATGGTGGGGTTGCCTGTGAGGACCCGCCCGGCATTCGCGAGGGTAACGGGATGAAGCTTTACCTGGCATATCTCCGGGATCCGGCCGGCAATAAAATCTGTGCGATGCACCGGGTTCCGTGATTTTAGAGAATAGCTAGCACTAGTCAGTCAGTTATCCGCCGGCCAGAGCTCAGGCTCTGAACTTTGGCCGGCGGGTACTTCTCCAGAGACGGGAATGATGGTGTCATCAGCTTGACCGTCGTCCAGCCCGGCCCCGCCTCTCGTTTCCTGCCAGAGTATGAAAAGACCCAGCAAGGCAATCAGCACCAGTTTGATCTGATGAGACCGCTTCACGGGGTTCAGCCCCTGGGCGGCATCGGTATCAGCACGGAAGTGCGTTGCTTGTAGGCCTGGTACTCGGCCTCGTCACCCCAGCGCTTGTCCGCTTTTTTCTCCAGCAATGGCACACCGCTGATTTTTGTCAGCAGAACGGTGACAAAGATCGGCGAAATCAATGTAGCGTACTGCCAGCCGCTGAGCACGGGCAGTGCGATCAGCGCCACACCGAACCACAGCGTAATTTCACCGAAGTAATTGGGGTGCCGTGACCAGGACCAGATACCCGAGGTAATGAATCGACCCTTGTTATCCGGGTTGGCTTTGAACTGTCGTTTCTGAATATCTGCGGTCATCTCGATCAGCATGCCCACTACCCAGACCGCCAGACCCACCCAGGCCAGTATGCCCAGTGGCTCACGAATCCCGTTGGTAATGGCAGCCAGTGCGGCAGCGCTGGTGACAAACACCCAAAGGCCCTGTAGCGTCCAGGTAAGAAAGAAGCGGCTGAAAACTGGTTTGATGGTATCAAAGCGGGTGTCTGCACCATCTTTCTTGATGCGCAGGAAGAGAAAACTGCCCAGGCGCAGAGTCCACAGAAGGATAAGCGCGGCCAGCAACATGCCGCGGGTGTCCAGATCGGGGGTCACTACCAGGGTTGTCAGCGTCACGGTGATAAAGCTCAGGCTGCCAGTCAGGTCGTAGTAATGCTCAGTCTGGGCCAGATACGAAGGCAGAAACACCAGCCAGTTGATGCCCATGGCAATAGCGGCACACAAAATCAATATTGGCACGTCCAGTCCTGCTATCGTGGTTGTGTTGCCGTTCTGGCTGCCGGCGAAAGCGATAAGGCCTGTAAATGCCGCAGCCACCAGGCTGTAAAAAAACAGTTTGCCGTGTTCAGGTTTGTCTTGTTGCTGATCTGCCATAAGGATACTCCAGCGTCTTCGTCGAGCGTCATGTTGTTCGGGCAGGGTGAGTATCTGCTCGCTTAAACCGGATATACGCCTGTTTATCAAAATCAGTTTATCAGATCGAATAAAGTAGTTTGGCCGGTGTAGTATCCAGAAGGAACCAATCAGAGACGAATGCAGGTGCAACAGGAACTTTCAAAGGACTTGATCAGGCGGTGCCAGACGGGGGATAGAAGCGCCTTCTCAGAGCTGGTTGGCCAGCTGATGCGCCCGGCCTACTTTCAGGCACTGGCGCTGCTCGGCAACGAGGATGATGCCCGGGAAGTCTCCCAGGAAACCTTTGCCAGAGTCTGGCGATCGATCGGTCAGTATGATGCGACACAGCCGTTTTACCCCTGGTTTTACACCGTGTTGAGAAACCTGGCAATGAATGCCCTGCGCAGCCGGCGTCGACGTCCGCAGGTGGGCGGGGATTTTGCGGACGCCTGGCTGGAAACGGCTGCTGATCAGGCCGGCCGGGAGCCAGAGCAGGAATTGCGGCGACAGCAACAGGTGGCGCGCGTCAATGCGGCCCTGATGCTGCTGTCGGTCAGTGACAGGGAGATCATCAGCCTGAAAGACATACACGATTATGCTTATAAGGACATCGCCGGCCTGCTGGATATTCCGATTGGTACGGTCATGTCGCGGCTTTATACGGCTCGCGCCCGTCTGCGGAGCCTGCTGGAGGAGGATGGTGATGAACAGCCCTGAGAAAAATGGGGACACATCAATCAGCGCGGACAATATCCATCAATGGCTGATGGCTGAACTGGACGGCGAGGTCAGTGACGCCCAGCGCATTGAAATACAGCGCTGGCTGGAATCTGACCCTGCCCTCCAGAAGGAATACGAAGCCATGAAACGAACACGGGAGCTCACTGTGACAAGCAGATTCAAAGAACCCTCACCCGAAGTATGGGATAACTATTGGCAGGGTGTATACCGTCGGGTAGAGCGTGGCATTGGCTGGATCCTGTTTTCAATCGGTGCCATTGTGCTGATGTTCTACGGTGCCTGGGAAATTGGGCGCAGCTGGTTTACCGACAGCAGCATTCCGCTGTGGATTCGCCTGGCTGGCGGCAGTATGGTGGCGGGTGGCACTATTTTGATGGTGTCGATCATAAGGGAGCGACTGTTTTTGCACAAAAACGAACGATACAAGGATATTCAACGATGATCATCGCAACGTCAGCAAGCATAGCCGGTCGGCCGGTTACCGAAACACTGGGAATCGTGCGGGGCAACACCATTCGCGCGCGTCATGTGGGTCGCGACATTCTGGCCGGACTCAAAATGCTGGTTGGTGGTGAGATACACGACTACACCAAAATGATGGCGGAGTCGCGCGAGCAGTCGATTGACCGGATGATTGCCGAAGCACAGGCGCTGGGCGCTGATGCCATTGTCGAGGTGCGATTTTCAACCAGTTACATCATGACCGGTGCGGCCGAGATACTGGTTTACGGAACAGCGGTAAGACTGGGCGCAAGCTGAAGCAGGTGCAGCTGAGGACGAGTGTTATTCGTCCTCAAGCGCCTGCCATTGCTCAAACAGCTGATCCAGTTTTTCCTGCAGGGCCGCCATTTTATCCAGCGTCGGCTGAATTTTAGTCTGCGGCTGGTCGTAGAATCCTGGCTCGGCCATGCTGTCTTCAACGGCCTTGATTTCCTGCTCGGTTTTTTCAATCTGCCGCGTGACCTGATCCAGTGCTTTCTGTTTCTGGCGGTCAATTTTCTGATTGGTTTTCTGTTCGGTGCGCTGTTCCGTTTTTTGGATTGATGCCGTATTGCTGGTGGGTGTCTTCGTGTCCTTCTGTTTGCGCTCATCTGTCAGGAAGGACAGCATTTTGCCGCCCTGATCCAGCCAGTCCTGATAGCCGCCAACATACTCCTTCACGATGCCAGGACCTTCAAAAACGATAGAGCTGGTCACCACGTTGTCCAGGAATTTCCGGTCGTGGCTGACGACCAGCAGCGTGCCACTGAAATCCAGCAGAATTTCTTCCAGCAGTTCCAGCGTTTCCATGTCCAGATCGTTGGTCGGTTCGTCCAGCACCACCAGATTGGCAGGTTTGCTGAACAGTTTGGCAAGGATCAGACGGTTCTGCTCCCCGCCGGAAAGGGACTTGATCGGCTGGCGCACGCGCTTGGGCGGAAACAGAAAATCCTGCAGATAGCTAATGACATGTTTCTGCTTGCCATTGATGTCGATGAACTCACGACCCTCGGCCAGATAGTCGATGATGTTCTGTTCAAGGTCGAGCTGGTTGCGCAACTGGTCGAAGTAAAGAATCTCCAGGTTGGTGCCCAGCTTGACCTTGCCGCTGTCGGGTACAATCTCGCCCAGCAGAATGCGCAGCAGCGTGGTTTTGCCACTGCCGTTGGCGCCAATCAGACCCACGCGATCGCCGCGCAGAATTTTGGTCGAGAAGTTTTTCAGAATAAGCTGATCACCAAAGCGGTGATTCAGGTCTTCCGCCTCCACAACAATTTTGCCGGAGCTGCCGGCCTGTTCCAGTGACATGCGCGCCGGGCCGCTGAGCTCGCGGCGCTGTTTGCGCTCTTCACGCAGTTGTTTAAGTGCCCGGACACGCCCTTCGTTACGGGTGCGTCGTGCCTTGATGCCCTGGCGAATCCAGCGCTCTTCCTCAGCGAGTTTCTTGTCAAACTCCTGGTTGGCTTTTTCTTCTGCTTCCAGTTGCTGTTCGCGAAACACCAGGAAGCGCTCATAGCCATATTCCCAGCTGCGCAGACGGCCGCGATCCAGCTCGATAATGCGATTGCTGATGCTCTGCAGGAACTGACGATCGTGGGTGATCACCAACACGGCGCCGCGGAATTCATTGAGCGTATTCTCCAGCCACTCAATGGTCGGGATGTCCAGATGGTTGGTGGGCTCGTCCAGCATTAGCAGGTCGGGTTCAGCGATCAGCGCGCGGCCCAGTGCGGCCCGCCGTCGGCTGCCTCCTGACAGGGTTTTCATTTTTGCATCGGCTGGCAGCTTGAGCACATCCAGCATGGCTTCGATACGATGTTCCACCGCCCAGCCATCTACCTGTTCTATCTGCTTCTGCAGACTGGCCATGCGATCCAGCACCTGCTGATCGCTGAAGTCGGTGTTGCTGTCCCGCGTCAACTGGTGGTACTGACGCAGCAGGTCGCCCAGGCCTTCCAGACCGCCAGCAATGTAGTCGTACAGCGTCTGCTCATCACGCTCCGGCAGTTGCTGGTCCAGATAGGCGACCTTGATGCCTTCGGCACGCCACAGCTCGCCGCCATCTGCCTGAATGCGGCCCAGCAGAACCTTCATGAATGTGGACTTACCCGCGCCATTGGGGCCGAGAATGCCGATACGCTCCCCTTTGTGGATGGTCAGCGATACCTGGTCCAGCAGTGGGTGGTCGCCAAAGGCGAGCGACAGATTGTTGAGTCTGAATAACAGCATGATGTCCAACAGTGTGAAGGCTGCGCTGGTCAAGCGCGCGGCTTGTATTTGAAGCGCTGCAGTATAAACTTAACTGCCTGGCCCAAACAAAGGATTACTGTGCTAATTACCGATCATCTCCCCGACGCCCTCAAACCCGTTCTCGAGCGATACTGGCAGCGTTTCCAGGAAGGCAAGCTACCCTCATCGCTGCTGCAGCGCCTGGAAGATCAGCCGGGCCTGCTGCGCGAGCTGGCCCAGGTCTGGGCCGCCAGCGACTACGCGGCTACTGTGTGCATCCAGCATCCGGAGTTACTGCTGGCGCTACTGGATTCGGGTACATTGCACCATCCACTGGGTGACGAATATCAGCAAACACTGGTGCAAACGGTGCAGGCTTCGGCAGAGTCTGAGACAGATGTCACGAGCCTGTCGATGGACACACTAAAACAGCGCTTGCGATTGAATCAGCAGCAGCAGATGCTGCGCCTGATATGGCGCGATGTCACCCAGCAGGCCTCCATGCGCGATACTGCGGCGGAAGTGTCCACGCTGGCTGAAGCAGCGCTGGATGTGACTCTGGAGATCCTCTATCAGCAGGCAGTTGCCGAGCTCGGCGTGCCGATTGGTGCGCGCAGCGGCGAACCTGTCCGGATGGTGGTGATTGGCATGGGCAAGCTGGGGGCAGGTGAACTGAACCTGTCTTCCGATATTGATCTGATGTTTGCCTATCCGGAGTCTGGCGAGACCACTTCTGAGAATGGCAAAGAGCCCATCACCTGCCAGCAGTTCTTCCTGAAACTGGGCCAGCAGCTGATTGACGCCCTGGATGCGGTCACAGCGGATGGCTTCGTATTCCGGGTGGACATGCGCCTGCGCCCCTATGGCAGCGAAGGTGTGCTGGTGTGCAGCTTTGATGCCATGGAGAACTATTACCAGTCGCAGGGGCGTGACTGGGAGCGTTACGCCATGATCAAGGCACGCGCCGTGGCGGGCGATATCAAGGCCGGCCAGGAGTTGCTGCAGCGACTGCGACCCTTCAGCTACCGGCGCTACCTGGATTTTTCGGCGATTGAGTCGCTGCGTGCCATGAAACTTCAGATCAACAAACAGGTGCGCAAAAAAGGCATGGATCAGGATATCAAGCTGGGCGCCGGCGGTATCCGTGAAGTCGAGTTTATTGTTCAGGCGCTGCAGATGGTGCATGGCGGGCGCGACAAACGCCTGCAGCAGGAGTCACTGTACAAGGCCATGGATGCGCTGGTGGCCGGCGAGTATCTGTCAGCAGAGACCGTGCAGTCACTGCGAAATGCCTACAATTTTCTGCGCGATCTGGAGCACAAACTGCAGGGCTTCGCAAACCAGCAGACACAGGCTTTACCCAGCTTAGAGCAGGAGCAGCTGCGGGTGGCCATCGCTATGGGCGTGCCTGACCTGAAAAACGCCTCATGGTCGACTCTGCTGGATGTGCTGGAGCAGCATCGCGCCATCGTGCGTGAGCATTACCGAGACGTGATTCAGGTTGATGACGAGGATGACGCGACCCGTCACGATGTCAATGACGCCGAACTGCTGGCGCTGTGGCAACGGGAGTTAAGTGACGAGGCCGCCGTTACCGAATTGCAGAATCTGGGCTTCGAGCAGGCAGAGGCCAGCTGGCAGTTGCTGTGCGAGTTTCGCCAGGATCGGGTATTCCGTACTTTGCCAGCTGACAGCCGGCAGCGCTTTAACCGCTTCATGCCGCTGCTGCTGGCCACTCTGGCGCACGAAAACACACCCAGCCTCGGGCTGGAACGGGTGATGAAACTGGTTGCTGCTGTCGCCCGGCGTACCGCCTACCTGGTGCTGCTGTCAGAAAATCCTTCCGCCATGCGGCAGTTCGTTCAGCTGTGCACCGCCAGTCCCTTCATCGCCGACTTCATGAGCAAACATCCGGTGCTGCTTGATGAACTGCTCTCGGTGGTGCGGCAGCCGCCGGAGAAGTCCGCACTGCAGGAAGAGCTGGTGCAGGGTCTGATGCGAATCAACGAAGAAAATTTTGAAGAGCAGATGGAATTCCTGCGCTACTTCAAGCAATGCCATACCCTGCAGGTGGCGGCCGCACAGATAACCGGCTCGATGACGGTAATGAAAGTCAGCGACTATCTGACATTTACCGCCGAGGCCATTCTTGAGCAGGTGCTGGCACTGTGCTGGCAGCACCTGACACGCAAGCACGGCTATCCGGTCAACAGCCATGACAAACACGGCGAAATGGACTTTGTTGTCATTGCCTACGGCAAACTGGGCGGTATCGAACTCAGCTATCTGTCGGACCTGGATCTTGTTTTTGTGCATGACGGTACGCTGGAGCACGACACTGTTGCTGCGGAAGGGCAGAAATCCATCAACAGCAGAGAGTTCTACACACGCCTGGCGCAACGTGTAATTACCATGCTGGGGACACACACCATGTCCGGCAAGCTGTATGAAGTCGATATGCGGCTGAGGCCCTCTGGCGAATCCGGATTGCTGGTGACCACCTTGCCCGCGTTTGAAAACTATCAACGCAAAGAGGCCTGGACCTGGGAGCATCAGGCGCTGGTGCGCTCGCGAGCAGTAGCTGGCTCTATGGTCATGGCCGAACAGTTTGAGAGCCTGCGTGCCACGCTGCTGAGCGAAGCGCGAGACATCGACAGGCTGGCAGCTGATGTGATCAATATGCGCAAAAAAATGCGCGATGAACTGACCCGTAAAGCGGGTCGCAAAGCGAACCAGCCTGCTTTTGTCATCAAGCAGGGGTTGGGCGGTATCGTTGATATTGAGTTTATCGTTCAATTTCTGGTGCTGTCGCAGTCTCAGGACTGCGCCGGTCTGACGCGCTATTCGGACAATATGCGCATACTGGAGTCCGCTGAGCAATGCGAGCTGTTGTCGGATCAGGCCATTAAGAACCTGATGGCCGCCTATCTGGCACTGCGCTCAACCCTTCACGAATTTGCCCTGCAGCAGACCGATGCCAGTGAGCTCAGTGAAGAGCAGTGTGAGGCAACCCTGGCCCCGCTGGCTGAATCGCGTGAACAGGTAGCGGCTATCTGGCAGCAGGTGTTTGCCCCTTATATGAAGTCGACTGAAGCTTCACCCACCGGAGTACCTCAGTGAGTACGCCACAACGCATTCTGATTGTTGGTCCTTCCTGGGTGGGCGATATGGTCATGGCGCAGTCGCTGTTCATTGAGTTGCGCCATCGTCATCCGGGGGCAGTTATCGACGTGCTGGCGCCGGCCTGGAGCCGCCCATTGCTGGCGCGTATGCCACAGGTAAATCAGGCAATCGATCTGCCGCTGGCGCATCGTGAGGTCGGTCTGGGCAAGCGCTATCGATTGGGCCGCAAGCTGGCGGAACAGCGCTATGACCAGGCCATTCTATTACCCAACTCCTTTAAGTCCGCACTGGTTCCGCTGTTCGCAGGCATTCCCCTGCGTACGGGTTGGCGCGGCGAAAAACGCGGCTGGGTTTTAAATGACTGCCGCGACCTGGACAAACAGGCACTGCCACTTATGGTGCAGCGGTTCGTGGCGCTGGCGTTACCGGCAGACACGGTGTTGCCGACTGACCTGCCAGATCCATTGCCGGTGCCGCAACTGCAGGTAAAGCGGGAGCAGGCCCGACAGGTATGTGAACAGTTTGCTTTACCGCCAGATCAGCGTTTACTGATGTTGTGTCCAGGTGCTGAATTTGGTGACGCCAAACGTTGGCCCTGTGAGCACTATGCCGAAGTTGCCAGAGACCACATCAACAAAGGCTGGCATGTGGTGCTGATGGGTTCTGCCAAAGACCAGGCAGTGACGGGTGAGATTGCGGCGCTGGCAGGCAGTGACGCCTGTCATGACCTGGCCGGCAAGACCTCGCTCGATCAGGCCATTGATGTACTGTCGCAGGCAACTGCCGTAGTCAGCAATGATTCGGGACTGATGCATATTGCAGCCGCGCTGCATCGTCCGCTGGTCGCGGTTTACGGTTCCACGTCGGCAGACTTTACGCCACCGCTGTCTGACCAGGTAGCGATCCTGAATACTGACATCGATTGCAGACCCTGCTTTCAGCGGGAATGCCCTTTGCAACACAAACGTTGTCTCACTGAACTTGAGCCGTCACGCGTCATCAAGGCGCTGGAGCGGCTGTCCGCCAGTATCATAGTGGGAGACATGCAACCTTGCGTATCCTGATTGTCAAAACCTCATCGCTCGGTGATGTCATCCACACCTTGCCGGCCCTTACTGATGCCATGCAGGCCATTCCCGGCCTGCAGGCAGACTGGGTCGTCGAGGAAGCATTTGCGGAGATTCCGGGCTGGCATCCTGCTGTTGTTGATGTGATACCGGTTGCTATTCGCCGGTGGCGCAAGAACTGGTGGCAGTCACTGACCGGTGGCGAGTACAGGCGTTTTCGTCGTCAGCTCAAATCACAGCGCTATGATGTTGTGATTGACGCTCAGGGTCTGGTCAAAAGTGCATTGATTGCCTGGCAGGCCAGGGGGCAGCGTGTCGGCCTTGACCGGGACAGCATCAAGGAACCGGCCAGCAGCCTGCTTTATCAGAAGCGTCTGGCAGTGCCAAAAGGTGGCCATGCTGTGCAGCGTGTGCGTCAGCTTTTTGCACAGGCGATGGGCTATAGCTTTGATCCCGATGCAATCGACTACGGTATTCAGCCCGGTTCCCCGTTACCTGCGTCCGGCGACAGGCCAGCGTTGATGTTTTTGCATGGCACAACCTGGCAGAGCAAACACTGGCCCTTGCCGTACTGGCAGGAGCTGGCCCGGCTGGCAGTGGCGTCAGGATACGAGGTCAGGGTTTCCTGGGGCAATCTGCAGGAGCAGGAGCGTGCCGAAGCGATCGCTGATGGCCTGACCGGTGTCACTGTGCTGGACAAACAGAGCCTGACCGGACTTGCACAGCAGCTGCAGCAGTGCCAGGGCGTAGTCGCGGTGGATACTGGTCTGGGACACCTGGCAGCGGCGCTGAATATACCAACGGTTTCTCTGTATGGAGCCACCAATCCGGGTCTGTCAGGAACGTTTGGCTACCATCAATTGCACCTGAAGGCAGACCTGGCCTGTTCGCCCTGCATGCGGCGCGAATGCAGTTATCGTGGTCAACCGCTGTTTGACACAACTGAGCGAGAGGGTGAGTTTCAGGTGCAGCCGCCGTGTTACCGATCGCTGGCGCCTGACATGGTTTTCTCTCATCTTTGTCGCATGATCACGGAAGCGGATACGCAGGGTGAGCAGCCGTGAAAATCGCCATGCTCATTTATAAGTACTATCCTTACGGCGGGCAGCAGCGCGACTTTATGCGCATTGCGTTGAGGTGTCTCGAGGCTGGTCACCAGGTCGATGTCTACTGCCTGTCCTGGCAGGGCGATGTTCCAGACGGTATTGTGAGACATCTGGTCCCCGTGTCTGCAATCAGTCGGCATGTTCTGTATCAACGTTATACCGAGTGGACCCAGGCGGCCTTGAAGAAACAGTCCTATGATGTGGTGGTGGGCTTCAGCAAAATGCCGGGACTGGATGTTCATTTCGCCGCTGATCCCTGTTTTGCGGAAAGGATGCGCCGGGAGAATCGCTTTATCAGCCGTTACCTGCCACGCTATCAGCACTTCCTTCGCTATGAGCAGGCGGTCTTTGGTGCCGACCGTCGCACTCAGGTCATGATCCTGTCGCCGCAACAGCAAAAAGATTTCACCGCGCACTATCCCGGCTGTGAAGACAGATTGCACATGCTGCCCCCGGGTATCAGCCGTGACCGCTTGCCTGGCGACGACACTGAAGCCGTCCGCACTGCAGTTCGCGATCAGTACCAGCGTACCCCGAACGAACTGTTAGTTCTTCAGGTCGGCTCCGGATTTCGTGTCAAAGGGCTGGATCGTTCGATTCGTGCGCTGGCGGCGCTACCAGCGGCACTCCGGCAGCGGGCTCGACTTCTGGTCATTGGCCAGGGTCGTACTACAAAGTATCGACGCCTGGCCCGTCGCCTCGGGATTGGTGACCGAGTGGAGTTTCTGGGTGGTCGTGACGACGTTCCCAGGTTTTTCGCCGCCTGTGATCTTTACCTGAATCCGGCTCACTATGAAAGTGCCGGGTACACCATAATAGAGGCTATCATCAATGGCATGCCGGTATTGACCACCGATGCCTGTGGATATGCATTCCATGTGCGTCAGGCTGGCGCCGGCCAGGTCTGCCCGTCGCCGTTTCGGCAAAAGGATCTGAATGCCCGACTGCACGAAATGCTCATCTCCTCCGACCGACATAACTGGCGCAGCAACGGGCTGGCATATGTAGACAAGGTCGACGTGTTCGGAATGGCGGATACCGCTCTGGCAATCATCGAGTCGGCGGCGAGGCTGGAGCAGGTGCCAGTATGAAGCAGAACCTGCAGATGCGCGAGGATATGCGATTGCACCTGGGTGACAGGGAAGTCTTCACCCAGGCTATGAATTTACAGGGCGACATTTACCGTCAGGCGCCCGGGCGACGGACTTTGCGATTCGAGGTGAATGGTCACGCTTATTTCGCCAAGATTCATCAGGGAGTCGGCTGGGCAGAGATACTCAAGAACCTGTTGACCTTGCGTATGCCAATCATCGGCGCGCGTACTGAATGGCAGGCCATCACTCATCTGACCGAACTGGGTGTGCCTACCATGAAAGTGGCGGCTTTTGGGGAGCGTGGCGCAAACCCGGCACAGCGCGAATCATTTCTGATCACAGACGAAATTGCACCAAGCATCAGTCTGGAGACCTATTGCGAACAATGGGCCAATGACCGCCCGCCGCGTCACTACCGCTGGCAATTGATCAGTGCAGTTGCTGAGATCGCGCGTCGCATGCACAGCAGTGGTATGTGTCACCGGGATTTTTATCTGTGCCATTTTCTGCTGAGCTGCCGTATGGACGGCAGCGTGGCTACCGACGCCGCACCGGTCCTGTCAGTCATTGATCTGCATCGCGCTCTGATCCGTCCTGCGCTGTCCAGGCGCTGGATCGTCAAGGATATTGCTGGACTGTATTTTTCGAGTGAGCCCGCGGGGCTAAGCCGCACAGACTGCTTTCGCTTTATTCGCGATTACACCGGACAGTCACCAGCACAGGTGCTTCGCGGAGACGCTGATTTCTGGCGCCAGGTCATGATCAAGGCAGGGCGCGTCGCCCGCCGGGACCGGCTGAAACCATTGCGCCGGATGGTATCTACGCTCTACCGCGATGGGCCGGACATTGCCCGGCAGCAGGACTTCGGGCGAGTAGCGCTGTTTCATCGCAGCGGTGACTGCGCCGCTCTTCAGCAGTTCATTGCTGATCCTGACGCAGCGATTGCTGAAGGCAGACTCCTTAAAGATGGTGACTCAACGACAGTCGTGAGCCTGCCATTGGGTGGCAAAACCTGTGTGGTTAAGCGGTATAATCTGCGCAATCCGGGCTACCTGCTGCGGCGCCTGTTTCGGCCAAGTCGCGCGTGGTACTGCTGGCGAAACGCGCACTGGCTGCAGCAGATGGGACTGAACACACCCAGGCCGGTTCTGATGCTGGAACATCGCTGGGGTCCGCTGCGGGGCGTTGCCTACTTTGTCACTGAGATTTCGGAGGGTACGGACTTACTTTCCATGCTGTCACAGGATGTGGAGTGCGAAGTGTGGACGGACGTGTTGCGGCAGTTCCGACGTCTTTTTGCGACGATGAAACAGTACCGGATGATCCACGGCGATATGAAAGCGAGCAATTTTCTGTATCATCAGGATGAGCAGGGCGGCAAGCTGATCACACTGGATCTGGATGCGATGCGGCGCGAAGGGCTGACGACGCGTTTTCACCGGTATTTTGAACGAGATGTGGAAAGATTTCTTGCCAACTGGCGCGATAAACCCACCGAGCAGCAGGCCGTCCGTTCGCAGCTTGGTGCTTCGATTACATTAAACAAGGCCGATTGATATGCCTGTGATCACATTGGGACTGTCTGGCGAACTGGGATACGACGCAGCCGCCGCATTGTTTATTGACGGCGAGGTGGTCGCAGCCGTAGAGGAAGAGCGTCTGGTCAGGCGCAAACACGCCCGCGGCATGATGCCAGTCAATGCCGTGCGCTACTGCCTGCGCTCCGCAAAACTCAAGCCCCGGCAGATCGACCAGGTCGCCATATCCTACGCACCAGTTTCCATCTTCGGACGCGCACGCTGGCACTACGCCGCGCGGATGTGGTACGCGCCTGATCGCGCACTCGATGCGCTGTTTAATGGTAATCGTCGTTATCGCCGCTACGTTAAACGCGTCAAGGCCATGCTGGCTGAACTGGCGATTCCCTGGGAGAAAGTGCGGTTTGTCCCGGTTGAGCATCAACTTGCACATGCCGCGAGTGCCTACAATCTCAGCGGCTTCAAAGGCAAAACCGCCATCCTGAGCCTGGACCTGCGTGGAGAATACGCCACGACACTGTTCGCTTATGGCGAAAACGGGCGCATCCACAAAATCAAAGAGCTTTATGAGCCTGACTCTCTTAAAGGTCTGTATGGTGCCATGTGTGATTACCTGGGCTTTGATTCGCTGGATGGTGAAACCAAAGTTATGGGCATTGCCACTTACGGCAACGCAGAAAAATACGACCTGTCGTTTCTGGCCGATTACAGTGGCAAGGATTTTCGCATCAACACCCGCATGATCCGCACTGTCGGTCTGCGGCGCTACAAGCAGCGCAGTGTCGGTTACCCCTACAGTGAAGATTTTATCGACCAGCTGGGCCCGCGCCGGGCTGGTGACGTGTTCCAGGATCCCTATGTGCACTACGCCGCCGCCATGCAGAAGTTGCATGAAAAGATTACAACCGGACTGGTCACCCATTATCTGGCAGATGTGCTGAAGGAAAACGGGCAGCTGGTGATCGCGGGTATGGGCGCGTTTAACGTTAAATTGAATAGGCGCCTGCTGGACCTGCCCTGGGTCAAACAGCTGTATGTACAGCCGATGGCAGGCGACGCGGGCACGGCCATTGGTGCTGCCGCCTACGCTATCAGCAAACAGAATATTGAGGTTGGCAAACTGCGGCATACCTACCTTGGTCCGCGCTTCACTACCGACCAGTGCATACGTGCGTGCAAGGCCCATCGCGATCGTCCGGTGTTCGAAATTCTCGACAGTCCTGCAGAAAAGGCTGCGGAACTGCTTGCCGAAGGTCATCTGGTGGCGTGGTTCCAGGGGCGCATGGAGTTTGGGCCGCGGGCGCTGGGTAACCGTAGTATTCTTGGGAATCCGCGCATCTCCGGCAGTGTTCAGGAGATAAATCAGAAAGTGAAGTTCCGCGAAAAGTGGCGCGCATTTTCACCCAGCATGCTGGAGTCGCTGGCCAAACAAATGCTGGACCTTGATCATGCAGCCGACTTTATGACCATTTCGTTTGACGTTGTGCCTGAATGGCGCGAGCTGTTTCCAGCTGTTGTGTACAAAGATGGCACCACGCGTGCCCATGTGGTGCGCAAGGCAAGCAATCCACGTTTTCATGCCGTGCTGGAGGCGATGGAGAAAAAAACCGGCTATGGGATTGTGCTGAACACTTCACTGAACCGTCCCGGTGAAGCGATGATCTGCAGCCCGGAGGATGCGCTGGACATGTTCCATGGGTCTGACCTGGAATACATGATCATGCAGGACGTGCTGGTTACCAAATCGGACGACGAGGTACAGGGCTGGTAGTCCGCTAAACGCCACGCTGACAGTCAGCGCTATGGCAGTTCCTTTTCAAACACCAGCAAATCTGCGCCGCGCTCGGCACTGAAGCTGCGGATCAGTCGCAGGGCGCCGCGATTGATCTCTGCCTGCAGTTGCTGATCAAAGCTGCCACGCGGTGTCAGGGCGAATATGGTGCCAGGCGAAGCCCGCATCAGCAGTTCCGGCTCCATCTCCCGGCGCACCACATCATAGTCTTCAACGCGGCCTGTTTCGTAGGCCAAATATATTTCATTGGTGACCAGTGGCGCATCGCGGCGCGTGCTCTGTTCAATCCATGCTGTGGCTTCCTGCAGGTGGCGCTTGGGATCCCCAAAAGAAATGTGTGAATCAATAAACGCAAACAGCAGCAGAAAAATCATCAGCCCGGCGAAACGTCTGATCCGGTTTTCGGCCGCAGCAATACGCCAGCTGCGATCGACAATAAACGGAATGAAGATCAGCAGTACTGTACAGAACATCAGCGCATAGCGGGTAGTGATAAATCGCGTCAGCAGGATGAAGGCCAGCAATATCAGCAATGATGTGCCGGCCCATATCAGCAGCACGTTCATCGCCGGATGCTCAAGTTTTACCAGACGTTTGAGATAACCGTAGGCCAGCAGGGGCGCGCCGACCAGTCCCAGGCTGTCAATCAGGCAGGCAAGCAGTACCGCCAACAGTCCAACAAAAAGGAATATACCGGAATACTGGCCCACGAACTGCGCACCGTAGTCGCCGAACACCGCTGCATTCAGTGCAGCGTCAGGCTGAAAAATATCCTGCAGATTGTTGAGAAAAGGCTGGTAGATCAGCGCGAAGTTTTGCAGTTGTTGTTGCAGCTCGACCTGGCTGAACGCGAACACAATCAGCAGCGGCGCAATGGCCAGCAGGGCGATGATTTCCAGACGCAGGAAACCGCGCCGGCGATTGTTCTCTGACAGTGATTTGTTCATCAGCAGCGTGACAGGTGACACATACATCAGCAGCAGTGCCTCCGGTCGGAACAGGGCGGCAGCCAGACTTGCGGCGACAAACAGCACGGCATGGCGCAGCAGCAGGGTGCGATTGAAGTGGATCAGCTGCAGCATGGCTATCAGTGCAAAACCCAGAAAGCCAATGTCACGAATAATGTAGGCCCGGAACTCATTGATCAGTGGGAAACTGAGGATGACCAGCATGGCAAGCCAGACCACGCGGCGGGTGGGTGCCAGCGCCGCAACCAGATTGACAAAGGCAAGGCTCATCAAAGCGAAGGTAAGTGCGTTTAATAAATAGGCTGCCTGAAACATGCTCAGCCCGGTAATTTTGTGGATCATCGCGATCACAAGTGACATGTGCGCCCACTGATAGTGACCGTAGGCGGCCGACAGGCCCTGCTCAAGCGCGATCTCTGCCGTTCGAACGTAGATGTATGCGTCAGTATTGGGCTGCGCATTCAGGGTCACCGCCAGCCACGACAGCAACAGGCTGGCGAGCACAGTGATCAGTCGGATCAGGGTCAGTGGCGGGAGATGGGGCCTGTATGCCGGGTTCATGGTTGCACTCAGTGACGATCGTGGGAAGGAGGCAGCTGCCTGCTGTACAGATCCGGGCTGCCTTCGGGGCGCGTCTTGAACCGTCTGTGCAGCCAGATGTACTGTTCGGGTGCTTTTCGAATGGCAGCTTCGATCAGTGTATTGATTCGTTTCACGTCGGCGTGGTCGTCGCCCGTCGGATAGTCTTCCAGAGGTTCGCTGAAATACAGGTGATAACCACTGTTGTCGGCGTTGCGATAATGCGCCAGAAAGATGACCAGCGAATTATTAAACCCGGCGTATTTGCTGGTCGCAGTGATGCTGGCGGCAGGTATGCCAAAGAAGTCGACAAAGATGGAATGTCTGGGCCCGTAGTCCTGATCGGCGGCGTACCAGAGCACATGGCCTTCCTGCAGGCGGCGTAGCGCCCGACGTACTTCTTTGCGCTCAACAACGGCGCCGTAGAGACGCTGCCGGCCGCGTTTCATCAGGGCATCGAATAATGGATTCTTGTGGGCGCGATAGGTTACGTCAATTGGGTAAAGCAGCGACATCAGACTGCCAACAAACTCGATGGTCGAGAAGTGAGCGCTGACCAGCAGTACGCCGCGGCCCTGCTCATGTGCCTTGATCAGGTTTTCCAGTCCGGTGGACTGCACCATGTGTTTGAAATCGGCAGGTTTGCGGCACCAGGCCAGACCGATCTCCATGACACCCACGCCATTGGACTTGAAGGTTTCGCGCACGAGTTTACGCTGCTGATCCTTGCTCAGTTCGGGAAAACACAGCTCAATGTTGCGTTGACAGACCCGGCGACGGCTGCCCGCCAGCCGGTACATCAGCAGCCCCAGTATCTCGCCGATCCAGACCTGCAGGCGATAGGGCAGATGTGCAATCAGCCAGATAAACCCATAGGCCAGCCAGGTCGGCCAGTAACGCGGCCCCAGATAGTCGCGTGGATTGTCGCTGTGTTGCGGTCGCTGCCTGCTCACACTTTACCTGTCAGTCTGATTATTGTCAGGCCGCATTGTAGCAGGAACCGCGGCAGGCATGACAAACCGGTGTCCTGCCCGGCAGGATGTCCGGATGGCGGGCTGTGCTATGATGGCCGCCATTGATTGTGTGTATCGCCGACGGGCGACAGGACAGTGAATCCTCATGAATATCGATTTACCGCAATACCCCCTGGCTCGTGTACTGGTGGCCGGTGATGTGATGCTGGACCGCTACTGGCATGGCAAGGCTTCGCGTATTTCGCCAGAGGCGCCGGTGCCGGTTGTCAAAGTGGCAGCCAATGAAGATCGCCCCGGTGGCGCCGCCAACGTGGCCCTCAATATCGCAGCGCTGGGTGCCGCCGCCTCGGTAGCTGGCATCACAGGACGCGATGAAGCTGCTGACGAGCTGCAGGGCAAGCTGCAGGCCGCCGGTGTCGATTGCCAGTTCACATCAACAGACAATATTCCGACCATTACCAAGCTGCGCATCATCAGCCAGCAACAACAGCTGCTGCGGGTCGATTTTGAAGAGGCCTTCCCTGCAGAAGCAGTGGATGCCATGCATCAGCATGTCCAGCAGGCGCTTGAGGCGACCCAGGTACTGGTGCTGTCGGATTACGGCAAAGGCTCGCTGGCACAGACGCGCCATCTGATCCAGGCAGCCAGAGAGCGCTGCGTGCCGGTCGTGGTCGATCCCAAGGGGACAGACTTCAGCAAATATCACGGTGCTACTGTTATTACCCCCAATCTTTCGGAATTCGAGGCGGTGGTGGGTGCCTGTCACAGCGAGGATGAGCTGATCGAGCGCGGGCAGCGGCTGCGGGAAACCCTGGCGCTGGACGCTGTCCTGGTCACTCGGGGCGAAAAAGGCATGACATTGTTGCAGGCCTCGCGTGCCGCGCTGCACCTGCCAGCCCAGGCGCGCGAAGTATTTGATGTAACCGGTGCTGGCGACACGGTGGTGGCTGTACTGGCCGCATCTTTGGCTGCCGGTGAGGACATGGAAAAATCCGTCATGCTTGCCAATCTTGCCGCAGGGCTGGCGGTTGCCCGTCTTGGCACTGCCGCGATCAGTGGCCCCGAGCTGCGTCGCGCCCTGCAGTCACTGCAGGGAACCGGCCGCGGTGCCATGACCGCAGATCAGCTGGTGATGGCGGTCGAAGATGCCCGCGCGCATGGCGAGAAGATTGTGTTTACCAATGGCTGCTTCGACATCATTCATGCCGGTCATGTGGGATATCTGGCACAGGCCCGGCAGCTTGGCGATCGCCTGATTGTCGCCATCAATGACGACGACTCGGTGCGCCGACTCAAGGGCGAAAGCCGCCCCATCAATCCGGTCGAACGGCGTATGGCGGTGCTGGCAGGGCTTGAGGCCGTGGACTGGGTGGTGAGTTTTACTGAAGATACACCGGAAAATCTGTTGACGCGCCTCCAGCCGGATATTCTGGTCAAGGGCGGCGACTACACCGATGAGCAGGTGGTCGGCGGTGATTATGTCCGCAGCTACGGGGGGCAGGTTAAAGTGCTTTCCTTTCTGGATAACTGTTCCACATCAGCCATTGTCGAGAAAGTGAGGCGCGGCTGAATTCATGTATACTCGCGAGAGACCATTTGCTTGTCAGTCTGAAACCAGGGAGTAAAAACAATGTTTAAAAAGGTGTTTGCTATTGGTACGTTGGTATTGTCGTCAGTGCTTGTTGTCACCGTGAGTGCGCAGCAGGATGAGCCCACACCGCAGGAGCGTGCTGCAGCATCGACTGAGACACGTCAGGCTGTTTTTAAACTGTTGGCGTTCAACATGGCACCCATCAGCGGCATGGCGCGTGGCGCCGAATTTGATGCGGCCCTGGCCGAGCGCAATGCTCGCCGTATTGCCGAGCTGGCACCAATGATTCCGGAAGTATTCGCTGCAAATGACACGCGTGAATTCACGGTGGAAACCGAAGCCCTGCCCATTATCTGGGACAACATGGCTGACTTTGAACAGAAAGCCAGTGAGCTGCAGGCGGCTGCGCTGACCTTTGCCGATGTCGCATCAGGCGGTGATCGCAATACCACGATCGCTGCAGTGCGCGCCTTCGGTTCGACCTGTGGCAACTGCCACCGTGAGTACCGCGTCGACTAACAGGCTGTTGAAAAACTATCTGCGTTGCCATTGCTTCGTTAAAAACAGGCTCAAAATGCTCATTTACTCCGTGTAAACTGCGCTTTTTCGCCTGTTTTTGCCTCGCACTGACTGCCTCGATTACGTTTATCAACAGCCTGCAAGCCTGCAAGCCTGCAAGGGCACTGGCAAATGGCCGGGTCGATTCAGACCCGGCTGTTCACAATCCCCGTTTAAAGAACGCTGCCATGGCTTGCCGGTCCTCATCGGTCAGCCGGCCGGTGTTGTGTTCAATGACCGGTTCCATCTTGCCACCGACATACTCGCCATCGGGTTTCAGTCCGATAAACAGGAACAGCGCCAGGTCGTCCTCAGACCAGTTGGCCAGTGACTCGGCGTCTATTGCTTCAACGTGCCCATCGGGCATTTCCCCGCCAGCAAACTCACGACTCATATCGCTGATGCCCAGTGCATTGCGCGGGGTGTGGCATTCGCCGCAATGGCCCAGATTGCGGCTCAGGTGGGCACCACGGGCAATCATCGGATCGGCGTACTCGGGCAACTCTGGTGTGTTCCAATCGGCCAGTAAGTTCCAGCCGGCCATCTGCCAGCGCATTACCCAGGCCGGCAGCTCATGCTCGGGGGGCTGATTGCTCACTGGGTCCTGCGCCATCAGCCAGGCGGCAATATCCAGTGCCTCGTCATCGCTGATTCCTGAATAGGCGCGGTAGGGAAAAGCGGGATAGTAAAAACGGCCATCGGGCGAGCGACCATGTTTGATCGCGCGAACCACATCCTGGCCGCTCCAGCCGCCAATGCCAGTTGATGTATCAGGCGTGATATTCGATGCGTAGAAGGTGCCAAACGGTGACTCTATTGCCAGCCCGCCACTGAGTCCGCCAGCGTCCCCCTCATGACAGCTAACACAGCCGCCGGCACTGACGAGGTATTCACCACGCGCAATGGCGTCAGACTCGCTGCTGATGTCGTATTCAGGAACAGATGGGGGAGAGAACGCAAAGATGGAGAGTGTAACAAGTAACGCGATGCTCAGGGCCAGGACGACCCCCAGGAGTTTCTTGATCATTGTGCGCTGTACTCCGGCTGGTGGCTACCGGCAACTGGCGTAGCGAGCATCATGCCCGCCACGCCAGGTGGCACACAACAGACTATATCAGTCTGGCAGTGCCACTGCAGTCAGCTTGCTGCCAGTTTGCAGCATGACGTACTGCTTGCCTTCATGAACGTAGCTCATCATACCGAAATTGCTGGTATCAGGCACTTGTACACGACCAATCTCTTCACCGGTCATTTTATCTACGGCAAACAGGTAAGGTGTACCATCACTGCCTTCGCTGGCGTAGAACAGCATGTTGGCGGTAACCGTCATTGGTGCCAGAGCGCCGGTGCCGGTGCTGCCAATATCCACTCCTGCCAGAGCTGGGTGATCCTTGATACGGTCTGGCGTGTCGCCAACCGGAATCATCCACAGGTGTTCACCAGTGTTCATGTCGATGGCTGTGATGCGGCTGTACGGTGGCTTGTACAGGGGCAGGCCCTGTGGTCCACGTACCGGCAGTGATCGCAGTGCTGCAAAGCGCGAGAAAGTCTGGCCAGTCGGCAGCTCGATCATCGCATCACGTTCCTGTGCGTCAGTCACAACGCGTGAGGAGCAGGCTGAACGCGAAGTCACGTACAGGATGCCATTGACCGGATCAGCGACGGCAGGCCCAGGGATATTGGCGCCACCACCATCACCCGGACACCACAGAGCCGCCATCTTGCCCAGATCATTGTCACGGTGCAGTGGCGGGTTGAACAGCGGTCCAATCTCGTACTGAGCCAGCGAGTCGATTGCCTGCTGACGAAGTTCTGGCGTGAAGTCGATCAGATCTTCGTGCGTCAGGCCCTGCATGTCGAAGGGCGCTGGTTTGGTCGGGAAGGGCTGGGTCGGCGACAGTTGCTCACCCGGGATACGCGACTGCGGTACAGGGCGTTCCTCGATGGGCCATAGCGGCTCACCCGTCAGACGGTTGAAGGCGTATACAAAGGCCTGTTTGGTAGCCTGTGCAATGGCCGGCACCGTGCGTCCGTCGATTTCGACATCCAGCAGCACCGGGGCTGTTGGCGTGTCGTAGTTCCAGACATCGTGGTGAACGAACTGGAAGTGCCAGACACGCTCGCCAGTTTCTGCATCCATGGCGATGATACTGGTACCAAACAGGTTGTCACCGGGAGCATGACCGCCGTAGTAGTCGATCGTCGGCGGGTTGGTCACTGCGTACACAATGCCTGCTTCAACGTCGGCAGACAGCGGTGCCCAGGGCGATACCTCACCCGTCAGCTCTCTTGGGTTCGGGATGCCTTCCCAGGTTTCGATGCCGAACTCGCCGGCTTCCGGGATGACGTTGAACTTCCACTTGAAATCACCGGTTGCGGTATCAAAGGCCAGGATGTCCCCTGGGATGTTTTCGATACGCGTCTGGTTATAACCCTGCTCGGCAGAGTTACCCACAACCACTGTGTTGTTGACCACGATGGGTGGTGATGAGGCCGTGATGTAACCTTCTTCCAGCGGAATGCCGTAGTAGGGGTCGAAATCGTAGCCCATGTATTCAGCAATGATGCGCTGCATGTCGACCACGCCGGTCTCAGGAAAACCTTCGATGCCAACCGGGCCGCCGAAGCCTTCCAGTGGGGCGCCGGTCTCGGCATCCAGAGCTGTCAGGAAGAATGCCGGGCTGATGATATAGATGACTCCCCGGCCGTCTACTTCACCGTAGGCAACGCCCTTGCCGTAGTCCTTACGCATGGAATATTCATGACGGAAGGTATGTGGCTCGCGATAGGACCAGATGGTCTCGCCGCTTTCCGGATCGATGGCGATAACGTGGCGGCGCTCACCAGCAACGGTGAACAGTTTGCCGTCCACGTAGCTTGGGGTGGAACGACCACTGGAGGCATCAAAACTGGCACCATCCCAGATCCAGGCGGTTTCCAGCTGGGTGAAATTGTCTGCGTTGATTTGTGTGGCGGGGGTATAACGTGTGTGAGCGTGATCACCACCGAGGGTTACCCACTCGACGGTCTCCTGGTCCTGGGCGGACAGCGAGGTGTGCGCCAAACCAATACTTATGGCCAGCAGACCTGCCAGCCGCAACGGGTGTGCAGCTCGACCAGTCCCGGCCGGACGTGTGATTTTCATTGTTGTTACTCCTTGATTTTTATTATTCCCGGAGAACCGGAGAGCCTGAACTCCGACACGCAGGTTATGCCTGATTGCACAATGCTGCAAGTGGCAATTTTTACAGTGCGTGGATTCGTCATATACTCAGTGAATTGTGATAAAAACTGAACCAACTCAGGAATCTGCCATGTCAAATGAAAACAAGGACCTGCTTGATGTTGTGATTGTAGGGGCAGGTCTGTCCGGGATAGGCGCCGCCGTGATGCTGCAGCAACAGTGCCCAGACAAGCGCTACTGCATTATCGAAGCGCGGCAGTCACTGGGAGGGACCTGGGATCTGTTTCGTTATCCGGGTATCCGCTCGGACAGCGATATGCACACACTGGGTTATCGATTCAAACCGTGGCGCGATGCCAAGGCGATTGCCGATGGGCCGTCCATTCTCCGTTATGTCAAAGAAACTGCTGCCGAGCACGGTGTCGACAAACAAATCCGCTACGGACAGCGCCTGGTGGCGGCCAACTGGTCGGATGTGGATGCCTGCTGGACGCTGGAGCTTGAACAGGCTGATGATTCGGTCGTGACTCAGCGCTGTCGAATGCTACTGATGTGCTCAGGTTACTATCGCTATGAAAAGGGGCATACACCGGAGTTTGAGGGACAGGCCGATTTCAGGGGGCAGCTTGTGCATCCTCAGCACTGGCCACAGGATCTGGACTACAGCGATAAGCGCGTGGTGATTATCGGCTCGGGTGCCACCGCCATGACGCTGGCGCCTGCCATGGCGGACAAAGCCAGCCACGTTGTCATGCTGCAGCGCTCCCCAACTTATGTGGTTTCCATGCCGGATCGTGATCGTGTAGCCAACGCGCTGCGCAGGGTTCTGCCGGACACCTGGGCCTATGCTCTGACGCGTTTCAAGAATGTGCGGTTCCAGCAATGGGTATACCGGCAGTCGCGACGCAAGCCGGAAAAACTGAAGAAGCGCATTCTCGACTTGGTACGTAAAGAGCTTGGGCCAGACTATGATGTCGCGAAGCACTTTACGCCCTCCTACAATCCCTGGGATCAGCGCCTGTGCCTGGTGCCGAACGCCGACCTTTTTCAGTCCATCCGCGAGGGGCGCACTGAAGTGGTCACCGAACATATAGACCGTTTCACCGAAAACGGCATTCTGCTGAAAAATGGCCAGGAACTGGCTGCCGACATCATCGTGACGGCGACGGGCCTGAATATGCAGATCATGGGCGGTGCGCAGTTCAGTCTGAACGGCAAACCTTTGGATTTCGCTGATACCTGGGCCTACAAAGGCCTTATGTATTCAGGCGTGCCCAATCTGGTCATGACATTCGGGTATATCAATGCGTCATGGACTTTGCGGGCTGATCTGACGGCAGAATTTTTCTGTCGCCTGATCAATTATATGGATGAACATGATGCGCGCGTCGTGCGCCCGACGCTGCGTGAGGAAGACCGGGGAATGGAGGCTAGACCGTTCATTGATGACTTTTCGGCGGGCTATATGCAACGCATGATGCATCGCTTCCCCAAACAGGGTGACCGGGCACCGTGGCTGAACACGCAGGATTACGGCAAGGACCGCAAACTGCTCAGCCGTGACTCACTGGACGACGGCGTTTTGGTGTTGGGGTGACTGTAGCCGCGCTGTAAGGCCTGCCAGTGCTCTTTGTTAAAGTGGAACGTTGCTTCGCGCTGTTCCCATTTGCCGAGTGAGCGGCGCAGGCGGTTGAGGTTGTCACGCCGCCAGCCCTTGTGCCGTCCGCGGCGGATGGCACACTTATCAAAGTCTATCAGGTAGATTTTCCCCGATCGGGTCAACAGGATGTTGCAGGCGTTAAGATCGGTATGGTCGATATTGTGGTGGTGGAAGCGCTGGATGATTCGCCCAATGGCTTCCCAGGAGGTGTCTGACAGGTTTTTTTCGCTGAGGACTTCTGCCAGTGTCTGGGCATCTGCGATACGTTCCGTGATCAGGTCACCCTGGTAGCATAATGGCGAGGTTCGCACACAGCGTGTTGCGACCGGGCGAGGGACGGGCAGCCCCAGGTCCCGCATCTGCCCAAGCAGCAGGAACTCGCGCCACATTCGGCTGCGTTCAGTGCCACTGAATAGATAGGAATTTTTGATCATGCGGCCCAGCAGGCCGCCACGGTGGTAGGTCTTCAGCACCAGCTGCAGGCTGTCATGTTCATAAAACATGACATTACCGCGCCCGCGCGAGCACGTGTCATGTTGTTCGCGCGCGAGTGTTTCGCGGCAGAACAGGCCTGGCTGGTAGTCGGCCAATACCTTCTGGTTGATCAGTACCGAGGCATTTTTGTCTTTATAGTGTTTATATTGCATGTGACCACTCTACGCGAAGGTCATTGTCATCTTCGTGACGTAGATCATTGTTCTTATGTACCAGACCGAAGATTACCGCGCCTGTTTTCGATAATATAGCGTTTTTTGAAAAATATGGTGCCTCATGAGCGAATACCCAGTCCCCCCGTCGCGCTGGTATGACGGCCTCTACGGCCGCTTCCTGCGGCTTGCCGCCGGTGGCATGGTGTCTCCGCGCTGGTTTCAGCGTGAGCTGCCGTCTCGCGAGCAACTGACTGCCAGAACAGGTCGGCTGCACCTGGAGATCGTGAGTCACTGCTGGAATTACGCGCATATGCAGACCTATCAGCTCAGTTCGCTGGTACTGTTCCCGCCGACTGACATGGATGTCACGATGACGGTGTTTTACGGCGAAGCGGATACTGAGACCGTGAAACTGCTGAATTTCTTCAGGCAGCAGAAAATTCCGGGCATTCGATGGAACTGGCGCCCTCTGCCAAAGCAGGCACTGTTCCGACGCGCCATTGGTCGCAATCTGGCAGCCAAAGAGACGACTGCCGACTGGGTCTGGTTCACCGACTGCGATCTGCTGTTCCGCGAGGGCTGTCTGGATGGTTTGAGCAAGGCGCTGCAGGGCCGTCAGGACGCGCTGGTGTTTCCATCGTCAGAATACTGCACCGATCTGCTGCCACCGGATGCACCCCTGCTGTCGCCGCCGATGGATCCGCCTGAGGTGGTGGATATCGACGAGGCGCTGTTTCAGCGATTCACCCGGGATCGCGCCACCGGGCCGCTGCAGATAACTCATGGGGACATGGCGCGCGCTGTCGGCTACTGCGAAGCGCTGCCCTACTATCAGCAGCCTTCGGACACATGGTGCAAGGCTTACGAGGACAGGGCGTTTCGCTGGTTGTTAAGGACCCAGGGTGTGCCGATAGAGGTGCCCGGCGTTTATCGCATCAAGCACCAGGCCAAGGGCAGATATACGGGTGGTGCCCTGAACACGGGCGTGCGCAGTGCGCTGCGGCAGGCTGCCGCGAAAGTCAAAAGCTGATGTTGTCGATGGAGTTTGCCGACTGATGGATCAGTCGGCTGGTTCGTTGTGGTAAAAACGCAGCCCGACGGCATCGCCATCATCAAACCCTTCCCAGGGATTGTCGCCCGCGCCCTCAGTCGGCAGCTCTAGATAGCGGCGCTGGTTTTCATCCCCTTTCAGGTACAGATTCAGGAAGGCTGTCGCAAAATGCTGCAGGATATTGTTCATGCGCAGCGTGTCCCAGACCGGGTCCGTGTAATGGCCTGCGCCAGAGGTATCTTCACGACCCAGAAATTCGGCAGGCAGGGGGATGGGTGCCGCCACGCTATGGCCGGCGTTCTTGAACACCAGCATATAGCGCGGATCGGCATTAACGGCGCCATTGTAGGCTGCCTTGACGCCATTGTCGTAACCTGAAGTCTGGTCAGCATCGCCGGCCACAAACAATACCGGGCCGGTCAACGCTGCCAGGCCTTGCGCCTCCCAGAAAGCCATGTTCATGCCCCAGGGCGCAATCGGAATGCCTGCCTTGATGCGCGGGTCGCGCAGGCTGGCAAATTCCGCATTGCTGGCGGCAAGCTCGTGCAGCAGGCGATTTGGGGGCGCGCCAATAAAACCCACGCCCGCATCGCTGTAGCCGGCGCCCAGATTGTTCAGCACGCCGTAACCGCCCATGGAGTAGCCAATCAGTGCCGTGTTGTTCGCATCGGTGCTGGCGCTGATAAAGGCGGCCTCGCTCTGGCCGCTGGCGATGGCATCCAGCACAAAACGCTGGTCCGGCGCCCGGTTATAAAGCGTGCTGCTGAAGTTCTGCTGATCCTCATAGGTGCTGTCCGGATGGTCAATGGACGCAACCACATAACCCTTACTGGCCAGATTTTCACCCAGGTGGCTGAGCAGGTAACGGTTGCCCGGATAGCCGTGTGACATGATGACCAGCGGGAAGCGCTCAGCTGTTTCAGGTTCTGCATCACGAACCGCGCGCCCATGCAGCGTGGCGATGATGGCCGGGTTGCGGGTTGGGGTGGTGTATTCGGTGCCTGCCTGCGTACTCTGGTCCGCCGTGGCCGGATACCAGACTTCAACGGTCAACTCGCGATCGTAGTAGCTGATCTCTGCTCCGTCGCTGGCATTGAGAACATCCGGCCTGTCCGTGTCCACCAGTCGGATGGTACGTACGCCAATCGGATGATCGCCAAACACCGCCAGCGCAGGTGCGTCGGGACGGGTCAGGTCTATGCGATTGATGGGGTCGCGGTCTTGCGCGTGTGCGGAGGAGAAGCTCAATGTCATCACCAGAATCAGTAGTCTTTTCATAGAATAATCTTCATTATGAAGCTAACAGGGCAGATGTACCAATGCCCAATTCTATCTGACTTTTAGTACACTCTGCCCGGGTCTCTGGTGAATAATCCGGGCAGAACTTCGCATTGCGACAGCTTACGTCACGAACGTTGCAGAAATATTACGTCACCAGGACAGCCACAGTGCATGCGGCCAGCGATTGACCGGCCTGCAAGGATCGACTAGTTTTAAAAAAGACCCATTGACATGATAAGGCGTCGTATTGCGGCGCGATGGACACAGAGCTCATGGACAAACTTCAGGCACTGAAACAGATGACCACCGTCGTCGCCGACACTGGTGATTTTGCGGGTATCCGGCGTTTTGAACCCGAAGACGCAACCACCAATCCCTCTCTGTTACTGAATGCTGCGAAGCAGGAGCAGTATCAGGAGCTGGTGGCCGATGCAATTGCGCATGGTCAGCGCACGGGCGCCAGCAAGGAGTCACAGATTGATGCTGCCATGGACAAACTGGCCGTCAATTTCGGGCAGAAAATAACTGAAGCCGTGCCGGGTTATGTATCGACAGAAGCGGACGCCTGCCTGTCGTTTGATACCGAGGGCACGATACGCAAGGCACACGGACTGCTGGATCTGTATACCCAGGCTGGCGTTGACACCTCGCGAATCCTGATCAAGATTGCTGCGACCTGGGAAGGTATTCAGGCCGCCCGGCAACTGGAGCGCGAGGGTATCAAGTGCAACCTGACGCTGCTGTTCGGCTTCAACCAGGCTGTTGCCTGCGCGGATGCAGGCGTGTTTCTGATTTCTCCCTTTGTGGGGCGCATCCTCGACTGGTACAAGGCAAGTACCGGGCAGGAATACACGGCAGAGACTGACCCAGGCGTGCTGTCCGTGAAGCGGATCTATCGTTATTACAAAGCCAACGCGTATCAGACGATTGTCATGGGCGCCAGTTTCCGCAATATCGGTGAGATAGAAGCGCTGGCTGGCTGTGACCGTCTGACTATTTCTCCAGCCCTGCTGGAACAGCTGCAGGCCGATCAGGGTGAGCTGCCGCGACAGCTCGATCCGCAGCAGGGCAGCGATGATCCGCGGGGCAGCCTGACAGAGTCCGCTTTCCGCTGGCAGTTGAATGAGGACGCCATGGCCAGCGACAAACTGTCAGAGGGCATCCGTAAATTCCACGCAGATTATCTGGCGCTGCGTGAGGTGCTCAGTCGCTCTGTTTAACAGCCTGTTAGCATTTGCGGTTAAAGGCTACGGAAGAAGGCCCGAACATCATCAAGCAATAATTCGGGTTCTTCCATGGCGGCAAAGTGCCCGCCCCTGGGCATAAGCTTCCAGCGCACGATGTTGTACTGCTCCTCGGCCCAGCGTCTGGGCGTCAGGTAAATCTCCTTGGGAAAAATGGCGCCGGCAGTCGGCACTTCGACATAACCCAGTGGCTCTGCTGCCGGAAAGTTGCGGTTTTCGTAGTAGATGCGCGCAGAGGACGTGATGCTGGCGCTGAACCAGTAAATGCTGATGTCCGTGAGCAGGTCGTCTTTGCTGAACTTGGTGTCCAGACCATTGACGCTTTGCCGGTCAATATCGCTCCAGCCGTGGAATTTCTCAACGATCCATGCCGCCAGTCCTGCCGGTGAGTCATTGAGTGCAACACCCAGTGTCTGTGGTTTGGTGCCCTGAATCTGCTGATAACCGACTTCATCGGCCATGAAAGCCTGTCGCTCCCTGCGGGCCGTCATCTCTTCTTCTGTCACGTCGTCCCGGATGGCAGGATCCTCCGGAGGGCTGGCCAACACAAAATTGGAATGCAGGCCCAGCACTCGATCAGCAAACTGATCGGCATGAATCCTGTTAATAATCGCTCCCCAGTCTCCACCCTGCAGGCCGTATTGATCATAGCCCAGCCGTTGCATCAGGGCGGCCAGTATCTGCGCCATGCGCTCCGGGTTAAACCCGCGCTCCTGAGGCTCTCCAGAAAAGCCAAAGCCAGGCAGGCTGGGTGCGATGACATGAAAGGCGTCCTCAGCATTGCCGCCGTGTTGCTGGGGTTCTGTCAGTGGACCAATAATATGGCGAAACTCGGCGATGGAACCTGGCCAACCATGTGTGATCATCAGCGGTGTAGCGTCTGGGTTGGAGGAGCGCTGGTGTATAAAATGAATCGGTACGCCATCAATGGTGGTCACGTACTGATCCAGGGTATTCAGCTGACGTTCCTGTTCCCGCCAGTCAAACTGGTGTTGCCAGTAATCGACAAGCTCTGTCAGGTATTGAGCGTTGGTACCATATTCCCAGCCAGTGCCCGGAATCTGCGCCGGCAGCCTGGCGTTGGCCAGGCGATACCTCAGATCGGCAATTGCCTGGTCAGGGACATGAATCTCGAACCGCATAATGGCTGAATCGCCGGCAGGCTGAGCCTGCAGTGTGGTGCAGGCAATGCATAGGCAGAGAGTGTTAATCAGGTGACGTATTGTTCTTGATACGGGCATTTTAATACCTCTGAATTTTATGCTTTCGAAAGATTTTGCTAGTCGCTCAGCTTAGCGCGTTTTTGCCCTTCATAGCTGCTTCTGTGTCTGTTATTCGCGGGAGTGGTGAGGTGGGAATGGGGACGATGATACGGCTACCGGCAGTGTTAGAGCACAGAAAAAGTAAGGACTGGGTGGAGAGAGAAGCCGGAACGGCTTCTCTCTGTTGCTGCTATGTCCACTCAGCGGGCGCGGAGTGAAGGCCTCAGCCTGCCAATTTAGCGGCAATTTCTGCGACGCGCTTGCCCTGATGACGCGCGATGGCCAGTTCACGATCATCTGGCTGGCGCGAGCCGTCCCCACCTGCCAGGGTTGAAGCACCGTAAGGCGTGCCGCCGCTGACTTTGGAGATATCGAACATTTCACCTGTGGTGTAGCCCAGCGGCACAATGGTCATGCCGTGGTGAGCCAGGGTTGTCCACGTGGATGTGATAGTCATTTCCTGACCGCCACCTGTCGCTGTCGATGTAAATACACTGCCAACTTTGCCGGCCAGTGCGCCTTTGGCCCACAGACCGCCGGTCTGGTCCAGGAAATTGCGCATTTGCCCGGACATATTGCCGAAGCGGGTTGGTACGCCAAAAATGATGGCATCATAGTCAGCCAGTTCGGTCGGGCTGGCGATGTCAGCAGCCTGATCCGTCTTGCCCCCAGCCGCCTTGAACGCCTCTGTCGGCATGGTTTCCGGGACCCGTTTGATGGTAACCTCAATCCCTTCAACGCTGCCTGCGCCTTGCGCTACAGCGTTAGCCATCGTCTCGATGTGACCGTACATGGAATGGTAAAGCACTAAAACGCGTGTCATGAATCTATCCTCTTGTGTGAATTGCGACTGCGACGTCTATAATCAGCATAGCTGGGAAGATTCCGATGAATGGTGCAGTTTTTCTGCGCGATAGATCGAATTTTTTAATGAATTGTTAGGAGATCACTGATGCGGCGATTTTTTTCGGGGCTGGGACGCCTGATCGACGGCCTGATGACCATTACTGGCAGAATCATTTTTCTTCTGGTTCTGGCTTTTGTTCTGTTGCTCATTTTCTCCAGTCCGGCGACCGTCACCGTCCCGTCCACCAGCGCCCTGGTCTGGGCACCAACCGGTGTCATCAGTGAGCAGCGTTCACCGGCCGCAGCCAGCGACCTGATGTTTGGCACCGGGCTGCCGCAGAACAGTCTGATGCCGGAACTGCTGGAGTCGCTGGCAGTTGCAGAAAATGACGGGCGAATTGGCGCGCTGGTGATAGATGTCAGTGAACTGCTGGGCGTCAGTCCTGCCCAGCTGGAAACCCTGGGTGATGCCCTGCAGCGATTTGCGGATACCGGCAAACCCATCTATGCCTTTGGCGAATACTTTACCCAGGCTCAATACGCGCTGGCCTCCTACGCGGATAACATCACGCTGCACCCTATGGGTAATCTGATGGTGACCGGCTTTGGCGGTAACCAGCTTTACTTCCGCGATCTGCTGGAGCGCCTGAATGTCCAGGTTCATGTGTTCCGCGTCGGCGAATTCAAATCTGCGGCCGAACCGTTCTCACGCATGGATATGTCTGAAGAGGCGCGTGCCGACAATCAGAATCTGTTGAATGCACTCTGGTCGCGCTATCTGACGCGGGTGGCGGGCAACCGTGAAATGAGTACGGCCCAGTTGCAAAGCTATGCCGACAATTACCCGACATTGCTGGAGGCGGCGAATGGCAATATGGCTCGCGTCGCCTTTGAACAGGGTCTGGTGGACAATATCGCGGATGCCAACAGTTTCCGGCGCCAGGTCGCGGCCGAGGTGGGTGTCAGCAATGGCAGTTTCTCGCAGATACACTACCTGGACTATCTGAACGCGACTTTTGCTCCACAGGTACCGGGTACCGATCAGGTCGGTGTGATTGTTGCGGAAGGTACCATCATGCCGGGCGAGCAGCCGCTGGGCATGATTGGGGCGGACAGCCTGACAGCGCTGATTCAGCAGGCGCAGCAGGATGCCTCCATCCGGGCGGTTGTCCTGCGTGTTGACTCTCCCGGTGGGTCGGCGCTCGCCTCCGAACAGATTCGCGGGGCGCTGGATCAGCTGCAACTCGCAGGCAAGCCTCTTGTTGTATCGATGGGTGGCCAGGCGGCCTCGGGCGGCTACTGGATATCGGCCAGCGCCGACCAGATCTGGGCCTCACCATCTACAGTGACTGGCTCAATCGGTGTGATTGGCATGATTCCCACGTTTGAACGGGCACTGAGCGAGCTGGGTGTGGGGGTTGATGGAGTGGGCACAACCGAGCTGACGCGTGCCGGCGACCCCTTGAGCGGCCTGAACGAACCCATGCGGCGGGTGTTCCAGTCGAGCATAGACGACACCTATGCGCGCTTCATCAATCTGGTGGCAGAGGGTCGTGACCTGCCCCGTGAGGATGTTGAGAATATCGCTGGCGGGCGCGTATGGAGCGGTGAGCAGGCGCTGGAGATTGGCCTGGTTGACCAGCTGGGTGATCTGGATCAGGCGATTGCAGCTGCCGCCGAACTGGCGGAACTGGATGACTACGAGCGCGTTTATCTGAGCCGTCCGCTGACCTTTGGCGAGCAGTTGCTGTTGCAGCTGGCCGACAGTATGGGTGGTGCGCAGATCCTGTCGACTATGATGGCAGCGCAGAATATGCCTGCGTCGTTCAGCGGCCTGGCGACTGTTTTGCCGGCTCTGTCAGCCGAACAGCGCCTGCGCTGGCAATCCCTGCTAAGTCTGGTATTGCCTGCCAATCACCGGCCGGATCAACTGCGCACCCTGATGTTGTGTGACGACTGTCTCACGATAAAGTAGTCGAATCCAAACCCTGGTGCGCCGGTCTGCGTCTAAACAGATACAGACTCTCGTTTATTGGTCAGCACCATGAGTACCAGCCAGACTGACAGCCATCGCCCTGAGCCAGCTCAGGCCGGGTCACCGCCCGGTCCGCGCTGGCCATGGTCAGCATTCTGGCTGGCGGTGATTGCCGGACACAGCCTGTTGCTGGCGCTGTTGTACCTCCTGCCATTGCAAACCGTATCTCAGCCCTTGGCAATCTCGATGGTGCTGGGACTGGCAGCGCTGATCTACGCCTATTACCTGCCACTGCGTTTTGTGCGTCGCCGTGCATTGCTGGCACATATCACTGTCCAGCAGAGCATGATCAGAAAACTGCTCTGGAACAGCGCATTGCTCAAATTCACGCTGGCAATCAGCTCGCTGGCGCTGGCGGTGCTGATGCTGGTCGCCGTAGCAGCCTTGAAGCCTCTGGACTGGCTGGTCATCGCCCTGGGCATTCCGTTGGCAGTGCTGGCCTTTCAGTTTGCTCGGCGGCTGCTGGGCCCTCAGTTCAACAGTGTCTATCAATTCCCCTATGTTATTCGTGTCGGCAATCTTCTGCTCGTTGCTCTGCTGACCATCCTGCTGGTGATCGTGAATCTGTTTTGGGTGGAAGTGCCCGATACGCGCTCGGCCGACATTATTCTGTTGGCACAGCAGGCATTTGCGAATGCTCAGTCACAGGCCGCATTCCCGGAGGCGGGATGGCTGCTGGGAGCAAGTGCCGTGGTGGACCAGCTGGGCTGGCATCTGATGCAGCAGCTCAGTGGCTCCGTCACCGCAGACGGCTGGCTGAAGCTTCTGGCATGGCTGGCGTTTCTGCTGCTGAATGCAATGAAAGCGGGCCTGATCTGGACCGCATGCAGCGGACTGACCATGCTGGCGCGGCCACTGGCGATACCGATCAAGGGGGCAGCCTTGCCACCGACGTTGCGTTCATTTGCGGTTATGGCGTCTGTCCTGCTGTTTGGCGGCTGGCTGAGTCAACAGGGCGTACAGGAAAGCGTCGTTCCGGTGCGACTGACAGCGCTGATTGATCCCTGCCGCTGGCAGGCGCCCCAGCAACAACAGCAGCTGATCCAGGCCTCGTCCCAGGCGTTGGGCAACCATCATCAGAATCTGGACGCTGTGATGCAGCAACGCATCGCGGCTGAAGTTGATGCGGCATTCGCCGCCGCACAGCCGGGTATCGAGAAATTCCTGGACTGGAATTACAGTCTTGGTGGCCAATACACACAACTGGCCTATCTTGGGGCCACCACACTTGGCCTGCCAGGCCTTGAGCACGCCAATCTCGAAGAGCTGCTGGATGCCCGTATTTTTGAGGCCATTGGGCAGCCACTGGATCAGTCGACGCAGCTGGCACTGGTGCGGGTTCATGAAACCTATGACCAGCAGGCCGGGCAGCTCCTGGCCAGTCAGACTGCTTTGCTGAGCCAGCTTGCGGCGCAGGCGGACTGCCTCAGTCTGCCAACCACATCCTTTTCGCTGCAGGCGTTTGCGGATAAATCGGCCGTCGGCGCTGGTGCGCTGGCAGGTCTTGCTACCGCCCGGCTGGCCAGTCGGGCTGGTGTCAGAGTCATCAGCGGCGCAGCTTCCAGGCGGGTTGTGTCGGCGGCTTCGGCACGCGCGGCCAGCAGCGCGGCCACGGGTTCCAGTGGTGCGCTGTGCGGCCCGATGGTCGTGATTTGTACGCCGGCACTGGCGGCTGGCGCCTGGTTGCTGACCGATCTTGCCCTGAACAGCATTGATGAAGCCATGAATCGAGACGAGCTGCGCCAGCAGATCCTGATGTCACTGGAGTCTCAGAAGAAACAGCTGAAGGCCGAGCTGACCGATCATTACGCCATGGCATCCCGTCAGATGATCGCTGCAGTGGACGGTTATCAGCAGCAGCGATTCAGAGTCTTGCGCGACGGTCTCTGATCCCTTTCAGGCTTTTTTGAATTCCTGTGTGCTATCTCACTGCGTGCACTTATGCGGCGCACCATTCGCGCATCGTTGGTGCGCATGCCTTTTTGCAGGGCGTTCCAGAAGCGGCCTGATTCTTGCTCAGAAATAAACTGCACCAAAAACAGCCACTGAAACCCGGTTTTCAGCGCATTACTGCACCCATCAGGTGCGCATCGGGGATATTGGCACCATAAGAGTGCAAAAAACCAAGATCAAAAACAATCCGGGAGAAAAGCTATGAAGATGATCGTAGCAATCATCAAGCCGTTCAAGGCGGACGATGTGCGCGAGGCCCTGAGTGAACTGGGCGTCAGCGGCATGACCGTCACCGAGGTAAAAGGTTTCGGGCGTCAGAAGGGGCACACTGAGCTGTATCGGGGCGCTGAATATGTCGTTGATTTTTTGCCGAAAACCAAAATAGAGGTCGCCGTCTCTGACGACGTGGTAGAGCGTGCTGTCGAAGCAATCTGTCAGGCGGCAGCCACAGGAAAGATCGGCGACGGCAAGATATTTGTGCAGGCGCTTGAACAGGTGGTGCGGATCCGCACTGGCGAAACTGGCGATTCAGCAGTGTGACGGGGAGACAGATGCAAATGATCAATAGAACAATAAGCAAACTGGGTGTGGCAGCTGCTGCACTGGGCCTGCCAGCCACCGCGCTGGCGCAGGAAGCCATCAACGGCGCCAACACTGCCTGGATACTGACTGCGACCGCACTGGTACTGTTCATGACAGTGCCGGGTCTGTCGCTTTTCTATGCCGGGCTTGTGCGCAGCAAGAACGTCCTGTCAGTGCTGATGCAGTGTTTTTCGATTGCTGCAATCATTTCAATACTGTGGCTGATGTTTGGTTACAGCATTGCCTTCGGTCCGGGCGACACCGGGTTCTGGGGAGGGCTGAGCAAGGTCTTCCTGAACGGCATCACCGTTGATTCTGTCTGGGGTGACATCCCGGAGCCATTGTTTGTCGCATTCCAGATGACCTTCGCCATCATCACACCGGCGTTGATCGTTGGTGCATTTGCCGAGCGCATGAAGTTTTCATCACTGGTGATTTTTGTTGTGCTGTGGGCAACCCTGGTTTACTTCCCGGTCTGCCACTGGGTATGGAACAGCAATGGCTGGCTGTATCAGATGGGTCTGATCGATTTCGCTGGTGGCACAGTGGTTCACGTCACGGCAGGCGTGGCGGCCGTTATCATGGCCATCATGCTGGGCAAGCGCCGTGGGTTTCTTACCGCACCGCTGATGCCGCACAACCTGACCATGACCTTTACCGGTGCTGGCATGCTGTGGGTCGGCTGGTATGGCTTTAACGCCGGTAGCGCACTGGGTGCCTCTGGTGGTGCCAGTATGGCATTGCTGGCGACCCATATGTCAGCCTCGGCTGGCGCGCTGACCTGGATGGGCATTGAATGGGTGCGTCACGGCAAGCCGAGCGGCCTGGGTGCAGTCACCGGCATGGTTGCCGGTCTGGCGACAATTACACCGGCAGCGGGTTCGGTTGGACCGGCTGGCGGCATGGTGATTGGTATCATGGGCGGTGCGCTGTGTTTTGCGGCCACCAACTTCCTCAAGCATCGTGTGAAAATCGATGACTCTCTGGACGTTTTCCCGGTGCACGGTGTTGGCGGTATCCTTGGTACGCTGTTGGCAGCTGTATTTGCCTCGCAGGAACTGGGTGTGTTCAGTGGCAATGGTTATGCCGAGGGCATGACCATGGGTTCACAATTCGGCGTGCAGGTCATTGGTGTGCTGGCGACCGGTATATACACGGCGGTTGTGACCATCGTGCTGATGAAAGTCGTTGGCGCGCTGACCTCCGGTAACCGCGTGACACCAGAGCAGGAATTGACTGGTCTGGATATCACCGATCACGACGAGAAAGGCTATTCCATGTAAGCATTGCCTGGTGCATGAGGGGTCAAATGGCCTTCGTGCGCTGACTGGCTTTTAGTCTAGACAGGCCCGGACGTTATCGCGCAAGTGATGGGAGTTGATCGTGCCCACCACAACCGCGCTGACGCCGGGCTCCTGCAGCGAGAACTGCAGATTGCTGCGCACCGGGTCGGCGCTGCTATCCACGACAGCATGACCGCTGGCAAATGCCTTTTTAATCAGTACACCCTTGTTAAGCTTGCAGGCCTGCTGAATGACCTGTCGTTCTTCCTGTTGGTCTGGATTGAAGGTCACCATCACGACATCGCTGTGCTGCAGGGCGAGCAGCCCACCCTCGACGGTTTTGCCAGACAGGCCAAATGCGCGAATGTTGCCTGCCTCTTTTAACCTGGCCAGGGTTTCGAAGCAGTCGCTGTGTTCGATAATCTCACGGTCGCGCCCATCAGAATGGACCAGCACAAGGTCCAGATAGTCTGTGTTCAGCCGTTTCAGGCTGCGGTGTATACTGGCGCGCGTATGCGTGGCGCTGAAGTCGAATCGCGACTGGCCATCGACGAACTCTTCGCCAGTTTTTGTGCAGATGACCCATCGCTGCCTATCCCTTAGCAGCTCACCAAGACGTTGCTCGCTGACGCCATAGGCGGGTGCGGTATCGATCAGGTTGATGCCAAGCTCAGTTGCTGTCGCCAGCAGATTCAAAATGTGTCGGTCATCCGGAAGCTCAAAGCTTGAGGGATACTTGACGCCCTGATTTCTTCCAAGCTTGACAGTTCCCAGGCCCAGGCAGGAGACATCGATGCCAGTGCTGCCCAGTGTTCGTTTTGGGGTCATCAGAACTTCATTCATCGCAGCGCCTCCCAGGGGGCAGAGGCGAGCGATGCTGCTGGCAGAGACTGCAACAGGGGAGCGGCATCCTGCCCGGCTGGAGTAAGCGTTTCGGCGACCTGCTTCAACACCGTATCTCCAAGGTCAGGACACAGCGTCAATTTGGTCGGCCAGCACACCAGCAGTGAATCGCATCGCGATACATGTGCGGTATCGGGGCGGCGCAGGTCGGCAATTGCCGGTTCTGCGCGGTCGACATGTATGCTCTGCCAATTTGCCCCTGATGTATTTACCCAGGGGAACAGCCGGTTCAGCTCCTGTTCGGCGCGCTGATGCTGTTGAGTATCCGGTAACCCTACACCTGACTCTGCCAGTTCACCACCCAGGTACCAGACCCACTCATTGGTTTCTGGTGTTTTCACAGGGTGACAGGTGACAGTCAGTCGCGGTGTCATGCCAAAGCTGTCACCGACGCAGTGCACATAGGCGGGAAGAGGATGGTCGAGTCTGACAGCGACCATGTGCAGAGGGCGTCGCTGCATGGCGGGTTTGTTGACCTGAGGGGCTGCCGACCAGGACGCCAGCAGTGCCTCGTTACCAGCACCTGCGCACAGGATTGTCATCCGGCAGCGCAGAACTGTCTGCTCATCGCCCTCAGTCAGGCGGAGCAGCTTATCGCCCAGCTCAATGCGCTGGCATTGGCGGATACGGTCACTGTGAGCACTGGCCAGCGATTCAAGCAGGCTGGGGGTGTCGACAACAAAGTCAGTCAGCTGATACAAAGTGCCGCGTGTCCCGCCTGATGCTGCCTGTTGGAAAAACGCAGGATAGTCATCAGGTTTTAAGGCATCGATACGGCCGCGTAATGCCTTGCTGCCCAGGAATGTCTTGAAGCGCGAGCGCACCGAACCGTCTGACCACATATAGTAATTGGGTGACAGGACGCGCACATTACGAAGATCCAGTTCGCCCGTGCCGTCCAGGCAGGATCGCCAACGGTCCGGCATGTCGGCAATTGCGCTGCTGGCAGGGCTGAGTACACCATTAAGTGCATACTTCAGGCCGCCATGGATGATACCTTGCGAGGCAAGCGTCTGACCCTGCCCGATCTTTCCCTGTTCTACAAGCACACAGTCGTACCCAGCCTTCTGCAGGCGATTCAAAACCCACAGGCCGGCAATGCCGCCGCCAACTATGGCAACCTGTACTTGCTGTTCACTCATGAATTACCACCATCGTCGCCATTTAAAATATAGCAGCAGGCCGCCACTACACAGGGCCATAAAAAACAGTGCGGCAGGGTAACCCCATTGCCACTGCAGTTCCGGCATATTTTCGAAGTTCATGCCGTAGATGCCAGCAATGAAAGTCAGCGGCATGAAAATGCTGGCGAACATGGTCAGCACTTTCATGACTTCATTCATGCGCTGGCTGACGCTGGATACATACAGGTCCAGCAGACCCGCCAACAGGTCGCGGAGAGTTTCGATGTTATCAATGATGTGTATGGTGTGATCATAAACATCGCGCAAAAACATGCGAATCTCGTCGCTGAGAATGACACTCTCGTCACGGCTCAGGCTGCTGAGTACTTCCCTGAGCGGCCAGATGGCCTTGCGCAGCAGTAACATCTCGCGTTTGAAATGATGTATGCGGTTGACCGTATCCTTACTGGGCTTATCCAGCAGTTCAAACTCCAGGTCCTCAATCGCATCGCCGAGTTTTTCCAGAATCAGAAAATAATTGTCGACCAGCGCATCTATCAGGGCATAGGCCAGGTAGTCTGGACCCAGTCGCCGGATGCGGCGGCCACTGCGCAGCCGTTCGCGAACGCCGTCAAAGACATCGCCCGGTTTTTCCTGAAACGACAGTACGTAGTCGTCGCCAACCACCAGGCTTATTTGTTCGAATTCAATGTCGTGCGCCTGGTCATTGAACTGCAGCATCTTGATGACGATATACAGGTGTTTGTCGTGAACTTCGATTTTGGGTCGGTGATCGGTGTTCAGGATGTCTTCCTGAATCAATGGGTGCAGCTCGAAGCGGTCGCCAATTTCGCGAATGATGTCCGGATTGTTCAGTCCGTCAATATTGAACCAGCTGGTGATGTCCGAGGCTTGTGGTGGATGGCACTGTGCCGGGTCCGAAAGCTGGAATTCTTTCAGGGTGGTTTCGTTATAAGCAATGAGCCGGATATTGATATCGGTGTTTTTTGTTTCACCGACGTGGATAAGGGTCCCGGGCGCGGCGCCCACTTTTTTGCCGCGTTTTTTGATCAGCTTTGCCGAGTGGTGTACACGATGCGGTTTTGCCATGTGCGCTCAACTTTATTTGATTTGCACGGGTGCCGGAATCCTGTAATCATTCCCGCCAGAACGGCGCTATGGTACCACGCCCGGGCGCTGACTTGTCATAAACGTCGCATTGATGCGTGTGTCCTCGCAGCCCCGGCCAGTCCCGAATCGGGCGTGATACCTGGCGTATTGCAGGACAGGAAAGGGAGTCTGAGTGAACAGGACTGTTTATAACTTGGCATTTTATATGGTGCTGCCACTGATCGTGTTGCGGCTGCTTTGGCGCGCCCTGTTTTTGCCCGCGCCCGAGTATGCCCGTCGCTGGGGCGAACGACTGGGGTTTGTTGACAAGGCGCGCGCCGGCCGGCAGGAACGGCGGTGGATATGGGTACATGCAGCGTCCGTGGGCGAATCGGTTGCAATTTCACCACTGGTCAAGCGGCTCAGGCGTCTGAATCCGCACTGGGGTATCGTGGTAACCACGATGACGCCAACCGGTTCGGAGCGCGTACGCGAGTTGTTCGGCGACGACATTTGTCATGTCTACGCGCCCTATGACTACCGTGGCGCGGTCACACGCTTTTTGCGTGCTTTTAAGCCAGCCATGGTGATTCTGGTTGAAACGGAGTTGTGGCCCAATCTGGTCCACTACAGCAAGCGCAGCGGCGCGGCCATCATGGTGGCCAATGCCCGCCTGTCAGAAAAGTCATTTCGCGGCTACGAGAAGTTCTCCGCGCTGGGTAAACCCATGCTGCAGCAGATCGATCTCATTGCTGCGCAGACTGCAGACGATGCCGAACGCTTCCGAAAGCTGGGTGTGCCAGATACGGCGCTGCGCGTTACCGGCAGTATGAAGTTTGATATCGGGCTGCCAGCCGATCTGCAGGCGCGTGTTGATCAGATGCGACTGCGCCTCGCACACTCCGACCGCCCGATCTGGATCGCTGCCAGTACCCGTGAAGGCGAAGATGAAAAAGTGCTGCGGGCCTTTGAGCTGATAAGAAGATCAATCCCGGATGCGCTGCTGGTTCTGGTGCCGCGCCACCCGGAGAGATTCAATTCGGCTGCCAGGATCTTCGAGAGCGCCGGTTACGAGGTTGTTCGCCGCAGCGAAGACACAAGCGTCAGTGCAGAGACAGCCGTTTTTCTGGGTGACAGCATGGGTGAGCTGCCCGTCTACATGAGTCTGGCGCAACTGGCTTTTGTCGGCGGCAGCCTGGTGAATACTGGCTGTCAGAATGTGCTGGAGCCCGCTGCGCTGGGGCTTGCTGTGATCACCGGCCCCTCCCAGTATAACTTTCAGGCCATTTGCGAGCAGTTGCAGGAGCGGGGTGCCCTGCTCACAGTGCACGATGAAACGGCTCTGGCAGAGCAGGTGATTAGACTGCTTCAGGATCGCTCTGCACGGGAGCAGATGGGACTGGCCGGCCAGCAGGCGATTGCAGCCAACCAGGGGGCGCTGGATCGCGTCTATGATCTGGTGCTTGAGCATCTGCCGAGCGTTTAATCGGGCAGCGGCCGCATGGTCAGATTGTGTGGCTGACCATTATTTACCCAGATATTGTCCTCAATCCGTATGCCGCCATATGGCAGCAATTCGTCTACCAGTTTCCATTGCACAAGACCCACGTGATCGCCAGCGCGTGCTTTGTCCAGCAGCATGGGGATGAAGTAAACACCTGGTTCGATAGTGAAGACCATGTTGTTCTGGATAGTACGCGTTGTCCGCAGGGCCGGAAACTGAGGTGGTGGAGTGGCGATGGTGCCATCCGGCGCGGTCATGCGCCCGCCGACATCATGGACCTGCAGGCCCAGCAGATGGCCAAGGCCATGAGGCAGGAATGTGGTCGTCAGGCCAGTCTCAAAAACCTCTTCAGCCGTGCCGATACAAACGCCGGTATCGACGAGCAGCCGAGCCAGCAGGCGGTGCGAATGGACGTGCAGATCGATGTAATTCATGCCAGGTTTGATGGCTTCGATCACCTCGCGTTGCAGTGATTGCACGCCGGCCAGCAGGGCTTTGAACTCGGGGTGACAATCAGGGCGAACCCAGGTGCGGGTAATGTCCGAGCAATATCCCGCACTGCGACAGCCGGCATCAATCAGCAATACCCGGTTGTGGCTCTGATCGGCTGAGGAACGGCGTTGCTTGTGCTGATAGTGCAGCGTCGCGGCGTGTTCATTAACCGCAACAATGCTTGGATAGGGAAGGTCCTGATCAAGCGCGCGGCAGGCACGCAGATAGGCCATGTGAATATCGTACTCATCGCTACCGTCCAGAAAGGCGTCATGGGCTGCCTGGTGACCGGTAAGAGCCAGCGCATTGGCGTTTGCGACTCGGTGCACCTCGTAAGCAGTTTTGAACGCCCGTCGAAAGTCGAGCTGGCTCAGCAGCCGCGGCGGATTGATGGCTTGCGGTGCGATATCCAGTGATTCGGCCAGTGCTATGCCTTCGCCCAGAAACACAAGTTTTTCATGTGTATCAAGCCTCGGGCGTAGCTCTCTGGCGAGTTGTGATAAATCACTGAGAATCACGATCTCGAATTCTTTTGCCCACCACAAAGGCATATCCACATGCTGGTCATGCCAGAAATCCTGGGGAATGACGGCAAAGAACACGGGCGTTTTGCCTGGGCGAATCAGTACCAACTGATCGGGACGGTCGACGGGTAACCAGCGCAGGTAGTGGCCCCACGCGCGAAACGGCATGGCATGGTCGTCTGCGTAGTGGTCATGCGACATACCGCTATGGACCAGCACGCTGTGTTCAGCCAGTTTTGCTGCCTGAAGCGCCTCAGAGTATTCCGCTACCAGGCACTTCAGGTGTTCGGCAAATAATTCTTCGGTCTTCATGCTGTGTGATAATACGCCTAATAAGTGTCAAGTGACAGACCATGAACGCATTCAGTATTCGAAAGATTATCCATTGTGATTGCGATTGCTTTTACGCGGCCATCGAGATGCGGGATAACCCCGAACTGCGCGGCAAGCCTCTGGCCGTCGGTGGTTCAAGTGAGCGCCGCGGCGTCGTGGCAACCTGTAACTACGAGGCGCGCAAATATGGCATTCATTCTGCCATGCCTATGGCAACCGCACTCAGGCGTTGTTCGCAGTTGCGCGTAGTTCCGCCACGTATGGATATATATCGGCAGGTATCTCGCCAGGTTCAGGCCATTTTCAGCGACTACACGGATCTTATTGAACCATTATCGCTGGATGAAGCCTATCTTGATGTATCCGAGGCTCAGGCCTGCCGTGGCAGTGCCACGCTGATTGCATCGGAGATACGTCAGCGGGTCCGGGAAACGCTGGGTATTACGATTTCTGCCGGTATCGCTCCGAATAAGTTTCTGGCCAAGATTGCCAGCGACTGGAACAAGCCGGATGGTCAATATGTCATCCGTCCACAGGAAGTCGATGACTTTGTCCGCCAGTTGCCGGTAAAAAAACTCTTCGGTGTTGGCAAGGTGACAGCAGGGCGCCTGCACTCATTGGGGATCTCTACCTGTGAGGATCTGCGTGCTTACAGTGAGCAGGCATTGCTGGCTCAGTTTGGCAGCTTTGGAGCGCGATTACATCAACTTTGCCGGGGCATAGACGATCGGCCGGTCAAGGTTGAGCGGCAACGCAAGTCACTTAGTGTGGAAAACACATTTGCGGCTGATTTGCCCGACCTTGATGCCTGTTTGCTGCATATTGATGAACTTTATCAGCAAATGCAGCGACGATGGCAGTCAATCCATTCACGTTACCGGGTATCTGGCTGTTTCGTGAAGCTTAAATTCAACAATTTTGTCTCAACCACCGCTGAGCACCTGGCCGATGATATGCATCGTGACTGGTTCCCGGGATTGATGGCCCAGGCCTGGCAGCGTCATCAACGCCCGGTGCGATTGATTGGACTTGGGGTGCGACTGAAACCGCGCGACCCGGAGACGGAAGTCGATCAATTGCAGCTGGCGCTGGACGACTGACAGGGTCTCAGTCGCGCAGGCGAATCAGACCTTCCTGACACACTGATGCCACCAGCACGCCGTCTCTGGTAAAGATATTGCCGCGGTTAAACCCGCGCGCCTGCGACGAAGACGGGCTGTCCTGGCTGTAGAGCAGCCACTGATCCATGCGGAACGGGCGATGGAACCACATGGTGTGGTCAAGGCTGGCGATCTGCAGCTTGGGGTCGAACAGGCTCTGGCCGTGTGGGCGCAGACTGGTCTGCAGCAGCGTCATATCGGACGCGTATGCCAACAGGTGTTCATGGTAGGGGTAGTCTTCAGGCAAATCGGTATTGATGCGGAACCAGACGCTGGTCTGCGGCGCTTTTGGCGTGTTGTCGAACAGGCTGTTGATATCGACATGGCGCAGGTCCACTGCAAACTGCCTGGAGAAGCGGTCAAGCAGCTCATCCGATATTTTACCGCGAAACTGTTCAGCCATCTGTTTGCGATCGGCACATTCCTCAGGTGGCGGCACATCAGGCATATCGACCTGGTGCGACAGGCCTTCTTCGCGCACCTGAAATGATGCGGACATGTTAAGAATGGCTTTGCCGTGCTGGATGGCAACGATGCGCCGGGTCGTGAAGCTGCGACCATCCCGAATGCGATCTACCTGGTAAATGACCGGGTGCTTGAGGTCCCCAGGTCGCAGGAAGTAGGCATGAAGTGAGTGTACGTGACGATCCTCGGGAACGGTGTGAGTGGCACTCAGCAGCGCCTGAGCCAGCACCTGGCCGCCATACACACGGAACCATCCCTCATTGTTAGAGGAGGTTCGATACAGATTCTCATCCAGCTTTTCCAGAGCCAGATGATTCATAAGTTGTGTCAGTTGTTCGTTGTCGCTGCTCATTGTTACGTTCCTGCTTGGCGATTATCAATGCGATATTACCGGTAGTTTACCAGTTTGCACGCAAGTCTACCGATGCATCTTGCCAGTCGACCGGGCAGAGAGCGCAGCTTTCTTTACCAGGCGACATGCCAGGCGTATGATTCAGGAACAAAGCAAAACAACAATAATCAAGTTTGGAGGAGAGAGCAGATGCGACGGACATTGATGGGGGCTGCGCTGGTATCGGCCGCAGTTCTGTTAGCGGCAGTTTGGTCCAATGAATCGGCAGATGCAGCCCAGGATGACGCGCTGATGGCGGTCAAACAACAGTTTGTTGGCCACTACGAACTGGTCAGTTTTGTCAGCTTCCCGGCCACTGGTGGTGAAGTCGACAATAACTATGTTGGCCGCATCATGTACGATGAAAACGACCAGATGTCCGCTCAGGGAATGCCCAAGGATCTGCCTGAACGTGCTGCGCAGACCACAGAGCTGGTGCGCGGAGGGTTTGCATACTGGGGGCCTGTCACCTGGGATATCTCCCAGAACAAAGTTACACACCACGTTGAAGGTTCGCCTACGCGCGGCAGCTGGGTGGGTGAAGACAATGTGCGCTACTACGAGTTCACCCCGGAAGGCTTGTTGAAACTCTCAATTCGTGATGAGAACGGTCGTACCACCGGCACCCTGACCTGGCGACGTATCGAAGACTGAAGACGCTACAGAAAGCCTCCTGTGATGGCGGCATTCTGATTAAAATTCAATGCTGTCCCGGTAAGCAGGTATTTCGGCTCGAATGCCCTTGTTCTGCTGCAGCCGGTCGGAGAGTGCCTGCAGCGCCTCTGTTTCGCCATGGACCAGCATGACACGTGGGCGCTGGGTTTCAGTGCCGGGTGACTCTTTGCGGAAGCGATCAATCCAGTCGATCAGTTCATCCTGTCCGGCATGCGCTGACAGACCGCCGATGGTCTCGATACGCGCGCCGACCTTGAAATCGTCACCAAACATCTTGAACGTTTCGACGCCATCGACCAGCATCCTGCCCAGCGTGCCGCGTGCCTGAAATCCGATAAAGATTACTGTGTTTTCGCGTTTCCAGATCCGGTGTTTGAAATGATGGCGAATTCGCCCCCCGGTACACATTCCGCTACCTGCGATGATCAGGGCGCCCTGCTTGATGGCATTGATCTGCATCGAATCTTCGGCCGAACGGCACAGTTTGAGAGTCGGCAGAAACTGCGCCAGTGACTCACGGTTGGCGTCGCTAAGGCAGCGAATGTCTTCGTCGTCCAACAGATGTAGCCAGCGGTCATAGATTTCGGTTACCTCAATGGCCATCGGGCTGTCCAGAAATACCTGCCAGTTATCCAGTTCACCACTGTGATGCAGGCAACCCAGGTAATAGATCAGCTCCTGTGAGCGACCAATCGCGAAGGAGGGAATCATGACATTGCCGCCTGCCTCCCAGGTCTCGTGAAGAACCTGTCTGAACTGCTCGAGTGTCGCATCGTGGTCGCGGTGATTGCGGTTGCCATAGGTGCCTTCCATCAACACCAGGTCGGCCTCGTTAACATATTCTGGATCATTCATCAGGGCGGAATGGCGGTTGCCGAGATCGCCTGAGAATACAAGAATTCTCGGTTTGCCGTGCTCAATGATCTTCAGGTGCACAATCGCTGAACCAAGAATATGACCGGCATCCAGAAAGGTCAGCTCAACATCCGCTGCAATACCGAATGGTTTTCGGTATTGCTTGCCATCGCAGAGGCGAAGCACCTTTTCCACATCATGTGCTGTGTATCGAGGCTCAATTAATGGGCGACCAGCACGCTGCCGACGCAGGTTATCCCTTTCCAGATCTCGCTCATAAAGGCCGCGCGCGTCCTCCAGCAGCACGCGAAGGAGCTGACGGGTAGCCTGAGTGCAGTAGATTGGGCCGTCGAAGCCCTGATTTACCAGTGTCGGCAGCAGACCGGAATGGTCCAGGTGACCATGCGACAGAATCACTGCGTCAATCTCGGCTGGATTAAAGGGGAAACTTTCCTCATGAACGCGGTCAACCGCATCGCCGCCCTGATGCATGCCACAGTCAAGCAGGATTTTGCCAACAGCTGGTGATTCCAGCATGTGGCAGGACCCAGTCACTTCCTGGGCGGCACCATAAAATGTCAACTTGGCCATAAGACTTTCAGATCCCCTAATTGATGCATCATTTGCTTACGTCGATAACAACACAATAGTCAGCACCGTTATGATCACCAGCAGAGTACTGCTCAGATTCACCGTACTGCCATGCCACAGACGGTTCCAGCGTCGTTCCATGTTTCGCAGTGAGCGTGTGTCGAATTGCCAATCGGGAGTCTCCTGCGTCAACCTGCCCAGTGTTCTTTTGAGTCGCAGTGACATTGGAACCATAAGATTCGGCAGCCACCGGCCCATCCTGTCTGCCTCAAACGGCAAGCGACTCCCCAGCGCATACATCACCATGGCGATACCCAGCGGCCAGCAGAGCGCCCACAGATTGCTCGCGCTCAGGCTGTAGAGAATCGACTCACGCATGCTGGGCCACAGCCATGGCAGCACAGCCGGGCAGCTGGCCAGTACAATCCACGCGGACAGTTTGCGGATACCTGGCGGCGCAGTGTCGGGCTCTGCATTACTGTGTGATGATAAGCGCCGGAACAGCACCAGTGCCTTGATCATGATCAAGGCACTGGTGATTGAACCAGCAATAATAAGATTGCGCCAGATCGCCAGCTCGTCAGTTGCCAGCGCGGATTTAAGCTCACTTTTCACCGCTGCGCCGGAGGTCAGCGGAAGGCCAGCGATTGACAGAGCAGTTGTCAGTAGAAGCACGGCCAGCAGAGCCTGTAACCACGCTGTCGGGATGCGGTGTTTGAAAAGGTCGGCTGCCAGAAACAGTGTGCCTTTGGCCAGGCCATGATGCACGCCGTATAGCATCAGGATGACGGCAATCTCTGAGCGCTGCCCGGGCAGGTGCCAGCTCAGGCCCACCAGAAACAGCAAAAAACCGATCTGGCTGATTGATGAAAACGCCAGTAACTGTTTGACATTGCTTCGCGTCAGACCCATCAGTGCGCCATAAAACGCACTGAATACAGCCACAGACATGACTGGTATGGCCCATTGCTGCATCAGCGAAGCAGCAGGCAGAATTTTCCACAGACCAAGAATGCCGGCCTTGATCATGACGCCGGACAGGACCGCGCTGGCGGGCGCCGGCGCCGCCGGATGTGCTAATGGCAACCAGACGTGCAGAGGCCAGAAGCCCGCCTTGAGGCCCAGACCGGCCAGCACGAGCGCTGCAGGCAAGGGATTGATATCGCTGCCCTGCCAGGCGGCAAACTGCACGGCACCGCCAAGCTGATAACTTATCATGATCAGACCGGATAACAGCGCCATTTCGCCAAGGACAGCAAGCTGCAGATAGATGCGACCCGCCCGGCGAGCGACGGGAGTTCTGTCGTGAACGACCAGACCATAAGCCGCCAGGCTCATCATGGAAAAACCGATGTAAAAGCTCAGGGCATCCTGCGAGACGATCAGCAGCAGGTTGCCTGCCATTGATACAAGCCAGAGGGTCCAGAATACGGGGCCCCGTATTGATCCCGCCGCATAAACAGATGACAGCAGCCACAGTGCCGCTGTAAACAACAGCCACGCAGCATCAAGCGGTCCCTGAATGCCAATCAGGGCGTCTGGCCAGAAACTGTCGAGTGGCATCGTCATGTTCACAGGGCAAACTCCTGGCTGATGATGAATTCCGTCCAGCCCAGCGGGCTGGCCAGGCTGCCCGCAAAAATGCCGGCAAGCAGGGACAGCAGCGCCGTGAACAGTGGTGGCAGCAGCATCATCCAGTGAGTCTCAAAGCGTGATTTCTTGAAGTTGTCCTCAGGCCACCCCGCTGTTGGCGGCTGAGCAAACCAGCCGCGATATATCAGCGGCATGAAATACATGGCGTTCAGAATTGATGAGCCAATCAAAACCGCCAGCATCGCATCATTGCCTGACTCGAGTGCCCCCAGCCCGAGATACCATTTGCTGAAGAAGCCGGCAATCGGTGGCACACCAATCATGCCAAGCGCACCGACTGTAAAGGCGCTCATGGTCAGAGGCATGCGTTTACCCAGACCATCCATCTCCTGAATTCTGTGAATGCCAAGAGTCTCCGCCATGTTGCCGGCACAGAAAAACAGCGTGATCTTCATCAGGCCCTGATGCACCAGATGAACTACTGCGCCGATAGCCGCTGTCGGCCCTGCCATCGCAACACCAAGCGTAATGTATGACACCTGGCTGACTGTAGAGAATGCCAGCCGGCGCTTGATGTCAGTCTGTCGCAGAGCCTGAATGGAGCCGTAAAGAATGGTGAATGCGGCAGCCAGCATCAACACCGGAGTCAGGCCGAGTGCAATGCCCGTTTCCACACCAAATACATCGTAGACCACGCGGATTATGCCAAACGCGCCAGCCTTTACAACTGCTACCGCGTGCAGCAATGCGCTGACTGGCGCCGGCGCTACCATGGCTCTGGGCAGCCAGCCATGCAGGGGGAACAGTGCAGCTTTAACTCCCAGTCCCACAATCATCAATGCGAATGCCGCCATCAACGCAAAGCGGTTTTCTTCTACCGCGCCGGAAACATAGCCGCCGGGTATAAAGTCACTGGTACCTGTGATTGAGTGCAGCAGTGCCACGCCCATCAGCAGCAAGGTACCGCCAGACAGGGTATAGACCAGATAAAGCCGCCCGGCCTTGAGTGCCGCATCGGTGCCGCGATGAACAACCAGTGGAAACGTTGCCAGCGTCAGCAGTTCAAAGAACAGCAAAAACGTAATCAGATTGCCTGACAGTGCGATACCGACAGTAGCACTGACACATAGACTGAAGTATCCAAAGAATCGCGACTTGAGTTGCGATTTCTGCAGGTAGCCGATGGCATAGATAGTTGTAGCCAACCACAATATTGACGAGAGCGTTACAAACTGCAGAGATAGTGCGTCGCCCTGCAGAACCAGGCTGGCGCCGGGCAGAAAGTCCACTTCGAATCGAAAGCGCAGTCCCTGGCTGACTCCGAGCAGCATCAATAGAACCAGGCAGAGCTTGATGACAATTCCGCCCAGGTTGAGGATGGTGCGCCGTCTGGCGGCGTTTTCTGGCGTGGCGAATATCAATAGCGCCGGGATCAGAGAGCTCAGTATGATCAGCACCGGCAGCAGGCTGGTCCAGCGCATCATTTGCACCAGGATCATACGCCACCTCCGGCCAGCAGTCCGATCAGTTGTTCACCCAAAAGTGCCATGCCCCACACAATAAGTGCTGGCAGCAGGGCCAGCCAGTGGCCCATCAAGTGCGGGCGCGTGTCTGGTGGGTTGATCGTGGCGCGATCAAACGCCAGGACCACAACGCGAAAAATATATGCCGCTGATACCAGCGTGCCCAGCAAGATGCCAAAGGCCCACGGCCAGTTCTGTGGCTGGCTGAGAATGGGTTCCAGCAGTACCCACTTCGCCAGAAAGCCGCCACTGGGAGGCAGTCCGATCAGACTGCCACCGGCAACCGCAAAGGCGAACATGGCTATCGGCACGGTCTGCGTGGCGCCACGCAGACCAGTCAGGCGGCGCGTGCCCAGCGTGCCCTGCATCTCGCCGGCCGCCATGAACAGGGAGGCCTTGGCAAGACCATGAGCGATTACAAACAACCACAGGGCAATATGCATCTGGGGAATTTGCCATGACATCAACAAACCCAGCGCCATCAGCGCGTAACCAAGCTGCGCCACAGTCGAATAGGCCACCAGAACCTTGATGTAGGGTGATCGCATCGCCGCCCAGCCACCGGCGACCAGTGCGATCATACCGGCCGTTGCAACCATGGGGCCGACCTCACGGGCAAGATCGGCGGGTGCCACTTCAGTCCAAACCAGCCACAGAATGAACAGCGGGCCTTTGACCACAACGGCAGATAACAGGGCACTTACCGCTGCGGGTGCGCCGGCATGCGCTGCCGGCAACCAGAGATGCAGTGGCCATAGTGCACCCTTTAGCATCAGGCCAGCAGTAATCAGGGCCAGCGCCAGACGTGTCCTGGCACTGTCGGCGCTCACGGAGGCTAGCTGCATGACATCCAGCGTGTGGTACTCACTGTACAGAAAAACCACACCCAGCAAATAAATCATTGAAGCTGCCAGTGAAAGCAACAGATAGTCAGCAGCAGCCTGATAGGCTTTCGGGCCGCTAAGCGCAACCATGGCAACAGCGGCCAGCCCAATCAACTCCAGTGTGATATACAGATTGAACAGATCTGCTGACAGCCACAGTGCCGCCAGCGCGGTGTGCAGAAATGCGCTCAGCACCCAGAAGTCGTCGCCGGAGGCAAAGCGGCTGAATCGGGCATACAGCCCTGCCAGCAAGTGAATCAAGGCAGTAAAAGCCAGCAGCAGGGCACTGAGTGGAGACAGGCGCAGTCGAATGGCGAGGCCATCTTCCCAACCGCCAAGATTGAGTGTCTGTGTCGCTCCACTGGCGGTCACTGTCTGCAGGGCGAGCAGGGCTGCTGCGGAACTGAGCGCGCTTCCCAGCAGCACGACCACGCTGGCCCGTCGAGGTGTCATCGCAGGGCCGGTCAGTACAATGAGCGCTGCCACCAGCGGGGTAACCAGACTTAGCAGGGCGTCATTCATCCTCTGCCTCCGTGCTGCCGCTCGCGGCTGCCTCCCGGGACTCGCGGGCAGCCAGAATCAGACGCAATGCAAAGGCGGTCGCGCTGATGGCAACAACCAGGCCTGTCACAACCAGTGCATGAAGAATGGGGTCAGGTGGCTCCTGTCGGCGCGCGAATGCGATCATGGTCAGGAACGTGCCCGACCCCATGATATTGATTGCAATCAGACGGCGAATAGGGTCCTTCAAAACCAGCAGACCATAAAGACCCAGCATCACCAGTGCTACAGCAACCAGCAGGTAAAGAATGATGCTGTTGGCTGCCAGTGAGCTCATGAGCAGAGATCCTTGCGTTCACCGGCAACCAGCAGGGTGAGAATGATGGCAATTGACAGGGTTGCCAGCGTCTCGATCATCAGAATCAGCGTGCCGGCGTGGGCCTCCGGATAGTCCAGCCAGCCGGCACCCAGCGAATGCGTCAACACCGCAGTACACAGGAATAGCAGTGTGCCGGCACAGACAGAGCCGCGAACCGCGAACGAAGACCAGTGCAGCGGTGGCAGCATGCCGGTGATCCTCAGCATCACACAGCCTGCTGCCAGCAGGGCACCTGCCTGGAATGCACCGCCCGGTCCGCTGGCGCCGCGCCAGAGTAGATAACCTCCCACGAGCAACAGCAAAGGCACCAGTGTACGTGTCCAGGACACCAGTAATTGCCAGGTACGTGCCGGTTCAAGAGATTCCTTTTCGATCGGGAAGAGTTGTCTCAAGCCGGTAATGGCAAATAACAGAACCAGAAGTTCCAGAAATGTGTCCCAGGCGCGGAAGTTCAGGAGCACTGCGGTGACTGGATGACTGACGCCTGAATCAGACATGGCGGCTGCGACCGGAGAGTCGATATTATTGGCAGTGATGTCTGCGGGTGAGGGCAGAATTATTGAAACAGCAAAACCGCTTACAGCAACAACAATGAATGTCAGCGCACCCAGGTGACGACGATAGTCGAAACGACGTGCCGACGAGACGGGCAGCTTGCGCGCGGCACGCAGCAGCAGCACGCCAGTCAATCCTGCGCCAATGGCCGCTTCAGCCAGAGCCAGGTCTGGTGCGCCCAGGCGCGCCCAGACCAGGGCAACGATCATGCCGAAAGCCACAAACAATGCCATGGCATCGCGACGTGTGGAAGCGAACAGGGCACTCCATGCCACAACCAGCAGCAGAACGCACAGCACCAGGTCGGGCAGCAGTTCAACTGTCATCTTTGGACTGCTCCTGCTCGAGTTTGTAGCGGGCGAGTAACTGGCCGTTGACGGCGGCTGATGCCATGGCAATCAGATAGATTAGAAAAATGTAACACGCTGTGTGCAGGGAGCCGGAGGCAATAGCCAGGCCCAATGCCAGGAAACCTAGGCCCAGCGTGTCGGTCTTGGTCACGGCGTGCAATCGGCAATAAAAGTCAGAGAAACGGAGCAGCCCGAGGGCCCCGGTGAGATAAAAACATATACCTGCTGCCATCAGCGTCCAGGACAGTATGTCGACCAGTGTGCCTGGCGTCATGGTACCTCCGGCTCTGAGGTCTTGCGAAGCAGCTGGACCAGCGCCGCCGTGATGACAGCAGCCAGCAGCGCCAGCACCAGGGCGACATCGCGCCAGGTGTCTGATTGCTGCCACTCCGCCAGAAGCAGCAGGACGGCGATGCCGGTGCTGCCCAGCATCTGCAGGCCCATCAGGCGTTCAGCAGTGCTGGTTGCCTGGCCCAGTCGCCACAGGCCGGCACTTCCGGCAATCAACAGCAGCGTGGTCATCAAGATCATGACGAGCCCCCCTCAGGAGTTCCAAGCAGTTTGCTCAAATGGCGTTCCAGAGTGGCCACTTCGCTTTTCCAGTCGAGTCGCTTATCAAGTACGTGTATGAGTAATTGATCTGATTCGATTCGGGCGCCGAGTGTGCCTGGCAGCAGCCCAATCAGCGCCGAGAGCCCAATGCGGGTGTTCAGGGCCGGGCAGGTAAACGGATAGTGGACCCAGGCGGCATGACTGCTTGCATCGCGCTGGAAACTGCGTTTTGCTACATCCATCCCGCCCAGAAGCTGGCGGCTGACAAAGTAGGCAATGAAGCTGGGTAGATATTGAAGGCGAAATGCGAGAGATGGGGGCTGCAGAATGTAACTCAGACCGGTAGCCAGGCAGATGACGGGAATGCCTATGTACCAGCCCTGGCCTGAGCTCAGCAGTGTCCAGATCACGGTGTATACAAGTGCCCAGAGCAACACTCTGACGATTCGGAGTCCCTGCTGCTGCGAATTTTCAGAGCGTTTACCGCGGGTAGCCGCCATTGCTTCTCCCTAAATTAACGTCTACAGCCGAATGCCAGTCTAACGCAATCGGGTGCAGTCGTCAGGAAGTATCAGCTAGAATGACCCAATCACTTGCCAGGGGTTGTGAGGATTGTCAGACAAGCAGGCTAGTTTCAAGGCGCGATGGCAGGCGGAGGCGGTGCGACTTCTGCAGGGGGCCGCGTCGGATCTCCAGGCTGAGGCAGGGGCTCGTGAAGGCGCGGCGACTGAGGCTGAACAGCGAGTGCTGCGCTGGGCGGCGATTATTGGCGCCCGACACCAGTTGCCGGAAATCCAGTCCGCCTGGCGACGTCACTGTATCCTGATCCTGATGGTCATCAGCGTTCTGGCGCTGGCTGGTGGTTTCACAACGGCGCTGGCAGTTCTGGGCGACGGTACGCAAGCCGTCAATATCCCCTGGGCGCTGGGCGGTCTGCTGGGTCTGAATCTGCTGATGCTGCTGTTCTGGCTGCTGGGAATGCTGGCGCGCTCCGATGGTGCCCTGCTGGGTCGCCTGGTGTTCCAGTTAACACATTATCTGCCGGGTGAACACCACAAAGCTTTGACCCGGGCTTTTGCCACTCTGAACCAGCGTGCTGATCTGATGCGTTGGTGGCTGGGCCTGCTGAGTCACACGGTGTGGCTGTGCGCGATGCTGGGAGCGCTGTTTGGCCTGTTATGGACACTGGCTCTGCGCAGTTATGCGTTTACCTGGGAAACCACCATTCTGTCGGCCGACGTGTTCACGGCGCTGGTCCATGGGCTTTCGCTATTGCCGCAGACACTGGGTATCTCCATCCCCGATGCAGCAACACTGGTGGGCGCAGACCAATCACAGGCGGACGAGGTGCGACGTCAGTGGGCGGCCTGGTTGACGGCATCGGTTGCCCTCTACGGGTTGATGCCAAGGCTGGTGTTGATCCTGATCAGTTCGATCCGGTTGCTGGTTGGTCTCCGACAACTAAGGCTGCAAACTACGGCGCCAGAGTGGGCGCCACTGGTGCAGCGATTGACGCCCGATCTGAATGAGCGGCATGTGACTGATCCCGCCCCGGAAGCCGGACAGGCGGCACGCATAGTTCCGGTCTCCAACCCACGTCCGGGTACCAGCGTTCTGGTTGCCTACGAACTGACGGCCATCAAGCCCTGGCCACCGGCTGAATTGCCGGAGCACACCCAATGCCTGGAGGTGAACAGCCGTGGGCAGCGTCAACAGAGCCTGAGTGCGCTGGCCGAGGCGCGCCCTGGCACCCTGATGGTCATCTGCGATGCGCGACTGTCGCCGGACCGGGGTACCCTGCACTGGCTGGTGAATGCCGGCAGTCTGGCCGGGGTCACGCAAATTGTTTTGCACAACAGTGAACAAAGCAGCGACGAGCGTCTGACAAGCTGGCACGATTCTTTGCGCGATATCGGCGTGGACAGTGCCCATATACATCACGCGATGACCGAAGCGCTGAACCAGCTGGGAGTTCATAATGGTTGATAGCCTGAAAATTTCGGTGGTAGGGCATACCAATACCGGCAAGACCTCGCTGTTGCGAACCTTGACGCGTGATGCGCGATTTGGTGAGGTTTCTGGGCGACCCGGCACTACGCGGCATGTTGAAGTGGCGCGCCTGAATGTTCAGGGGCAGACGCTTCTGGAGCTCTACGACACGCCCGGCATCGAAGATGCGATAGACCTGCTGGATTTGCTGGACCAGCAGAGTGCGCAGGTCGAGCAACGTGTTGCTGCCAGGGAAGATGGTCCGACGCGCATTGAACGTTTTCTGCAGTCGGCTCCCGCCGCCGAGCGCTTTGAGCAGGAGGCCAAGGTATTGCGGCAGATGTTGCGCAGCCATGCTGCGCTCTACGTGATCGATGCGCGTGATCCGGTCCTGTCCAAGCACCGCGATGAGCTCGAAATTCTTAATATGTGTGGTGTGCCCCTGTTGCCTCTGCTGAACTTTGTTGCCGGGCAGAAGACCAATGAGACCGAATGGCGTGAGATGCTGGCCGGGCTTGGACTGCATGCCATTGTGCGTTTCGACTCCGTAGCGCCGGCCCGGGATGGCGAGAAAACACTCTACACCAAACTGGCCAGTCTGCTGGATGCCCATGGTGCGACACTGCAGCGATTGATCCGCAGTCACGAGGCGGATGCACAACAACGCCACACAGCAGCGCTCGACCTGATTGCAATGCTGTTGGTAGAGACTGCGGCACTGAAGCTGCGCATCAGTCGTGATGAGCAGTCACTGCAACGCGGAATTGAACGTCTCAACCAAGCCGTGCGTGAGCACGAACAGTCGTGTGTCGCCCAGCTGCTGAGCCTGCATCGATTTTATCCTGACGACATTGACGCAGATGGCCTGCCGCTGGTCGACGGTCGCTGGGAGCAGGATCTGTTTGACCCTTACACTTTGCAGAACATGGGAATACAGCTTGGCAGTGGCGCAGCCGCTGGTGCAGCAGCAGGGCTGGGCATTGATCTGATGGTGGGCGGCATGACGCTCGGTGCCGCGGCAGCGACAGGTGCGCTGCTGGGTGGTGGGTTTCAGACCCTGCGGCACTATGGCAGCGACCTGATGGCGCGTGTGACTGGTGAAAAAACCCTGCGCGTGGACGATAGTATTCTTAACGCACTGGCAACCCGGCAGGTAGACCTGCTGGCCGCCCTGGAGCGGCGCGGACACGCCGCCCAGCAGAAGCTGGCGCTGGCGCGATTGAGCGACATTGGCGGTGGCAGTCGGGAACCACTGTTCGTTCACAATGAGTTGCCCGAGAGTCTGCGTCGCGCGAGATCCCAGTCTGGCTGGGCCCGTGACAGTGACGCCGTCATGGGCAGTTCAGGAAAGCATCAGGCAGTTCAACAGCTGTCGAAAAATCTTCAGGACCTGCTGGCCAGCCGTTACAGGGACGAGCCGGATCAGCGCTGACACAACAGCCGCGAAGGATCTGTCGACCCTTTCAGACATTCATTGAGATTCCTGTTCTAGGGGGCGGAGTACAAAGCAGGTATACTCTCGCCCTAAACACAAAAACCATCAATACGCCCGCACAAAGCATCACTATTCAGGGGAGATCACCATGAGACTCGAGTCTTTGGCACTTCATCACGGTTACGAATCCGAAGCGACTACAAAATCTGCAGCAGTGCCCATTTATCAGACCACGTCATACACCTTCGACAATACACAGCATGGTGCCGACCTGTTCGATCTGAAAGTGCCCGGCAACATCTATTCCCGCATCATGAATCCGACCAATGACGTGCTGGAACAGCGTCTGGCGCAAATGGAAGGTGGTATCGGCGCACTGGCACTGGCATCCGGTATGGCGGCGATTACTTATGCAATTCAGTGTATTACGCGTGCAGGCGACAATATCGTCAGCACCAGCCAGCTGTACGGCGGCACTTACAATCTGTTCGCACACACATTGCCGAATCAGGGCATCGATGTTCGCATGGCGTCCTTCGACGACTACGAAAAGCTGGAAAGCCTGATTGATGACAAGACACGCGCTGTATTCTGCGAGTCGATTGGCAACCCGGCGGGCAATGTTGTGGATCTGCAGCGCCTGAGTGAGATTGCTCACCGTCATGGCGTACCCCTCATCGTCGACAATACCGTGGGGACACCTTACCTGTGCCGCGCCTTTGATCATGGCGCTGACATTATCGTGCACTCACTGACCAAATACATTGGCGGTCATGGCACCACGGTAGGCGGAATCATCATCGACTCGGGCAAGTTTGACTGGGTCGCCAACAAAGCGCGTTTCCCGATGCTGAACGAGCCGGACCCGTCCTACCACGGTGTTGTTTATACTGAAGCGCTGGGCCCAGCGGCATTTATCGGTCGCTGCCGTGTTGTGCCGCTGCGCAATACCGGTGCTGCGCTTTCACCGCATAGTTCTTTCCTGATTCTGCAGGGGCTGGAGACGTTGGGGCTGCGTATCGAGAGACATTGCGACAACGCGCTGGCCGTTGCCCGTCATCTCAAAAAACATCCAAAAGTGGCCTGGGTCAACTACGCCGGGCTGGATGACAGTCCCTACCGTGAAGTGTGTCAGAAGATATGCGGCGGAAAGGCGTCAGGTATTCTTAGTTTCGGTATCAAAGGTGGCCGTGAGGCAGGTGCCAGATTTATCGATGCGCTGCAGATGATTCTGCGGCTGGTGAATATTGGTGATGCCAAGTCACTGGCCTGCCATCCGGCGACAACCACCCATCGTCAGTTGAATCCGGAAGAGCTGGCACGCGCTGGCGTCAGTGAGGATCTGGTCCGTCTGTCGGTAGGCATCGAGCACATCGACGACATTATTGCCGACATTGATCAGGCGCTGTCGAAGGTATGAGTCTCATCGTGCATCAGCAAAAGCACAGCGTAACAACTCGGGGCGGGGATGCAGGTGACCATGGACAAGCCTGAAAGAGTCAACGATGGGATGGGCCACTGGGTCGCCGGTGCGGTCGGTGCGCTGGTCTATATTCTGATCGCCAGCGTTGGTCAGTCACCGGTGGCCTGGTCGAGTGTCAGCTATTTTGTTCTGGGCTGGCCCATCTTGTGTGTGGGTATCTGGCTGATTACACGACAGTTTCCGCAGCGCAGCTGGCGCTGGCCGCTCAGCATGATGCTGGGGCAGGTGTTTGCGTCCATCCTGTATGGCAACGGTGCAACGATCCCGATTGCGATGATCTACGTAACTGTGCTGTCGCTGCCGCAGTTTGCGGTGGCGGCACTGGTCAGCTCGCGCCACGCCGGCAGCCTGCAGTCTGATGCGGAGGCCGGGCTAGACACTGGTGATGAGCAGCAAAAGCAGGATAAACAGTCATAACACAGTCTGAATATTGACTGGGTTTCGTTCGAGTTCGAGAGAGACAAAGCATGAAATTCACGGGCAGTCCGACTTTTACGCATCGGCAACAGGACAAGATAGGCGTTCTGGTCACTAATCTGGGAACGCCGGATGCACCTAAAACTTCAGCCTTGCGACGCTACCTGAAGCAGTTCCTGTGGGACCCGCGAGTGGTGGAGGTGCCGCGACCTGTCTGGTGGCTGATCCTGCATGGTGTCATTCTGAATATCCGACCGCCACGATCGGCCAAGGCGTATGCTACGGTGTTTACCGAGCAGGGTTCGCCATTGTTGTTTCACACGCGCAACCAGGCGCAGGCGCTGGCCAAAAAGCTGAATGAAAATGGCCATGACAATCTGGTGGTGGATTTTGCCATGCGATACGGCAACCCCTCCATCCCTTCGGTATTGCAGAAGATGATGGACCAGGGCGTGCGCCAGCTGCTTGTGTTGCCTCTGTATCCACAGTATTCGGCCTCCACGTCGGCGTCCACGTTTGATGCCATCGCCCAGGATTTCGCAAAACGGCGCTGGCTTCCGGATTTTCGCTTTGTCAGCCACTACCATGATTTTGATCCTTTTATTCAGGCCGCTGCGACGCGCATTCAGGAGCACTGGCAGCAGCACGGTCGTGCGGACAAACTGCTGTTTTCCTACCATGGTGTGCCCAAGAAGTACCTGCTGAATGGCGACCCCTATCACTGCGAATGCCACAAGACTTCACGTTTGCTGGCGCAGGCTCTGGATCTGGGCGACGATGAGTGGCAAACCACATTCCAGAGCCGGTTCGGCCGCGAAGAGTGGCTGAAGCCCTACACCGACGAGACACTGAAGGCCATGCCAGCGCAGGGCATCAAGTCAGTACAGGTATTCTGCCCCGGTTTTTCCGCTGACTGCCTGGAAACCATTGAAGAGATTGGTGAAGAGAACCGCGAATACTTCATGCACTCTGGCGGCGAGCGTTACGAGTACATCTCTGCGCTTAACGACAGGCCCGAGCACATCGATGCGCTGGCGACGCTGGTAGAGAAAAATCTGACTGGCTGGTCAGTTGAGACGGTAGACGAACATCGTCAGCAACTTGCGCAGGCGCAGGGCGCCAAAGACTAGCAGGCTGCTGAAAAACTATCAGCCTGGTTGGTAAGTCGGGGGGGTGCGTTTGGTATGGCGACAGTAATTTGTCGCCATGCCGGTTGCGATAGGATTACTGAGCGGAGGCGGCCTCGGCTTCCAGCCACTCATTCAGGTCGATCACGTCCTGCGGTGTCAGTACACCGGCAGTGCGCTTCAACTGCAGTGTGTCGATCACATAGTTGTAACGGGCATCGGAGTAGTTGCGCAACGCCACGAACAGGTTCTGGCGCGCCAGTACGACGTCAACGATGTTTCGTGTGCCCACTTCATAGCCGGCTTCGATGGCGTTCAGAGCAGCTTCGGCTGACACGATGGCCTGCTGACGTTGCGCAATTACCATGGCGTCGGTGTTGACGCGTCGAAACGCGTTGCGGATATCCTGGGTTACCTGACGGCGAGCCAGATTGGCAGATTCCTGCTGAGCGACCAGATCGTACTCAGCCTGCTCGCGGCGCGCGGTGGTGGCAAAGCCTGAGAACAACGGCACACTCACTGTCAGTGACACGCTGGCGCCCTCGATGGCACCGGCGTCACGCAGGCTGCCGTCAGCTCCCCGGGTGGAGTTGGATTCAGTATTCTGGTAACCACCCTGCAGGCTGACAGTCGGCAGGTGGTCAGAGCGACGTGCCTTGGCAATCAGCGTCTGGGCGTCAACACCGGCAAGAGCAGCCTGCAGTTGCGGGTTGTTGTTCATTGCTTCGCTGACCCACTGCTCAATGTCGCCTTCGGCGGGTGTTACCGGGAAGTCTTCGCGGAGCACATCAATGTTCGGATGCGGCTGTCCGGTAATGGCTTCCAGCGCCTCGTAACTGCTGGCCAGGGTATCTTCGGCCAGAATGGTGTTGTTGCGCGCCAGGTCGTAGGCTGCCTGGGCCTCGTAGACTTCGGTGATCGCGACCAGGCCGACTTCCTCGCGCTGCTGAGTACGTTCGAACTGGCGCTGGGACGCCTCTTCTTCCTGGCGACGGGTATTCAGATCGTCGATCGCGCGCAGCACATTAAAGTAGGCTGAAGCTACACGGATGATCAGATCCTGTTCCTGAGCCTGAAAGTTGAACATACGGGCCTGATCAGCTTCCTTGGCGCCCTGGTAACTGTACCAGCTGGCCAGATTCAGTAGTGACTGGCTGACGTTGATACCGTAACGGGTGGTTTCCTGGTCAAGGTCTGTCAGGGTGACATCGCCTTCGGGGCCAGAAGCCTGGCGTTGTTCGGTGAATGAAGCGCTGGCCTGGGGCAGCAGGCTGGCGCGGGCCTGAACGACCTGTTGCTGGCCGGACTGTAATTGGGCCTGGGCCTGCCGCAGCGCCGGGTCATTGCGCATGGCCAGTTCCAGTATGGTCACCAGATCGTCAGCCACGGCCAATTGAGAGGCAAATACCAAGCCCGCCGCGAGAACTGTTTTGCGGAAAAAACGTTGCATATTCAGAAGTCCTGTTACATTAATCATTGGCTGAAAAAATGCCAGCTGTGAAAGCGGCCTGGATTCAGCCAGAGAGGGCCCGCAGAGCATCGATCATTCTACACAGTGTTACGAAACTATCCAATTAACAGATTGTGAAGAGATTGTGTCGCCTGACATTACACTACCTGCCGCAGGCGGTAACACTTTGCCTCGCTTTAAGGCATAATGAGCGGCTCTGAACCGTGCCTATAAATTTCTATACAGCAGGCCCGATAAGGCCTGAGAGCAGGATAGACCAATGAGTGCCAAGCCCGAACACTTTCTCGACAGGATTACCGAACTGGACGACAGAACCCGATATTCGTTCAGCGGATCGCATAAAGTGTATGTATCCGGCAGCCGACCCGACCTGCGTGTGCCCATGCGTGAAATCGTGTTGGCAGATACCCAGACCGAAAAAGGCCTGGAACCCAACGTGCCGGTGCGTGTTTATGACACCTCGGGCGTCTACTCGGACCCGGAAGTAGAAATAGATCTGCGCACCGGTCTGCCGGCTATCCGTGAAGCATGGATCGAAGAGCGTGGCGATACTGAGCAGCTGCCCGGCGTCAGCTCGGAATTTGGCCGTCAACGCCAGGCTGATGTACAGACAGCCCATCTGCGCTTTGAGCATATGCGTCGTCCACGCCGCGCCAAAGCCGGGGCCAATGTGACCCAGCTGCATTACGCGCGGCAGGGCATCATTACTCCGGAGATGGAATACATCGCCATCCGCGAGAACATGAGCATTGCCCAGATGCGCGAGCAGCAGCTCGGTGGTGGTGATGTCAATGATCTGGGATTCCAGCACCCGGGTCAGTCTTTCGGCGCTGCCATTCCCAAGGAAATAACCCCCGAATTTGTGCGTGACGAAGTCGCACGCGGTCGCGCCATCATCCCGGCCAACATCAATCACCCGGAAATTGAACCGATGATCATCGGCCGCAACTTCCTGGTGAAGGTCAATGCCAATATCGGCAACTCGGCTGTTACATCTTCAATTGAAGAAGAGGTGGAGAAGCTGACCTGGGCTGCGCGCTGGGGTGCAGATACCGTGATGGATCTGTCGACAGGCAAGAACATTCACGAAACACGTGAGTGGATCATCCGTAACTCCATGGTGCCGATAGGTACTGTGCCTATTTACCAGGCGCTGGAAAAAGTCGGCGGTGTCGCCGAGGACCTGACCTGGGAGATTTTCCGCGACACGCTGATTGAGCAGGCCGAGCAGGGTGTGGACTATTTCACAATTCATGCCGGTGTTCTGCTGCGTTATGTGCCGCTGACCGCCAAACGCGTGACCGGCATTGTTTCGCGCGGTGGTTCGATCATGGCCAAATGGTGTCTGGCGCATCACAAGGAAAACTTCCTGTACACGCATTTTGAAGACATCTGCGAAATCATGAAGGCCTACGATGTCTCCTTCTCGCTGGGCGATGGCCTGCGTCCCGGCTCGGTGGCAGATGCCAATGACGCCGCGCAGTTTGCCGAGTTGGAAACGCTGGGTGAGCTTACCAAGATTGCCTGGAAACACGACGTACAATGCATGATCGAAGGTCCAGGACATGTGCCCATGCACATGATCAAGGAAAATATGGACAAGCAGCTGGCAGTTTGCGACGAAGCGCCATTTTACACGCTGGGGCCACTGACCACCGACATCGCGCCGGGCTATGATCACATCACCTCGGGCATTGGTGCCGCGATGATCGGCTGGTTTGGCTGTGCCATGCTGTGTTACGTGACTCCCAAGGAACACCTGGGACTGCCAGACAAGCAGGATGTAAAAGAAGGACTGATGGCCTACAAGATTGCAGCCCATGCTGCCGATCTGGCCAAAGGGCATCCGGGCGCCCAGCTGCGAGATAATGCGCTGTCCAAGGCGCGTTTTGAATTCCGCTGGGAAGACCAGTTCAATCTGGGTCTGGATCCGGAAACGGCGCGGGCCTTCCATGATGAAACACTGCCCAAGGACTCCGGTAAGGTGGCGCATTTCTGCTCCATGTGTGGTCCCAAGTTCTGTTCCATGAAGATCAGCCAGGAAGTGCGTGACTACGCCGCAGCACAGGATGCTGAGGAGCAGGCTGCGCTGGAAGGCATGCAGAAAATGGCAGAGGAATACAACAGTACAGGGCGCAAGCTCTACCACAAGGTTTAACAGGCATGACAGATATCAAAGCAGACGATCTCAACATAGAGTCCATTGACACATTGATGACCCCGCAGCAACTCAAGGAAAAGATGCCACTGCAGGGAGCGGCGCTGGAATCCGTTCGCAAGGGTCGACAGACCATTTTCGACATTCTGGATCGAAAAGATCCGCGACTGTTTGTGGTGGTTGGTCCGTGTTCCATCCATGACCCGAAAGCGGCCATGGATTACGCCGAGCGCCTGAAGAAGCTGGCGGACGAGGTGCAGGACAGCCTGTATATCGTCATGCGCGTCTATTTTGAAAAGCCGCGTACCTCCGTTGGCTGGAAAGGGTTGATCAATGACCCGTTCATGGACGACACATTCCAGATTGAAGAAGGCCTGAAGATTGGTCGCAAGCTGCTTCTGGACGTCGCCAGCATGGGGCTGCCGGCATCGACCGAGGCGCTGGACCCGATCTCTCCCCAGTACCTGCAGGATCTGATTGCCTGGTCCGCTATTGGTGCTCGCACCACCGAATCACAGACGCACCGGGAAATGTCCAGTGGCCTGTCATCAGCAGTTGGTTTCAAAAATGGCACCGATGGTGGTTTGACAGTTGCTGTCAATGCCATGCAGTCAGTCAGCCATCCGCACCGCTTCCTCGGCATTAACAAGGACGGTCAGGTAGCTGTGGTACGCACCAAGGGCAATCCCTACGCACACGTTGTGCTGCGTGGTGGCTCAGCCGGCCCCAACTATGATTCGGTACACGTGGCGAAAGCCGAGGAAGCACTGAAGAAGGGCGGAGTGAGCACCAATATCATGATCGACTGCAGCCACGCCAACTCCAATAAGGATCCGTCCATCCAGTCACTGGTGCTGAAAGATGTCACGCACCAGATTCTGGAAGGTAATGAGTCGATCATCGGTGTCATGCTGGAGAGCAACATTAACTTCGGCAACCAGAAGATCCCCAAGGATCTGAAGGAGCTGAAATACGGTGTATCAGTGACAGATGCGTGTATCGACTGGGCAGAAACCGAACGCAGCATCAAGGAAATGGCTGCCAAGCTGAAGGATGTGTTGCCCAAGCGCAGATAGTCCAATTCCCCGTCAAGGCCGGCGGCGGCAATGCGCCCGCTGCCGCCTGTTCCTACCCCCTTGAAATCTAAAGATATAGCCCGTACCCTGAAAGTGAAGTTGATGATTCATGAATAGAATCAGCCATGGACGATGACCGTGGCGAGGAGACTAAATATGAAAACGTCAATTCACCATAAGTCAGGCATGACGGCTATTCTGGCAGCTGCGGCAGCGTTTATCGCCGCTTCTTTTGCAGGGCAGTCTTACGCGCAGGGTATGACAGACTCTTATCTGGAGTGGCAGGCCCGCATGCAGGCTGGTCCCGACGAATATCTGTTTTTCGAGGACGACCGCAAGCAGGTTGTCTCCTACTCTCAGGAGCGCATTGTGCGAGTCTGCGCAGGTGAAAGCTCGATTGTGACACCGCTCAGCATTGAGTACGACGACAAAGAAACACTGGTGATGCCGGGCGACTGTATCCGGGTAGAGGCCATGGAAGTGTATCTTGAGCCTGCAGACACGCTGGAACCCAATACCTTCCTGCGGGTTCAGGTTGATACCTTGAGTTGATCTTAACGGTCAATTATTGATACAGACTGGTACTAAGAGTAGAGAGAGCGTCACCCCGTGGCGCTCTTTCTCGTTGGGCAAATGTTGCTGGCAGCAAGGAATTCAAGACGAGGGACATCATGGAAACGAAGAAAGAGAAAAAGGTCCGTCGCCGTCGTGGCAATATCGCGCTGGCGGTTGGACTTGGCTTGAGTGCAGGTGTCGGATTCGGTCTGGTGCTGGCCAGTTTGTTGTTTGGCGTGCTCGCGGCCGTAATTCTGGGTGGTGGGCTCTGGGTTGCTGGCGTGGGTGCCCGAAAAGAAGTCAGCCAGAAATGAGCGCTTGATCAGAATGCGGGACACTTGTTGAGAGACCAAAAAAAAGCAGGCCACAATGGCCTGCTGAATATTCACGATGGCGGGGCAATCAGCAGCCCCACACTTACCACTACCCACACTAACGACTACATATTGCTTACTATTCCCAGCGCGACCTGCTCGGTTCGCTCGGCACGACCCTGCGCGACCCAGTCCTCAACCCAGGGGTTGCGTAAAAGTGTGTCTGCATAACGTTGTGCTGGCGCGCTTAGTACCGCGCCATAAGCGCGAAAAGTGACAGCGACGGGAGCGTACATACAGTCTGCAATCGAGAATCTGCCGAACAGATAATCGTCGCCGGCGCCGTATTTCCGGCGACAGCAGCTCCAGATGGCGTCGATACGTGCGATTTCATTGGCGATGTTTTCAGATACGTTGAGGTCTACGCTGGCCTGACAGTTCATTGGCCAGTCGTGCTTCAGAGCCGGGAATTCCGCGTGTACCTCCGCGCAGACCGAGCGCGCAGTAGCGCGCTTGCGCGGACTCGCTGGCCAGCCGCGGCCGTCCAGAAAAGTCTCGTTGATATATTCACAGATAGCCAGTGATTCCCAGACAGTGGTTTCCTGGTGGATCAGCGCGGGTACTTTCAGCGAGGGCGACAGTGGACCAAGTTTTTCCGCGGTATTGCGCTGATACAGGGCAACGTTTACTTCCTCGAAAGGTATCTGGAAGTTTTTCAGCAGCAACCATGGGCGCATGGACCATGAGGAAAAGTTCTTGTTGCCGATCACCAGTTTGATGCCACTCTTGGTGAACGGTGTTGTGCTCTGGGGTGAATCCATCTGATCAGACTCCTGCGTGTCAGTCGGCTTGGCTACGTCAGCACATTGGTGGCAATGGCCCCCGCGTGATGTGCTTTCCTTACCTGTACAGCCTGTCGATATTTTTGTTATGTCACCGATTAGACCGCAGGTTTATTGCAGCGTCAGGCATAAACCCGGGCTTTGTCCTGACTAATTGTGGCAAAATACTGACAAGCACAGATGGCCACCAACTGACGGATTAAATGCCTCGTCTAATGCGTTATAGTCGGCGCAGCAGTCAGGCTGCTCGTGCACGTGTATTGAAGGTGATCTATGGCAAGACGTATCGCGATCGTAGAAGATGAAGCTGCCATTCGGGAGAACTATGCCGACGTTCTGCGCAAGCAGGGCTATGAGGTGCAGACTTTCCCAAACCGCCGCGAGGCAATGAAGGCTTTTGACCTGCGTTTGCCCAATCTGGCAATCATCGATATCGGCCTGGAGAATGAAATCGACGGCGGTTTCACGCTTTGCCAGTCGCTGCGCTCGATGTCGGAAACCCTGCCCATCATTTTCCTGACCGCAAGGGACAATGACTTTGATACCGTCAGCGGCCTGCGTATGGGTGCGGATGATTACCTGACCAAGGATATCAGTCTGCCGCACCTGTCGGCGCGAATTGCCGCGCTGTTCCGCCGCCAGGATGCCCTCAACCAGCCGACCTCTCCGGAAAACCTGCTGCAGCGCGACAAGCTGCTGCTGGATATTGGCCGCCTCACGGTGCAGTGGGCCGGCATCTCAGTGCCACTGACAGTGACTGAGTTCTGGATGGTGCACGCATTGGTCAAATTTCCCGGTCACGTAAAAAGTCGCCAGGTATTGATGCAGGAGTCCAAGATTTTTGTGGATGGCAGCACCATCACCTCCCATGTCAAACGCATACGCAAGAAGTTCCTGCAGGTTGATCCAGAATTCGACTGTATCGAAACGGTGTACGGCATGGGGTATCGCTGGAATATCCCGGCGAGTTCGGCCAGCGCCGAATAATGCCCCGTCGCATTTTTACTTCGGATCACTGATATGGCCCGGGCTCTGAAAACACCGTTTGGTATCCGCTTCAAGCTGGTTTTCCTGTCCAGCTTTCTGCTGGTCATACCCTGGCTGGGCTACCAGTATATTCTGGAGATGGAAGACTATTTGCGTCGTGGCCAGGAGCAGGTTGTGCTTGGTACAGCAAGAGCGCTGGCAACCGCACTGAATGAACGGCCTGAACTGTTTGATGAAGGTACCTTCAGTCCCACGCTTCGCCGCAGCGATAACCTCTATGTCTATCCAATCTATTATCCATTGAGCCTGGACGACGAATCACTGGTCGACTGGCGTGACTACCAGCGTTACGAACTGCCCTACGGACGCGCCAATACGATTGCCACTCAACTGAACCCGCAAAGCGAGTTCTCGCGTTATTACCACAATGACGAGTCGCTGAATTTTCGCCTGCTGGTCGGCGAGCACAACCGTTATCTATATGCCTACCTGAAGGTGGTCGACAACCAGCTGGTGTATCGCTCGCCGGACAGCCTCAGTATTCATCGCAGCGACTTCCTGCAGATCTCGCTGGTGTCGCCGGAAAATGAATTGCATCGCTATGTCATTTCGCCGCGTGGACCGGAGTTCATTTATGCCTACGAGATCGGCAATGACCTGCGGGACATAGGGGCGCTGACACACGAGGAAAGGATCAGCGGTCAGTGGTATGAAACTGAAGACGGTTATGTCGTCGAGCTGCGTTTACCCTTGACGATGCTCGGCCAGCGGCTCGGGTTTGCCATCTATGACGTTGATGACCCGGAGACCCGCAATGTCACGGCAGTCGTGGCCACGTCAGATGTGAACCAGCGAAGTGAGGTCGGCAATCTGCTGCGACCGACACCGGAGATCGACAAGATCGTGGAAGGCATGGGGCATACCAACTCGCGCATACAGGTTGTCGATCGTGGCAGCCGGGTCCTGCTGAGTGTCGGGGATATCCAGTCAGCCACGGGACTGACGCTGGCTGCAGAAGAAACCGAGAGGGACCGCAACCGTTATTGGGCGTGGATGGAAGATAATGTTCTGCATCCGCTTTATTATCAGATTCTGACCAAACCTTCGAATGACTTTATTGACGACCTGTATGTCGGCAGCACGCTGGAGGGGGCGCATCTGAGTGCGGCGCTGGACGGAGAGTCGATGACGCAGTTCCGTACCATTGATCCCAGTCAGACCCGCATCCTGGAAGCTGCCTATCCGATCTTTGCCGACGGCGAGGTGATGGGGGCAGTGGTGGTTGATCAGAACATGAACGGCTTGCGCACATTCCGTAATCAGGCGCTGGAAACACTGTTCAATACCATCCTGGGCGTGATGCTGCTGGTGGCCTTTGGGCTGTTCTTTTTTGCCTCACGCATTTCCGCCCGCATCCGGGCACTGCGCAACCAGGCGGAAAACATTATTGATGACCATGGCCGCTTGAAGAACACCATCGTGGCCAGTCGCAACTCTGACGAGATTGGTGACCTGTCGCGCAGCTTCTATAACATGGTGGAGCGCCTTGGGCAGTACACCAACTATCTGGAAAACATGTCCTCACGCCTGTCGCATGAACTGCGCACACCCGTGACCGTGGTGCGCTCCTCACTCGAAAACCTGGGCATGACCGTTCACGATCGTGAGTCCGCGGTTTACATTCAGCGCGCTGAAGATGGCATCAATCGTCTGAACCTGATCCTGACCAATATGAGCGAGGCCACGCGCCTTGAGCAGATGCTGCAGACCTCGGAAAAAGAGCGCATCGACCTGGCGAAAGTGGTGGCAGGCTGTGTGGAGGGTTACCGGCTTGCATACCCGGACGCGGTGATTGAGGATGATCTGCAGGGGCCAGTCATCGTAAGTGGTGTACCTGAGTATATTGCCCAGCTGATGGACAAACTGATTGCCAATGCGGTGGAATTTACCTACTACCGCAAACCCATCACCGTGTTCTGTAGAGCCATCAAGGGGCGTGCCGTGCTGCGCGTGACCAACTATGGCCCCTACCTGCCCGAGGAAATGAAGGGGCGTCTGTTTGACTCAATGATCTCGGTGCGGCCGCAGGAAAAGCAGCGCGAACCACACCTCGGCATGGGGCTTCATATCGCGCGACTGATCACCGAGTTCCACCAGGGGCATATCCGCGCCGAGAACATTCAGGAATTTGAAGGAGTCGCGATTACGCTGATTATTCCTTTGTTGCAGGAGTAGTGGCGTCAGTGGCAATTGTTGCACTGGCGCGTTCGCTGCGCTCCGCAGGCACGTAGTAGTCAGGTGCGTTCTCTTTTACGACCGGTGAAAACTCCGCCCAGGCATGACAGGTGTTAAGTACAAACGGTTTGCCAGCGGAGCGACGACTGTCCGAGTCGGCCAGCTTGCGCCGGTGATTCTGTAGCGGCCGGATAGTCTGAATGGCAACAGTCGCCATCGGAAACAGCAGTTCAGTCAGATGTGTGCAGCCCTGAATGCCGCCGACTTTCTGTCGGACTGCCTGGCGCCAGCCGGGCCCCATGGTCAACCCTTTTAACGCTTTGTAGGCCGGCGTGATATCGGGACACATTGCAAACGGACTGTGATCCGTCGAAGCCTCGACGTCCTGCACAACAAACTGGTCATCAATGGTCACGCGTAACCACATACCGTGAATGGGCACGCCTGGCTCAATATTGCCGCGCCAGTTATTGGAGAAAGCATAGGACTTGGTGTCTGTCAGGTGTGCTTCGATGTCAAACATTCCATCGTCGCGTTCGTAGCCTGCAAAATCGATTTTTCGGGTATGAATGTGCTGGCGCTGCGCCGGTGTCGGCAATGGCATAACTGGTCCTCCGCTTCAGGCGCAGGATTATAACGTAAAAGCGGGTGCTCGTTTTATTTAATAATATTCGAAGGTAATCAGTGCGTTGCGCGACTCACCCTGCTCGTCGCGTAAGTTGCTGATGCCGTTGAAGACGCGCAGCCGCTGGCTCTGCGGGTCATAGCCAATTGCGATCGGGTCGACAAACCAGCTGACCACACGCAGAAAACCTGCCGGACGGATAAGGAAGCAATGCACCTCGCCCTCTGGTTGTGCGCAGTCTTCTGTATCCGTGCGGCTGATGCCAATGCGAACCTTGTCGAGACGTGCAGGGACCAGAAAGTCAGCGGTCACTCTGTCGCCCTGGACCAGCGCGTCCCAGTTCTGTCGGATAAAAACATCAAAGCCTGCGTCGATAATGAGGTTGTCGTCGCTACTGATACGCACCTGTTCAGCCTGCTCGGCGTCGTGACCGCGATAATTAAGCTCCACAGTCAGCTCGTCGCCGGATGCAATTCGACTGATCTGGATCCGGGCGTTATTGCGCAGGTCCTGCTGGTTCAGCTCGGGGCTGGCCAGTGGCTCCTGGTAACTGAGCTGCTTTTCTGCAAACAGTTCGCCATCCGGGTAACGGTATTCCACACGAGTTGTCAGCTCTCGCTCCGCATTGGAAAAATGAAACTCGTAGTACTGAATCTCACTGCCATCAGGCGTTCGCGCCGTTCCCACTGCCCAGACGTCATCCGGGATGGTGATTTCCCCGGTGTTATTGCTGAACGCGGCAGAGGAAATGCCGCAAATAAGAAGACCCAAAAACAGCCCGGTCGCTTTTCTCATGATTCGACTCCCGCAGGACGCATGGCTTGAGTGTATAAATGAATCACCAGTGGGAATATCAGTGCCCATGAAAGGCCGATAATCAACAGGCCCAGCCAGTCCGGCTGCATCAGGGCAACCCCCGCCATCTTCGCGCCACCAAAATAGGAAAGCGGTGCGAACAGTCCGCCGCCCAGCGCTGAAAGCACCATGCGATGGTGAAACAGACGCATCGGGTAACCAACCGTGGTGGCGAATAACACCCAAAGGCAGGTCAGCCAGGCGGGCGGCAGCGTGCCGCCGGTCGCCAGCACGCCTGTCTGTACAAACAGCCAGTCGCAGGCAAAACCTATTGCCAGCACTTTGCCGATATACTGAAGCTCAGCGCGGGCGTTGTTTACCAGGGTCAGGTGCAGCGCCACCACAGCGACGGTAGTCAGTACGGCAACCAGCGAACCAAACCAGACACACACCAGCCAGGCGATCTGGAAGACGACCGCGTTGAGCACAATATGTTGACGTTCGCTGAGACCGCCTGCCATTAGCGAATGAGGTGCTGCCATGATTCGCCTCAGGCTCGGCCTTGACCCGAGGTGCCTGCCTGAACGCGGGCATGCAGGGGCGCCAGTCGATACTCAGGTTTTGCCATGAGAATCTGCGCTGTATGGATGACCCGCTCCATGAAGCCGCCCTGGCAATAGGCCAGATAGTAGTCCCACATGCGTATGAAGGCTTCATCAAAGCCCTGGGCACGCACACTGTCGAGCTTGCTGAGGAAGGCGCGACGCCAGTGATCGAGTGTCATTGCATAGTCTCGAGTGATGTCCTCCAGCCCGACAATCTGCAGATCGGTATGCTCAGCCACCTGGCCGGCAATGACCGCATTACACGGCAAACACCCGCCCGGGAAGATGTAGCGCTGAATGAAGTCGACCTGCTGCAGTGATTTTTCGTAGCGCTGATCGGAAATCGTAATTGCCTGAATCAGCATCAGACCATCGGGTTTCAGCAACGAGGCACATTTTTCGAAGTAGGTGGCGAAATACTGGTGACCGACTGCCTCGATCATTTCGATGGAAACCAGCTTGTCATACTTACCCTGAAGGTCCCGGTAATCACTCATCAGCAACTCGATCCGGTCTTCCAGTCCTTCCTCTGCAATGCGCTGACGGGTGTACTCATATTGCTGCTGTGAGATGGTGGTAGTGGTCACACGGCAGCCATAATGCTTGGCGGCGTGAATGGCCATACCGCCCCAGCCGGTGCCAATTTCAACCAGATGGTCGCTGGGCTTGAGTTGCAGTCTTTCACAGATATGCGTCAGCTTGGCTGTTGATGCCTCATGCAGCGTCTGAGTCTGGTCACGAAAAACAGCCGCTGAGTACATCATCGTGGGATCAAGAAACAGCGAAAAAAAGTCGTTGCTCAGGTCATAGTGGGCAGCAATGTTCTTGCGCGAGCCGCTGACTGTATTGCGATTGGCTTTGTGGGCAAACCAGTTGAGCAAGCGTGCACCCATTGATTTGCCGCGATCCATCCCCTGTAGAAAACTGAGGTTCAGCACCATGATGCGAACCAGCGCGACCAGATCTGGCGTATGCCAGTGCTGCTGCATGTAGGACTCCGCTCCGCCGATGCTGCCATTCCATGCCACCGCGCTGTAGAACTCAGGATCTGTCACAACCACATTGGCATGGACTGGGCTGGTGCTGCTGTCACCGAAGTGAAACTGTTCTGACCCCTCGGTGATGGTCAACATGCCTCGCGAAAGCCCCTTGAGCCGTCGAAACAGCAGGTTGCGCGCCAGTTGCTGGCTTCGGGTGCCCTGAGCCGGTTGAGTCGTGCTGCTGGCGACGGCGCCGGTGTTGACCAGTCCTGCCTGATAGTTGCCGGGTGATTTCATGGTTTGATTTAGCTCCTCATCATCATCCGCTTGGGATGGGGGACAAACGGTATGCGTTTCAGATATATCCGCAATGCCTGCCAGTAAATGGCGGCGGCGACCTGCACGGTCATTAATGGATACGACAGCAGGGTACGAAGCAGATTGCCGGTCGTGACAGGTCGTGAGGTAAGAGAGAGGCTGGCATTAAACGCCTGTTCGCCGTCACGCCAGTTCTGCAGGTTGATATTCAGGCGATCGGCAGGTGTAGTGGCCCGCCAGTGATACTGCATGTCCATCGGCATGAAGGGCGAGACGTGCATCTGCTTGTCGAAGGTATGCAGGGTGTCGCGCTCCGGATAGCAGGGAATCACGTAGCTGGTAGTTTCACGCCAGGGTGTGTTGGTTACTTCGGCGACAATGTGTTGCAGATTGTTTTCCTGGTCGAACACGTAGTAGCAACTGATCGGGTTGATCAGATATCCAAAGTAACGAAGGTTGGTCAACAGTCGGACTGGTCCGGTCGGTCGCTCACCAGTCTCCTGCTCTACTCGATCATAGACCGCCTGTTTGAGCGGGACGTTGGCAGGGCCCAGATAGTCCGAGCGCCGGAACCAGGCCGGTGCGGGTCGTTTGTGCGACCAGATCCAGCGCCTGCCGAATACCTCGTCAAGTTCATCGAGGTCGAGATACATCATGAAGACCGGGTAGGAGAAGTGGTGGCGCTTTGGCTGCAGGCGACGATGACGGACCCGGCCACTGTAGATCGCGCTGTGCATCGGCACTAACCCCCGATCCGCCTGTTAACCAGTCGCAATACGGACCCCAGTAGCGGAATGTGCTGATACACGGCTGAACCCATGTCGAAGAAATCTTCCTGATAATAAATACGGTCTGTGTAACGTATCAGAGTGATGCCTCTTGATTCAAGCACCTGATTTGGCTTGATTTTTTTGTGTCTAAAACGCATCTTCCAGACCAGGGTGGCGCTGTTGTCGCTGATTTGCTCATCTTCGCAGATCATCTGCACGCTGTGTGCCTGAGATAAGAGGCCACGCAGCTGGTTCTTGACGGCCAGCCTTCCGTACAAAGAACGGACCGGGTCGTGGAATTCGATGTCCTGGGTGTATATCCGGTCCAGCCCATCCAGCTTGGACAAGGAGGGTTCGCGATAGAATTCCTTGAAATCGCGCAGTAATGCGGCGCGCAAATTCTCCGTAACGGAACTCATGTTCGTGGCCATAATTGTATATCTCACCTGTTGCGCGTAAGCTTGCCTGGAGGGCAGGTCACAACTTAACGAATGTGGAAATGCCATAGCGTCTGCGCGTGTAAACTCTGTCTTCCTGGCTGTAGGAAGTCAGACGGCGTTGTTGCTAGTGAGTGTTACGCACCCTGCCGACTTGCGGATCAATCATGCAGGCTTGGGCAGGGACCGCAAACGTCAATCAGGACCAAAAATTGTACCGGCTTGGTGATCCAGTGTTGAATCCGGTCCGTAATTCACCTCAAACGCATGGACACTATGTGGATAACAACGACGATATGGAAAATGCAGCCAGTGCAGTAGTGAATCGCCGCAGTGAACCAGATCCGTGGGCGGAGCTGGTTAGATTGGTCGCGCACAAGCGTGACAGATCGGCATTCCAGCGGCTTTATCAACATTACACACCAATGATCAGGGCGTTTCTGCTTAAAAGCATGGGCGCTTCCGCTGATCGGACAGAGGCGGAAGAGATCACTCAGGAAGTACTGATAAAGGTCTGGAACAAGGCGGCTTCATTTAATCCGTCCAAGGCCAGTGTGAATACGTGGATATTCACCATTGCGCGGAATACACGAATCGACTTTATCCGTCGTAATGAGCGAAACGACAGGAAGATTGATGTCGAAGATATCTGGCACGACGCCGAGTCACCGGAACCACTGGTAGATCTGCAGCAGCGTCGAGCTGAACAAGTTATCAAGCAGGCCATGCAGACTCTGCCCGATGAGCAGCTGCAGGTGCTGTATAAAGCGTTTATGGAAGGCAAGTCGCACAACGAAGTGGCAGAGGAAATGGGTTTGCCGCTGGGTACCGTCAAGTCACGTATCCGGCTGGCATTAAGCAAAATGCAAATTTTGATTGACCGCTGATCTGATCGATCCCAGAAAAATTGCAGCGGTAGACAAAGCTTACGCGAACAACAGGTATCAACATGGTTACATTTCATCCAGATTCAAGATTTCTGACCGATTATGCGGCGGGTACACTGCCGACATCGGAGGCGATTTGCGTGGCAGCGCATCTGGAATTCTGTGCCAAATGCAGGGCGCACGCCCAGCAGCTGAGTGATCTCGGCGCACAGATCATGGCAGCCATGGAGCCAGCAGTGGATGCGGATTCCTCGTCGCAGGATGATGACTTCATGCGTCTTATGAACAAAATTGATGCACGAGCTGCCGATGCCAGCAAAAAAGCCGACATAAGCGTGCCGGACTCTGCCAGGACCATGCAGTCGGACAATCACAGTGCAGCAATGTCAGGCATGCCACGAATTCTCCAGAAATTGACCCAGACACCACTTGAGTCAATGCGCTGGGTGCAGCTGGGCAAATATCTGCGAGTTGCCCCTGTCGGGCTGGGCAGTGCCGGTCGTGACATTGCGCTTTACGATATCAAAGCCGGCGGTCAGATGCCCGAGCATGAGCACCACGGCGAAGAAATTACAGTACTGCTGAAAGGCAGCTTCTCGGATGCGGAAGGCCAGTACGTGCGAGGCGATTTTGTGGTACGCAATGCCGGCGAGAAGCATCAGCCAACAGCGACCATGGACACAGATTGTCTGTGCCTGGTGAGTCTTGAACAACCGATTCGTCCAACATCCATCTGGTACCGACTGTTGGACCCTCTGGTCAACATGCGCCTGTCCAGCGTCACTAACTGACAGACGCTCGCATCCTCGTCACCACCTTGCGGGCTCGATGCCGGCAAGGTGGCAGACAACCTTCCTCTGCGGCATAATGGCGACCTTTTGAAAGCCTGCTTTTTCGATTGAGGGCATCTGCCGTTCATGACTTACAAACCTGTTTTCAGTCGCTCTGATGTAGAAATTGTTGCGCGCGAAACGGCGTTTAAGGGATTTTTCTCTGTGCAGCGTCTGACGCTGCGTCATCGCCTCTACAAGGGCGGGTGGAGTGATTCCTTTACGCGAGAGCTGTTTTGCCGTGGCAGGGCTGCTGGTGTCCTGTTACATGATCCGAAGCGCGACCAGCTGGTCCTGGTGGAACAGTTCAGGGTCGGGCAGATTGATGAGACCGATCGGGCGCCGTGGGCGCTGGAGCTGGTTGCCGGTATGCTTGATGCGAACGAAAGTATCGAACAGATGGCCATGCGAGAGGTTCAGGAAGAAACCGGCCTGAGCATCAGCAATCTGCGCTTTATCTGTGATTATTACAACAGCCCCGGCGGCAGCGATGAGCGTATCAGTGTTTTTTATGCCCAGGTAGACGCTGCGAATGCCGGCGGTGTCTTTGGGCTAGACGAAGAGCATGAAGACATCAAAGTGGTCGTACTGTCTGTGTCTGAAGCGATAGACCTGCTGTCGCAAGGCGTGATCGACAATGCCATGGCGATCATCGCCCTGCAATGGCTGCAGCTGCATCACAGCTCCCTGCTGAGTGGTGGCAATGAGGTTTCAGGTAGTGAGTAACAGCTTCTATCCCTCTTTGGCGGATCCTGAATTTCGACCGCGATATCGCGTTGATCTGGCCGCGTACATGCGTACCTGTGATCGCAATTTTAGACGTTTACTAACGCTGATGCCTGATCTAGAATCGAGTAAAGAGGGTCGCGTGTGGAAGCACCGTCTGGGCGACGATTTGAACGTGATGTTTACCCTGACAGAGTCTTTTCCCTACACGGCGACACTGCAAGTGGCGCTGGCTAATGGACGGTCGGCCTGGCCTGCGAGACTCAGTATGCCAGTCATCGATGTAAGGCTTTACTTCGATGCCAGAACCGCCGAGCCAGTGAGTTATCAGGGACGACGGCGCATACCGGCACGCAGCGCAGTACCGAATGCGGATATGTATCATCAGGATGAAAAGAGGCAGATTAATGAATTTCTTGCGCAATGGTTGCAGCTGTGTCTTGCCTCTGATGCCGATGCGCGTCCGTCCAGTCTCCTTTCCATTGACTGACCTGGTTTTGTGATCTCGCTTATGCGAATACTGCAGATCACAGATACACACTTGTTTGGCAATTCAGAGCAGGCCCTGCTCGGAATGAACACTTCGGTCAGTTTTGAACGCATCATTTCAGATATAGCCAATGATTCATTGTCGGCAGATCTCATCGTAGCCACCGGCGATATCGCTCAGGACGCATCAGAGCAGGCCTACCTGCATTTCGACGCCGCCGTTCGCAAACTGTCATGTCCTTACTACTGGATACCCGGCAACCATGATGATCGGGAGGTGATGACCTCTCTTGCGCTTGCCGACAACCCCTTCATCGGCGATGCGGCCCTTGGTAACTGGCTGTTGATCATGCTTGATACCAGCGTGCGGGGCAGTGTGCACGGTCTCTTGCCGGAGTCGGAATTGCAGCGCCTTGCTCAGTTATTGGAGTCCGTCGAGCGAAACAAGTCTCTGCAGCACAGTCTCATCTTTTTGCATCATAATCCTATTCAGGGCAACGCCGGGTGGATGAGCGATATTGGCCTGCACAACGCCGATGAGTTTCGTGAGCTATTGGCCCGCTATTCATCGGTCAGGGCCGTTGTTTACGGTCATATCCATCAAGAGCTGGACGCGGTCTACGACGGCATTCGCTATATCTGCACTCCATCGACCTGTATCCAGTTCAAACCTGGTGTGGAGGATTTTGCACTCGACAGAAAAACTCCAGCCTACCGATGGTTGGAACTGCAGGACAATGGTGAAATCAATACCTGGGTGCACCGTCTGGAAAACTTCAAGATTCAGATCGACGAGCGAGCCGCCGGTTACTGAATCCAAAACAAAAATACAGTCTCGAACGCAGAGAACGAGTAGTCTATGAGTAGTAGTTATAACGCAGATGCCATTGAAGTACTGACTGGTCTGGATCCGGTCAGGAAACGACCCGGCATGTACACTGACACCACCCGACCCAATCACCTGGTCCAGGAAGTACTGGACAACAGCGTCGATGAGGCGCTTGCGGGTCATGCCAAAACCATCACCCTGACCCTGCACAAAGACGGTTCTATTGAAGTCGAGGACGATGGTCGCGGCATGCCTGTCGACATTCACCCGGAGGAGAAGGTGTCGGGCGTGGAACTGATCCTCACGCGCCTGCACGCAGGTGGCAAGTTCTCCGACAAGAACTACAATTTTTCCGGTGGTCTGCACGGCGTGGGTGTGTCGGTAGTCAACGCACTGTCGCATTATGTTGAGGTCACTGTGCGCCGCAATGGTGGTGTCTACCAGATGCGTTTTGCGAATGGCGACAAAGACACTGAGCTGAAAGAGATTGGCACGGTTGGCAAGCGCAATACAGGCACGACTTTGCGCTTTTTGCCCGATGAGAAATATTTTGATTCGCCTCGCGTTTCCATTCCGCGACTGAAACACGTACTGCGAGCCAAGGCAGTGCTGTGCTCCGGATTGCGCGTTATCTTTATTGACGACACTGTCAGTGAAGACAAAGCGCAAAGTGAGGAGTGGTGTTTCCAGGAAGGTCTTACCGACTACATTCTGCAGGGAACGGGTGACTATCTGACTCTGCCGGTTGAGCCATTCACTGGTGATATGAAAGGCAATGATGAGGCCGTTGAATGGGCCGTGCTGTGGCAGCCCGAGGGCGGTGAACTGCTGCAGGAAAGTTACGTCAACCTGATTCCGACCGCGCAGGGTGGTACTCATGTCAACGGTCTGCGGACCGGCCTTCTTGATGCCATGCGCGAATTTTGCGAGTTCCGAAACCTGCTGCCTCGCGGGGTCAAACTGACGCCTGATGATATCTGGGATCGCTGCAGCTATGTGCTGTCGATCAAAATGAAAGACCCGCAGTTCTCCGGTCAGACCAAAGAACGCCTCTCATCGCGTCAATGCGCGGTGTTTGTCGCAGGTGTTGTCAAAGATGCTTTCAGTCTTTGGCTGAACCAGCATACTGATGATGCGTTGGCGCTCGCCGAGCTTTGTATCAACAATGCGCAAAGCAGAATGAAGGCGAGCAAGAAAGTGGCGCGCAAAAAAGTGACATCTGGTCCTGCACTGCCGGGCAAGCTGGCAGACTGCGCGACCCAGGATGTGATGGCGGGCGAGTTGTTTCTCGTGGAGGGTGACTCGGCAGGTGGCTCAGCCAAGCAGGCGCGCGACCGAGAAACCCAGGCCATCATGCCATTGCGCGGTAAAATCCTGAACACCTGGGAGGTTGATTCCAATGAGATTCTGGCGTCCCAGGAAGTGCACGACATTGCCGTCGCACTAGGGGTGGATCCGGGCTCAAACGATATAACCGGTCTGCGGTATGGCAAGGTCTGTATTCTGGCTGACGCCGACTCTGATGGTCTGCACATCGCAACCCTGTTGTGTGCTTTGTTCGTGCGACACTTCAAGCCGCTGGTGGCGGCCGGACGTGTCTTTGTGGCGATGCCGCCGCTTTACCGTATCGACGTAGGCAAGGATGTTCACTACGCGCTGGACGAAGATGAAAAAAACGGCATTCTCGACCGAATCGCCGCCGAGAAAAAATCTGCTCGCCCCAATGTGCAACGATTCAAAGGTCTTGGTGAAATGAATCCGCTGCAATTACGAGAGACAACAATGAGTCCGGATACGCGGCGACTGGTTCAACTGGTTGTGCCAGAGGACGACCGACGCGCTGGCTACAGCGAAACCGAAGAAGCACTGGACATGATGCTCGCCAAGAAGCGTGCAGCGGACCGCAAAAGCTGGCTGGAGGAATACGGCAACCTGGCGGAGGTGGTCTGAATTTACTAAGGGAGGCGCAAGATGGAAGTCTTTACATTTATCGTTCTGATCGTTCTTATTACTCAGTTTTTTGAGTATCGCAAAAGTATGGCCAAGCTTAATGCGAAGATGTCAGAAGTTAATGAAAGTGCCGTTCAGAAGGAGCTCGACGCGGTCAAACAGCGTCTTGTAGTGCTCGAAAGAATTGTGACCGACAAGGGGTATGAGCTGCGCGAGGAGCTCGGCCGCATAAAAGGTGAATGAGTGCGAAAAATAAAAATACTGGCGGCAACTCTGGCAATGCTTTGTTGCTCAGCTGACTTGTACGCCCAGCAAAACACCGGTATTCCCGGCCGCATTGATCGCATGTCCATGGAGGATCGCATCAACAGCGGGCTGGTTTTTCACACGCATCAGTCAGAACCTGTTGAGCCTTTCCGTATTATCGGCAACGTCTATTACGTGGGTGCACTTAACCTTGCTTCCTATCTTATCGCCACTCCTGAAGGCCACATACTGATCGATACCGGTGTGCATGATATGCCGGTGCAGATACGCGACAGTGTCGACAAGCTGGGATTCAGGGTCGAAGACATAGAAATCATTCTCTCCAGCCACGCGCATTTCGATCACATTCAGGGCCACGCCATCATGAAGCGAATGACAGGCGCGCAGGTCATGGCCTCTGATGCGGATGCCGATGCACTTGAAGCAGGGCAGGATCTTTCTCCACTTGCTTTCGAGGGCTGGGAGCCGGTGGTTGTTGATCGACGCCTGCAGGATGGTGAGTCGATTGCGCTGGGTGGCGTTACACTGACGCCTACGGTAGCGCCAGGTCACACCCCCGGGTGCACGGTCTGGAGTCTGGACGTGGAAGACATGGGGCAGACCTACACCGTTGGTTACTTTGGCTGCAATGGTCCGAACGCAGGTGTTCAGCTTGTCAATAACCCGCGCTTTCCGACCCTGGTGGAAGACTCACTGGCAGGCTTCGACAATATGGCGCAACTGGATCTGGATATCTATCTGACAGGTCACCCGGAGCAACCTTTCGAAGGCATAGAACATGCGATGCGTGTTCAGGTGCGTCCACATCCACTGCTTAATCAACAACCCTGGGCTGAGTTTATTGCTGAACGGCGCGCAGAGTTCCTGAGTCGTGTGGAGGCGGAAAGACAGCAGCTGCGATTACAGTAAAAATAATCTTGAAAGTATGATTGATACTAAATCCATACCACTGCAGTTTCTGGTTTTTTCATTCAATCGGGGCGACTTCCTGAAAAATTGCGTGGACAGCATTCTTCGCTGTGTACCCAATTGCAACGTTATCATCTGGGATGACAACAGTGATGATGCTTTCACTCTCTCGATATTGGATGATCTGGCAAAGAACTGCGATATCAGGCAACAGGCGAAATACGAATCAGGTGAGGGAAAACTGCATGGCGGATTGTATAAAAATATGCAATCGGCGATCGAATCTGTTTCCGGAAACCCCCTGATCTGCACAATTCAGGATGATATGCAGGTCGTGCGACCACTTCTTACAGATGAAGTGCCGCAGTGGCATGCGCTATACGAAGAAAATAAATTTAATGGTCTGCTACACCCTGGGTTTATAAAACGACTTAAAGAAAAAATTACTTTTGTTCCAAAACTGAACGGATATCACATTAATCGGCTGAATCGCAGTGCGGGTGCGCATTACTCTGATGTATTTCTGACGCGCAAGGATGTGCTTCTGCGAGCAAACTGGCATTTTTCGAGCAACGAGGCCGATAATGAACAACAGGCCCGAAAGAACTTGTCCCAAATGGTATACATGAAAAATCCATTTGTAGCCTGGCTGCCTGGCGTCCCTGCCTGGCGAGGCCGCAAGCGTACCTGGGCGATGCGAGTCGCAGAGCGCAAAGGCAATTGTGGATTTTACCCCTTCGAAATAATGGACGAAGCTTCAGCCAGACAGTTCTGTGAAAGACCCGCTAAAGATATCCCTCTGGCCGAAAGCTGTCTAACGTTGACAGACAGCTCATTGCCAAAACCCTGGTTCTACTCTCCCTTGCAACACCGCGTGATCCTTAGAAAGCTAAATAAAATCGAACTTCGATTAACCCGCTCATCATGAGGCCCGATATGCAAAAATCACTGATCGTGTTTGGCGCGACAAGTTTTGTCGGGCAGATTCTCTGTCGCTATCTTCATGCACTCAACCACGATGGTTCGCTTAAGTGGCTGATGGCGGCGCGCTCGGAAGAACGTTTAAAGGCACTGCAAAAATCACTGGACGGTCCTCATACGCCAGATTTCCTCATCGCCGATGCCAATGATGAGACTAGTCTTCGAGTGCTGTGTGATCAGGCGAGTGTGATTATTTCCACGGTTGGCCCCTATGCACTCTATGGTGAGCCGCTGGTCAAAGTCTGCGCAGAGACGGGTACCGATTACTGCGATCTGACCGGCGAAACGCAGTGGATACGGCGCATGATTGAGCGCCACGAAGAGGCAGCCAAAAAGAGCGGTGCACGAATCGTGCATTGCTGTGGTTTTGACTCCATCCCTTCCGATCTTGGTGTGCTGTATACCCAGCAACAGTCGCAACAACAATTCGGCGAGCCGTGCCAGCACATCAAAATGCGCGTCAGAAAGTTCAAGGGTGGGTTCTCTGGCGGAACCGTTGCCAGCATGATGAATGTCGCTAAAGAGGCTGCCGCAGATCCGGCACTGCGCCGGGAGCTGCAGGATCCCTATTCAATCTGCCCGCCTGACCGTAAGCCAACGGTCATGCAAAACAGGATCACCGCTGTCCGTGAGGAAGAAATCGAGAGCTGGATTGCGCCTTTTGTCATGGAGGGCATCAATACCCGCGTTGTACATCGCTCACATGCGCTGCTGGGTCATCCATGGGGAATGGACTTTCTTTATGATGAAGCCGTCATGACGGGGGACGACAGCAAAGGCAAAGCGCGGGCCAGACGCACGGCGCGTGGCCAGTCATTGATGATGCTGGGTTTTGCTCTGGCACCAACCCGCTGGCTGATGAGCCGCTTCCTGCCAAAACCGGGTGAAGGGCCCAGCCCGGAGATGCAACGTACCGGTTTCTTCGATCTGGTGTTTGTGGGCCACACTCGCAGCGGTGAAACCGTTCGCACTAATCTTTATGGTGAGCGTGATCCCGGCTACGGCGCCACAGCGCGTATGCTGGGACAGGCCGCTATTTGCCTGTCACAGGACATAGACCGTAGCGAGGTGGCGGGTGGTTTCTGGACGCCAGCCTCTGCGATGGGATCCAGATTGATCGAGCGGCTGCAGCAGCATGCGGGTCTTCGTTTTAGTACAGTGCTGGAAACAATGACCCCGCCTAGGCGGGGTCTTTAGTGTTACAGAATAATGCCTGGCTGACTTAACCGACGTCTTCGGCTACACCTATAACGGTGATGGTGACAGTATTGGTTGTACTGGCGCTGGCACCATCCACATCGTACTGGTACGTCAGATCAACAGTTTCGCCCTCATCCAGGAAGTCGACACTGCCCTTGTCAAAAGACAGGATGCCGTTGCTGTCCACATTGGCATTAACGGCAGGGCCACCGACCTGTATCAGGTCACTCACGCTCAGAATGCCGCCGTCGGGATCGCTTGCGCCAGACAGTAGATCGAAGCGGAATGTGGCGCCACCCATTTGATCAAGCGTATAGCCCAGGAAGTCGTCACGGTGCTGCGCGCCCAACTGCGCCAAATCGAAGCCCCATGTGGCGGCCACAAACGTACCCGGGTCATTGACCACGGCAATGTCGTTGCTTGAGTTATAGGCGCCCCAGTTTGGAATCTCCATCAACATCGACGTTGTTGACCCAATGGCATTGAATGCCGACAACATCGTCCCGCCGTATGTGCCACCCGGATATGAGTTCAAAGTGTAACTGCCATCAGGCCCCACAGCGGAGTTCAAGTTGGAACTGATCGTTGGCATATTACTTTGATAGTTGGAAATACCCAGGTACTGACTGGCGAAGCTTGAAATATTGGGCTCGCTATAGACACTGTGCCCGCCCGCGTACAGAAGCTTGCCACCCTGTTGCAGGTAGCTGGTCAACGTACTCACATTCTGGCTGGTAAGGTTGGTGTACGCTCTGTCCCCGACAGACCAGATAACAAGATCATAATTATTCAAGTCTTGAGAGGGGTTGTTATTGACCCCGATCGTAGTCTGGTCGTAGTCATATCCATTAGCGTCGAGAGCAGAAAACCACAAAGACTTCCAGCTTCTGCCGTTGGAGTCATCGACGAAAAGAATGCTTGAAATCTCCCCGTCAATCTTTTTCTCACTCACTGTAACGCTCAGTGGTGCAATGGTAGGAGCCGACGGGTTTTCTGCCCCAGTAACCGTAATGCTCAGCGTTGCCGTATCTGAATTACCCAGGTTGTCGGTGACGGTATATTCAATCACCTCAGTATAAGTGTCACCTTCAGGCAGGGTAGTGAACTGACCCTGATCATCGTAAAAATAGCTGCCATCCCGATCCACTTTGAGAATGGCGCCAGACGCCAGCGTCAAAGTAATCGAGTTGCCCACAATGGCGCTGCCGTTAACATTGCTGACTTCGAATGTCGCTGCGGTGCCAAGGTCATCATTGCTCAGTACATTTCCGGAAACCGTCGCAGATTGGGCAACACCATAGGTGCCGATGGTGAACGCGTTCCAATTTTCATCGGCCTGGCTTTCCCAGGTCAGGGAGTCCAGTGCGTTGTTGATGGCCAGCACACCATGGAACTCTGTTTGACCGTATACTCCGGTGACAGTCGAGTCGGTGCTGATGCCGTAACGACCTGGCTCCGGGTTGGTTTTGACCCAGGCATCGGTCCATCCGAAATAACCAGAGTCTGAGCTGCTGTCGGCACTGGAGACTACTTCGAAGTCCTGGTCGAAGATATATCCATTTCTGTTCATGCTGACGATGGCAAAGAACAGGTTTTCAACCGGTTCGGAGAATGTCAGCGTGCGAGGAGAGTCCGCATGATTCAGTCGGATTATGTCGTTGTTGGTAGGTCCGTTAGCAACCTCAGCAGAAGTGTATACTCCGACGCCTTCGGTGCTGGTAATCACGCCCCCGTTCTTGGTGACATAATAGTCTTCACTGCCGGCATCGTTAAACTGGACACCTGGCACAGAACCCCAGGGCTCGGCAGCCTGACCTTGATACGTGACACCAATAGTCCGGTCACTTAGTGTGATGGTTCCCTGCACCAGATAAGTGGGGTTTCTACCACCGACCTGAGAGACAAGCGTCGCGCTGGTCCAGTCAACCCAGTAAACCGTGTTGTCAGTATTGGTTGTTGCTGCACTGGCAGTAAGCGCATTGCTGTCGTCTTCAGCGGTTGGGCCATCAGGGGTGCCGGTGATGTTGACGGTCACGGTGCTGGTTGTACCGTCAACACTGCTTACAGTAAAGATATCAGTGACCAGCTCGCCTTCTTCCAGGTCGTTTAGTGCACCATCGGAGGCAAAGCTCCAGTTACCATTGGCATCGATACTGAAACTGCCATAGGTGCCAGCAGTATTTGTTTGGGCATTGAAGAATGCCTCGCCATTATCGACATCAGTTATCGACAAGGTGCCAGACGCAGTGAGCTGAGAATCTGTCTCGGTCAGGTCGACCACTGCGTTACCCAGCTCGGCAACATCATTGGCGCCTTCAATTGTGATGCTCACGGTCTGGGTGTCCGTGCCACCCTTGCCATCGCTGACAGTCACTACAAATTCCTGCTCCGCCGTTTCACCCTCGGCAAGCGATTTGAGGCTCTCCTGTTCTTCTCCACTGAGCTCATAGGTCCAGGCGATGTTGCCACCAGTACCATTGCCGGTTGTATCAGTTGTCACTGACGCCGTCAGAGTACCGACCGTGCCGCTGTTGGCAGCAGTGGTGCCAACGCTGTGAACGTCAGTGAGGTCGACGTCTTCAAAATTAAGCGTGCCATTGGCCTTCAGCGTGCTGTTACCAACATGCTGATAGATACCAGTGGAGTTTTTGTAGCTCAATTCCAATGATGCTTCGCCACCACCCTCATAGAAATACAGTTCAAGCGGATAGATGCCGGGCTCAAGATACTTGGTGCCTTCGAAGGCTGTTTCCGCGAAGTAACCTGAATTGCTGATGATGTAGTCATTGTTAACTGACAAAAACACACCATCATCGTTGAACGTGCGGAAGGTGTATGTGTCGGCCTCTGTGATCAGGATCTGCGTCGTTAATCTGGCGAAGAAATTGTTGTTGATACCACCCGTTGTGCTTTCACCCGTGGCCTGCGCCGCTGGCCACGGGGTGCTGCCGGGTATCTCTCCGGCAAAACCACCTGGGTCATCCGTGTAGTCTACGACACTGGTGTATACAGTGTAGTCCGGTGAATTATTGGCTGCGTAGGTCTGCAGATTCGACAGTTTGTCGGAGTTGTAACCGACCCATTGCTCAACCTTGAATGGCGCCTGAATCGGGTTCATGGTAACCGTTGCACTGCTGTCGCCGCCGGTTATCTCCGGTGCGTCATTAACACCAGTGACAGTCACGGTGACGGTATTGGTAGCGCTGGCCCCGTGTTTGTCCGTGGCCTGAACCTGAAGATCAACAGTGGTGGTTTCACCCTGCGCAAGAGACTGGAAGTCACCGTCCGGGTTAAAGCTGAGTACCGAGCCATTAACTTCAGTACTGCCACCGGCAGGCGTATTGAGAACCACGTAGTCCAGCGTGCTGCCGTTGTCATCACTATCGATATCATTGCCGAGTGCGGCCAGGTCCAGCGTAACAGCAGAGCCATCTTCTGTAGCGGCGATAGCTGAGGCTGCCAGCGTAGGCGCATCATTCTCGCCCGTGACTGTTACAGTGACGGTGTTGCTTGTGCTGGCACCCCGGGAATCGGTTGCCTGTACCTGCAAATCGAAGCTGGTAGCCTGATCTTTGGCGAGATTCTGGAAGTCTGTACCGGGGTCAAAGCTCAGTACGCCGTTTGCGTCGATGGAAGCCGAGCCGCCGGGCGCTGTGCTGAGCAGGCTGTAGGTAAGGGAGCTGCCAGTGTCTTCGCTATCTACGTCATCACCCAGTGTGGTCAGGTCCAGCGAAGCGGTAATGCCATCTTCCTGCGCAGCAAGTGTAGCTGCCGCAAGCGTCGGCGCATCATTAGTGCCGGTGACGGTGATAGTGACATCGTTGCTGGCGCTGGCACCGTGGGCATCAGTAGCTGTTACACCAATGACAACCTGACGCGTTTCACCCTCGTTCAGATCCTGGAAGTCGCTGCCAGGTGCAAAGCTCAGGCTGGTACCAGTGATACTGGCGCTGCCTTCTGACGGAGCCCCGCTGATGCTGTAGCTGAGATTGCTGCCATCATTATCGCTGTCGACATCATCACCCAGCGCGGACAGATCAACGGCGATCGCGCTGCCGTCTTCGGTAGCTGTGCCGGTGCCGGCTGCCAGCGTCGGATCATCATTGGTGCCGGTCACATCAATCGTCAATGTTGCCGGCGCGGATACTGCGCCTTTATTGTCGGTGGCGGTATAGGTCAGCGAAATGGTGGTGAGTTCATCTTTGGCCAGGCCCTGGAAGTCGCTGCCCGGATCAAATGTGAACGTGCCATCCCCATTGTTGGTCAGCGATCCGGCAGATGGACCGCCGATAATGTTGTACTGCAAGGTGCTGCCGCTGTCGTCACTATCGACGTCGTCACCAACGAATGCGCCAGTGACCGTGTTACCGTCTTCAACGGCTGCCACTGAAACTGCCTCAACAGTTGGAGCATCGTTTTTGCCGGTGACGGTGATGGTGACATTGTTGACGGCGCTGGCGCCATGTGTGTCGGTTGCGGTTACTTCAACGATGACGTCGCGAGTCTCGCCTTCGGCCAGGTTCTGGAAATCATCATCAGGGGAAAATGTAAGGCTGGTGCCGCTGATGCTGGCGCTGCCTTCGGCTGGCTGGCCGGTAACCGAATAGGTCAGGCTGCTGCCGCTGTCGTCGCTGTCGACGTCATCGCCCAGCGGCGCAAGGTCGATACTTACGACGTTGCCGTCTTCATTGGCTGCACCCGCGCCGGCGCCGAGCGTCGGCGCATCATTGACGCCGGTCACGGTGATAGACAGTGATGCCGGATCAGAGACTGCGCCATGGCGGTCGGTTGCGGTATAACTCAGGGTGATGGTAGTAGGCTGACCCTGGGCAAGACTCTGGAAATCGCTGCCTGGGTTGAATGTAAAGGTGCCGTCGCCATTATTGGTCAGCGTGCCGGCATTTGGCCCGCCAACAATGGTGTATGTCAGGTCATTGATGTCATTGTCCGAATCGACGTCGTCGCCCTGGAAAGTGCCGGAAACAGCCGATCCGTCTTCAATTGCTGAGATAGCTACAGCTTCAACGGTTGGGGTGTCATTGACACCGGTCACTGTCACTGATGCCTGGGCCCAACTTAGCGTGCCATTGGACATGCGGATAGCGTAAATGAAACTATCGGTCAGCGTGTCGCCCAGTGCCAGTTCGGTCAGATCCGCGGAGGGCTGGCCAGTGATGCTGCCGGCATCGTAGGCGATTTTACCGTCAGTAGTAATCCAGATGTTGGCTCCAAACTGACTGGTGTTTTCAGTCAGCCCTGCGACGCCAGCGTCGTCTTGCGTCAACAGATCGCCGGCTTCATATCCTTCCATGGCGCCGCTGTCATTGACGCCGTCGTCAACTGACCAGAGCCACTTGGCATTGCCGGCCAGGTCATTGTTCATCACATCCAGATAATAAACTGAGTCCTGATAATCAATCCGTCCGGACCCGGTTCCGAACAAATCGTCCTTTGCCTGGGGCGTGTTTCTGAAGGATTGTTCGGTGCCCCCGCCTGTATTCTTGGAGTTGCCTTTGCTGCTGTTATCGCTGGTTTCGGCAGTCTGTTCAGCGTTGCCTTTGTTTTTACTCATTTTTTTCTCCTTGGCTGACGGGGAATTACACATTTTCAATCTTAGGCCGATATTACTGGGTTGACCATCAACCCAAAGGTTGAATCTCTGTAACAAAAAGTAGAGCTGTCAGTCTGTTAGCAAACATTCTGGTAAGATTGGGGCAGGCTTAAATAAGGTTCGAGACTGAAAATTGAAGATTCTGCTGATTGATGATCATGTGTCTTTTTGTGAGGGGCTGAAGTCTGCCATACTCGCTGCGAGCAATGAGTATCAGGTGGAATTTGATGCCAGCGCAGAATGGATACCTGACGCATTAATGGCCAGCAATGACTATGACTTGCTCATTATTGACCTGATGATGCCTGGCATGGGTGGCATTGAATTGCTGCGCTACCTTCAGCAAAGCCACAATTCTACGCCCGTCATGGTGTTGTCCTCGGTTGAGGATCCTGCAGTTATCCAGCATGTGATCGAGCTGGGCGCCATAGCCTACCTTCCCAAGTCCTATAGCGTTTATCAGATACTGGATGCCATAGAAGAGTGTCGACAGGGACAGATTCATCTCCCCAGGCACTTGATGGTCGACGCGATTGACACTGCTACTGACGCAGCTGCCGACTCGTTACTCATGGGCGGCCTGACACGACGGCAGCTGGAGATCGCCGGACTAATGGAGAAAGGTCTGAGCAACCAGGAGATTGCAGACCATCTATGTATCAGCAAAGCGACCGTTAAAACACATGTGAATCACATGTTCAAGAATTTTAATGTCAGTAACCGGATCAGCTGCCTGCGCGCGATCAAGGAGCGCCAGCGCGAGAATTCAGTATCAGGCTGATGCCCTCATATGCAGCTTGCGATGGATCAGCGAACGGAACTGCATGGGTGAAATTTTCGCGTCTATGACAAGGTGGCTGGCGGATCTCAACCGGCTGGCAGGAAGGGTTTCATCCGCTGCCGTGACAACTATCACTGATGTGTTTTCCAGCACGTTCATCCAGGCTTGACCGCTCAGGTACGCAACACTATCAATCACGCAGATACTGGCTCCTTTGGTAGCGCCATTTATCGTTGACAGGTCATTGTTGTCAGAAATGTGGGTCACGCTGGCGCCCCAGCTGGTCAGATACTGATGCAATGGTGCGAGGGCGCCTCGGTAATCGATCACCAGCACGGATATACCCTCGAGTGAGGTTATCAGCTGTTTGTGCGGGAGGTTTTCTTTTTTGTGTGCGGCCAATTCTGACTGGTGCTGATCTGAGGTCGCTGACTCCAGTGTCAAGGTAAAACGGGTGCCATACCCGACGGTGGATGCCACATCAATACTGATATCCAGCAGGTTCGCAAGTCGCTTCACTATCGACAGGCCCAGTCCTATGCCTTTGCCCGACTGCCCCTGGTAAAAGGCTGTAAAAATATGCGGTAGTCGGTCCTCAGGGATGCCAACCCCGGAATCTCTGACCGACAAAATAACCTTTGAGCCTCTCTGACGCGCGGACACGCGTATTTCCCCACGCTCAGAGTACTTCAGGGCGTTGTCCAGGAGGTTGCGCAAAATCTGACTCAGGCTGATGCGGTCAGTGAATACAACCGCTGCTGTATTTTCCATGATAAGCGACAGTTTCTTGCTTGCAGCTCTGGGGCTGAATTCTGACTTCAGTTCCATCAGTAATTGTTCCAGCCTGACAGCTTCGAGCACCGGGTTGCTTGCCTGGCGCTCGACACGGGAAAGCCTGATCATGTTGTCAATCAGCTCTGAGACGTTTTTCACGTTCTGATCGATAGCGTCGAGATCACGATCATGGTGATTGGGTTGTTTCAGTCGGAAGGCTTCGGTGTAATGACTGATCGCCTGGATTGGGCCACGCAGGTCATGGCCCACAGCAGAGACAAAATTGGACTTGGCATGTTCAAGATCATGAGACAGGCGCAAGCTTTCTACCGCCTTTTGTTGTGCCTTGATGCGAGAATGTTGTTCACTGCGCATGGTGTACGCGATCAGCGCTGACAAAACAATAGTGTCCAGCAGTGTGGCGAGCTGCGCCAGGTGGTAAGGTGCGATGCGCAGGTCCAGCGAGCTGTTCATCAGCATTGGCCAGGCAGCCATCGCCCAGGTGTGGATCGTCACTGCCGTAAACCAGAATCTCACCAGCAGGGACTGGCGCCAGTGTGTGGACAGTGTATAAATGTAAACCAGCTGACTGATCAACCAGACACCCGTCAGAATACTGAATGTGATACCAATACCATCAGTCGAATAACCGCCATCACGCGCCAGATACATGATAAGTGGCGTTACACAGATGTTGATTGCCAGCACGGCAATCCACATACGATACAGGCGGCTGTGGCGATCGCTTATATTGAGCAGGGACATACTGAAAATCGCCGCTGTGATTCCGATAAGCCCCTGGAACAGATACGCCAGCGGAAGAGATAGCGGGAATGGGTTTTGAAGGCCTACAATCAGTGACAGACCCGAGCCGATATAGATCATGCCCGCACTGGCAAAAATGAACAGGCAGAAATACAGGTGCATGTTGCGACGCAGTGCGATGTACAACAACAGATTGTACAGAATGAGCGCAATCACAAGACCGAAATAGGCACCATCCAAAAGTGTTTGCTGCAATCGCACTGCCCGGAATCCATCGTCATCCCAGAGAGTGAAGGTCGCGTATTTTGCCTCTGTGACTGTCATGGCAACGATATGCAGTCGATACGGGTGGTTCGGAACCAGATTGAGAGGCATCACGGCCTTGGTATCAAAAACGGGTCTGCCACCCTGGGGAGCCGAGAAGTCGTCCCAGTGGCTGATGGTTTCGCCAATGTGGTTGACGTAGACCCAGCCAACGCCATCCATACCGGTCATATCCAGCATGAACTGCTCGGCTTGAGTGCCCCGATAGATCAGGTCAACAACAATCCAGTTTAGTCGGCTGGGGGCATCCAGAAGCAGTTTGTCACTGGAGTTGAAGGACCAGTCCTGCGCTGCGACATTTGAGTCTGCAATTGATTGGAGAGCAATGTCCGAAGGGAATTGGCTCAACAGTTCTGCGAATGTGTCGGCTGGCGCTTGCAGCCACCGATCGAGAAATTCTTCTGACAGATGTGAGGTCAGCGCCTGCTGCCCAAGCAACAGGCGCTCTGTGTCACTTCTTACGGTTGTCTGAGCCTGAACGCCGGCGCAGACGAAGCAAAGAGACAGGACAAAGCCGGCTAACCAGACTGCGGGCTGCCTGCAGGGGCGCTTTGTAATTGGTTGATTCTGGTGCATCGAGGTCGTCGTTACTGAATGCTATGGCCATTGTTGGTTTAATTGTCGCCAGGCGGTACGACGATATCCGCGTGTTAACCAGAATCATACACCTATGGCGGCCCCGCTGGTAGGCAGGCAGTCAGGTTGTGGCGATGAGCTGATGTCAAGCGCCGGCACAATCTGTCCGCTGCCGATATCCCAGGCGTAAAGCGACATCCAGCCATTACGCACAAGCTGCTCAATGGCCGTGTGACGGCTTGCGATCTCCGCAATGATTGTCGCAGGGGCTGCGATGTAAACCGCCAGGCGAACCGGCTGATGACGCCATTTCTCACCGTCGTGCAGCGACTGCCTCGCCAGGCCAATACGCAGGTCACCGCCATTTCCCTCGAAGACACCAATATGTTCTCCGACCACATTGTGAAGCAGCTTGTTGCCGCTGCCATAAAGTCTGTTATCCACTGTGGAGGCGTAATACTGCAGATTGATCCAGTTAGTGACAATCATTGGCCCCGACATGATCAGCTCAAGCGTTTTGTACTCATCATCCTTGTGCCAGTCGTAGTCATGTAAGAATGTACGGCCCTGAAGGTTGAGGTGACGCGTTGCTGCTCGTGGTGCAACGATGAATGCGGCATTATTTGCCAAACCCCATTCAGGCTGGATCTCCGACCAGTTGCGACTGCGTCTGGTCAGTTCACTGGCCAGATTTTTTACATCTTTGATGCCCGGTAAGGTAGCAGCACGCTGATGTTGGGCACTGGCTGTCGCCTTCGTCAGAAGCGATGTGATATCGCTGTTTGTGTTGAGTGCATCGCCGTAACAGTGGATATTGTCAGTAGTGGTGTTATGCAGGCCAGCTACGAACCGCGTATCTGCGGGGATAAGCAGGCCTGTTGCGGCCAGCCCTCGTCTGATGGCCGGGTCATTCAGCAGCTGGGCCAGTACTTTTACATTGACCTCTCCAGTCTGTCCGCCACAGGCACCGCAATCCAGGCTGGCTGCCTGGGGATTGTTACTGGTTTCGCTGCCATGACCCAGAAGTAATACAACTGGCGCGAACTTTTCTGTCAGGCCCATGTGGCGCAGTACTGTCGCCGCCAGATCTGTGAGTTCCGCAATGCTAAGCTCTCGACCCTGCTTGCTGAGCACGAACGGCCGCATATCGCACATGTCATTGACAGGGTGCTTCGGTGAATCTGGCATCAGGCTGCTGCCCAGCAATGACAGCGATTTGACCGCGCCAAGCATTTCCACCATGCCAAAACTGGCGGACGGCGTAGCAAAGCTTTCTGCCTGCGCATGAGCGTGCCTGTTCTTAAGAGTCAGACGCCTGGATGGTCTGCCTGTCTGTACGGCTTCGATGGCGGGCGCCAGAAGTCCCGGTAATTGCGGGCGCTGGTAGCTGTGTCCTGATTGTCGATATGACAGTGGCAATCCGAAGAAGCCCGCGAAACCGAGTGTCTCGATGTCGGGGTGTTGTGCTTCAAGTGCCCGGCGCATGGGCTCGGATCGGACATCGATACAGAAAGCGGCCTGTAGCAGTGGACGGGATTCTCGCGGCACGACTGTGCTGTTGCTCAGCATGTTCTGCAGCGGCAATTGATAGGAAAGTTCAAGCGCACGTTGCCACACCCACAACATTGATTGCTGGTTTTGATGATGTGCTCTTATGGATGCCATTTGTGAAAACTGGTCAAAGAATCGCTGTTGTGTGCGATCACCGGTTGATGCCGCCTGTTGTTCGTTGTGTCGCCACAATGCCAGTTCCCAGGCCATACGGATTGCCAGTAGCTGAGCAACCCAGTCATTGTTGACGCTTTTGAATGCCTCCTGCCACTGTTGATACGCGCCCCATGATGCCCACCCGTGGATATCAAGCAGCAAGGCAAACGCGTAGTCTGCAAAATTCTCCGGGCAGCCCAGTGCCTCCATAAACTCATGACAAAGCAGGGCAGGATCGTCTGGCAGCTGTTCGAATTGACGGTGCAGACCATGCGCGGCCGTCAATACTTCGATGCCCACATCACCTCGGGTAATTTCAAGCCAGTTACGGTATAGCGCAACCGTCGAGTCCTGATGCTCAGTAAAATAATGTTGATACTGGAAATACAGGCCACAGAACTGACTGATCTGCTGCACGATTTCATCATGCCAGGAAATCTTTCTGCGTCTGTCTGGCAGGGCATCCAGTAGTTCACTGTAATTGTGCCAGTGCGGGAGCACTTGCTCTGGTTGCGACAGAAACTCGACAAGCTGCTCCTCGGACCACGGCTCATTTCTTTCCTCAATGGCGGCTTGAAGGTGCTCTGGTTTGATGACAGCCTGCCATTGCTGCCTGTAGTACTCCCGGCGCATCAGGCAGTTCACCTGGCCCAGCGCCTGAAGTTCGGCGGCAACATCTTCAATGGGCTGGTCGCGCAGCTCCCACCAGGGGTTGACTGCGATGGACTGATCCAGAGGCCAGACGGGTGCTATACGCTGGCAGGCAACTCGAACTGACTGTGGGTAGTCGGGCACAACAGTTTTCATACTGAACCTCCCAATTGGGTTTCTATGGCTGTGGCAGACCTCGATTGCAGGTGCTTGCGAAGGTTTGGTTTGTGTCTTAGCGGATAAAGCCACAGCGTGACGCGGCTGGCCCACTCATCCAGATAGAACCCGGCGTTCATGATCACAAACAGACGTCTGGCAAGTGGCTGATGTGAAGCGTAGTACACGAACAGGAACAGTCCGAACTGGCTGATGAACAGGGTACTGATCCAGAGATCTGCGGACACTGATGCCAGAGGGTATGGTGACTCGCCGTCTGGATAAGCAATGTGAGCCGCGATGGTTGTCAGGGCGATGTAAAGCAGCGGCGCGGCGGCGGCCAGCAGCAAGCCGCGCGCGGTACACCCAGCCCGCCCGTAACTGAAGTGCCATGCCAGCACAGTGGCACAGGCGATACCAATCAATATCCAGGGACTGATCAGCGACATCGGTGACAGCCATGGGCTGACGGCCAGCGCGGCCGCGACAGTGATGGCCATGGCCATCACCCAGTGCTGCAGACGCGGCAGTCTGTAACCCGCTGCCTGGCCGGACAGATAGCTGGCGACGGCGGTTCCCGAAGCCAGAAACGCGTGCGCTTTGTAGAAGGAGTGCGCGACCAGATGAAGCAGTGCCAGGTGATACAGACCCAACGCGCACTCAACCAGCATCAGTCCCATTTGCGCTACAGTGGACCAGGCCAATCTGACCTTGATACTGATTCGGGTCATCATAACCAGAGCAGCCAGCACACAACTGAGGCCAGCGACAATCAGCAGTAACCACCGCGCCGCATCGGCAAGACTGATCAGAGGCGCAAACAGCAGCAGCAGGAAACCACCCAGGTTGACGATGCCCGCATGCAGCAGGGCTGAGACAGGCGTTGGTGACTCGACGACCTGAATCAGCCAGCCATGCAGAGGCATCTGTGCGCATTTGATGAGCGCAACCAGCGCTAGCAATACCGCGACGCTCTGGTCCTGCAGTGTGAGCGTGTCCACGGTTTGGTAATGTAGGATTATCGACTGGATATTAAGCGTTTGATGCTGCAGCCAGAGCAGCAGAAATGCCACGATAAGCAGTGCCTCGGCCATCCGGGCAAACAGAAATTTTTTGTGTGCGGCCAGCACTGCTCGCGATCGATCAGGGTAGAACAGCAACAGCTGATGCAGGCTCAGGCTGACGCAGATCCAGCCCAGGGCAAACAGGATCAGGTTGTTGCTTGCTACTGTGACGACAACGGCTGCCATAGTCAGAACCATGGCCCGCATGAACCGGCGAGCCGAAGCTTCGCCCCGCATGTTGTCGTGAGCATAGCGGAGCACGACCAGTCCGAGCAGACCAATCAGCGCAAGAATGGTCGTTGATAGCGGAGAGATGTGAATCCAGTAGTTGCTGAACCAGGCGTCAGTCAACGCAGATTCGAATCCGGAAGTGGCGGTCCAGGATGGCCAGGGCATAGCTGAAGTCTCTCAGTTGTGAATGTGGCGCTATTCTGAGAGATAGAGTTCGTTTAGTAAAATAGATATAAAAGCACTTAATGTTCTGTATTTAAGAACAAAGATCAGGTGTAGCGCGCCAGCAGTGAACGCACGCGCGGGTGCACGAGCTGGCGCTGGATACTGACGGCATAAAAGTTTTCGAACACATTCGGCAGGGTCAGGTACTGACACAGCAGTCCGGATGCTAGCTCGTCCCTGACCACAACATGAGGAATGACTGCCAGAGCGCCGCTGTCGCGAGCGAGCAGTCGCAGCATGGGCATGTCATCGGCTTCGGCCTGAACCTCAGGTTCCAGTTGGTGTTGTGCGGCCAGTGCATCGAACGCAGTGCGGATGGTACTGGAGGTAGGCGGCAGTACCCATCGGCGTCCTATGTACTCAGGCCCAAGACGGTCTGGCAACTGCTGGTCGGGTGGTCCGATCACTGACACAGGCTGACTGTCCAGCAATTGGCAGTGCCAGATCTGCCGGCCGCTGCCCTGTACTTCGGCGTTGGTCAGTGCCAGGTCAATCTGGTGATTGGCCAGCGCGTTAAGCAGTCCGGTCTGACTCATTGAGGTCAGGCTGTAGCGATCATGCTCACTGTCGATCAAGGGGCCGATGAATGCCTCGATGAAGTTTCGCGACATGGTGGCCAGTGTACCGATTCGAACAATGGCATCTTCAGGCTGATGACCTTCCAGCAACAATTTTTCCAGCTCATTGCCACGCGTAAAAATTTCTTCGGCGATCCGCAGCGCCTGATGGCCACTTTCAGTCAATTGAAGTTGGCGACCTGTTCTGTCGAACAGCTGCACCTTAAGCGAATCTTCCAATTGGCGAATCTGTGAGGAAAGTGCAGACTGTGCGACATGCAACTGATCTGCTGTGCGGCTCAGGTTGCCGTTTTTTGCCACCTGCCAGAAATAATACAGGTGATGATAATTGAGTCTGCTCATTCGCTTGCAGCGCCTGTCACTGGAATTCCGGACCAGTATAGCGAATACTGGTCCCAGAGGAGGGGTATTCCCATGAAAAAGCTAACAAAAGTGGATAGAATCCGTCACTCGAAGTTAATTGATGTGCCCAGGCGTTGGTCGGCACTGATGCTGTTGACCGCTGCCGCTACCATTTCAGCGTGTCAGACTTCCATGCCGGAGCAACGCAACCAGCTGGCTAATGGTGCTCAACTCGCTGGTGCCAGCTGTGGGGCATTTGGCGGCGATATTTCCAGCCCGGCTAACGCCACGGAACCCAACAGTGGTCGACAGTTCCACCTTGAATATCCCTGTGACCTGGGGCCATCCGAGCCGGTTGTACTGGTGCTGAATCTGCACGGGGCAGGCTCATACGAACAATGGCAGCGTCTCTATTTTCCGATCACCGATTACGCGCAGGACTATCGCATGGTGGTTGCCACACCTACCGCTCTGACGGCGGAACCGATTCGTGTCTGGCGCGAGGAGGCCGATGATCAGTACCTGCAGGACGTGTCGAGCCTGCTGATTGATGCAATCGGTGAGTCCAATGTTCGCTCTTTCTGGCTGACCGGGCACAGTCAGGGCGGTTTGACTTCCAATCGCATCGTCTGTTCTGACTATTTTAGCGATAAAGTCGACGGTTTTGTCAGCCTTGCCGGTGGACGGGTCGGCGGCCGCCATGAACTTCAGGGCTGCGATTTCTCGCACATCCACACTACTGGTGAGCTTGATACCGCCGGAGTAGCTGGTATTCCGGATACTTCACCGCTGGCCGATCGCTACAGCTGTGGACCACAAACGCGCCTTGCAGACATCGTCGATACGCAGCCAGGCAAGGTTTACGATTCCCGCACAGAGGAGAACGGCCGACCCACGCGTCCGGGCTGGGGCGGCATGCCCGGGCCAGGTGTAGCAGAGGTCCTGGTATTCCCGAATTGTGAAGACAATCGAGTGGTCGCTGATATCGTGCGTCTGGACAAGGGACACACGGAGGGACTGGAACCCCAGGTAACCCGCTACATCGCCAGAATGATGGCATCCATTCCTGGTGGTAAGCTGCGCGGGCAGTAGTCCTGGCTTCCCGCGCACACAGCTGGGCGTCCTGTGCAATCGCAGGGTGACCCGGTCGTGTCGAAAGCGTCACACAAATGCCACAGCTTGTTCACCTGCTTGTCATGCAAGCGCCTTATCGTTGCCCGGTAGCCAAATTTCTGCAGGGGAACGGATATGTATTTTTCAAAACTCACGATAAAGAAAAAACTGCTGGTCACATCAGTGTTGGTCGGGCTCGGCCTGTCAGCGCCAGTCTGGGCGCAGGATATGACATCAGCCATTCGCGGTCGCATCAGCGGCACCGATGGAGCTCCACAAGCCAACGCCACGATAGTTATTGAAGACACCCGCACGGGCGCCACGCGCACGCTGCAAACCAATGACTCTGGAACTTTCTATGCGACCAACCTGTCGGTGGGGGGTCCGTATCGTGTGACGGTAAATGGCGGCAGATCCGTTGTCGTCAACTCAATTTCCCTGGGTGATATCTACAACCTCAGTATTGATCTGGGTGCGGCGCAGGTAGAAGAAGTGCTGGTGCTGGGTCGGTCCGGCAACTTTGTGGATGTGGCTTCTGGCCCTGCAGCCACTTACTCCACATTTGACCTGGAAACATCAGTCGCCTTCGATCGTGACATCAAGGATGTGTTCATCTACGATCCGCGACTGAATCTGGACACAAACTCTGCAATTAACTGTGTCGGAAAACACCCACGTTACAACAGCATCAGTCTGGACGGTGTCAGCCAGAACGACCGTTTCGGTTTGAATGACAATGGTTACTCAACCGCAACAGGTATGCCGTTTCCCTTTGAAGGAATCGCTCAGGTTGCCGTCGAACTGGCACCTTTTGATGTCACCTATGGTGGCTTCACGGCCTGTAACATCAATGCGGTGACGCGCTCAGGAAGCAATACCTGGACGGGTACCGCTTTCTATGAGTTCAACAACCAGGATCTGCGCGGTGACTCGCTGACTGTTGACGGTGTCGAAACGAAGTACGAAAGCCAGGATTACGAAGAAGAAAAACGAGGCTTCAGTTTTGGTGGTCCCCTGATGCGTGATCGCCTGTTCTTCTACGGTGCCTACGAAGAAACCGAAGAGCCCGAGTTTATCGCACAGGGTTTCTCCGGTTCAGGCAATGGCGTTGAGCGACCCTGGCTGAGTCAGACAGACTTTAATCGAATTTCTGACATTGCGTCGCGCATCTACGACTACGACGCTGGCGGCATGCCCGCTGATGGCGCGCAGACCGAAGAGAAATACATGTTGAGGCTGGACTGGAACATCAGCGAGCAGCACGATGCGTCAGTGATTTACAACTTCTATGACGGTATTGAAGATCGCGCCTCAGACTCAGACAGCAACGAGTTTGAGTTTGCCAATCACTTCTATCGCAAGGGTGCCGAGTCAGAGACTCTGACGTTTAAACTGGCTTCGCAGTGGACCAGCGAGCTCTCTACCGATCTGTTTGTCAGTCGCAATACAATGGACGACTCTCAGGTCACGGTGGGGCCGCAGGATTTTGCCGAAGTTCAGATTTACATGGGTAGCAACACCGTCTATCTGGGTGCGGACGATTCGCGACAGGCCAACAACCTGAACACCGAGTCGGACTTCATGAAGTTCACGGCTGAGTACCTGTGGCAGGATCACGTCATTACCGCTGGTTATGAGCGTGAAGACCTGTCCATCTTCAATCAGTTTGTCCAGCATGCACGCGGCGGTGAATACCGGTTTGAAGACCTTTCGGCCAATAACCCGGCTTTCTGTGCGGGGCTGACAGCAACAGGCCGACAGAGCAATCCTGCCTGCGGTCTTACCGGCATCGATCACTTCGAACTGGGTATCCCGACAGACATATACTACGGTAGTGGCGGTGGTACCAACAACGCCGACGATGCCGCCGCAAGTTTCAGCAATGTACTGAACACTCTGTACATTCAGGACGAGTGGCGCCTTGACGAATACGCCCTGACACTGGTTGGTGGTTTGCGCTACGACTGGTTCACCAGCGACGACCGTCCTGCATTTAACCAGGCCTTTACTACACTCAATGGTGGTCTGCGCAACGATGCCAATGTCGATGGCCTTGACCTGTTGATGCCACGTATCGGTTTTACCTGGGAAGCCATGGATAACCTGACCATGCGAGGTGGTTTTGGCCTCTACTCGGGCGGTAATCCAAACGTGTGGCTGTCCAATGCCTGGAGTAACGATGGGATCTCCAACGTTCAGGTTCGCGACCGCAACAACAATAATCAGTCAATCCTGACTGACTATCAGTTGAGTGGCAATCAGCGCCCCGGCTACGATGTGCCGCAGGCATTGAAGGATCAGGTCGCCGCGACAACCGCAGCGAATGCCTCCAACAGCTTCCTGGTGCTGATCGATCCGGATTACGAACAGCCTTCAGAATGGAAATTTGCACTGGGTGCAACTTACACGCTGCCTACCGGCATGATTCTGGAAGGTGATTACCTGTACTCCGTGCAAAATGATCCAGCCTACTATGTGGATGTTGCACAGGATGTGACCGGAACTACGGATGCCGGCCAGCCCATCTACAGCAACGTTCGTGGCCAGAGCAACTTCATGTTGACCAACTCAGGTGAGTCACCGAAGAGCCATTCCCTGTCACTGCTGGCCAAGCAGACTCACGACTGGGGCCTCGACTGGACCTTCGGCTATGCATACACCCAGGCAGAAGACGTAAGCCCGATGACCTCGGCAGTGGCGAGTTCAAACTTCTCCAACCTGGCGCTGTATGATGTCAACAATCCAGTTTCTGGCACATCGAACTATGAATCGCCGCACCGTTTCACAGCGCGTGTGAGTTACGGTCGCGAGTTCCTGGCTGGCTATGAAACCCGTGTTACCGCGCAGTGGTTCCGCGCCAAAGGCCAGCCACAAAGCTGGGTGATGAGCAGCCGAGGACTGGAAGGTTCCAACAGCAGCAACCGTCGCCACCTGTTGTACGTACCAGGACCAAACGACTCCAACGTAATTGCTGGTCCAAACTTCGACGTCCAGGCATTTTCGGACTTTGTTGCCGCTTACGGCCTGGAGCAGGGTTTTGTGACGCGGAACGATCAGTACTCGCGCTGGACCTCACGCATGGATCTGCGTCTGGATCAGGAGCTGCCAGCCTTCTTTGATGGCGCCAAGGCCCGACTGTACGTCAAGGTCTACAATTTCCTTAACATGATCAACGACGAGTGGGGACATCAGTATGATGCGCAGTTCTTCTCGCCAGACGTTGTGACCCAGTCAGTGAATGCGCAGGGGCAATACGTGTTCGAGCGCTTCAACAATCTGTCGGTCAGCGACCTGCAGGAGACACAATCACTGTGGCAGGTACGATTGGGTGTGCAGCTGGAGTTCTGATCCTGTTGCAGTAAGACTGGCGGGATGAAACGAGCAAGCGGGCCGACAGGGAATGTTGGCCCGTTTTTTTTTGGACAGTAACAGACCGAATGTGTAAAGCTGTCAGCCTGATCAAACGCTTAAGTTCACGTCAGGCGGGTGCAATGATGAATAACAAGAAATATAAAGCGGTTGCAGTAGTACTTTTGACTCTGCTCGGAGTCAGTTCGGGCCTGTCTGGTGCCCAGACCAGCGCAGGGCCGATACCGACTGAAGGTGATCCCGAGGACTTTATAGGACACAGTGAACCCCTGCGAGTTGTCCATATTCTGGATGAGCCGCGGCACCGAACGGTGTTTAAGGGCGAGAGATTCACGCTGCTTGATGTCCAGATCAATCCGGGCGATACCACGCTGCCACATACCCACGATGGTCCGATTCTTTACACATTCATCAGCAATGGCCAGGGTTACCTGGACGGCCGTCTGTCCAGCATCACCCGATATCTGGACGAAGCCTACACGCACCGTGTTACCAATGCCGGTCCCGGTCTGTTCAGGATCATTGCGTTGGCCAGTTTCGGCCCCGGGCTGAGCGAGCCGTCTGATGATCTGCCAACAGGTCTTGAGGCATCCGATATCGAACTGGAAAATCCGTGGTTCCGCGCCTGGCGGCTTACGTTTGAACCTGGCGCCCGGCACACAATAATTTCACACACCAATCCAGCCTTTGTGGTGCAGGTGTCGCCGGCCGGCGCATTGCATGTGAAACGGCAGGACGGGGTGATTCATGAGCTTGATGCAGCTGGCGACTGGGCGGCACCGATGCAGGCTTACGAACTGCTCAACCCCGGATCCGAGCCGGTGACGCTGGTGATCAAAGAGGCGCGGCAGTAACTGATCAGCTCAGTGTCAGTACCACTGGGCAGTGATCAGAACCGTACACCTCATTCAGTATCTCGGCGCTCTTGATACGTTGTTGCATGGCTTTGGAAACCAGAAAATAGTCCAGACGCCAGCCCACGTTTCTGGCGCGTGCACCACCACGCATGCTCCACCAGCTGTACTTGACGGTGTCGGGGTGCAGATAACGGAAGCTGTCGATAAAGCCGGCGTCGATCAGGCTGTTCATACCATCGATTTCACGCTGGGTATAACCCGCGCTTTTGTTGTAGTTCGCATCCGGCCGGGCGATGTCTATGGGTTTATGACACACATTCAGATCGCCACAGATAATGACGGGTTTGTGTTTTTCCAGCGACAGCACATAGTCGCGAAAATCCCGATCCCATTTCTCCCTGTAATCAAGGCGTTTAAGTTCGCTGCCAGAATTGGGTGTGTAAACCGTGACCAGGAAAAAGTCCTGATACTCGGCGCAAATTACACGTCCTTCCTGATCGTGCTCCTCAAGTCCTGTGCCAGGTGTGACAGATTCGGGCTTGCTGCGACTCAATACGGCCGTACCTGAATACCCGGGACGGACCGCCGAGCTTGTGTAAACGTGATAACCATCAAGCTCGGAAATAGCTGCAAGCACCTGTTCGTCCTGTGCCTTGGTTTCCTGTATACACAGTACATCTGGCTGCATGTCCGCCACCGCCTGCAGGAAGTCTTTCTTCACTGCTGCGCGGATGCCGTTGACGTTCCAGGAAATCAGTTTCATTGCGGTTCGACTCCATGCCGGTGAATATTGACTGGTGAAGATTAGAACATATCAAATTGAGTGGGGGTACCGGCGTTCTCACTTTGTCTGGCCGCAGGTACTGAAGTCGGGCGTCTGAACAGGCTGCAGTCGAGGCGACCAAAGTCAGCAGTGCGTCTTTCGGACAGACGGGTTTTGGCGATGATGGCGGCGTAACGTTTTGCTATCAGCTCTGCCCACAAGCCCTCGCCGCGCATACGGCTGCCGAATGTGGCGTCATACTCCTTGCCGCCGCGCATGTCGCGAATACGGTTCATAACGCGCTCAGCGCGGTCGGGCAGGTGTGCCTGCAGCCATTGTTGAAACAGCTCATTCAGCTCCCAGGGCAGCCGCAGGATGATGTATCCCGCGCTGCTGGCGCCGGCGTCGGCTGCTGCCTGAATAATCCGCTCCAGATCCTGATCGGTCACGAATGGAATGACAGGCGCCACATTGACGCCAACCGGAATGCCTGCCCTGGCCAGACGCTCAATAGTGGCCAGGCGTCTTGTCGGTGAAGCCGCGCGTGGTTCCAGAGTTCTGGCAATGTCGTGATCCAGTGTTGTAATTGTGATGGTGGTGGCAACCAGATTTTGGCTTGCCATGTCGGCCAGCAGGTCCATGTCCCGTTCTATCATCGCGGACTTGGTAATGATGCCAACAGCCTGGCGGCACTCGTGCAGGACCTCCAGTACCTGGCGGGTTATGCCCAGCTTTTTCTCACAGGGCTGGTAGGCGTCCGTATTGACGCCCAGCGCAATCGGTTCGGTTTGCCAGCCGGGCGCTGCCAGCTCACGGCGCAGCAGCTCGGCCGCGTTCACTTTGGCGAACAGGCGTGTTTCAAAATCCAGACCGGGCGACAACTCCAGATAACTGTGTGTAGGCCTTGCAAAGCAGTATATGCAGCCGTGTTCACAGCCGCGATAAGGATTCAGCGATACATGAAAGGGCAGGTCTGGTGACCGGTTTCGAGTAAGAATGGTTTTGGCCTGCTCGTGCGTAACAATAGTGCTGGGCCGACCTTCGCGGTCTTCATCGTCATCGCGCGGCCAGCCGTCATCAAAGGCTTCCAGCTGTTGAGTCTCGAAGCGCCCCTGTGGATTGGATACGGCACCACGGCCCTTGATCATTTCGGAGGTGTATTTCATGATACTTAATCTGATACTGTATATAAGCACAGTATTTGAATGTCACAGGAATGTCCAGCGCTGCACTACAGGTCAGCCGCGCGAATATGCTATAACGACGCATCCGTGTTCCACCTACGAGAGACTCGCAGAAACCGTATGACCATGAACATCACCATCAACCAGGACGGCGTCGAACAGATTGCCCTGGGCAGCTACACCCGTCAGGCCTACCTGAACTACTCCATGTACGTGATCAATGACCGGGCGCTGCCGCATATCGGCGATGGTCTCAAGCCAGTGCAGCGACGCATCATTTACGCCATGTCCGAGCTCGGGCTTAAGGCATCTGCCAAGTTCAAGAAGTCAGCGCGAACGATTGGTGATGTGATCGGTAAGTTTCACCCGCACGGTGATTCGGCCTGCTACGAGGCCATGGTGCTGATGGCCCAGCCATTCAGCTATCGCTACCCGCTGGTGGATGGGCAGGGCAACTGGGGCTCGCCGGATGATCCTAAGTCTTTTGCGGCAATGCGTTATACAGAGTCGCGCCTGCAGAAATATGCCGAGCTGCTGCTGTCCGAACTGGGGCAGGGCACGGTTGAATGGAAACCCAACTTCGACGGCACGCTGGATGAGCCGGCCATGTTGCCAGCCCGCGTGCCCAATGTATTGTTGAATGGTGGTAGTGGTATCGCGGTAGGTATGGCCACTGATATTCCACCCCACAACCTGCGCGAAGTGGTCAGTGCCTGTATTCGCCTGCTGGACGAACCAAAGACCGGGCTGAACGAACTGATGGAGCACGTCAAAGGCCCTGACTTTCCGACGGAAGCAGAGATCGTCACCCCGGCAGAAGATCTGCGAACACTTTATGAAACAGGGCGCGGCTCTCTGAAGGCACGCGCTGTCTATCGAGTGGAAGACGGTGACGTCGTCATCACCGCGCTACCCTACCAGGTATCCGGTGCCAAGGTGCTGGAACAGATTGCGGCGCAGATGCAAAAGAAAAAACTGCCGATGGTCGTCGATCTGCGCGATGAGTCGGATCATGAAAACCCGACACGCATTGTAATCGTACCGCGCTCCAACAGAGTCAACGCAGACGAGCTGATGTTGCATCTGTTTGCAACGACGGATCTGGAAAAAAGCTACCGCGTCAACTTCAATATGATTGGCACCGACGGCAAGCCGCAGGTCAAGGATCTGCGCACTGTGCTGTCAGAGTGGCTGGTATTCCGCACGGAAACAGTCAGACGCCGTCTGCAGTATCGCCTGCAGAAAGTGCTGGATCGCCTGCATATCCTGGAAGGTTTGCTGACGGCATTTCTGAATATTGATGAGGTCATTCACATCATCCGCACCGAGGACAAACCGAAGCCGGTGTTGATGGAGCGTTTCGCACTGACTGATACCCAGGCTGAAGCCATTCTGGAACTGAAACTGCGACATCTGGCCAAGCTGGAAGAAATGAAAATTCGCGGCGAGCAGGACGAGCTGGCCAAAGAGCGTGAAACGCTGGAAGCGCTGCTGGGCTCTGACCGCAAATTAAAAACACTGATTAAAAAAGAGCTGACCGCGGATGCTGAAGAATACGGCGACGACAGACGTTCGCCGCTGGTGCAGCGCTCAGAAGCACAGGCCTTCAGCGAGGTCGAACTGATTTCCTCGGAGCCGGTGACAGTCGTTCTTTCCAAACATGGCTGGGTGCGATCGGCCAAGGGCCATGAGGTGGACCCGGAAGCACTTCAGTACAAATCGGGCGATGGATTTAAGGCGGCCGCGAAAGGCAAGAGTAATCAGTCAGCGGTGTTTATCGACTCTACCGGTCGCGCCTACAGCCTGCAAACGCATACCTTGCCGTCGGCGCGTGGGCAGGGCGAACCTTTAACGGGACGCCTGGCGCCTCCATCGGGTGCGGCATTTGAAGGCGTATTACTGGCGGATGACAAGCAGCCAGTCCTGATGGCCAGTGATGCCGGTTACGGTTTTATTGCCAGTGTGGGCGACCTGCAGGGCAAGAACAAGGCCGGCAAGTCAGTGCTGTCATTGCCCAAAGGTGCCAGGGTTTTGCCGCCAGTGCTGGTCTCCAATCCTGAAACTGATCTGTTGGTAGCCGTCACCAATGAAGGTCGCATGCTGTGCTTCCCGGTTGCCGAGCTACCGGTGCTGGCGCGTGGCAAGGGCAACAAGATCATTGGTATTCCATCAGGGCGGGTTGCTGACCGGCTGGAGTTTGTTGTGTCAATGACCGTGCTGCCGGCAGACGGCTCGATTACAGTCTACGCTGGCCGACGACACCACAACCTGAAAGCGTCTGACCTGGAGCATTATCGTGGTGAGCGCGGTCGCCGTGGCAACAAACTGCCTAGAGGCTTTCAGAATGTGGATCGGGTTGAGGCAGGCTGATCCGTTGCTCCTGGAACAGCCCGAACTCCAGTAAGTCACTGGGCTGTTGCAGGCAATTGCCCTGCACAAAGTTGATGTTGGCCTGCCACAACAGTGGCAGCAACTCGACATCTTCTACCATGGGCGCGATGACGCGAATGCCCTGCGCATGCAAATGGCGAATGACTTCCTGCAAGCGTTCGCGTTGCTCAAGGTCGATGTCGATCTGTTGCCAGAGTGAACGGTCCAGTTTTACAAAGTCCACTGGCAATTGACCCAGCAGGCGGAACGGATCGAGGCTGCAGCCAAAATGCGATAGCGACAGTTCAAAGCCCAGCTCACGCAGGCGTTGACAGAAAAGCCGGACCTGATCCGGTGAGCCCATCACGTCCATTTCGCTGAACTGCAGAATAAGACTCTTGGCGCTTTGCTCCTGTCTTTTTAGCTCTTGTGCCAGCCACACCGCAAAGGTCTGGCTGAGCAGCGTGTTGGATGTCAGGTTGACGGTCAGACACAGCTGCGGGTTTTTCTGGTTGTTCAGTGTTCGCAGAGCATGACTGATGACATAACGGTCAAGGCGCTCACCATAACCATGCTGGTTGGCGATCTGCAAAAACTCGTTGGGGTAAATCATCCGGTCGGCGATGGGAACGCGGATGCGTACCTCATAGAACTCCTTGGGATCGGTGCGCAGGCTGACAGTGGGTTGATACACCAGCAACAGGTTTTCATCGCGCAGGGACTGCCGCAAGGGCGTGAGCACGTCGATCGAAACTGGCCCGTTTGTATAAACCTGGTGCTGGCGAATAATCTGGTGCTGGCGGGCCCGAATAAGGAGAGTCTCGGCGTCTGGCGCTTCATCAGTGACCATGGCGGCGCCGCTTCTGAAACTCAGCGACAGCCCCTGGGGTGCCATCGCCTGCAGCGCCGTCTCCAGGGTATCCAGCCGCATCAGCGTTGACTGGCAGGCCTCAGTATCAGCATCCGGCAGTAACACGGCAAAATCGCCGTCATCCAGTCTGCCAAGTATGGCGGGTTCCGGGCACTTGGAAGCCAGCACAGAGGCGATATCGCGCAGCAGAATATGTGTGTCGGTTTTGCCAAGCACTACGGAGATTTCGGCGAGTTGTGGCGCCGTCATCAGAATCAGTGCACTGCTACGGCCCTGATAGACGGCACTGCTGATGGCCTGGTTGATGACCTTGTGAAAGCCGCGATCATTCAACAGCCCACTTTGCAGATCCTGGCTCATCGCCTCGCGGACGGCGTTCTGATGTGTGGCATTGCCGAGTGCTGCCTGCACCATCAATTGCAGAGACTGTTCCCCATTGACGCTGATAGATGCGGAGTCCAGCGCGGTCAGAATCTCACTGCCGTCGCGCCGGATGGCCATGAACTCGCAGCGCTGCATACCATTGTTAAATGGCTGTCTCATGAAGGCTCGCACGCGGTCCGCGTCTTCGTCTGCGACCAGATCCAGAAACGGTGTGGCATGCAGCTCGGTATGATTGCGAAACCCAAAATAGGAAAGCCAGGCGTTATTGGCATACTGGTGCAGGCCACCCTGCAGTGTCGCCACCGCGTCGGTGGTGTGATCAGTAAACAGCTGCAGCCGCTGGTGCAGCTCTCGGATACTGCTGCTGGCCCGGCGGAATTGCCGGCGCAGGTTAAGGTGTTCCAGCTCGCGTTTTATCTGGTAAACAAACTGCACCTGGCCGGTGGGCGTCTCAAGCTGTGTTTCATTGATCAGCGCGGCAGCGCCCAGACTCAACATCGAAAGCCAGCGCGACGGTGAACGGCAGATCAACAGGCAGGGAATATCGCGCCGGGACGACTGCAGCTGGCGCAATAGCAGCTCGCAGTTTTGCCCAGGGCTGTCGGTGAACAGCAGAATCAGGTCGTGCGAATCACAGCCGGGAACGTCGTCAGGCAAATGGCCGGTCGTCAGCTCTTTGGCGCGAAACTGAATGCCAGCGCGTCGCAGCAGATTCAGGACCGCCTGCGATCGCGGACCCGCGCTATGGTTGATCAGAATCTGGTACGTGTTGGAATCCATATCGCTCATACTGCTATTGTAGTCCGGTCTTGGAGCTGGCGCCGGGAACCTCGCGCACCAGCCTGGGTACCAGATATCCTGGCAGTTTTTCCTTCAATTCAGCCATAAGTTGCAAGGCGTACGTCTCGCTGACATCAAAATGTGCGACTCCCTGCACGCGGTCCAGTACGTGCAGGTAGTACGGCATTACCTGAGCATCCATCAAACGCTCGCTCAGGTCAATCAGCGCAGCTGCACTGTCATTAACGCCTTTCAACAGCACGCTCTGGTTGAGCAGCGTGACACCTGCCCGCCTGAGATTCTGCAGGGCTTCAGTCACTTCCGCGTCAATTTCATTGGCGTGATTGACGTGTATCACCATCACTTTCTGCAGTCGACAGTCTGACAGCCAGGCCAGCAGCTCATCATTCACCCGCGCAGGAATCATCACCGGTGTACGGGTATGTATACGTAATCGGCCGATATGGGGTATTTCTGAAATACGATTTGTCAGCCAGGCAAGATATTTATCACTGGCAGCCAGTGGATCGCCGCCACTGTAGATGACCTCATGAATCTCTGGCTGTCCGGCCAGCCACTCAAGACTCTGCTCCCAGGCCTGACGACCGGGTGTATTTTCCTCGTAGGGGAAGTGCCGCCGAAAGCAGTAACGGCAATGAACCGCACAATGGGGCGCGACCAGGGCCAGCACGCGGCCATGATATTTGTGAAGAATGCCGGGCTGAGGGTTGAAATCGGACTCTGAAAGTGGATCGAAGTCGAATCCGGGGGTATCATCCCCTTCTTTGTCGCTGGGCAGCACTTGCAGCAGCAATGGATCGCTGGGATTTCCAGCCTGCATCCGTGCTGCAAAAGAGCGCGGCACCCTCAGCGGGAATTGTTTCAACACCTGGGCCGAAACCGACAGCTGAGAGGCGTCCAGATTCAGGGTTCGCAACAGTTCATCAGGATCGGTAATCACGTCTGACAACTGCTGCTGCCAGGATCCGGCGGTTGATGCGATCAACATGTTAATCAGTTTTCCTGCGCTGGTATCTCGATAAAAAGCGTATCTCGGTAAACAAGGTCGGCCATGGTAAACCGAAGGCAGATGTTTACAGAAGTATTATTTAAGAGAGGTTACAGATGGCAAGTTTTTCTACCAACGAAATCAAACCCGGCATGAAAGTGCTGCTCGATGGCGACCCCTGTGCCATCGTAGACAATGAGTATGTGAAACCCGGTAAAGGGCAGGCCTTCAACCGCATAAAGCTGCGCAATTTGATGAACGGCCGGGTCTGGGAGCGTACATTCAAGTCGGGTGATTCGCTGGAAGCCGCCGATGTGCTGGAAACCGACATGAGTTACCTGTACACCGACGGTGAGTTCTGGCACTTCATGAAAACTGACGGCAGCTTTGAGCAGTTCCCGGCCGACAAGGCGGCGATGAGTGATGCGCTGGACTGGCTGAAAGAAGAAGAGAGTTACGTGGTAACGCTGTTCAATGGCAATCCCATCAATGTCATGCCACCAAATTTCGTTGAACTGGAAGTTGTCGATACAGATCCCGGTATCAAGGGCGACACTGCGCAGGGCGGCAGCAAACCAGCGACTCTGAGTTCAGGCGCTGTGGTGAAAGTCCCCCTGTTTGTGAACATCGGCGATGTACTGCGTGTTGACACCAGAACACGTGAATATCAGAACCGGGTGCGCTGATTGATGTCAGCTTCATGGCGGCCTACAGCGTCGCTTGATCTGCTGCGACAGCGGGCTTCACTGCTGAACTGTATCAGGGCTTTTTTTGCGCAGCGGCAGGTGCTGGAAGTGGAAACGCCGCTGTTGTCGCAGGCCACCGTGACTGATCTGCACCTGGACAGCATGGTAGTTGAGTTGCATGACTCAAAGCGCCGGTTTCTGCAGACCTCTCCCGAGTTCGCCATGAAACGTCTGCTTGCCGCGGGCAGTGGACCGATTTATCAGATATGCAAGGCGTTTCGGCGCGATGAGGCAGGGCAGCGGCATAACCCTGAGTTCACCATGCTGGAATGGTATCGGCCCGGTTTTGACGACCAGCTATTGATGGCTGAGATAGAGGCGCTGGTGTGCACCTGTGCTGAGCAGTCTGACAACGGATCGTCCGATTGGGCGGTATCTGGATTTGAGCGAATCAGCTATCGTGATCTGTTTCTATCACGGCTGGATATTGATCCATTTGCCGCCAGTGATCAGCAACTGATCGACCTGGCCCGACAGCAGACTGCCAGCGACCATCTGACACTGTCTCGCGATGATGCATTGAACCTGCTGATGGCTGTTGTCATAGAACCAGCGCTGCAGGCGCCGGTATTTGTAACGGATTTTCCTGCCAGTCAGGCTTCGCTGGCTGCAACTGAGCTGACTGATGATGGGCATCGGGTTGCCAGGCGATTCGAGCTGTTCATTCGAGGTATGGAGATTGCCAATGGTTACCTTGAGCTAACGGATGCTCAGGAGCAGGCACGCCGCTTTGCTGCGGATAATCAGCGTCGCGAGCAGGGTGGTCTGCCTGTGCAGCCGGTAGATGAATTCCTGCTCGCGGCGCTTGCCTCAGGTTTGCCGGATTGTGCCGGCGTGGCGCTCGGTTTTGATCGTCTTCTGATGCTGATAAGTGACCGTCAGCGCATAGCCGAAGTCATCAGTTTTGACGACAACAATGCATGAGCCCGCGAGCTCATGATAGGCTCTCAGTGCACAGCAGCATTATGGAGATACAACAGTAGATGAACCCTTCCGAACAGGAGCAGTATGGTCCCCAGCTGCTGCAGATCAAACGGGCGCGCAGTCGCCTGATGGTGTGTTTTTTAACGTTTCCGCTGTACGTCGTTGGTGTTACCCAACTGCTGAACAATGGCCAGGATATCACCTGGCTGATGCTGGTCTACATGGCCATCTATGCCGTGTTTGGTATAGGCATGTCGTCCCGGCGTTGCCCGCGGTGTAACCAGCACTTTTTTGTGAAGCACTACTTTCTGAATCCGTTCCGGCGTAACTGCGCACACTGCGGGCTATCTTTTGTTGCGAATACCGGGGAACCTCAATAGCGGCTTATTGCCGGTCGCTTCATTCCGTAGTTAACCATCCCATAATCTGGACGATCCGGTCATTGATCGGGTAACGGCCCGTGGTCCAGCCCAGCCGGACAACAACGAGATCCTGCGAGGGCAGCACAGTTACCGATTGCTCGCGATTGCCATTGGCCGCGTAGGCGTCTGGCGGCAGATCCGGCCAGCGCTGGTCGGCATTGCCGCGATTAAGCCAGAACTGATAACCGTAGGCGCGGTTGTTGCGCGAGCTGTTGGGTGATGTCGCCCGTTCCACCCAGTCTTCACTGACGATACGATGTCCATTGAGGACGCCGCCATTGAGCATCAACTGACCGATTCGCGCCCAGTCTCGCGCTGATGCGTAGAAATACGAGCTCCCGACCAGAACGCCTGCAGCATCTGGTTCGAAAACAGTGTGCTGAAAACTCAAAGGCGTTGCGATGTGTTCCCGGTAGTCAGCCAGACTGTCAGCCAGCGTTGCCCCAGTGTGATTAAAATAAACACGGGAAAGTATGTTTGCTGTTCCTGAGCTGTAGTTGAACTGCGTGCCTGGGCGCTGCGCGACGGGGCGGCTGATGGCGTAATCGGAACCGGAGGCCTCGGTGAACAGCATGGCAGTTGCGTCGTCGCCAGGATTGTAGGCCTCCGAAAAAGCCAGACCATCGGTCATCGTCAACAGGTCTGTCAGTTCGATATTGGCGCGCTCGTCATCAGCCCACTGTTCAACCACCGGAGTTGTGGTCGGATCCAGCAGTCCCCGGTATTCAAGATTGCCCAGCATGATGGCCATCAGGCTTTTGGCCATTGACCAGCCCAGCAGTGGCGTTTCGGCATCCGCCTCGCCAGCGTAGGACTCAGCGATGATCTGACCATTGTGCACAATCAGCAGTGCGCGTGTGTCCAGGCCCTCTGTGTTGTCAGCTGCGATCATAGCGTCGAGCTGCGACTGTATGGCGGAGTCGATCGTTTCTACTCGCGTGCCGTGCGGCCAGCGGCTGCTGAAAACAGGCATCGGGATTCTTTCTTCAGCAGCGTAGTCTGCCCGTTGCTCGAAGCCCTCGTAGTCGGCGTAGCAGCCGATGCCATCAACATGGGTGGCTGTGGTTGTGGCAAGGCCAAGGAAAGAGGTGGTGACGCGCTCATTGCTGTCATCAAACTCTACGCTCAGATAGTCCAGCAGCGGTGAGTACTTAACGAGATCATCCAGCGCCTGCTGTTGACTGAAACCGCTGACATAGCGTCCGCTGCAAAGCAGTTTGGCACCAATTCCTGATGCAACGCCCGGCGCGCTGGCCACATAAGCGGGAGTAATGCCATTGGCAAAGGCAATGCTGAGCACCGCGACGATGGCCACAGTGACTATTATTTTTTTCATAAAAACTCACATGTGATGGCAAAAATGAGACGCCGCTCACGATTATGTCACAAAGAAATTGGCGGGGGCCATGTCAATATTCTAGACTGCAGCGACTAGTGGACATCCGCAAGGACTGCCGATGATAGATGCTCGACGGGCGCGGGATCTGATCACGTTGCTCGAGCAAACAGCGTCCGCTTATCCGACGTTGGCGTTATACAACTTTATAGCCGCAATGCCAGGCGCGGTGCAGGCGATGACCGGCAGTGATCTGCTGCACCGTGCTCAACTTCTCGCTGGCAGCCTTCAGGCTGTGTCCGGGCGACGTCGACACGTGGTGTTGATGTATACCAATGACGAGTTGCGCGAGCTGGTTGAGGCATTGTTCGCTGTAATCCTGTCGGGCCATGTGCCGGTGCTGGTGAGGGCCAATCTGCCTGCCGATCGGCACAGCCTGCTCTCAACCATCACCACGCTGGAACCTGCCGTGGTGCTGGTTTCCGAGCAGCGATTGCGAACGCTGGCCGACTTGCTTGCTCATCACCGCCTGCCCTTAACCCCCCATGTGGCTGCACTATCGACTCTGAAGCGCGGCCCCTGGCAGCGCCCTGCATTGAATGGCAGTCATGTCGCTCTCAAACTGCCCGCCAAAACAGGAGTGCGCTCCGGAGCTGAGTCCAGTTCCGCAGCCGGATTCAAGGCCTACACGCATGCCGATGTGTTGAACTCGCTTCGACACCTTGATAAAGCCATGGCTCTTCGGGACGACGACAGGTTGTTTGCCTGGCAGGCCATGAACGGCATTCGGCCCCTTCTCCTGCATGTCCTGATGCCCGTTTACGCGGCACTGCCAAGCTATCTTGGCATGGCTGCCGGGGTGCCAGTGACCCCTGAACGCTGGTGGTCGGCGATCAATCAGTATGGCTGCACGGTGGCCGGAAGCTACACCACGTCACTGTTGTCCGGGAAAGATTCGTCCGTTGTGGTGGCTGGTGGCAAAAGTACATTGCGTTTGTATTATGAAAGTGACCGTCTCGCAAACCCGGTCCTGCTTAAGCGGATGATGGCGTGCTTTCGTCGCCAGCAAATACAGCCGCCGAAGCTCTGTTTTCTTTATGAGCCTGCGCTGTTCGATGGCGTCATTCTGGCCAGGCAGGACATCAGCACCATAAGCATTGCAGGTCGCAGGCTGCTTGGTGTCGGTGGCGAATCGGGCTCACATCGCTGGAATCTGCAGCGCTTGCCAGAAGGCATCGCCCGAAATCTGGTGCCTGTTACAGGCGATGCCTGTCTGGTCAGCTGGACGCGTGCCGGCGCTGGAAAAGCGGTCCGGCAGACGCCAGTGCAGGACATTGTCGTGGTGCGAAATGACACGCTGTATATTCTTGGGCAGTTCGACAACCTGATTCAGTGTGGCAGTCAGCTTGTTTGCGCTGAGCATCTGGAAGCGCTGATCACGCAACACTTCCTGAAGCGTCATATCAGCCATTGCATGGCGATTGGCGGGAATCACCGCCAGGAGATTGTGCTGATGGTGGAATGTGCCCGCAAGGCGCCGGCCGAAACCTGGCGGGGCCTGGTGCCGGACATTGTAAAGCTGATGGCGGAGGTACTGGGACTGCCGGCACCGAGGGTTTTGCTGTTGCGACCGGGCAGTCTGCCCAAGACGGATGCTGGCACATTGCAACGAGCGCGCTGCCGGGAACTGTTTCAGTCTGGAGCAATCATGACGCGGCTGCAGCCAGTGAGGGGCAAAGCCTGAACTCAGCTGCCGCGCTGGCCAAACAGGGCCGTGCCGATGCGGATGATTGTGGCGCCCTCCGCGATGGCGGCTGGGAAGTCTCCACTCATGCCGATGGACAGTGTGTCCATCGTTGCATAACGTGTGCGCAACTCGTCGAATAGTTCTTTGAGAGGGCGAAACGTCTGACGCTGCTGCTCGTAGTCAGAACTGACAGCTGGAATCGCCATCAGGCCTCTGAGAACCAGCCGGTCCATCCGGCTGATCTCCTGACAAAGTGCTGCTGTCTCCGCGAGTGAGACGCCTGACTTGGTATCTTCATCTGACAGGTTCACCTGAACGCAGACGTTTAATGCTGCCTTGTTGGCAGGGCGCTGCTCGTCAAGCCGGCGGGCGATTTTGACACGATCAACGCTGTGCACCCAGTCAAATGCCCCGGCTATATCCCGGGTCTTGTTGGACTGTACCGGACCGATGAAATGCCAGTTTATTGCCAGGGAGTCAGCCTGAGGTCCAGCCATAGCGGTGGACGAAACAGATTCCGGCGTTAGCGCAGTAATTTTTTCCAGCGCTTCCTGCACGTAGTTCTCACCAAAGTCACGTGCGCCGGCATGCCAGGCTTCGCGTATCCGGTCTACGCCATGCGTTTTGCTGACCGCCAGCAACAAGATGCTGGCGGGGTCGCGACCGACCTTGAGGGCTTCGTCGCGTAATTGCTGCAGCAAATGCTGGTAGCGGCTGGCAACCGATGAGTCGTTCTGTGTGTTTGCTGTCATGCCGTGAATAATACCACGCCTTGCAACACTTGATTAACGGGCCAGCTGAGACCGTTCCTGCTCCGGCTGCAAAGGGCCATTCACCATCAGGGAATCCAGTATCTGGTCAATGCTGGTCGCACTTGATGTAGCCGTCTGGTAGGTGGCTCCGGCCGCGTCAGTACTGATTGTCATTTCGGCGACGTTCAGCCACTCGTTGTTGGCTCGACAGACCACGCCCTCGCGCTGTTGTTGCGGGCTTTCAAGCAGGTAGTGTCGACACAGGCGCGCACCAGCATCTTCAAAGCTAAAACTGATTTGCAGCTGCTGATTACCGGGCAGGCTGACAGACTCGCCACTTGCGGCGCTGCTGATTGCTGCCAGAAATTCTGCCTGGCTGCCAGGCTGGGTCTGTGCGATATCTGTCTGCATGCCATTGGATGAGCTGCCACTGCCGAGCAGATAACCGCCAGCCAGCCCCGCAGCCAGAACCAGACAGGCTGCTTTGGCAAGATGTTGTTGAGCGTTGTCTGACAGTGTCTGGATGGATTTGCGCCACGCAGACATCTGAACGACATTGTCGGTCGAAGTGGTCTGCGTGTCCTGCAGCATGGCGAGAACCGATGCCGGCATCGGGGTGTCGTCAATCAGCCTTGCGTGACGTCGCACCAGCTCATCAGCCTGTTTCAGTTGCGCCAGCCGCGCTGCCAGCTCTTTGTTCGCTGCAAGCTGCTGCTCCACCTCGCGCTTCTCGGCGGGGGACAATTCGCCATCAATAAAGGCAGACAGTGTTTCGTCGGTTATCGTCATGGTTTCGACTCCGTAAGCCGATTGCTCGGGCGGACTGTGAAAAAAAAACATCTCAATTCGTTAATTGCAGCGAGCTGGCGAGTCGTGCGCGTGCCCGGGATAGCCTGCTCATCACGGTGCCGATCGGAATTTCAAGTTCGTCGGCGACCTGTTGGTAAGGAAGGCCCTGAATGGCCACCATGGTCAATACTGTCTGCTGGTCTTCAGGCAGATGCTTGATAGCTGCCATGACACGCTCCAGTTCCATCTGCGAGTGGACATCGCTCTCACCATCCACCTGACCGGCTTCGTAAACTTCGGGCTCAACATCCACATTGCGTCGAATTTTGCGGGACCGGTATTCATCGATCCACAGATTCCGGCAGACGGTAAATGCCCATCGCGCCAGCTCAACGCCGTCGGGCACACCTTTCTTCAGCAGCCTTTCGACAGTTGCCTGCAGCAGATCGTCCGCATCATGCACGGACTGGGTCAGTGACCAGGCAAAGCGTCTCAGCGCTGGCAATAGCTCCAACAGCTCAGCTTTCATGGGGCTTGTTTTTCTCCTTCCTTGTGTCGATAACGAACAATCGTGTAGTTTATTCCGCCTGTAATCCAATTCCGAGCATATCATGTTGTTCCAGGCTCACCGTTATTTCTTTAAGCGTGTCAGAACCATTGGTCTGGCGGCCCTGATCGCCATGCAGCTGGGCGCCTGTGTACCGCTGACGGCCGTGGTTGATGAGGCCCAGCAGGCCTATGAGCGACTTCGGGACCACAACGTGGTAGCTGCCAGGGAACGCAGGGAGCAGGAAGAAAGTGAGCGCTTACAATCTGGCTCAGGCGGTGGAGCAAATGAGAGCGTCGGCCAGAATGCTCAGACAGCACCCTCGCGTGGTCGGGCAGCAACAACATCTGATGCCTCTGCCGCCGTCAGCGGAGACATCATGCGGCGGGTTCAACAGGGTCAGATCGAGGTGGCCAGTGCCGGTTTAACCACGCAGCCGTTTGTTGGGCCGGTCCGCCGCGCGGCGCCAGACACTGAGGGAGCGCCGCGACCTTTGCAGGGACCGCCCAGAAATCCCGTTGGTCTGATTCCGCCTCTACCGGTCAGGCTGCAATTACCCGTTAGCGGCGGTGAACCTCTGGCGGAAATTGAAGTGGCGCCCAACGTGCGCGCCATCGAGCGGCAGTGGGTCATGGTCGTGAATCCCGAGCAGCGCATCCAGCTGGAGATCCAGGCGCCTGTGGTCCTGCAGTTCATGATCAGGGAGCATGAACTCAATGCCATGAACCGGGATGTACTGGTATTTGATGTGCCGGCAGAGCTTGATGCTGATGATGCCATTTTGCAACTGTTGCCAGATAGCCTGCGACCATTAATGGATCGCAATCATGTATATCAGGCACAGGCTGGTCCCGTGCCAGCGCGCGGCAGCAGTGTGTCCCTGCCAGTGCCGCTGGCCGCTATCTGTCAGGCACCGGTCTCTATAGGCATTATTGATTCTGCCGTAGACAACAATCATCCGGCACTGGCATACCGGGGACGTCAGGCACCTGTAGTCAGCCGCAGTTTTATCGAAGAGGGGCTCAGCAGTCCGCCCGCGCATGGCACCTCAATCGCAGGTGTACTGATAGGCCAGGGTGATGATCTGGCACCTGTGGTGCCGAATGCCACTCTTTATAGTGCGGCGGTTGTATACAGCCAGGATAACTATCGTCAGGGGGCCAGCGCCTCCAGCATCATGCAGGCACTTGACTGGTTGGCAGGTGAGTCAGCCGTCAGCGTTATCAACCTCAGTCTTACCGGTCCGGCCAATCGAGTCCTGGAGCAGGGCGTCAATATTGCCGCCGACCAGGGCAAGGTACTGGTTGCCGCTGCCGGCAATAACGGACCCTTTGCGCCAGAGCAATATCCATCGGCCTATGACCCGGTTGTTGCAGTGACTGCCGTAGCCGTTGATCGCAGCATCTATCGTTGGGCGAACCAGGGTAACCATGTGGAATTTGCCGCACTGGGTGTGCAGCTGCCAACAGCAGGAAATGACGGACGGCTGACACGCCAGTCTGGCACCTCTCTGGCGGCTCCAATTGTAGCGGCCTTTTTCGCCTGTGAGCTGTCGCGCAATGGAGGCAGTATAGCTTTGGCCCGGGAAACCCTGCAGGCCCTGGCCGAAGACCTCGGCGACATCGGACGTGATGCTGTATTTGGATATGGCCTGTTACATCCCTGGCCAATACCCCAACGCTAATGTGGAACGGTGCAGGCGATTAAGCATACCGGCCGCAGAGCCGCTATAAAGACCTTAGCAGGCGACTGATTGGCGCTGCTGACGTTTTTCTTTTTTGTTGAAGAATAGGTAATGATTTAAATGGATATAACCAAGCTGCTGACCTTCTCTGTAAACAATGGAGCATCGGATCTCCATCTGGCGGCGGGCATGCCACCATTGATCCGCGTTGATGGCGATATGCGCAAAATCGATTTGCCTGTTATGGACCACAAGACGGTGCAGGGGCTGATCTATGAAATCATGTCCGACCGGCAACGCAAAGACTATGAAGAGTTCATGGAAACGGATTTTTCATTCGCGATATCGGGTGTGGCCCGTTTTCGTGTGAACGCGTTTACGCAGAATCGGGGCGCTGCGGCTGTTTTCCGGACTATCCCGGACAAGGTGCTGACAATGGAGCAGCTTGGGATGGGCAAGGTGTTTGAAACCATCGCCAGTCTCAGCAGAGGCCTGGTACTGGTTACGGGCCCGACGGGTTCGGGCAAGAGCACTACGCTGGCAGCGATGATCGATTTCATTAACAAGTCGCGCTATGAACACATCCTGACCATAGAAGACCCCATCGAATTTGTGCACGAAAGTCACAAGTGTCTGGTCAACCAGCGTGAAGTACAACGTGATACCCTGGGATTTAACCAGGCCCTGCGCTCAGCACTGCGTGAGGACCCCGATATTATTCTGGTGGGTGAGTTGCGTGATCTGGAAACCATCCGTCTGGCACTGACGGCTGCTGAAACAGGACACCTGGTATTTGCAACACTGCATACCAGTTCTGCCGCCAAGACCATTGACCGTATTGTGGACGTTTTCCCGGCTAGCGAGAAAAGCATGGTGCGTTCGATGTTGTCAGAATCCTTGCAGGCCGTCATTTCACAGACGCTCCTGAAGAAGAAAGGTGGGGGCCGTGTCGCGGCTCATGAAATCATGATGGCCACACCCGCCATACGTAACCTGATTCGAGAGGACAAGATCGCGCAGATGTACTCGGCGATTCAGACTGGCGCCGGGGTGGGAATGCGCACCCTGGATCAGTGCCTGAAGGAGCTGGTTACTGCCGGTACCGTCGAAGTCGAGATTGCGCGCAGCAAGGCGAAGATGCCGGATAGTTTCTAGTGCAGGTCACGCGCTTGCTGCCCGGAAACTGTCATCAGGCCAGGGGTAGCTGCTGGTTTATTCGCTGGACGTCCGGGACGGCTGCGGGATAGACGCCTGCAGGCGATCGACCTTGTCATTGAGTTCACGAATCAGCACCAGCATTTCCTCACGTTCGGCATGCGCGGCATTTTCTTTTTCGTCGCGACGGCGATTCTCTTCTTCGTAGTGACTTTCCTGCATGGTGCTGACGATGATACCGATAAACAGGTTCAGCACAACAAAGGCTGTTATCAGGACAAAACTGATAAAGAACATCCAGGCATAGGGGTAAATCGCCATGACCGGTCGCGATACACCTTCTGACCAGCTTTCCAGTGTCATCACCTGGAACAGCGTATAGAGTGTGCGGCCCAGCGTTCCAAAGTCTTCAGGGAAGCGTTCGGCGAACAGTTGCGTGCCCATGACGCCAAAAATATAGAACACCATTGACAGCAGAAACAGAATCCAGCCGATGCTGGGAATCGCGCGCAACAATGACTCGATGATACGGCGGAGCCGATCGATTTTGGTCAGCAATCTCAGTACCCTGAGGATACGCAGCGCACGCAGGATCGCCAATGGCCCGGTGGCAGGCAGCAGGGCAATGCCAACTATCACAATATCAAAGACATTCCAGCCGCTACGGAAGAAACGGTGTCCATAAGCGTAGAGTTTCAGCGCGATCTCGGTGACAAATATCGCCAGTACAAGCTGCTCGATTATTCTGAGCGGTTCGCCGGCAATACGCATCACGCTGGCGGAAGTTTCCAGACCCAGCGTAATCGCATTAAAGATGATCACCCCAATGATAAAATTCTGGACTATCGAGCTTTCTATCCAGCGTTCAACGCGCTGACGAAACGACTGCTTCATGACACAACCTCAAGACCTGGCGGGCAACATGCGTTCGCCAGGCTCTTATGTGTAGATCTCAATGGCCGGACATGCACAGAACAGGTTTCGGTCGCCATAAACGTTGTCGATACGATTAACCGCGGGCCAAAACTTGTTGTCACGCAGTGAGTCGACTGGGAATGCCGCTTCCTGCTTGCTGTAGGGACGGTCCCAGGAGTCGTCCATAATGTCGGCAAGTGTGTGCGGTGCATGTCGCAGCATGTTGTTCTCGGCGTCCAGTTCACCAGAGGCAACCCGGGCAATTTCCTGGCGGATGCAGATCATTGCCTCAATGAAGCGGTCTAGTTCTGCTTTGGGTTCGCTTTCTGTCGGTTCGATCATCAGCGTACCGGGCACCGGGAACGACATGGTCGGAGCATGAAAGCCGTAGTCCATCAATCGCTTGGCGACGTCTTCTTCGGTGATACCGGTGGCTGCCTTTAAGGGACGGAGGTCGATGATGCATTCGTGCGCGACGCGACCGTTTTTGCCAGTATAGAGAACCGGATAATGCGAGCTGAGTTGGCGCGCAATGTAATTGGCGCTGAGAATCGCGACCTGTGTGGCTTTCAGCAGGCCGGACGCGCCCATCATGGCGATATACATCCAGGAGATTGGCAGAATGCTGGCGCTGCCCCAGGGTGCCGCAGACACGGCGCCACTGTCTGGCAGGGGGCCGTCCAGCTGCACGACCGGATGGTTGGCGACAAAAGGAGCCAGGTGTTTCTTGATGCCGATTGGCCCCATGCCGGGTCCGCCACCACCGTGTGGAATACAGAAAGTTTTGTGCAGATTGACGTGGGAAACATCGGCACCGATATCGCCAGGGCGTGATACGCCTACCTGAGCATTCAGGTTGGCACCATCCATGTATACCTGGCCACCGTGATCGTGCACGATCTGACAAATGTCCTTGACCGACTCTTCGAACACGCCGTGCGTGGACGGGTAGGTGATCATCAATGCTGCCAGGGTGTCACTGTACTGCTCTGCTTTCGCTTTCAGGTCATTGATGTCGATGTTGCCATTCTTGTCGCAGGCGACAACCACAACTTTCATGCTCAGCATTTGTGCGCTGGCCGGGTTCGTCCCGTGGGCCGAGCTTGGAATCAGGCACACATTGCGGTGCTGCTGTCCCTGGCTGTCGAGGTAGCGGCGTATGGCCAGCAGCCCGGCGTACTCGCCCTGGGCACCGGAATTTGGCTGCATGCTGACGGCGTCGAATCCACAGATTTCGGCCAGCATATCTTCAAGCTCGCCTATCATCTGCAGGTAGCCTTTAACCTGCTCACGCGGCACAAATGGGTGCGGCTTGCTGAATTCTGGCCAGGTGACAGGCTGCATTTCTGCTGTCGCGTTCAGCTTCATGGTGCATGAGCCCAGCGGGATCATCGCGTGCGTCAACGAAAGGTCGCGGTTCTCCAGACGTTTCAGGTATCGCAGCATGTCGGTTTCGTTGTGATAGCGGTTAAACACCGGGTGCTGCAGATACTCAGATTGGCGTTGCAGGGTAGCAGGAATGCCAACGGCGTCATCCAGGCTGGCATCAATATCACTGACGTTCAGACTGCTTGCTTTATCGCCAAGGAAGACCTGCCACAGCGTGACAAGGTCCTCGACACTGCTGCATTCATCGAGGCTGACACCCAGTGTGTCTGCATCAGTGTCACGCAGGTTGACACCTGCCGCTTTGGCGCGTACCAGCACTGCCGCACGTTCAGTGCTTTCAAGGCTCACTGTCAGTGTGTCGAAAAAGCTGCTGTTCAGTTGCAGTCCGCTATTGGCGAGACCAGTCGCCAGGATTCGTGTGAGTCGGTGAATCCGCAAGGCTATTTTGCGGATGCCTTCAGGGCCATGATACATGGCATACAGAGCCGCGATGTTGGCCAGTAAAACCTGGGCCGTACAAATATTGCTGTTGGCCTTTTCCCGGCGGATATGCTGTTCACGGGTCTGCAGCGACATACGATAGGCCTGTTTGCCGCGTGCGTCGACAGAAACACCGATGATGCGGCCGGGGACCGCGCGCTTGTAGTCATCACGGGTAGCAAAGTAAGCAGCATGAGGGCCACCCATGCCCATGGGAACGCCAAAGCGCTGAGTATTGCCAACGACCACATCGGCGCCCAGTTCGCCCGGTGAGCTCAACAGAGCCAGGCTCATCAGATCGGCAGCGACACAGGCAATCGCGTCGCGCTGATGCAGTTGCTCGATAATGTCGCGCAAGTCCACCGCTTCGCCATTGCAGTTGGGATACTGGAAAATAGCGCCAAATACATCATGTTGCGCAGCCTCGGCAGCAGGTCCAACAACGATGTCGAATCCGAAACAGCTGGCGCGGGTCTTGATCACATCAATGGTCTGCGGGTAGCAGCTCTCATCGATAAAAAATACATTGGCCTTTTTGGCTTTGCTGACACGCTTCGCCAGCGCCATGGCTTCGGCTGCTGCAGTCGATTCATCCAGCAGGGAGGCGTTGGCCAGTTCCATTCCGGTCAAATCCAGGACCATCTGCTGATAGGCCAGCAAGGTCTCCAGTCGACCCTGGGAGATTTCCGGCTGATAGGGTGTGTAGGCGGTGTACCAGCCCGGATTTTCCAGCACATTGCGCAGGATTACCGGGGGAGTCACGGTGTCGTAATATCCCAGACCGATATAGGAGCGGCACAGCTGATTCTGCTGTGCCAGTTGCCGCAGTCGTTGCAGTGCCTGTTGTTCGCTGGACGGGGCGTCAAGTGCCAGCGGCCTGCCGAGCGCAATCGCTGCTGGCAGCGTTGCGCTTATCAGGGCGTCCAGTGAGGGGTAGTCCAGCTCGGCCAGCATGGCCTGGATGTCATTCTCATCCGGGCCGATATGGCGAGCAATAAAAGACTCAGAATCGTGCAGCGAGCTCAGCGGCGACTTCAGGTTCATTCACACATTCCAGCGTAGGTGTTGGCATCCAGCAGCTCTTCCAGTTCAGCCGGGTTGCTTGGCAGTATTCGGCAGATCCACCCTTCGCCGTAAGGGTCAGCATTAACAGTTTCTGGTGCATCGGTCAGGTCTTCGTTGACAGCGATGACTTCGCCAGAGATCGGTGCGTAGATATCCGAGGCAGCCTTGACTGATTCGACGACACTCATTTCGTCTTTGGCTGAGACGGTGGCGCCTTCTTCCGGCAGCTCAATGAACACGATGTCGCCCAGCAATTCCTGCGCATGATCGGAGATGCCAATTGTCACGCTGCCATCTTCTTCAACGCGTACCCATTCATGGGTGGCTGCGTATTTCAGTTCATCAGGAAAATCACTCACGGGTCGATCCTCATAGTTTTGACTGTAAACTTGGTTTGATTATCAAGGCTTGCCGGCATCAGTCGAAAATCTGCTTGCCGTGGCGGACAAAGCCGGGTTTGACGGTGCGTACGGGCACAAGCTTGCCGCGGATCTCGACCGCACACTGTGTGGTACCAGTCGGGATTCTAGCCAATGCGATAGCATGCTTCAATGTAGGTGAAAAGGTACCGCTGGTGGTGATGCCATCGGCAGTGCTGCCGTCTTCCAGCGTGCAGACAACACGCATGCCTTCGCGCAGAACACCGCGTTCTGTCATCACCAGACCGGCCAGCACCGGCAGTGAGCCATCGGTCAGCTGGTCAGCGTGCAGTGCGACTGCGCTGCGACCAACAAAGTCCCTATCCTCAGGTTTCAAGGCAATCGTCCAGCCCATATTTGCAGACAGCGGTGAGACTGACTCGTCCATCTCGTGCCCGTAAAGGTTCATGCCGGCTTCCAGGCGCAAGGTGTCGCGGGCGCCCAGGCCAATCGGACGGACGCCGGCTGTCAGCAGGGCATCCCACAACTCGGGAGCCTGTGACTCCGGCAGTATGATCTCCACGCCATTCTCGCCAGTGTAGCCAGTACGAGCTACCAGCCACTGGTCGTTTTCGGCAGCGGTGAAGGGTTTTAGCGACTGGACTGCATCAGCCAGTTCAGGCTCGCCGCGACTGCGCAAAATGTCATCAACAATTTTCAGTGCCTTGGGGCCCTGCACGGCAAGAATTGCCAGTTCGGGGCGTTCCGTGAGCGTTGCCTGGTGAGACTCGATATGTCCCTGCAGCCATGCCAGATCCTTCTCGCGGGTGGCACAGTTGACGACCAGCCGGTAGCCGTTGCGCAGGCGGTATACAATCAGGTCGTCAATCACGCCGCCCGTGTCGTTCAGCATCGCTGTATAGAGGGCCTGGCCAGGCTGGCCGAGGCGCGCGACATCATTGGCCAGCATCCAGCGCAGCCAGGGTTCGGCGTCGTCGCCGGTCACATCCACGATTGTCATGTGAGAGACATCGAAGACACCGGCATGCTGGCGCACTGCGTTGTGTTCTTCGATCAGGGAGGTGTACTGGATGGGCATATCCCAGCCGCCAAAATCAACCAGCCTCGCCCCTGCGGTGCAATGGCGGTCATAAAGAGCGGTTTTTTGTCCCACAGCGGCCTCCGGAGGCGTATTCACGCCAAAACGCAATATTTTACGGTGAAGCGAAGGGATTTAACAGGGGTAAGCGCGTCAGTCCAGCTGCGCCATGAATCGTCCGGCCCGCGGCTTGAAATTGTGCTGGCTGTCCAGCGAGAAAACCACCGAACTGGATCGGCCGACCAGCTGATCCCGCGGTATGAAGCTGTACAGACGGCTGTCTGCACTGTTGTCGCGATTATCGCCCAGCACAAAGAAATGGTCGGCCGGGACTTCGGCAGGGCCATAGCTGCGTGTCGACCGGCGTCCGTAGCCATTGGTGATCAGAGCCTGATGCGAGTCATCCACCAGGTGCTCAACGATGATGGTGCCCTCCTGGTCTTCACCGAGTACTTCATAGTCAACGATGTCGCCATTGAGAACCAGCATGTTGTTGCGCATGTAGATTGTGTCGCCCGGCACACCGATGATGCGCTTGACCAGACGCTTGCCGGCTGCCTCAGAGTCAATGATGACGATATCACCGCGCTCGGGATCAGACAGGCTCAGCAGAGAAATATCGGTAAACGGGATGCGGACATCGTAGGCAAGTTTGTTTACCCAGACTTTGTCGCCATCCAGCAGCGTGGGCTGCATGGAGCGGCCGGAAATTGAATTGAGATCAGCCACTGCGCTCTTGAAACAGACAATGGACGCGAGGATCAACAGAAACTTCTTGTTTTCGCGCCAGAAAATGGCAAGGTATCGTTTCATGCAGGCCAGCTTATCCTTTAGACTTCCGGAGTTATCGGACATTCAATAAATGCCGTTTCCCAAAGGTAGCCATATCTGAGGATTCGGTCAACCGCCTGCGATGAATCGAGTGTAATCAGCGGTTCAGGTGCCCGGCAGTGGGTCTGCCGGGCAAGAGTGGCTTTCTGAAATACAGGCTTACTGCTGGACAATGCCTGTATAAAACAGTGGGCGCGTCACAATTACTGCTCCGTCCCGGTCTTTGATGGTCAGGTTGCCGTTCAGGGTGCCATCGATATCGATTTCTGCCAGAGACTGGTCGAAGAACAGCTGGCAGACAAATCGTTTGGCAGGCGTCTCAACGCAGGTGCCTGTCACCGGTGTTCCGGCAGTCTGGGGAGCAGAGCTGCCCAGTACACCGTTGACCCGAATGTAGCGCTGGGTGAATGCAACATCCAGCTTGATGCTGTTGTAGCTCTTGTTCTGTACCGTAAACGTATTGACGCCCCAGTCGATGCGCGACTCGGTAGCAGCTGCAGCAGTGCCGGTCAGGCACAGTAAGGCGATGAAAAACGATGAAAGGTATCGCATTCCAGATATCTCCGGGAGGGTTGTTGTGACATGCAGGGTACGGCCGGTTGGACGCGGCAATACTTTGATCCTGCAATTGACTCCTGTCAATACGACTTAAGTACTGGTCGGCGCTGTTCACGCAGCATGGAGCGGCGTATACTGAGCTGTATGTATACACAGTAATCAGCGATTGGAAGCCATGCCCGGCACTCAACAGCCAGAGGCGGAAACTGGACAAATTGAAGGTGCACAACCACTGACATGTCGACTTCTTCTGTACTTTCAAACTTTCATCCGGCCAGCCGTGCCTGGTTTGCCAGCACTCTGGGCCAGCCGACGCCGGCGCAGGCCGATGCGTGGCCGGCCATTCAGGCAGGAAAGCACACTCTGATTGCAGCCCCCACCGGTAGTGGTAAAACGCTGGCTGCTTTTTACGCTGTCATTGACCGCATGGTGTGTGAAGCACAGCAGAAACCGTTGGTGACTCAGACCCGGGTCCTTTATATCTCGCCACTGAAGGCCCTCAGTAACGATATCGAGCGCAATCTCAAGCAGCCGCTGGCGGGCATTGAGGACGAGCTGTTCCTGCAGGGGGCTCATCCGGCTGACATCCGGATCGCCGTGCGCACCGGTGATACACCGCAGGCCGAGCGACAGAAAATGCTCAAAAACCCGCCCCACATCCTGGTGACCACTCCCGAATCCGTCTATTTGTTGCTGACCAGTGCGCATGGCCGCAACATGCTGCGCAGTGTCGACACCATTATTATCGACGAGATTCACGCCATGCTGGGCGACAAGCGTGGCTCACATCTGGCCCTGTCGCTTGAGCGCCTGCAGGCCCTGACGGGACGCCCGCTGCAGCGCATCGGCCTGTCCGCTACGCAAAAACCGATGTCGCTGGTCGCCAATTATCTGGTTGGCGCAAGGAGCGGAGAGCCTGCCGCCGCGCCGGTCATCGTGGATACAGGGCACCGTCGCACGCTGGATATCAATATTGAAGTCCCTGCCTCGCCGTTGACCGCTCTGATGAGCAACGAGGTGTGGGGCGAGTTGTACGAACGGCTGGTGGAGCTCATTCAACAGCACCGCACAACCCTGGTGTTTGTTAACACCAGACGCCTGTCCGAACGTCTGGCGCTGGCGCTGTCTGAGCGACTGGGCGCCGACAGTCTGTATGGCGAGGCTGGCGCGTCCCTGGTCAGCTCCCACCATGGCAGTATGAGCAAGGAGCGGCGGCATAACGCCGAGCAGCAACTGAAGGCGGGCAAACTGAAGGTGCTGGTGGCCACTGCATCCATGGAATTGGGCATCGATATTGGTGCTGTGGATCTGGTGGTGCAGTTCTCGTCGCCGCACAGCATTGCGACATTCCTGCAACGGGTAGGCCGCAGCGGCCACCATGTCGGCGGAACCCCTAAAGGCATTCTGTTTCCGCTGACACGAGACGACCTGGTGGAATGCAGCGCTCTGGTGGACAGCGTGCGACGAGGTGAGCTGGACCGCATCATCATGCCTGAGCAGCCATTGGACATCCTGGCGCAGCAGATTGTTGCTGAGCTGGCGGCGCGGCAGGACGAAGATGTGTCAGCACAGCCGCTGGATGAGCTGTATCAATTGATGACACAGGCCTGGCCTTATCGTGCGCTACCCCGCGAGCAGTTTGATCAGTTGGTAAAAATGCTGGCAGATGGTTATTCAACTCGACTGGGGCGCCGTGGTGCCTGGCTGCATCTGGATCGTATCAATGGCAGAGCCAGCGCCCGTCGGGGTGCCCGGCTGACGGCGCTGACCAATGGCGGTGCAATTCCCGACATGTTCGACTATCAGGTGGTGTTGGACCCTGATGACATTGTGGTGGGCTCACTCAATGAGGACTTTGCGCTGGAAACCCTGCCCGGGGACATATTTGCGCTGGGCACCCATGCCTGGCAGATGGTACGCGTGGATGGGCTTAAGGTTCGGGTACGTGACGCGCACGGTCAAAAATCCACTGTACCGTTCTGGCTGGGCGAAGGGCCGGGGCGTACCACTGAGCTGTCTGAAGCGGTATCCAGGCTGCGCGTAGAGATCGACGAACGGCTGATAGATGATGCGCCGGAGGCGGCCATCCAATGGCTGGTCAAAGAGGTCGGGCTGCCGATTTCGGCAGCGTCCCAGGTAGTCGACTACCTCAGGGCTGGACGAAATGCCCTGGGCATGATGCCGACACGGGATCGCATTGTGATGGAGCGTTTTTTTGACGAAGTGGGTGACATGCATGTTGTGATACATGCTCCGTTTGGCAGTCGTCTCAACAAGGCCTGGGGGCTGGCGCTGCGCAAACGCTTCTGTCGTACGTTCAACTTTGAGCTGCAGGCTGCTGCCAACGAAGACAGTATTGTTATCTCGCTGGGTTCTGTACACAGTTTTCCGCTGGACGAAGTGTTCCACTACCTGCACAGTAATTCAGCAACCGATGTGCTGACCCAGGCCCTGCTGGATGCACCAATGTTTGAAGTACGCTGGCGCTGGAATGCCACACGGTCACTGGCGATTCAACGCAATCGCAGTGGCAAACGGGTTCCGCCGCAGTTTCAGCGCATGGATGCCGAGGACCTGGTGGCTCAGGTGTTTCCGGATCAGATTGCCTGTCAGGAGAACCTCACAGGCAAACGCGATGTGCCGGATCATCCACTGGTTGTGCAGACCATCAATGACTGTCTGACAGAAGCCATGGACATTGAAGGTTTGCTGGCGCTTTTGCAGCAGATGGAGGCAAGCCAGGTCGAGCTGGTGGCACTGGACCTGCGCGAACCCTCACCGTTTGCACAGGAAATCATTAACGCCAGCCCCTACGCATTCCTTGATGATGCGCCTTTTGAAGAGCGCCGCACTCTGGCCATTCGCAATCGAAGCTGGGTGGATCCTGCGGAGTCAGACGCCTACACCCGTCTGGACGAAGCAGCCATTGCGCGCGTCAGGGATGAAGCCTGGCCGCTGGTTCGCGATGTTGATGAATTGCACGATGCCCTGTACTGCGCAGGTTTCATGACTTGCGATGAGTTAGGCCGGGTTATTGGTGGCGATCGCCTGTACCGGCAATTGCTGGAGCAAGGGCGCGTCTGTGCCATAAAGGCGGAAAGCATGCCGGGCGAGCTGTTGATTACGGCAGAAATGCTGCCGGTTTTCCGCCAGGTATTCGAGTCGCTGCAGAGCACACCCGAAATTGAGCTGCCGGCAGACATGCTGACAGAGGCCGGGTCTGAAGAAGATGCGATTCAGACCATCATTCGGCGTCGGCTGGATGTCCTAGGGCCGGTCACCGCCGCCTGCCTGTCCGACAATAGTGGAATTCCCGTCAATCAGGTAGACATGGCGCTGATGGTGCTGGAGCGACAGGGCTTTGCCTTCCGTGGCCGGTTTACACCTGGCAGTGTCGCAAATGACGACCCGGCTACACTGGAGTGGTGTGAGCGCCGCCTGCTGCAGCGCATCCATCGCTACACACTGGATGCTCATCGCGAAGCCATCAAACCGGTTTCCCTGCAGGCCTATACCTGCTATCTGTTTGAGCATCATGAGCTGCGGCAACAGACACTGCAGCCGCGGCCGCAGCCATTGCCGTCAGCGGCGGCTGCGCAGGCCATACTGGAGAGAACCCTGGAACGTCTTGACGGTGTGGCAGCGCCTGCGGCGGCGTGGGAGGGCGAAATCTTCCCGGCCCGGATGGCGCTGTATGACCCAGGCTGGCTGGATATCCTTTGTACATCGGGCCGGTTGACCTGGGGGCGTTACTTACCACCTGCTCAGTTAACCGCAGTTCGGGCCGACAGTCGACGTGCCGCAGGTCCCATCAAGACCACGCCGATTACCCTGTCGTCGCGTCAGTTGATGGCCAGCTGGCAGCAGTTACATGGTGGCGCCTGGCAGGATCAGGCCCGGCTCAGCAGCAATGCCGAGCGTGTCCTCGACGACCTGAAACAGCGCGGCGCCAGCTTCTTTCATGAAATACGGCAGCGTACCGGCCTGTTGGCAGCCCAGCTGGAGCAGGCCTTATCTGAACTTGCTGCGGCTGGCAAGCTGACCAGCGATGGCTTCACCGGATTGAGGGCGCTGCTGACCCCTGATGCACGTAAACCATCCACCAAAGGCAGCCAGGGTCGCTCGGGACGCAGCCGGTCGCGTGGCTACAGTGTCGAAGATGCCGGACGCTGGTCTTTGCTGTATCCACCCGATGCAGGCCCGTTGAATGACGAAATGACTGAAGAACTGATCATGGTATATTTGCTGCGCTGGGGTGTGATCAGCCGGCAAATTGTGTCACGTGAAAGTGCGGCCCCGGCCTGGCGCGACCTGTTGACAGTGCTAAGGCGACTGGAGTTGCGTGGCACCTTGCGTGGCGGGCGGTTTATCGAAGGCCTGGGGGGCGAGCAGTTTACGCTGCCAGAAAATGTCGCTCCTTTGCGTGAGCAGGCACGCAAGCTGAGAGAGCGCGACACGTCAGACTGGTCGACGGCTGACTACTGCAGTCTGGCAGCAACTGATCCGGTGAATCACCTGGCGCTGTTTTTGCCGGAAATGAAGCTTGCCAGAACCAGTCGCAACCGTGTCTTGTATAAAAACGGTGTACCTGTCGCTGTTCTTGATGGCGCCAGGGTAAAGTTCCTGCGTGAAATACCCGCTGAACACCAGTGGGCGCTAGAGCAATTATTGCGTCGTCAGGAAATCAATCCGCGGCTGCGATCCTATCTGGCCAACAGTTGAATGTAGGTTGCAGGCGAGTACCGATCCTGACCTGTAGCCATTAGCAGAACCACAAACAAGGAGAACAAGCGCATGTTGTCAGTTACGGAATCCGCGCGCCGCACTTGGCGCACGTTTGGCTTGCTGGTTTGCTGGACGATGGCGGCAGGCCTTGGCTCGCTTGTTCATGCGCAGCCAGAGTGGGATGCAGAGACCAGCCAGACGCTGGATGGTGCAAGTTTCCACGACGGTTATTTCGATTATTACTACCAGCCCGCAACCGGGCGGCTGTTTCTGGTGGTTGATCGCCTTGATCAACAGTTCCTCTATGTGAACTCATTATCGACCGGTGTTGGCTCCAATGATATAGGCCTGGATCGCGGACAGATTGGCGACAGTCGTGTTGTACAGTTCGAGCAGCACGGCAATAAAGTTTTCCTGAAGCATATCAATCTCGATTTTCGCGCCGATTCCGATAGTTTCATGGAGCGACTGTCTGTTCAGGAGGCTTTTGCCGAATCGATTCTGGCTGGCTTTGAAGTGGTAGACAGTCAGGATGGCGTGGCCCTGATCGACATGACAGACTTTCTGCTCAGCGACGCGCACGGTGTGGTGACGACGCTGCAGAATTTGCAGCAGGGCAGCTACAGTCTCGACAAAGCGCGCTCTGCCATTTATCTGGAGCGGACCAGAAACTTTCCATTAAATACCGAGTTTGAAGCGCAGCTGACCTTTGCAGGCAACTCGCCCGGCGCCTGGGTACGCTCGGTAACACCGACACCGCAGGCCATCACAGTCAGACAGCATCACTCGTTTGTGCAACTGCCTGACGATGAGTACCAGCCGCGTGCCTTCCATCCGGCTTCGGGCTTCTGGTCTCGCGGATTCCAGGACTTTGCTGCACCAATCAACGAAGACATGACGCGCCGCTTCATACCCCGACATCGTCTGCAGAAGCGCAATCCCGACGCGGCTGTCAGTGAGCCCGTGACACCGATTATTTATTATCTGGATCCTGGCGTACCCGAACCGGTACGCAGTGCATTGCTGGATGGCGCACGATGGTGGAATGCTGCCTTTGAGGCAATTGGCTATGTCGATGCGTTTCAGGTGGAGTTGCTGCCAGAAGATGCCGACCCCATGGATATTCGCTACAACGTTATTCAGTGGGTACACAGATCCACGCGCGGCTGGTCCTATGGCTCCAGTGTGGTTGACCCCCGCACCGGCGAAATCATCAAAGGCAAGGTGACACTTGGCTCATTAAGAGTGCGGCAGGATTACCGCATCGCTCAGTCACTGGTTGGCCTGGCATCGGAAGGTTCCGACCAGGCCATACAGGAGCTTGCACTGGCCCGGATTCGTCAACTTTCCGCACACGAAGTCGGTCATACGCTGGGCATCGCCCACAACTTTGCGGCCAGTGTTAATGACCGTGCCTCCGTCATGGACTACCCGCATCCGCTGCTGGATATCACTGATCAGGGCGTACTCGACGCACTGGATGCTTATGATGTTGGTCTTGGTGCCTGGGATTTTCAGACTATAAAGTATGGTTACTCGGAGTTTGCCAGCGAGGATCAGGAGGCGCAGGGTCTTGCTGCCATTCTGCAGGAGAACAAGGACGCCGGCCTGTTGTATATCACCGATCTTGACAGCCGTGCGGCCGGTGGCGCGCATCCCCTGTCGCATATGTGGGATAACGGCGCCGATCCGGTAGTCGAACTGCAACACCTTCTGGATGTCCGCGGATCTGCTCTGCAGCGCTTCGGCGCCGCCAATCTGAAACCCGGTCAGCCTTATGGTGAGCTGGAGGACATTCTTGTTCCCCTGTATCTGCTGCACCGTTATCAGGTTGAGGCAGTCCATCGACTGGTGGGCGGCACCTACTACGAGTACTCAGTTTATGATGGACAGGTCGCCGAGTCAGAGCAGGTCATTCCGGTCGCTGCGGATATGCAGCAGCGTGCTCTGGATGCCTTGTTGCTGACCCTGACGCCAGAGCAACTGATGCTGCCACCCGAGATACTGGCGATGATTCCTCCGCGGCCTCCAGGTTATGGCCGGACCCGCGAAAGTTTTCCACTGCGCACTGCGCTTGGCCTGGATTTCCTGAGCATCGCCGAGACGGCGGCGGACCACACGGTCAGCGGGATTCTGCAACCGCAGCGGCTGGCGCGAATCAACAATCTCAACATGCTGGACGACTCACTGCCCTCTGTACATGATGTGCTGACCCGTTTGCTGGAAGGTACTCTCTATCAACAACGTCAGGCCGGGCAGTCTGGTGCCGTACAGCGGGCTGTGGATCACGTCGTCCTTTATCATCTGCTGTCTCTCGCAGCAGATGACCAGGTTGGCAATCAGGTCAAAGCAGCCATTCACCTGCAGCTGGAAACACTGGAAGAGTGGCTGGATGATGCGGTGGACCAATCCCGCGATCGCGACTGGCAGGCGCATTATCAATTGAGCCTGGATGCGATTGATAGCTGGCGTGACAGTGGTGGTGAGACTATGCTGCTGACTGCGCCGCTGGCGATGCCGCCGGGCGCCCCGATATGAGATAACATGGTGAGATCAGGTCTCCGACTTGAGAGAAAAGCCTGTGGTCCTGTCACAAGGTGGCTAACAGCCTGCTAAACAACTGAACAAGGTAAAACAACAATTAGTGTGTCAGTGTTTATTTAATAGCCAGACAGGAGGGTAGCAAGATGAAAAAAATGGTCGTCGCAATTATAGCGGCTTATGCCGTGTGGACAGTTATCTGGCTGGTGGGCAATGCGACACTGTTTGCCGATGTGGCGGCGCAGTCTGCAGATGGCACACCGGTGACGGCAGTCGGCGTGCTACTGGGTATTCTATTGCTGAGTATCATCTGTTCCCTGGCCGCCGGGGTGGTGGCCGCCCGACTGGATCGTGCAAACGCGTTTCGGGCAGTGCTGATCACCGGCGTGCTGCTGGTGCTCACTGGTGTTGGTGTTCAGGCTAGTGTCTGGGAATTGATGCCTGTGTGGTATCACCTCAGCTTTTTGATTTTGATTGTGCCGGTTGCGCTTCTGGGTGCCCGGCTGGTAAGTGGCTCAAGTGCCGACGAGTGAGAGAATAAACAATGAAAAACCTGTTTGACCTGACCCCGCCCTCATTGCCCATCGTTGACAGCGATATCCGCTTCCCCGTGAATCGCGTTTTTTGTGTTGGTCGCAATTACGCCGACCATGCCCGGGAAATGGGCGCGGACCCCAGTCGTGAGGCACCGTTCTTTTTCAGTAAACCTGCCTGTGCGGTCTGGACGCCTGATGGCGAAGTGCCTTATCCCCCGCGAACCCGGGATCTGCATCACGAGGGAGAGCTGGTGGTTGCGCTGCAGCAGGGAGGCAGCCGACTGTCACTGCCACAGGCGCAGGCCGCCGTTTATGGTTATGCCGTCGGTGTCGATTTTACGCGACGTGATTTGCAGGCAGAGGCCAAATCAAAGGGTAGACCCTGGGATGTCGCCAAGGGCTTCGATGCCTCTGGTCCGGTGTCGCCATTAACGCCTGTCAGTGACACGGGCTGGCTGGAAAAGGGGGCGATCCGGTTGTCTGTCAACGGTCAACTGCGCCAGCAGGGCGACCTGGCAGACATGATATGGAAAGTCGATGAAATCATTGTTGAACTGTCGACGCTGTTTACTCTGCAGCCCGGCGATCTTATTTTCACTGGAACACCCGCTGGTGTCAGCGCAGTGCTGCCAGGCTATCAGGTTGAAGTGACGATTGATGGGCTGCCAAAACTGGCGTTCAGGATGGTGTAGCGGGTGATACGGCTGGCAATCCGGCCAGCCAGCTCTCCAGTATCAGGCGCGCGGCAATACTGTCGACGGCGTCGTCACGATTGCCTCGCAGTATTTCACCCCGGGCGACGAAGGATGTCAGCCGCTCGTCAATCCCAAAGCAGGGTTTGTGCAGCTGCCCTTCCAGGCGTTTGCCAAACTTGCGTGCCCGCAGCAGTAAATCACTCTCGGAATCATCCATGTTGTAGGGCAGTCCTACCACAAAAACATCGGGCTGCCAGCGCGTGACCAAAGCCCGCAGCATGTCCCAGTCAGGGATACCATCGCGGGCGGGGATGATGGGCAGGGCCTGCGCAGTCCCCGTCAGTGACTGGCCGACAGCGACGCCGATACGTTTGGTGCCGAAGTCAAAACCCAGGACTGTCAGGTGTTTCTGGACGCGCGAGGGATAGCTGTCCATTGCGTCAGGAATGTCCAGTCAAAGAGGACAATTGACTCAGGCTCACGCCCAGAATGCCGGCCGCTGCTTTGGCCATATTGTCAAAGTCTTCAGAGAACAGAATTTCAGGGTCGGCTGGCACTGTAAGCCAGGCATTGTCCGAAATTTCCTGCTCCAGCTGTCCGCTTTCCCAGCCCGCACATCCCAGCGCGATCAGGTAGCGGTCCGGTCCTTCACCGCGTGCGATGGCCTGCAGAATATCCTTGGACATCGAAAGGCTGACGTCATCATTGACGCGCATGGTGTATTCCCACTCATCCGTCGTCGGGTGCACGATAAAGCCTTTGCTGCGTTCCACGGGGCCACCGGCCATCACTTTTTTCTCGGACAGTCTGGCAACCATGTCATCGCTTACGGTTATCTTCAGCTCACTCATCAGGTCTGAAATAGGAAGCCGCGAGCAGCGGTTGATGACAACGCCCAGTGCGCCATTATCGTCATGGCGCCACAGGTAGGTGACAGTGCCATTAAAGTTGGGGTCGCGCAGCTGAGGCATGGCGATCAGAAAATGGTGTTCAAGACTGGTGGCGTTTTCTTCGATTGCTTTGTGCATACTGCCCATGAATACGTCTCCTGGTTCACTGACTGCTAAAAGCATTTCCGGGTCTGAATCGCCATGTGCGGATGATTTCCAGAATATCAACCTCGCCGCGCAACTCTTCTGGAAAAGGATCGAACGGCGCTGCCAGTTGCACAATTTCCACAGCCGCCATGTCCAGTAGCTGGTGTCCTGATCCCTGCAGGATGCGGATTTCCGCGACGCTGCCGTTCGGGCGCAGCGCGACCATCATGCGCAGGCTGCCATAAATGTCATTCTGACGTGCTTCTTCAGGATAGTGCTGATTGCCGACCAGCTCAATGCGTTTGCGCCAGTTGTCGAGATACAGCGCATCATGTCGTTGCTGCGTGGATGCCGAGGAAATGGTGTAGCGCCGGGGCCGGTTGGCATAAGCCTGCTGCTGATGATCAAGCTGGGCCTGCAGGCTGGCGATGGCCATGGCAATTTCTTCGGGCGAAGAATCTTCGGAGAGCAGTCGTGAGTCCTGTTCATCGCGCGATTCCAGTTGCTGGCTCTGCTGTTGATCAGCATCGGTACTGGTTACAACACGAACGTCCTCACGTCGCTGTGCGGCAGGCGCTGGCGTCGGGATGGGTTGTACCTGCTGTATGGACTCATCGTAGATGGGGGACTCAAACGGTGTTGCCGGAGCCGCCGTATCTTCCAGCGAGCCGCTGCCCTGCTGATTCGCCTGCGCGATAAAGTCCGCCTGCTCCGGTGCCTGCTCACTCTGAAACTGCGCCAGCGTTATCTCGATGGCCGGCGTCGATGGTCGTTCGCTCAAAAAGCTGAAACCGACACCGGCGATCACGATGACGTGAAAACAGGCCGAGATAAAGATGGTGAATCCGAAGCGTTCTTTTTCCATAACAAACTACAGCTGAACGTGGTCAGAATCAGGCCTGGCCCAGACGTGCAGCGATGACGTCCATCAGGTCGCCTGCAATATCAAGGTCGTGGGCCGCGTTAATTTCGCGTACGCAGGTCGGGCTGGTGACATTGATTTCCGTCAGGTAATCACCAATCACATCCAGTCCCACAAACAGCAGTCCACGCGCCTTGATGCTGTCACGTACCTGTTCGCAGATCCAGCGGTCCCGATCTGACAGTGGCTGCGCAATGCCACTGCCGCCAGCTGCCAGGTTGCCACGGCTTTCGCCTATCGCGGGAACTCTGGCAAGCGCATAAGGAACAGGTTCGCCATCAATGAGAAGGATGCGCTTATCCCCTTTGACGATTTCCGGTATGTAGCGCTGCGCCATGATCGGGCTGCGGCCGTGCTGGGTGAGCATTTCCAGAATCACACTGATATTGGTGTCGTCGTTACGCACCCGAAAAATGGAACTGCCGCCCATGCCATCCAGAGGTTTAAAAATCACATCACCGTGGGATTTGTGGAATGCCTTGAGCTTGTCGGCACGGGCGCTGACCAGAAACGGAGGACAGCATTGCGGGAACTGGGTAGCAAACATTTTTTCGTTGCAGTCGCGCAGAGCCTGCGGTTTGTTGACGATCAAAGTGCCTACCTGTTCAGCGCGTTCCAGCAGATAGGTGGAGTAGATGTAGTTGCTGTCGAACGGGGGGTCTTTGCGCATCAGGATGACATTAAGCTCAGACAGCGGACGCTCAACCGCCTCACCCATTTCGTACCATTTATTGGGGTCGTAAGCGACCGAAAGGGGGCGCATATGACCCATGGCAGTTTCGCCCTGCAGATACAGGTCGCCCTGTTCCATGTAAAAAAGCTCCCAGCCGCGCTCCTGAGCGGCAACCAGCATGGCAAGGCTGGTGTCCTTTTTGTAGCTAATCTGGCTGATGGGGTCCATCACAATGCCCAGTTTGATCTGCATGACGCGAAAGTCTCCGGTGATAGTGCGATGGCCCATCATAACATGATTGCCTGACTGCCCCGCGTGGTGCTGCACACACTCTTTTTGTCTGCTAAAACATTGAGAAGAGGTGTCACGGACAGAAGCGCGATCAGGGAGGATCGGATGAACCAGCAAAGCAGGGTGGCAGACGGGGATCACCAGAACCGGGGAGGGGCGCTGGCGCAGGCGGCTGAGCCTCTGAAGATAGTGCTGGCCGAGTCAGCGGGGGCCACCCGCCAGCGCATGCAGCAGGTGCTGAAAGGTCACGATTATCATGTCACCTGTGTGGAGGATGGCTTTGAGGTGTTGTGTCGACTGCCAGAACTTCGGCCCGATATTCTGATGATGTCCTGTGCGCTGCCCCGTCTCAGTGGTGCGCAGGTGTGTACATTGCTACGCCAGTCACCCGACTTTTCGGAGCTGCGTATCGTGCTGCTGTCCGAGCAGCCAAATTTCCTGGATTCCGTCAACGCAGAGCGCGTGGCTGCGGATGGCTGCCTGCCCAAGCCGTTTCGCAGCAGTGAGCTGAGCGCTGTGCTGAGTGGGTTGGCGGCCAGGGCAGAGGCGGCCGCACTGTAGTGTCGCTGATACTGCTTATTGACGACAATCAGCATACGCGCTTGGCCACCACTGAGTTGTTGCAGGACCAGGGTTGGAAGGTGGTCGCGGCAGATACGCTGCAGGCTGCCAGGCGACTGCTGGTTTCTGCCGGACGCAAGCCCCAGCTGCCCGATCTGTGCCTGGTAGAGCTGGTGCTTCGCAGGGGTAACGGCTTCACGGCAGGAGCCTTGCTCGCCAGGCACTGGCGAGACCGGATTAGTGCGGTGCCAACGCTGCTGATCAGTGATCGGCTGCAATCTGCGGACACGGCCTGGGCGCGGGCGCGTGGCATGTCAGGTGTTGTTTCACGCTGCAGTGGCCCTCGGGGGATGGTCAGACAGATCAGCCAGTATCTGCAGGGACAGCCCGAATCCAGGAGCCACGATCTGGTTGCCAATACGCAAAAGTGCGATGCTGAAGCAACGCCGAGTGGCGCTGATGATTGTGTCGCGGCGCTGGCAACGCTGCTCCTGGCGTCATTGCGGCAGTTGCTGGCTCAGGCCATGCAGATTCCACCCGACAGAGACGAATCGATCGCAGAGTGGCGACAGGCGGCGATGACGTCACTGCAAGGGATCAGGCACTGCTGGTGTTTCCTGCCAAATGCTGTCTCTTTCGGACAACAAGGGCAGATGAATGAGCTGCAGCCTGCCGACGCCAGAGCGCTTTGTGGCATGGTGCTAAAGGCAGTTGAAACACTGGCATCGTTTGTTGATTGTCGCCAGGCTTGTGACTGGATGGGTCCACGGCAACGTTGCAAAGCCGCACTGGCGGAGCAGCTGGAACTCTGTCGCGAAAGGAACAACGACGGTCAGCAAAACGCTTCACTGACTCACGCGGCGCGGGCCGCACTTGGCTTGCACGCTGTCGGAGTGGCCAATACCCGAGGCTGGCTGCTGCTGATACTGAGGATGCTCTACTTTCCCCACGCACGGAGTGCGTCTGCCTGGCAAACTCTGTCAACCGCACTTCAGACAAATGACATGTTTGAGCCGCTTGACGGGTCAGAGCAGGACCCCGCAGATCTTCTTTCCACTGCGGATACGGCAGAGCGACTGCGGCATCATGTGTCCAGCATGCTGGCAGAATCCCGGGCGCAGCTACCAGACCGGACCGTGCAGGCCGAATTCTGGTACAAATTGTCTGCGCTGCTGCGAATGCAGGAAAATCAGCCCGTCCTTTTGATTGTGGTGACAGACAGCTGGTACCGTCACAATGCGCTCGCCCGGCATACGATGCCATCAGGCTTTGTCGACTCATTGCGCTGCTTTCAGTCGCTGCTTGATCCCGGCTTATCCGAGATTGAGAAAATTGACCAGGCTTTGACTGTCGTCAGGCTTAGCCTCGCCAGTACAGGTGCTGAGCTCGCCCTGAGCCAGAGCGAGCAGCTGGAACTCGCATCCAACCTGTACTGGCTACCGCATTCCCGGGATTGGGCGGCAGGCTTGAGTGCGGAACAGGCGGACCTGGATCTATTTGTCGAAGAACTGGGGCGTGAGCTGAACACGGTCTGCGAGGCGGCTGCCCGACTTGAGATTGCTCCACTGGGGTCCTTAAGTCTTGTGTTATTACAATTCTACCGGGTAATCCAGTTGCAGCCTGCCCTGTTAACTCAGACGACAATTCGCCGTACGCTGATCATTGCGCAGCATCAACTGTGCAAAATGCTGGATCGGGTCGCCGCGTGGCAACAGGCCGATCCCGTTGGTCTCCTAGTGGAGCGTCTCTATCGTCTTCTGGAGCCGGGCGCAACAGACTCGATCAATCCGTGTGCATCTGGCAGGCAATCGGCGACGTATTCAGTGCACGAGTCTGAACCCTGGGCGGCGCAGACCTGGGCCGAGTTGGACGCAGGCAATCAGCGCCTGCGGCGATTGTTGAACAGCTCTGCCGACACAGCCGGCCTGAAGCCTGTTTTGCTGGAGCTGCTGAAAATGCAGCGCGACACAATCAAGCGCCATCTTGCCTATCAGCCGCCCGGCTAAGTGGCTATAATGCGGCCTTCGTCTGCAAAGTCGATTAAGGCCATCAGGGTGCATTGGCGGTAAGGTTGCATTTGCAAGAGGCAGTAAACAGGTGAGAGCGTTAGGTTATATCTGGGGAATCGGCGGCATCGTGCTGCTGCTGTCATTTGCGATTGTCCGCCTGGGCGGTGTTGCGCTTGAGCTTGATCCGGGTGCCTTGCAGCCGCAGCACTGGGCAGTCATGCTGGCCTGGCTGATCTACATGATCTGGGCAGAGGGCTACAAAGGATTTCACAAGGCTTTTGCGCCTCGTGTAGTAGTACGCGCCAACTATCTGGCTGATAACCCCCGTATCTCGCATCTGCTGCTGGCACCGTTATTCTGCATGGGCTATATCCATGCCACAGCGCGCCGACGCCTGCTGTCAGTGGGACTGACCACCATGATAATCAGTTTCGTTCTGCTGGTTCGCCTGCTGCCACAGCCCTGGCGTGGTATCGTTGACGTCGGCGTGGTGGCAGGCCTGGTTGTGGGTGTGCTGTCGATTTTCTATTACGTTCTGCAACTGAGACAGAGTGGCGCGGCCAGTCTGCCGGTGGCTACCGATGTCCCCATCCAGGCCTGATCAGAACGCCCAACGTCTGACACCATCGCAGTGCTGCGCGATTATTGTCACCTGGCAACCTCAGATAACCGACCTTGTTGCCCTGCTGGAATCGCTGAGTGCCCAGGGCTGTGCCAGCATAGTCATTGATAACGGTTCAGCCAATGCCGAGGCCCTGACCCAGGCGCTGCATCCAATGCGGGATGACGTCACCCTGCTGTCCTGGTCTGAAAACCGGGGCCTTGCCGCCGGCATGAACGCTGGCATATTGCAGGCCCGCGCGCAGGGCTATCGATTCGTATTTTTGTTTGATCAGGACAGCTGCATCGGCGGCCGATTTTGTCAGTCTATGCTGGCGGCCTGGGGACAGGCCGTCAAACTGGGGCATCCGGTAGCAGCCATCGGACCACGTCTCCAGGACCCTCAAAGTGGTCGCAAAACGCCGTTTAAGTGCTTCCGCCTGTTGGCGCGCAACGATATACCCGCAGCGCCCGGGCTGTTCGCAACTGATTTCCTGATTTCTTCAGGTACGCTTCTGCCATTGTCTGAACTGTCACGCATAGGCCTGATGAAGGAAAGTTACTTCATAGACAATATTGATCTGGAGTGGTGTTTCAGGGCGCGCTCGCTGGGATACGCCCTCTACGGAACTGATCGGACCGTGCTGTTTCACCGGATCGGTGAGGACAGTCAAAATCCGCTGGTCGCGGCAGGAATCATGGTGTCACACAGTCCGCTGCGCAGCTATTACTCCACGCGCAATCGCCTGCATCTGCGCCGCCAGTCGTACGCCCCGAGAGACTGGAAGGTGCGCGACCTGATCAGGTTTGCCATCAAAACAAGCTGGCTGCTGATATTCAATCGCCGACGGCGCGAATATCTGCAACAGATCCGCCGCGGCATCAAGGATGCGGGAGATTTGCGTGACTGACACTCAGGCGGCCACTCAACTACCGCTCATCGTTATTGTGCTCCCGGTATACAACGGTGCCCGCTGGCTGGGTGAACAGCTTGATTCCATCATCGCACAGACCCACGGCCGCTGGCTGTTGCTGCTGCGTGATGACGGCTCAACGGATAATTCCAATGATCTTATTGCACAGTATGCCCTGGTGGACAGTGAACGCATAAAAGTGACTCAAGATGATCGTGGTAATCTCGGCGCTGCGGCATCGTTTTCACTGTTAATGGAGAAGGCACTGACAATTGTCGAGTCAACGCCGGAACCGGTTTACGTGGCGCTGGCAGATCAGGATGATGTCTGGGCGCCGGAAAAGCTTGCCGTGTGTCTGCAGCGCATGCAGACGGAGGAGCAACTGGCCGCCGCGACCAATGCAGAACGAGAAACGCCCGTGTTGATTCACAGTGATCTGCGAGTTGTCGACAGCGCTGGCCAGGTGCTGGCCGAGTCACTGTTGAACTACCAGGGGCTGGATGCAGATCGGCACGACTTTTCCGCACAATTGCTGAGCAATACTGTCACTGGTTGCACAGCCTTGCTGAATAGAGCCCTTTTGCGCCAGGCCCTTCCTGTGCCGACCGGGGCGATGATGCACGATTGGTGGCTGTCCCTGGTAGCCAGCAGGTTTGGTCGTCTGCGCTGCGTTGATCGGGTGCTGGTTGATTACCGGCAGCACGGTGCCAATACAATTGGCGCCAGGCAGCACACTCCAGGCAGTCTCAGCTGGAAGACATTTCTCAAGCTGTTCCAGTTGCGCAAATCAGCTCAGGCGCAGGCCCTTTTCGAAGGCAGCGCAGCACAGGCACTGGCCTTTGAGCAGCGGTTTGCAGATCAACTGAATGAGGCAGACAGGACCTTTTTGAAACAGGTACAGCGAATGCCCGATCTTGGTCTCTGGCGGCAGCGCTTGATGTTTCGTCAGTTGCGCCGCTGATTCACCCCAGCTTTCGGCGCAGCCAATTGCGCAGTCTGTTCACATTCTTTTGCAGTGCTGGCGTATCTTCGGCGCTCTGCTGGCTTACTGGCGGGCGCATTACCCATTCACCAGGCTTGATCCATTCCGGATTGCGAAATGCCAGTTTGCCTGGCTTGCTGTGCATCGGCGTATAGTATTTGCAGTTGTCGAAGAAATAGTGCGTTACCTGAGAGTGTCGGGTGCGCCGATGATCGTTCTGTTTGGAGCCACCATGCAGAAGATTGGCGTGCCAGATCAATGCATGCCCTTTGGGCATATAGCCGTATGCTGGCTCAACACCCAGCGACTCCAGATGTTTGGCGATAAAAGCCTCGTACTGCGGGTAGTTGTGATAACCAGGCTCCAGACCGGCATCTTCCATGGTAATTTCTGACAGCTTGTGAGTGCCGGGATAATACTTCAGAGGCCCGTTGTCCTCGTCTATATCTTCCAGGGCGACCCACACGCCCGCCATGTAGCCGGACGGCAGGCTGTTGAAATGAATGGTATCAGAATGGGTTGCCTGCTGAGTGCCAACCGGAAAGTTCAGAGTCTGGAACGGTAGTGGTTTTCTACCAAAAAGCTGTTCCAGGGCGCTGAGCACATTGGCGTTGGTCGCAAGCTCGTGGGATGGCTTCACGAACTTCCAGGCATCCTGTATGCGGGCACCAAAAGCCGGAGCCTGCAGGTGTTCAGGGTTATAGTATGGATGCAGTGTCTCGATCAGTTCATCAATCTGCTGTTGCGTAAAACCAAAATCAACGATGACATAACCATCATCATTGAATTTCTGAATCTGCTCTTGTGTCAGATACCCGGCCTGTTCTGAGACGGACGACATAAGCCTAACCTCTTATCATTATTGTGTTGTCAATTCAGCGCGTCTGCGAATGTCCCTGCAGTCGCCTTTCGATATTCTGTAGTCGCTGCTGCATGCGTTTGCCGATTGCAATGGCAGAGAATTCGCTGATGATTGTCTGTCTGGCCCTGGCCCCCAATGCGGCTACCCGCGCAGGGTTCTGTGCCAGGTCGCGCATCTCGTCTGCAGCATGGCTGATGTCAGGCTCAGCCCAATGCTGGTGCGCTTCGTAGGGGCCGTAATCCTTGCCGAGTGTTTTCAGTTCGTAGCGAATGGCCACGCAATTGTCATTGCGCATGTATTCGGTATTGCCAGACCAGCCTGTCAGCAGAGCTACCTTGCCCATGAACATGGCTTCAGCGGGTCCCAGCCCAAAACCTTCGGCGTGATGCAGTGAGACATAACAATCACTGCAGTTGATCAGCGAATCAATCTGCGCACGATCGAGATGTGTGTCGATAAGAATAATATTCTGATAGACAGCGATACACTCTTTCAACACTTTGATGCTCGCCGCATCGGCATTGTTTATCTTTATTACCAACTGTACCGCCATGTCATCAGCTGCGAATGCCTGCTGAAATGCGCGTATCGAACCGAAGGGATTTTTTCGTTTGGCAATACTGTGTGTATCAAACATGCTGATAAACACAAACGCGTCTTCTTTGATGCCAAACCACTCGCGCTGATACTGACAGGCCCCTTTCATGTCTACGTCGATCACGTGCGGTATAGTGACAACTGGCACAGGTGATTTGACTGCGACTGCCTGATTGACATAACTGGAGGGGACCCAGACCTCATCGACTATCTCGAAACTGGGCAACCACCGGTCAGGAAACTCTGGCATTTCCCATGCCCAGAAACCGATGTTGTAGCGGCCAGCGCTGCTTGTACTCTTGAGATCACCCATGACGGTTGGCAGATGGTCGGCATTAATGTGCCAGAGATTGATTGCAAACCTGCTGCGTTCGATCTCCAGTTTTTGCCAGCGCAGGTTGTCCATGCGCGATGGATTTCCGCGCTCGTAGTTGATAATGCCAAACGGTATGCCAGATGCATGCAAAGCCGATGCGTTGCCCCGGGAGGCTTCTCCGACGCCCATGCTTGCACGAATGTAGGCGATCAGGTTGACACCAAAATCTGGCTCACTGCGGGTGCTGGATTGCCTGCTGAGCAGGCTGCTCTGATGTTCAGTCAAACTGCCCAGTGTGCAGTCTTCACGGGTCAACGACAACGCAGGATTGTAGTAAGGGTCACCGCCTTTAAAGCGATGTCCCCAACGTTCCCACATGGTGCGTTCATCCTGCCCGATGGGGTTGGTTTTGCGGCTGACACTTTCGTGATGAATCAGTTCGCTGTGTGGTGTCCAGACATTGCGCTTGCCAGCTTCCAGGCAGCGCAGACACAGATCAATATCGTTTCCAACAATTGCCAGATTTTCATCGAACTGTCCCAGTGACATGAACAGTTCGCGTCGAATCATCAGGCATGCGCCGGTGTTTGCAGATACCTCGCGCACGCACTGATCCAGGTGCTGGTATATGCCCTGACCTGGCAGCTGTTTGTGAAACAGGTGGCGTGCGCCGCCACCGTGATCGACCAGAAACACGCCAGCGTGCTGCAGAGTTCCGTTTGGGTAGAGCAGGCGTGCGCCAACCGTGCCGACATCAGACCTGATGGCGTGTCGTACAAGTTGTGTCAGCCATTGCGGGTGCATGACTTCAATGTCGTCGTTCAGGAATAGCAGTATTTCACCCGAGCTATTGGCAACGCCGATATTGTTCAGTCGCGACCAATTAAAAGGCTCATTGCACTCAATCACCCTGGCGCCCTGGTCATGGGCAAACTGGATACCTTCCCGGTGTTCGCCGCGACCGTTATCGAGGATGATGATCTCGAAATCCGGATAGTCCGTGCTTGCAAGCGTTTCGAGGCAGGGTCGCAGATAGGTCAACTTGCCTGTGGTGGGAATGATGATCGAAACGCGTGGAAAATTGACTGGCAGTGGGGCGTACGTCTGGGCGGAGTCTACGGCCGGTAGAGTTTCCTTTGCTGGCTCACTCCATAACACTTCAGCTACGCGTACAGTGTTGGTCAGCGTTAATTCCGGCGCTACTTCCAATAGAAGCTGGTGGCGCCAGTCTGCTGCGTTCAGGTCTTCTGCTGCCTTGGTGCTCAGCGCCTGCTGTGCCAACCGGCTGTCGATGGCGTAAGTCGCACCGATATAGTCCTGGCTGCGCAACAGATCAGGTGCCCATGACCATGTAAACCATGGATTCTGTCGGTAATCGCCAACGAGTTCGTCATGATCTGTGTAAAGCAGCCTGGTATCAGGAAGCGCCCGGGTAGAAATTCGCGCGACGTAATCCTGGTTGAGCAAGGTACCTGGTTTCAGCAGAACCACCATGGCCGGACAGCTTTCAAGTGCAGCCAGCAGCGTGGGGTGAGTTTCTGTATTTTTTTCAGCAATGTTCGCCAGTATGTCCACTGACGCTGGTTCGCCCACAATATGAAGGTGCCAGCGGGCGTCTGACTGCTGTTTAAGTGACAGGAGTGTTGCCAGTGACTCGCTGGACGGGTGGTTGTCAATTTCGCTGGCCAACATCACAAAGCATGTGGTGCCAGCTAACCCTCTATCAGGGTGGTCTGCCTCTGACTGCTGTTCGCTGGCGTTTGCAGAATGAGCCTGCAACCAGCGCATGTACAGGTGTTGAGGGTTCTGCACAACAAACTGCTGCTGCAGCTGTCGCGTGTTACCAGCCTTGTCCACGATGCTGACAATCAATTCATGGGGGCCTGGTGACAGATTGGCAATAGGTACTAATGTGGCGAATCCTGTGCGTTGGGCCTCTTCAGCGCTTTCATGCGGGCTTAATGCTGGTGATTCCAATTGCTGCCCGTCGACCAGAACATCAACAGACTGCAGGCCGTCTGGTGACCATGCCCACGCCTGCATGGTCAAATCCGAGCTGTATACCCGACGCTCCAAAGCCGGTTGCAGTATGCCAGCTGCAATGGGGCCCTGATATTCAGTCTGCGCGCCGTCGCCCGATTGCTGGGGATGCGATTGACTGTCCGCTGACAGAAGACCTGATGATGAACCGGTTTTGCTTGTGGGCCTTAACTGGCTGTTAAGGCGATTTACGAATGGCTCAATCACACGATTGAGACGATTGCGCACATAGCGGTAGGGGCCGGTCACGCGCCAGGAAAATGAATTGAGTATTTCGCGCACACCCTGGTCCAGTTGTTCATGAGCCAGGTTCAGTTCAATGTGGGCTGATTGCAGCATGGCATACTGCTGCTCTGAGTCATTAAGGCGAGTCTGTGTCTGCTGCAGGCGAGCTTCAGTCTCGGCAAGCTCTTCGCTGAGCGCATGAGTTTTACTCTGCAGCGAGTCGATCTGTCGCTCATGAACGGACTGGATGTTGTGTGCGGCCTTCAGCTCGGTGTGCAATTGCTGGACGGTCACAGACTGATCCAGCAAACCCATGACTGCGTTGATTTCGGCACCTGACCAGCGCAGCCGCCACTTATCCAGCACCTGCGCGCGCGCATCGGCCATCGGATGCCCCGCCTGGTAGCGGGCGTTGTGCTGTTCCAGCATGGTCTGCGAATCACCGCCCTCGCGGTAAAACGCCCCAACATGCTCGGTCAGGCAGAAATCCGTGTGTTCGGCACATTGCAGCCAGAAATCCCAGTCTTCATAGACTGCCAGGCTGGTATCAAAGTACACGCCATGCTCCAGCAATCGGCGATTAAACATTGCGGCATGAATCGGGATGAAGTTGTCGCGGCGCAGCACAGTCCGATCAAAACCCACCGCAATCACGTCGTCACTCAGCTTACCATCCGCGCTGGCCTTACGGGTGGCGCTGTAGACGACCTGGCACTCGGGATGCTTTGCAGCCGCTGTGAGCAGCTTTTCTATATGAGAGTCCGCGATCCAGTCATCATCATCGAGAAACAGCAGGTAGTCACCGGTTGCATGATCAAGTCCGGCATTGGCGGCTTCGGGCCGATCAAGTGGCTTGCCGAGATTGACCAGCTTGAGTGTGACATGGTCTTTCAGCGGTACGGGGCAGGTGAGGCCGTGACCAGAGGCATCAATGAGTACCAGCTCCAACGCCTGCCAGCTTTGTCGATTGACGGATTCGAGCGCCTCTGTCAAAGAGCTGCGTCCCACAGTGCGGCATAAGATGGAAACGAGCGGGGGTCGGGCTTTTGCGTTGGTGTCGGTCATTCGGAGGGCGGCTTGCCTGTGAGTGGTCAAGGAACGAATTGTACCGGCTTACAAGGCGCCGCGTGAAGCCAAAAACCCCCTCTGAGGGAAAAATTCCCATAAAAAACACCCCCGGCAGGGCCGGGGGTCAACAACAGCCGGCTGTGGGGGGAAGCCCGGTACGTGGCTTCACCTGCAGGGGCTCCGGCTGTGAGCTTCGGAGGTCTCCTGCAGTTATAACGTGTGTTAACGGTGATTATTCCCGTCAATTACAAAGCTGGCGCACCGAGGTGTCTGAGCGTGACTACTTGCGGGGCGTAGTTCGCTGCAACCGGTCGATCAGGGATGCCAGTACCTCGCGAATGAAGTCCAGGAACAACGTGTCCAGCTCATCGCTGAAATAGTCCTGGGCGTGATTGCCGATCACCAGCACAGCCAGCAGGCTGTTGTGGTGGATAACCGGGCACAACGCCACAGAGCGGATCGTCGCGCTGGCTTCAGGGAATAAAAACTGACTTCCGGACTTGTCTATGACCTGAGTGATGACACTGCGGCTGCGCATTGCAGCCGGGAACCGGTTCTGTAAATCGGCAGCTGCCTGTCTTTCGTCCAGCACGATTAACCGACAGGCATCAATGCCTGGCTGAGTCATCAGATTGGATTCAGTGACATGTGTCAACTGCGAAAGGGTATCTTCTTCAAGCAGGCTCAGGATGAGGTGACGAGTGACACTGAACAGCTGGTCATTGTAGCGGGCGTTTTCCAGCAGCGAGTTCAGCGTATGCCGCGATTCGATGCTGCGCTCACGAAGTATCTTTACCTGTCGTTCGAGCAGAGAGATTGCTTTGCCACTCTCGTGCGGTACTGTCATCTCTGCCAGCAGGCTGTCCCGGTCAGTAAAAAAATCAGGATTCTCGCGCAGGTAGCTGGCGACATCATCCGCAGAGATTGCCAGATTATTTTTTTTCTTGGCCTGAACGCTATCAACCGTCATGAGCAAGTTCCTGTCATTGCCTGTCTTTGATTTCTATTTATCGCCGGGTGATGCTGGCGCCAAAGGTGTTTCGATTGAGATGCTGCCTTCGTAAACAGTTTCGGCTGGCCCAGTCATCAACACTGAACTGTCGCCACCCTGCCATTCGATTGTCAACTCACCTCCGGTCAGCAGGGCTTTTGTACTATGGTCCAGCAATCCGGCCTGAATGCCACAAACGACGGCGGCGCATGCGCCCGTGCCACACGCTTCTGTTTCGCCCGCACCTCGTTCAAAAACACGTAAGCGGATGGTGTTGCGGTCGATGATCTGCATGAATCCCACATTCACCCCCTGGGGGAAGGCAGGGTGTGAGCACAGGGTTTTACCCAGCGTGCCAACAGGTGCCTGTTCGCAGTTGTCGGTCAGCAGTACGATATGTGGATTGCCCATAGAGACCGCGAAGAAACGGGCCGATACGGTTGCCTCTCCGGAAACGGGCGTCACATCAAGAGAATACTCGTCTGCCTGTTCTGCCGTAAACGGCAGCGCTGCCGGGTCAAAATCCGGTCGTCCCATGTCCACCTGTACCAGGTCACCGTCTTTGAGGTGCAGTTCCAGCAGCCGGTTTTCGGTTTGCACGCGCACCGGCGCCCTGGCAATGAGACCGCGGTCAAGGACATAGCGGGCAAAACATCGCGCGCCGTTGCCACAATGTTCGACTTCGCTGCCATCCGAGTTGAAGATGCGGTATGTGAAGTCCGCGTCCGGACGCTTTGGTGCGTCGATCACCAAAAGCTGATCGAAGCCGATACCGCGATGGCGATCGCCCAGCCGCCGAATCTGCTCCGTATCCAGCGAAACAGGATTGGAGATCATGTCGAGCACAACAAAGTCGTTACCGAGGCCGTGCATTTTAGTGAACGGCAGACGGTTGGCATGGCCCGTGTCGGGCTGCCTTCGTCGTTGTCCGGCAGCATCACGATTGCGTGGTGAGCGGCGGCGGTTTTTTTTCGGTTGACGGGTGCTCATTGCTTATTCCGGCAATAGACTTTCCAGCTTCAACTGGTCTTCAAGAGTTTCGCGTTGACGGACCAGGTGAACCTGGCTGCCATCGACCATTACTTCCGGCGCTCGATTCCGCGTGTTGTAATTGGAGCTCATCACAAATCCATAAGCGCCTGCCGAGCGCACGGCCAGCAGGTCACCAGCGGCGATATTGAGCTCCCTGTTTTTGCCAAGAAAATCGCCAGATTCACAAACAGGACCGACCACGTCATAAATATGTTGCTCACGCGCATCGTGTGGTCGTCGGTCGACGCTGACAATGTCTTGCCAGGCCCCATAAAGTGAGGGCCGCAACAGGTCGTTCATGGCGCCATCGATGATCGCAAAATGCTTGTGATCTGTGTGTTTCAGGAACTCGACCCGCGTCAGCATGATCCCGGCATTGGCTGCTATGGAACGACCTGGTTCCATGATCAGTGTCAGTTTGCGGCCTTGCAGTTTTTCCCTGACAGCAGCAATCAGTGCGCCTGGCGCGGGTGGTTGTTCGTTGTTGTATGTGACACCCAGACCACCGCCAATGTCGATGTGCTCTAGATGAATCTCATGCTCCGCCAGCTGGTCAACCAGCATCAGCACGCGGTCCAGCGCATCCAGAAATGGCGCAATCGAAGTCAATTGTGAGCCAATGTGGCAGTCCACACCTGTGATTTGCAGATGTGGCAGGCTGGCGGCCAGTTGATAGACTTTCAGGGCGCGGGCGATATCGATGCCGAACTTGTTTTCCTTCATCCCTGTGGATATGTAGGGATGAGTGCCTGCGTCCACATCAGGATTGACGCGCAATGAGATGCGGGCTTCAAGGCCAAGTTGCCCTGCGACGCAATTGATGCGCTCCAGCTCCGGCTCTGACTCGACATTGAAACACAATATCCCGGCCTGTAATGCCAGTTTGATTTCGCTCTCAGTTTTGCCCAGTCCCGAGAAAATGACTTTGGCAGGATCGCCGCCAGCCTTCAGGACGCGGTTCAGTTCGCCGCCTGACACAATGTCAAAACCTGCACCGCGACGCGCCAGAACATTTAGTACGGCGAGATTGGAGTTCGCCTTCACAGCATAACAGGTGAGGTGATCCACGCCGGACAGAGCGTCCTCGTAGGCTTGCAGATTCTGCTCAAGGGCTGCGCGGGAGTATACGTAGCAAGGTGTCCCGAATTGTTCAGCAATAGTGGTCAGTGGCAAGTTTTCAGCATAAAGCTGATCGTTCTGGTAATGAAATGCTGTCATGAGATCCTGATTCGGTAATCGCTGACAAAGCGCCGTATTCGGCCACCTGTTGAGTTTCGGGACGTTGCAGCGGGCCTTTCTGGCCGCAGGCACTCAGTCCCAGCAGGCAAAACACGACTGTGATCAGAAGCATTGGCACGCGCGTTCGCATGTTCAAATGACCCGGTTGAAGCTCTGTAAGCTGTAAATTTTGAACGCGATTATACAGAGGAATGCTCTGGGCAGCTAATTTCTGTACATGTCAGCTTTTGTGCTGACAGTATCGGTATTTCTCTGGCTCACCTACCCATTTGGGTAGTCGTGTTGCTATCCCATATGTGCCAAAGTCCTGAATCTACAAATTTCCTCACAACAACGGTATGCTAGACAGGATGTAGATATGGCGGCGGCTACAGCAGCAACGACGGATGGGAGAGCGCGGGTGCGCATATTGCTGATCGACGATCATGACCTGTTTCGCGAGGGACTGAAGTACCTGTTGCCCGTGCTCGACAGCAAGGTTCAATATTTTGAGGCGGGTACGCTCGATGATGCCCTGCAGCTGAAATGCGAGGAAGGGTTTGATCTGATCCTGCTGGACTATTACATGCCTGGGGTTAATGGCATGGATGCACTGGAGAAGTGTCGTCAGACGTTTGAAAGTGCCACCCTTGTTGTAGTTTCCGGAGAGGAAGATCCGCGCATCATCCGCCAGTCAATAGAGCAGGGTGCCTCAGGGTATATACCCAAGTCATCGTCACGTGACGATCTGGTCGAAGCGCTGCGACTGGTGCTGGCCGGCGGGACCTACCTGCCCAGCCATGCCTATCGGCCTGTCAGTCCGGCAATCAGTTTTGCAGTGCAGCAGTCCGACGCGGGCAATGAGATCATGATCACCAAGCTCTCGCGCCGCCAGTTCGAAGTATTGATGAAGGCCGTGCAGGGAAAGTCGAACAAGACCATTGCCCGCGAACTGGATATCTCTGACCATACCGTCAAGGCCCACTTATCGGTTGCGTTTCGCACCCTGGGTGTCCAGAACCGCACAGAGGCCGTGTATGCGGCTGCCAAACTGGGTATCCAGCCCGGGCAGTCAATCCGCTACGAGGAGGTTGCTCAGCAGTGACGAACTGGCTTTCCGAGCCTGTCGAGACACTGCTTCTGAATAACGATTACCCCTTCGAAGACCCTGAGGCGCAGTCCCGATTCCGGCTACAAACTGATGTTCTGGTCATTGGTTCTGGCTATGGCGCGGCGATGGCAGCGCTGGCCCTGCTTGAGCCAGACAGACAGGGCAGGCGGATCTCGCAAAAGCTCTGGGTGTTTGAACGCGGCAACGAATACGTGCCGGATGACTTCCCGAAAACCATGGCCGATCTTCCCGGATTGATTGGCACTGACAGGATCAACCCTGCCGGGCTGTGGGATGTACGCGCAGGTGATGGTGTCGTGACCATTACTGGTCGTGGTATTGGCGGCACCTCACTCGTCAATGCCAATGTGGCTGCCCGGCCTGCTCCGGATGTTGTCGATCGCTGGCCGTCCAAACTCAACAGTACGCCATGGTCACAACGCCTGGCTACTCACTATCCCAAGCTTGAGAAATTGCTGGGTGTGTCGGTGCAGCCAGATGTGGACCATTCGGTATCCTTTCGAGCTTTGCGTGGCAGCGCCGATCGGCTGGGCAGCGTGGCCGCTGCCGCACCCGTGACAATCAACTTCAGCGGACCCACTGAACACAGCGCCGATCATGAGCCATGCAATCTGTGTGGCAACTGTGTCATGGGTTGCCATTCAGGTGCCAAGGGCTCACTGAATATGAATGCCTGGCCGCTGGCGAAGCAGCTGGGCGCTGCGCTGTACAGTGGTGTAACCGTAAGCAGTATTCAGCGCAGCGAAAACGGCCGATGGCTGGTTCAATGCCATGTCAGTGCTCGAGATGAGCTTGCGCTTGTAGTTGATGTCGGGCATGTCATTGTTGCTGCAGGTACGCTGGGCAGCACCGAGATCCTGAGTCGCTCGCGTGATAAGCACGGGCTGGCACTGTCGTCACAGCTTGGTAAACGGTTCTCGACTAACGGTGATGCGCTGGTGTTTGCGGCCGGACAAAATGCCGTTGTCAGCCAGGATGCATCGATTCCTGGAGAGCAGCCGCCTGCCTCCCAGCCAGGACCCACCATCAGCGGCATGGCCATGATTGATCTCGCCGACCCCCAGGGCAGTGCCAGCGCAGTGACCCTGGAAGACGCTGTCATACCCTATGCGTTGCGCGAGGTCTGGCAGGAAATGCTGGTAAGCCAACTGTTGCTACGCAGGTTTGCGGATGGTGCAGTAAGTGCCTGGCATCACAATAATCAGGAGCATGACCCACTGGCCCGGTCAAAAGCCCTGGGAGAGCACAGTCAGGCGCTGTTGATCATGGGGCTGGACGAGAGCAATGGCGAACTGGCCTGGGAAGGTAAGCAGTTGCGACCAGTGTGGCGTCGCGATGGCAGTTCAGATTACTTCAAGCGACTGGATGAACGCTTCAGGTCAGACGAAAAAACAGTCTTCGATGGAGGACTGTTTGCGCAGAACATGGTTTCACAACCTTTGCCGCCCGGATTTGAGGGTGTTGTTGAGGGTGCCGACGAACTGGCCGGGCAATTGCTGTCTGTGCATCCCCTGGGTGGATGTGCAATGGCCGAATCCGCCGAGACAGGTGTTGTTAATGAGCTCGGTCAGGTGTTCTGCGGCGAAAGCGGTGAGGATGTTTACGAACACCTGTACGTTCTTGATGGGGCGATCATTCCGGATGCCATTGGAACCAATCCCCTGCTGACAATCGCAGCTGTCAGTTACGAGCTGGCCGGTCAGCTGCGAAGCATGCTGCCTGGTGATTCGGTTAGTGAAGCCGGCGAGTCATTTCCACCACTTCAGGAGACACATCGCAAGATACCGCCGGGTGCACTCAAACATATACCTGTCCCCTCTGAGCTAAGTGTCGAAGCGGATTTCAGTGAGCGCATGGTATTGCACCTGTCGGACAGCAAGCGCTCCATGTTTCCCTGGAGTCGTCCGGTGTCTGTCGGAGTCGATCAACTGAATCGGCTGTTCTCCGGGCGCCTTTCAGGCATTGACCGGCTTCCTGAGACAACCCGCGCCATGGCGCTGGATGTGGTATTCAGTTTTTCGGGTGAGCAGTCACTTGATAAATGGCTTGAGAGTCCGCGCCATCCATTGCCGGCAGCTGCCGTTCTGTCGATGGATACGGTAGGAGGCATTCTGACAACGGCTGACGCTCACCTGACTCAGGTTCTTGAGCTGAAAGGCGAGGTCAGGCTGGGTGCATTTCAGTCGGTTGGGCGCGTGAGGCAAGCGCTGCGCACGGTGTCAGCGATACTGCGATATCTGCGCTACCGGGGAATGGATTTGTGGGTGCGATTACCAAAAGGGCTGGCTCGCTGGCTGTTGCCTGCTCGCACCTGGCAGCTTCGATACGGTGAGAGTGCCCAGTCCGTGCGCAAGGAAGCATCGATATTAAAGGAGATTCGCACGTTCTGGCGTATTGGCAGTCTTCAGGCGGAAAGGCGATACCTGGAATATGAGTTCAAATCCGCGAACGGTGTTGTTATTTCAGGGCACAAGACGCTGGCATACGGGCTGGGGCTCCCTGACCTGCTGAAAGGACTGCTGGTGTTACCGGTCACAATTTCGGCAGGCTCCCGTAGTTTGAAGGCCGCACTGGAGCTGGATGTGCAACGCATTACCAATGGCCCTTCTGTCATGCAGGTAACCAGGTCACCCAATTTGCCGACATCGGTGCTGGCCATGGGCGGTTTTGCGATGTACTTCCTGCGCATGATCATGTCTACGCATTTCTGGTCTTTCGGGGCACCTTCTTACGAGCATTTCGCTGTGCGCCGACAACTGGAGACATCTGAGCGACAGGGACGATTCTACGAGCCACCTGAAGTTATCTATTATGGGAGAGGCGGTGCCGGGCGGAGCACTCCGCGAGAAAAGTATGAGAGGGCCGGGTTTCGCAATGGCAAACCCTCGCCGGTATCCCGCCTGGTACGTTACCAGCCTGGTTCTGCTGACACGGCAGGTCGGCGCAGCATTCTGCTGGTTCATGGCCTGGCTCACAGCAGCCGGGTATTCTGGACTGATACCATCGCCTGCAATTTTGTTCAGTACTTTCTCGATAACAATTACGATGTATGGATTCTCGACCACCGCGTCAGCGCCAACTATGTGCGTGAGGTCGATCCGGCGCATACCTGGGATGATATCGCCCGCAATGACATTCCATGGGCAGTAACAACTGTATTCAATCAGATAAACCGACTCTCAGTACCTGGCCAGGAACGTGGTGTCCACATTTTTTCACATTGCATTGGCGCCGGAGCGGTCGCCATGGCAGTGCTTGGCGGACATCTGAATCACGAGTACCGAAGTGCCAGTGGGGACCTGGTCAAACGCAGCATGGTAGCGTCACTTGTGCCACATGCTGTCACGCCCTGGCTCACGACATCAGGTGAGAATCGCACCCGCGCCAATCTATGGAGCCTGGTGAAAGAGTTTGACCCGATTCGCATCATCGAGCCCTTGCCGATGCGCAATCCGGGTCCGCTGGAGATGATTTACGATCGACTGGCCGCTCTCGCCGTGACTGCTGATGAGCGCCGACAGTGGTCGTCCTGGCGGGAGTATCGAGACTGGCGAGGGCCTGGCTTCGCCCGTACGATCTACACGCGCTACACCATTTTCTGGGGTCGACAGTGGCACAACGCGAACATCACCAAAGATACCCGTTACGAATTTGCCGGCATGATCGGTCCTGTGCCGATTGGTGTGATTCAGCAGGTTTACTTCTCGCTGACACGCGGATTGCTGGCGGACAACGACGGTGGCAATAGCTACGTGAAAACTGAAAACTTTGCCAGGCACTGGACCTTTCCTACTCTGTTCCTGCACGGCAACCGCAATACCGTATTTGACATGGAGTCGTCGAGGCATTCTGCAGACCAGTTGACCCGGCTGAGAATGCAGGGCAGCACCGGGCAATGGCCGGCAGGTCAATTGCGGCCGACGGATTACGCGCGACAAAAGGTGTGGATAGAGATGCTGGATGACTATGGTCACATGGACATGATATTCAGCAAAAGCGCCGCCCGTGATGTTTATCCCAGACTGCACGAGTTCTTCGTGAGCGCAGACAGGGATAACATGGAGGAGCACTATGCAAACCGCTGCCAGTCCGAGGCTTCGCTGAAGGATTTTCAAAGACGCTGTGCGAGCAACAGTCATCCATTGCCTCCCGCCACGCTGTTGACGGGGCCCATCATTTCATCGCCGCGCAAGCGCAATGGCAGCGAGTGGCAGGTGACAATCTGGGGGGAGGCACAGGACTATACTGCGCAGTCACCCAGCGCCATGTCCGTTGTTCACGATCAGGTAGTGACTCAGTCACATCAACATCTGGATCACGAATTCTGGCGCAACAAGGTGGTTGTCAGTCAAGACCTGAAGTCGCCAATGCATCTGCGCCTGGATTATGACGGCGTTGCCAATGACAATCATGATGTGCACCGCAGGACCGCCTTGCATTGGCAGCAGTTACCCTGGTTCAGGCGCCTGCAGGAATCCTCCGGACCGGATCCGCGACCTCTGACTCTGCTGCTGGGGTCCTGTCTGTATCCTGGCATGCCTTTCGATCGGGATCTTGCCATGTCGATATTCTCCGGCATGGCGAAACACATTCCTGACCAGACCATGCGTGGCGCAGATTCAGTGCTGCTGCTGGGGGATCAGATATACGCAGATGCCACCGCCAACCTGTTCGATCCCAAAGTACCCTACGAGCGTTTCCGAAACCCTTATCGAACAGCGTTCGGACACCGGTTTACCCGGCAGCTGTTCAGCCAGATTCCAGTGTACTTTGCAGTCGATGATCACGAGTTTCGCGATAACTGGCGTGGTGACAGCGCTGAAGCTGAAATCAATTTCCAGTATTCGCGGGAAATGGCCTCACGGTTCCAGATGCACAGCGACTCGGCCTGGCAACAGACGACACCAAAGCTCTGGCATCAGTTTGAGTGCCAGGAGTATCCCTTTTTTGTATTCGATACCCGCTTTCAGCGACGCCTGATTGCTAATGGCGAAACAGCGCTTCTGGATCAGGAGCAGGCGACCGCTTTCGGGCGCTGGCTGGATGACAACAGGGATGCGCCGGTGTTGTTTCTGGTAAGTGGGTCGCCACTTGCGCCACTGAGCAAGGATATTGCAGGTCATCCAGCACGCGCCAGCACGGATGACAGTCTGCTCGCATATCCTCGATTCCTGGAACAGCTGCTTGGCTTGTTGTCCACAGTGCCTGCTGAGACCCCGGTTGTCTGGCTGACAGGCGATCCGCATTTCTCCTGCTTTGCTGATGTCAATCTGTGCGCTGGTTCACAAAATCGATCAGTGGTACAGCTGTGCTGCTCTGGATTGTATGCGCCGATGCCTTTTGCCAATGCTAATATTCACAACTACGACTGGGATCAGACCGTGAGTGTCACATTGCGTCATCACGGTGTTGAGCCCGTCACCATCAGTGCACGGCAATATCTGCTGAGTCACAGCCTGCAGCATTTCATACGACTTGATCTGCAGCCCCAGAATTCAGGGTTCCGTTTGCGCATGCAGGCATTCGACGCTCAGGGTCGGCCCTGCGGCCCGGCATGGAGGACAGGAGGCAGTATTGCGGAGGTCGAACCATGAGGTTGTTTGACTACATTGCAGGCTTCTCACGTTATGACCAGGAGCTGGATCCGCGGCTGTTGAGCCTGACATTGGAGTCGCAGCGAGTTCGCGTCCACCAGTCACACAAGGCCTTATGGCTGGTGCTGGGTGCAGGGCTTGTTTATCTCTATGGTCTCTGGGACGAGGTGCCGCCAGCGTTGCTCAGTGCCTGGATAGGGCTGATCATACTGTTCGCTGTGATAAGAGTCTTTGTCTGTCGGCGCGTGGAAAGCAAGCTGCCCAATGCAAGCGTACCGACTCTCTATTACAACGAAGCCATGCTTTACGTGACCTCTGTCGCCAGCACACTGGCGGTGGGGTCCGGGTTCTGGTGGGTTGGTCTGTCCGGACCTGATCGTGCTGATTTTGCTGTGATCATGTTGAGTCTGATATACGCGATTGGTACCACCATTAATTCTTCGATTCATATCCGTGGTTTCTCATGGATGCTGATTGCCAACCTCGGGCAGGCGTTAATATTCCTGTTGTTTTTTACTGAACCTGTTGCTCTGGAGAGTGCCGCCGCCATGCTGGCCATTCTCATTCTGCTGATTGAGTTTGGCAGGCGAAATGCTGATGTCTTTGCAGAGTCCATTCGAATCAGGGACGAAAACCGGGAACAGAATGCGAAGCTGGAAAAAGATAAAATCATCATTGAAAAGGCGCTCAACCTGGCTCGCAAGGCCAATGAAGAAAAAAACCGCTTTATGGCTGCGGCCAGTCACGACCTGCGCCAGCCATTGCACGCCATGACCCTGTTTCTGGGGAGTCTGCGGCATATCAGCACCGACGAGCGCATGATCGAGCTGGTCGACAAAATAGACGAGACCAGCACCCTGCTTCACGAGCAGTTCAACAGCCTGCTGGATCTGTCAAAGTTCGACGCCGGTGTTGTTGCGGCAGATCTTTCTGATTTCAGGCTGGATGTATTATTGAAGAATATTGTGGACGCGGCCAGGCATGAAGCGCAGCCCAAAAATCTTGCCATCCATCTTTATGCGACGCCGGTGACAGTTCGCTCAGACATGCTGTTGATGGAACGCCTGCTTCGCAATCTGGTGATGAATGCTGTCCGCTATACAGATCGCGGTTCGGTGAGTATTCAGACACGACGTCTGCGGCAGGGCCTGAGTGTTTCAATCATTGATACTGGACTTGGCATCGCGCCGGAGGATCAGGAAAAAATCTTTCAGGACTATTATCAGGTCAGCAACAAGGCACGGACCAAGGGCAAAGGCTCAGGTCTGGGGTTGGCAATCGTCAAACGAATTGGCGCCTTGCTGGATCTGAAAATAAGCCTGAAATCCGAAGTCGGTGTCGGCAGTCATTTCACAGTTTTGATCCCGGCCCGTTCGGTGCAGGAAACTGAGGAGCCGGAGGTCGCAGCCAAGCTCGATGTACTTGACGATTCGCGGCTGCGTGACAAAGACATACTGATTATTGATGACGATGCCTCAATCCTTGATGCGATGGCCGTGTTGTTGCAGACCTGGGGTTGCCACACGATTCGTGCGTCGTCACCCGATCAGGTTGATCGCCTGATGAGTCACGGCGACCCTTTTGATCTGGTCCTGCTGGATGACATGCTGGACGACCGTCTGTCGGGGCTCGATATCGCCAATAAACTGGCAGCCATCATGCCGCGACGGCGCATTATCATGGCGACCGGTAATGCCAACAGTGCGCGTATCACCGAGATTCGCAATGCCGGGTTCAAGGTGTTGATCAAACCGGTTGAGTACACCGTCCTGCTGAAAAACCTGCTGGAGGCCCTGGAAGACTGACCAGGGGCCCAAATCTAACCCATATGGCTAATATCGCACCGCCGTCCCGCTGTGCCACACTGGGCACGCTGACGACAACAATGGACGTTGTGGGAGGGGATGGACCCTCTCCTGGCAGCAGGGTGTGCTGCCAGCAGCACTCAGCGCTGTTGAAGCAGGATGCGATAATTGGCAGCTGCTGCCCGCACCTGATCGGGTGCTGTGCCACCAATATGATCACGCGCCTGAACGGAACCTTCCAGAGTCAGAACCGCAAACACGTCATCTTCAATTTTGTCTGAAAAAGCTTTCAGTTCATCAAGGCTGAGTTCGCTCAGATCTTTCTTGTGCTCAATGCCATAGGCAACCGACTTCCCGACCACTTCGTGAGCATCTCGAAACGCCATGCCTTTTTTCACAAGGTAGTCAGCAAGATCGGTTGCTGTTGCGTAGCCTTTTTTGGCTGACTGGTACATATTGTCGCGCTTGGCTTCGATCGCCGGTACCATGTCGGCATAAGCCTTAACGCAGTCACGCAGTGTGTCCAGCAGGTCAAACAGGGGTTCTTTGTCTTCCTGATTGTCTTTGTTGTAGGCCAGTGGCTGCGATTTCATCAGTGTCAGCAACGAGATCAGGTGGCCATTGACACGACCTGTCTTGCCTCGTACCAGCTCGGGCACGTCCGGATTTTTCTTTTGCGGCATGATCGATGATCCGGTGCAGAACCTGTCAGGCAGATCGATGAAATCGAACTGCGCTGATGTCCACAGCACCAGCTCCTCAGAGAACCGTGACAGATGGGTCATCAGGAGGCTGCCGCAGGCGGCCAGCTCGATGGCAAAATCGCGGTCGCTGACCGAATCCAGTGAGTTGCGGGTGGGTGCGTCAAAACCCAGCAACTCTGCTGTGTAGTGGCGATCAATCGGGAAACTGGTGCCGGCCAGCGCCGCTGCGCCCAACGGTGAGACGTTCAATCGTCGTCGGCAGTCCATCAGACGACTGTAGTCTCGGTCGAGCATCTCGTTCCAGGCCAGCAGGTGGTGACCCAGAGTGATAGGCTGCGCCGTCTGCAGGTGCGTGAAACCAGGCATGATGGTATCGGCTTCTTTTTCTGCGAGGTCAACCAGGGCATATTGCAGGCGAATCAGGTCCGAGGCCAGAGCGTCAATTTCGTCCCGTACATAGAGGCGAATATCAGTCGCCACCTGGTCATTGCGCGAACGACCTGTGTGCAGTTTCTTGCCGACGGGGCCAATGCGCTGAGTCAGTGCAGACTCAATGTTCATGTGCACATCTTCAAGCTCAACTGACCAGGTGAACTCGCCATTGCGGATGTCGGTACGAATCGCTTCCAGGCCGCTCTCGATTGCCTGCTGTTCTTCGTCTGTCAGGATGCCGGCTTTGGCGAGCATGCGTGCATGAGCTATCGAGCCATTGATGTCCTGATTGTACATACGCTGATCGAAGCTGACTGAGGCTGTAAAGCGTTGTACAAAGGCGTCAGTCGGTTCAGAGAAGCGGCCACCCCATAATGTATGGGTGTCTGCACCGGCGGTTTTGTCTTTCTGGCTCATGAGTATCACCTGCAAGGAAATCAGGGGCGCGATTATAGCATGGCCGCTTTGCGGGGCGCATTTGTGCTGCAATTGCCGTAGAATGGCGCCATTACATTGTCTTTAAACAGTTAGCGGATATCTTATGAATTCAAAAGTCATTCGCATTGCTACGCGCCGCAGCCCGCTGGCGTTATGGCAGGCGGAATTCGTGCGCGACGAGCTGATGGCGCGCAATCCGGATTTGCAGGTGGAACTGGTCGGCATCGCCACGCGCGGTGACAAAATACTGGACACCCCCCTGGCGAAAATCGGCGGCAAAGCCCTGTTTGTGAAGGAACTGGAAGTCGCCATGCTGGAGGGCGAGGCTGACATCGCCGTCCATTCCATGAAAGATGTGCCGATGGAGTTTCCTGAAGGCCTGTTTCTGCCAGTTATTTGTGAGCGTGAAGACCCGCGCGATGCTTTTGTCTCCAATCACTACCCGGACGTTCTGTCGCTGCCACCGGGTGCGCGCGTTGGTACTGCCAGCCTGCGCCGTCAGTGCCAGCTGAAGTCTCTGCGCCCGGATCTGCAAATAGGCACTCTGCGAGGTAATGTACAAACCCGCCTTGGCAAGCTGGATGCTGGTGAATTCGATGCCATTGTGCTGGCCGCCGCAGGATTACTGAGGCTGGAGCTTCACGAGCGCATAGCACAGTTCATCCCCACGGATTTGTCTTTGCCAGCAGGCGGGCAGGGTGCTGTTGGCATCGAGTGCCGCAGTGACGATCAACGCGTCATCGACATGCTTATGCCTTTGCATCATCTTGACACAGCTGATCGCGTCATTTGCGAGCGCGCCCTGAACCGCCGCTTACAGGGTGGCTGCCAGGTACCAATCGCCTGCTACGCCGAACTGAACAATGACGATCTGCACCTCCGCGGTCTGGTGGGCGAACCTGATGGCAGTATTGTGTTGCGAACCGAGCAGCGCGGCCACCGACGTGATGCAGAAGCCATGGGAATAGAAGCTGCCGAACACCTGTTGGCTCAGGGGGCTGACAAAATACTGGCAGAACTGTACGCTAATTCCTGAGGTCACGCTGACCGGTTTGACTGATTGTGCTGCGGCTAAACTACTAAGCGGCCTATTGGACTGAATATGAGTGCACAGTATGATCTGTCTGGCTTGAATGTATTGCTGACACGGCCTGCCGGTCAGTCCGACAGTCTGAGCGATACCATCAAATACTGCGGTGGCAGTGTCTGTGAATTGCCATTGATCGAAATTGAGCCAGTCACTGACCCGGATGCCTGCGAACGGATCAAGTCGCGTATTCTGAACCTTGATCAGTATGTCGCAGCGATTTTTATCAGTACCAATGCTGCCAGACTGGGCATGAGCTGGATAGACCGTTACTGGCCGCAGTTGCCCACCGGTCTGTCCGCTTACGCTGTGGGGCCTGGCACGGCGGCAGTACTGGGCGAGTTTGACTGGCCTGTGTACTGTTCCGATCAGGGTGTGACAAGCGAGCATTTATTGGCATTGCCAGGCCTCAGGAATGTCGCCGGGCAGCGCGTCGCCCTGTTTCGCGGCGTTGGTGGCCGCGAGCTGATTGCCGAGACGCTGCGCGAGCGCGGTGCCCAGGTCGATTACATAGAGCTCTACCGCCGCAGGACGCCTGATTATAACGCCGATATAGTGGCTGAGATGGTACGTGACAGAAAGGTGAATGCGCTGGTGGTTACCAGTGCGCAGATACTGGATGTGTTGCTGCACTTTGTGCATAACGATCCGGCTGTGGTTGGGTCTGTCCCGGTCATCGTGCCGTCCGCACGGGTCAGGGATCGGGCGCTGCAGGCGGGGTTCAGCAGTGTGATCAATGCAGGTGGCGCCAGTGACGCGGTCATTCTGGAAAGTTTAGGCGATATCGCCAACGCAGTGAGGTGAGCAATTGATGTCTTCAGATAACGACAAGTCGGCCGCAGACAATGCAGAGACCTCTGACATCATGCCGCAGGAAGAATACGTTCACGATCCGAAACCAGCTGGTGGGTCGCAAAAACAGCAGGCTGAATCGGTAAAGAAGGACACAGGACCCTCAGGTCCTGATGCCGGGCAGGAAAAATCCTCGTCTGCGCGGCAACATACCCCCCAGTTTCTGGATGAAATCGATCGCAGGCGCGGACGCGGCGGTTCGGGTCGCCGTCAGTCGCGCTGGCCGGTATTTCTGTTATTTCTTCTGCTCTGCGGTGTGTCGGCGGCTGGTGCCTGGTTTGGCTATCAGCAGTGGATGACTCAGCAGTCTCAGGCGCAGACCATAGCGCAGCTTAGAGACGAGCTTTCACAAAATGCCAGTCAGCTGGAACAGCAGATGTCGGCAGCACGCGATGAGTTAATGGCCGGTGTCGAAAGCGAACTGGCAGGTCTTGCGGCGCGAGAGTCAGAGCTGCAGGAAGTCCTGGCTGAGGTTGAAGCAGCTGGCACGCGCGACGATCAACGTTTTGCTCGTCTGCAGCAGCAGGTCGGGCGTGATATGCAGGATGTGTCAGATCTGGTGTCGGCGCTGCAGACACAAATGGCAACAATGCAACAACGCGATGCCCGCTGGCTGAATGCCGAGGCGGCCTATCTGATGCGACTGGCACAGCGGAAGCTGACACTGGAGGCGGACATCAGCTCTACCGTCATGCTGCTCAACTCAATTGATTCACTGCTCTCGCAGCAGGACAGTCTGCTGGCGAACACTGCACGCCAGAATATCCAGCAGGACATAGAGCGACTGGAATCCCTGCGGCTGCCAAACCGTGTGGCACTGGCCGAGCAGTTATCTGCATTGAGCGATCAGCTGCGAGTGGTTTCGTTTGCCTCGTCGCGTCAGGACGCCTATGTCGAGTCTCTGCAGGATCGCTGGCAGCAGGGAGCTGGTATTGGTGAAGGGCAGGAAGCAACCTGGTGGCAGGCGACGCTGGATCTGCTGCGAACGGTGTTTGTATGGCGAGAAGTTGACCGTTCAGAGCCAGCATTTCTGCAGCCTGATCAGGAACAGCTGCTGAAACAACAGATGCTGTTGCAGATAGAACAGGCCCGGCTCGCGGTCGTGCAGGCCGATCAGGCCATGTTCCAACTGGCGCTGGAGCAGCTGGCAAGCATCATCAATGAATATATGAATGATGAGAGTGGACAGACACGCAGCCTGTTGTCAGAGATTCAGCGTCTGCACGATGTAAGGATTACCGCCGAGCTGCCGTCGCTGGACGGCTCTGCCGATCTGATCAGGCAGCTGGGTGCCAGTGCCTCAGGACGGGTGGAATAAGGCCATGAAAAAAACGTTCATACTCATTCTGCTGGCACTGATAGCGGGTGTTGCACTGGCCATCCAGCTGGCGCGTGATCCTGGTTACCTGTTGATAGCTTACGGCGACTACACCTTCGAAACCAGCCTGTTCGCATTGCTGGTGGCGATAATTCTGCTGTTGATTATCGTCAAGCTGATACTCAGCCTGTTTCGCTGGCTTAACCCGATGCGACTGTTTAGAAGTGGCGACAGTCGGCCATCAAAGCGCTCAAGAAGCTCACTCTGAGAAGTCGCGTTCAGATACCCAGCTGATCCCACAGCGCATCAATACGTGCCTTGACCTCCGGGTCCATGGAAATGGGGGTGCCCCATTCTCTATCTGTTTCACCTGGCCACTTGTTGGTAGCATCCATACCCATCTTGGACCCCAGGCCCGACACTGGCGAAGCGAAGTCCAGGTAATCAATTGGTGTATTGTCGATCAGCACGGTGTCGCGTGATGGATCCATACGAGTGGTCATCGCCCAGATCACATCGTTCCAGTCACGGATATTGACGTCATCGTCAGTCACAATCACGAACTTGGTGTACATGAACTGTCGCAGGAACGACCAGGCACCCATCATCACGCGCTTGGCGTGACCGGGGTACTGCTTGCGAATGCTGATCACTGCAAGCCGGTATGAGCAACCCTCTGGGGGCAGATAAAAATCCACGATCTCCGGATACTGTTTTTGCAGCAGGGGCACAAACACTTCGTTCAGAGCCACGCCCAGCATGGCGGGCTCATCTGGCGGGCGACCGGTATAGGTGCTGTGGTAAATCGGGTCTTTGCGGTGCGTAAGCTTCTTGACCGTAAATACCGGGAAGCGCTCCACTTCGTTGTAGTAACCAGTATGATCCCCAAAGGGACCTTCGTCGGCCATCTCTTCTGGCTCAATGACGCCTTCCAGAACAAACTCAGCGCTGGCAGGTACCTGAAGGTCATTGGTGAGGCACTTTACTACCTCGGTTTTGCTGCCGCGCAGCAGGCCCGCAAAGGCATACTCGGACAGTGTGTCAGGCACTGGCGTCACGGTAGCCAGGATGGTTGCCGGGTCGGCACCAATGGCGATGGAAATCGGGAATGGTTCGCCCGGATGTTTCAACTGCCAGTCGCGAAAGTCGAGCGCACCGCCGCGATGCGACAACCAGCGCATGATCAGCTTGTTGCGCCCCAGAAACTGCATGCGGTAAATGCCGAGATTCTGCCTTTCTTTGTCCGGGCCGCGCGTAATGACCAGTGGCCAGGTAACCAGAGGTGCGGCATCTCCGGGCCAGCAGGTCTGGATGGGCAGGAACGACAGATCGATGTCATCCTCTTCGATCACCACGTCCTGGCACGGTGCGTTTCTTTTGACGTTCGGCGCAATATTGAGCACCTGTTTCCAGGTGGGAAGATTCTCCCAAAGATCGCGCCAGCCTTTTGGCGGGTTCGGTTCTTTCAGGAAGGCCATCAACTTGCCGACATCCCGAAGACCTTCGGTGTCCTGCTGCCCCATGGCCAGCGCAATGCGCCGCGTATTGCCAAACAGATTGCCTAGCAGGGGAATCGAGGATCCCTTCGGGTTTTCAAACAACAACGCTGGCCCGCCCGCCCTCAGCGTGCGATCGCAAATCTCCGTAATCTCCAGATTCGGGTCAACTGGCACACTTATCCGCTTCAGCTCACCCTCAGCCTCCAGCAAGGCAATAAACTCCCGAAGATCCTTGAATGCCATCGATGTATGTGCTCCGTAGTCGTATGCCTGGGTCAGTGAAGTTGGTTTTTCGCCAGGTGAAAGTAATACAGTTTCGATTACGTTTGTCGTTCGTTAAAGGATTCTTTTTCTAAGCCATTTAAAGAAGATAGTTGAAGCGTAGGCGAGGCAGCAGTAGCGAGACAAAAAAGGCCGGGAGAGCGCAGTTTACAAGTAGTAAATGAGCATCGACCGGCCTTTTTTAACGAAGCTAATGCAACGACGCTAGCTTCAACTATTTTCTTTTCATCATGTTGAAAAACTCTTCGTTCGTCTTGCTGTCCTTCAACTTATCAATAATAAACTCCGCCGCCTGCACATCTTCCATGGCGCTCAGAATCTTGCGCAGAATCCACATACGCTGCAGTTCTTCTTCGCTGGTCAGCAGTTCTTCACGGCGTGTGCCGGAGCGACGAACATTAATGGCTGGGTAAATTCGTTTCTCGGCAATCTTGCGGTCAAGATGGATTTCCATATTGCCGGTGCCTTTGAACTCTTCGTAAATCACTTCGTCCATCTTGGAGCCGGTTTCTACCAGGGCTGTGGCGATGATGGTCAGGCTGCCGCCTTCTTCCAGATTACGTGCGGCACCGAAGAAACGCTTGGGGCGCTCCAGGGCGTGGGCGTCCACACCACCGGTCAGTACTTTGCCTGATGAGGGCACGATTGTGTTGTAGGCACGCGCCAGACGTGTGATGGAGTCGAGCAGTATCACTACATCTTCTTTGTGTTCCACCAGGCGTTTGGCTTTTTCGATTACCATTTCTGCGACCTGGACGTGACGCGCGGGCGGCTCGTCAAAGGTACTTGCGACCACTTCGCCGCGCACTGAACGCTGCATGTCGGTCACTTCTTCCGGGCGTTCGTCGATCAGCAATACAATGAGTCGGCATTCTGGATTGTTGCGCGTAATGGATTGCGCAATGTTTTGCAGCAACAGCGTCTTACCAGCTTTGGGCGGTGATACGATCAGGCCGCGCTGACCTTTGCCAATGGGGGCTGTCAGGTCAATGATTCGTGCACTCAGGTCTTCGGTGCTGCCGTTGCCCAGCTCCAGACGCAGTCGCTCTGTCGGGAACAGTGGTGTCAGGTTTTCGAAGAGGATTTTTTGCTTTGAGTTTTCGGGTTTTGCGAAGTTTACTTCGGAGATCTTGAGCAGGGCGAAGTAGCGTTCGCCGTCCTTCGGGGGTCTGATTTTGCCCGCGATTGTGTCCCCCGTTCGCAGGTTAAATCGCCGAATCTGGCTGGGAGACACATAAATGTCATCAGGACCTGCCAGGTAAGACGAATCAGCCGATCTCAGGAATCCAAAACCATCCTGAAGAATTTCCAGAACACCGTCACCACTGATGTCCTCGCCATTCTTGGCGTGTTTTTTCAGTATGGAGAAAATGATGTCCTGTTTGCGGGTTCGGGAGAGGTTTTCAAGGCCCATTTCCTGGGCGGTTTCCAGCAGTTTGGCAATGGGTTGCGTTTTGAGATCGGTAAGGTTCATAGGCTAAGGTTTAATTGATTCTGGGTACAGAAGATCTGGGAATTGGCAACACAGCCGGGTCAACAAATACAGAGGTATTGATACAGGCCGGGATGCCGGTTGGTTTAAAAGATTCGGGTTTAAGCTAAGGATTCAGGCTTAGTGTCAGTCAGGTATGAGACTGGAATCCGCACCGCTTTCGCGGGGATGCGACTGAATATAATGACTTCTGAAACCGGTGTCTAGTAAAAAGTGTATTTATTTGTGCCCCGGGCAGTCAGGCCGTCCGGGGCACTTTCCTGATCGCGTATCAGATGACGCTGTCGATAAATGCGGCCAGTTGCGACTTGGACAGTGCGCCAACCTTGGTGCCAGCGACCTGTCCGTTCTTGAACACGATCAGTGTTGGAATGCCGCGAACACCGAAGCGTGGCGCGGTTTCTGTATTAGAATCGATATTCAGCTTGCAGATGGTCAGCTTGCCGGAATATTCATCCGCCAACTCGTCCAGTACGGGGGCGATCATCTTGCAGGGGCCACACCACTCTGCCCAGAAATCAACCATCACAGGGCCATCAGCCTTCAGTACATCTTGTTCAAAACTGGCGTCGGTGGTGTGAACGATTTTGTCGCTCATAAGTAATTCCTTGTCATTACGTCTGGTGGTGCCCGCTACGGCCATGAAAGTTGACAAGCTGTTAACGGACGATGAGATCTATCATAAGGCCTAAAAATATCGTTTCAAGTGCTTTGCAGCAGCCGGGCCACCTTTTTGGCAAAATAGGTCAGGATGGCATCGGCACCAGCGCGCTTGATGGAGATCAGCGATTCCATCGCTACGGCGTCTTCGTCCAGCCAGCCATTCGCGGCGGCAGCCATGTGCATGGCATACTCGCCGCTAACCTGATACACCATGGTCGGGGCCCCAAATTCATCCTTGACGCGCCGCACGATATCCAGGTAGGGCATGCCGGGTTTGACCATGACCATGTCTGCACCCTCGGCCAGGTCGAGACCCACTTCGTGCAGGGCTTCGTCACTGTTGGCGATGTCCATCTGATAGGTGTATTTATTGCCTGCGCCCAGGTTGCCGCTGGAACCCACGGCGTCGCGGAACGGGCCATAGTAGCTGGACGCGTACTTGGCAGAGTAGGCGAGTATGCGGGTATAGATGTGACCCTCGGCCTCCAACGCCTGACGGATTGCGCCAATACGTCCATCCATCATGTCGGATGGTGCCACAATATCGGCGCCGGCTTCTGCATGCGACAGTGCCTGTTTGACCAGCGCCACTACTGTCTCATCGTTGAGCACATAACCACTGTCGTCGATGATCCCGTCCTGACCGTGTGTCGTATACGGGTCCAGTGCAACATCGGTAATGATACCCAGTTGCGGGTAGCTGGATTTCAGGGCACGGACGGCACGCTGCACCAATCCGTCCGGATTCCAGGCCTCTTGCCCGTCAAGGCTTTTGGTGTCCTGGTTGGGTGACGGAAACAGGGCTATGGCGGGAATGCCCAGATCTACCAGCTCCGCGGCCTCTTTCAGCAGCTCGTCGATGCTGAGGCGGAAAATATCAGGCATTGAAGCGATTGGCTGTCGTTGCTCGCTTCCCTCGACGATAAAAATCGGGAAGATCAGGTCGTCAGTCGACAGTCGCGTTTCGCGCATCAATCGGCGGCTGAAGTCGTCCCGTCGCATCCGACGCATGCGGGTGGACGGAAACAGGCGCCCATTGGGCCGTGGTGAGGTATGATCAGACACTTTATTCACTCTGGGTGGTGATGAAAAAGAGCAAAAACTATAGCACAGCACCCAAATCATTCAAAAGTCGGCAGGTCCGGCAGCTGTATAACCGAGGTATGTATGTCAAAACTGAGACTGGCCATTGTCCTGTTGATCGGGCTCGCTTTCGCCGCCTATTTTTCGCTCGATCTGGGCCAGTATCTCACGCTCGGTTTTGTGCAGTCGCAACTTGATGTGTTGCGCGACTACAGTCAGCAGGAGCCGTTGCTCAGTTCACTGATTTATTTTGGTGTTTATGTGTTGATGGCAGCGCTGTCCATTCCTGGCGCTGCCGTCATGACTCTGCTCGGTGGTGCCATTTTTGGTCTGGCCTGGGGGCTGGTGCTGGTCTCGTTTGCCAGCACGATGGGCGCGACGCTGGCATTTCTGGCATCGCGCCTGTTGCTGCGTGACTGGGTGCAGGCACGGTTTGGCAATTCGCTAAAGACCATTAACGCCGGTATCGAGCGCGATGGTGCTTTCTATCTGTTTACGCTGCGCATGATTCCGGTGTTTCCGTTTTTCCTGATCAATCTGGTGATGGGCCTGACGCCGCTGAAAACGTTTACGTTTTTCTGGACCAGTCAGACCGGCATGCTGCTCGGTACTGCGGTGTATGTGAATGCCGGTGTCGAGCTCGGACAGCTTGATTCGCTGTCGGGCCTGCTGAGTGGATCGCTTATTGTTTCGTTTGCATTACTGGCACTGCTGCCCTGGGTGGGACGCGCAGTGATCAACATCATTCGACGCCGGCGCTGGTATAAGGCTTACAAAAAGCCAGCTCACTTTGATACCAATGTGGTAATTCTGGGTGCCGGTTCGGGCGGACTGGTCGCCGCCATTATCGCGGCTGGTGCCAAAGCCAAAGTAACGCTGATCGAAAAACACAAAATGGGCGGGGATTGCCTGAACACTGGCTGTGTGCCCAGCAAAACGCTGATAGCCAGTGCCAAGGTAGCCGAAACCATTCGCAAGGCTGCGGACTATGGCATCAAGGGTGCCAGTGGCGAAGTCGATTTTGCAGCGGTGATGGATCGCGTGCGCGGTGTGATCAAGACCATCGAACCCCATGACTCAATTGAACGCTTTACCAGTCTTGGCGTCGACTGTGTTACGGGCCATGCGACAATCAGGTCTCCCTGGGAAGTTGAGGTCGATGGGCGCGTGATCACCACCCGCAGTATTGTGGTTGCCACCGGAGCGCGCCCGCGCGTGCCAGATATCCCCGGATTATCGGATATGGATTATGTCACCTCAGACACCATGTGGGACTTGTCTGAAATGCCGAAGCGACTGCTGGTGCTTGGCGGTGGCCCGATTGGCTGCGAGATGGCACAGAGCTTCTCAAGGCTGGGGTCTGAAGTGACAGTCGTGGATCAGGCCGGGCAGCTGATGTCGCGCGAGGATGAAGATGTTGCACAATTAATCGAAAAGCAGTTTAGCGGTGCAGGCATCCGTCTGCTTCTTTCGCACCAGGCACATGAGTTCGGCAGTGACGACGACGGGCAGTATGTCATTACCGAAACCAGCGATGGTGAGCGTTGCAAAACCTATTTTGACAAGCTGCTTGTAGCACTTGGGCGCAAGCCGAATGTCGAGGGTTTCGGTCTCGAAGAACTTGGGGTCGAAATTAACCAGAGCGGTGCCATCGCCGTGGACGACACGCTCCGCACTTCCTGTCCCAATATTTTCGCCTGCGGCGATGTCGCCGGCCCGTACCAGTTCACCCACATGGCTTCATTCCAGGCCTGGTATGCTGTGCTGAACGCGCTGGTTGGCGGATTCAAGACATTCCGTGCCAGTTATCGTGTTGTGCCACATGCTACTTTCACCGATCCGGAGGTAGCTCGAGTAGGTATGAATGAGAGGGATGCGAAAGAGCAGGGTGTCGACTATGAAGTAACCCGGTACTCCCTTGATCATCTGGACAGGGCTCTGGCAGACGGGCAGAACCTGGGCTTCGTCAAGGTGCTCACAGTGCCCGGCAAGGACCGTATTCTGGGCGCCACGATAGTTGGGCCGCATGCCGGCGAGTTGATCGGCAGCTTCGTTTTTGCCATGACACACAACATGGGGCTGAAAACTATCGGTGCAACCACGCACATCTACCCGACGCTACTGGAAGCCAATCGCTTCGCAGCCAATGCCTGGCGCAGCGCACGCGTGCCACAAAAACTCCTGCCGGTCGCTGAAAAGTTTTTTGCCTGGCAGCGCCGTTGATTTTTTGCAAGCAGCCTTGCTCCGGCTGGAGGAAACTCAGCGCTGCAGGACGTACGAGGTGAAGTACAGCTCCAGAATCTGGTCGGCGACAGACGGCGTCTCGAGCATCTGCAGTGCATGTCTGATCTCGACCAGAGCCTGCTGGCGCAGCGCTTCCTTGCCCTGAGTCGATTGAAGGGTTTCTTCGAGCTGACCGGAGAACAGTACCACCAGGCGATTACGGATATAGGGCAGGTGTCGCTCCAGGTAGGGCTGGGCTGTCAGACGTGCCAGCACAGAAATATCGGCCTTGAGGTATTTCAGGCGTCCAGAGCCGTCGTAGTTGGTCACAAAGCTTGGGCCAAGCGTGAAGTACTGCATAGCCAGTTCAGCCGCTTCGGGGTCATCCGGCGAAACACCAGGCGGCAGAATGAACTCAGGCTCTGCCTGAGGGGCGGCAGCAGCGTGTACAGATTGATTCAACAGGCTGAGACAGGCAATCAGTGCCAACGCGGCATACTTCATTAGCTACAACTCCAGGTCTATTTGTAAGCCTTATCGGCATCTACTGGCGATACTGTAGCAAGGTTTGTTAGGATTGCGCGCGATCCTACGGCAAACAGCAGAGTTACGACGTGACTGACGACTTCCTTTTGAGACTGCCCCTGCCGCCGCTGGTCAACGAGTGGCTGGCCAGTTACCCCTGGCTGTCAACTCTGGCCGTTGCGCTGCTTGTCCTGCTGGCTGCCTGGTTACTGGACCTGTTTACCAGGCAGATTCTGGTTAACTGGCTGATGCGGCGCCTGCAGGCTCCCGCAGAGCGTTCTTCAGACTATCGAAAGTTCAAGTTTATTCCGCGACTGGCGCATGTGGTGCCTGCGCTGGTCATCACCTTCGGCGTAGCGCTGGTGCCCGGCCTGCCAGAGGGTGTCATCGTGCTGGTGCGCAATGTCGCCAACGCATTTATTGTCCTGACCCTGGCGCTGGCATTGTCGGGTGTGCTGGACATGATCAATCATGTTTACAGTCAGCGCCCGGATGCGCTGGATCGCCCCATCAAGGGTTATCTGCAGGTCGCCAACATCGTCATATTCGCGGTTGCGGTACTGCTGATGATCGCGACGCTTCTGGATCGCTCGCCGCTGATACTGCTGTCAGGCCTGGGCGCGCTGGCCGCCGTGCTGATGCTGGTATTTCAGGACACCATCCTCTCATTAGTCGCCAGTGTGCAAATTACCTCCAATGACATGATCCGCGTGGGTGACTGGATAGAAATGCCCCAGCTCAATGCAGATGGCGACGTGATTGATATAGCACTTCACACGGTCAAGGTGCAGAACTGGGACAAAACGATCACGACCATTCCCACCAAGCGATTTATCAGTGACTCCTTCAAGAACTGGCGCGGTATGGAGGAATCGGGTGGGCGCCGCATCAAGCGGTCGCTGTTTCTGGATCAGACCAGCGTCACCTTTCTCGACAATGAGCAAAAAAGTCACTTGAGCCGGTTTACCCTGTTGCGGGATTATCTGGCGACCCGCCAACAGGAAATCGACGAGTGGAACGCGGCGCTCAAGGAGCATGGGCAGGTAGCTGCCAATACCCGGCGAGTCACCAACCTGGGGACTTTCAGAGCATATGTGGCCAACTACCTTAAAAGCCACCCGCGCCTGCGCCAGGATATGACGCAGATTGTGCGTCACCTGTCGCCGGGGCCTGAAGGCCTGCCGCTGGAGGTTTACTGCTTTACCAATACAACGCAGTGGGTCGATTATGAGGGCATACAGTCGGATATCTTTGACCATCTGCTGTCAATCCTGCCAGAATTCGGATTGCGCGTTTTTCAGGCACCCAGTGGCGTCGACATGCGGGCGATGACGGAAAACTTTTTTGATCGCGAACAATCGCGATCGCCAACTGATACAGGAAAAGGATCATGATCGACCGACTGCTGGCGCTGATGCCCAACTCCAGGCTGCTCAATCTGCTCATATTCATAGCCACCGTGCTCATCATTGGCGGGGCTTTGTATATGGAGCACGTCATGTTGCTGGAGCCGTGTGGTCTTTGTATTACCCAGCGAGTCTTTGTTGTGGCGGCCGGTCTGGTGTGTCTGGCAGCAGCGATTCATAATCCTGGTGTGCGTGGTCGCCGCAATTATGCCCTGGGGGCGGCAGCCATGTGTGTGGCGGGAAGCTATTTTGCCATTCGGCAAATCTGGCTGACCTATCTGCCCGAAGATCAGGTGCCGGCCTGCGGGCCAGGGTTCAGTTACATGGTGGAGAACTTCCCCCTGATGGATACGCTGAGTTTCCTGCTGCAGGGTGATGGTAACTGTGCTGAAGTGCACTGGCGTTTTCTGGGAATCCTTTCCATTCCCGAACTGGCTCTGATCGGGTTCATCGCGCTGTTTTCCCTGTGCCTGTTCCAGGCCTTCCGACGCTAGACCATTGTCATCAATCTGAGCCAGCCCTCAGCGCGCTGGCTCAGATGTGATAGTCGTTCCAGCGCGCCAGAAACTCATCGAAGCTGCTGTCTTCCGCGGCTTCGCCAGCTGTGTGTTCGTCTACTGAGTGTTGACTGGCCGCCTTGAATTCGGCCAGCCTTGCTGCGTCAATCGCACTTTCCTTGAAAAACTTCTGCGTATTTTCCGAAGCCTGCATGCCAAATTTGCAGAACGGCATCTGTTGCGCTTTCATCATGGCGAGGATTTTGGCTGATGGCGTATTCTCAGGCTCGTCCACCTTGGCCTGCTGCTGGCTCAAGGCTGAATTGTAAGCGGTAGTGTCATGCGCTGAGTCAAGCAGCTTGGCGCTATGCCGTATATCGCCAAGGAGCTGTGTGGCCCACTGTTGCAGTGAAATTGCTTCGCCCTCGCGGGTCAGCATCAACCCGGGCTCGCGCCCCCTATTCACTGTCAGTGACAGATTCTTCTCGATCTCCCGGTTCTCGGCCTGATGGCACTCGGGGCTTTCCGCGAGCAGGCAATACAGCAGAAATGCATCAAGGAAATGAATCTGCTCGGCATCAATGCCAAGTGGCAGAAAGGGATTGAGATCGAGTGCGCGGACTTCGATGTACTGGATGCCGCCTGCCTTGAGCAGTTGCAGGGGGCGCTGACCGCCTTCGCCGACCCGCTTTGGTCGAATGGTTGCGTAGAACTCATTCTCGAGCTGCAGCAGGTTGGTGTTCATCTGCAGTCGCTTGCCGCTGGCATCAGTTGCGCCGATCTGCTCGTAGGGCGGGTAGGGCGTAATCAGTGCGCTGTACAGGCTGTCGATATAATTGTTCAGGTCGTTGTAACAAACGAATATCGAACGCTGCGCATCACTTTTGTAACCCAGGTCGCCCATCCGCAGGCAGGTGGCATGGGGTTTGTAAAGTGTCCACTCATCAAGTTCCTGTAAATCATGCGGGCGATCTTTGGTAAAGCACTTGCACACTGCCGGGGACGCACCGAACAGGTAAACCAGCAACCAGGAGTAACGGTGAAAGTTGCGGATCAGATGCAGGTAGTTCCGGGTGCGGAATGTCTGCAGATCTTCTGAGCTGCCCTGCATTTCCCGGTACTGTTCCCAGAAATTGTCTGGCATCGAAAAATTGTAGTGGATGCCGGCGATGGTCTGCATCAGTCGCCCGTAGCGGTGACCCAGGCCCTCCCGATAGAGAGTCTTGAGTTGCCCCATGTTGGAGCTGCCATAACGGGCCAGCGGGATCTGCTCGTCGCTTTCTATAAGGCAGGGCATGCTGGATACCCACAGCCGTTCACCGTCAGGCAGATTGGAGTACACATATTTGTGCAGATCGCCCAGGAACGACAGGGTCTCGGTAATGGAATCCGAGACGGGTGTAATCAGCTCCAGCAGCGCTTCTGAATAATCCGTGGTGATGTACGGGTGCGTAAATGCCGAGCCCAGCGCGCGAGGATGTTCCGTCTGGGCCAGGCGACCGTCTGGTGTCACGCGCAGGCTTTCTTTTTCGATGCCACGATGGATATTGGCCCAGGTGGACTTGACGGCCGGCAACCTGAAACGATCTAGGGATTCCTGCAGTGTATCGGACAAAATATCAGCCTCTTCTGCGCCAGTAATGCGCTGGCGCCGTATTATAGACCACCTGATGCCTGCTTTGGCTAGCTCGCCTGCGGGCCGGCTGACACAATGGCTTCCGAAACCTTGAACCGCTTGAAGTTGTTGCGGAACTGATCAATCAGGTCGGCCGCCTTGGCATCGTAACGTGACGGATCTGCCCAGGTGTCTTTCGGGTTCAGCAGTGCACTGTCGACTCCGGGTACGGATGTCGGAATGGTCAGGTTGATGCCATCGAGATGTGTGGTTTCCGCATTGCGCAGGGCACCTGTCTGAATGGCATGCAGAATCGCACGGGTAACAGGAATTTTGAAGCGCTTGCCAACGCCGTGAGGGCCACCTGTCCAGCCGGTATTAACCAGATACACCTGGCTGTTGAACTCGGCAATGCGTTTGATCAGCAGCTCAGCGTAGACGCCCGCCGGGCGTGGGAAGAAAGGCGCGCCAAAACAGGTTGAAAAGGTGGACTTGATGCCATCACCTGCACCCACTTCGGTGGAGCCAACCAGTGCGGTGTAGCCGCTGAGAAAATGATAGGCGGCAGCTTCAGGCGTCAGGATTGACACTGGAGGCAGCACGCCCGTCAGGTCGCAGGTTAAGAATACGATCGATTTGGGTTCACCGGCACGGTTTTCTGCCACGCGCTTGGGGATATGGGTCAGCGGATAACAGGCGCGGGTATTTTGAGTCAGGCTGGTGTCGGCATAATCAGCCTGACGCGATTTCTCGTCGATGACAACATTCTCGATCACGGATCCGAACTTGATCGCATCCCAGATGACTGGCTCATTTTCCTGGCTCAGATCAATACACTTGGCGTAGCAACCACCTTCCAGATTGAACACGGTGCCTTTACCCCAGCCGTGCTCGTCATCACCAATCAGGTAACGTGCTGGGTCTGCAGACAGGGTGGTTTTGCCGGTGCCAGACAGTCCAAAGAACAGGCAGACATCACCGTCTTCACCGACGTTGGCAGAGCAGTGCATGGGCAACACGTCTTTTTCTGGTAACAGGAAGTTCTGTACCGAGAACATCGATTTTTTCATCTCGCCAGCGTAACGCATGCCTGCCAGCAGCACCTTGCGCTGTGCAAAATTGATGATTACTGCCCCGTCCGAGTTGGTGCCGTCGCGGCCAGGATCACAGACAAATTCCGGTGCGCTGAGAATCTGCCAGACTGCCTTGTCTTTCGGGTTGTAGTTGTCCGGTGATTTGATGAACAGCGTGCTGCCAAACAGGCAGTGCCAGGCATACTGCGCATTCACCTGTACGGGAATGTAGTGTTCTGGATCCGATCCGACGTGCAGATCCGCAATAAAAACGTCTTTATCCGACATATAGTCACTGACACGCTGCCACAGGGCGTCAAACTTTGCCGGATCAAAGGGCTGGTTGACGGCGCCCCAGTCGATCAGGCCTTCTGAGGCTGACTCTTTTACGATGAAGCGATCCTTGGGGCTGCGGCCAGTGCGCTGTCCTGTCGTGACCACCAGGGCGCCATTGTCGGCCAGCGTGCCTTCATTCCGCTGCAGAGCAATTTCGATCAGTCGGGCGGGAGCGAGGTTTTTGTAGATCGTGCGCGTAGCGTCCTGCGTAATGTCCTGCGTAATGGTAGTCATACGTTACCTTCCTGGACTGCTTGCATCGGGATGAGAGATCGTCGGCATTATGCCAAAAAAGCTCAGGTGATCATACTGTGATTATCATGGGTCATTCACGCCGTATCGCGTCAGCGCAATGGCCTAAAAGCGGCCCTTCATGGCCTGTCGCAGGCGACGGTCTTTTTTGTTGGGTTTTTCACTTGAGAAAGGTCCGGCTGACTGCATTTTTCGAAGCTCTGCCACGCGCTGGCGCTCGCGAATACTTTCTTCGGTCTCCTCATAAAGCTGCTGCGCCTCGGGAGCACCTCGCCGTTGTTCGGAAAGCTTGAGCACTGTCATGATGCGATCATCCCAGCCCTGACGCACCTTGAGAATCGTACCGACCCCTATTTCCTTGCCAGGCTTGGGTTTCTGGCCGTCAATTTCCACTTTGCCGCCTTCTATGGCGGTTTTAGCAAGAGCCCGTGTTTTGAAAAGTCGCGCGGCCCACAACCATTTGTCCAGTCTGACTTTGGCGGGCGCGTTGTTAACCTGGTCTGACATGGGTATGAGTTTTGTCTCTATTGCTGATCAGTTGGCAGAAACCGCTTCAGTTGCCTGAGGCATGATATCGATAAAGTGGCGTACCTGGTAGAACTCGCCCTGTTCAACGGGCGGGCGCTGACTGTCTGGCTGCTCAATGGCATACAGATGCGCTATGCCCTCTCGCTGGGCCTGTCTCAGCACATTGAGATTGTCATCGAATAGCGCGGTGCGTGCAGGCAGGAATGGGTGTTGCTGGCGCAACTGCTCCCAGAAACCGTGGTTCTCTTTGGCTTTGCCCAGGGAATGTGAGCTGATGGTTGCGTCGAAGTAGTCACCTATTCTGGTGTGATCGAGCTTCAGGTTCAGGCTGCCAGGATGCGCGTTGGTGACCAGCAGCAGTTGTTTTTCCAGTTGTTTGAGGCGTTGCAGGAATTCGGGAACGTGCTGCCGTACCGCAATCTTGTGACGCAGCTCGTCTTTCATCTTCTGGATGTCCAGCTGCAGGGTGCTCGACCAGTAGTCAATGCAGTACCAGTTGAGCTGTCCGTGCAGGTTGCGGTATTGCTCGCTTAGTCGTGCCCACGCCTCCTGCTGCGACAGGCCGATTCGGGCGCCCCAGGTGGCAGGAACCAGATGTTCCCAGAAATAGTTGTCAAAGTGCAGATCGAGCAGGGTGCCGTCCATGTCGAATATGACAGTATCGATGTCTTGCCAGTTGATCATAGTACTTGCTTGATGGTTCGTTTGGAGTTGTACACCATTTAATGACATGGGTGCGCCAGTTGCAAGCATGGCGATCGCCCGCAGCGGTGCGCCGAATGGGAATTGTTAGCAATACATTTGTAACAGTCGGTTGAGTATTGCTTGAATCTGTAACACCCAAGGAAAATAGTCAATTTCGGTCATGACAGTCAGCAGTCGTCGTCGATTCCACGCGGTAGCTGTATCAGTGGTGCTTTACGGACCATTCGAGTAGAAAAACAATAACTACAGGAGCGTGACCACATGCAAAATGTCTACAAAGGCAGGCGTCATTCTTTGGCGCTGGCCATCATGCTTGCGAGCACCGCGGTCCCGATCGCTGCCCAGGAAGCAGAAATCGAAGAAGTCATCGTAACAGGTTCACTTATCAGGGGAACCCCGGTTGACACCGCACTGCCCGTTGAGGTCTTCTCAGCAGCCGAACTTCTGGAGACCGGTAGTCCCACAGCTCTCGAATTCGCCAAAACCCTCACTTCAGGTGGTCCCATCACCGGTGAGGCGTATTATTTTGGTGGTTCAGGCAATACCGGTAATGTCAGTTTCAACCTGCGAGGGATTGGCTCTGACAAAACTCTGACCCTGTTTAACGGACGCCGGACCCCACAGAACTCCTCACTGTTTCCGTCATCAGTGACCTCTCGCATAGAAATACTGAAGGATGGCGCTGCCGTGACTTACGGTGCGGACGCCACCGGTGGTGTCGTCAACTTCATCACCGAAGACAGTTTTTCGGGATTTGAGCTGAGCTCATCCTACAAAGGCGGATTCGATTCCGACGGTGACTGGAATGTCACTGGTAAAGCCGGCTGGGATGTTGGTGACAGTAATATTCTGGTGGCAGCTGAGTGGGATCACCGCTCACGCTTACAGACCAAGGACAGGGATTTTTCCAGCCTGCCTTACGGTGTTAACCCGGCGCCATGGTCGGGGCTGACCAACCTGGCGGGCTGGGTGCCCAGAGCGACGCTACCCTCTAACCCTGGCCTGACGGCAAACTCGGAGTGGGGCACGCCGCTGGGGCTGGTGTCAGACTTTACACCAGAGTCATGTAATGCGGTGGGTGGTATTTACGTCAACGCATTCACTTGTAACTATGGCTATATTCCGTATTACAACGTGGTTGAGGAAAACGAAATCTATCGTCTGTTTGGCCAGGTGACGACACAAATGTCGGATACGCTGGAGTTCTACGCCCGGGCAGCATATGGGCGCGTATACACTCCAGAGGCCTATGGCTCGCCATCGCAACCAGTGGTCCGTGGCCCGGCGCAGACATCGGGGCTGACCTATCAACTTTATGTTCCTTCGACCAACCCATTTGTTCAAGAGTTTGCGCAGCGTACCGGCTGGGCGAATAACCGTCTGTTTGGCTTGACCCAAGGCTATACACCCATCACCTATCGTGCTTTCGCGCACGGCGGTAATGACACCTGGGCGGGGCCCGGTCTGCACAGCACTCCGAACGAAAACGAAAGCCGTAACTGGCACATCTCTACTGGCTTTACCGGTGAGTTGTCCAACGACATCAGCTGGGATCTGGCGTTTACCTACAATCAGTCGGACATCCGCAGCTCTGCACCGGACATCATGGGTGCCCGCGTTCAGCAGGCCCTGAACGGCTTCGGTGGGCCGAACTGTAATGCGCCAGATCTGGATCCCAACCGCCTGGGCACTCAAAATCCGGCACTGGCCGGTGTTGGTGACTGTATGTGGTACAACCCGTTTGCCACCAACTTTGCCAGTCAGCCTGAACTCGGTCTGCCAAACCCCGCATTTGATCCATCGCTGCAGAACCCGCTGGAGCTGCGTCAATGGCTGTTTAATGACCGCTACACAGAAACCACTGCCTGGAGCGCCACAGTAGATCTGGTCTTCAGTGGCTTGACGCCCATTGAGCTGCCCGGCGGTAATATTGCCTGGGGTGCCGGTGTTCAGTACCGGGACAGCCGCAACCGTCAGACAGTGCCAGACCCCATCTATAACGGCGCTATGCCCTGTTTCTGGGATGAGCAGACACCACGGGATCCAACTGATCCAGAGTACAATGGCTGTACGCCAGATGGTCCTGGCCCGTTCTTCTTCTTTGGTATCAACCCGCCAGACTCCACCAGCCAGCAGCAGGAATCGGCGTTTGCTGAATTCAGCCTGCCACTGCTGGATCGTCTGAACATGACTGCAGCGGTTCGTCACGAGCGTTTCAGTGGTGACCTCGATGCAACGGTGTACAAGGTTTCAGGCAAGTACGATATTACCGATAACCTGTCGTTCCGCGGATCATACGGCACCAACTATCAGGCGCCAGGCGCAGGTCTGAACCCGGGTGAAGTTAACGTAGGTGTCAACAGCTACACGATTGCGGGTGGTGACTGGCGTGGCGCGACCACGGTGACGGCGACCGGTATCGAGCCAGAAACTGCAACGGTATGGAATACCGGCTTTATCTGGCAATCGGAAGGCTTTGATGCCGGCCACGACTTCCAGTTCATTGTGGACTACTTCAGTATTGAAACCGAAGATGAACTTGGCCTGCTGGCATCAGCCAACACTATTGCCAGCTCGGTGTTCAGCATCCCGCCACCCGGACAGACCAATGTGCCCAGCAACCGGACGGCGCTGGCGGACTGTTCACACCCATTGATCGGGCGTGTTCAGTTCAATGGCGGCACCTGTACCCAGGGTGTCACGACAGCCAACGACTTCGCCGCGATTACTACCGAGTTCGGTAATGGCCCGGGCCAGCTGACAGAAGGCTTTGATGTACAGGCGAACTACAGCTTCCCGGCTTTTGCTGGCGACATGCGGCTCGGTCTAACGCTGACCAAGGTTGAGAAGTTTGAGTTTGGCGAAACCACGCTGGACGGTTTCCTGCTCGATCCGGGCGATGACCGTCTGGGAACATTGAACTTCGCAACCATTGCGCAGGCAGCACCTGAATGGCGTGCCAACGTCAACATCAACTACGGTCAGGGAGACCATAACTTCCGTCTGGTGATCGGCTACATTGATGGCGTCAAGGATGAGCGTTACTACAATGCTGATGGCACCATTAACGAGGCGGCCCTGGTTCCCAGTGGCTTCCAGCCAGGTACTACGACGCCGTTTGAGCCTTCCTACTATGGTGTTGATCCGGGCGGCTGGCTGGCCGGTGATTTCCACTGGATATGGGATCACGAATGGGCAAGTTTCACTGCGTCCATCAACAACATCACAGATGAAGATCCGCCGGCGTCACGTCAGGAGTTTGGCTACGATCCGAGGATCGGTAACCCGCTGGGCAGGACGTTTGAGGTGGGTATACGTAAGACGTTCTGAGGAATGAGATAGGCCAAAACCGAGCAACAGCGGGCTACAGAAAGTGGCCCGCTGTTGTCGTTTCTGGGCAGTGGTTTCCTGTCGAGCAGTATTTGATCTTTGTCAACAAGCCTGGCCCTTTTGCAGCAGTTTGCCCGTCGCGTCTCACTATCTTTTGCGATAACAGATAATATCCGGTTCAGACAATAACCAACGCAGAGGTTTTTGATGAAACCGGCCAAGCACACTCCGCTGCTATATTTTTCGACAGTCTTGGTGCTGGGGATGCTTATGCATTCAAAGGCTGATGCAGAGATTCCGCGATTAAGCAGCGGCAAGCCGGATTTTCAGGGCTATTGGACCAACGAAACCGAGACGCCCCTGGAGCGGCCGTCACAATTCGCTGGTCGCCAGGCCATGAGCGCTGAGGAAGCGGCTCAATGGCGACCCGGTTCGGCGGCCGGACTGACAGACCTTACGGATACTGATAATGGCTTTCTGGATCCAGACCGCGGCCCACCGCCGAAAGGCGGCCCGATTGCGCTAGAAGCCGACTGGTATTTCGCTAGTGGCTACGTGGCTCGCGTGGATGGTGAGTACCGTACCTCTCTGGTGGTCGATCCTCCTGACGGCAGAATCCCCTATGCCGAAGATGGCAGGGGGCGGGACTTTGTCAGCCAGGCGCTGGCGCGAACGGGACTGGATGCTTTTGCAGGTCCGGAGGTGCGTCCAACCGGGGAGCGATGTCTTCTGTCAGTATTGTCGACAGCCGGACCGCCGATGTTGCCCATGTCGTACAACAGCAACTACCAGATTGTCCAGACAGCGGACTACGTCATGATTTTGGCAGAGATGGTGAATGACGTTCGAATTGTTCGTATTGATGACAGCCATGGAGACCCGGCATTGTATCGATGGATGGGTGACTCTGTCGCTCGCTGGGACGGTGATACGCTGATTGTGGAAACCCGCAATCTTCATCCACAGCAATCCTTCCGAGGTTCCTCAGTGGAATTGACCACAACCGAGACATTTCGATATGACGATGAAGGTCAGCTTATCTATCGCGTGACGATGAACGACCCAGAGGTTTTTGGAAGACCGTGGACGGCCGAAGTTCCTATGCGCCGAATGCCGGAAGGTAGTCAAATACTGGAATATGCCTGTCATGAGGGTAATTACTCTCTGGTAGGCGCGCTGGCAGGTGCGCGGCGCCAGGAACAGGATTCAGCGCAGTAAAGGTGGATTTTGGGTAGGGCGGTGGATTTCATCCGGCCCCCTCTTGGATGAGGAGACAGCACATACAAAAAAGCCCCGCTAATGCGAGGCTTTGAAGCAGAGTAGTGGTTTGGTCTACGGGGCGGAAGTATCGTAAACAGCTTGTGGCTGTTTACGACCCTGACGGGCTTCGCGCTGGCGCGCTCGTTGCAAACTACTGCGTAGTTTGTCGAACCAGGCGGTGGTTCTCATCCAGCCCCTGGACGCCACATACAAAAAAGCCCCGCTAATGCGAGGCTTTTTGTATGTGGTGCCCAGGGGCGGAATCGAACCACCGACACGAGGATTTTCAATCCTCTGCTCTACCGACTGAGCTACCTGGGCGTAATTTGGCTGTCGTATGGCGACAAGGCGCGTATTAAAACCGTTGCGGCTGCCGGAGTCAAGTCTCTGAACGGGATTTGATGGGCAATTTTCTATTCCGGCGCGACGTACCCGCTGGCAGTATCAAAGTCTTCATTATTGAAAAATTTGTCCATTTGCGCCTGCAGGTACTTACGGTCGTCGGCGCTGGCCATGCTCAGGTGTTTTTCGTTGATCAGCATGACCTGCTGCTTCTGCCAGTCCTGCCAGGCCTGGGCGGAAACAGACTCGAATATCTCCTGGCCTTTGGGACCCGGATAGGGTGGCATTGCCAATCCCGGAAGTTCTTTCTGGTACTTCTTGCAGAAAACAGTGCGGGACATGTTGTTCCTCTATGTCTTTATGATCTGAATAATCGTTTTCACGTCAGCTGCTGCAATAGCTTCTTGACTGGTGCAGCCAGACCAACCTGGGGCGTCTGTGTCTGGCTGTGATACCAGATTATACCTGCAGAATCTGCGACCCCTCGGCCCGGTTGGCCAGCGTCGATTGAACCAGTGACATGCACCGGGGTGATGTGCAGACGAAAATGACTGAATGTGTGGCTGACCTTAGGCCAGATGCTGCCAATCTGCAACTGACGATCGTGCAGCCACTGATCCAGGGAATCCCTGTCTTCGCACTCGGGGAAACTCCACAGGCCACCCCAGATGCCGGAGGCCTGTCGCTGCTGCAGGAATATCCGGCCATCGGCGTCCTGCCACATGATCATATAGACAGACTTCTCCGGTAAGGGTTGGCGTGGTTTGCTGGCCGGAATTTGCGACTCAATACCCTGCTGTCTGGCCTGACAGTGTTTTACGAGCGGGCAATGCAGGCAGGCCGGTCGGCTGCGCGTGCAGAGCGTTGCGCCCAGGTCCATCATGGCCTGGGCATAGTCACCAAAGCGTTGCTCTGGCGTCGAGGCGTCGGCGAGCTCCCAAAGTTGAGTCAGGGTCTTGCTGTTGCCGGGCCATTCGGAAATCGCGTAATAACGGCAGAGAACGCGCTTCACGTTGCCGTCCAGAATGACGCCACGCCTGTTCAGCGCCAGAGACAGGATGGCGCCAGCGGTGGAGCGACCTATGCCGGGCAATGACTCAAGTAATTCAAGCGATGCGGGAAACTCGCCGTCGAATTCGCTGACTACTTTCTGGGCCGTTTTGTGCAGGTTACGGGCCCTGGCGTAGTAACCCAGGCCTGTCCACAGGTGCAGCACTTCATCAAGGGGCGCAGCAGCCAGCGCTTCGACGGTCGGGAAGCTGCTCATAAAGCGCTGGTAATAGGGGATGACCGTGCTGACCTGAGTCTGCTGCAGCATGATTTCTGAAACCCAGACGCGATAGGCAGTCTGATCATGCTGCCACGGCAAATCATGCCGGCCGTGGTCATCAAACCATTCCAGGACCACTTCTGAGTCCAGGAGTGGCGGATTGTTCCTTGCTGATGGCACTATCAGTTGTTCTGGAAAAGTTCGCGCACGCGGTTACGCAGGCGCTCGACCTGCTCGCCAATGGCCTCACTGGCGCGGCGTTCCACTTCATTGCGCGCCATTTGCGCAAACACCTCGCGCACGCGCTGCAGGTCGGGGCTGCAATATTGCAGGCCGGGGTCCGCGAAGGCGGCGTCGCATCGAATGGGCCAGGGAATATTATGATAGTTCGGGTTGACTCGTATTGTCTGAGGTGCCGGCTCGCCCAGAATAGTGAACTCTACGCTGTAATCAAACTCACCTTGATCCAGGTTGATTCCGCCGGTACCGCTTACGTCGAAATTATCCAGTCGCATGCGCAATTCCTGATTCTCATCGAGACCGTCGTTGAACAGCAGGTATGCTTCGACACTGTTGAAGCGAACGGTGTCAGGCCACTGCGCAGCGAGGTTGCCATCGGGATTGAGCACTGAGATGGCTGCAAACACCTGTTTCAGCATAGTGATGTCCACCGAGCTGTTGGCTACTTGCATCTGGCTCGCGCCAGAGATGCTGTTGAGCAGGGCGTCAACGGTATTGCCCTGCATGGTATGGCTGGTATTGGCGTTAAAATTACCAGTGAAAAAGCCCAGTCTGGGTTTGTCCTCAGTTAGTGCGACAGCACTGACATTCTCAAGCTGAGTCTCAAGCTCGACACGCGCAGGCCTGTTGCTGGCATTGACGGAGGCGGTCGCAGCCAGCGTGCCGTCGTAGAAACCTGCGGGCTGGCTGACCAGATTAAGCACGCCATTCTGGATTTGCAGGGTGGCACTTACTGGTGCCAGACGCAGACCAGAATAGCTGATGGAGTCAAAGGAATGGTTGCCGCGCAAATCCAGTGTGTTCAGTATCTCCAGTGGCAGCTCAGTTGCATTGGCGGTGGATGCGCCACCACTAGTGCCAGAGCCTGTTGCAGAGGCTTGTCCTTCTTCGGAGGCAGGCAGCCAGTCGTCGAGGTTGATGTCGCCGCCGCGTAACTCGTAGCCAATCATCATGCGACGGTTGCCGGTAGCGAACAACAGGTCGCCGGACAGTTCCAGGCTGGTGTCATTGAGTCCCAGCAACAGCTCCTGCAGCGTGACTCCTTCGGTATCGCCGTTGACCCGCAGAGTCTGCACAGTAATCTGCTGCTCGTCTGGCGCCGGCATGCTGTCTTCTGGCAACGCCATGAAGTTTTCCAACAGGTAACTGAGATTAAACGGCTGGCTGCTGAGGTCAGCCTGCCAGCTCAGATCGTTGCGGAAGTTGTTGATTTCGGCTGAGCCGGTAATCAGCAATGGGCTGAGGTTGAACCTGATGTCGCTCAGTGCGATGTCACCAGCGTCCAGGTCGATGGATGTGTCGCTCTGCAGATTCAGGTCGAGGCGCCGGTTGGTAGTCTGATCAATCAGCTGAGTGCTGATTTCCAGTGGAAACTCCTGACCCTGCAGATTGGTATTCGAGCCCGACAGGTTCAGGCGCCGCAGGCTGGCATTGAGCCCCTGCTGCTGATCCTGTATGTCGATGCTGGCATTATTGAGGGTCACCTGTGCGATGTTGATATCGACCGGTATGCTGCCGGCACTGCTGGTCTGGGCAGGTGCCTCACTGGGTGGCAGGTCCAGCAGCCAGTTTGTCTGGCCGTTGCTGTCGACGGTCCAGTTGATGTGCAGGTCTTCGGCAATGAATTCCTGAAGATTCAGCTCGCCCCGAAACAGGCCCGCTGGTTCCAGCCTAAGTGCTACGTTGGAGAAGGAAGCCAGCTCCTGCGGAGTCACGCCATTGCTCAGGCGCACATCCTGCAGGCTGAGCCCGAAAACTGGCCTGAAAGTCCAGTTCATGTCCCCGGCAATCTGCAGTTGCAGGCCAGTCTGGCTGGCAACCAGGTCCTCCAGCACGGGTCGGTACCGATTGGGGTCGATTACCACAAATAGAATCAACGCCAGCGCAACAACAAAAACAAGCAGGCCGGTGATAAAAAAAGTCAGATACTTCAATAACTTTGACATGGATTGCCGCATTCCCGGAGCAGACTGAACATGGCCTTTGATTGTCGCACGAAATCGGATGGGTGCAAAATTTGCGATTTTTTAGGAAGCTGTGGCGGGAGATCAGGCAGTGGTTGCAGGGAAGCTACGCTGCGAAAAAGCGAAGCGACGGCTGCCTGGCAGCAGCCGTCATTGCTGCGCTTAAAGAAGCCCCTCAGGAGTTGGCTTCAATGGCTGTCTCCAGCTCCTGCAGAAGTGCCGGGTCAGCTGAGGCCATCTGAATGATCTGATTGTACTGCTGAATGCTCAGATCATTGGCTTCAACGGCCTGCTGCATCTCTCCCTGTGCAGCCTGCTGCAGGGTGTTGGCTTCAGCTTCATCAGTGACTGACTGCAGCTGCTGTGCATACCGCATCTGGATTTCCATGATGTCAGTGTAGGCTGCCACAAAGTTATCCTTCAGCTCGGCTGTCAGTTCCATTTGCGGCGCACCCTGTGGCGCGGCCTGCGGTGCTGGCTGGGCGTGAACCGGTGCAGCGAGGAAGGCAAGGGCGCAGGTCAGCGGCAAGAAAATCAGCTTCTTCAACATGATGAGTATCCTCCATAGTGTTCATGTGCCGTGGTGATATTCAAGCATCATGCCAGTCTGTGGAGTTGTCTAATCGACTGATATTGTTAGTTAAATTATTTTTGATCGAAGCTGGTCCGGTGTGTCAGAGTGGCGCATGTGCCTCCATGGGTGTGTCAGACAGCCATTCAGGCATCAATTCAGGCACCAATTCCGCCAGCCCGGGCGCGGCCTTGCCGGCACGCTGATCCAGTTAGCTGTGATCGCCAGTTTCCGCATCTGTGTCATCGCCGAGCTTGCGATACAGCGTTCTTCGACCAATACCAAGGGCATTGGCGGTTTGCCGTTTGTTTCCTTTAAATCGCTGCAGGGTATAGTCAATATAGGCCTGCTCCAGCGAAGGTAGTGAGGTCCATTTCTCCGGGTCCGGCTGGCTGCCCTCAAGGCGGTTGATCAATTCCAGGAATACGGATTCCTGCGACGTCCTGTCACCGATCTCTGCCGTGTCTGCATCACTGATTTTGGGTATCGACAGTGTTGAGCTGGCGTGCCGCAGGCGCTCCGGCATGTCCTGCAGCCCGATTTCGCTGCCCTGACAGAACGTGACGGCTCGCTCGATGGTGCTGGCGAGTTCGCGCACATTGCCGGGGAAGTCGTATTGACGCAGCCGCAACAGGGCGGGCTCATCGATTGCCGTTATGTTTTTGTTCTGCTGCAGGCTGACGCGCCGGATGAAATGTGCGATCAACAGATCAAGATCATCGTCACGATCACGTAGCGCGGGTACCTCGATGGCGAAGGTCTGCAGTCGAAAATACAGGTCCTCACGAAAGCGACCGTCGCTTACCTCCTGCTCCAGTTTGCGGTTGGTGGCGGCAAGAATACGGACATCCAGCTGTTTCTCCTGATCTGCCCCTACCGGTCGAATACGCCCATCCTGCAGGATTCGCAGCAACTTGGCCTGCATCTCGACAGGCATTTCACCAATTTCATCCAGCAGCAGACTGCCACCGTCGGCCTCGGCAAACAGACCCTGACGTGCCTTCTGGGCACCCGTAAATGCGGTTGCGGTGTGGCCGAAGAGCTCACTTTCCAGCAGCGCTGGCGGGATGCCCGCGCAATTTATGGCAATGAAAGGCGCGTTTTTTCGATCGCTTTCGGCATGAATGGCGCGGGCCACCAGCTCCTTGCCAGTACCACTTTCACCGGAGATCAACACCGGACCGCCTGCTCGCGCGACCATCCGGATATTGTTGAATAACTGCTGCATGGCCCGACTGCGGCCCAGCATGCCGTGAAACTCCTGGTCGTCAATCAGGGCCTTGTAGCGTGCCAGTTCTTCCTGAAGCCGGCGGCGCTGTATGACCCGGTCGGCACTGATTCGCAAGTGATCCAGTTTGATGGGTTTGGTTAAAAAGTCATCGGCCCCCTGCTTAAGAGCGTCGACGGCCTGCTCTACGGTGCCAAACGCAGTCACCATGATAAACCCTGGTCCAGGGCTGTTTTGCTGAGAGCTGGTTGAGCGGATATGACCCAGCAGATCCAGGCCGGTGTCCCCGGGGAGGCGCAGGTCGCTGATAATCAGCTGCACGTCATGCTTCTCCAGCATCAGCGCGGCTTTGCGTGCATCACCAACAGCCAGCACCTGGTAGCCGGCATCCGTCAGCTCTTCGGTGAGCAGCTCGCGCAGTGACTCATCGTCCTCGACAATTAAAACGGTGTCTTGTGTGATGTTGTCATCCATTCGATGTCCCGGTGCGTTTCCTTTGGGTAATTGATGGGCGGTCAGGGTGCGTCATGCCTGAGGGGCTGGAGCAGGCAGATGGATCGTGAAGCAGGCGCCGCCCAGACGTTCGGAGCGCGTCACCGAGATATGTCCTCCGTGGTCAGCAACGGCTGCGTGGGCAACAGCAAGTCCCAGCCCCGTGCCCTGACCCACTGGTTTGGTCGTAAAAAATGGGTCGAAAAGATTCGGCAGCTCGTCTTGGCTGATTCCGTCCCCATCATCCTCGATCATGATGCGGGTTGATTGCGACCCTGATGTGTCCACGACATCCCAGCTGATCATGATCTGAGACTGACAGGCATGAAGCGCATTGCCGACCAGATTACTGAGAGCCTGATCGAAACGCATCGCGTCCACGCGCACACGCAGGGGTTTGCCCTCGACCTTGATAGTCGGCTGGGCGTCGCATAGTGAGTCTCTGGTGCTGGGCGCTGCTGCCAGCGCATGGTCGGTGGCCTGTTCGACCAGCTGGCTGATTTCCAGACTGACACGCTGCAGCGGGTTATCGCGGCCATAATCCAGCAACTGCCGGATGATGACTTCCATGCGCTGGGCCTGGGCGCGAATCTGCGTCAGACAGCGACCGGTCCGGGACTCGCGGTCCGTTTCGCGCAGGGCCTGCTGGGCTTTGCCGTCCAGAGCCGCCAGCGGGCTGCCGAGCTCGTGAGCGATACCGGCAGACAGGCGCCCAATTGTTGCCAGTTTTTCTGAGCTCTCGATGCGGTCCAGCATATTGTTGATGCTGCCAGATATATTCCTGACTTCTGCGGGGCCCTCGATAGCGAGGCGGGCCTGGGAGTCCTTGCTCCTGATCTGCTTTATCCCCCCCAGCATCCGGCGCAGTGGTCTGCCCAGTGCATAGTGATGACCGCCGATTACGATAAGGGCCAGTATCAGGCAGAGGCCGGCAAGCGCAAACCATGCGGTGGCGCGCACCATGGCAATGTAGTTACTGAAGTCGCTGCCGCGCCGGGTCAGTTGCAACAGCCCGTTGATGCGACCACCGGCATCGGTGAGAGGCACGAAGTAGGAAAAAATTTCCTCATTGCCTGCCTGGGAGAATTCGCCCAGCTGGTCGCCTGAGGCGGCCAGTGATGCTGCCTGGTCCGTCGCCACGCGAGCCGCGCGTCGGCCGCTGCGGGCTACTTCTTCACCATTTTCGTCGTAGACATAGGCGCCGTAGACCACGTCGATGGTGAATGCGGAGTTTAATGCCTGGTTGATTGAGCCGATGCGATCCCGTTCAAGCGCATGACTCAAGGGCAGGCGGATAGCATGTGCGATCAGCTCGATATCCTGCTGCATGCGCTGATTTACCTGATCTTCCAGCAGGCGCAGCGACCACGAGCCTGCCAGCGCAACCACCAGCACAACCGGGATCAGTACGCCAGCCAGCAATGCCAGGCGCAAGGTATAAAGATTTTTGACCGAGCCAGGAATCTGCATGTTTTTTTACTTTAGCAGTCCGGCCGGCGGATGGGAAACGCGCTACTGGCTGGCAATGGCCTTAAAGGCGTATAATGCGCGCGCAATTCAGACTTTTCAGGATAGGTTGATGTCTATATCGTCAGAGCAGGGCCGTCAGGCAGCGGTCGAGCGCAATACCAAAGAAACGCAGATCAAGGTTTCAGTTAACCTGGATGGCAGTGGCGTATTGAAGTGCCAGACAGGCTTGCCGTTTCTGGATCACATGCTGGATCAGATTGCCCGTCATGGCCTGATCGACATGGATATCGTTGCCAATGGTGATCTGGAAATTGATGCACACCATACCGTCGAGGACCTGGGCATCACACTGGGTATGGCATTCAACAAGGCGCTGGATCGAAAGGGCATTCGCCGCTACGGACATGCCTATGTGCCGCTGGATGAGGCCCTGTCGCGGGTTGTCATCGACTTTTCCGGCCGTCCTGGTCTGGAATTCCACGTGCCGTTCACCCGCGCCTCTGTGGGTGGATTTGATGTGGACCTGTTCCACGAGTTCTTCCAGGGATTCGTCAATCATGCGCTGGTAACGCTGCATGTCGACAATCTGCGCGGGCACAATACTCATCACCAGATTGAAACCGTATTCAAGGCCTTTGGACGTGCGCTGCGCATGGCCATGGAAATTGATCCACGCAGTGCCAATGTTGTGCCCTCCACCAAGGGTTGTCTGTAAGCCATTGAACGACCGGTCGACACGCGTATGAATAATGTAGCTGTTATCGACTACGGGATGGGTAACCTGCATTCCGTATCGAAAGCCATGGAAAGCCTGGGCGACGATGTCCGAGTAGAAATTACCAGCGATGCTTCGCGCATTCTGGCAGCCGACCGAATCATTTTCCCTGGCGTCGGCGCCATACGTGATTGCATGGCCGAGATCCGCAGACTTGGCGTTGACGATATCGTCAGTCAGGCTCTGGAAGCCAGCAAACCCGTACTGGCCATCTGTGTTGGCATGCAGGCCTTGATGGAAAGCAGCGAAGAAAACGGGCACGTAGAGTGTCTGGGATTGCTGTCAGGCACGGTCAAACGCTTTGGTGGCGAGACTGGCAATGGCGTATTGCTTGATGTTGACGGCAAACGTCTTAAAGTGCCGCACATGGGCTGGAACCAGGTACAACAGAGGCAGGCCCACCCGCTGTGGCAGGGCATCGAAGACAACAGCCGCTTCTATTTTGTTCACAGCTACTTTGTGGCACCGACGGATGCGACGCTGTGTGCAGCGACCACAGATTACGGGCATACATTTGCATCCGCGTTGAGCAAAGGCTCTCTGTTTGCTGTCCAGTTTCACCCTGAAAAAAGCCAGCACAGCGGCCTGCAGCTGCTGCGCAATTTTCTGGCCTGGGATGGTCGCGCCTGAGCGGTGGCCGACTGCAGGCGTTTGATTTTCCCGAACGAAGACAATTTTTTTGCAAGGTTTTGACTCATGCTGGTGATACCCGCGATTGACTTGAAAGACGGCCAGTGCGTTCGCCTGCGCCAGGGGCGCATGGAGGACTCAACGGTTTTCTCCGACAACCCGGTCCAGACAGCGCAGCACTGGAAGGAACAGGGTGCCAGACGATTGCATCTGGTCGATCTGAATGGCGCGTTTGCTGGTGAGCCGGTCAATGGGGCCATCGTTGAGGCGATCGCCAAAGCCTACCCTGACCTCCCCTTGCAGATCGGCGGTGGTATCCGTGATCTGAAAACCATCGAATACTATCTGGGTGTTGGTGTTCAATATGTGATCATCGGTACGCAGGCTGTCAAAGAACCTGCGTTTGTGACGCAGGCCTGCCGCGAATTCCCTGGTCGGGTAATTGTGGGTCTGGACGCCAAAGATGGCTGGGTTGCAACGGATGGCTGGGCGGAAGTATCAAGCACCAATGTAGTAGACCTGGCACAACAGTTTGCTGATGATGGTGTTGAAGCCATCATCTATACAGACATCGCTCGCGACGGCATGATGCAGGGCGTTAACGTCGAAGCCACCGTAAGGCTGGCAAGTGCGACGCGTGTCCCGGTGATTGCGTCGGGCGGTGTCAGTCGTATGGAAGATATTGCCGAGCTGGTTTCGGTCGCCAAAACTCCTTCTGGTGGCGGTATTATGGGAGCCATTACCGGACGTGCAATCTATGAGGGTGCATTGGACCTGGCAGCGGCGCAGGCATACTGCGACGGCCACTGAACACTGGCATAATCATTCAGGATGACCATTAGGAATTAAAGGCGCATGGCACTAGCAAAACGAATCATCCCCTGCCTGGACTGTGACAAGGGACGGGTTGTCAAAGGCGTAAAATTCGAAGACATCCGCGATGCAGGTGACCCGGTCGAAATATCGCGACGTTACAGCGATGCAGGGGCGGATGAAATCACGTTTCTTGATATAACAGCCTCCAGTGAAGGGCGCGAAACAACCGTTCAAACTGTGGAAGCAATAGCTGGTCAGGTGTTTATACCGCTGACAGTTGGCGGTGGCATCCGCACTCTGGATGATATCAGAACCATGCTCAACGCCGGCGCCGACAAGGTGTCGATCAATACCGCCGCTGTGGTAAACCCGGAGTTTGTACGCGAGGCTGCAGCGCGATTCGGGTCTCAGTGCATTGTGGTTGCGGTGGATGCCAAGAAAGTAAGCGAGGCCGGTGAGCCTGACCGCTGGGAAATATTCACGCATGGTGGACGCAAACCAACCGGCCTGGATGCCATTGAGTGGGTCAAGCGCATGGTATCTTACGGGGCAGGAGAAATTCTTTTGACCAGTATGGATCGTGATGGCACAAAAATCGGATTCGACCTGGCCCTGAATCGTGCGGTCAGTGACGCGGTTGATGTGCCTGTCATCGCATCAGGTGGTGTGGGTGAGCTGCAGCATCTGGTAGATGGTGTGCTGGAAGGTGGCGCTGACGCGGTATTGGCTGCCAGTATCTTCCACTTTGGTGAATACACAATCCCGCAGGCCAAACAATACATGGCCGAGCATGGCATTGAGATGCGCCTATAGTCTGCTGCTGTCCAGCAGCGTGGACACCAGCACCAGCTGCACACTGCCTGACGCCTGAAGCTGCGGCAGCCTCTCTTCAAGATAGGCGAGAGTTGCGGGGTAGGGGTGGCCGATGGCAACGGCTAATCCGCTTTGCTCAGCAATGCCTAAAGCACGCTGCATTTGCGCATCGATCGCCGACTCCTCGGCAACATTATCCAGAAAGACATGGCGCTTAAGCACCGGAATGCCGTTCGATTGTGCCACGGTGGCTGCCACGCTCTGGGCGCTGGTCATGCTGTCAACAAAATACAGATCGTGCAATTTCAGTTCTTCCATCACCCACTGCATCGATTGAGTGACAGCAGTCAGTTCACTGCCGGTATGATTATTAATGCCCTTGAGGTGCGGGATGTCAGCAATCGCACTGCGAAGTGCAGCTATCAATGATGTCTGGTCCTGTTGGGCAGTCAGTGCGCCAGGTCCCGGGTCGCTACCGGCAAGATTACTCATTGGGGCATGCAGCATGATTTCCTTGCCTGCCTGGTGTCCCGCTTCGGCAAGTCCGTGTGCATGTGGGGTGAATGGGAGAATGGCCAGCGTGACAGGGCCGGGCAAGTTCACTGCCTGTAGTCCTAGCTCCAGATTGTTGCCGATATCATCCAGAATAATGGCGAGGCGCGGAACCGCTCCATTGAGTGCCGGGCTGGCCGCTGGTTCGCTAGGTTCAGCAATTTCCTTGGGTTCAGCAATCTGGGCCTCAGGTAATGCTTCACCAGTCTCGGTGCTAGAAAGCGGCGTGTCATCTTGAGTGACACCAGACACCTCCGTCACTGCAGCTGTTTGCAGTTCTGCAACCTGAAGGGCAGGATTTGCCGTCGAATTTTCCTGATTGGCTGGTGCGGAGGGCTCCAGAACCAGAATCAAAAGGCCCAGAAGAGTGATGGCGATAAGAACATGCTTGTTTGCATAGGGCGCTGCGCGAGCAAGCAGCGCGCGCAGCCGGGTCGTGCCAGGTGATGGGCTCATCGGCGTGATCGCTGCATGATGTGCCAACCTTTCAACAGTGTGAGCGCCTCATTCAGCTGATAGTCGCTGACCACAATCTGCTCGGACGATGTCACCGGGCGCGGGCCGGATGGTTCCGGGTCACTGTTTTCATTGACGCCAGGCAGGTGTCCCTCCAGGTCGCGCTCCGAATAGATGCCGCGGCGTTCCAGGCTGCGTGTGACCAATGCCTCATCAACGCTGATATCCGGTTCGATACCAAAGGCCTGAATGGAGCGTCCACTGGGTGTGAAATACAGCGATGTTGTCAGCTTGAGTGCACGCTCATTGTTGATTGGCAGCACAGACTGAACAGAGCCCTTTCCGAAACTGCGGGTGCCCATGATCACGGCGCGCCCCTGATCCTGCAGCGCGCCCGCCACAATTTCGGCTGCCGAGGCGGAACCGGTGTTGATCAGCACTACCAGAGGTACACCCTGACTGGGGTCGCTGGCAGTGGCCTGATAGGTTTCATTTGATTCGTTCATGCGTCCTTCGGTGTAAACGATCTGTCCATCAGTCAGGAACGCATCGGCGACTGCCACTGAAGCTTCCAGAACGCCACCCGGGTTATTGCGAAGATCCAGTACCATGCCGTTCAATGGGCCACCATTGTTTCCAATCAGGGTCTCCAGTGCTTTCACCACTTCCTCGCCGGTATTGACGCGGAACTGGGCGATACGCAGGTAGGCATAACCCGGTTCGAGCATCCGGTGCCGAACACTCTCTACCGAAATCACCTCGCGTGTCAGGGTCAGGTCAATCGGTTCTGACTCGTCATTGCGCATCAGCGTCAGGTCGATGGTCGTACCTGGCTCGCCGCGCAGCATTTCAATGGCGTCGTTGACGATCATTTCACGCAATGGACGGCCGTCGATCTCGACGATCAGGTCTCCGGCCATAACGCCGGCCCGATCAGCCGGTGAGCCGTCCAGAGGCGTGATCACCTTGATGTATCCATCTTCTTCGCCAACCTCAATACCCAGGCCACCAAACTGACCTTCGGTGCTTTCCTGCAGTGAGTCGTAATCATTGGCATTCAGGTAGGCGGAGTGCGGGTCGAGGCCAGCCAGCATGCCGCGTATGGCGTACTCGATCAGAGTCTGGTCATCGATGTCCTGCACATAGGCGCTGCGAATGGCCTCCAGCGCCTCGGCAAACATACGTACTTCGTTGATCGGCAGCGGTCTTGTGTCAGCGGTCGGCTGCCCGGCTTCCGGGTTGTCCATGACAGGCTGCGCAGACGTGGATACAGATGCTGTGGTGAGTATCAATCCCAGCAGTGCACCGAGCACGGAGCCGGCTGAGCGCGTAACAGATCTTGCGGCACGCCTGTCTGTGACAGTTGCCGACGCATCATGGGAATGTAGTGTGTTCATGAACTCTCCTCGTAGTGCTCAGCAGTTTAGCGCACTGTTTCAAGCCATTCGACCGGATTTAATGTCTGACTGTTGCGGCGGATCTCGAAATACAGGCCAGGCATGCCCATGCCCGCATCCGTTCCGGCGGTTCCGACCGGTTCTCCGCGGTTTACCCAGTCTCCGCTTTGTTTGTTTAATGACTGCTGATGCGCGTACAGGCTGAGATAGGCATTGCCGTGGTCGACGACAATCAGATTACCTGATCCGCGCAGCCAGTCGGCAAATACAACACGTCCGGGGTGAATGGCGCGAACCGCAGACCCTGCTTCCGCAGCAATGATGATGCCCTGGCGCTGAAGGTTGCCATCACTGTAGCGATCGCCGTAGCGCGCCAGCAACTCACCCCGTAGGGGCCAGGGCATGCTGCCGCGCGAGTCTGCGAATGGCATGAGATCTTCAGGCGCCGGGATGTCTTCGACGATGCGATTGATCTCGTCGATCAGCTCCTGCAGCTCCTGGCGATCCTGCTGTAGTTGACTGAGCTCATCGCCACGTTCAGCCAGTTGTAAATCCAGGCTGGCGATGATTTCCCGCCGTTGCTGCTGTGCCTCTGCCAGGGCACTCTGCCGGGTATTTAACAGTTCCGACTGTTGAGCGATGGCCACCTGAGCAGTGCTCAGTTCATCCGAGTTGAAATCAATCTGTGAAAGGGTTTCGCGCCACTGCCTGATCTGCTCGAGTCGATCCTGGTTTATGTGCTCGAAATATACCAGCATGCGCTGGGTGGTTGCAGGGTCCTGCTGGTTCAGTAGAAGTTTTAGCTGGCTGTCGCTGCCTGATTTGTAGGTGGCGCGCAATGCCTCGGAAATTTGCTGGCGCTGAGCGTCGCTGCGCTGCAATAATTCCAGGCGCTGTGATTCCAGGGTACGCAACTGGTTATCCAGACTGGCGAGCTGCTGCTCGTTCTGCGCGATCAGTTGTGACAGGTCTCTTGCCTCGGCGCCAAGACGATCCAGTTCACGCTCCTCGGCGGATCGTTGCTGCCGGGTCTCCGACACCCACTGCTCAATGGCCGTAATGGCATTGTCCAGCTCGATCAGCCGGGTCTGATTGCCGTCCTGAGCAATCGCCGTTGTTGCGATAAACACGCCGGCCACAAAGACTGCGACGGCAACACAGTCAGGAAGCCGCAGAGGTCGCTGCTGCCAGCCCGAGCCAGCAGGCCGATCCGCTGTCGCGTCCCACTCGATTGCCATGAATTCAGTCCAGATTCAGGGTGCCATCAGCACGTGGCCAGTCATTTCTGGCGGAACATCCAGATCCATCAGCTTGAGCATGGTAGGCGCGATGTCGGACAGCGCACCCTCCTGTGTGAAGCGCCACTCGCGCGGACCCACATAGACAAGAGGCACAGGGCCAGAGGTATGTGAGGTCAGTGCCTGGCCTGACTCCGGGTCCAGCATCTGCTCGACATTGCCATGGTCGGCGGTGATCAGCATTTGTCCGTCGGTAGCGCGAATTGCTTCTACCAGGCGGCCCAGGCATTCATCAAGTGTTTCCACAGCTTTTACAGCGGCGTCAAAATCGCCCGTGTGACCCACCATGTCGCCGTTGGCATAGTTGCAGACGATGGCGTCGAATTGTTTGTTGCTAATGGCTTCCACCAGCTTGTCGGTCACCTCCGGTGCGCTCATTTCAGGCTTCAGGTCATAGGTGGCGACGTCCGGCGAAGGGATCAGAATACGCTCTTCGCCGTCGAAGGGCTCCTCGCGCCCGCCGCTGAAAAAGAAAGTGACATGCGCATATTTCTCGGTTTCGGCAATCCGCAGCTGGCTGCGATTCTGGTTCGCCAGGTATTCACCCAGACTGTTGGTCAACTGCTGCGGGGGATAGGCACAGGCCGCGTATTCGTTAAGATCGGCGGCATATTCGGTGAGCATGACAAAGGCGCCGAGTGTGGGCTGAGCTTTGCGCACGAAACCGTCAAAGTCCGGATTGACCAGGGCATGCGCCAGCTGACGGGCCCGGTCTGCACGGAAGTTCATGAACACCACTGCGTCACCATCGGCAATTGCTACCGGGCTTTCTCCCTCGGCAGCGATGGCAGTGGCCTGCACGAACTCATCGTCTTCATCCCGCGCGTAGGCATCGGCCAGTGCCTGTTCGGCAGTGGGAGCAACGAATTGGCCCAGGCCTGCCGTGATGAGGTTGTAGGCGGTCATCATACGGTCCCAGCGCTTGTCCCGGTCCATGGCGAAATAACGCCCGACAACAGACACGATGCGGCCCAGGCCCTTTTGGCGCAGGGCTGCATCCGCCTTTTGGATGGATGCCAGGGCGCTGCGTGGCGGCATGTCACGCCCATCAAGGAAGGCGTGGAGATAGATGCGCTTGACGCCTTTCTTTTCGGCCAGTCTGATCATGGCCAGGATGTGGTCTTCGTGGGAGTGGATGCCGCCCGGCGACAGCAGCCCCATGATGTGCAGGGCGCGGTCTGAATCGGCGGCTTTCTGGGCGGCAGCGCACAGTGCCTTGTTGTCGTAAAAGCCTCCGTCAGCGATGTCCTTGTCGATCATGGTCAGGCTTTGATACACCACCCGTCCGGCACCCAGGTTCATGTGCCCCACTTCGGAGTTGCCCATCTGGCCGCCGGGCAAACCAACATCTATTCCTGAGGTCTTGATCAGGGTGTGAGGGCAGTGCTGCCACAGTGAGTCCCAGACAGGGGTGTTGGCGGCAGCGATGGCGTTGGAGTCAGTTTCCTCCCGATGACCCCAGCCATCCAGAATAAGCAGCAGGGTGGCGGGGCGACTGGTAGTGTTGGTCATTGCTGTAGTCCTTGTGGTCTCTAGTCTGTAGCAGGTCGTTGACTTCGCCATTATCGCGGAACCGAGGCAAAAGTACCAATAGACATAAGGCCCGTGTATACTTCGCGGCTTGGTAGATTAGAGTAACGGGCTTGAAGGCATGGCACAGTTTATCGAATTCGTGGGCAATCACTGGATGCTGTCAGGATTGTGGATGGCGCTGTTGGTGGCGTTCCTGTTCCACCGCAGTAAAACCAATGCGCGCGCGGTTGGCACTCAGGAAGCTGTCATGCTGGTAAACAGAAAAGATGGTGTGATGCTGGATATCCGTGATAAAAAGGAATTTGACGCAGGACACATCGTCGATTCGATCCATATTCCCGCCAACAAGCTTTCAGAGCGATTGGCTGAGCTTGAAAAGTATAAATCCCGTCCCATTATTGTTGTATGCAAGCTGGGGCAGCATTCCGCCGACAGTTGCAAGATCCTGTCGAATGCAGGGTTTGATCAGGTCGTCAGGCTGCGCGGTGGTATGGCAGAGTGGCGTGGTCAAAACCTGCCAGTCGTGCAGAAAAAGTAGCACGAAACTCTACTTTACAAGTTAATTTACGCTAACAGCGTACTTCACAAACAGACAGCAAGAGAGATAGTCAGATCATGGCAGAGAACGAAAACAACCAGAATGGAAACGGCCAGGCAGCTTCACAATCAGCACAGCAGGCTGGTCAAGAAGGTCAACAGGGACCAATGTTCGCGCTGCAGCGCATTTACCTGAAGGATTCATCATTCGAATCCCCCAAGACGCCGGAAGTATTCCGCAGCCAGTGGGCTCCAAAGATCACTTTCAACCTGAACACCAGCAACAGCAAGATCGCTGACGGCGTTTACGACGTGGTCTTGAAGCTGACTATCGAAGCCAAGCAGGACGACAATATTGCCTTCCTGGTGGAAGTGCAGCAGGCCGGTATATTTACCTGCAATGGCTTTGCAGAAGCAGATCTGGAGCGCGTTCTGGCAACAGTATGTCCGAACATCCTGTTCCCATACGCTCGTGAAACCATTGATGCGCTGGTAACGCGCGGCAGCTTCCCGGCCGTCATGCTGGCCCCTGTTAACTTTGATGCAGTGTATGCGCAGTCCAAGGCGCAGCAGCAAGGTCAGAGCGGCGAACAGCCCGCTAGCTGATCAGCAACGAAACTGCCTGTCGGTCATCATCTTGAGATCGGCAGGCAAATCCACTTCATTCTGCATGTTCCCATCATTTCTTGAGTTTTCATGACTTTTGTCATGAAACCGCGAGAATTTACAACAAATCTGGGAAGTCTTTTTGTCTGAGCGCTTCGTACAAAGCAATAGCCACCGTATTGGACAGGTTCAGGCTCCTGCTGTTGGCCTGCATCGGCAGGCGCAGTTTCTGACTGGCAGGTAGTGCGTCAAGCAGGTCCGGCGGCAATCCGCGGGTTTCGGGCCCGAACAGCAGTCCATCTCCTGCGTTGAAGGCAGCTTGATGGTAGTGTCGACTACCCTTGGTGGTGAAGCCATAAATCAGGTTGTCAGGATAATGAGCCTGAAAATGCTGCTCGAATGATGCCCAGTCTGACCAGCGTGTGACCTGGCTCAGCTCGTGATAATCGAGGCCGGCACGGCGTACTTTCTTTTCATCCAGGTCAAATCCGAGTGGCTCGATCAGATGTAGCGACGCACCGGTATTTGCGATTAATCGAATGATATTGCCGGTGTTGGGAGGGATTTCAGGTTGATACAGGATGATTTGAAACAATGTCTTGTCGCTGAGCCGTTAAAACGTCCCCAAATATACCCCTGAAGGGGGCTTTTTACTATAGAAATTGGTAGTTTGACGCTTATAATTCAACATATTATTAAATTGGCCGTCATAGTAGTCGGGCATTGTGTGAATGGTCACTTGAGGTTGCGACATTGTTGCAGTGGTTAGGACGAAAAAATCGCGTCGACGGCCTGGTAGGCTTGTCGATTAATGAGCGACGCATATCGCTTGCGCATATCTCTCGCCGACGCGATGAGGTCGTTCTGGAGCATTGTGTTCAGCATCAACTGGAGCAGCAGAACCTGCGTGATGGCCTGGCTCAGCTTGTCGACGAGCAGGGGCTGGAGCGAGCCGACACCAATCTGGTGCTGGCGCCAAACGACTACAGTGTCTACCTGGTGGACATGCCCCAGGTCGAAGCCGCCGAGGTGGCTGCTGCTGTGCGCTGGAAAATCAAGGATCTGCTGGACATGCCGGTCGAAGAGGCAATTATCGATGTGTTTCCTCTGCCGGAGGATGCGTTTCAGGCGCGTAAGCAGATGATTTACGCTGTTGCCGCCAATCGCCCAAAGCTTGAGCAGTCCATTGAGGTGATCGAGCGCAGTGGTTTATCCCTGAGCAGTATCGACATACCAGAAATGGCGATGCGCAACGTAACCAGTCAGTTCGGGGATGACAGTAACGGTCTGGCGTTTATTGCGCTCAAGGCCAGTGGCAGCATGATGAATGTGACACGCAATGGTGAGTTGTATCTGACGCGCAAAATCAATACGCAGGTTGGGCCCGATGCTCTGCTTGAGTCCGACTGGGAGATGGTCAGGGACCGGCTTGCCCTGGAAATTCAGCGATCGCTCGACTACTTTGAGAGCCAGATGGGGCAGAGCCCTATCACGCAGATCATGATAGCGCCGCGGCAGAAGGATACCGAGTCAATGATGAGTTCGCTGGCGGATGCGCTGGCATCTCCGGTTGGTATGCTGGATTTTTACAACGATATCGAGGCGCCGCAGGAAATTACGGCGGAAACCAAAGGCGCTTGCATGATGGCAATAGGTGCTGCACTGAGAACAGATAGCGTGGGAAATGCCTGACACATGACCAGCATAAACCAACAGATCAATTTGTACTTGCCGGAGCTGAGGCCCAGACGTGATCTGGTGACGGCTTCGCGGACTGTTCTGGTTTTGTCAGTGCTGCTGGGTCTGGCTTTGCTGATGTCCATCGTTCAGTGGTGGCAAACCACATTGGACCAAAACCGCCTGGTCGACGTAGAACAGGCACTACAGGAGCAGACCGCCCGCACTGAAAGGCTCGAGAATGAAGTCGCTGCCCGTGCGACGGATCAGGCGCTGGTCCGTGAAATGGATACCAGGGAGTTGAGAGTGCAGCAGGCGCGTGAGCTCTACGACTTTATGCAGGGCACGACTTTGGGAAACCTGGTGGGATATTCGCAGCATCTCAAGGATCTCTCACGGGCGTCCTTCACTGGTCTCTGGCTCCAGGAAATACGCATTGTAGGTAATGCTGACCGAGTCATGATTCGCGGTGTTGCCCAGGAGCCAGCCATGCTGCCAGATTTCGTGGGTCGTCTGAGTGGAGGTAACAGCGCAATCAGTACCCGTCGATTCAATCGGCTGGTAAGTGCGCGGGATGCGAATCAACAGTCCCTCTACGAATTTACGCTGGAGGCGGGCGAATGAGTCTGAAACGACGAATGCAGATTGCTGGCGACTCGTTTGATCGCCGGCCCGCGGCAGAAAAGACCATACTCGCGGTACTCGGTATTGCCGTGATTTCATGGCTGTACCTGATTTTAGTGTTCGAGCCATTAAGCACTGCACGTGAAGAAGCTGCCCGGCAGTTGATGGCAACCGAAGGCCGTCTGGCTACAATGCAGCAGCGGGAGCGCACAGCGGTGATCATGGGTGATGAAGATCCCAACGAAGCTGTGAGAGTCCGCATCGAACGTGCTATGGAGAGCCAGCAAAGGCTGCAGCAGCAAATTGAAAGCCTGGCAGGTAATCTGGTGACACCCCAGTCGATGACGAGGTTGCTGACCTCAATGCTTGAGAGTCGGGAGGGGCTGGAGCTGATCAGAGTGGAGAACCAGATGCCCATTCCGATGCGTGAAAATCTGGCTCAGGCCGCTCAGCCCGACAATAGCGCGGCACCACAAGACACTGATCGTCTTCAGGTATACAAACATGTTTTGCGATTGGAGCTGGAAGGCGACTATTTGAGCTTGATCAGTTACTTGCGTAGCGTCGAAGCATTCTCGGAACGGTTTTTCTGGGACGAGTTACATTTCGAACAGACCGCCTGGCCAAACGCCCGAGTGACTCTGCAGCTACACACACTGAGCGCCGAGGAGGGTTTTGTTGGTGTTTAAACCCCGCAACTTGACAGGTACGCGTGAGCTGTTGGCGACTTTCGCGACATTGGCAGTCAGTAGTGGTCTTGCTGCCCAAACGCTTACTATCGATGGCGAAGTTTTTCGCGATCCCACTCAGCCGCTGCCAATTGTACTGACCATGCAGGCTGCAGAAGTGCTGGATGTCGGTGGACCTGAGATTGCCATTAACAACACCAACTACGTGGTTAGTTTCGTCCGAACCGGCGGAAGCAGGCCTGTTGCCGTCATCAATGATCGCCAACTGACTATAGGTGATAATGTTGATGGCGCCGAGATAGTGGATATTCGAAATGGAGAAGTTGTGTTGTCAGCCGCGGGCAGAGATTATGTGCTAACAGCCTTCACACGCTCAATCAGGGAGCCGATTGAATGATAGTGGTTTTTAGCAGACAAATGACCGCCAAAAGCCAGTCTTGGTTGCGAATCATTTTTGCTCCGTTGGCAATTGCCCTGATTGGCGGGTGCAACAATTCGGCGGTTACTAATCGGCCCAGTACAGAGGTTCTGGGCTCAATGCAAAATGTGTTGAGTGAGGCTGAATTCGGTTACGACGAAGATCTGGCACCGCCGCCCGACGCGGATGTCGTCAGAAGTCTGATGCCCCGCTTGTCGCTCAACGACGATGCTCTGGTCACCGTCGAAGAGCGATTCAATATCGTCGCCAACAATGAACAGGCGCGCGACTTCTTTAACGGTCTGGTCGCAGGCACTAACTATGGTGTGACAATTAGCCCGGATGTAACCGGCGAGATAACTGTCAACATACCCAATACGACAATCGCAGAAGCGATGGAAGTGGTTGCTGATACGTACGGATTTCAGGTGACGCGAAACGGAAACACCTGGCAGGTTCGAGAGCCAGGCATGGAAACGCGTATATTTACGATTGATTATTTGAACGTGAGCCGCAGTGGTAATTCCAGCGCGCAGGTTTCATCCAATGGATCCGGCGGTGGTAGCGGCGGTGGCGGCGTCGGTGGTGGCTTTGGCGGTGGTGGTGTCGCTGGAGGCGGGTTTGGCGGTGGCTTTGGCGGCGGCGGTGTCGCAGGAGGTGGTTTCGGTGGTGCCGGTTTGGGCGGCGGCGGCGGAGGCGGAGTCGGTAGCGGCGGAGGCGGCAGCGGCGGAGGTATGGTCACAACGCAAACCGAGACCGACTTCTGGAGTGATATCCAGCAGACACTGGAGGGTATGCTCGGTCTGTCATCTACAACCAGGGCCCCGGACGTTTCACAAAGCGGGATAGGATCCGGCCTGTTGTCGGGCATGGTGAACAATGCCCCTCGCGCGAGCGCGATTACAGATGAAAGTGGACGCTCGGTGGTGGTCCAGCCGCAAGTTGGAATGATAATGGTGACCGCTACTCCTCCGGAGCTGGAACGTGTTGCTAACTACATCGAGACGGCACAGGATATATTGGGGCGGGAAGTGACCATCCAGATTCAATTTTTGGAAGTTATTCTCAATAAAGGGTTTCAGTCTGCAATTGACTTTGACACATTCGGCCCCGGTGGATCGAGCGGGAGCGATAATCGCGTCACTGGGCGATTCGGTGCTGGCGAGGAGTCAGCAAATATTGATGGTATCTCCAACCCCCTCACGATCACAACCAACTTCACTGATTTCGATGCAGTCTTGAGAATACTTGAGTCGCGCGGCACCACGCAGGTGCTGTCCAGCCCCAGTCTGAAGGTGCTCAACAATCAAAAAGCAGTATTCCAGGATGGCGATCAAGAATTTTTCCAGACCAATGTTGGCTCTAACGTCGTCAGCAGCGGTGGCGCGGTGACAGAGTCGTCGTCCAGCAGTCTGCAGCAGTTCTTTTCCGGGATTTCGATGGACATTACGCCGCAGATCAGTGCTGATGGCGAGATTACGCTGCACGTTCATCCAATCATTACCACTGTGACTGAACAGAATAAATCTGTGGATGGTCAGCAGGTACCCCTCGCGCGCACTGCTGTGCGCGAACTCGACAGCATTATTCGGGCAAGGGATGGACGCATTGTGGTTCTTGGCGGGCTTGCCTATGAACGCAGCATAGACACCTCGGCTGGGGTGCCGGTACTTAACGACATTCCTGTTGTTGGGGCAGCGTTTGATCAGCGTCGACGAACGACTGTAAAAAGCGAGTTCATCATTCTCTTGCGCCCCATTGTCGCTAATCCACAGTCGGAACAGCGGCTGATTCGCGAGCGCAGTGACAGGCTGCGCGCATTAGGGCAAGATATCAACCCATTCGCGAATCAATAGCCAAGAGTTGGTAGGCGCCATGTATCTGGAACATTTCGGCCTGCAGGAATCACCGTTCTCGTTGACGCCCAATACCGAGTTCTTCCTGAACATGGCGAGTTATCACGAGACCTTCAATATGCTGATGGTCGCAATCGCCAACCGGGAAGGGTTTATCAAGGTAGTTGGCGAGGTTGGTACGGGCAAGACAATGCTGTGCCGCAAAGTGCTCAATACGCTGGAAGAGGATGAGCAGCGTTACGTCACTGCGTATATCGCCAACCCGGTGCTGAGCCCCAAGGGGCTGTTTCTGGCCTTCGCTGAGGAGCTGGGCATCGAAGTCGACAATGATATCGGTCACCACAGTCTGCTGAAAAAAATATCCCGCGTCCTGATGGAGCTATCTCTGGAGGGGCGGCAGGTCATACTGTTTATTGACGAGGCACATGCGATGCCTCAAAAAACACTCGAAGCACTCCGACTGTTGACCAACATAGAAACCGAGAAGACCAAATTATTCCAGGTGATTTTGTTCGCACAGCCTGAGCTGGACGATATGCTTCGCGACAAGTCACTGCGACAACTCCTGCAGCGCATCACCTTTGCATATCGCCTGGAGTGTCTGGACCGGGATGGGGTCGAGCGATATGTGTCGCATAGAATGGCCAAGGCCGGGTACAACGGACCTGCCGTCTTCACTTCCAAAGCGCTGGATGACTTGACGTCCGCGTCGAGGGGAATCCCCCGCTTGATCAATATTCTCTGTCACAAGGCTCTGATGGTCGCATTCGGGCGCGGTGATCGCAGCATCGAGCGCGACCACATGCAACGTGCTATTGCTGATACAGAGGGCGTGGAACTGCCGCCGCCGGCGCCCAGTTATCTGCGACGCATCAGTGCGGTTATGGCGGTGATGGCCGTTGCCCTGGCGATTTATATGCTTAATTACTATTTACGGTAATTTGTCATGAGTCTGATCAATGACATGCTGAGAGACCTGGACGCGCGTCGCCGTGATGCGCCCAGTCATGGCGCTGGGCCTGAAAAGCTGGTACCCGCGTCTCCGAGCGCGGCCTATCGCAGTGCAAAGCGCCAAAAGTTGCAGCCCTGGTTGATTGTGCTTGCAGTTATGTTGCTGGCAACACTGGTGACGGCCTACTGGTTTTTGCGTGACTCGGGACTGGAGCAAAGAACTCTTGCGCCGGTGCCGATGGCAACCAATACCGTCGAATCTGATGGATCTTCAGCGACACAAATTGCCGATTCCGATGCAGAGGCTGAAATGATCCGCGAACTGGAGCGGCGCCTCCAGGATCTGGAGCGCCAGAACCAGGCTCTCGCCAGTCAGCAGGCAAGCCCGGAGCCGGGCCCGTCTTCCTCCGGGAACACAATGCAAAGTCCCTCGACAGTTGAAAGCGTGCCTGGCGTCGCGACGAGCATGGCGCCCGCGCAAGCACCCGGCGACTGGCAACCACGCAACTGGGAAACAGATGCGCAAAGTCAAAGTCAGCAACAGACCCAGACGCAACTATCCCAGGCAGGCCCCACAGGCACACAAGAAACACAGATAAGCTCTGCAATGGTTTCAGATGCGACATCTGCCATACTGGCGCCCTCCAGTCAGCCTTCAGAAGGCGTGTCGCCGCCGTCCAGCCAGACACAGGGAATTGTGCGCGAGCAACGTCCTCTGTCGCTGAGCGAGCGTGATCGTCGCGAGGTACAGATGGCCTTGGAGCAGTGGGCAGATGGACAAAGGATGGCTGCGTTGCAAACACTGGACAGCTTTATCTACAGGGAGCCGGAGGCACACCTGTCACGAGAATTACTTGCAAAGCTGTTGATTCAGCAGGGTGAGCCAGAGCGTGCCTTGCAGGCGGTGGAGCTGGGGTTGCGAATTTCGCCCAATCAGGCGGCATACAAAAAAATCAAGGCACGTTTGCTGGTTGATTCGGGTCAGACCCAGGAGGCGGCTGATGTACTTTCGCAGCGCCCACCAGCCTTGAGTGCCGATATTGAGTACCACGACATGCTGGCCACCGCGCTGCTTGCCAGCCAGAATTTTCGCGAGGCGATAAACACCTATCAGGCACTATTGAGCCAGAATGATGCGGTAGGGCGTTGGTGGTACGGTCTGGCGGTTGCTCTGGACACCATCGGTCGGCGCCCCGAAGCCGCTGATGCATACCAGCAGGCGGCCCGGCGTGAAGATTTGCCGCCCGCGCTACGTGAGCAAAGCCGGGAACGGCTTGCCTTGATCAGAGCAGCTCAGTAAATAGAAGGCAACGGACTAACTTATGGCCGTTAGACAGAAAATCAGAATCGGTGACCTGCTGGTCAAGAACGGTGTCATCACCGAAGAGCAGTTGCAACAAGCGCTCTCCAAACAAAAAACAACCGGCCTGCGGCTGGGTCGTACCCTGATCAACCTGGGTTTTGTCCAGGAAGACAGGTTTCTCGAATTTCTATCGGAACAGCTTGGCGTTCCATTTGTCGATCTGCGCCGTTACAAGTTTGACTCGACGGTGGTGCAGCGGCTTTCGGAAACCCACGCACGCCGCTTCCGCGCCATTGCCTTGTCTGAAAAAGGTGGCTTGTTACTGGTCGGCATGGCTGATCCCACCGATATCTATGCCATGGATGCCCTGGAGCGATTGCTGCAACAGCCCATTGAGGCAGCTGTGGTTCGAGAAAGTGAGCTACTGGCGACCTTGGACATGGTTTATCGCCGAACTGACGAGATTGCCGGGTTTGCCGAGGAGCTGGACGAGGAACTGACCGATGGACAGTTCGATCTGGCATCGCTCACACCTGCCGAAGACGATAGCGATGCGCCGGTCGTTAAATTGCTGCAGTCGCTGTTTCAGGATGCCGTGCAGATTCGCGCTTCTGATATTCACATCGAACCAGATGAAACTGTGCTCCGGATAAGGCAGCGCATTGACGGCGTGCTCCAGGAGCAGATCGTGAAGGAACGTCGCATTGCACCTGCGCTGGTGTTGCGCCTGAAACTTATGTCCGGGCTGGATATTTCCGAGAAACGATTGCCGCAGGACGGTCGCTTTAGCCTGAAGGTAAAAGAGCGCAAGATTGACGTACGATTGTCAACCATGCCCGTCGAATACGGTGAATCTGTGGTAATGCGTCTGCTTGATCAGACAGATGGCGCCGCGGACCTTGATCAAGTTGGTATGGCGGCTGAAATGCTGGAGCAGTTCAGACGGCTCATCCACATGCCTCATGGGCTGATTCTTGTCACTGGTCCAACCGGTTCAGGTAAGACTACAACTCTCTACGGGGCCCTGCAGGAGCTGAACGACGCGGGCAAAAAAATAATCACCGTCGAAGACCCGGTGGAGTACCGGCTTCATCGCGTCAACCAGGTGCAGATCAATCCCAAAATTGGTTTGAGCTTTGCTCGTGTGCTGCGAGCGGCATTGCGTCAGGACCCGGACATCCTGCTGGTTGGTGAGATCCGCGACCAGGAAACCGCTGAAATTGCATTGCGGGCCGCGATGACCGGTCACTTGGTCTTGTCAACGTTGCATACCAATGATGCAGTCTCCAGTGCGATGCGTTTGGTGGATATGGGGGCCGAAGGGTTTTTGGCTGCCACAGCAATCCGTGCTGTGATGGCACAGCGACTGGTGCGCAAGCTCTGCGACAACTGCTATGTTGATTACACGCCTGACGCGCGCGAAATGGCCTGGATACAACACACCATGGGTGAGCGAGCTCCAGCCCATGTGTCGCTAAAGCAGGCCAGCGGCTGTCATCGCTGCAATAATACCGGATACCGCGGCCGCATCGGGGTGTTTGAATTGCTGGTGCTGAATGACGAAATGGCCGATGCGCTGCGACGCTCCGACTCGTCAGCTTTCGTGAAAGCGGCCAGGCGTAGCAAGGGCTACCGCCCCCTGGTGGTCAGCGCCATGATGGACGCGCTGCGTGGCATGACCAGTCTGGATGAGGTTTATCGTGTCGCAGAGCAGATCGATGAAAGTGGCGACTGGATGCAGAGCGAGCCGACGGAGGAATCGGCACACGCGGATACCGAACACAAAGAACAGGCTCATGACGATCATACCATTGCCTGGGATGAAGGCAGCTGAGTATGGCCTACTTTCAGTACAAAGCTCGCAACAACAAGGGTGCCTTGATTTCCGGTAATCTGGAGGCGGTCAATCTGGATGCCGCTGCCAGTGAGCTGCTTGGGTTGGGGTATACGCCTATTGACATAAAGGCGGCGCGGGGACGGACTCCTGATTCAGATCGCGATTCTGTGGCGAAAAAAACACAAGCGCGTTCCAGAACAGCAGCAGGGAGCAAACCCGGTCGGGTTGATTTCAACGCAGACGCTTTTCAGGCGCTTAACGCTGCCTTGAAAAAACGCAAGATAACACTTGATGATCAGATTATCTTCGCCCGTCAGATGCAAAGCCTGACCAAAGCAGGCATGCCGTTGGACAGGGCACTAAAAGGTTTACAGGCGTCAAACAAGAATCCCTCATTCCAGGCAGTCTTGAAACAGATCCAGCAAAGTCTGGAGTCTGGCCAGACGCTGTCTACGGCACTGGGGCACCACCCCAAGATATTTTCTACGCTGTTCATATCGCTGGTTGATGTGGGGGAAAATACAGGACGGCTGGATATGGCGTTTGAACAGATCGTGCGTTATCTGGAGCTGGAAAAAAACACGCGTAAGCAGGTCAAAAGTGCAACGCGCTATCCGTCATTCGTGCTGGTTACGATCGCCGTAGCACTGGGTGTCATTACCTACTTTGTTATTCCCGCATTTGCAGATACGTTTGCCCGTCTGGGCGCTGAATTGCCTTTCGAAACTCGCCTATTAATCGGGATATCGGACTTTGTTGTCAATTGGTGGCCGTTTCTGCTGGGTGGTGGTGCGACGCTTATCCTTACTTTCAAGGCCTGGGCCCGCTCTGACAAAGGAGGGCTTGCGTGGGATGAGAAAAAGCGCTTCCTTCCTTTGGCTGGCGGCGTAATTGAAAAAGTAGCTTTGGCGCGGTTTGCCCGGACCTTCTCAATGATCCTGAAGGCCGGTGTCCCCATCGTGCACGGCATGGGGATCGTGGCCAGCACTGTAGGTAATCGATTTATTGCCAAGCGTGTCATTAAGATGCGCGAGGGCATATCGCGGGGCGAAACCCTGTACAACACAGCTGTGAATGCCGGAATGTTTTCACCGCTGGTTCTGCAAATGATCGCGGTAGGTGAGGAAAGTGGCACGATTGACCAGTTGATGGAGGACGTCGCTGAATTCTACGACGCAGAGGTTCAGTACGAACTAAAGCGAATGGGAGAGGCGATAGAACCAGTTCTAATCATGGTAATCGCCGGCATGGTCCTTATTTTGGCATTGGGGGTATTCCTGCCCATATGGGATCTAAGCGCGGCAGCACGTAATTGATGCCGACTCGTCGCAGCAAGAGCTGGGAAAATTCCGGGACAATTATGCCTGTCGACAGGCGCATTTGGGGACGCAATCGACCGTATCGGCTGGCTTGAATAAAACTACACTGCTACTCTGGCACCCAGGATAAGCAGTTATGCCAACCGAGGGTTTGCAGATCGAGCATCGAATGAGTTACTCCAGATTGTCTGAAAGGCCGATCAGATCACGCAGCGCCGGTTTCAGTCTGTTTGAGTTGATGGTCTACATTCTGGCGGCATCCATATTGTTTGCTGCCGCCTTTAACCGATACCAGGACTTTCCTGGCGAGGCGGAGCGGGCCAACTTTCTGGCGATACAGGCACAACTGAATGCGGCGATCAATTTGCAGATGATGCAAATCATCGCCTCCGGTGGCTGGGATAATGCCCGCCAGCTCGATGGCATGAATCCCATGGAGTTGATGTTGACGACGCCAGGCAACTACGTTGGTGCGTTAAGTGGGGCGGATATTGCGCAATTGCCCCGGCGTATCTGGTTTTTTGATCCGGTAAGAGGCGAGCTGGTGTACCTGGCCGAGAATTCCGAAAACCTGTATTTGCTCAATGACGGGCAGCGTATCGCTACTGAGCGATTGGGATTCAGGGTCAGTAACAGGTATTCGGGTACCGGGTCATGGGAAGGATTGGTGCTGGCTCCAGTACAACCTTACGAGTGGCAGTCAGTACCTCTTAACGTGCCGGAGCCACAACAAAGCGTTATCGCTTCGGGACAGTAAGGGTAAAAATTCCTGATATTCATGCAAATCAGGGGCTGACAAGCCGTAATACGGGACAAAAAGGGGTAAAAAAGGAAAAATTGGGGAAGCTTACAGGCCTGGCACCTAGCCGGGTGTCACAAGCGCTGATACGATGATTCTCAAGCTAGTTACAGTAATGACTGTTATAAGTGATTGACTTGAAAGGCTAACAGACGCGGTGCTTAGCACATGTAAAAAAACGTAGCACTGCAACAGGCGATCAAATATAAAATCGAAAGACAGAAAATCAGGCAAATGACATTTTAATGCTGGTATAGGGAATGACGAGGCGACAGCCAACACCAGACCCGCAATTGAGGAGTGATGAGAGATGAAAGTCCAACTGAAAGCTAAACAACAGCAAGGTTTCACCATTATCGAACTGGTAGTGGTCATTCTGTTGCTGGGTATTCTGGCGGCAACGGCTCTGCCACGCTTCCTGGATGTAACTGAAGAAGCACATGATGCGGTCGTCGATGGCACTGCATCTGCACTGCAAACTGGCGTAGCTCTTTATCGTGCCCAGTGGATCGCGCAGCAGCAGCCAGCGGCTGGCACTGTACTGAGCTCTACTGAATTCGGTGGTCTGGTTATCGGTACAGCGGGCTACCCGATTGGCGTAAGCAACAGCAGCACTGGTCTGTTCGACGCCACTGCTGCCAACTCAGAAGCGCAGTGTGTAGAAATTTACAATGGTCTGTTGCAGGCCGGTCGCGCACCGGTTTCTGGTTCAGCCCTGACAACGGCCGATACGGATGTTCCAGAGTCGCCGACTGCTTCTACAGCTGAATCAGCCACTAACAGTGATTTCTTCGGCATCAGCCAGGGTTTTGTCGCCAAGCAGGTTGAAGGCGTAACCAGCATTGGTGATCTCGCTGCCAACTCACTGGCCGCTGCTGATGAATTCTGTGTCTACGCCTATGTGGCCGATGCCAACCGACGCAGCACAGTAGACGATGCAGTACCTGCCATCGTGTACTTCCCGAACGCAACAACCGGTACTGCAACTGCAGCCCGATTTGAAGCAGGTTCCGTAGTACAGACCGTCCTGTAATAAACGGAACAACGTTCGATCAATGCAAGGCCGTTGGTTATTAACCTGCGGCCTTGTTTTTTTCTGTAGTATTAGCTCAGTCGCAAATCCGATTGTTGCGGGAACCAGCCATGAGTCTCAGCGATGATTACAAGGGCCGAACTCTGTCCGTCAAACTGGCGGGCTTCACTATTATTGAGGTTGTCATTGCCATCGCGTTTGTTGGCATTATCGCAGCACTGGCCATGTCGCGAATCCTGCGATCTGATACCTATAACGCCATTATCGTTCGTGACCAGGTTATTTCCCTGTCACGGTCCGCACAACAACGAGCCATTGGGCGATCCGACGTGGTGCTGACCCTCAGCCCTGCTGGCAATAACCTCGAAATCCAGATAGAAGATGACAACGCCGTCATTCAACGAGCGACGTTGGATTTAAGGGGTGTCAGTCTGGGGGCGGATGTGAATGAACTCGATAGCTGCTCTGGGACGCCCGCTGCAGATGCGGTGACGACCAGCAACGATCTGGTATTGGAGTTCGACCAGCTGGGCGACCTGCTGAGGGGCGGAGTAACCGACGCAACTGGTTACCCCGCAGCTATCACATCAGGCGCACGTCTGTGTATAGATGGTGTTACAGAGATGTCCGTCTGCTGGTCTGCTTCCGGGTACGCCTATGAGGGGGCTTGCGTTGACTAGTCATCCAGTATTCAGTCGCCAGCAAGGGGTTACTTTAATCGAGCTTATCGCAGTCATTGTGATACTTGGTATCTCTCTTATTGGCGTCACAACAGCGATCTCGTCAGCGGTGTCACGAAGCTCAGATGTGTTGTTGGAAGCACGGGCGCTGGCGCTGGCACAGAGCTACCTGGACGAAATTCTTTCGCGGCGGTTCGACGAAAATACCCCGCCAAGAGGTATTCCTCCTTGCCGAAGCAACTGTACGGACGAAGTCAATTTTGGACCCGACGGAGGTGAGTCTGATCGTCAGGACTTCGATGATGTGGATGACTATGACGGGCTGGACGAGGGGTATGAGCAGGCAAACCCGCTGCAGGACGCGGAGGGAAACACAAGGACGGGATATGAAAATTTCCGCGTACGAGTATCCGTGCGATATCTCGAGCTCGGGAGTGGTGGCGCAGAAGAGAATCTCGCCAGTGCGCCTAATGATCTGACTGACGCGCAGGACGCCAAGTTCATCAAAGTTACTGTCAGTCACGTTGAGCGGCCTGATGGCTGGGAATTTGGCGTATACAAGGCGAACTTTTGATATGAACACTCATTTGCCTGAAATGTTGCCAGTCAATGGCCAGCGCGGGTTCACGATTATTGAAATCGTGATTACGCTGCTGGTCTCCTCAATACTGGCAATCGGCATCGTAGGCTATATCGGCGATGCCATCGAAGGGTTTGCGGCCTCGGGTAATCGCAACAAGCTGGCAAGTTCCGGGCGTAATGTAGTAGATCGCCTTGCCATGGAGCTTCACAACGCTGTGCCCAATAGCATCCGAGTCTCAACCGCCCAGAGTAGCGGCGATCAGTGTCTCGAGTTTATACCGTTTACCGGAGCCTCAAATTACCGCGACGCACCGTTCACCGGGAGCGGTGGTACCGATTTCGAGGCGATTGACTTCAATCCCGTACTAACATTGGCCTCGCCCGCCGGGCAGTATGCGGTTATTTACCCGATCGATACCCAGGATCTTTATGATGGGGGTTCGCCTGGCCCGCGTGCGCTCATTGATGAAATAGAGGATACCGGTGGCAGTGATGGACTTGTCACTGTGAGGCTGGATTCTACCCACCGGTTTTCACGACGCTCTCCGGTGGAGCGTCTTTATGTCGCCGATCAACCAGTCAGTTTTTGTGTGGAAAACGGACAGTTGTTCCGTTACGAGCAATATGGCTTTCAATCGACTCAGTGTACGCCTGACACTGCTTCCTGCCTGCCAGCGACTGCACCCAATCGCACCTTGATTAGTCTGAACATCGACAATAATACCCTGACGGCATTTGAAATACTGCCGGCCACCCTGCGCCGGAACGCCATTATTGCCATGGATCTGAATTTCACAGACTCAGGTGACGAAGTGAGGCTTAAACATGAGGTATTGTTGCGAAATGTGCCCTGACCTCAGAAAGACTACTGCTGGTTTGCGAACGACGGTACCCAGCCCGGGAGCGCATTCGTTGAGATTCCGGTACCAGCGTGGTGTGGGGCTGCCCGCAGCAATTTTCGTGATTACGCTGATGGCCGCGATCGCGGTCGGCGTTAATCTGCTGGTGTCGCAGAACGCAGAGACTTTTCAGGAAGAAACTCAGCTCACTCGCGCGTTTTATGCTGCAGAATCAGGGGCTGGTTTCGCCATGAATGCACTCTTTCCCCCAAATGAATTTCCCAATTACAACACTACAGCTATATGTCCAGAAAATGCGGGGAGCCCCCGTGAGTATGATTTTATGTCAGAGGGGCTTTCTGGGTGCAGCGCTGCCGTCAGTTGTGTGACCGACGCAACTGTCGATGGCGTAGACTACTTTACGATCACCAGTGTTGGTAGTTGTGGCGATGTATCACGTTCAGTGCGTGTTCGCACCAGTTTTGACGCCAATTAGGCTGGCTCTGGTGCGATGATTGCGGTCAACAGCCGGCCGCCTATATTGCGCCTACTGCAACAAAGATGGCCAGCACTACCAGAATGGTCAGCACCGCTGTGATGCTGTAAGTCACAATATTGCTGGGGCCTACATGACAGCGATATGGGTCAATTTGCCGGGTGTGGTCACTGTCGCGCTGCGCGATGTCGCGTTGCAGGCGGATTTTGAAGTTGTCGAACTTCTCAACGAGTTGCCAGCCCGCCTGAGCTTCTTCGTGCAGGGTCTTTTTCAGATTGGCGGGTTTGGCAAAGTAGGGAACGGTCGATTGAATGACTTTGTATTCCAGGTCCATGGTCGTCTCCGCAGCCGTTGAGGATTTTGTAAATCAATTTTGTGGCCAGCCGGTCTATTATGCAACGACTCGTGCGGCTAGAGTGGGACAAATTGGGGCATTTTTGTGGGCCGAAAGATACGACAGATCTGAATTAAGCCGCCATATTAGATAGAATGTGTAAGTTGATAATAATGCATTATTTATTCAGGTGTGACCTCCAATGCGAGACCAGCGGCTAACGCGGCCTCCACATACAAGCAAGGCCCCTGACTGTCGTCGGGGTAAATCCGCTGGCCGACAGATGCTCGGCTGGGGCGCACGCCTGCTCGCAGCTGTTGCTGCTGGCACTATGGGAGTCAGCCTGGTGATCGCCCAGACACCAGGGCCGCTGCCCGTTATTGGCACCGGCGGCAACACCATTCAACAGGTCACTTCACCACTTTTTGGCACCGGCGGAAATTCCCAATATACCCAGGGCGCCTATCGTGTACATGTATTTACTGGTAGCGGCACATTCACGCCGCCTCAAGGTCTGACGCAGCTTGATGTGCTGATTGTAGGCGGTGGCGGTGGTGGTGGTGGCTTCCGTGACGGTGGCGGCGGCGGCGGTGCCGGCGGTTTGCGTTGGGAAACCGGCGTGACAGTCAATCAGTCAAGCTACAATATTGTCGTCGGCGCCGGTGGTGCTGGAGGCAATAATACCAACACTGCCTCTGGAGACGGCCAGGCGGGTGGCAATTCCTCGTTCGGCGCCCTGACAGCCACCGGTGGTGGCGGTGGTGGTCGTGGTGATGGTAGTGCAACCACGTCGGCTGGCAAAAACGGCGGTTCGGGCGGTGGCGGCGGTTCAACCAACCAGAACAATAACCCCAGAGCGGGCGGTTTGGGCACGTCGGGTCAGGGTAATAATGGTGGTCAATCCAATACAAGCTCCAATAATAACAACCAGGCTGCCGGCGGTGGTGGCGGTGCCGGTGCGGCAGGTGCTGCCGGTAGCAATGGCGCAGCAGGTAACGGTGGTATAGGTCAGGACTTCAGCGCTCAGTTTGGCACGGGTGTAGGCGCCAGCGGCTGGTTCGCGGGCGGTGGTGGTGGTGGCAAGCGGAATAGTCAGTCTGCAGGTACCGGTGGTCAGGGCGGCGGTGGTAATGGTAATAACCAAAATGGCGGCGGCAGCGCTGGACAGGCCAATACCGGCGGTGGTGGTGGCGGCGGTGGTGGTGTAGGCACGTTTAACGGCCAAAACGGTGGCAGCGGTATAGTTATCGTGCGCTACATTCCACCCACAGAGAATTTCGTTGTTCACAGCTTTACCTCCAGTGGAACATTCGTCCCGCCACCAGGCGTCAGTTCCGTAGACGTGCTGACTGTCGCCGGTGGTGGTGGCGGTGGTACCTCGCGGGGATTTGGCACGGCGGGCGCCGGTGGTGGTGGCGCGGGTGGTCTGGTATACCGAACCGGATTTGCCGTGTCCGGTTCCGTGGCAGTTACTGTCGGTGCTGGCGGTGCGGCAGGCGCAGGCGCTGCCAACCAGAGCGGGGGTAATGGCGGCAATTCTACGTTTGGTTCATTAACTGCTCTCGGTGGCGGTGGTGGTATTGGCGGCAATGGTCAGGGTAACGCCGGTGGTTCGGGTGGCGGATCCCGGGGTGCTGCAGGTGGTCTGGCGCAACAACCAGGGGCAGCGACGACGGGTAGTGGATCGGCCGGCGGCACCAGTGGTGGTTCTCCTGGGGGCGCTGCTGCCACAGGCGGTGGTGGTGCGGGCGGCGCCGGCCAGAACCTGGCGGGTACCAGCGGCGAAACGGGCGGCAACGGTGGCGTCGGTCTGTCTTATAACATCAGCGGCACATCAACCTTCTATGCCGGAGGTGGTGGTGGTGGTGCAGCGCAAAACCTTGCGGCCGGCGGCACCGGCGGTAATGGCGGCGGTGGTAATGGTGGTAACGACGCTACGCCCCCAACTGCGGGTACCGCCAACCGTGGTGGCGGTGGTGGTGGTGGTAATAACTCTGTAGACGGTGCGGCTGGTGGCAGCGGTATTGTGATCGTTCGTTACCGACCGCCGAGCGCTTCAATCACCACGCAGCCGTCAACATCAGCCATCAGTGCTACGCCCTTCAATCAGCCAGCCGTGGTCACGCTGCTGGATGCCAGCGGCAATCCTGTCGTGGGCAGGAATGTCACAGCGAATATTGAGACTGGTGGTGGTACGCTTGGCGGCACCACTACGGTGGCGACCAATGGCTCGGGTCAGGCAGTGTTTACCGATTTGACCATCACGGGCTCGGCGGGCGTTCGAACGCTTGGATTTACCCCAACCGGCACCAATACAAAGTTGATATCGAACAACGTCACTTTGATCTCCTATCACTTTGAGATTTCGCACCAGACGAGCAATGGGCGTTGTAGTGCGTTTACACCCATCACCATCAGCGTTGTCGACTCCAACAATAACCCGGTCACCAACTTTGCCGGTACCTTCACCCTCAACAACAGCTCTGTGGGCAGTTACGCGCTTGCCGCTGGTCAGCAGGGATCAGTAAACGACGCGACGCTGAATGATGGTCAGGCCCAGGTAACCATGGTTGCCGGCAACAATGGCAGCATTGTGGTCAATTTCTCTACCAGTGTGGTTCAGACCTATCAGTTCAATGCCAGTGCGGGCTCTATTGGAACGCAGAACTATGCCATATCATTGACCATTGAGGATTGTGCGTTCCGTATTTTCCACGATGGTGCGAGCAGCGCCTGCACGGTTGAACCGATTACCATTCGTGTCGTTACCGCATCAGGTACCACAGTGGCAGGTTATACAGGCAGTGTGAATATAAGCACAGCAGGAGTTACCGGAGGCAACTGGAGTAAAACCAGCACAGCCAGCGATGCGCTGGGAACCTTGACACCCGGCACAGCGAATACCGGTGCCGCCTCGTACACGTTTGTCGCCGCAGATAACGGCGAGATTATTCTAAACTTTCAGAACAACAGCATAGAGACGGTCAATTTTAATATTGTGGCGGCGAATGTGTCGCAACCGTCTGGCCAGTACGATCCGAATTTAACCAATACCGCCTGTACGTTTCGGGTAACGCATAGCGGCAGCTCGGACGTCTGTTCCATTGAGCAGATAACCCTGACGCTGGTCAACAATGTTGGTACACAGATCACCAACTACACTGGCACTGTCAATTTGAGCACCAGTACCGGCTTTGGTACCTGGGTTGATATAGGGCAGAGCGATGGCAGCCTGGTCGATCCGGTAAACGAAGACGGTAATGCCACTTACGCGTTTCAGGCGTCGGACAACGGCCAGATTGTCCTTGGGTTCCGGCATAGCTCCAATACCGGACCAGTCAATATCAATGTCTCTGATGGCGTCTCGCTGGATCCCCGCAGCTCTGCGAACATGTACGACCAGAACATCCAGATTGCGCTGTGTACTTTTGAAATCTCCCATGGATCGGCGGCCAACGCCTGCGAAATCACGCCAGTCACCTTTACGGTACGTGACAGTAGCAACAACATTGCGACCGACTATATCGGAACCATGCGGATCAGTAACAACACCAATGCAGGTGACTGGTTGCTGTCCGGCACTGCCGAAGGCTCCATCACTGCTCCATCCGGCGTCAATACCGGCATCGCAGACTATACGTTTGATGTGGATGATCAGGGACAGGTCATTTTGAATTTTACCAGCACGATAACCGGCATTATCAATTTCGATGTCGAGGACGGATTGATAGTCGAAAATGGGGCATTTGACCCCAATCTGTTTTATAGCGGCTGTTTTCCATCAATATTTGATGGCGCCCAGTGTACCAACCCCGGTACCTCAACATCGGTAAGTATCCCTGCTACAAACACCCAGGCATCACTTAAATCGCGGATGGTGCTGATGGCCACCATGCAGATTGGTGATTCCAGCCCTGGCACCTCCGCGACGTTTGCAGGTGTGCCCATGACGCGTGTAATTCGTGTTGAGAATGATGACCAGGCGCTGGGCGTTACGACGGAGATCTGGGCCATTTTTGACGCCGATCTGCCATCGGCAGCGGGATCTTACGCTGGCGTATTCAGTGGGGGGGTAAATAATCCTTCCATCTGTATGATATCGGTTACCGGTGTCGAGCAGGGTATACCTATCCCCGCGGCGACTCCCAGCCAGGGGCCAGTTAACGGCAATACCTACACTGGCCCCTTTGTTAATGGCCAGCATACGGTCTCATCAGGTATCACCACGGATACGAATAACTCCTTTGTCTTTAGCGTGGTAGCCAACGATACCATTCTGTTTAACAGCTTCAACTCCTGGTTCTTCCGACCCTCTCAACCACTGTCGACCTTGAGCGGAATTTGGGGAGGGTACATCTCGAGTGGCAGCCCGCCCTTCAGGGAGGCGCCTACACAGTCACGGCCGAACCAGGCGCCGGTGGGAGACGATGATCCGAGGGGTGCGTCGGCTGGCTCAGCCGGTGTGTTGAGTGCCGCCGGTTTTATCGAAGTAGTCGAGCCCTTTGAGGGCTTCAGCTTCCAGGGCCCGACCATGAACGCGATGGCGGTGGCAGCATTCCGGCCATTGATCAACGGGGAGCCGCTGGCTGACGACTATGTGCCCGTCACACTATACGAAACCTACTCAGGCTCCATGTCCTATGTCGCACTGGGTAACTCCATGAGGCTCAATGGGTCGAGAGCTGACCTGGTTCCCGATCCCTCTGTGGATTGTACTTTCGTTGCCGAGGGTACCGGCACTACAGGTACGCTTTCCCTGCCCGCAGGCTCAACGGTGACAGCAGCCTATCTCTACTGGATGGCCTCAGGCGACGAGGAAGACGCCGATAATCAGGTGTCGTTCGGTCCTGACGGTAGTGAAGTGGCGGTTGTTGCAGACCAGATGTTCCAGGCTGTAAATGTGACGGCAGTGGATGCCGGCTTCTTTGCCGGTTATGCGGAAGTGACCTCGCTGGTCTCGGGATCGGGAACCTACCGGGTCAAGGACCTGGCTGTGCAAAATGGTGGCGTGTGGGATGATAACGGTACCTGCGCTGGTGGATGGGCCATGATTGTGGTTTATGAACATCCGGACGAGCGTTTGCGTGTGCTGAACCTGTTCCATGGACTGCAGCCCTTTCAGTACTCGGCATTCACACTGGTGCCGCGTAACTTCCGTATGGCTACTTATGATTTTGCTGAAATATTACCTAATGGTCAGGTAACCCACATTACTCTGGAAGGCGACGAGCAGCTATCCACGGGGGATGAATCTCTGGGAATACAGACGGCGCCCAACGCGACAACATTCAGTTCGTTGCCGAACAGCTTCAATACATCAAGCAATGAATTTAACTCAACCGTGACGCGACCGATTTACGCGGTTGGCGGAACCGGATTTTTTGAATTCCAGTCCACAGCAGGCATCAATGGCGATGGCTACCAGATCGACTTCCCAGGGCCTGACGCACAGGAATCGGGGCGCAGCGGTAATCAGATTGGCTCAACCTGGGGTATTGACGTTGATACGCACTATCTCAGTCCCACCGTATTGCAGAACTTCTCTCAGCCAAACGCCGAGGCTGAGGAAATCACCACGCGTTATAGCGCAGGCCAGGACGTCGTGCTGCTGGTCTCCGAGGTTATCAGTGTCACCAACTTCCCGATTGCGGATATGGAAGTGTTCCTGTCGCAAAGCGGTACACTCAAAGTCAATGGAACCGCGAATTACCAGGTGACCGTTACCAATAATGGCAATGGGTCGGTATCCGGTGGTGATGCCAATGGTGAAGTCACCGTCGCCATGAGGCTGCCGGCAGGCATGAGTTTCACCTCAACAGGCGCGGTTAGTGGCACAGGCTGGACCTGTAGTGTTACGTTGTCACCAGGCGCATTCACATGCACCTATGATATCGCCACGACCTATTCCGGCGGGCAACTGCCCTCCGGCAGCAGTTTGCCAGTTATCAACATCAACGCTCAGATCGGCAGTCCCACAGACTTCCCACTGCTGGATAACACCACACCTGTCGTTGTAAGGATGCAGCACACCGGCGGTAACTGTACTGCGGAAGCCGACGGTTATATCCCCGACCCGGAAAGTTGTGATCGTGCACCGCAGTTTGATAACCGAAACGACCTGCAGGGTGGCGTGATTGACATCGATGACCTGAATCAGAAGTCATCCAGCAACAATAATGTGGATCGCGTTGTAAGTTCCATTCGTGGCCTCGAAACCAATCTGCGCATGCAGAAGTCTGTAATCGGCACGCTTGAGACCGGACAAACAGGCCAGTACCAGCTGATTGTTACCAACCTGGGGCCGGATCCCACATCAGCGACAATCACGGTGACAGACAGTCAACCAACTGGTGTTCAATTTACGAGTGCGTCAGGTGTGGGCTGGACCTGTGGCACGGTAAGTCCGACCCTCAGTTGCACCTATGCAGGGTCGCTGGCAGTCAATGCCAGCGCGACCATTCTGTTGAATGTTGATGTAGTGGGCGGTCAGGGCTTTAACGTAACGAATACGGCGCAAGTCAGTATCGGTACCGGAAACTTCGATACCGTGCCCAGCAACAATGCCGCAACTGATATCACCACGATTGTGGGACCACCAGTAGCTTCACAAGAGCGATTCCTGCTGTCAGTGTCGACCCCGGCGAATTCGACAAGTATTGGTGGGCTTGGACCGTTCGAGAATCACGACCTGATTATCTACGACCCGGCGACGGATCAGGCCACAATGTTTTTTGATGACAGCCTGGTTAATAGTGGACGAATCGATGACATTAATGCGGTGCACTTGCTCAAAAATGGTCATCTGATTCTTTCAGCCAATGGTTCCAGCACGATTGGCAGCAATAACCTGGCCTTTGGTCCGTCTGACCTGGTGCGATACGACCCTATTCTCGATCAGGCGACCCTGTTCCTGGATGGTGACACTGTTTTTGCGGATCCCAATAACACCAATATCAATGGTGTGTACGTGATGGATGACTGCAGCGCCAACAATAATAATGAAACCTGTAGTGTACTGTTCACTACCACTACAGGTGGAGTTGCCGGTACCAATAACCTGGCATTTACCAGCTCGGATATTGTCATTTACTATCGTTCCGGTCCTCTGGCTGGACAGGCAGCGATATACCTTGAAGGCAGTGATTCGGATGTATTTGGTGCAACCGAAGGCAACGGCAATGTAAACGTAGATGCGTTTTACCTTCGTGTTGATCCAAACAATCCCAGTGGTGTGATTGATACCTTTGTGCTTTCGGCTGACAACGCGACCGCTGTCATTGGCGAAGGCCTTGATCCGGTAACGGGTACCTTATTCACGCGAGATGATGTCACGGAGCTTGATAGAACGGCAGGTGAGACACAGAATCTTTTTGTGGGTGACGAGCAACTCGGCGTTTTTGAGACCTCGAACAATAACCGTCGCCTGGATGCTTTGCACCTGATCGAAGATGGCTATATCGGGCACTTCAGGGTTCGACAGGACCAGGGCGGCAGTGTGTGTGAAGCGGGCGTCATTCGCATCAGCAAGCACGACGGTCTGACCCATAATCTTGATACAGACTATTATGGGTCGGTACGCATCAGCACCAGCACAAACTACGGTACCTGGCAATTGCAGACCGGGAATGGCACTTTCACTGACCTGGGTAACGGTGATGCCCGTTACACGTTCGCTTCATCAGATGGCGGTGAGGTAGTGCTGCGACTGCTGCACGACCAGGCAAATACCGTCAATGTAAACGTTACCAACGGGATTGCGACCGAACTGGCGGGCAGTGAAGACCCCAACTTTACATTCAATGATGTCCTGACCCCCATTACCTGGTTCGATACCTTCACCACGTCTGCGTTCACAAACAATGAGGGTAGCCGCAACTGGTCTGGCGCGTGGACAGAAGTTGACGGAGTGTCTGGGACAGTTGGCAGTGGAGCAGGTCCGGGAACCGGTAATATCCAGGTCATTACGGCCACTGGACGCCTGCGTCTGACCAGCAGTGTAGCAGCAAATAACAACAGCATTTCACCGTCACTGACTCGCGTGTTTGACCTGGACGCAGTGCCTTTCAGCGAAGATGTGTTCCTGAATTTGCGGTACGGACACACGGCGCTTGCTGCCAGTGACTCACTGGTCGTCGAGGCCCGAGGGTCATCCAGCGACCCCTGGTTGTTGGTCAACAATTTCACAAACATCACGGCCAACCAGGCCAACTCGTCAATTCCAGTGTCGTACAACCTGAGCACGATTCTGGGTAATGGTTCCCAGAGCTTCTCTGCCACCTCGCAGGTCCGCTTCCGCGTAAACAGTGGATACGAGCTGGAACGCTACTTCTATGTGGATCAGATCGAGATAGCGACCGCAACTAACGAGTGTGGCTACACAGGCACGGGTTCGCTGGACCACTACGCTATTTCTCACTCGGGCTTTGGTATCTCCTGTGTTGGATCGACCATCACTATAACAGCGCATGACTCGCAGGATGATCCGATTGATGCGGGCGGTGAAACGATAAACCTGAGCATCGCGCCTGCCAAAGGCGTCTGGGCTCGTGTATTGTCTGGCGCCGGTGCACTCACCAGTATTGCTTCACAGACCGATAATGGTGTCGCGTCGTACACATTTGCACCTGGAGAACAAAGTGTATCCCTGCTTTTGAACTACACGGTACCAGCAGGTGCCTCGCAGCCGGTCAATATCAACGTGCAGGGTGTAACCAGTACCAAAACAGAGATTGAGGATCCAGCCCTGCAGATATCTGAAGCCGGCTTGCGTTTTTACAATGAGACTCAGTCAAACGAAACCATTCCGTATCAGATCGCAGGTAAGCCTTCCAACGTGAACCCGCTGGCGCAAATACTGACTTTGCAGGGTGTTCGCAGCTCGGATGACAATCCGCAGCAGTGTGTGCCGCTGTTCGATGCGGGCCAGACTCTGACAATTGGCGTGGCCGCAGAATGTAAGAACCCGGGCAGCTGTCAGGCTGGAGAGTCGTTCAGCGTTAATGGTGAAACTGTTTCCCTGGTAAACGATAACAGCACTGACGGAGCTACAACCTACACTGATATCGACTTGAATTTTGTCACGCAATCCAGTGGTGCACCGGGTGCTACACTGGTGCTGAATTATTCCGATGTTGGTGTCATGCAGTTGCACGGTCGTTTCGACATTCCGTTTGGTTTCTTTGGTACGCCATCGCCGGATAATCCGCTGACAGCGCCTGGCTACTCAGGAGACCTGATGGTGGGCAGCAGTGAAGAGTTTGTTGTAAGACCATTCGGTTTCGCCATCGACTTTCCCGGCGCGCAAGGACTGGACCGGGCTGGCAGTCTGCCAGCAAACAATTTTGCTGACCGCAACGGCGCCACTGCAGACTCCTATGCCGCGGACCAGGACGGTAATGTTTTTGTAAATGCTGGTGAGGGTTTTGATCTGGTTGTGACGTCAATGGGATGGCAGGCTGGTGACGACGTGGATCAGAATGGTCAGCCAGATGCGGGTGCCAACCTGCATGATAATCGCGCAACACCCAATTTCTACTATGACAGTGATGGCGTCAGTGATAACTATCGCATCAAACTGTCGGTCACAGAAAACCAGGTGGAAGCTCTGGGCGGCGTGCGTGGGACGCTCAGCCAGGATATTCTCAATTACAACAGTTTTAATAACTACGCGGTTGCCGCAACAGGGTTCCTGAATACCAATTATAATGAAGTCGGTATCATCGACTTACAGGCGCAATTGGTCGACAGCAATGAAGACCCGGTCACTTACCGCGGAACTGATGTGATTAATGGTGCAGTCAGTGACGTTGGACGCTTCTACCCGGTTCGTTTCGAAGTGACCAGTGATATGTTGCTGCCACGTGTTAACGCCACGTGCAGTCCGCCATCGGTATTTACCTACATGGATGAGCCTTTTGGTGTCGAAGTAGAGCTGGTCGCCCGCAATGTGCAAGGCGACCCGACTGTAAACTACCGTAATGTCTTCGCAAAGCTGGGCGCATACAACGACCTCAATTTCCGGGCGATCGAGGAAAGTAACCCCGGTGACAATAATAACCTGACGACGAGACTGGCAAACAGCAGCGTGCCAACTAATTTCCAGACTGACTGGGGGTCCATACAGGGTGGCGAGCTGGTGCTTGATGGCAATCTGATATTCCAACGGGCCAACCCGGCTGACCCTGACGGCCCATTCTCTGGTCTGATCATTGCCATGGTACCGATTGACAGTGACGGCGTGACGCTGGATGCTGGCGATCTTGATGCCGAGATAACGGACGGCGACCCAGAGTTCTTCGAAATTGACAGACATGATTTCCGATACGGCCGTTTGCTTGTAAACAATGCCTACGGTCCGGAAACCGAGCCGCTCGCCATTACGTTACAGGTCGAATACTTTGATGGCAGCCGGTTTATCATTAACAGCGACGACAACTGTACATCGATAAACGCCGCAGAGTTGGACCTGCTGTCGGGCACCTATACCGGCAATCTTGATGACGGTGAGACAGCGATCACTACACCACAGACCTCCACTTTCCATGACGGCCGCATACAGGGAGTTCAGGCAGCTACCAACCCAACTGATCCGACGTTGGAAGCCAGCGCGCCTGGCGAAGATAATGGCGGCACCGTAGATGTGGAGCTCGATCTGGACGACCTGGGGCTGCAGTTCCTGCAGTTCCGCTGGCCACATCAGGATGTGAATTACAATGAGAACCCGCGTGCTCAGCTTGAGTTCGGTCAGTTCCGCAGCCACGACAGGGTCATCAACTGGCAGGAACTCTATAACGGGCCGTCCCCCTGACGGCCCTTGAAATTGACCTGGGCAGCTACCATGATGAACAGAGTATGTTTCTGTAGCAGGATTGCCCATGAACACATTCTCAGCCCGTTTGACCCGCTTGCTGGCTGCCTGCTGTGTGCTGCTGTCGTCCATCCTGGTTCTGATACCCGCACAGCTTGCCGCGCAGCCAGCCCCTGACTACACAGCCTTTCGCACCAATGATGAAGACAACAATATCGAGGTCTTCAAAAAAGCCAGCCCATCGGTGGTCTACATAACCAATTCCCGTCTGGTTCGGCGCTCGTTCCTGTCTCTTAATCCGGAAGAGATACCGCAGGGCAGCGGCTCAGGTTTCGTATGGAATAGCGATGGTTATATTGTCACCAATTTCCATGTCATTCAGAACGCATCACGCCTGACGGTTCGCCTTCAGGATGGTACTGCCTGGGACGCGCGAGTGGTGGGCGTTGAGCCCGACAAGGACCTGGCGGTGCTGCATATAGAAGCGCCTCAGGATCATCTGGTTCCCGTTGAGCTGGGAGACTCCTCATTGCTGGAGGTCGGGCGCAAGGTCATCGCCATTGGCAACCCATTTGGTCTTGATACCACTCTGACCGTTGGCGTGGTCAGTGCATTGGGTCGCGAAATTGATTCAGTGACGCGGCGTCGGATCCGGGACGTCATTCAGACAGATGCTGCCATCAATCCGGGAAATTCGGGTGGACCACTGCTGAATTCCCTGGGCCAGCTGGTCGGCGTGAATACTGCCATCTATAGCCCCAGTGGAGCCAGCTCCGGTATTGGTTTTGCGATACCGGTTAACACCGTCAAAAAAATTGTACCTGAGCTGATTGAGTTCGGACGTGTGCAGACGCCAACGCTGGGCATTGCCATGTTCCCGCCTCAGTATGCTGATTATTATCGCAGCCGCTGGGGTATCACTGGCGTGATTGTGCTGGATGTTATCGAGGGCGCCAGTCCCGAACGCGCGGGCATGCGAGGTCTGACCGAGACCAATCGCGGTATCCTGCTTGGTGATGTCATTATCGAGGTGGATGGTGAGCCGATCGCTGACGAAGATGATCTGCTTAACGTGCTGGAGAATCGCGAGGTCGGCGACATCATCGAAGTTATTTCAATGCGCGACAACCAGCGGCTAAGCTACCGTATTGAGTTGCGGGCCAGCCGGCAATGATCCAGTAAAATGTCTCGCAACAGGCGCCCGTATTATACTCAGGCGCGCGGCTTGCACTGATCAGTTCGCACCCTCCAGCAGAGCACTTTTTTCCAGCCAGGCTTCTTCGGCCTGGCTTAGTTCCGCGCTGCAATATCCCTGCTGTCGCACCAGATCAGCAAGCTCGTCGCGGCGGTTGTCGTCATACAGTCCGGGGTCAGCCAGCCTGTCTTCCAGCAATTTTTGTTCGGCAGTTAATCGGTCGATCGTTTTCTCCAGCTGTTTCACTTCCCGGCGCAATGGCGCCAGCTGTTCACGTTGCTGGGCCGCCTGGCGTCGCTGTTCTTTTTTGTCCCCCGACGAGCGGTCCGCGCTGGAACCTGCTGATGCCGCGTTACTTTTTCCTGATGCATTACCAGCCTTGTTGTCCGTTTTTTCGGTAGCGGCTGTAGCAGGCTTGGCTGCCGGGGCGTCAGGGTTCTGCATCCAGGCGGCGTAGTCGTCCAGGTCACCCTCGAATGTGTCGAAACGCCCGTTGTGGACCGTATAAAACTCGTCGACCGTGTTGGCTACCAGGTGGCGATCGTGAGAGACCAGCACCAGCGCTCCCTCAAAGCCCTGCAATGCGACGGTGAGTGCGTGGCGCATCTCAAGATCCAGGTGGTTGGTGGGTTCGTCCAGCAGCAGTACATTGGGCTTTTGCCAGACTATCAATGCGAGCGCCAGTCGTGCCTTTTCTCCACCTGAAAAGTTGATGATCGGCTCAACAACACGATCGCCGCGAAAATCAAAACCGCCAAGGAAGTTGCGTACTTCCTGTTCGCGCACTTTCGGGTCATGTTGCTGTATCAACTGCAGGGGGCTGGAGCGCAGGTCTATGACGTCGACCTGATGCTGTGCAAAATAACCGATACGCAGATGTTTGGAAGCGACTGTCTCACCATCCAGCCAGGGCAACTGGCCTGCCAGTGTTTTCAAAAGTGTGGACTTGCCCATGCCATTGAAGCCAAGCAAACCGATTCTTGTCGTGTCCATCAGCTTAAAACTGATGCCTGAGGCGACAGGTGTCTCATAACCAATCACTGCTTTCTTGACGCTTAGTAAATCGCTGGCCGTCTGTGGTGGCTTGAAAAACTCAAAGCGAAACGGTGAGTCAATGTGCGCCGGAGCAATGTCCTGCATGCGGGACAATTCTTTCAGACGACTCTGTGCCTGGCGGGCTTTGCTGGCCTTGGCCCGGAAACGCCGCACGAAATCTTCAATTTCAGCCTTGCGTCGCTGCTGCTTCTCAAACTGCGCCTGCTGCTGGGCCATACGCTCCGCGCGCTGTATTTCATACGCAGTAAAATTGCCGCGATACATGAACAGGGTCTGTTGCTCAAAACTGATGACGTGGTCGATCACCTTGTCCAGGAAGCTGCGATCGTGAGAGATCAACAGCAGTGTGCCTGGATAGCGATTGAGCCATTGCTCCAGCCACAGGGTGGCTTCCATGTCCAGGTGGTTGGTTGGCTCGTCCAGCAGCAACAGATCGGAAGGTGCCATCAGTGCGGCTGCCAGGTTCAGTCGGATCCGCCAGCCTCCTGAGAATGACCTAAGCGGCTGTTCAAACTCGGCTACCTTAAATCCGAGGCCGGAGAGCAATTGTTCGGCACGAACGCGGATGCTGTAGCCGTCGATTTTGTCGAGCTCGTTGTGAAGGCTGGCTATCGCATGTCCATCGTGTGCTTCCTCGGCCTGTGCCAGCTTCGATTCGATTTGCCGATACCGTTCATCGCCATCTATGACGTGATCGATCGCCGAACGCGCCGAACCTTCTGTTTCCTGCTTCATCCAGGCACAGCGCAGACCATCGGGCATCAGCAGATCGCCAGCGTCGAGACCGATCTGTCCGGTCAGGCAGGCAAACAGGCTGGATTTACCGGCGCCATTGCGACCGATGATGCCGGCCTTCTGGCCTTTGTTAATGGTCAGGGTCGCGCTTTCCAGCAGCACGTGTTCACCGCGCATCAGGCGCGCGTTTGTCAAATTGATCATGATTGGCGTTCGAGTCTGCGGGAAAAAAGGCGTATTATACGTGACTGCGGCCGACTTGCAGGCCTGCGCGTGTTTTTATCAGATTGATTTATCCTTGGCAAATTCGTAAACTCCCGCGTTATGAAACAAATCCTGATCATTGACGACGACGAAAAACTCGGCCAGCTACTGACGCAGTATCTGGAGCGCTACGATATGCAGGTTACTGTGGCGCACACGCCGTCGAAGGGATTTGAACTGCTCAAGCGCTCCAAGCCGGACCTGCTGATTCTGGATGTCATGCTGCCAGAGAAAGACGGCTTTGAAATATGTCGCGAAATCCGCGCAAAATCCTCTGTCTACGGTCACCTGCCCATCATGATGCTGACAGCACATGGCGAAGTGACTGACCGCATCGTGGGTCTGGAGCTGGGTGCAGACGACTATCTACCCAAACCCTTTGAACCCCGTGAGCTGGTCGCCCGGATTGCCAACATTCTGCGCCGAGCTGGTGATGATACGCGACCCAGCAGTGACCTGCCATCAATCGAAGGGCTGGAGGTTGATACAGCTCGCCGGACTGTGCATCTGGACGGTGAACTGATCGAGCTGACCACGATGGAGTATGAACTTCTGGTGCTGTTCATGCAGTCGCCCAACAAGACCTTTACACGTGACGAGCTAATGAATCGCCTGCGTGGTATTGATGCAGAACTGTTCTCTCGCGCTGTTGATACGCTGGTCAGCCGATTACGTCACAAACTCAAGGACACCTCCAAAACGCCACGCTTCATTAAAACTGTCTGGGGGCGCGGCTACACGTTTGTCGGCCAGTTAAAATGAAGTTCCGCCTGCCGAAAGTCACGGAGTCGCTGTACTTTCGACTCTTTCTGATCTTTTCCGGCACTGTGATTTTCTTCCTCATCACGATTACCCTGTCTCTGCGTCAGATCGACGAAAACTGGCGCCGCGAGCGGCTTAATCCGCTACCCGTTTTTTATCTCGATAATGTTCGCCTGATCATAGATGCCATCGGCATTCCTCCCAATATGGAGCGTGCAGAGCAACTAGCCGAAGATCTGTCGCTGACCATCATTATTCGCAGTCCCTACATCAACTGGCAGTCAGATGATCAGTCGGATCTGGATATCTCGGCTGCTGAGTTTGTGCGGCGCCTGTCAGAAGATGCGGAGATGCTTGCCGTTGGCAGTGAGCAGGTGATACGTGTCGCCCGCGGTGGTTATGAGTATTTCCTGAACCGGAAGTCGCCCTCCCTGAGTGACTTCGATTACCTGGTGATTTACATCGGCCTGGGTTTTGCGATTGTCATACTATTCTCCAATTACCTGCTGGTCCGGCGTTTGATGGATCCGGTCGGACGCCTGCGTCAGGGAGCGGAAAAAATCTGCGAGGGTGATCTCGGCTATCGCGTTGAAGTCGCCCGTAATGACGAGCTTGGCGAGCTGACGGAAAGTATCAACCACATGGCTGATTCGCTGCAGTCCATGCTGGAGGCAAAGCGGCAGTTGCTGCTGGCGATCAGCCACGAGCTGCGCACGCCCGTGACCCGAGCCAAACTGCAACTGGAGTTCATGGACGAGGGCGATCTGAAGGAAGCCTTGAGCGAGGACATCAATGAGATAGACCTGCTCATTTCCGACCTGATCGAAGCAGAACGCCTGAGCACGAAGCACTCGGCACTGACTTCGGACGATGTGGATTTTGCCGACTATATCGGCATGCTGTCGGAGCAGTACCGTGAATACGAAGGCGGGCTGGTGGTCGAGCTGCCTGACGACGACAGGGCCATGCATATCGACAAGCTGCGTATACGTCTGTTGTTTGCCAATATCGTCAACAATGCCATGCGGCATGGCCGCAACCGCCCTGTTGTTGTTCATGTGGAGTTTTCAGATAACGAGGCGCTGCTGCAGATCTCTGACTCCGGAGAAGGTATCTCTGCTGAGCACCTTAAACACGTCAAGGAACCCTTCTACCGGGTGGACAACTCCCGTACGCGTAATACCGGCGGGTTTGGGTTAGGACTTTATCTTTGTAATCTGATTGCGGAAGCGCATGGTGGTCGTATGTTGATAGACAGCCGACCCGGAGAGGGCACCCGGGTCAGCATCTATCTGCCTATCCACTAACAGGCGCAGGCTTAGCGTGCGTGCGCGAATCGGCGTCGGCGACGCGACTTCAGCAGTGACACTGTCAGTACGACAATAATCAGCAGTGCTGGAATCAACCAGGTGTTGATGATCTGCAGCACGGTGCCCAGTCGATCGATTTCCTGATTCAGGCGGAACTGCACGTCTCTCAGTTCGCGGCGGGTCTCCAGCTGCAGCTGCAGGAACTGTTCAATTTGGGCTTCCTGCTCCGGTGAAATACCGGTAGAACCTTCCTGGTTCAGCGCCATCAATTGCTGCTCGGTTTGCGACAGGCGCTCCAGCAGACGGGTTTCTTCCGCACGCAGCCGCTCGTCAGCTTCACGCTGCAGATCCAGTACCCGTGTAAATGGGCGTGCGTAGCGTCCGCGGCTGCGGATGTTGACCAGTTCGGTGCTGCCGCTGAGATTGTCCAGCGCATTAATCATGAAGTCGCCGTTGCTGGCAAAGGCATTTATGACACGCTGACCGGCAATTTGTTGTGACTGCGCCCACATGCGATCCGCCAGCACGTCGCTGTCCGCAACCACGATAACGGCGATATCGCCGTCGGACTCGCTGAGGTGGTTGTCTGGCATGCGGTAGGTCACTTCTGCCTCAGCGGGCTCTTCGGTTTCTTCCGCAGCGCTCAGGGGGTCGTCGGAGGCCTCGGTCGCTGGCGCACCAATGGTCACCGGAGCAGGCTCTGGCTCAACCGGCACACCCTGCGGGAAGGCTGTCTGGGCGGGGCCTGATACGCGCGCGGCAAGCGTGTGCCGTCGGTTCTCAGACTCAAACTCATCGATCAGCAGAGTCGGGTCACCCATTTCACTGAAGAAACCGGGCGCCATCAGCATGGTCTGTTCCGATGTCTGAATCAGTGGATCGAATGTGGTGCTGGCGCTCTCAATCGGTGAAAGTGAGCCAGTGGATGACATGTTCATCACTTCCAGCTGTCCGCTGACGATATCGTCAGCGAAGCCTTCGCGCTGAATGCCCAGCATGCCGTAATGTGCAACCGGACGCTGTCCTGCCTGAAGGGTCACGTAAAGGGCGAGTTCGCTATCGGTGACAACCTGTTCCGGGTTGTAGTCAACTCCCCAGGCTTCCAGCAGGCCCGGCAGGTCCGATGCCATGGTGTCACGGAAGCCACCACCGCTCATTGCGATCTGTGTCTGCGTGTCGGAATTGGGATCAACAAACACAATCGCCCGACCGCCACGCAGCACAAACTGATCAATGGCGTACAGTGTCTGTTCGGGCAGATCCTGAGGATGGACGATCATCAGGATATCGATATTCTCGCCAATCTCCTCGACGTCCAGCTGCAGACGTTCCACGTCATACATATAGCGGACGGTATCCATAACCGCCCAGGCACGACTTGCCTGGTTCGTGGCAGGGTTGAAGCCACCATCGATGTCCAGTGAAGTGATAAGGCCCACCACGGTCGGGTCCGGGTCAATGACGCGAGTAATCAGACGCGCAAATTCGTATTCCAGGAACTCTTCCTGATCCGGGCGGATTAGCGGAATCGTTTCATAGACACCGGGCTCACCATCTTCTGCGGTGCTGGGGTCAGATGCCACAACGCCAAAGTAGACTGATTCCCGGCCCTGTGCCAATGGTACGGACTGTATGCCGTAGGCTGTGGCGAGATCCTCTTCCGCGGAGAAGGGCTCCGGATCAATCATTTCCAGACTCAGCATGCCATCACTGGCAATGACGATCTCGCGCAGCATTTCCTGGACGCGTTGTGCATAGGTGCGCACCTGAGGCACCTCGGAGGCGGCTTCTTCCGAGTAGAAGAAAGTCAGTTCCAGCGGGCGGTCAAGATCGCTGACGATGTCGCGGGTTGCATCACTGAGGGTATAGAGATTCTGCTGGGTCAGGTCCAGTCGCAGTCTGGGCAGCAGACTGATCAGGGTAATGACAATAATCAGGCCGACTGCGACAGTAGCCAGCCCGGCAGGCGAATAGAGTGCTTTGTTCTTCATGGCCGGCTGCTCCTAGTTGGCTTTCTTGATTTCAATGACGATGGCCGATGCCATTAGCCAGGCACCAATGACAGCTGCAAAGAACAGCATGTCGCGGATATCCAGCACGCCTTTACTGATGGCATCGAAATGCGTCAGAAAACTCAGGCTGGCGATGGCGTTGGTCAGAAACTCTGGCGCCCATCCTGAGAACGCGTTGAGCACAATGGCAGAGCCAGAGGCTACAAAGGCAAAACAGATCGCCACCGTCAGAATGAAGGCAATCACCGCATTACGGGTCATTGCTGACATGCAGGAGCCGATGGCGAGGAAGCCGCCGGCCATAAGCCAGCTGCCGATATAGGCCGCCAGGATGACGCCATTGTCCGGATTACCAAGGTAATTGACGGTAATCCAGATCGGGAATGTCAGCAGCAGGGCAACGCCACTCAATACCCACGCAGCCAGGAACTTGCCGAGTACGGCGTCGCGCAGTTTGATGGGCAGTGTCATCAACAATTCGATGGTGCCAGTCTTGCGCTCATCGGACCAGAGTCCCATGGCCAGTGCCGGGATCATGAACAGATACAACCAGGGATGGAAGTTGAAAAATGGCTGCAGGTCAGCCTGCCCACGAATAAAGAAACCACCCAGGTCGAAGGTGAATATGCCGTTCATCACCAGGAAGATGACGATAAACACATAAGCCAGAGGCGTGCTGAAGTAAGCCATCAGCTCGCGTTTGAAAATAATGCCGGTTTTGCCGAATAGTGAGTCCATGCTGATCAGGCCTCCTGCGCTGTGACACTGCGGAAAAACGCTTCGAGGCGTCCCGGTGCTGTCGGCATGTCGGCAGCATCGGTAACCGGGGCCTGCGCTTCCAGTTCGTTAGGTGTGCCGTCGGCAACAATACGGCCATTGGCGATAATGATGGCGCGTGTGCACACGGCACTGACTTCTTCCAGAATATGCGTCGAAACGATGACGATCTTGTCTTTGGCCAGGTTGCGAATCAGTTGGCGAACCTGATGCTTCTGATTGGGGTCGAGGCCGTCCGTCGGTTCATCCAGAATCAGGACCTTGGGATCATGCAGGATAGCCTGTGCCAGTCCTACGCGCCGTTTGAAGCCCTTGGACAGGGTATCGATGGTCTGTTCGCAAACGCTGCTCAGGTCAACGTCATTCAGGACCTTTTCGACGCGCTGCTGCATTTCTGTGCCAGAGTAGCCGCGAATCTGTGCGATGAACTCAAGGAACCCCAATACAGTCATATCGGGGTAGCTGGGGGCGCCTTCTGGCAGATAACCAATGAGCTGCTTGGCAGCCAGCGGATCGGTGCGAATATCATGACCGTCTATGGTCACGGTGCCCGAAGTGGGAGCCAGAAAACCGGTGATAATCTTCATGGTCGTGGACTTGCCCGCGCCGTTTGGACCGAGGAACCCAAGTACCTCGCCTTCGGACACGGAGAAACTGAGGTCGTCCACCGCCGTAAAATGTTCAAACTTCCTGGTTACGTGACTGATTTCAATCATATTCTTATTGGCCTGTCATGATGTGCGGACTTGTGTCCAGCCTGGGCAGGACATCACATGGTTGGCTGAATATAGGGGCGCATAGGCGATTTTTCAACCGCTGTCACCCGCTTGTTTTTTCCATTTTGAAACAGGCGGAGCCGGTGGGGGTGATCTGTTCGACATTTACCGGTTTGCCCTCGCTGTCGAATTCGACGTAACCCATGCCGGAGGCGTTGAAAAGCCGCTCGCCGCGTGAAGCTCGCGAATGGCGGTAGGGGATGATTTCCAGGGGGCGCCGGCGTGTAAACCAGTTCAATGGTGAACGCGGGGCATAAAGCCAGCGATTCAGACGATCCAGCGTGTCCAGCAGCCGATCCGGAAAGCAGTTCTTGATGCCGCTGCTGGTGATTTGCCAAAGGTGTGGACTGGTGGTTCGTGAGGAACGCAGGCGGATACCGTAAACGAAGGAATAATGCACATCTCCGGACAGGATGACATAGTTTCTGGGTGTGCGGGCGTGACGAAAAATATTGAGGATGACATTAGCTGTGCCGGGGTGGGCCATCCAGTTTTCTGCATCTACCATCAAGGGCTTGCCCAGCCAGGTAAACACCTTTTGCACGGCTTCGATCAGTTTGACACCAAAAACCGGTGCCGGTGAAACCATGATGATCGACTCATGATTCAGAATCTCATTCTGTAGCTCGCTGAGAGCCTCCCAGTCCATCAGCCCCGAGGGGTGGCGCAGATTGGTTTCAGACCGCCAGCGTCGTGTGCGGGTGTCCAGAACCAGCAATTTGGGGCTGGTGTCGAGGCTGTAATGCCAACATTGAAGTCCCAGCAGGTGCTCGATAATGGCATTCTGCTGTGAGCTTTGCGGTGTCTGACACCAGCGCATCACGCAATCCATGGTGTCGCCCTCGAAGGCGTCAGGATTATTGCCCCAGCCCTGACATAACAGATAGGCAAACAGGGCATTGCCGATAATGCGCCGTGAAAATGGGTGGCCGTATGCTGTCTGCTCCCAGTCGGCGGTCAGATTCCAGTCGTCGGTGATATCGTGATCGTCAAAAATCATCAGCGTAGGCAGTTGCGCCAGTAATTGGCGAACTGACCCCAGTCCGCTTACAAACGCCCGTAAGTGCCGCCTCTCGCGCTCATAACGTTGATTGTGCTCTTTCGAAAGAGCCGGCCTTGTGTCGGCGTCGATCATCTCCCAGGGGACGGGTGACCACACCAGCAGGTACATGGCAATGACTTCCGCGAACGTCACCAGGTGATTGTCGGCATTGGCAGACGTGAATACCGGCTTGCGAGCGCCTTCAAAAAAGCGTTTTTGCAGGCTTTCATTGTTTTCAATGTCCGGCAGCAGCTCGCCGCGACGGTAGTAATTGTATTCACAGTCGAACAGCTCTTTGCTGTTGTTGACCAGAGCGCCTTCGATGGTTTCGGGGTACAGGCCAAGTTTATTGATCAACTGATGGATGGCGGTAAGCATGGGGCCGGCGACATCATCCACATAAACCTGATCGCCAGACAACAGCAGGGCGCCCGGCCACTGATCTGGCTGTTCGCTGCGCTGCGCCAGCCAGTTTGCTGCCGTGACCATGCCGTCATCGGATGCGTGATGTGGCTTGCGACAGGAGCCGTGCAACAGTTTGTCCATTCGGCTGCGCAGCACAAATCGTGGCAGAGACTGTCCTGGCTGTGCAGCATCCGCAGCCCATTCAGTCAGGCCATGCCAGTCCTTTGTGTGCCCGTCCAGCCATTGCAGGTCGTACTCTATGAACCGATCTTGCGGCAAAGGTGCTGCAGGTGTGAAGCTCAACAGGTGGAGATAACAATGTTCGCCTACCCTGACCGGGTGGTGCGTGACAGGTAGCACGGATTGCCATTCGTCGTGGTCGACGGACAACTGTAGCCGGAAATCAAGTGGGGACTGACTCGCCAGCCAGATGACCAGCCGCCCCGGTTCCATCCTGCGTAGTATGGGGCCCGCCAGTATCTGCTGGCGTTGTTCTGTGGTGTTGGGCATGCCCCGATTATAGCCACAGACGAGGGCGTCGCGTCCACGCCTGAAGCTACACAGGCAGAGCTAGCAGGCGCGGGGCGAGAGATCAATCTTCGTCAGCGTCGCCGCCCGAATCCTCGATCTCCAGCTCCTTGATCTTACGGGTCAGGGTGTTGCGACCCCACCCCAGTAACTGCGCTGCATCCCGGCGCCGACCGAGAGTGTGTTTCAAAGCGACATTGATCATGGTGCGCTCAAACTCCGGTGTAGCCTGATCGAGAATGGCCGAGTGCCCCAGATTCAGCTCCTGGTTTGCCCATTCCTCCAGCAACTGTGTCCAGCTGCCTGAACCGCTGCTTTGTGCCTGATGATCCATCAGTTCTGGCGGCAGGTCGTCAATGCGGACTTCGCGACTGGAAGCCATCACGGTGATCCAGCGGCAGAAGTTTTCCAGCTGACGGACGTTGCCCGGCCAGCTAAGCCCCGTAATGTATTTCTCGGTTTCCGGGCGCAGCACTTTGGCTTCAGCATCCAGCTCCTCAGCGGCCCGTGCCAGGAAGTGGCGGGCCAGACGTGGGATATCCTCGCGGCGATCACGCAACCTCGGAATGTGAATGCGGATCACGTTCAGGCGGTGGAACAGGTCTTCCCGGAACAGGTGCTGGCCGACCAGCTTTTCCAGATTCTGGTGTGTTGCCGCGATGATTCGTACATCCACTTTGATTGGCGTTGTGCCGCCAACTCGATAAAACTCACCGTCAGAAAGAACACGCAACAGGCGAGTCTGCGTATCGGCGGGCATGTCGCCAATTTCGTCAAGAAAGAGTGTGCCGCCATTGGCTTGCTCAAACCGGCCGGTGCGGTGAGTCGTGGCGCCGGTGAAGGATCCTTTTTCATGGCCGAACAGTTCGGATTCAATCAGATCCTTGGGAATGGCGGCCACGTTTAGAGCAATAAAGTGCCTCTCCCTCCGTGGGCTGTGCTTGTGCAGGGCATGAGCGACCAGCTCCTTACCTGTGCCGGACTCACCGTTAATAAGTACCGTGATATTGGACTGAGACAAGCGGCCAATGGCCCGAAAGACTTCCTGCATCGCTGGCGCTTCGCCGATGATTTCCTTGCTGTTCTCCAGCGTGGGCGCAGGAATGTCCATGTGCTGTTCACGGGCATGCTCCAGAGCGCGCTGAGTCATGGCAACCGCTTCATCAATGTCAAACGGCTTGGGCAGATATTCAAATGCGCCGCGGCTATACGATGAGACAGCGCTGTCCAGGTCAGAGTGCGCCGTCATGATGATGACCGGAAGGCTGGGGAAGCGAGTATGTACCGTCGACAGCAAATCCAGGCCGTTAATACCAGGCATCCGGATATCACTGATGATGGCATCAGGTCGGTCTTTTTCCAGGCGGTGCAGCAGGTCGTCGCCGTTATCAAATGAGTGTGTACTGACTCCCGCGCGACTCAGAGATTTCTCGAGAACCCAGCGGATGGACTTGTCGTCATCCAGAACCCAGACCGTGTTGTGTTTGTTCATGACATATTACTCCGTCAAGGCTACTTGCCAAACTGGCCACTGCCGATGTCGTTGGATGGAATGGTCGGCGTGTTTACCGGCAGGTAAATGGCAAAACACGTGCGGCCAGGTTCGCTCTTGCATTCGATAATGCCTTTGTGTTGATTGACAATTGAGTGTGCAATAGACAGGCCAAGTCCAGTGCCTTCGGCCCGGCCGCTGATCATCGGGAAGAAAATATTGTCTTTTAGCTCTGCTGGAACGCCCGGGCCGTTGTCGATGATATCGATACGCGTCACCAGTCGGTGATAAACCGTGCCGATGGTGATATTGCGCATGATACGGGTGCCCAGTTCGATGATGCCCGAGCGATGTTTTACATGAGGACTTTCCAGGGCCTGTACGGCATTGCGCACAATATTTAGAACGGCCTGTATCAGCTGCTCAGAGTCACCCTGAATTTCCGGAATGCTGGGGTCATAATTGCGAACCACGGTGATATCCATGTTGCGTACTTCAGCCTCGACCAGGTTGCGCACACGTTCGAGCACTTCGTGAACGTTAAGCGTACGGAACTCCATGGGCTTTCTCGAGCCAACCAGGCGATCGACAAGCTTGTGCAGCCGGTCAGCCTCTTCGATGATCACACTGGTATAGTCGGTCAGGTCGGTATCGGCAGGCAGTTCAGAGGCCAGCAGTTGCGCAGCCCCGCGAATGCCGCCAAGCGGATTTTTAATTTCGTGCGCCAGGCCGCGAACCAGTTCCCGGGTTGTTTCATGTGTAGAGATCAGGTTCTCATCGCGACTGATGCGCTCAGCATAGTTGATGCCCTGAATTTCCATGACCAATGCAACTTCATCCATATCGGTCATGGGTGTGATCGTGTAGTCCACCTGCAGGGTCTTGCCGTGCAGAAGGTGAATCTGGGTTTTGCGTTTGGTAAAGCTGTGACCCTGCTGAAGGGCCGTGCGAATATCCGCGATATCCTGATCGCCATTGACCATGATGTCGCCGATAAACGACTGATTGAATTGGCGGCCGCTGATGGCCAGCAGACTTTCCGCTGCAAGATTCAGGTAGCGCAGCCGCAACTGATCATCCATCACCAGGATGGCCGTGGACAGTGTGTCCATCAGTCGGCGGTATAATTTGGTGCTACTCAGCATGAAATGTCCGTCAGTCAGTTAATCGTGGGACTCATTAACGCAGAGATCCCTTCGCGTTGTTCCAACAAAAACGCCTGGCTGGGGAGCCCGGCCAGGCGCTTTGTTTTAACCATCAGATGATAGTGACAAGCAACCCTTACAGGCTGTAGTACATATCAAACTCGACCGGATGCGTTGAGCTGTTCAGACGTGTGCAGTCCTGACGCTTCAGTTCGATATAACCATCGATCAGGTCGTCACAGAATACGCCGCCTTTCTTCAGGAACTCGCGATCCTGGTCCAGAGCATCCAGCGCTTCGTCCAGAGAGAAGCAAACGCGTGGAATTGCTGCTTCTTCTTCCGGCTCCAGGTCATACAGATCTTTGCTGGCTGGGTCGCCAGGGTGGATCTTGTTTTCGATACCGTCCAGGCCAGCCATCAGCAGGGCTGCAAAGTACAGGTAAGGGTTGGCTGTGTTGTCACCAAAACGCACTTCGATACGGATCGCTTTCGGGTTGCCGCCCAGTACGTATGGGATACGGATGGAAGCGGAACGGTTGCGTGAGGAGTAGGCCAGCAGTGTTGGTGCTTCGAAGCCTTTTACCAGACGCTTGTAGCTGTTGGTTGAAGCGTTGCCGAAAGCATTCAGTGCCTTGGCGTGCTTGATGATACCGCCAATGTAGTACAGAGCAGTTTCTGACAGGCCAGCGTAGCCGTCGCCTGCGAAGGTGTTCTTGCCATCTTTGGAGATAGACATGTGAACGTGCATACCAGAACCGTTATCGCCTACCAGTGGCTTGGGCATGAAGGTTGCGGTTTTGCCGAAAGCGTGTGCTGTGTTCAGTACGCAATACTTGAGGATCTGTACTTCGTCAGCTTTGTAAACCAGAGTGTTGAACTTGGCACCAATTTCACACTGACCAGCGTTGGCCACTTCGTGGTGGTGCAGTTCGATGTCCAGACCCATGGCAGTCATGGTGTCGCACATTGCGCCACGCAGATCGCTCAGTGAGTCGACTGGAGGAACGGGGAAGTAACCGCCTTTGACGCGAGGACGGTGACCCAGGTTGCCGCCTTCAATGCTCTTGCTGCTTGACCATGCGGCTTCTTCACTGCCTATCTTGAAGAAAGAGTAGTCCATGCCAACGTGCCACTTGATTTCGTCAAACACGAAGAACTCGTTCTCAGGGCCGAAAAACGCTTTGTCACCGATACCGGTAGACTTCAGGTATTCTTCTGCACGGCGTGCAACAGAGCGTGGGTCACGGTTGTAACCACCCATGGTGCGTGGCTCAATGATGTCGCAGCGCAGGTTCAGTTGTACTTCATCAGAGAAGGGATCGATGACGGCAGTAGTGTCATCCGGCTTCAGGATCATGTCTGACTCGTTGATGCCTTTCCAGCCGGCTACGGAGGAACCGTCGAACATCACGCCGTCCATGAAACCTTCATCGACTTTGTCGGCCGGGAAGGTAACGTGCTGCTCTTTGCCCTTGGTATCGGTGAAACGGAGATCAACCCATTTCACGTCATTTTCTTTAATCATTTCTAATGTCTTAGACATTCCTGATCCTCCGAGTGATCGAGAATTAATAGTGGCCTCCCCGATCTGAAGTCGGGTGCGGACACAGGTTAAAGGTCTTGCAATAATCTGCTCTCAACAAGCAGGGGAATCGGCACTATAATGTTTTGGTTGCCGCCTGACCCCCAGTGCACTGAGATGAGCAAGACTCATGCCACAATGGAAGGTGTGGTCAGGTCTTGAATATCAAGCAGTTAACACATGCGTCCTGTTTGTGATGCACCAATAAAGTGCATTGTGCAGCTACATGCACTGGTATAGTGCCTATCGCCCTGTTTTAAGGCAAGCTTTTACTGACAATCCTAGTTTTGTCTCATATTCCCCAAAATCCAGAGGTAGTTAATGCTTTATGTAGTACGTTTTTTTCCAGAAATGACCGTCAAATCACGACCTGTGCGTATGCGACTGGTCAAGGCGCTGCGCCGCAATCTGCGCATTATCCTGCAGCGACTGGACGAGAAGATTTCTGTGGTTGGCAATTGGGACATTCTGGAAGTTGATACCGGGGACCTGGACCAGGCGCTGGAAAGCGGCGTCCTTGATGCATTGCTGAGCACGCCGGGCATATCAGTGGTAAGGCCTGTGGAGAAGCTCCCGCTGCCGGAGAGCATCGACGAAATTGCAGAGTCTGTGCTGCTGCACTATCGTGGTGCATTGGCCGGAAAAACTTTTGTGGTGCGCTGCAAGCGTACCGGCACGCATGACTATTCATCCGGCGATATCGAGCGTCAGGTGGGTGGGTATCTGTTGCACAACAGTGATGCTAAAGGGGTGGACCTTATTAATCCCGAGATCACGGTTCGAGTCGAAATCCGTCACAAGGTTCTTTACGTCGTCAAAGAACAGATCAATGGCCTGGGTGGATATCCGCTGGGAACTCAGGAGCAGGTGCTGTCACTGATATCGGGCGGATTTGATTCAGCAGTTTCCAGTTTCATGACAATGCGCCGCGGCCTGCAGACACATTTTGTATTCTTCAATCTGGGTGGCAGGGAACACGAGTTTGCGGTGAAAGAGGTTGCGCTTTATCTATGGATGAAGTTTGGCTCTTCACATCGCGTGAAGTTTGTCAGCGTACCGTTCGAGGGCGTCGTGACGGAGATTACGCAGAAGGTCGACAGCGGCCACATGGGCGTCATACTCAAACGGCAGATGCTGCGTGCAGCAGAGCGCATAGCGATTGGTATGCGGCTACGAGCACTGGTGACAGGGGAGGCGATTTCTCAGGTCTCCAGCCAGACGCTGCCTAACCTGAATGTCATTGATCGAGTCTGCGACATGATGATCCTCCGGCCATTGATCGTCACTGACAAGCAGGAAATCATCAATACAGCCCGAGCGATAGGCACCGAGCCCTTTTCAGTGAATGTGCCCGAGTACTGCGGCGTCATTTCAGTGAAACCTACCACTCACGCTAAACGCAGCCGTGTAGAGCACGAAGAGCGTCAGATGGATCCGGCGGTGCTGGATGCTGCCATCGAAGCCAGTGAATACCAGAGCATTGACCGGGTTGTCGAGGTGCTCAACAGGCGTGATGTCGAGCCTCCAGAGTTTTCTGTGGCGCCCCCGGAGGCTGTGGTCATCGACATCCGCCACCCCGACGAGCTGGAGCGGGCACCATTTGAGCTTTCAGGTCATGAAGTGCTGCAGGTGCCGTTTTTCAGGCTGGCGAGTCAGTTTGCGACAATGCCGCAGTCACGCCAGTACCTGCTGTATTGCGACAAAGGCATGATGAGTCGACTGCACGCCTCGCATCTGAAAGATGCCGGTTATGCGAATGTTGGTGTTTTCAGGCCCTAGGACAATACCGGTACCGACAGTGACAGCGAGCGTTCCAGAAGCCACAGTACACCAAACACGGTGATGACCAGGCCGGCGGTGCCGAGCGCAAGCCGCCGGCTGAAAGTGGCCCTGCCCAGCAGGGCCAGTATTGGCACCAGCACCAGAACAATCGCGATCTGCCCCACTTCGACGCCAATATTGAAGCTCAGCAGGCTGCCAAAAAGCAGCTGTTGAGGTAGAGCGAGATCGCCCAGCACGCCGGCGAATCCAAAGCCGTGAATCAAGCCGAATATGAAGGCGAACTGCCAGGCACGTGTTCTGAACAAGGGATAGAGTATGTTGATGCCTGATATCGCCACAGATAGCGCGATGACCGATTCCACAAATCGCCCGGGCAGGGAAACCACCTCAAGTGTGGCCAGTATCAGTGTTATGGAATGTGCGATTGTGAAAGCGGTAACAACTTTGATGACGTCGTAGAGATACGTGCTGAACGGTACATTCGCAGGTTGTTGCTGGCCGGTGGCGCCTGGGGTTTTGACCAGTACGATGGCCACCAGAAGGGCAAGCAGAAAAAGAATGTGATCCAGTCCGATCCAGATGTGCCAGATGCCCTCAATGAAAAAGGTCCATAGATATTCGGCATCTGATGGAAGTTCAGTGTCAATCTCATATGTCGCAGTGTCGGGTGAGAAAACCCTGACATAAGTTTCATCGTTGCTCCGCAGACTGAGTATGCCTCTGTGTGCAGAGTCGATGTCGAACATCAGGCTGTAACTCAGGGTGACTTCCGCGACGCCATTGCACAGACCGGTAATCGGCAGGTGAACAAAAGGACCCGCATTCAATTGCTCGATCATCAGCGTGCCAATTTCAAGGGAGCATGGCTGGCCTTCGGACCCCATAGTGAGGCGGGAAGCTGCGTAGTCTCTGATCTGTGAACGGTGCTGGCTAATTTCACCCCATGTAATGGCTGAGTCGGCGTTGCCATCCAGGCCAATAGCCAGTTCGAGGTCCTCGACGGCAATCAGCCAGTGACCCGAAACACTCTGCTGATCCAGTGAAAGGTTCAGGTAGCTGTCACTCAAGGTGTGCGCGCTGAGATTGCCCGACGCAACAAGGCACAACAGCGGCAACACAAATATGGACATCAGTCTGCGTTTCATGATTACCTCGCGTTGCCAGTAGCAATGAGTGTGTCGAGAGCTGCGTACTGCATGCCAGTGCTGTCCGTCCAGTCACGCAGGTTTTCTATAACGTCCTGACGCGAAGCGGCAGCTGCCGCTTCGGCCAGCAGCAAAGCATCAGAGGGCTCTTTCTGGGAGGTCCAGTTTTTCATGGCTGCCTCCAGTGCGGCTTCAGGACGGCCCTGAATGTCCAATGCGAAACGGGCAAACTCCTTAACGGGCACATTCTCTCCTCGTCGGTAGGCAGTCTCAAAATAGGCCTCCAGTTCTGCGATCAATGACTCTGCGCGGTTGCTGTTGGCCGCATCCGGTGAGGAAAGCAGTGCGTTTGTCAGCATCACGCCAAGTTCTACATTACTTGTTGGATCCGGTTCTGATCCCAGCAGCGCGATCACGTCGCGGTATCTTTCCTGCTGGAGCAACCACTGTGCATAGTTGTTCAGCAAATAGGTGTTATCTGGCGCCATTGTCAGAGCTGCAAGGTAGTGCTGGCCGGCCATATCATTTTCACCCAGCCGGTGTGCTATTGTGGCGATCGTAATATGTACTTCCAGTAATGCCTGGCGACTCATCGGGCGGCCGGAGTCAAGTTCCTGCGTCAGTGAATCTAGTGCCGTACCAGCTTTGCCGGTAACCCCATCTAGCTGTGCCTGACAGTTAATCTGGAATGCTCGCTCCACGCGGTCTACAAGTGCATCGCAGCTTTTCTGTGTCAATGGGTAGTGAGCCGTTACCAGGCCTATCTGTGCCTGAATCATTAATGCCTGTGCGTTACCTGGCTCTTCTTCCAGAACGCTACGAAGTTCATCCAGTGCAGGCGCGAATTCATGATTGTGTTGCAGCACGGCCGCAGCAATCAGCCGCAGCGAAACCGGTTTGCTAACGTTGTCTGGCCACTGTTCAATGATCGCCAGCGTTCTACCGTAAGCCCTGGGATCCTGCTCGCTCAGCGCCAGTTGATAGGATCGATATGCCTGGGCGAACAACTCTTGAGGATTGTCATTGCGGCTGCCTTCAGTGGCGCGCAATTGTTGGGACATCGCCACCACTGCGCTCGGCAAGCGCGTGATGATGGTGTTGTCGTTGTCTGGTATGTACGGTGCGGCTTGAGCGGCCATGGCGCAGCAGGAAATGCCCAGCAAAAGGGTTTTTCTGAGATTTGGAGCAAAAAGTTTCTGCGCATTTCTGAAAACCAACATGTACCTGCCCTCGCAGCTTGAGAAGTATTCTGATGAGTTCTGAGTGCATAAGAATTCGCCAGACAGGGGTGATCCTGCCTGGCGAACAGATCGCTTACTGAACCGCTGAACCAGGCAGAGGTTCATTCAGGTAAGGGAATGAGGTTTTAAAATCCCCTGCAGATACGGTCGTCTGATCCGTGAACGGTGCAGTTCGGTTGGGCGCTACTGCAGGATCACTGATCAGGGCGCCCATCATTACTCGCAGGGCAATGTCGACAACATCGTCACCCGGGCGGCGGCCGTTCGGGAAGCCGGCGTTGTCACCGGCCAGTACGCCCATGTTTTGCTGCTGTGACGGCATGGCAGGCGCAATGGAGGTGTTAAGCCGCAGCATCTCACTCCGCGGGAAGGTGCCGTCAGCGACTGATGCTGGCAGGTTCAGGCCAGGTACACCAACAACGGCATCTACCAGGTCACTGCGCGGTGAGTTGGTTGGAGCCACTGCACCTGCATCCTGGAACAGTACTTCCAGTAAGTAGGGCAGCGTCGGTTTTTCCACGTAGGCGGCGAACTGCGCGTCGTTGACGGGATGGCTACTGTTGAACTTGTCCTTGTCCGGCAGGCCGATGATTACCTCGTTCACCAGTGGGAAGCCCAGGCGTGATACCTGCATGGGTTCGCCGCCGGCCATATCGAGGCTGGCAGTGGTCCATGCGCCGATAACAGGATCCTGATCAACAAGACAGTTGGTGGGGATTTCAAGCGCCAGGGAGGTGACGTTGGTATCACCAATCGGGTTGGCAACGGCATCAGCGGCGCCAAGCGGGTTCAGGTTGACCAGGTCGAATACCTGTCCCAGATTTACTGCAAACCCTTCTTTACGCTGGCCCACAAACACGCGTCCCTGGGTCTGGCAGCCCGGAATGCTGATGGGGTAGATATGTGCACTGGCGTAATCGGCATAGTTTGGGATGGATTTGGTGCCGATATTGTCTACTGGCTTCCGGAAGGTCGTGGTTTGCGTGGTAACGTTGGTTACCGCTTGAGCGGTACCAGTCCTGGCGTTGCCGCGAATGACGTCCAGAGTATACTCCTGCCGCGAATTGACCGCGCTGGTGTCAGTTGCTCCCGGCCCGATGGCACCGGCGTTGATCAGCGGAATTGGAATGTTTTCGCCGCCGACTGGGACAGCAGCACCTGCCAGGATGGTTGAGAAATCAAAGCGAAAAGTGATGTCCTCCATGGAGTCACCGGTGTTGTCGATGTGGATCTCATAGATTCCGGCTGTCTCCAGGTCGAAATAGTTTGGCCCGCCGTAGGCCGCCTGTAGCGGAAAATAGTTGGCAATCAGGGTGATGTAGTCCTGGCGGCCAGTCTCATAACTCCTGAACATGTACAGGTCTGTGGCATCCAGGCGGGGCAGGCCGGCAATCATGGGTGCCTCACGGTGGCTTGACGCATAGCCTAAAGCCGAGCAGCCCAGCAGAGCCGCTGTCAGAGCGCTGACCTTCAGGCGCATGTATTTGTTACTTTCTCTTGTCTTGCGGTTATGTCTTTGCATGTTGTGCTCCCATATATGGTTGGGTCGTTGCGTGAGTGTTCACTCAAATCCGTGTGAAAGCGTCGTCGTGTAAAATTTCTATGCTGCTTTCTTTCGGTCTTGTTCCCGGGCTTACGGCCTGGTCTCTCAGCTGGACCTGATAAAAAGTCTTTGCTTGCAAGGCAGTGTCATGATCTGTGACGTGCATCCCAGTTCGGTGAGGAAATCGACTGATTTTGTGAACTGGTTCCGGGGCGGGTAGAGACAGCTATTGAGCTGACTACAAACTCTGTCGCGCCAGCGTCATGGTAATCAAAACTGTCGTGGTGTATAATTCGCGGCCATTTTTACGCGTCCGCACAGGGCGCTCCAGTCCCAGCGACGCGCTCGCAACCACAGGTAATCCGCAGTGATCGAGAAAATCCGCAACATCGCCATTATTGCTCACGTTGACCATGGCAAGACCACCCTGGTTGATAAACTTCTGCAGCAGTCCGGAACGCTCGGAGATCGCGGGAGCGCGGTTGAGCGTGTGATGGACTCCAATGATCAGGAAAAGGAACGCGGCATTACGATCCTGGCGAAAAATACCGCCATCAACTGGAACGGTTATCACATCAATATCGTCGACACGCCCGGACACGCTGATTTCGGCGGCGAGGTAGAGCGTGTAATGTCCATGGTGGACAGTGTATTGCTGCTGGTTGATGCGGTTGACGGCCCGATGCCGCAGACGCGTTTTGTGACCCAGAAGGCATTCGCTCAGGGCCTGCACCCAATTGTTGTCATCAACAAGGTCGACCGTCCCGGATCCCGTCCGGACTGGGTGCTGAACGAAGTATTCGACCTGTTTGACAAGCTCGGCGCAACCGACGAGCAGCTGGATTTCCCGGTGGTTTACGCATCTGCATTGAACGGTATTGCCGGTCTGGAGGCTGATGAGCTGGCCGATGACATGACACCGCTGTTCGAGACAGTGGTCAAACATGTACCGCCACCGCCGGTAAACGCCGCGGCGCCATTCAAAATGCAGATCAGTGCCCTGGACTACAACAGCTATGTGGGTGTTATTGGTATCGGCCGTATCACCGGTGGTGTGGCTAAACCCAATATGCAGGTTATTGTTGTCGATCGTGAAGGCAAGGAACGCAAGGGCAAGATTCTGCAGGTGAAAAACCACCTTGGCCTGGAGCGAGTAGACGTGCAGGAGGCCACGGCTGGCGAGATCGTCTGCATTACCGGTATCGACAAGCTGAATATTTCCGATACGCTATGTGATCCTGATCATGTTGAAGCCATGCCGCCTCTGACTGTCGATCAGCCCACGATCAGCATGACATTCCAGGTCAATGATTCGCCTTTTGCGGGTCGTGAGGGCAAATTCGTCACGACACGTAATATCAAAGAACGGCTGGAACGTGAGTTGATCCACAACGTGGCGCTGCGTGTTGCACAGGGTGAAAGCCCCGACAAATACAAAGTATCCGGCCGTGGTGAGCTGCACCTGTCCGTATTGATCGAAACCATGCGTCGCGAAGGCTTTGAGCTAGCCGTATCACGGCCGGAAGTGATCATGAAGGAAATCGATGGTGTGCTCAGCGAGCCATTCGAAACACTGGTTATCGACTGTAACGAAGAGCACCAGGGTTCCGTGATCGAGGAGCTGGGTCTGCGTCGCGCCGAAATGCAGGACATGTTGCCTGATGGCAAGGGTCGTGTACGCCTGACCTTCGAAATTCCAACGCGCGGCCTGATCGGTTTCCGCTCGCAGTTCCTCAGCCTGACCTCGGGCACCGGTATGATGAACCACGTGTTCGATCACTATGGTCCGGCCAAGGCAGGTGATCTGGCCAAGCGTAAAAACGGCGTGCTGGTCTCTATGGTGACGGGCAAGGCGCTGGGTTATTCGCTGTGGGCGTTGCAGGAGCGCGGCCGTCTGTTTATCGATCCCAACGTGGAAGTGTATGAGGGCATGATTATCGGCCTGCATAGCCGCGACAACGACCTGGTAGTGAATCCGATCAAGGGCAAGCAGCTGACCAACGTGCGTGCATCGGGCACGGATGAAAACATCGTCCTGACGCCGCCAGTAAAGCATTCCCTGGAGCAGGCCATGGAGTTTATCGATGAGGATGAGCTGGTGGAAATTACACCTGCCAACATCCGGATTCGTAAAAAGCACCTGACTGAGAGTGACCGCAAGCGCGCCAGCCGTGGCGGTGCCGCTCGCGGCTGACAGACTGGGCTGGATTGACGGGGGAGCCTCTGCATGATTGCACTGATTCAACGCGTCAATCACGCCAGTGTCAGTATTGCTGGCAGCGAGTACAGCCGCATCGGCAAAGGATTGCTGTTGCTGCTCGGTCTGGAGAAGCATGACACGCTGGCCGATGGCCAGCGTCTGCTGAGCAAGGTGCTGGACTACCGGGTCTTCGCCGATGCTGAAGGGAAGATGAACCTGAGTTTGCGAGCGATTGATGGCGAGCTGCTGCTGGTCTCACAGTTCACTCTGGCTGGCAGCACGGACAAAGGCCTGCGCCCCTCCTTCTCGTCGGCCATGGCGCCAGGTCTTGCCCGCGAGCTTTACGATCAGCTGGCCAACTGGCTGCTGCAGGCCCACCCCGCCACAAAAACAGGGCAGTTCGCTGCCGACATGCAGGTCAGTCTGGAAAACGACGGACCGGTGACCTTCCTACTTAACTCCTGAGCAGGCCTTGGGAGGCTATTCTATCCATTGCCAGAGCCACTGGTGGCGCTGCTTCCTCTGCCTGGCCTACTGATTCTCTGACGCTTCCTGTTCAGCTTTTTTGCGCAGGAAAACCCGGCCGAAATAAATACCGGTTTCAAACAGCATCCACATCGGAACGGCAAGAATGGTTTGAGTGAAGGGGTCGGGTGGCGTCAGCAACATCGATATGACAAAACAACCAACGATAACGTAAGGGCGTTTAGCCTTCAGATCATCCGGTTCGAGTATGCCTGCCCAAATGAACAGGAATACCGCGATAGGTATTTCGAATGCGAAACCAAACGCAAAGAATATCTTAAGGACAAAGCTCAAATAGCTCGCAATGTCGGGTGCTACTGCTATGCCCTCGGGTGCCACCGATACAAAAAAGCTGAACACGATGCCGAACAAAACAAAATACGCAAAGGCCATGCCAGCATAGAAAAGCAAAACGCTGGAAACGAACAGAGGAATCGCCAGTGACTTTTCATTTTTGTAGAGGCCCGGCGCGATGAATGCCCATAATTGATAAAGAACGTAAGGCGCGCAAACAAACAGGGCGGCGTAGAACGTCAATTTAAATGGTGTAAAAAACGGCGATGTCGGATCGATGGCGATCATGCTGGTATCAGGCGGCAGCACAGAGACCAGCGGGGCAGCAACGTAGGCGTAGATATCATTGGCGAAATAAACCAGGCCCAGAAACACCAGTAATAGCGCGGCCACACACTTAAGAATTCGGTCGCGCAATTCGACCAGATGGCCGATCAGTGATAGCTCTTTCTGATCATCGTGGATGGGGGTGTTTTCGCTCATGATGATTTGCTGTCGTCGGCGTCGGGTTTGTCAGAGTCAGGCACAAACCGTCCACCCTGAGTTGTGATACGGCCGGTTGGCGGCGTATTGTAAAAATCCTGTTTGACCGGTTTGGGTTTCGGTGTCGGATCCGCTGACTGCGATTCGTGAGATGCTCCGGAAGACTCATCTTCAGGCGTAGAAGTGTGTTCTGCTGTGGTGGACGTCTCGCTAGTCGAGGTATTGTTACTTGATGAGGTCTCTTTACTAACAGAGGACTCTCTACTAGCTGAGGGCTTTTTATCAGCTGAGGGCTCTTTATCAGCTGAGGGCTCTTGACCAGCTGAGGGCTCTTTATCCGCCGGGGTAGCCTTGGCGGTGGGCTCTGTTGGGACGCCCTCTTCGGCACTGCTGGTGACCGGTGTTACCTCGCGCGCACTGTCCAGAGCCTGCTTGGCCTTTTCACTGCTTTCCTTGAAGTCCTTGCGGGTATCTTCGACCAGTTTGTTGGCGTTCTTTTTGGCTTTTTCGATATCGGCAAGAATAGATTCGTTATGCAGCTGACGCCGGATGTCGTCTGCATTGAGTTGCTGTTCTATCTCGGCTTTGGCCTTGTTAAAACTGCGCTTGGCACGACCGACCCAAAGCGCGCCTGTACGAATGGCACCTGGCAGCTTTTCGGGGCCCAGCACCAAAAGTGCTACGACGCCGATAAGCAGCAGCTCCATAAACCCAATATCAAACATCGCTCAGATCCTGTGGTGCTGCCCGCCAGGGCATGCAGCTTACTTGTCCTGCGTTTTTTCGGTGCGGGCACTCGTGGTTGCGCCGGTCTGTTCCTTGTCTGCTTCCAGCTGCTCGGGCTTTGAGTCCTCGTCGCCATCCTTGTCTTCGTCTTTCATGGCATTTTTGAAGCCCTTCAGCGCGCCGCCAAGGTCAGTTCCCAGGTTGCGCAGTTTTTTGGTGCCGAACAGCAGCACGATGATCAACGCGATGATTAAAAGTTGCCAGATACTGATACCGCCGATTCCCATACTTCCTCCGAAGGTTCTGTCTGCGTGATAGCGTCAGGCGACAGACCTGTTATCGTTACTTACTGTTGCGATCTGGCTGCCTTTTCGTCCAGACCAGATATGTTAAAACGCTTTGCCAGTTCTTCCAATACCTGCTCGTGGCTCAATCCGAGGTGGCTCAGCATCACCATGCTGTGAAACCACAGGTCTGCCGTCTCGCCTATTAGTGCCTGTGCATCTTTGCCGGCCTCGACATCCCGCGCGGCGAGAATGGTCTCAACAGCTTCCTCGCCCACTTTTTCCAGGATTTTGTTCAGGCCCTTGTGATGCAGTGAAGCCACATAGGATGAATCCGGAGTCGCAGATTTGCGCTGTTCCAGCACCTTTGCCAGTTCTGTCAGTGTGTCTGAAGTGGTTTGAGTCATGCCACGCCTTTACTGCTTTTTGTACAAGGACGCAGGGTCAATCAGGACCGGGTCAATAACCTGCCAGTCAGCCTGCTCATTGTCACCCTGCAGCTGTTTGTAAAAACAGCTCTCACGTCCGGTATGACAGGCCACGCCGCCGACCTGGTCAACCAGATAACAGACTGAGTCGCCGTCACAATCCAGCTGGATCTGACGAATGTGCTGCACATTGCCGGACTCTTCGCCCTTGCGCCAGATTTTCTGGCGTGAGCGTGACCAGTAAACTGCGCGGCCTTCCTGCTGGGTCAGCCACAAGGCTTCGCGGTTGATCCACGCCAGAGTCAGCAGTCTGCCGCTGGTGGCGTCCTGAGTGACGACGGGGACCAGACCGTTACTGTCCCACTTGATCTGGTCCAGCCATGCTGCATTTTTCATCAATTCAGTATGCTCTTTCATCGGCCAAAATACAAAGCTGCCAACAGGGCGCCGGCCATGACTATGATAGCGAACATGGCCCTGCGCTCGCTGCGTCGCTGTCGCTCCTCGCGCGCGCGCTGCTCCGTCAGCACGTGGGAGAGCGTGTTGTTCAGCGCTTCCACCTGTTTGTGCTGATTCAGGCTGTCCAGCACCAGTTGTGGCAGGTGCGGGGCCTGTTCAACCCAGTCAGGGACATTCTGTTTAAGCTGCTTCCACAGCCAGGAAGGCTGCATGCGCTTGCGATTCCAGCGCTCCAGAAATGGTAGCGCAGTCTGCCACAGATCAAGCTCCGGGTATAGCTGTCGACCCAGTCCCTCGACGTTGAGCAGGGTTTTCTGCAGCAGCACGAGAGACGGTTGTACTTCCATATTGAAGCGACCGGCCGTGCGAAACAGCTGGACCAGCAGATATCCGAAAGAGATGTCTTTTAAGGGTTTTTCAAAGATCGGTTCGCATACCGTGCGCATCGCCGCTTCGAATTCAACCACTTTGGTATTTTTGGGAACCCAGCCACATTCCACATGCAGCTCGGCGACTTTCCGGTAGTCACGCTTGAAAATCGCCAACAGGTTGCGCGCCAGATATTGTTGATCGTCGCGGCTGAGTGAGCCAATGATGGCGCAGTCTATGGCGATATAACGCGGATTCAGGGGATTATCTGCATCCACAAATATATTGCCGGGATGCATGTCGGCATGGAAGAAGCTGTGTTCAAAGACCTGTGTGAAAAATATCTCTACACCGGTCTCAGCCAGCTTTTTGAGATCAACGCCGCGTTCCCTGAGAGTATCGATATTGGAAACCGGTATGCCATGTATACGTTCAGTGACCAGCATGTTGTCGCGACTGATATCCCAGTAAACGCGGGGCACATACAGCAGTGGAGAGTTCTCGAAATTACGTTTTAGCAGGGTGGTGTTGGCACCTTCCGCGGTCAGGTTCAACTCATTCAGGATCACGTGCTCGTAGTCGTCGATTACTTCACGTGGTCGCAGGCGGCGTCCATCGGGTACATACCGCTCGACCAGCCGCGCTATCCATTTAAGCACGGCGATATCCTGACGGATTATTTCGCCGATGCCGGGGCGAAGCACCTTGATGACAACCGCGGTTCCGTCAGGCAGTGTGGCAGCGTGCACCTGAGCGATGGAAGCGGACGCCAGGGCATCTGTTTCCACGCTCGCGAAATGTGACTGCCACGGCGACTCCAACGTCTGTTCAATTACCTGCAGGATACCGGGCTCTTTAAAGCCTGGTACTTTGTCCTGAAGGCTCTGCAGCGCTTCACTGACCTCGTAAGGCAGGAAATCGCGGCGGGTTGACAGCAGCTGGCCAAATTTTATGTAAATCGGTCCTAGCTCTTCCAGCGCGCTGCGCAGTCGCACCGGGGCTGGCAGTTTTCGCACTGAAGAGAATGCCCAGGGTAAAGCCAGCAGGCCCATCACCAGACGCAACGGGATAGATTTGGCCGTCAGTGGGCTAAGGTGATGCAGTCGGTACTTGGCCGCAACCGAGATGATCCTTATCAGGCGTGGCAGGTGCGACACAGGCGTTGCCTCAGAGGCGGCGGGTCAGCGTTTTCATGACCCCTGCCATCAGTTTCATGCCAGTGCGCACGGGAAGTGGCAGTTCTGCGCCACCGGCTGCCATGGCTGCTTCGCCGTGTTTTTGCTCGTCTGTCATCATCTGCTGCACCACAGCACGGCTACGGTTGTCATTGGCAGGCAGCTGATCCAGATGTTCACCCAGGTGTTCGCAGACCTGGCGTTCGGTTTCGCCAACAAACCCCAGGCTCCAGCGATCACCAATCAGGCCGGCTGATGCACCCAGGCCAAAGGACAGCGCGTAAAACGCCGGGTTGAATACACTCGGACGGCTGTCCAGCTCTTTCAGTCTGTCCTCGCACCAGGCAAGGTGATCGACTTCTTCCTGGGCGGCATGATTCATCGACTCGCGCACCTGCGGCAAACGCGCCGTCAGCGCCTGGCCCTGATAAAGAGCCTGGGCGCAGACTTCGCCGGTGTGGTTGATGCGCATCAGACCCGCCGCAAGCGCTCGTTCAGTTTCGGTCAAATCGCCGTCGTCCACCGAACTGGCGGGCGAGGCCCTGTCAGCGTGGCTGCTGCCAGGAACCAGTGTGTGGAGTGCCTGGTCAAGTTGCAGCACCAGACGATCAGCCAGGCTGTAGTGCTCTTGTTGCATGCGACTCATCCCTTGTTACTGCGAAATTGTTATCGAGTAAGCACCAAGCTTATTCGAGATTGTCAGCAATTACGATTGTTAAGAACGACCCTGTTCGCGCGCTATGGCCCGATGGCCAATATCGCGTCGATAGTAGAGTTTATCCCACTCAATCTTTTCTGCCAGTGCATAGGCGGCCTGCTGGGCCTCGGTGACAGTGTCGCCAAGTGCAACAGCACACAGTACGCGACCGCCGCTGGTTACTATGTGTCCGTCTTTCAGGGCAGTACCGGCATGGAATACTTTGCCACTGTCAGACTCGACGGCTTTATCAAGACCCGATATGACCGCGCCCTTGTCATAGGCGTCAGGGTACCCACCACTGGCCAGCACCACACCGATACTGGCGCGGGTGTCCCAGTTTGCCTGCGCCTGATCCAGGCGTCCCTCGACAGCTGCCAGACAAAGTTCGGCGAGGTCTGACTGCAAACGCATCATGACAGGCTGCGCTTCGGGATCACCAAAACGGCAATTGAACTCAATGACATTAACTTTGCCGTCAGGAGAAATCATCAGGCCAGCATATAAAAACCCAGTGTAGGGGTTACCTTCTGCGGCCATGCCCTCGACAGTTGGTCGAATGACTTCGGCCATGATCCGTTCATGCACGTCGGGGGTGACTACGGGCGCGGGAGAGTAGGCACCCATGCCGCCGGTATTGGGGCCACGGTCGCCGTCGTCACGCGCTTTATGGTCCTGTGAAGTAGCCATCGGCAGTACGTTCCTGCCGTCCACCATTACAATAAAGCTGGCCTCTTCGCCGTGCAGGAAGGTCTCAATAACAACACGACTGCCAGCGTCACCAAAGCGATTGCCTGACAGCATATCGCGAATGGTCGCGGCGGCTTCGTCCTGCGTCTGCGCGATGATCACGCCCTTGCCGGCGGCCAGACCATCGGCCTTGATGACAATGGGTGTGCCCTGTTGCTGCACGTATGCAATGGCCTGTTCAGCGTCGGTGAAATTCTGGTAACTGGCCGTCGGAATTTTGTGACGGGCCAGAAAGTCTTTGGAGAAAGCCTTGGAGCCTTCCAGCTGGGCCGCGCCCCGGCGCGGACCGAAACACTTGAGGCCCTGCTCGGTGAAGTAGTCAACAACACCTGCCACCAGTGGTGCTTCCGGGCCAACAACGGTCAATTCAACGGCATTGGCTCGGGCGAATTCTACCAGCGCCGGAAAATCCAGTGGATCAATTGCTACGTTCTCAAGGCCATTCTCAGTGGCCGTTCCCGCATTGCCGGGCGCCACGAATACCTTTTTAACCGCAGGGGACTTGGCGAGTTTCCATGCCAGGGCGTGCTCACGACCGCCGCTGCCCAGTACCAGTACGTTCATATAAGTGTTCTCTGTTTCTGTGGTGGCTATCAGTGACGGAAATGGCGGATGCCGGTGAAGACCATTGCCATGCCAGCTTCGTCGGCCGCGGCGATGACTTCTTCATCACGCATGGAGCCACCAGGCTGAATGACCGCTGTAATGCCAGCTTTGGCTGCTGCATCAATACCGTCGCGGAACGGGAAGAATGCATCTGACGCCATCACAGAGCCGGCTACCGCCAGGCCTTCATCTTCTGCCTTGATGCCTGCGATCTTGGCGCTGTATACACGGCTCATCTGGCCGGCGCCTACGCCAATGGTCTGTTGTTTGCGGCAATACACAATGGCATTGGATTTTACGAACTGTGCGACTGTCCAGGCAAACATCAGATCTGCCAGTTCCTGCTCCGTAGGCTGGCGCTTACTGACTACTTTCAGGTCGCTGTGACTGATCTGGTGATTGTCCCGATCCTGAACCAGCAAACCACCATTTACGCGCTTGTAGTCCCAGGCGTCGGCAGGTTTCTCTGGCCACTCACCACAGGCCAGGACGCGCACATTGGGTTTAGCCGACAGCACGTCCAGCGCTTCGTTGTGTACGGAAGGAGCAATGATCACTTCACTGAACTGCTGCTCGATAATGGCCTTGGCCGTAGCCGCGTCCAGCGGTCGGTTGAACGCAATGATGCCGCCAAACGCCGACGTCGGGTCGGTCTTGAAAGCCAGTTGATAGGCCTGTTCGATAGTTTCGGCAAGCGCGACGCCGCAGGGGTTGGCATGTTTGACAATGACACAGGCGGGTTGAGCAAAGCTCTTCACGCACTCCAGCGCAGCATCCGTGTCAGCAATATTGTTGTAGGACAGCTCTTTGCCCTGCAACTGTTCAGCTGTGCTGACACTGGCTTCCTGCGGGTTTTTCTCGGTGTAGAAGGCTGCATTTTGATGCGGATTTTCGCCGTAGCGCAGATCCTGCTTTTTGACAAACTGGCTGCTGAAGGTGCGCGGGAACTGGCTGCCAGTAATGGTCTTGCCGAGATAGTTGGCAATCGCCGCATCGTAAGCTGCAGTGTGTTCGAAGGTCTTGGTCGCCAGATCAAAGCGCGTCTGTTGTGTCAGACCGCCGTTGTTCTGCTTAATTTCCGAGATGATGGTCTCATAGTCAGACGGGTTGACCACTACGCCCACCCAGGCGTGGTTTTTGGCGGCAGCGCGCAGCATGGTCGGGCCGCCGATATCGATGTTCTCGATCGCCATATCAAGATTGCAGTCAGGACGTGCCACCGTGCTTTCGAACGGATACAGATTGACCACCACCAGATCGATGGGCGGTATGTCGTTTTCGCTCATGACTTTGCCGTCGATATCGCGTCTGGCCAGAATGCCGCCATGCACTTTTGGATGCAGCGTCTTGACGCGGCCATCCATCATTTCCGGAAAGCCTGTGTAATCGGCAATTTCCGTGGCGGGAATATTGTTGTCCTGCAGCATGCGGTAAGTGCCGCCAGTGGACAGGATTTCTACACCTGCCGAGTGCAGGTCGCGTGCAAATTCAACAATACCGGTTTTGTCCGACACGCTGATAAGGGCGCGACGGATGACTGCTGTGTTCTCAGTAGACATAAGCTCGATTTCTAGGTTTATAAGCGGGTGGGAAATGGCGGATTAACGGCATTACACGCGCAATCCATATTGCCTGATTTTCTTGCGTAGAGTACCACGATTGAGCCCCAGCATGGTAGACGTGCGGCTCTGGTTACCTGCGTTGTGGTCAAGAACTGCCTGTATCAGAGGGGGCTCGACCTCGCTCATTACCAGGTCGTAAAGATTGGCGACCAGGTTCTCGTCTTCCTCATCAATATCCGACAGATACACTGCCATCGAGCGCTCAACAGCCTGACGCAGGCTGAATGGTTCGGCGATATCGGTGGGTGTGGGTGCGCCCATCTGTTGCTCAGTGGTATCTTTTTTCATGCGAGTCTTATTGTGTCAGGCTGAAACTGGCTAAATTCTCGTGGTAGTCGGCAAGTATATCACGCTGCTCCATGACATCACGGCTGTCCATGAAGCGGGATTTGAGCTCTGCGCCAGCTGGCAACTCCTGGCTGTACCAGTCGATGTGTTTGCGCGCGAACAACGCCCCTTTGAAGTCACCATAAAAAGCGTGCAGGGCGCGGATGTGATCAACCATTAGCTGGCTGATAGCCTGGGCTGGGGGACGTTCGGTCGTTTTACCGGATTGCAGAAAGTCGTGGATCTGCCGGAACAGCCAGGGACGTCCCTGCGCGGCCCGCCCGATCATTACACCGTCTGCCTGCGTGTAGTCCAGTACAAACTTTGCCTGCTCGGGAGACGTGATGTCGCCGTTGGCGATCACCGGAATGCTGATTTCCTGCTTGATGCGGGCAATGGTGTCGTATTCTGCATTGCCTTTGAAGCGGCACTCGCGTGTACGTCCGTGAATGCTCAGCATGGCGATCCCGCAATCCTCAGCAATGCGGGCGATCTGCGGTCCGTTCCGTTGTTCGCGACTCCAGCCGGTGCGGGTCTTTAGAGTCACTGGCACTGGTACCGCGGCTACCACAGCGCGCAGTATTCTCTCGACCAGCTCGGGATCCTGCATCAGAGCCGAGCCAGAGGCACGTTTGAGCACTTTCTTGGCGGGGCATCCCATGTTGATGTCGATTATTTCAGCACCCATCTCGACATTCTTTCGCGCCGCATCGGCCATCATGTCCGGATCAAAACCGGCAATCTGGACAATCTCCGGCCCACATTTGCCTGAGCGTTTCAGGCGCAGGCGGTTTTTTTCGCTCTGCCAGACCTGTGAGTCGGCAGGCACCATTTCGGCAATGGTTAAAGTCGCACCCTGCTGCAGGCACACTTCACGAAATGGCAGGTCGCTGACACCAACCATGGGCGCCAGAATGACGGGCTGCTGCAGAAAGTGTTTGCCCAGGTAGAACCCCTGCGGCATGGTGTCGGCATTAAGTCCGATGGCGCTCATGGCTGAATCGCTCGTGGCAAGGAAGCCGGTTTAACAAACTGAATGTCGTAGTTTACGGCATTGCTGCCAGGTTCGGTAAACTCGATCCGGGCAGATGCCACCTCGCCGGGTTGCAGCGGGGCGGGTTCTGAGTCCGTGTCCAGGTAGTCGCTGGCTGACAGCTGGTCGCTGACCAGCAGGTCTCCCGACATACTGCTGAAACGGACAACGACGTCTGGCATGGGTTGCGCATAGCTGCCGCGATTCTGGAAACTGAACTCGAGCAGGGCCGTGTCAGCCAGAAACGGGTGTTCCCGGTAGTCGAGCCCGCTTATTTCGAAAGCCTCTGGATCTACCCGAGTCGGCAACTGAAAGGGGCAGCGATCAAGGCATGCTGTTTCGAGCCAGTCGTAAAAAGCAGGATGTGTCGCAGTCAGCTGTGGGCGGAACAGGAGCAGCTGCACAGGAATGGCCAACAGCAGACACAAAGCAGCCAGGAATGAAAGAGTCGTCCCAAGTATCCTGCGTGCGCGAAGTTTCCGTTCGGGCCGGGTTGGCCGGGCGGATGACTCCAGCTCCAGAGCTTCATCGATGACCGGAAGCTCGATTTGTGGTTTGTCTTGTTCAATGATGGTCCACATAGTCAGTTCGACAAGTCTCTATGCCAGATGCTGATAACCGGTTAACAGGACGGCCTGCCAGGCTAACGCCGGACACCGCTTATTCGCACCCACTCATCCTGCAGAACTGGTGGCTGCATTTCAAATGTTTCCCGGTAGGAACTCAGCAGTGCCTCAGTCTGCTCCGACAATACCCCTGACAGCACCAGTTGTCCGTTGGGCAGGGTCAAATGCGAGAGAATCGGTGTCAATTCTACCAGTGGTCCGGAAAGAATGTTGGCAACCACGATAGGGGCAGGGGTATCGTATTCGCCGGGCAGGTAGACCGGCAGGCGGTCCGCAGCAATCCCGTTGGCGTCACGATTGGCCGCCGTGGCGATAAGGGCCTGCGGGTCATTGTCGATGGCGATGGCCCGCTCCGCACCCAGCAGAATCGCAGCGATGGCAAGAATGCCCGAGCCGCAGCCGTAATCAATGACAGTCTTGCCTTTCAGGTCCTGCTCATCCAGCCAGGCCAGGCACAGTGCCGTTGTCGGGTGTGTGCCAGAACCAAATGCCAGCCCCGGGTCCAGCATGACATTGACTGCGTCAGGCTCCGGTGGTTCGCACCAGCTCGGGCAGATCCAGAGCCGCTTGCCAAACTGAATGGGCTTGAAGTCCTGCATCCAGGCGCGTTCCCAATCCTGGTCCTCAATCTGTTCGATAATCAGCTCGTTTTCCTGCAGACGGCTGCCGGCCACAACAGCTGCGATTACATCAGTAATCACGACATCGCTTTCGAACAGCGCACTGAGCATGGTCTGCTGCCATAGCGGTGTGCTGTCCGGCTCCAGTTGGAAAACGGGTTCATCTTCTGCATCCAGAAACGACACAGACACGGCGCCCAGTGACTGGAACAGTTGTTCCATCTCTGGGGCTTCCGTGTCTGTGACTCTGGCCTTGATTTGTTGCCAGGGCATGTTCTTACCAGCTTACGATTTTTTGTGGCCGCTCAGCATGTGCTCCAGATAGTGAATGTTTACACCACCTTTGCGGAAGTTGTGATCACGCAGAATATCTTTGTGCAGCGCGATATTGGTACGGATGCCATCGATCAGAATTTCATCCAGTGCGTTTTGCATGCGCACCAGCGCCTCGTCACGATCAGAACCGAAGGTAATCAGTTTGCCGATCAATGAGTCGTAAAACGGAGGTACGGTATAACCACTGTAAATATGCGAGTCGACGCGCACACCATTACCGCCCGGTGCATGATACAGGTTGATCTTGCCGGGGCAGGGCATAAATGTGCTGGGGTCTTCAGCATTGATACGACATTCCAGCGCGTGGCCCTTTATCTGCACCTCTTCCTGTTTGATGGAAAGAGGCTGGCCACTGGCGATTTTTAATTGTTCTTTGACAATATCAATGCCGGTGACCATTTCAGTAACGGGATGTTCCACCTGAACACGCGTGTTCATTTCAATGAAGTAGAACTGCTCGTCCTGGTAGAGGAATTCCAGTGTGCCGGCGCCGCGATACTTCATCAGCTCACAGGCCTTGATGCAGGTTTCTGCTACCTGCTGGCGTATTTCGTCAGGGATGCCCGGAGCAGGAGCCTCTTCAATAACTTTCTGGTGGCGACGCTGCATCGAGCAGTCGCGGTCACCCAGGTACAGCGCATTGCCCTGGCCGTCACCGAGCACCTGGATTTCCACGTGGCGCGGGTTTTCCAGAAACTTTTCCAGATAGACCGTATCGTTGCCGAAGGCTGCCTTGGCTTCCGATTGTGTAACGTGAATGGCCTTGAGCAGTGAGCCTTCGTTATGCACCACGCGCATGCCGCGACCACCACCGCCGGCTGCGGCTTTGATGATCACCGGGTAGCCAATGCGACGGGCGATATCCAGCGTGCGTTCAGGATTACCGTCCAGTGGTCCGTCAGAGCCCGGGACTGTCGGTACGCCTGCTTTTTTCATGGCCTCAATGGCGGAAACCTTGTCACCCATCAATCGGATCGTCTCGGCGCGCGGACCGATAAAGGTGAAGCCACTGCGCTCAACCTGTTCAGCAAAATCTGCGTTTTCTGACAGGAATCCGTAACCGGGGTGAATTGCCACGGCGTCGGTGACTTCCGTGGCAGCGATAATCGCTGGCACATTGAGGTAACTTTGCGAGGCGCTTGCCGGGCCGATACAGACTGATTCGTCAGCCAGTCGGACGTGCATCAGGTCGCGGTCGGCACTTGAATGGACGGCCACGGTTTTAATGCCAAGCTCTTTGCACGCTCGCAGAATTCGCAGAGCTATCTCTCCGCGATTGGCGATCAGGACTTTTTCCAGCATAGCTATTGACCCTTAAACGATTGTGACCAGTGCCTGATCGAATTCAACGGGCTCGCCGTCCTGAGCCAGAATGGCTTCGACCACACCGGCGTGATCCGCCTCAATCTGGTTCATCATTTTCATCGCTTCAATAATACAGATGACATCGCCCACTTTTACGTGCTGGCCAACCTCAACAAAGGGCGGAGACGAAGGTGACGGCGCGCGATAGAAGGTACCAACCATAGGAGATTTGACAACATTGCCGCGAATTTTCTGGCTTTCTTTGCCGCCCGCGTCGGTATCAGCGGCAGCCGGAGCTGGCGCGGGTGCAGGAGCTGCTGGCTGGGGCGGCGGTGCTGCCTGGTACTGGATGGGGGCTGCGTTGACTGTGCTGCCGCGGCTGATGCGAACCGCCTCTTCACCTTCCTTGATCTCGATTTCCGCAACATCGGAAGATTCGAGCAGTTCGATGAGTTTTTTTACTTTTCTGATATCCATGATTTCTTCTCTTTTTGCCGGTAGTGGATCAACTTGATTAATGAGTGTCTGTCAGTCTCGTGAGCGCCGCCTGCAGCGCCAGGTCATAGCCCTGGGAGCCAAGCCCGACGATTGCGCCGCTGGCAATGTCCGTGAAATAGGAGTGATGCCGAAACGGTTCGCGTTTGTAGACGTTAGACAGGTGAACTTCGATAAAGGGAATGCCGGTGCCAAGCAGAGCATCGCGCAGGGCGACGCTGGTGTGCGTGAAGGCGGCCGGGTTAAAGATAATGAAATTAATGCCCTCGCGTCGCGCGTCGTGGATCCGCTCAATCAGCTCATATTCTGCATTGCTTTGCAGATGCAGCAGGTGGTGTCCAGCGGCCAGGCAGGTGCTGCTGAGGCGCGAGTTGATATCGTCCAGCGTCTCATTGCCGTATATCTCAGGCTCACGGGTGCCCAGCAGGTTCAGGTTGGGGCCGTGCAACACTAGGATTGTCGCCATATTCTTAATCCAGCTTGTGGTGCGCTATTGCGATCATTGAAGCGGGATTTTCGCAGATTTTTCTTAGATTTTCACCACTCAATTGTGGCTTTTCTCTGATCTTTTCTCGAAGGTGGTGTTAAGACCGCCGCCCCCGGTGTCGGGCGATGGGGTGAATCAGCGGTAAATCGGGATCTCGCGGGATTCTGGAGGGTAGCACAGGCCTGCCTCCGCACAGCCCTGGTAGTCCAGCTGCAGGACAATGTCTTCAGTGCTGGCAGTCAGTGTCTGCGGGAGCTGCAGCGATATACGCAGGCTGTCGTAAAAAACTGTAACGTCGCCAAAGTACTCGTCATGATGAGCGACCCCGGCGGGAAGCTCGAAGGCAAGCTCGCCCGAATCAGATTCCGGGCTGCTTACCGAAACGCTGAACTTGTCAGCATACAGGTAATATCCCGGAGCAATGGTCCAGTGAATGCTGATCTGCGAATCGCTGTCCAGGCTGGTGTAATAGCTGAAGGCCTGATCAACTGGCAGGAAGCGCGAGCCGCCGAACAGCGAACTGCCCGGCTGGGCATCAAGCCCGGCCGGCAGCATCAATGCCAGAAAGCAGCCTGCAAGCAGGGCCTGGCGTCTAGTCCGAATAACGCTCGAAGATGAGGGTTGCATTGGTACCACCAAAGCCAAAGCTGTTGGACATGATGCAGTTCAGGGTGACATCGTCCATGCGCTGAGTTGCGATGTTCAGACCATCGGCCTCTGGAACAAGTTCCTGAATATTGGCCGATGCGCTGACAAATCGGTTTTCCATCATCAGCAGGCTGTAGATCGCTTCCTGCGCGCCAGTAGCGCCCAGCGAGTGGCCAGTCAGGGATTTTGTGGAGTTGATGATGGGCGATTTGCCGTCAAACACCTGTTTGATGGCTTTCAGTTCGGTCACATCACCAACTGGGGTGCTGGTGCCGTGCGTGTTCAGGTAGTCAATTGGCTGTTTGCTGGTGGCCATGGCCATGTTCATGCAGCGAATCGCGCCTTCGCCGGATGGCGCGACCATGTCATAACCGTCTGATGTCGCACCGTAACCGGTGATCTCGGCGTAAATCTTGGCGCCACGTGCCAGTGCGTGGTCAAGTGCCTCGATAACCAGCACTGCGCCACCGCCGGCGATAACAAAGCCGTCGCGACTGACGTCGAATGGGCGTGATGCCTTGGTGGGTTCATCATTGTGGCTGGTTGTCAGCGCGCCCATGGCGTCGAACAGGTTGGTCAGCGTCCAGTGTTCAGATTCGCCGCCGCCTGCGAATACCATGTCCTGCTTGCCCATCTGAATCAGTTCCATGGCATTGCCGATGCAGTGCGCGCTGGTTGCGCAGGCTGATGAGATGGAGTAGTTCACACCTTTGATCTTGAACGGTGTAGCAAGACACGCAGAGACGGTGCTACCCATAGTGCGCGGTACACGATACGGCCCGATCTTGCGCAGACCCTTGGTGCGCAGAATGTCGGCTGCCTCCACCTGGTCTGCAGACGAAGAGCCGCCCGCGCCCATGATGATGCCAGTGCGCTCATTGGATACTTCGTTTTCGGAAAGGCCGGCGTCTTTGATGGCCTGTTCCATGGCGATATAGCCATAGGCTGCAGCATCGCCCATGAATCGCAGCACTTTGCGATCGATGTGCTCTTCGAAATTGATGTCTACCCGACCAGAAATATGAGCGCGCAGGCCCATTTCTTCATATACCGGGTTGTAGCTGATTCCGCTGCGGCCTTGCTTCAATGAATCAAGCACGGTCTGCTTGTCATTGCCGATGCAGGAAACAATACCGATGCCAGTTACAACAACGCGTCTCATAGGTACCTCTGTGTAGCGATCGTTCAGAATTTGGCGTCAGGCGTAAACAGGCCCACTTTCAGGTTCTTGGTGGTATAGATTACCTTGCCATCAACGGCGACGGTACCATCCGCAATCCCCATGACCAGTTTACGTTCAATGATGCGGCTGAGAGAAATCTCGTATGTGACTTTTTTGGCCGTGGGCAGAATTTCACCGCTGAATTTTACCTCGCCGGCACCCAGCGCCCTGCCTTTGCCAAGGTTGCCGCGCCATCCCAGATAAAAGCCCACCAGCTGCCACATCGCATCCAGCCCCAGGCAACCTGGCATGACGGGATCTTCCGGGAAATGACAGTCAAAAAACCACAGGTCCGGGCGAATATCGAGCTCAGCAACGATAAGACCTTTGCCGAACTCGCCGCCGTGATCGTTGATCTCGACGATTCTGTCCATCATCAGCATGTTGCCGACGGGCAGTCGTGCGTTGCCGGGGCCAAACATTTGACCATAACCGCACTGCAGAAGTTCTTCGCGGTCATAGGCATTTTTGGGAGTAAATATTGGATTCCCTGTATTCTTCATAGGCGGTTTGCATCACCAGTTTGCTGCAAAGCGTGCAATATTATCGCGAGCGGGCGAAATAATCGATAATATTTTGCCCCTCCTGACGAATCACGCGGATTTGGGATAGACTTGCGACCCAGGTTATTAAAAGGATTTGACATGATTATCCCCGTCATACTGGCCGGTGGCACCGGGTCCCGCCTGTGGCCACTGTCTCGACAACTTAATCCCAAGCAATTTGTTGATATTGCTACCCACGAAGGCGATCTGACCTTGTTTCAGGCGACACTGTCGCGATTGCAGGGTCTTGCGGACCTGGCTCCGCCGATAGTCATCTGCAACGAGGAGCACCGTTTCCTGGTCGCCGAGCAATTGAGACAGCTGGCTCAGCAGGGAGTCACTGGTGCGGACCAAGCAAGTCTGTTACTTGAGCCGGCAGGACGCAATACGGCTCCGGCATTGACGCTGGCAGCGTTGCTGGTTCAGCAGCAGAGCCATACAGATGCGGTAATGCTGGTCCTGCCCGCAGACCACCTGATTGCTGATACCGCTGCATTTCATGCCTGCGTGCTCACAGGGCAGCGACAGGCAACCAGTGGTGCCCTGGTGACCTTCGGGGTGACGCCGGGCTACCCGGAAACAGGTTACGGCTATATCCAGGCAGGTAGCCCGCTACCCGCGAGTGACGGCAATGCGTGCCAGGTGGCCCGTTTTGTGGAGAAGCCCGATGAGGCGACTGCACGCAGCTACCTGGAAGCAGGTGGCTATTACTGGAACAGCGGTATGTTCATGATGACGGCGGATACCTGGCTGGGTGAAGTGAATCGGTTGGCACCAGGGATCGCCAAAGCCTGTAGCCAGGCATTTCAGGTGCTGAATCGCGATGGTGACTTTCTGCGCGTCGACGAGGCCCGTTTCAGCGAGAGCCCGTCTGACTCGATTGACTACGCCGTCATGGAGAAAACACCGCTGGCAGCCGTCGTGCCAATGCAGGCGGGCTGGAGTGATCTGGGCGCCTGGAATGCGCTGTGGGAAGCCAGCCCCGCTCGCGACGACAACGGTAATGTCAGCCATGGTGACGTGTGTCTGAAGCACGTCAGCAACAGTTATGTGTATGCCGGGTCGCGCCTGGTTGCTGCGGTCGGCATGGATCATGCAGTTATCGTCGAAACAGCAGACGCCGTGCTGGTGGCGAACAAGGATCGGGTGCAGGATGTAAAAGGCGTCGTGCAGTGGCTGACACAGCAAAAGCGCAGCGAGGCGGTGTCCCATACGCTGGTATATCGACCCTGGGGTTCTTACGAGAGTCTGAGCACTGGACCCGGATTTCAGGTGAAACGGATACGCGTCAAGCCTGGTGCGTCGCTTTCATTGCAGATGCACCATCATAGGGCAGAGCACTGGGTCGTGATCAGTGGCAGTGCAACCGTCACCTGCGATGACCAGGTTTATGTGCTGGAGGCTAATGAATCAACATTCATTCCGCTGGGCAGCAAGCATCGCCTGCAGAATGAGGGAACAGATTGGGTTGAACTGATCGAAGTTCAAACCGGCAGTTATCTGGGAGAAGATGACATTGTCAGATTTGACGATGTCTACGGGCGCAGCTGATCAACAGAGGCCGCGCAATGACATGCATCATGGAGGCAACGATAGATGATTAAGAAATGTTTGTTCCCGGCCGCTGGTTATGGCACCCGCTTTTTGCCAGCCACCAAAGCGATGCCCAAGGAGATGTTGACACTGGTCAACAAGCCGCTGATCCAGTATGGCGTTGAAGAGGCTGTGGCGGCCGGTATCACGGGCATTGCGATCGTCACTGGCCGTGGCAAACGGGCGATCGAGGATCATTTTGATATCAGCTATGAACTCGAACACCAGATCAAGGGCACCTCCAAAGAAAAAGCTCTCGCGCCGATTCGACAGATCATCGACACCTGCACCTTTTCCTACACGCGTCAGATTGAAATGAAAGGTCTGGGGCATGCAATCCTGACTGGCGAGACACTGATTGGGTCTGAGCCTTTCGCCGTCATTCTAGCCGACGACTACTGTGTTGCCGAGCCGGATCCGGTGCTGCTGCAGATGGTGAAACTGTTCGAAAAATATCAGTGCAGTATCGTGGCCATCGAGGAAGTTCCGGCAGAAGAGACTTACAAGTACGGCGTGATAGATGGCGAAGAAGAGGAAGAAGGTGTATTCCGTATTCGCCAGATGGTGGAAAAGCCTGATCCCAGTGAGGCGCCTTCCAACCTTGCGATTATTGGTCGTTATATTCTGACACCCGACATTTTCGATATTTTGCGTGATACACCACCTGGTAGAAACGGTGAGTTGCAGATTACCGATGCGCTGATGACCCAGGCCAGCGAAGGTCGTGTACTGGGTTACCGGTTCAAAGGCCGTCGCTTCGATTGCGGCAGTGTTGAGGGGTTTGTTGAGGCAACCAATCACTGCTATACCAACTACTACAAAAAATAACGGCAAAGGATGCAATATCGTGCAGATTAATTGTTTCAAGGCCTATGACATAAGAGGGCGTGTGCCCGACCAGCTAAACGAAGATATCGCCTGGCGCATTGGTCGCGCCTGTGCGGAGTTTTTGTCAGTTGAAACCATGGTGGTAGGGCATGACATCCGCTTGAGCAGCCGCAGCCTGTGCGACGCCCTGACGCGCGGGCTGACAGAGGGTGGTGTTGATGTGATCGATATCGGGCAGTGCGGCACAGAGGAAGTGTACTTTGCGACCTCTCACCTGAAGGCAGGCGGCGGTATTGTGGTGACGGCCAGTCACAACCCAATGGATTACAACGGTATGAAGCTGGTGCGCGAGGAATCTCGCCCCATCAGCGGTGATACCGGACTTAACGATATCCGGCGACTCGCCGAGGCTGGCAACTTTGCCCCGGCAGCGCGCACAGGTTCGGTAACACAGCAGGATACCCGTCCTGCCTACATCGAGCATCTGCTGTCCTACATCAATGTCGGTGAGCTGCGGCCGCTTAAGCTGGTAGTCAATGCAGGCAATGGCGGTGCTGGACCCGTGGTCGATGCGCTGGCAAAAAAGCTGCCTTTTGAGCTGATTCGGGTTCATCACCAGCCTGACGGCCATTTTCCCAATGGCGTGCCCAACCCTCTGCTGGAGGAGAACCGCGCGCCGACCATCGAAGCGATTCGCGAAAATGGGGCCGATCTGGGTATTGCCTGGGACGGCGACTTTGATCGCTGCTTCTTCTTTGATGAGACGGGTTACTTTGTCGAGGGTTACTACATTGTGGGTCTGCTGGCGCAAAGCTTCCTGAGCAAACAGCCTGGGTCTGCCATCATCCACGACCCGCGTCTGACCTGGAATACCCAGGAAATCTGCGAGTCGATGGGCGGGCGCGCCATTCAGTGCAAGACCGGCCATGCCTTCATCAAGGAGCGCATGCGCAAGGAAGATGCTGTGTATGGCGGCGAAATGAGCGCGCATCATTATTTCAGGGACTTTGCCTACTGCGACAGTGGCATGATCCCGTGGCTGCTGGTCACAGAACTAATGTCCCAGACCGGCAAACCGCTGTCCGATCTGGTAGCCGAACGACAGGCCGCGTTCCCTGCCAGTGGCGAAATTAACCGGCAGGTGGAAGACGCAGCATTTCTGTTGAACCAGGTCGAGGACAGATACGGCAAAGACGCTGTGTCGATAGACCACACCGATGGTTTGAGTGTGGCCTTCGCTGACTGGCGCTTCAATTTGCGCATGTCCAACACGGAGCCGGTAGTGCGACTGAACGTGGAGTCGCGTGGTGATCCTGAGTTGATGCGACAAAAGACGCAGGAGTTGCTGGCGCTGTTTTAAGGCGTGTACAGCATCCTGTATCGATAACGGTCTTCAGACTCTATGGCCAGCCCCAGCTTGAGATAGAAATTGTAGGCAGGGTTGGCCTTGAGGACGTTCAGGCGCAACACTTTCTGTTGCTGCTGACTGGCAGAGAACAGTTTTTCCATCACGGCTGTGCCAACCCCATTGCGTTGCCAGTCGGGGTGGATCAACAGCATTTCCAGTCGAAGATAATCAGCCTCAGATTTCAGGCTGTAGCCACCAATATCCTTGTCATTGTGGCTGATCATGGTAAAGCTGGATGCGGGAATATTCTCTTCGAAACTGTGGCGCTGAAACAGTTCGTCCCAGCCCCAGGTGTCCGCAATGTACTGTCTCATAACGGTGCGAAACAGCTGGTAGGCCCAGTCCATATCTTTGGGGTCTGCTTTTTTAAAGTGCAGGGTGATCATGGGCGCGGCCTGTTCACCCTTCAGACTTCACAGAGCTGGCTAGCTGGCGCTTCCATCCCAACTGTTTTTCAACTGCGCTGACCATGGCGCCGGCCAGATCCTTGCCACATACCTCTTCCAGGTCTGCCAGTGCTGGTGAGCTAGTGATCTCCAGTATCAATGGTCCTTTGCGGGAGCGCAGCATATCCACGCCAGCGACTTTCAGGCCTATGCTGCGTGCGGCCTTGATGGCGAGGCGGCGCTCTTCGGTGCTGATGCGGGCCACTGTCTGACGCGCCAGTTGTTTTTTGTGGCGAAACTGCCCCGGAATGCCCTGGCGCTCGACCGCACAGACAACTTTTCCGTCGACAACCAGCAGCCGCAGAGATTTGCCCTCGGATTCGCGAATGTATTCCTGAACCAGCAGATTCGCCTGCAGCGATTTAAAGGCGTTGATCAGGCTTTCGCCAGCCGTGCGTGATTCAGCCAGCACAACGCCGCGTCGCTCCGGCCCCTCGAGCAGTTTGACGATCAGCGGGGCGCCATTGACCATGTCAATGAGCTCATCGGTATCCAGCGGGCTGTCAGCGAAGCCGGTGGTCGGGATGGGCAGCCCGTTCTGTAACAGGTGCTGCAGGGAATAAAGCTTGTCGCGTGAGTGGGCAATCGCTTCTGCACTATTCAAAGAATAGATGCCGAGGCTTTCAAACTGTCGCACCAGCGCACAGCCGTAAAACGTCAGGTCCGGTCGGATGCGGGGAATGACGGCATCCAGTTTGTTCAGCAACTTGCCGCCACGATAGTGTATTTCGGGGTGCTCGGCATCCAGCTTCATGTAGCACTGTCGCACATCGTAAAGCCGGATGCGGTGGCCACGCTCTTCTCCGGCTTCCAGGATGCGCTGATTACTGGCCAGTTCAGGATTGCTGGCCAGCAGTCCAATACGCAAGCCTGATGGAGTGCGTGAATGCGCCTGGTACAGTTCCTCGATCTGCTGGCTGGCGATGCGCCCGCACAGAAAGCTGGCCGCCGGGTCTACCAGAATACGCCCGTGCATGGCCTGGCGTCCCAGCAGCATTCGGTAGCCCATGGAGTCGCGATTGGTCAGCGTAAGCTCAACTGGCCAGGATTGCCCATGCAGCTGCAGTTCAGTCTGAATGACATAGCGTTTTTCGCCAATGCCACTTGAGCTTTTGACGATGCGTTTGTCCACCACTTCCGCCTCGCATCGGATAATGGTGCGCCGATTGTTCTGCAGAGGGTGTACCTCAAAGCTCACCCAGGGCTGGCCACCCTTGAAAAACGGACGAATATTAAAGGCGTGCAGCGAGGATGTCTTGGCGCCGGAGTCGACTCGCGCCTTGGTCGCCGGGATCCCAAGCGCAGGCATGGCGCACCATTCCTCGCTGCCGACTATGATCTTGTTGTGGAATACGTCTGACTTGCTCAATCCTTAACTCCGCCGCAGGCCTGCTGACGGCAGTATGCCACTAATGCAGCACTGGACGCATCCAGTTCGGACGAGCCGGCACCGGACTGCAGCGCATCGAACAAAGGCGTGCAAAGCTGTTTGCCAATCTCGACACCCCACTGATCAAATGCGTTGATATTCCAGATGACACTTTGCACAAACACTTTGTGCTCGTAGGCGGCCAGCAGGCAACCCAGGCTGAAGGCATTAAGTTTTTCCAGCACAATGGTCGTACTGGGTCGGTTGCCTGGTACCCGTTTATGGGGCGCCAGTCTGGCTGCCTCGGCGGCAGACAGCCCCTGCTTGATTAGCTCCTGCTCGGCCTGTGCAAGCGTTTTGCCGCACATCAGCGCGCGGCTCTGACTGAAGCAGTTGGCCAGCAGGTATTGGTGCTGGGTCTGGGCCTGCTCCGACGCCTGTGTGTCGGCCTGCGCCACAGCAATAAAGTCTGCAGGGATCATCTGCGTACCCTGATGCAGCAACTGATGAAAGGAGTGCTGTCCATTGGTACCGGCACTGCCCCAGATCACCGGGCCGCTTTGCAGGGCCAATACATTGCCGGCGAGGTCAACCGACTTGCCCAGGCTTTCCATGTCCAGCTGCTGCAGATAACCGGGCAACATGGCCAGGTCCTGCGCGTATGGCAGCACCACGTGAGATCCGGCATTCCAGTAGTTGCGGTACCAGACAGTCAGCAGGCCCATCAGTACAGGGATATTCTGCTCGAGCGGAGTGTCTGCAAAATGCTGGTCCATCAGTGCGGCGCCGCTAAGCAACTGTCGAAATGTGGCCATGCTGGTTGCCAGCGCAATCGGCAGCCCGATCGCGGACCACAGTGAAAAGCGGCCACCCACCCAGTCCCACATCGGGAAGATGTTTGACGCTGCTATGCCGAACTCAGTCGCAGCCTTGATGTTGCTGCTGACGGCGACAAAGTGACGGGATACATCGGCATCTGCATCGTCAGCCAATAGCCACTGTCTCGCGAACAGGGCGTTGTTGAGTGTCTCCAGAGTGCTGAATGATTTTGAAGCAACGATAAACAGGGTGCTGGCAGGATTCAGGGTGGCCAGACAGGCCTGCAAATGTGCCGGATCGATATTGGACACAAAGTGACAGCGTAACGATGGATGATGTTCCCGTCGGAGCGCAGCTGTGACCATGGCCGGACCGAGGTCGGACCCGCCGATACCAATGTTGACTACGTCGCTTATTTTTTTGCCCGATGAGCCGTGCCACTTTCCCGAATGGATTTGCTCGACAAAGGACTGCATCTGCCCCAGTACCTTCTCCACTTCACGGCCGGTCTCTGGCTGATTGGCGGCGCGATAACCACGCAGCGCTGTGTGCAGGGCGGCGCGTCGCTCAGTGGTATTGACGGTTTCACCATCCAGCAGGGCCTGGCGTCTGGCTGGCAGTTCGTGCTGTTCTGCCAATGACAGGAGTAACTGCAGGGCCCGCGCATCGAGCAGGTTCTTGGACAGATCAACCCGCATGGGCCCGCAGGCAAATGTGAGTTTGTTCGTTCGTTCAGGGTCTTTGAGGAATAGCGAAGCCAGCTGGTCGGGGGAGCTTGCCAGAAATGCCTGGTGGCTCGACAACTGTTGGTGAATCCCGGCGGGGTTATCCTCTGGAGTATTCCGTGTCATGAATGACGAGTCTCAACGGCTGCGGATTGCCTTAACTTAGCGGATTCCCCATTGCTGATCAATTGCTTTACCACGTACAAAAAAATGTTGATCAAATTCTGATTCGTTGGTAGGATGCGCGCCCTATACAGATAACACTGTAACGCCGACATAGCTCAGCTGTGGTAGAGCAACTGACTTGTAATCAGTAGGTCCCGGGTTCGACTCCTGGTGTCGGCACCAATCTAGATTTACCCCTCAGCATTAACTCTAGCTTTGAATATTGCAGCTAATTCAAAAAACGCAGAGCCCCATCCGTCAAAGATTTTCTCGTAATCTTTTACAGCAATGTCACGAGTCGTCACAAATAAGTTACAAATTTGCCATTATTTGGACATTTTTCGTTGATTTTCTGAATGCGTTCAGTTAAAACTGTCTCGTTGTCGTTTTTTGCTTATCCGATTTTTGATGAGTAACTTGCGCATTCTAAGATGAACTAAAAAGTAGAAAATATTGCGGTAATCTCAGTTTTACATCTCATGTAAAAGCTCCATTGAGCAAGTCATAAGTGGCTCGTTTTGAATTTCTCGCGACATGTTCGATAGTAAATTGGATATGTACACGAGTCGTTAAAAGCTTGTCACACGTACTCTATGCTTCTACAGATTGGCGCGAAAACTGCTATTGTTTAGGGGATATTTATGAAAAGAAATACACTCTCACTGGCTGTTGCCAGTGTGCTGGGTTTGGGTAGTGCAGCAATCTTGCCTACCTCAGCGTTGGCGCAGGAAGCTGCGGAAACACTCGAAGAAGTGGTTGTGACAGGTTCCCGTATTCGACGAGCTGACCTTGAAGGGTTTAACCCGGTCAGCGTCATTGACCGAAGCATGATAGAAACCCAAAGCCAGGTAAGTATTGGCGATATTCTGCAAAGAATGCCGTTCTCTGCAGGCGCCGCTGTGAACACTGGTGTCAATAATGGCGGCTCGGGTGCCGTCAACTTCTCGCTACGCGGATTGGGTTCCGAGCGCACGCTGGTCCTGATTAATGGTCGCCGTGCTGTGGCGTCCGGTCTCGGTGCCAACAGTGTCGTTGACCTGAACAACATCCCGCCGAGCATGATCGAGCGCGTTGAAGTGCTCAAAGATGGCGCATCAGCCGTGTACGGCTCTGATGCGGTGGCAGGTGTCGTCAACATCATTACTCGTCAGGATTACACAGGCGCGGAACTGAATGTGCAGACAGGCGTCACCAGTGAGAATGACGGTGACCAGACTACGGTAGACTTCAATCTGGGTACTTCCAGCGATCGCGGCAATTTTGTTGTATCTGGCTATTTCGCAGATCAGAAGCCAATCTGGGCAGGCGATCGCGATTACTCGAAAGAAGAGATCTGGTATCACCCATACTGGGATCCGACCGGCCAGGTACCTGGTGGATCATCAGCAACACCTTGGGGTAACCATGTCAGCCCGACATCAGTCGGCGGTGACGGCGTCCGCTACACTCGAGGTCCGGAATTTGGTGGCTGGAGGCCGTACAGTGGCGCTACTGACCCCTACAACTACGCCCCAGCCAACTACACCCAGACTCCCAATGAGCGATGGGGCCTGAGTGGCTTTGCAAACTACAACCTGGGTGACTTTGGTGCGATTCGTAACGTCGAGGCGAGTGCCGAGATGATGTACACGCATCGGTCGTCGCAGCGACTGATTGCTCCAGAGCCCCTGGCGCCGCTGGCATTTTTCGGAACTGCCGCGCCTTACTCCGCTCTGAACCACTACAACATCACGCAGGGGCCCAAGCACAGTGTCACTGGCGAAACCATGACGCTGACGGACTGGCGCCGTCGTATGGTCGAGACCGGAGGTCGCGATCAGATTCATGAAACCAATACACACCAGATCACACTGGCTCTCAGCGGGGAGGTCGGAACCTGGTTCTGGGATGCCTCAGCATTCTACGGTGAAAACGACGCCAGCGTGCTGGATGTGGGTTATTTCCAGCTGGAGCGTGTTGCTGAAGCTGTCGGCCCAACGTACATGGACGCCTCCGGAAACCTGTTCTGTAGTACTGACGGTACCGAAAGCGGTGTGATCGACGGTTGTGTGCCGCTTAACGTTTTCGGCCAGCCTGGCACTGAAAACGCGATAACTGACGAAATGTTGCAGTACATTTCAGGCAATTACGTGTCCATGACACTGGGTGGCAACGACATTTCAGGTGTCCAGTTCAACGCCTCAGGCCCTGTGATGGATTTGCCGGCGGGTGAGCTGGGCATGGCGGTCGGTCTGGAGCGCCGCAAAGTCAGTGGTTTCTCGCAACCCGACTCATTGCAGTTGCTCGGTGTGTCGACTGCTGGCTCTGCACTGGCGACCCGAGGCGGCTACAATGTCGATGAAGCCTATGTGGAATTTGCCGTACCGCTTGTCGCAGGTGTCACTGGTATTGATAACCTGGAGCTAAGTGTTGCGTCACGTTATTCGGACTACAATACGTTTGGTAGCACCACCAACTCCAAGCTGGGCCTGCGCTGGACAGTTAACGATGAGCTGACCTTGCGTGCCACAGTCTCGGAAGCGTTCCGGGCACCTTCAGTGCCAGAGCTGTTTGATGGCCAGTCAACCGGCTACCCTCAAGTCAGCGACCCCTGTGCGGCCAACCCATCACAGTTCTGTGTGGCAGATGGTGTGCCAGCCGGTGGTTACGACAATACAGGTCTGATCCAGTTGCCGACACTGTATGGTGGCAGCACTGCACTGCAGCCTGAAGAAGCGGATATCCTGACAGCTGGCTTCGTCTACCAGCCCAGCTGGCTCCAGGATCTGTCTTTCACCCTAGACTACTGGGAAACTGAGATCGACGGTGCAATCTCAACGTTGGGACCACAGTTGATTCTGGATAGCTGTCAGCAAAGCGGTCAATACTGTGAGCTGATCGAGCGATGGGGCCCAGGCAGTGGCGCAACAGTCGGTGATGTCAAGCTGATTCGAAACCTGAACATCAACGTGGGTGGAACGGATGCCGCTGGTGTTGACCTGTCAACACGATACGCACTTGATACAGAGCGCTACGGCAGCGTGGACCTGGGTCTGGATGTGATTCACCTGATCGAGTACGACAAGCGCATGGCGGATGGCTCAATTATTCCTCACGCAGGTCGATTCGAAGATAACCACGATGGTAACTTCCCTGAGTGGCGCTGGAACTTCACCACTGACTGGTCGTACAACCAGTGGGCGGTGAACTACACTGCGCGTTATATCGGTGAAGTGACTGAGCCTCTGGTGAAGTGGTTCCACGTCGGCAATGAGGAAAATGTTGTGGAAGAGCAGCTGACTCACAGCATACAGGCAAGCTACGATCTGGAGTCCTACAATACTCGCTTTACGCTGGGTATTGAGAACCTGACAGACGAGCAACCGCCGTTTGCATACTCGGGTTTCAATGACAATACCGACCCGCGTACCTACGAGACTCGTGGTCGCTTCTACTATGGTCGAGTAAGCTTCCGCTTCTAATCGGTCGTAAACCGCCCACTCATGTGGCAGTAAAAAAAACCAGCCTGCAAAGGCTGGTTTTTTTTTGGCTGTGATAAATAAAAAAAAATGGGACAATGAACCACATGAGTAGTTTAAACGACATGCTGATGAATCTGGACGGCGCACTTAACGCAGGCAAGCTGTCGCTGGCGATTGAACTGGGCACCAGCTTGGTGGGTCAACACCCAGACAGTCAGCATGGCTGGTTATCATTCAGTGAGGCGTGTCGCCTCTCAGGGGATACGCAAAAAGCGCGAGATGCCGCAGAAAAAGCCTGGCTGCTGCAGCCGGTTGCACTTTTCGCGATAGCACAATATGCCCGCTGTTTGATTCCCTATGCCGATCACCGACTGATTTCGCGGCTGATCAACGATGCCATCAGCATTGAGGCTGACAATGAGTGGGCGTTCGGCACCCTGGCGTCATGTGCCGTCGCAATCGATGAATGGACAGTGGCATTGCAACTGTACGAGCGTCTTCTTGGCAGTAATCCGGCCAATCCGCATTATCGCTACATGCAAGGGCTCGCCCTCTCAGTCTTGGGTGAGTCTGATCAGGCTCTGGAGGCGCTGGAAAAAATCAGACAGGACCCGGATTTCGTAGGTAGGGTTCTTAATCTAATTCAGGATATTGACCCCGGAAAAATCAGCCAGCAAGAGCTTGAGAAGGCTATTGCCAGCCAGAGACCACGGGCCTCGAATGATGCAGTCTATGCTCTCCAGGCCTTGGGGCGATTGCACCACGCGCATCGGAGCTTTACGGACGCGTTTAGTTGCTGGCAGCGGGCGAATGATCTGAAGTGCGCGACTGTAAAATACAGGCCTGATGAGTGGCAGGTATTCGCTGATCAGATCATGAAACTGATTGAACCTGGCGGCAGGTCAGATACACGTCCTGAACTGGTCGACAAGGCACCGATCTTTATTGTCGGTTTGCCAAGATCCGGAACCACACTTCTTGAACGAATTTTGGTGAATTCTGGAAAAGTTGCAGCCTTAGGTGAATTAAGGGACTTTGAAGTCTTATTGCAGATGCATCAGGGGTTGCCTGTTACTCCCATGCCATTTGCCATCAAGCGCGATGCAGTCGAGCGGCTAGACTGGCAATTAATCGGGAAGGCCTACCAGGATCGAATAGCGTCGCGGGACGCTTCCAGCCGTCGACCCTGCGACAAAAACCCGTTCAATTTTTTGTTTAGTGGGCTGATTTTGAGCGCAATGCCCGAGGCTCAGATAATCCATATAAAAAAGCACCCAATGGACGCGGGCCTGGGAAATTTTCGTCATATCTTTGCAGCCGCAGCACCGTGGTCGTACCGCCTTGACGATATCGCTCATTTTTATTCGCTGTACGAAAAGGTCATGGCGTACTGGGCGGCAATGTTTCCAGATCAAATTTATCAAATCTATTACGATGACCTGGTCTCCGCGCCACCGGCACAGAGCGAGAAGCTTTTTGAGTGGCTGAATCTGCCTTGGAAAGAAGATGTGCTTAACACGTCGGGCCGAGGCGGTATCGTTCGCTCTGCCAGTGCCAACCAGGTGCGTGCACCGATTCATAAACAATCAGTCCAGGTGTGGCGCAATTATGTGCCTGAACTGACACCGTTGCATGATGCCCTGGTACGCGCCGGAATCATTCAGACCCAGGAATGATATTTTCCTGGAGAAGAGCTTTCATGCAGCCTTTTGCCCCATTGTTGACTTCATTCTGCTGACTGCGCAGTCCTTACTTCGCCTGCAACGCACCTCGTGATTGAGTTTCTTAAGTCGCATTTCGACGTGTGAACGACACGTGCTGTTACACTTTTTATACAAAACTGTAACTTTTGCGATATTAATCGTTGCTTTTGTGAATGTGTTCAGATAATACTTCCGGCGTTACGCAACTTTTTTCTGCTTTGTGCCGAAGAAGTTGACCAAAAACAAAAATATAAGTGTTTGAAATGACAACCAAAAGATGACGCAGGAACCTCTCCCCCTGAACACGGGACGGGCGTTTTTGTGTTGAATAAATCTATCTTTAAGGTGGGATAACTATGAACAAGAACTACAAACTCAGCCGTGCGATCAAATTCGCGATGCTGTCGGGTGTGTATGCTGTAGGCGCTGGAGTATTCTCCACTGCTCAGGCACAACAGGCCGAAGAGCAGATCGAAGAGATCACCGTTACCGGTAGCCGTATTGTCCGTCGTGACTTTGAAGGCACCAGCCCGGTATTCACGCTGGATTCCAGCTCCATCCAGGACGCTGGTACACCACAGATCGAACAGGTACTGAACGAGCTGCCACAGCTGGTTCCAACAATCACCACAACGTCCAACAACCCGTCTAACGGTGGTCAGGCACAAGTTGACCTGCGTGGTCTGGGCAGTAGCCGCACGCTGGTGCTGATGGATGGAATCCGTCTGCAGCCTTCTAACGTCTCTGGCATCATCGACCTGAATACAGTGCCCTCTGGTCTGATTGAGAGCGTTGAGATCGTGACCGGTGGTGGTTCTGCGGTCTACGGTTCCGACGCTATTGCTGGCGTTGTGAACATCAAGCTGCGTCAGGATTTTGAAGGTGTGCAGGTTCAGTCCACTTACGCACAGACTGGCGAAAGTGATGGCACCACACAGACCATCAGCCTGACCATGGGCGGTAACTTCGACGGTGGTCGAGGTAACGCGGTCATGTACATGAGCTACGACGATCGTGAAGCCGTATTCGCGGGTGATCGTGAATTCTCAGCGGTTGCGCTGGGGCCATCCCTGAACCCACTGGGTTCTGTGGCAATCCCTGATGGCTTCTTCGTCCCAGCTGGTGCGAACGCGCCGTCCCAAGCCGCTTACAACTCGGTTTTCGGCGCCGGCCGTGTGCCGAACACTGACTACATTGGTTTCAATACTGATGGCACGTTGTTCTCACGTACTGGCACGGTTAACTACAAGGGTGATACCAGTGATCCTGGCTTTAACCCGGCCAGCTACAGCTATAACTACTCGCCAGTGAACTACCTGCAGCTGCCCCTTGAGCGTCGCCAGGTTGCGGCCTTCGGCCACTATGAGCTGGCTGACAATGTCGAAGCCTATGCCAAGATGAGCTATACGACCTACAATGCGGCGCAGGAGCTGGCAGCGACACCAATCACCTCTGGTGTTGGTTCAACCATGCCGGTCACCAACCCGTTCATCCCGCAGGATCTGCGTACCATTCTGGCATCACGCCCAAATCCGACTGCCCCCTTCACGTTGTTCAAACGTACTACGGAAGTTGGTGGACGTAATGGTGACAACAACTACGACGTACTGCAGATGATCTACGGTACCCGTGGTGACTTCCAGTTGAGCGATTACACCTGGAACTGGGATATCTGGGGCAGCTGGGGTCGTACACAGCGCACAGAGATCCAGACCGGCAACGTCTCGCGCTCTGCGCTGAACCGCGCCTATAACGCGACTGCAGCGAATCCGGATCCACTGGGCTGTGGCGGTTTGAATCCCTTCGGTCTGGGCCAGATCTCTGACGCCTGTGCCGCCGCTATCGCTGTTCAGGCACAGAACACCACTGTGCTGACCAACACCATGGCGGGTGCCACCATGACCGGTGGCGTGTTCGAGCTGCCAGCAGGTACCTTCCAGGTGGCACTGGGTGTGGAATACCGTGAAAACGTTGCGGATTTCAAACCTGACCAGTTCCTGGCCAGCGGTGACGTAGTAGGCTTCAACGCCCAGCAGCCGACAACAGGCGCCATCGATGTGAAGGAATTCTTCGTTGAATTTGATGCTCCGCTGTTGAGCGGTGCGCCCATGGCTAACTACCTGGGTCTGAACGGTGCGGCGCGTCATTCTGACTACAACCTGGCCGGTGGCGTAGACACCTACTCACTGGGTCTGGACTACGAGCCGATTGATCAGTTGAAACTGCGTGGTTCTTACAACAAGGCGATTGCAGCACCTAACGTCAGTCAGCTGTTCCGTCCGCAGAACGAAGGCTTCCCGTCCTACACCGATCCATGCTGGAACGGCAGTGCCGAGCGTACTGGTCCAAACGCTTCGCAGGTCAACGCGCTGTGTGCGGCTCAGGGCGCCCCCGCCAACTTCCCGCAGGGTAACAGCCAGGTTCGTGCTCTGACCGGTGGTAACCCGGACCTCGCGCCGGAAGAAGCCGATACCTACACATTGGGTTCCGTATGGACGCCTGATATTCAGGACGTGAATCTGCGTGTTGCAGTGGACTGGTTCCGCTACGAGATCACTGAGCGTATTGGCAGTGTTGGTGCGTCATCAATCGTGTCTCGCTGCTTTAATGCGCAGGACTCCAACCCAACGTTCAGCCCCAGCAATCAGTGGTGTTCGTTCTTCGAGCGCAGCACATCTGGTGTCGCTGAAAACGTTCGAGCAACTGACCAGAACCTGGGCAAGATGAACATCGACGGTATCGACCTGCAGGTGGATGGCGCGATGCAGTTTGGCCCTGGCGAAATCACCGCCAACCTGGCCTGGACTCACCTTCTGAAGTGGCAGCAGCAGGAAGACCCTTCAGCTCCGCTGACTGATCAGGAAGGAACGATTGGTATCATCGTTGCTGAAACGCTGCCAGAGAACAAGGCACGTCTGTCGACTGGCTACGCGCTGGGTGACTATAGTGTTCAGTGGACCATGAACTTCATTGAAGGCATGGATGTGGTTAACTCGGACGCCCCCCGTTCGCCTGTGGCCAACGGTATCGTACCAACCGTTGGTTCCTACACGTACCATCGTTTGACGGGTACCTGGAACCCCAGCAATGTGGAAGGTCTGAGTCTGACAGCAGGTATCAACAACCTGTTCGACAAGGCGCCACCGATCTATACATCTGACTCACGTGCTGGCATCCAGGCCAACACTGATCCGTCAGTGTACGACGTGCTGGGTCGTCGCTACTTTGTGACCGCTTCTTACCGCTTCTGATACTTCAGATAAGGTAGAGCTGTTGTAAAGCAGCCCCAAAAACCACCGCCCGCTTCGTGCAGGCGGTGGTTTTTTTATGCCTGATGACAGGCATCGCGCACAAACGCTATTATCCAGCGAATAAGTGAGCGACCGATCGATGACATGATGGAGAGATTAATGAACGCCAGCCAACTGGAAACCAGACCGCTGTTTGCTTCGCCGGTCGCCACGCGCTCCCTGCACCAAGCTGAGGGTCTCAACCAGGAACTTGCGCAGCTGATTTTGCAACGTGAAGCCGAACCGTACCGCAATCCGAATCCGACCCACATCCCGCAGCGTGAAGTGTTCGAAAGCAACTTCGATATGTTTCGCTGGCCAGAGCCCTGCGTGCAGACTTTGCGTGGTTTCATGATGGAGTCCATTGCTGAGGTCGTGGCACAGCTCAATGGTTATTCGGCGGAGCAGATGCGGCAGTTCAATATTCACAATCACACCTGGTTCCATGTCACCCGGTTTGGTGGCTCGTTCGTGGCGCACAACCATCCAATGGCATCCTGGTCAGCCGTTTATTGTGTGACGCCCGGGGAAGAAGTGGCGGATAGAAGAGACAGTGGTGTGTTGCGTTTTCTTGATCACAGGCCTGGATCAAACATGTTTCTGGATCCGGCCAATGCCAGGCTGCAGGTTCCCTATAACTTTGGGCACTACTCCATGCGTCTGGCAGCAGGCCAGCTGGTTATTTTTCCTTCCTACCTGGTACATGAAGTGGCGCCGTTCCTTGGCAAGGATGTACGCATTACGGTTGCCAGCAACTGCTGGTTTACCCAGCGCACCTGAAACGCAGCGCCCAGCCCAGAAGTTCGCCGGAACTTCTATGCAGCGGAGAATGCGACAGGTTTTCCAGACCTGATTGAGCCGCGGTCTGAATCAGCTTTGAAATCGCCTGCTCATCGTGAGCTGCGTCAATGTTGGCTTGAATTCGTGCTGAGTGCGCAGCCATCTCCTGTTCCAGTACTTGCAGTACATGCTCCGTGTTCGCTCGCCCGGCGCGAGGGATGGCGTTCAGTGTGATCGCGAACTGAGTGCCAATATCGCGGGCAAAACCACAGTCAGGGTGTGTATGGCTAAAGTCGGTGATGCTGCTCAGCTGGCGCTGAATGCGCTGCATGATTTCTTTAGCGTTTGGATCAGTGGCAATCAGCGCAGGGTTGCTGATCAGCCCTGTTTTATCAAAGTGCTGAATCAGCGCCCGAGAATCGTCAAACAAGTTCAACTGTTGATAAAAATAGTCGAAGAAGGCCAGCTCGTTGCGGCTGACCGTAACGATATTGGCGTCTGTGTGGTGCACAATAAATGCTGCGATGCCACCTGGCACCAATACCCGGGCCACCTGGGCAAGTGACAGGTCGACACGGGTATACTCGATGGCATACTGGCTTGTGACGAGGTTCACGCTGTCATCAGCATGATCGAGGTGCTCGCTTGACTGATTGCCTCTAAGTGTCAGTGCGCACTGGCCCGAGTTTATTGGCGTATCGGCGGACTGTATGTCAGCAGCATCGATACCTTCAATCTGCCAGCTGAAGCTGCGACTCGCCGCAAAGTCCAGCGCCAGGCGAGCTATAGCGCCGTTGCCTGTGCCAATGTCCAGAACCTTGCTGTGCTCGCCGAGCTCCGCAAAGGTGCTGTGCCAGAACTCCCTGATGCTGTCTTCGTAGTTACCCTGAAACGCTCCCGGGCAGGAGTGCAGGTGGCCTCTGCGCCAGTAATGGCTCCAGGCGGATTGTGAAGATGTTACGGGTCTGCCATTGCTTGTATTATTCACGGTCCGGTGCCAAGCTTTCTTCTGAATCAAACTGCCATCATAACAGACCTTGCTGACAGTAGATGGCCGATAGCAACACGAATGGAAGGTATCATGTCCAGCTCTCCAGTTTTTGAATGTCCCATGGCGGTGCGCGATTACGAATGTGATATGCAGGGTATCGTCAATAATGCCGTGTATCAGCATTACCTCGAGCATGCCCGGCACGAATTCCTCAAGACAGCAGATCTCGACTTTGCGCAGCTGACCGCGGAAGGGGTCATTGTGGTTGTTGCCCGAGCGGAAATTGATTACCTGCGCCCATTACGCAGTGGAGACCAGTTCATTGTGACCGTCAGTCCCTCACTCAGCGGGCGGGTGCGTATGGTATTTGATCAGCAGATTCGCCGCTCCGACTCACAGGAAGTAATGGTGAAAGCACGCATCATTACAACAGCGGTGAATGCAAGAGGTCGTCCGTGGATGCCCCCGCAGTTGCATCGTTTGCTGGAAGCTGTGACAGACGGCGCTAAAAAGTAAGCGGGTCAAGTTGCCGGATTACCCGGTCCACAAAAGCAGGCACGATCTCGCTGGCCTGACCGTAAATATGCTCATCAAAATGCGATTCAGTAGGATCAAGATTCAATTCTACTGTGTGTGCACCCGATGACTTGGCGTTTTCATAGAACCCGGCTGCAGGATAGACATTGCCCGAGGTGCCAATCGACATAAACAGATCACACTCGTCAAGCGCGCGGGTAATACGTGGCATTTCCAGCGGCATTTCACCGAACCACACGACGTGTGGCCGCAGGTTGCCGGGCACCCGGCAGCAACGGCATTCGTCGCCGACCTGAAGATTATCGCGATGATCGAAAACCAGCCCGCTCTCTGCGCAGCGGATCTTGAGCAGCTCACCATGCATGTGAACCAGTTCGCGGCTGCCTGCGCGCTCATGCAGATTATCGATATTCTGGGTGACCAGCAGGAATTTGTGGTCTGGCCGCTGGCTCATCTCGTATTCCAGCCGTGCGAGTGCGGAGTGAGCAGGATTGGGTCTGATATGAGGCTGTTGCAGCTGATGTCGCCGACCATTGTAAAACTGGTGGACGGCCACAGGGTTGCTGGCAAAACCCTCAGGAGTTGCCACATCCTCGAGACGATGATTTTCCCAGAGGCCATCAGAGGCGCGAAACGTCTGGATACCGGATTCAGCAGATATACCAGCGCCCGTCAGCACCACGATGGATCGGTAAGGACTTGTCACAAATTACTCCTGCAGGTGTTGGGTCTTTATCAACAATCCGCCGCCCGCCATGACGACTGTCTATCGTAACGCTATAATGTATTGTTTTTAAAGGGAGCATGTCCATGAGTACATCTGACACCAAGACAGCAAACAGACCTCAGTTGCCGCAGACAGGCAAGCAGGCGCCAGCCTTCAAACTGCTTGATCAGCGCGGGGAGCCAGTGTCGCTGGCTGATTTTAAGGGCAAAAAGAATGTAGTGCTGTATTTCTATCCAAAGGCCATGACGCCGGGCTGCACGGTTCAGGCGTGTGGACTGCGTGACAGCCAGAGTGAGCTTGATGCGCTGGATACCGTGGTGCTGGGCGTGTCGCCTGACCCGGTTGCCCGCTTGCAGAAGTTCATCGACAAGGAAGAACTGAACTTCACCCTGCTGTCAGATGAGGATCATGCCATCGCCGAGAAATACGGTGCCTGGGGTCTGAAGAAGTTCATGGGCCGTGAGTATATGGGAATACTGCGACAGACCTACATCATCGACAAGCAGGGTAAACTGCAGCACGTGATGGACAAAGTGAAAACAAAAACCCACCATGACGATGTCATCAGCTGGATTAAAGAGAATTTGTGAGCAGCGTAGCACTTAACTTCAAAAAGTACGGTTCAGGCGGCGAGCCGTTGATCATCATTCACGGCCTGTTTGGCAGCCACAGCAACTGGGCCTGGCATTGCCGCAGGTTCGCCGAACATTACACCGTTTACGCGCTCGACATGCGTAATCACGGTGCCTCGCCTCATGTGCCATCCATGGATTACGCGGCAATGGCCGAAGATGTTGTCCGCTTCATGTCAGAGCAGGAGCTGGATCACGCACGTGTGCTGGGTCACTCCATGGGTGGCAAAGTGGCCATGCAGCTGGCGCTCAGCAAGCCGTCGCTGGTCGATCGACTGATCGTCGCCGATGTGGCGCCAGTGCCGTATGGCGGTGAACGTGGTGAACACGACGAGATCTTTGAGGGGCTTTGCGCATTGCAACCCGAAGCGCTGGAGACAAGAAATCAGGCCGATCAGCAGCTGGCAGAGTGGGTGGAGGATGAAATAGTCAGGCAGTTCCTGCTGTCAAATCTGGTGCGACGTGAGGCTGGTGGTTTTCAATGGCGCATCAACCTGCCGGTGCTGAAAGAAAGCTACCCGGCACTTCGAGACGGGCCGTCTGCAGAAGGACCTTTTGACGGGCCTGTACTGTTTATTCGCGGTGATCTGTCTGACTACATCAAGCCCGAACACAAAGACGCTATATTAAAGCTGTTTCCCAAGGCAACCGTAAAAACCATCAAGCAGACCGGACACTGGCTGCATGCAGAGAAGCCGGAAACATTTCACCGATTGGCTGCGGATTTTCTGGGAGACTGAGTCATGACTCTGCTGAGTGTCAACGTAAACAAGATTGCGCTGCTGCGAAATTCGCGTGGTACCAACTACCCGGATCTGCTGGCATTTGTTGAAAAAATTCTTGATGCTGGTGTAAAGGGTATTACCGTACATCCGCGACCCGATGAGCGGCACATCACGCGGCAGGACGCCCACGATATCGCCGGGTTTTTAAAGGATCGCCCGGACGTGGAGTTCAACATAGAAGGCTATCCGTCTGATGGTTTCATGCGGCTGATTGAAACCATAAGACCGGCCCAGTGCACACTGGTGCCCGACGAGCCAGGGCAGCTGACCTCAGACCACGGCTGGGATGTGCGAGCCAGCAAGGGGCTGTTGACTGATGTACTGCCCACACTGCGGGGCTGGGGCGTGCGCAGCAGTCTGTTCCTGGATCCTGTTCCCGCGCTTGTCGAGGATGTCCGCGCTGTCGGGGCCGATCGCATCGAGCTTTACACCGAACATTACGCCCGCGTTTTTGCAAAAGCTGACAGTCAGCGTCTGCAGCAGACGCTGGAAATCTATCACCAGACGGCGCGTGCTGCTGTTGAGGCTGGCATTGCTGTCAATGCAGGCCACGATCTGAACCTGCAGAATCTGGCGGCCCTGCTTGAGGGGGGGCTTGTTCACGAAGTGTCTATTGGTCATGCCTTGATTGTGGAATCGCTGGAGCTGGGCATGGCCGAGGTCCTGGCGCGATACCTGGCCATCACCCGCAATGCTGCCTAAGCCGCCTGTCTATTATGGCTACTGGATAATTCTGGCGGCCTTTGTTACCCAGTTTGTAGCCATTGGCATGCAGAACTACATCATCGGCCCATTCACGGTACCGATGATTGATGAATTTGGCTGGTCGCGGGCCGAATTTACCTCTGCGCGATCGATAGGTCAGATGGTTGCTGCGTTTACCGGATTTTTTATAGGAGCCGGTGTCGACCGCTGGGGCGGCCGTCCCTTCATTCTGGCGGGTCTGGTTGTGCTGTCGGTGTCACTGTTTGCGCTGGGCAGCGTGCAGTCGCTGGGGCAGTGGATTGTCATCAATGGTGTAGCGCTGACTGTCGGCTCGGCGATGATCGGCAACCTGGTCGTCAACGTCACACTGGGCAAATGGTTTGTGACTCAGCGTGGGCGTGCGGTCGCACTGGCGGCCATGGGTATTTCACTCAGCGGCGTATTACTGCCGCCGATCACGACTACCCTGGTGGATACCCTGGGCTGGCGTGAGGCCTGGCATGTGCTTGGTATCGCAGCGGCGATCCTGATATTCCCTGCGGCGCTGGTCATCAGGCGCAGTCCCGAAGACTACGGCATGAACCCCGATGGCCACACTGCCGAGCAGATGGCCACCGAACTGGGCGACAAAGCCAGACTTGATTACGCCAGCTCCATGACAAGGCGTCAGGCCATGCGCACCGGGCGCTTTTACACCCTGGTCGTCGCCTTTGGCCTGTTCCAGATTTCCATTACAGTGATGCTGCTGCAGACCGTGCCCTTCATGACGGATGCCGGATATTCACGCATCGTCGCCGCCTCAATGATTTCACTGACATCCATACCTGCGTTTATCAGCAAACCTTTCTGGGGCATTTTGATTGATCGCTATAGCGCACGACCACTGGCGGCAATTGGCGCCGGCATTACCGGCTTCTCCTTGATCATCATTGTGCTGGCGGTGCAGGTGAAAAACGACATGCTGGTTTACGGCGCGTTTTTGCTGATGGGTGTCGGCTGGGGAGGCCTGGTGCCGCTGCAGGAGGTCATCTGGGCAACCTTTTTCGGGCGCCGTTATCTGGGTTCGGTGCGCGCCACTGCCATGCCTTTCACGTTTGCGCTGACAGCACTGGGTCCAGTGATGGCGGCCGGCTACTACGATCGCGCGGGCAACTACGACAATGCTTTTCTGGCGATGGCGGTTTGCAACCTGATAGCCGCAGTGGTCCTGATGGTGATTTCTGACAAGCGCCCGCTGTATGTGCAGCCTACTGTTGATGACTCAGCTAACAGGCCTTAGTTTCGGTTGCGTCAGCTTTCAGGTTCCATCATCGGCAATAACACGGGCCATACAATATCAACAATCATGCCCTGCGCCTCAGCGCGCGGGTGAATGCCGTCATCCTGCATTAACTCGGGCTGGTCAGCGATGCCGTCCAGCAGGAAGGGAATCAATGTCGTACCGTACTGGTCCGCAAGTTCCTGGTACTGGTCGTAGAAGGGCTGCGTATAGCGTGGCCCATAATTGGGTGGAATCTGGATGCCAACCAGCATGACGCGTGCGCCTGCCTGCTGGCTCAATTCGATCATCTGCTGCAGATTGGCGCGAATGGTGGGGACTGGCAGGCCGCGCAGGCCGTCATTGCCGCCCAGTTCAAGGATCACGATGTCGGGTTGCGTGCTGTCGAGAACTGCAGGCAGTCGCGCCAGACCGCCACTGGTGGTTTCGCCGCTGACACTGGCGTTTTGCACCTGCCAGTCCAGGCCGTTAGTGTCCACGCGCTGCTGCAGCAAAGCCACCCAGCCCTGTTCCTCATCCATGCGGTACGCAGCGCTCAGGCTGTCTCCGAATACCAGCACCACGCCAGGTTCGGACTCTGCCCACGTAGCCGCCGGCACAGAGGCCAAAACTGTGATGAACGCCAGGGTCGCGACCTGAGCCACGAATCGACACGAAAATGCGACCTGTCGCAACAACTTGCGGCAGGCAGGAACAGATTTGTCAGGCATAAGTCAGTACAATACACCGTTTGTGAAAAGACGATTGCAAAACACTAGAGTAAGACTTCTGCAGCATCGCTGCAATGCAGGGAGTCCGGTTACTGCCGGCAGCAAAATGAACCTGGCAGCCACTCTCAACGTATTCATTACGCTTTCTAGATACGAGCGAACCGTAAAATCAGGTTAGGAGACGCCAGCGCATGACAGCCATTCTGGAAGCCAGACATCTGGCCAAACAAGTCAGTACCAGTGAGGGCCAGCTGGTTATCCTCAAGGATATCAATCTGAGTATCAAGCCGGCGGAGACAGTTGCCATTGTTGGCGCATCGGGTTCCGGCAAATCCACGCTACTTGGGCTGATGGCAGGTCTGGACACAGCCAGCAGCGGCGACATGCTGCTGGATGGCGAAAATCTCTCGGCAATGAACGAGGACGAGCGGGCCATCATTCGCGGCCAGTCAGTTGGTTTTGTGTTTCAGTCCTTTCAGCTGCTGCCCAGTCTGACAGCGCTGGAAAACGTCATGCTGCCAATTGAGCTGAAAAATGACAGCGATGCCCGGGGCAAAGCGGCAAGGCTGCTGCAGCGTGTGGGGCTGGAGTCGCGTCTGCATCACTACCCCAACCAGCTTTCCGGTGGCGAGCAGCAGCGCGTCGCCATCGCCAGAGCCTTTGCCTCCGAGGCACGTATCCTGTTTGCGGATGAACCCACGGGCAACCTCGATACCGCGACCGGTGCCAAGGTCATTGATCTGCTGTTTTCGCTGAATGCTGAATTTTCCACGACCCTGGTTCTGGTAACTCACGATGACCGCCTCGCGGCGCGCTGCAAACGAGTGATCCGACTGGTGGCGGGCGACATCACTGAGGACAGCCGGCATGAGTGATCAAGGCAGCAAAAGCGTCAACGGCGCTGGTCTGCAGCCCTTGACCCTGATTCGCATTGCGCTGCGCCTGCTCTGGCGCGACTGGCGCGGCGGCGAATTAAAACTCTTGCTGTTCGCCATGATCATGGCTGTCACATCAGTCAGTGGTATCGCGCTGTTTACTGACCGGCTTGAACGGGCACTGTTGCAGGAGTCAGCCAATATGCTGGCTGCTGACCGCGTGCTGAGCGGGCGTACGCAGCCGCCCCGTGAATGGCTGCAGGAAGCGGAATCCCGTGGCCTGCAGACTGCCGAGTTTGTTGCCTTCGCATCCATGGTATTTTCCGATCAGGGCAATATGCTGGTGTCTGCCAAGGCAGTCAGCGATGCCTACCCTCTGCGTGGCGAGCTGCAGGTGGCGGATCGGCCATTCGGTCCTCCTTATGTCAGTGATCAGGGCGGCCCCGAACCGGGCGAAGTCTGGGTGGAGTCACGCATCCTGCCAGCGCTGGGTGCTGAGGTGGGTGACAGCCTATATCTGGGGGACGCAGAATTTGTCGTCAGCCGTGTTCTGGTTCAGGAACCGGATCGACAGCAGGGCGGCATGATGGAAAACGCCGGTCCACGACTGTTGATGCATCTGGAAGATGTGCCAGCCACCAATATCATTCAGCCTGGCAGCCGCTTGACCTATCGCTATCTGTTTGCCGGCGACCAGGTGGCACTGGAAACCTTCGAGGATTGGCTGCAGTCTCAGCCGGAGAACGGCTTCCGGCTAAGCGATGTGCGTGATGAAAGTCAGGAAGTGGCTGAGGCCCTGGGGCGTGCCGAGAGCTTCCTGATGCTGGGCAGTCTGTTTGCGGTGCTGCTAGCTGGTATCGCCATCGCATTGACGGCGCGTCGCTATAGTGAGCGGCATTTTGACTATGCCGCCATCCTGAAAACCATGGGCTGCACGGCGGGGCAGATATCGGCGATTTACTTCGTTATTCTGGCAGCCCTGCTGGTGCTGGCCGTAGTCCTGGGTTCGGTGCTGGGCTGGCTGGTTCATGAAGCCATTCTGATAGCCCTGGCCTCAGTTATTCCTATTCAGCTGCCAGAGGCGTCTTTCCTGCCCTACACTGTAGGCGCGGCGACGGCGCTGATCTGCCTGTTCGCCTTTGCCCTGCCACCCTTGCTGGCGCTCAAGCACACCTCTCCGCTGCGAGTGCTGCGCAAAGATCTGGATGACTCCCACCTGAGTACCCGCTTGCCTTATGCGCTCGGTCTGGCTGGTGCGCTCGTGTTAATTCTCTGGTACAGCCAGGACCTGCTTATCAGTGCCATTCTAGTCGCTGCCGTGGCGGGTGTCGCGGTGACTCTCGGCCTGCTGTCACTGCTCCTGCTGCGCAGTGGCTCGGCGGTTGGCATGCGCGCTGGCAGTGCCAGTATGCTGGCCATGTCTGCGGTGCGGCGGCGACGTCGTCAGAGTGTGCTGCAGGTGCTGGTGTTCTCACTGACCATCATGAGCCTGTTAACGCTGGCGCTGCTGCGGACAGATCTGATCAGGGACTGGCAGGCACAACTGCCCGAGAATACCCCCAATCATTTCATGATGAACATCACTGAATCCCAGGTAGATGGCATGGAGGCGTTTCTGGCACAGCGGGATATCGCGACAAATGCGTTTTACCCGATGATGACAGCCGGACTGGTCAGCGTGAACGGCGAACCGCCCCGCAACCCCTGGGACGATGACGATGATGAGGGACAGCAGAATCTGACCGAACGCAGCGGACAACTCAATGAGATGTCGCCCGAGGATGGCCAGAGCGGCGACGCTCAGAGCGAAGGCGAAGAGGGGGAGCGTGAGCGGGTGATCAATCGTCAGGTGACCTATACCGATTCGTTACCTCCGGACAACCAGATTGTCGCCGGCGAATGGTGGTCGGGTGAGGACATCGCCGGCCAGGTGTCTGTTGAAGATGATTATGCTTCACGGCTGGGTGTGTCGCTGGGCGACGAACTGGTATTCCGTGTCGGTGAAGACGAAGTGACAGTAACAGTGACCAGCATGCGCAGTGTTCGCTGGGACAATATGCAGCCGAATTTCTTCTTCATATTTTCGCCAGGCACGCTGGACTACCTGGGCGCTACCTATCTGTCTACGCTACTGCTGGAGGGCGAGGAAAAGTTGCAGCTAAACGAGCTGCTGCGGCAGTTTCCGACCATCGTGGTACTTGAGGTCGATGCTCTGATTGAGCAGATTCAGACAATCATTGCGCAGGTCAGCTCGGCAATTGAACTGATTGCGGTGCTGGTTCTGCTGTCTGGAGCGCTGGTGCTGCTGGCCTGTGTCAACGCCACGCTGGATGAGCGTTTTCGGGAGAACGCGATCCTGCGAACCCTGGGTGCGGGCAGGCGGCTGATCTTGAATGCGCTGCTGCTGGAATTTGCCTTTATCGGGTTGTTGGCCGGTTTAATTGCTACCATAGGAGCAGAATTGAGTCTTTACTACCTGCAGACGCAGGTATTTGGCCAGGACTTCAGATTGCACTATTGGGTGTGGTTTGCCGGTCCATTGGCGGGAACCATCATTATCGCTGTACTGGGCGTCAATGCCACGCGGCGAGTTGTCAATACCAGTCCCCTGGCGGTGCTGCGGCAATTGACGGTCTGACAGAACAGGAGTCGACACTATGAGACTGACAGGAACAATCAAACAGGGCATGCAGTGGCTGCTTGCCTTGACCCTGATGAGTGCGGGCGCCATCAGCCTGGCGCAGGAAAGCGGCGTGGATGAGCTCAGCCGTGAGTGCGTGTATGGTGACTGCCAGGAAGGTTTCGGCACGCTGGAAATTCGCACGACACTGGGTACCGATCGGTATGAAGGTAACTTTCAGGACGGCAAATTCCATGGTCATGGTCGCTACGAGCGGATGATCAGTCGTTTTGAGCGCGCCTACTACGAGGGAGACTGGGTGTTGGGAGTCAAGGAAGGGCGTGGCACCTATTGGGATGGTCGCGATCGTCTGTACATAGGCCAGTGGCGTAATGACCGCAGACATGGTTATGGCTCCTATTTTATTGGCATAGAAGACTGGCATCCCAACAAGCATTCCGAGCACTGGCTGCGTGAAAATGTTGAAAACTATACCGGTGATTTTGTGGATGATCTGTATCAGGGGCAGGGAACTTACCGATGGCCGGATGGTCAGAGATACGTCGGCGGTTTCTACGCCAATGAAAAACATGGACCTGGCACGTTTTACTATCCAACCGGCACTCGTCGTGATCAGGTTTGGGAATATGGCCGCTTCGTCCGATAACCTGGAATAATAGAGACGCTGTAATGGATTTGCAATCGATTCGCCGTGAGTATTTGCGCGGCAGCCTGACCCGCGAAGATCTGCTGGATGACCCAATCAAACAGTTCCAGCGATGGATGGAAGAAGCCATCAGGATGGAGCAGACGGAACCCACTGCGATGGTGGTGGCGACCACGCCACGCGACGGACAACCCAGTCAGCGTGTTGTATTGCTGAAGGGAGTTGATGAGCGTGGTTTTACGTTCTTCACAAATTACGAGAGCCGCAAGGCCCGTGAGATCGCGGTCAATTCGCGTGTCAGTCTTCACTTTCCGTGGCTTAGTATTGAGCGTCAGGTCATCATCGGTGGCGTGGCCGAGAAAGTATCTGTGGAAGAATCCCGCGCCTACTTCAGCAGTCGTCCTAGAGAAAGCCAGCTAGGCGCCTGGGCTTCACCACAAAGCCGTGTGCTGGAGTCTCGCGAGAGCATGCTTGCGCAATTTGATTCGATTTCCAAAAAGTTCAAGGACGGTGATATTCCGCTGCCGGAATTCTGGGGAGGGTTTCGCGTGCGTCCCTGCCAGATCGAGTTCTGGCAGGGAGGGGCGAGACGCCTGCATGATCGTTTCGTTTATACCCTGCAGGCTGGCGGAGACTGGAATATCGAGCGGCTGGCGCCCTGATTATCAGCGCGCTTCCCAGTCGGGTAGCTGCTTCTTCTCCAAAACTGATTTCAGGCGTGCATACTGTGGCAGACCGTTTTTATACGGCGGGTAGTCCTCACCCTTGATCAGCGGTGAGAAATACCTGCGTGCCGTTTCAGTGATACCGAAACCATCTTCTGTAATGTAGTCTCGGGGCATTGGCTTTTCGACGTTTGCGACGTCAGCCAGTGCTGCTTCGCCAATTTCCCAGTCATACTTGTCACCAGGTTTGCGCACAATAGTTGGCATGACTGCATTCTTGCCAGCCAGTGCAAATTCCACAGCAGCCTTGCCGACAGCGTAGGCCTGCGCCACATCAGTTCCCGACGCAATATGCCGTGCTGCGCGCTGCAGGTAATCGGCGACCGCCCAGTGGTATTTGTAGCCAAGTTCCTGTTTGACCATGCTGGCAATAAACGGTGCCACGCCGCCCAGCTGTGTGTGTCCGAAGGCATCTTTGCCGCCAGCGTCAGCCAGGAACTGCCCGTTGTCGTAACGAGCGCCTTCTGACACAACAATTGCACAATAACCGTACTGGTTGACGCAGTGTTTGACGCGTCTCAGAAAGCTTGCCTTGTCGAATGCGATTTCCGGGAACAGAATAATGTGAGGTGCGTCACCCTCCTGCTCTGAAGCCAGACCTGCTGCGCCGGCAATCCATCCGGCATGGCGCCCCATTACCTCCATCACAAACACTTTTGTTGAGCTTTCGCACATAGACGCGACATCAAGGCCAGCTTCGCGAATTGATACCGCGACATACTTGGCGACTGATCCGAACCCGGGACAGTTGTCAGTGATTGGCAGGTCGTTATCGACAGTCTTCGGAATGCCGATGCAGGTGATCGGGAAGCCTTCTTTGAGGCTGAGCATGGACACCTTGTTGGCGGTGTCCTGCGAGTCGCCACCACCGTTGTACAGGAAGTAACGGATATTGTGCGCCCGGAAAACATCCATCAGGCGCTGATACTCCGCGCGGTTGTCTTCCAGGCTCTTGAGCTTGTAACGGCAGGAACCAAATGCGCCTGCGGGTGTGTGGCGCAGGGCCGCGATGGTGGCATCGGACTCTTTACTGGTGTCGATCAACTCTTCACGCAGTGCGCCGATGATGCCATTCATGCCGGCGTACACTTTGCCGATCCTGTCTGAGTGTTTGCGGGCGGTTTCGATAACGCCACAGGCGCTGGCATTGATGACGGCGGTCACGCCGCCGGACTGAGCGTAAAAAAGATTGGCTTTGGACATGCTGTACCTGTGGGATTTCCTGTGAGCGGTGGAGGCGAGATGCAAAGTGGAACGGGTCGGGGCATAATGGTACAAATTGTGTCGCGCATTGGCAATCCGCCGCCGCGCGTGTCTCGTATCGTAGATTCCTGCCTGATTCGGATTTTTACATGAAGCGATTGATCATAGGGATGTCAGGGGCCAGCGGGCTTATTTACGGCATCAGACTCCTGGAAGTGTTAAAAAACACCGACGACGTCGAAACCCACCTGGTAATGACACCCTCAGCACGTCTGAATATCAGTCTCGAAACCGACTGGCAGGCTGATGAAGTAATCGCGATGGCTGACCAGTTTCATTCCGTCAAAGACCTGGCTGCCAGCATTGCCAGTGGCTCCTACCGGACGGATGGCATGGTAGTCGCGCCATGTTCGATCAAAACCCTGTCGGCCATTGCTAACTGCTATGCCGATAATCTGCTCACCCGCGCTGCCGATGTGGTCCTCAAGGAGCGGCGACGACTGGTGCTGATGCCGCGTGAAACGCCTCTGCACACCGGGCACTGTGAATTGCTGTTGAGGGCGAGTCAGATGGGGGCCATTCTTGCGCCGCCCATGCCAGCCATGTATGCGCGGCCGCAGTCGGTTGACGACATCATCAACCACAGCGTGGGACGAGTGCTGGATCTGTTTGATATCGAATCAGGTCTGGTCAAACGCTGGCTGGGAGCTGCGGCGCAAACCTGAGCAGCGCCTGCCACCGGGCATCGGGGATAGCGGGTGCAAACAGACCACCATAGCCGCACAGATTGTTCCGGATGGACTGCTGGCTACCGCTGGCAGTGGACTGTTCGATCCAGGGTACGGCCATTGCTTCGAGCTCTTTCAATAGTGCGAGCTCGGCCTTCAGCTCTGCGGCTTTGATTCGCTCTCTCAGTTCAGACTGTGCCTGCCAGCCTTCTTTCATCCAGCGACGGGCAGCTCGCAAGGGCCGAATGACCTGCTGCGACAGGGACTGACTGTGCGCCAGTGTCTTTGACCCCAGAGTCTCTGGCAGGTCGCCCACGCAGGCGCCGTACCAGCAAAGGAACAGTGCGTAGGGCACATCGATGCCGTATTCATCCTGCAGGAACAGGCAACACCCCTGGACTTCAGGTTGCTGGTACAATTCGAGCGCGTAGTCGGTCAGCGATATCATTCGGCAATGACTGTCTTGTTGGATTTATCCTGATCGTCGACAGGATGCTACATTAGGGATATTAGCGTACAGGATCACTTATGCGAATTCATATTCTGGGTATTTGCGGCACATTCATGGGCAGCCTGGCCATTCTGGCCAAGGAGCTGGGCATGCAGGTGAGCGGCTCGGACGCCAATGTGTACCCGCCCATGAGCACGCAGCTTGAGCAGCAGGGTATCGCCTTGCACGAGGGTTTTGATCCTGGCCATCTGCAGCCGCACCCTGACCTGGTGGTCATCGGCAATGCCATGTCACGCGGCAATCCCAGTGTCGAGTATGTGCTGAACCGCGGTCTGCCTTACTGCTCTGGTCCCGAATTTCTGTCCCGTTATGTATTGCCGGGCAAGTGGGTGCTGGCAGTCGCTGGTACCCATGGCAAGACCACCACCAGCGCCATGCTGGCATGGATTCTGGAATTTGCCGGTATGCAGCCAGGTTATCTGATTGGTGGTGTTCTCAAGAATCTGCCGTCCTCGGCCCGACTCGGAGGCAGTGATTTTTTTGTTGTCGAGGCGGATGAGTATGACAGCGCCTTCTTCGACAAGCGCTCGAAGTTTGTTCATTACCATCCCCGAACACTGATTCTGAATAATCTTGAGTTCGACCATGCCGACATTTTCCCGGATCTGGCGGCTATCCAGCGACAGTTTCACCATTTGCTGCGCACGGTGCCGTCTGATGGGCTCATCGTCTGTCCCAGTGACATTACGGCCCTTGAGCAGGTGTTCAATCAGGGGTGCTGGACGCCCGTGCAGTACCTTGACTGGCAGGGGCAGGAACGCGCCGATCGATCGGGCATAGGCTGGCAGGTCGAGTTGCTCAGCCCCGACGGCAAGGTGTGTGAAATCCACAGAACCGGCCCGCAAGGCAGCAACAGCAGGGCGGTTATAGAGTGGCAACTGACCGGGCGCCATAACGCCTTTAATGCGCTGGCTGCGGTGGCCGCCGCCTATCACGTCGGTATCGATATTGGCGTCGCCTGCGAGGCGCTGTCGGCGTTTCAGAGCGTCAAACGACGCATGGAGTTGCTTGGCGAGGTACAGGGTGTGTATGTATATGATGATTTTGCGCATCATCCAACTGCCATCGAAACAACGCTCGATGGCATGCGCAAGTCGCTGGGCAGCACGCCGGGCGCCAGATTGATCGCAGTCATCGAGCCACGCTCCGCAACCATGAAGCTTGGCGTTCATCAAAGCACGCTGGGTGCATCCACTCAACACGCAGACATGGTGTTGTGGATGGCCGCGGATAATTCTGGCCTGGATGTTGAGCAACTGGTCAATGAAAGCCCCGTGCCGGCACTGGCCTTCAATCAGGTGGACGATATAGTCAATTATCTGGCCAACTACTCGCGCGCAGGTGATCATATCGTCATCATGAGCAACGGGGGATTTGGTGGCATCCACCGTTTGCTGCTCAATGCGCTGGCGTCGAGAAATTCAGCAGGCGCCGAGCTTGAAGAATCATAGGGCCAGAGTCTGTGCTCGGACCACGACCTAAAGCCCTGGTCGCCAACAGGAGAAATCGCTGTGGACAAGCATGAACTGATTCCACTGTTTCCTCTCCGCTCGGTATTGTTTCCGGGTGGAAGACTGCCGTTGCAGATATTCGAACAGCGCTATCTGGACCTCGTGAGCCAGTGCCTGCGCAGCGACAGTGGTTTTGGTATCTGCCTGCTGAAAAAAGGTGAGGAGACGGTCCGGGCCGGCACCAGTCAGCAGGTCCACCGCACTGGCACGTATGCCCGCATAGTAGACTGGGACAAGCTGCCAAACGGCCTGTTGGGTATCACGGTTGAAGGCACACGCAAGTTTCGCGTGCAGGAATGCTGGCCTCGGGCAGATAAAGTCCTGATGGCTACAGTCGAGTGGGCTGATACAGATTTTGTGGGCCAGCCTGCGATTGAGCCCAGCGATGATCAGGCACATCTGGTGGATCTACTGAAAGACCTGATGGTGCACCCGCTGGTGGAGAATCTGGGGCTGGAAATCGATATGCGCGATCAGCGACAGGTCGCCTGGCGACTGGCCGAGCTGTTGCCGGTGCCCGCCGACGACAAGCAGCGACTGCTGGAGCTGGATGATACCGATGAGCGATTGCGGGAGCTTGAAAACCTGCTGGCAACAGTGCTGCGTTACACATCCGGCTGAGCGGCCTGCAGGGCCACGCAGCCAGTCCTGTTACCTTGGCAACAACTCAACAATCCGGTCAAAACCAACCAGAATCAGCAGCAGGTCTTCCTGGTTGTAGACACCCTGGATGAATCTGGCTGAGGCATCCTGTCCAGTGTTGGGGGCAATTTCCATGGCTGTTTCGTCGAGGTCGACGACGGCGGCGACTCGATCCACCAGCACCCCCACGATGAAGTCTTCAACCTCGACCACGATAATCCGCGACTGTGAGGTTACATCGCGCCCTGGCAGGGCAAACACCGTGCGTGCGTCGATGACAGTCACAACATTGCCGCGCAGGTTGATAATGCCCAGGATGAAACCGGGAGCGCCCGGCACGGGTGTGATTTCGGTGTAGCGAAGCACCTCATTTACCCGTGCAGCATTGATCGCGTAGGTTTCTTCACCCAGTGCAAAACTGACGTGTTTGATGACGTTGCGCGGCAGCTCTTCATCGTGCTGGTTGGCGTCAACGGCCAGCGCTTGGCTTGCGTTCATGAATTAATCCTGTCGTTGTCGTAACGGCTACTTTTCTGTTAGCGGCCAGTTTCAAAAAAAATTGAGTATCAGAGTGTACCCGGGTGCTGCACTGGCGAAGCCGGGGTATATCATTCATAATTCGTTGTCACCGGGGCTGTTAACCCAGCCTGCAACGGCGGTAAGTGACACAGCAGGAAATCAGGAGATTGCATGGCGGAAGTTTGGCTTAGTCCAGGCAGCTGGACGCACGAGCAGTGGTTGATCGTCAGTATTCTGGCCTTCATTATCATCGCGGTTATTGTAATTGCTTACCGATTGGCAAAAATTATCGGCAGTGTCGGCAAAAAGCGGGAAATGCCGGTATTGCGCCCCGGCAAGAGACCGAGGCGTTAGTTCGGCGCCCGGGTGATGAGGGTTGGTGAACAGCCCGGCTGTTGATTACAGCAGCATGATGTCGAGCAGCGCAGCCACACCGGCCAGTGCCGCAACGACTACCCCAAGCCAGCCCAGCAGTGCCCAGATTCGAAACGCTTTGCCGTTCTCCGGGTACAAACCAGATTGTTCATATTCACGTTCGGGTTTTTCTGAATCGCTCATGGCAACCTCCTGGCTGAAACGCATAAATCTACAGATGGCGACCCTGTTGTGTGTGGTCAGCTTGCCTGCCAATGCCATAATGATGCGTCATGATACCGGATACACGCGCTATCTCGCCAGTGAATCAGAGTATCCGGCAATCTTTCCGCTACTTGAGGATGAGCGCAGCAAGACCTGTGTGGCAACGCTTATCGCGGCGCGTTGGGCCATCACGGCCGCTCACTGCATAGAGCAGGTCGGCATGGATGTAAAGGACGACACACTTGGCCACCCCGTGCAGATCAATAAACAATCTCACACGGTTACCAGAGTCCACTTTCACCCCCACTGGCCAGGCCAGGCGGGCCCGCTGAACAGTGCTGGTGAGGTGGACCTGGCTCTGCTCTACCTTGATAGTCCTGTGGCAGAGGTTGCGCCCATACCCTTGTATCAGGGCGATGCTGAGCAGGGCCGGGAGATGAGTTTTGTCGGCTGGGGTTATGCCGGTTTCGGCAGCAGTGGTCAGCGTTTTAATGATGGCAGACTGCGACGCGCCGCCAATCGCGTGGATGAGGCAGCTGCCCGGCTGCATTTTTATTTTGATGACCCTGCTGGACCTGCAAGTACCGCATTGCCTCTTGAGGGTATTCCCGGTCTGGGGGACAGCGGTGGACCAGCACTTGTGCTGGAACAGGGTGAATGGCAGCTCGCCGGCATAGCCGTGGGTGAAATTGACCAGGGGCAGCGCTGGGGGCGTTATGGCGCCCGGGTTGTCTATGAACGCATCGGGCAGCACATTGACTGGGTCCGCCAGATCATCCGCTAGCCGTTCAGCTCCGTATCGACTCTCAGGTGAATTTGCTACACTCGAAAGCCTGTGCTGAATAACTCAGCTTTCCCGATTCAAGTTTCTCATTCAACAATCCATGCGAGGTGCACATGAGCGTTAACAAAGGTGACAAGATTCCAGCAGCGACACTAAAAGTAATGGGCAAAGACGGCCCCGAGAGTATCAGCACCGATGCAGTATTCGCAGGCAAAAAAGTTGTGCTGTTCGCCGTTCCGGGCGCTTTTACACCTGGCTGCACCGTGACCCACCTGCCTGGTTACGTCGTCAATGCTGACAAGATCAAGGCTAAAGGCGTCGACACGATCGCCTGCGTTGCCGTAAATGACGCGTTTGTCATGGACGCCTGGGGCAAAAGCCAGAATGCTGACGAAATACTGATGCTCGCTGATGGCAATGCAGAGTTCAGCAAGGCGCTGGGCCTGACGATGGATGCCAGTGGTTTCGGAATGGGTACCCGCAGTCGCCGCTACGCGATGATCGTCAATGATGGCGTGATCGAGCATCTGGCGGTTGAGGACGGTGCCGGCGTCAATGTCAGCGCGGCAGAAAAAATTATGGAGCAACTGTAGCCGTTGCGGAGGCCCCGACCATGCTGAAGACAGAATATATCGAATATCAGGATGGAGATGTCGTCCTGGAAGCCTATGTGGCTTACGATGAGGACGCCAAAGAGCCGCGCCCATGTGTGCTGGTGGCGCATGACTGGACCGGGCGCCGTGCCTACGCCTGTGCTGGTGCCGAGCGCATGGCCGAGCTGGGTTATGTGGGATTTGCGGTGGACGTCTACGGCAAAGGCAAGTTTGGCAAAGAGGGTGATGTCGAAGGTAATTCGGCACTGATGAAGCCATTCGTGGAAGACCGTGCGCTTTTACGTGGCCGCATGTTGGCGGCCCTGGCGGCGGCACGCAAACTGTCGCAGGTAGACGACAGCAATATGGGGGCCATGGGTTACTGCTTTGGCGGTATGTCAGTGCTTGAGCTTGCGCGCTCGGGCGCGGATGTGAAAGGCGTTGCCAGCGTGCACGGCCTGCTGTTCGCAGGCGAAGCCCCTTCCAGCAAGGCAATCCAGTCCAAAGTGCTGGTGCTGCATGGGCATGATGATCCCATGGTGCCCCCCGAGCAGGTATTGGCATTCGAGCAGGAAATGTCGGATGCTGGTGTAGACTGGCAGGTACACGTCTATGGCGGCACCAAACATGCCTTCACCAATCCTGGGGCCAATAACCCTGACTTTGGTACCGTCTACAGCCAGACTGCCAACCGTCGGGCTGAGCAGGCTCTGGCCAACTTCTTCCATGAGTTGTTTGTGGATACTCCCCCGCTGGATGTCGCTCCCTGAGCACTTCCGATGGCCCGGTCTGGTCTTTCCGAGCAGCTCCGGGTCAACTCGCAGAGTCAATGTGAGGCGTGCAGCTGTTCTGCCAGATGATGCAGGATGGCTGCCGTGGCGCCCCATATCCGGTAATGCCGGAACTGCAGCTCCCGAAACTTGCGCTGTCGGTTCTGAAACTCCATGGAACTGATCCTGTACTGTGAAGGATCAAGAATCAGTGAGGCCGGCGCATAAAATATTTCCGCTACCTCATTGGGGCAGGGTGTGACCGGTGTGTCCGGAGGCACCAGACCAACAACCGGAGTCACGTGAAAAGCTGACGGCATCAGCAGGGCTGGCAGCGTTCCCATGATCCGCACCGAGTCAGGTGGCAATCGGGTTTCTTCCTCGGCTTCCCGCAAGGCAGTGGCAATCAGATCAACATCTTCCGGGTCTCTGGAGCCGCCGGGCAGACTGATCTGTCCGGCATGGCTGCGCAGATGCTCCGTGCGCCGGGTCAGCATGATCATGGGTTCCGGGCCTGAGGCAATGATGGGAATCAATACGGCAGCCTGACGCACCGGCTTGCCGTAGATGTGGCTTGCCGGTCTCAGGATCTGGTCTTCAGGATCGGGAGGTTTAATCAGCCCGCTGGGCGAAGGCGAGAGCTGAAAGAAATCCTCCAGCCTTTGAATCAGTTCCTCGCCCATGGTCTGTTTTTACTCTCCTGTATCAGCCCTCACTCTTTAAAGAGCCAGGATTAATTGAAACGCCAGTTAAGGGCAACAAAGGCGCGCAGCGGTTCGCCGGGGAAGTAGCGGTCTCCGCCGAAAGCTGACCAGTCAGCCCGTTCTGCATACTTGCGATCTGTCAGGTTGAGGATATTGACTGACAATGTCAGATCCTCAGTGGCATCCCAGCGCGTGCGCAGATTCAGTACGTCGTGGCCTTCGTAGCTGTTCAGGTTGTCGGGGCTTGTGTAGTACTCACCCTGTGCTACCCACTGCAGCTCTGTCATCAGGCTGGTGCTGGGGCGCCACTGCAGCTGTACACTGCCAAAGTTGCGTGGTGCTGTAGCGACATCCTTGCCGTTCAGGTTGACACCATTGGATATCTCGTCATTCTCGTAGGTATGACGTGCGTGGTTGTATGCCGCGCTGAGGCGCCAGGCGTCACTGATCTCGTATGCGCCTGACAGTTCAATACCGCGATGACGGGTATGCATGTTGTTCAGGTTGATACGATTGCTGTCGGTGATAATCTCGTTGTCCTTGTCCATGTAGTAGGCAACGGCTTCGTACTGCAGTCGATCCACAGAGCCTTCAAAGCCGAGCTCCACGCTGTCTATTTTCACCGCGTCCAGGTCAGCCACGTTCTGATCATTCTGCAGGCGATACAGCTCAGTGGCCTGCGGCGCGCGATAACCGCGTGTAACGCGGAACTGCACATCATGCGAATCATTCAGTGCATAGCGCAGCGCAAATTTTGGCGCCCAGTTGCCAAAAGTATCCTGTCTGTCAGACGGGCGGTTGTAGCGACATCCGCCGAAGCCACAGGGAGTACCATCTTCACGGGTGCGACCAGAAATCATGTTGTTGGTGTAGTCGTAACCGATGCGCTCGAAGCGCAGACCGAGGGTTACGTCAAAACCACTGTCCCAGTACTGCTGATATTGAACGAACGGTGCCATTTGCGTAGCGTCTACGTCATAGTCGTAGTGACGCCCCTGAGGGATCGTCGCCTGCAGAAACGCAGAACCCTGAGTTGGCTGATCCTGACGCTGCACCAGCGAGCCGCTGGTAAACTCGACGTCTACACCGGCAGCCAGTTGGCGCTGTTCATCAATCTGTTTGTAGCTGGCGAACTGCATGCCGACGCTGCTGTGCTGATTGGTTTCGGTTGGTGTGCCGGGCAGGAAGTGCTGGATGAAGTCCAGATCGGCATCGCGGTAATACGGTGTCAGCACGACATCCCAGCCGCCATCCAGCTCATAGCTGATGCGCGTCCAGGCGCGCATGCTGCGATTGTTGCGATAGGCCTCGGGGTTTGGGTTGGTGCGGCGCAGATCGTCATCTTTATACGCTTCGGCGCCCACGACGTAGCCTGCGGTTTCCTGATTCAGGTTGGTGAGAGTGATGCCACCGTCCAGCGTCATGCCGTTGTCCAACGTGGTTTCATACAGCCATGACCCCTTTTGCTGGTCGTAACCGCTCTCTGGTCGGAATCCTTCCTCGCTGATGCCGTTAAGCAATACTGTCTGGCGCACGCCGCCATCTTCGCCAAAACCGATGCGGGCATTGCCGCGCAAGGTGCCACGTGGGCCATATTCCACAGTCAGGTCATTGCCAGTACCGGCGCGTGGCAGTACCACGTTGATCATACCGTGCACAGCGTTGGATCCGTAGAATGCAGTGCCCGGCCCGCGGATGACCTCAATGCGTTCTGCGTTTTCAGAGTGGGAGTCGAACAGCTCGTTTACATTACAAAAGCCTGCTGCGCGCAGCGGGATACCCTGTTCCGCCAGCAGGAAGGCGCCACATGCGCCACCACCGCTCAGTACGGGCGAGCGGATCGCAGTCAGGCTTTCCTGGCCGTTATTGCGGTTGATGTTAACCCCGGGCAGGCGGTTGGCCGCTTCCTGAATATGCGTGTGGGAAATTAGCCGGAGCTCTTCCTCACTGAGCACCGCAATGGATGCGTTCACGTCCGAGAGGCTTTCCGGGCGGCGTGAAGTGGAAATCACCTGAATTTCCTCAATCGCCGGCGTGCCGCTCTGCGCAAAAGCTGACGGTATGACAGCGGCTGAAGCAGCGGCGCAGGCGGCTGCAAGCAACGTCTTCTGAAATTTTCGATTAGCTGTACTCATAATAACTCCCCTTGATACATGCTTGTTCCTCGGCGCTTGACTCTATGCCCTTTGGGGTACCTGTGCCCATTTGACAGCGGCATCGGTGCTTTACCTGCTATGGGCAGCACTTCTTATAGGCATTCAGAGTGGAGATCGCCGAAAAAATCGCCATTAACATAACACAAATAGCGCCTGCCACGTTATCGCCTGCGTTGACTGGTGGTATCGTTTGGTTGTTCTGCATAAGGTATTTTTTGCAATTGTCATACAGAGGTGGTGTTATCTTGACCGGCAGAACAACATAAGCAATTCAGGCGTGCAGCCTGTGATACGGACGATTGACTGAATCTGGGGGAAAATACGTGCAGATCAAAGACAAGGTGGTAGTGGTAACGGGTGGTGCCAGTGGTATCGGGCGCGCATTATGCGAGCGTTTCGCTGAGGAAGGCGCATCGGCCGTAGTAGTGGCTGATATCAATCAGGCAGGCATCGACGAGGTGGTTGCCGCGATTAGCGGACGCACGCGCACCCTGGGTATTGTCACAGACGTCAGCAAAGAGGCGGATGTGCAGCGTCTGGTAGAAGAAAGCAGAAAGGCTTTTGGTGACATTGACCTGTTTTGCTCCAATGCCGGAATTTTCACCATTGGTGGTGAGGAAGTCAGCAATGAAAACTGGCAGCGGATCTGGGACATCAATGTCATGGCGCACATTTACGCGTCCCGCGCGGTTCTGCCAGCGATGCTGGAGCGCGGCGAAGGCTATCTGCTCAACACGGCTTCGGCTGCAGGTTTACTGAGTCAGATCGGCTCTGCACCCTATGCGGTAACCAAGCACGCAGCCATAGGGTTCGCTGAATGGCTGTCGATCACCTATGGCAATAGAGGCATCAAGGTCTCTGTCCTCTGTCCGCAGGCTGTTCGCACGCAGATGACAGCCAATACCCGCGGTGGTGGTGTGGCTGGTGTCGATGGCATGCTGGAGCCGGAGGCTCTGGCGCAGACCGTCATCGAAACGCTGGCCGAAGAGCGCTTCCTCTGCCTGCCCCATCCGCAGGTGTTGACCTACATGCAGCGCAAGAGCGGCGACTATGATCGCTGGCTGGGCGGCATGCGCAAACTGCAGGACAGATTTGCCGAGCAATACAAGCGCTCAGGGGACTGACAAGACATCGACGCCCATAAATGTTAGGGTATCGCGGATTTTTAGAAAATACAGGAAATGATCACAATGAGTTTAATGATAGGCAAAAATGCAGTCGTAGGTATCAACTACACACTGACCAATGACGCTGGTGAAGTTATGGATACCTCAGAGGGTCGCGGCCCGCTGGTTTACCTGCATGGAGCCAATAACCTGATTCCGGGGCTGGAAAAGCAGCTGGAAGGCAAGGCCGAAGGCGCCACTTTCAAAGCAACCATAGAGCCGGCTGAGGCTTATGGCGAGAGCAATCCGGAGCTGGTGCAGACGCTTCCGCGCGAAATGTTTAAGGGCGTCGATAACATTGAGCCTGGCATGGGCTTTACGGCTCAGGGTCCGCAGGGACAGCAGCACATCGTGGTAACCGAAGTGAACGGTGACGAAGTCACTGTAGACGGCAACCACCCGATGGCTGGCAAAACGCTGCACTTTGATGTGGAAGTAGTCAGTGTTCGTGACGCGAGCGAAGAAGAAATCGCCCACGGTCACGTCCATGACGGAGATCACGCGCACTAAGCGCTCTCCAAAAGCTCTACCCAGTTACCGTCCGGGTCGGCGACCATGGCAATGGTCACACCCGGACGGATGACTTTTGGTGGCACCGGAATCTTGAACCCCGCCTTTTCGCAATGTGCCACGCTGTCCGCCAGATTCTTAACGTAAATCGTAAAGTAACGCATGCCGGTTGCTGCCGGAATGCCGCCCGGCGCTGCGTCGTGTGGTGGTGCCTTGTCCAGTTGAACAATCTTCAGCACACTGTTGCCGACCTTCAGTCTATTCATGGTGCCCCCGGAAGGCATCGGAATGACACCCTCCAGTTGCAGACCAAGTACATCCTGATAAAACGCCAGCATGGCATCCGCATTCCGGGTAATTATTCCCAGGTCTATGGCCTGCTTGCCGATATCAAGGCTCATGCGTTGTAGCCCATCACGGCCTTGATCTCAAGATAGTCATGGAAACCTTCTTCGCCCCATTCGCGACCATTGCCTGATTGCTTGTAACCACCAAACGGCGCGGCAAAGTCCGGGCCGGCGCCATTCATGTGCACCATGCCGGTTCGCATGCGACGCGCGATCGCGCGGGCGTGCTCCGGCTCCCCGGATACATAGCCGGACAGGCCATATACTGTATCGTTTGCGATGCGAACGGCATCCTCGTCATCCTTGTAACCGATAATCGACAGCACCGGTCCAAAAATTTCCTCGCGAGCGATGGTCATGTCATTGGTGACATTGGCGAACACGGTAGGTTTAACAAAGTAGCCGGTTTCCAGGCCTTCGGGTTTGCCAGTACCGCCAGCAACCAGCGTGGCGCCCTCGTCGATACCGGCCTGGATCAGGGACTGGATTTTGTCGTACTGAACCTGGCTTACCACTGGGCCCAGTCGTGTTGCTTCATCGGCCGGGTTACCAGGCACTGCTTTGGCAGCGACCACTTTGGCGATCTCGATGGCTTCAGCCATTTTTGACTGTGGTACCAGCATACGGGTTGGGGCATTGCAGGACTGACCACAATTGCCAAAACAGCCCATGATGCCGCCTTTAACAGCCGCCGCAAAATCGGCCGAGTCCAGAATGATGTTGGCAGACTTGCCACCCAGTTCCTGGCACACGCGCTTGATGGTGTCGGCCGCTGCTTTGGCCACTTCACGTCCGGCGCGCGTGGAGCCGGTGAACGAGACCATGTCCACTTCCGGGTGCGAGGAGATGGCAGCGCCAACGCCAGGGCCATCGCCATTCACCAGATTGAATACACCTGCCGGCACGCCAGCGTCGTGAATGATTTCCGCCAGTATCATTGCGCTGATGGGAGCCACTTCACTGGGTTTGAGCACCATGGTGCAGCCCGTTGCCAGTGCCGGCGCGACTTTACAGGTCAGCTGGTTCAGCGGCCAGTTCCAGGGCGTGATCATGCCGCATACGCCGATGGGTTCCTTGATGATCTGGGTCTTGCCGCGAGCTTCTTCGAATTCGTAGTTGGCCAGAATCTGGCGGGCGGTCGCAAAATGGCCGAGGCCGGTGCCAACCTGCGCACTGCGCGCAAAGCTGATCGGCGCACCCATTTCCTGCGAGATGGCCTGGGCCAGGTCCTCGGAGCGTGCCTTGATGCCCGCCAGGATCTTGTCGAGGATGGCCAGCCGCTCTTCCACGCTGGTCTGGGACCAGGCCGGGAAGGCGTCACGCGCTGCCTTTGCAGCCGTATCAACATCGGCCGCTGTCCCCAGCGACACGCGGGAAAACACCTGTTCTGTTGCCGGGTTTATGACACCAACAGTGTCGCGACCTTCCGGTTTAATCCACTCGCCGTTGATATAAAACGACAGGTAATCATTGCTCATTTATGTTCCCCCAATGTTGTTACGTCAGTTCGGTAGTCAACTTCAGACGCCGATTATGGGATAAATCAAAGACAACTGCCAATCCGTGCGCGCTGGCGTATACTGAAGGCTGGTGAACGAAGCCTGTTGGCACTGCGGTCATCTACCAGACCCAGGCACATTCTTGTGAGGTTGCTGCGACACACCATGATTCAGGCCATTTCCAGCCAGCACCGTCTGCTGTCAGTCAGCAGAGCGACACCTCTCGCGGCCAGCGTCGGCCGCGCGTTGGCGGTATTGCTTGTATCTTTTCTGGTCTTGCAGACACTTCCGGCCATTGCGCAAAACCAGTCCGGCGATTCTGAGCCAGGATCTGCAGGAAGTATGGACGTTTCTGAGGTCGAAGCGACACCAGAGGTAGATCCTGAGCGGCTGCAGTGGGAGCGTGACGCTGCCGGGCTGATAGCGCAGCTGGACAATCTGACCAACTCACTGGGGTTATATGACCCGGCCCTGCTGGAGGTTCAACGGGATCTGGGTTCTGCATTGCTCAGGCTGGATCGCCACCAGGAAGCTGCCGATGTATACGCGCGGGCGTTGCAGCTGGCCCGCGTCACGGATGGTCTGTACAGCGCGCAGCAGCTGGCTGTGCTGGATGGGCTGATAGCGGCTCACAGCGGCCTTCAGGACTGGGAAAAGGTGGACGACTACGAACACCTGCGCTTCTCCCTGGCAACCCATCAGCAGGACCCTCAGTCACCAGAATACATCGATGCGCTGCTTGCCCGCAGCGAATGGTACCTGCAGGCCTCACGCCACAATCTTTTGAGCCGGCCGGGAAATGATTTTCAGATCCGGCAATTGCATGATCTGAATCTTGCACACGAGCAGGCACTTGCCACCGCCAGTGAGCAGTCAGACCCCGCGCTGCACTGGGAGCTGCTGGACACCATGCTGCAGACTGATATCGAGATTGCACGCCATGTCGCCTACCAGGGCATGAGGGACATTTTTCCGTCCGAACCTCGTTATGTAATGCAGACCGTCTGCCGTATGGTCTCGGATGGCAATGGCGGTGCGCAGCGCGTGTGCTGGCAGCAGCGAGTCAGCAATCCGGATTTCTACAATTCAGCTGCCAATCAGCGTCGCCACGAACTGGAGCGCACGCGCGCCAATCTGCTGACAACCCGGCGGGAGATGGAGCAGTTCATGGTGACGCATCCAGATTTTGTCAGCCAGCGTAGCGATGAGGTCAACAATCGTCTCGCTCAGATTGACCAGGTGGTTTCAGAGTTGCAACGTGAAGCCAGTCGCGCCGCTTTCAGGTCCTGGTAGCCGAAGCAGGTCTGATCGCAAAACAACACTAATAACAGGAGTTTTGGCATGAAAAATACATCTACAGCATTAACCCGCCGGTTCGCCGTAGTGGCCATCGGTTTGCTGGCTGCGCTGGCGCTGCCATTCGCACAGGCACTGGAGGTTGGAGACAAAGCTCCTGATTTCACGCTGCAGGCTTCTGACGGCAATACCTACAGCCTGTCGCAGTTTGTAGGCAAACAGCCGGTAGTGCTGGCATTCTTCCCGGCTGCCTTTACTGGCGGCTGCACCATTCAGTGCAAGGCAATCCGCGACAGCAGCGACGAAATCAAAAGCTTTGATGTCGCGTACTTCATGGCCAGCGTCGACACTGCTGAGAAAAATACCGAATTCGCCACCGAATATGGCCTCGATTTTCCGGTTCTGGCCGACCCGCAGAAAACCATGACGGCTGACTACGGTGTGCTCAGTGAACGGGGATTTGCCAATCGCTGGACCTACTACATTGACGTGAACGGCGTGGTAGTGAAAATAGACAAACAGACCAACCCCAACACAGCCGGCCAGGATCTGGCTGATAATATGGCAGATCTGGGTTTTCAGCGACGGACAGCAACGGCATCGCGCTGATGAGGTTCCGAGCCTGTACTGGCTCATTACCAGTTTGTGGTCTCAATCTGACGATTGCGGGCAAAGTAGTGATGTCCGCAATCGTTGTCTTGCCCCTGTCATTAGCGTTGTGCCAGAATAGTTGTCACTATGGCACATAAAACATTAGCTATCTTTGCTGCACTGTCGCTGATCGGCGTCGTATTCCTGATCTATCTGGCGATGACCTTTGAGCCGCCGTCGGAGACCCGCACGACGGAACTGGATACGCCCATTCCGCGGCCCGTGACAACCACGCCCGATCCGGCGCCTACCATCACCGAAACTGAGCCCGCCGAGGCTCTGGTCGAGGTTGATCCGGTGGAGATTACGCCTGCGGAGCCGGAAGCCGATCTGCCAGACGCTGAGCCCCTGCCATCTCTTAACGCCAGTGACGCCGAGCTGTTTGCCCGGCTGGCTGAAATTGAGCTGGGTGCCAGCCTGATGCGATTGATGGCACCTGATGATGTAATCCGTAAATTCGTTGTGTTTGTGCACAATGCCTCAACCGGTGAGTTGCCCCAGCTGGACTACCCACTGCGCGACATTCCGTCTGATTTTGTGGCCACAGAAGTAGACGAGAATCTGTTTGAAATGGACCCGGCCACGCACAGACGCTTTGATACGCTCATCGACACGCTGGTGAGTATCGAGCCGCAGGCAGCCATGTCGATTTATCGTGCATTCAAACCACTGTTCCAGGAAGCCTACGCCGAAATCGGCTTTCAGGAAGATTTTGATGCAGTTCTGGTGCGTGCTATCGATCAGGTTATGGAGGTCCAGCTGCCGGAAGGGCCCTTCCAGTTGATCAAGCCTTCTGTGATGTTCCTGTATGCCGATACCAGGATTGAAGATATGGACCCGGTCGACAAGCAGCTGATACGCATCGGGCCCGCGAACACCGCCAAGCTAAAAGAACGTCTGCCTGCCTACCGGGAGCGACTCCAGGCCGGACGCTGATCGCATGAGCGAGTCGTCCAGGGCATTGGCCGTACTGCGGGAAATATTCGGCTACGAACAGTTCCGTGGTGCCCAGGCTGAAATTGTTGATACGCTTGTCGCTGGTCACAGCGCATTGGTCTTGATGCCCACCGGTGGTGGCAAATCACTCTGTTACCAGGTTCCCTCCATCGTCCGGCCGGGCGTTGGCATCGTCATATCCCCGCTCATTGCCCTGATGCAGGATCAAGTAGATGCCCTGCGCGAACTGGGTGTGCGCGCTGGTTTCATCAACTCCTCATTAAGCCCGGAACAATACGGTGAGACCATGCGGGCATTGCGTGCGGGTCAGCTTGACCTGCTGTACCTGGCGCCGGAGCGGCTTAGCCAGCCATCCACTCTCGATCTGCTGGACTCACTGGAGATTGCCCTGTTTGCCATTGATGAGGCGCACTGCGTGTCACAGTGGGGACATGATTTTCGTTCAGACTACCTGACATTGTCGGTACTGCAGCAGCGCTTCCCATTGATACCCCGGGTGGCTCTGACAGCAACGGCTGATACCGCAACGAGACAGGAGATTATTGAAAGGCTGGCGCTGGAAGATGCCCGGCATTTTGTGTCGGGTTTTGATCGACCCAATATTCAGTATCGCATCACCCAGAAACGCAATCCGCGCCAGCAGTTGATCGATTTCCTGCGCCGAGAGCACAGCGGCGATGCCGGCATCATCTACTGTCTGTCACGGCGCAAGACCGAAGAGACCGCTGCATGGCTGCAGCAGCAGGGTTTTGATGCGCTGCCATATCACGCCGGTCTCAGCGCTGAAGAGCGATTGCGCAATCAGCAGCGCTTCCTGCGGGAAGATGGTGTGATTGTGGTGGCAACCATCGCCTTTGGGATGGGCATAGACAAGCCCGATGTTCGATTTATAGTGCACCTGGATCTCCCGCGCAGCGTCGAGTCCTACTATCAGGAGACCGGTCGCGCTGGACGTGATGGGGAACCAGCCACGGCCTGGATGGTCTATGGTCTGCAGGATGTGATCAAACTGCGGCAGATGATGGATGGATCGCAGGGCAATGAACAGTTCAAACGTCTGGAACGGATCCGGCTGGATGCCATGCTTGGACTGTGCGAGATCACAAGCTGTCGCCGGCAGGCGCTGCGGCAGTATTTTGGCGAGCAGGCACCGGAGCAGTGCGGCAATTGCGACACCTGTCTGAATCCGCCCCCGACATGGGATGGCACCGAGGCGTCGCAAAAGGCACTGTCATGCGTCTACCGGACCGGGCAGCGCTTTGGCGTAGCGTATCTGATTGAGGTGCTGAGCGGGGTTGAAAGCGAGCGAGTGCTGAGTAATGGACACCATCGTGTGACGACATTCGGCATTGGTCGCGAGCTTGATAAAGCGCACTGGCAGTCAGTATTCAGGCAGCTTGTGGCGCGCGGTTATCTGGGCGTGGATCACACCAGCTTTGGTGGTCTGTATCTGACAGAGAAGGCGCGCCCAGTGCTGCGCGGTGATGAACGCCTGCGTCTGCGTGAGGATATCAGCGACGTGGCAGGCGGACGGCGTCGATCCGGCGACCGTGGCGAGGTGCTGCTGCCTGAGGACAGGCGTCTATGGGAGGCATTGCGTCAGTGCCGCAAGCAGTTGGCGGACGAACATGATGTGCCGCCCTACGTGATCTTTCACGATAAAACCTTGCTGGACATGGTGCAGTTGCGGCCCCTGAATGCGCAGCAACTGCTGGCGGTTAATGGTGTCGGGCAGGGCAAGTTGAGCAAGTACGGTGAGGAATTCTTGCGAATAATCAATGAGCACGAGCTCGATATGGTATAGAATGCGCCCCGTTTTTCGTTAAGCACCGGATTTACGTTCCGGAGGGCAGACAGGAGATTGGCAGGAATGACAGGCTCGGTAGTAGTGGCGGCCATGTACCGCTTTGCACGATTGGAAGATTTCACAGATTTACGCGCACCACTGCATCGCGTGATGCTGGATAACCAGGTCAAAGGTACCTTGCTGCTGGCGCGTGAAGGCATTAACGGCACCATCGCAGGTTCGCGCGAGGGCATCGACGCCGTGCTGGCCTGGCTGCGCAATGACGATCGTCTGGCCGCACTGGAAGTCAAAGAATCCTACACGGAAGACAATCCTTTCTACCGCACCAAGGTCAAACTCAAGAATGAGATCGTGACCATGGGCGTGGAAGATATCGATCCCTGCCATATTGTCGGCACCTACGTGAAACCGGCGGACTGGAACGCCCTGATATCCGACCCGGATGTGACGGTAATCGACACGCGTAATGACTACGAGTACCAGATTGGCACCTTCAAAGGGGCGATCAACCCGGAAACCGACGCCTTCCGTGAATTCCCGCGCTATGTGAAGCAGAATCTCAATCCGCAGAAACACAAAAAAGTGGCCATGTTCTGCACCGGCGGCATTCGCTGCGAGAAGTCGACTGCATTCCTCAAACAACAGGGTTTTGAAGAGGTCTACCACCTGGAAGGTGGCATCCTCAAATATCTGGAGGAAGTGCCGCAGGAGCAGTCACTGTGGCAGGGTGAGTGTTTCGTGTTCGACAATCGGGTGACGGTTAACCATCAGCTGGAGCGCGGCTCTTACGATCAGTGCCATGCCTGCCGCATGCCCATCACGGATGAGGAAAAAGCCTCGGAGCATTTCCGTCCGGGCATCAGCTGCCCGCATTGCCACGACAGGCACAGCCAGGAACAGCTGCGTCGCTATGCCGAGCGCGAGCGCCAGATGCAGCTGGCCCGGGAGCGGGGTGAGCATCACATTGGTGAACCTATGTCAGCCGTCATCAGGCGACGACGACAGGAAAAGCTGGCAGCCAAGCTGGAGCAGCGTCAGGCTGGTTGATGCTGTCCTGGCAGTAGCTCAGGACTGCTCTTCGCAATACGCAAACCTGGGCACATGCTTTCCATCAATACTGACGGTTTCAGTAAACATGGTCAGCGGCCTGACCCACAGGCCGCGTTCGCCATACTGTGGCCGGTACACCACCAGCGCTTCCTCGGTTTCGCTGTGACGGGCTACGCCGATCACATCGTATAGTGGTCCTTTGTAGTGGCGGTAAGTACCGGGCTTCAGGTCGGTCATGACAATTCCAGACAGTAAGTTGGCGAAACAGGGATTGTCGCGTAGTCTATTACAGCTCTGAATCCAACCCAACCGTATAAATGACGCTGGACAGCGGCGTCAGTATTTAATCAGGAGTATTGCATGATCGCGCCGGGACGCCTGTTGTTAACCTCATCCGTGTGTTTGTTGCTGGCGGCTTGTGCCTCTCAGCAGCCTTCCAAGCAGGTTCTGATTCAGGGCACCTGGACGGCGGAGTTTGAAGGGCAGGCGGTGACGCTGGAATACAGTGTCAGCGAGGTCACCGTGCGCGATTTTGGTATCAGCTTTCCCTATGAATGGGTCGATGATAATCATATCCGCCTGAATGCCATGGGGCAGCAGGTTGTCAGTGCAATCGAATTCGAGACGCCCGATGAAATGCATCAGATTACTGATGGTGATGTGCAGGTATTGTATCGCGTCAGGTAACGCCACAGGGCTTGCTGTCACAGCAATAAACTTGTCACAGTAATAAAAAAGCCGCCAAGGGCTTGACCCGTGGCGGCTTTTTGTTTGCCAGTGACTTAAACTGGATTATTCCTGTTCACCTGCACCCTCCGCGCAGATGGTCACGAAGGCGGCAACATCGCTGGCCCCCGACACAGCAATCGATGGAATGATGACCGTGTTAACGTCGCCAGTCCAGAACAGCCCTCCGCTGAAGGGTGCGGTTGTATCAATGCTGTAAGTTATCGGTTGATCAACTGTGTAAGAGCCCTGGGCGCCCACATACAAATCAACGCGGCGGATGTCGAAACCAGTAACTGGCGACAGGATCATGCCGAAGGCGCCGACACCGGCTGACGAAATCGTGCCATTGCCGTAAGCTGCACCTACATCAAGTGAGTCAGTCAGAACAAATGACTGCCCTGAGCCATTGAAGACCAGAGGCAGACCGACGCTACGCGTATCGGTAATACCGCAGTTTTCGGGCAGCCCGCTGCCGTTGTCATCGTCATCATCATCGTTCGCGCATTCGGCGTTGACACCGAAGTAGGTCGCCCAGCTGCCTTTCTCTGTGAAGCGGGTTTCACCTGCCCAGGCTGATTCGGTCTGTCCGGATTTAGAGACGACACCATGAGCTGCAACCAGCAGTGCGGAGGGGTCGGCGCAATAGCTTTCCGGATCAATGCCCAGATCGCTGGCGGGAATCGTGAACGTGTGGGTACCAACGCCCATCACACTCGCCGTATAGGGAAATTGCCCCGGGCTTGGGCTGCCTTTTCTGGTGGTGGGCGCATCATCCAGGGATGTTCCAACCCACAGGTGCGGCTCGGACAGTTCCCAGCCATCTTCCAGAATGTAGTCTACCAGCAGGTTGTCGCCGTCCAGCGTCACACAGACACTGCCCACTACGATATGCTGTCCTGCGCGGTAAATGGCGCAATTGCCGTCTACAACAGCGACATCATCGCCGCTGCCAGCGCTGTCGTCGTCATCATTGCTACCATGGTTGTGCCCATGGCCTTTGCCCTTATGGTCCGGGTGACCCTTGCCGGGTCCGTCGTGATCATGACCACGATCTTTATCTTTTCCCTTGCCTTTATTGTCGCCGTCATCGTCGTGATCACTGCCTCCATGGTTGTGCCCATGGCCTTTGCCCTTGTGGTCCGGGTGACCCTTGCCGGGTCCGTCGTGATCGTGGCCGCGCGCTTTGTTGTTCGAATCGGAGGCGTTGGTCACTTCAGCCTGATTCTTGGACTTCGCTTCAGCAGCCTGTGCGCCCAAAACGGTGAACGCGGCCAGGCCGCAGACGGCAATGGCCAGCGTCAGTTTTTTAGGTGTTATCTGATGCATGATCGGTGTCCTTCTTTCTCGATTTTCGTTTCAGTTGCAACGCCTGATGCAGCATGGCTTGCAACGAGAGTTCATAAGGGACTATGCGGTGATGGTAATTCTACTCTCAATTGAGCGATATTCCAGTGGTTTGTGGCGCGGACTGTGGAAAAAAGCGGGTAATTTTGGGTAATTCCCCGGGCTATTTGCCGTTAATATGAATTCATTCAATTTTATGTCACAGACTATCGACGCGCGCAAACGCGCTGGGTTATGCTTGGGGCTTGCCTTGACCTGATTGAATTCGATATGAAGCAGTCCGAATCCCTGCCAACGACAGACCCATCATCTACAGTGCCGGCACCCGGTGACCGCATGACCCGCGCCGCAGCCAGGCAGCTGGCGATCTATGCGGCTGTTGTAGTACTCGCGCTGGTGGTGGCCATGTTTGGCTTGAATTATCTGGCCAGCCTGACTAGCAGCGCGGCCGGCATGTCGCGCGAAGCCGTTGATGTGGAAAACAACATCATCACCTCCTATCTGCGCGAAGAACCTCCTCAGATGAACAGCATGCGCTCCAGTGATGCCATCAGCAGCATGGTCATGGCGCATGTTATGGAAGGTCTGCTGCGCTACGACGAGAACAGCGAGCTGGCGCCGGGTGTTGCCGAGCGCTGGGAGCAGGACGGCAGAACCGTTACATTCTGGCTGCGTGACGATGCCCGCTGGAGTAACGGCGAGCCGGTCACCGCCCATGACTTCGAATTTGCATGGAAGAACGTGCTGGCACCTGCTACAGGGTCCCAGTATGCCTTTCTGCTGTATCCCATCCTGAATGCCGAAGCCGCCAATAATGGCGAAGTCTCCACTGATGAAGTCGGTGTCGAGGCGGTAGATGATCATACGCTGGTGGTCACGCTGGAAACCCCGATTGCCTACTTCGACCGTATGGTGGCCTATATGACCTTCATGCCGGTCAATCAGGAATTCTTCGAACAGACGAATGGCCGTTACGGCGCTGACGCAGACCAGATGATCTACAACGGGCCCTTCATCATGACCAGCTGGGTGCATGGCGCGAGCATGCAGTTGCGCAAGAACCCCTATTACTGGGACGCGGACCGGATCAAGCTGGATGGTATTGATTACGCCCACATGACCAGCGACTCCAATACCCTGCAGAATCTGTTCAAGGACGGCCAGATCGTGATTGCCGATCTGACCTCCGAAATGCTTGAGGAGGCCATGTTCCAGCGCTGGCCGCTGAGCCAGTTCATGGAAGGCACTACCTTCTATGCCGAATTCAATCATCGCCCTGAACGGCTGACGCGTAACCTTAATCTGCGCAAAGCCATGCTGCTGGTCCATGACCCCAGCGAACTGGTGAATCGTGTTATCAAATTGCCCGGATATGTGCCTGCCGAGACGCTGTTCCCACGCTGGGTTCAGGGTATGGATGGTTCATTGCGAGAGGAATACCCGCTGCCACCGCTGCAGCGAGATGTTGAAAAGGCCCGCGAACACCTGCAGATGGCGCTGGATGAACTCGGGCTGGAAGAGTTGCCACCACTGGTTTTTCTCTCCAGCGATACACCGGTAGCCCGCATTCAGTCGGAGTACTATCAGGAAGTATTCCGGCGCTATCTTGGTATCGAGCTGCTGATCGACAGGCAGGTGTTTCGACAGCGACTGGAGAAAATGACGGCTGGCGATTTTGACCTGGTTGGCGCTGGCTGGGGGCCGGACTACAACGATCCGCTGACCTTTGCTGATCTTTTCGCGTCCTGGAACCTTAATAACCGAGGCCGCTACAGCAACCCTGAGCTGGATGCCCAGGTCAGAATCGCACAAAGTTCGCTTGATCCGCAGGAGCGCACAGATGCCTTTGGTGAAATCCATCGCATCATCCGCGATCAGGCAGTGATCATGCCAGACTACGAGCGTGGCTATGTGTACGTGACAGATCCCCGGGTCAAGGGCATCGTTCGTCACGTGTTTGGTGCAGAAACTGACTTCACCAATGCCTGGATTGATGCCGACGCAGGAGAAGAACAATAAATGTGGTTGTATACCCTTAAACGCCTGTTACAGGGTGTAATCACTGTCTGGTTTATTGCCACCGCCACGTTTTTTGGCATGCACAGCGTTCCTGGCGACCCATTGTCTGGCGAGCGCGCCACCAACGAAGTCATTCGCGCCAACCTGGAGGCGCGCTACGGCCTGGATCGGCCGGTCACTGAGCAGTACTTCATTTTTATGGGGAACATGCTGCGTGGCGACTTCGGCATTTCCTACACGCAGCAGAATCGTGAAGTAAATGACATCATTCGCGAGCATTTCCCTGTTTCAGCGACTCTTGGTCTGCTTGCTGTGCTGTTTGCCGCAGCCGGTGGCATCCTGTTTGGTGCCCTGACAGCGCTGTATCGAAATCGCCTGCCCGACTACATCATCATGTTTCTGGTCATCCTGGGTATATCGGTGCCCAGCTTCGTATTTGCCGCGCTGGGTCAGCTGTCGCTGGTAAACGTGAACAACGTTCTGGGATTTTCGATTCTGCCGGTGGCTGGCTGGGGTACGGTGGGCCATATGCTGTTGCCGGCGCTGGTACTTGGTCTCGGTACCATGGCCTATATGACACGCCTGATGCGCTCCTCAATGCTTGAGGTAATGAGTGCTGACTATATCCGTACGGCGAAGGCCAAGGGGCTTTCGCCCACCCGCATTTTTGCGCGCCATCAGCTCCGCAATGCAGTCATGCCAGTGATTACCGTGCTCGGTCCGGCCATTGCGGCCATCACTACCGGTGGATTTGTGGTAGAGCTGGTATTTGCCATTCCGGGCCTGGGACGTTACTTCGTTCAGGCGGTGCAACAACTCGACTACACCGTCATCATGGGAACCACCGTGTTTTATGGTGCTTTCCTGGTGTTCATGGTCATCATGGTGGATCTGGTCTACAGCTGGATTGATCCGCGCGTCAGACTGCAGTAAGGGGATCAGGTCACGGTATGGATCAACATTCAAAACACCCATCGGCAGCCGTTGTGCCCACCCTGCGTCCCACCGATTTTGAGGTGCTCGGCACCCAGTCGTCTGCGCCTGTGCTGGTGCGACCTTCACGTTCCTACTGGCAGGATGCCTGGCAACGACTGAAATCCAACAAACGTGCGCTGGTGTCACTGTATCTGGTTATAGGCCTTATTCTGTTCACTTTTGTGGGGCCGCTGGTGTGGCGGGTAGATCCAGCGCTGCAGGATATTGACCAGATCAGTCTGGCGCCCGGCGCAGATCGCCGTGCACTGGTCGTTGAACCATTCTCCGCCTGGGATGGGGTAACTGAGTGGCAGCAGTCGCAGGGGCAGAGCGGTCTGCGCGTGGCTGACAGTCCCAACACCCAGAGTGTCCGTCTGAAATGGGATGCGTCGCTAACTGCGGGCGGTTACCTCGTTTATCGCAATATCTACGAACCGGAAGGCATGGATTCGCTAGGGTTGCCATTGATGGAAATCGAGAACCCGGCACAGGCTTATTACGAAGATCGTCTCGATCTGCAACCCGACGTCTATTATTACTCGCTGGTAGAGCTCAATGACAACGGGCAGCCCATGGGTGGCTATCAGATGGTGACAGCCGAGGTCAGGCGCGTCATTACTGTCGATGAGGTAATCGCCCGCAATCTGGTTGACGATCCTTCAGCATTAATGCCGGGTGATGAGGTCATGCTGGCCTGGCACCCGCTGGGTACGGACTACCTCGGTCGCGACATGCTGGCCCGCCTTATGGCAGGCGCTCAGGTATCCCTGTTTATTGGTCTGCTGGCGCCTCTGCTGTTCGTCAGCTTCGGTGTGGTCTATGGCGCTACTGCCGGATTCATTGGCGGTCGTCTGGATCAGCTGTTTATGCGTTTCGCTGACTTTGTGGTGGCATTGCCCTTCCTGCTGTTCATGATTCTTTTCCAGGTCGTATTTGGGATTGGACCAGGCGAAAGCGGCATCATACCGATGCTGGTGGCGCTGGTGATATTGTCCTGGCCGGCCACTGCGCGCCTGGTGCGCGGGCAGATTCTGCAGATTCGAGAGGAAGCCTATGTCAGTGCCGCGAAGCTACTGGGCGCATCCAACAAGTATCTGATTACCCGCCATATGATTCCCAACACCCTGGGTGTCATTCTGGTTACCCTGACCTTTGCGGTGCCAACTGCCATCTTTACAGAGGCATTCCTGTCCTTTATTGGCATGGGTGTCGCGCCACCCACGGCGTCCTGGGGCAGTATGTGCAACGAAGGTCTGAAGACCATGCTGACGCATCCTCATGAACTTATCTTCCCGGCTGCCATGATCAGTATTACCGTGCTCGCCTTCAATCTGCTGGGCGACGGCCTGCGCGATGCCCTGGATGCGAGAATGAGGAGTTCCGAATGAGCGCGTTGTTGAGCGTTGACAATCTGCATGTTCAGTTTGCCACTTACGGCGGCATTGTGCAGGCCGTGCGCGGGATCAGTTTCAGTGTGAATGCTGGCGAGACTCTGGCGATTGTTGGCGAGTCTGGCTGCGGCAAGTCCGTGACCATGCAGGCTGTGATGGGGCTGATTCCGATGCCACCGGGCAAAATCACCGCCGGCACCGCGCATTTGCGGGGTGAACCGTTTCTGGGTCGTTCGCATTTGAACGGCAAGGCGATTTGCGGCGATGAAATCGGCATGATTTTTCAGGACCCGATGTCCTCGCTGAATCCAACCATGCGCATCGGCGACCAGATTGCCGAGACACTGGAAGTGCATCGCGGATACAGCCGTAGTGAGGCATTTGCCCGCGCCATTGAGTTGCTGGAGCTGGTTCGCATACCCGAAGCCGCCAAGCGCGCCAGGCAGTATCCGTTTGAATTCTCGGGTGGCATGCTGCAGCGCGCCATGATTGCGATGGCCGTCGCCTGCAAGCCATCTGTGCTGATTGCCGATGAACCAACAACGGCGCTGGATGTGACCATTCAGGCGCAGATTCTCGATCTGCTGAAGGACATTCAGCGCGAGACCGGCATGGCCATTATTCTGATCACGCACGACCTTGCCGTTGTGGCACGCATGGCTGACAAAGTAGCCGTTATGTACGCCGGGCAGGTGGTGGAGTATGCCAACGTGGATGACCTGTTCGCCAAGTCCTCTCATCCCTACACATTGGGGCTGAAGCTTGCGATGCCGAGTAAGGAATCCGACGAGACGCATACCCTGCAACCGATACCCGGCAGCCCGCCCGATCTGTTTTCGCCGCCCAAGGGTTGCGCCTACTGTGCTCGCTGCCCGTTTGCCATGCAGGTTTGCCAACGTGAGGATCCGCCGGCATTCACCATCGCCAGCGATCATCGGTCGCGTTGCTGGCTGCAGCATCCGCAGCAGTCCAGGCCTGTCTCTGGCCTGTATCGCCGCACAGATGAGGTAACCGCATGAGCGCTTTAGTCAAACTTGACCAGCTCACCAAACACTTTGATCTGGGGCGCGGGCAGCGCGTGCATGCTGTTGATGGTATCTCGCTGGAAATTCAGCGCGGTGAGACGCTGGGGCTGGTAGGAGAGAGCGGTTCTGGCAAGTCCTCACTTGGCAAGACGCTGATGGGCCTGCACGACAAGACATCTGGAAGTGTAATCTACGATGGTGAGGAGCTGCCCAAACACTACAGGGCTGCTGACTTTCAGCGCATGGCCAGTCGCATGCAGATGATATTCCAGGATCCGTATTCGTCGCTGAATCCACGGATGACAGTAGGCGAAATCATCAGTGAAGGCCTGCGCGGCAAACCACTGAGCAAAGCGCAGAAGCAGAAGACAGTGGGCGAGTGGCTGGAAAAAGTCGGCCTTAACGCGGCTCACGCTTCGCGCTACCCACATGAGTTTTCCGGTGGCCAGCGGCAACGTATAGGCATAGCCCGCGCGCTGATCATGTCGCCAGAATTTGTTGTCTGTGACGAGCCGATATCTGCCCTGGATGTGTCTGTGCAGGCTCAGGTGGTCAATCTACTGAACGATCTAAAGACTTCGATGGGGCTGACCATGCTGTTTATTGCCCATGATCTGTCCATGGTTCGCTACATCAGTGATCGTATGGCCGTCATGTACCTGGGTGCTCTGGTCGAGCTCGGCAATGCCAAGGATGTCTACTTCCAGCCGCGCCACCCCTATACTGAAGTGCTGATTGCCTCCAATCCCGAGCCTGATCCAGTGACAGAGCGCGAACGCGCCTCGACGACAATTCAGGGCGAGATACCAAGCCCTGTGAATGTGCCGGCAGGGTGCCGATTTGCCGGCCGTTGCCCCAAAGTGATGCAGGTCTGCCGGGAGCAGACACCTGCTTTGTTGCCCCTGGTGGACGAGGATCGTCTGGTTGCCTGCCATCTGTACAGTCAATAGCATTTAACGTAAAAATCGGCATGGTCGGCGGGTTGTTTTCGTCAGGCCATCTGATTTACTATGTGGGTCCCCAACGAGGAAGAATAATTATGAAGTCCCTGCATTACTTTTCCAGGTCCACCGTTTTGGGACCTGTCGCTGCAGCCGCGATCACTCTGGCTGCCCTGAGCACACCAGTTAGCGCGCAAACCGTCCAGGAACAGTTCAACCAGGCGAATGCCCAGTTGGTAGCTCTGGTCGAGATGAATGAGCAGCTGCGTCAGCGTATTGCCCGTCAGGAGCAGCTGATCGGCGAAATGGCAGAGTCTATCGAACATGCAGCCCTGCTGGCGAACGAAGAAAGCTCACCGCTGAATGACCTGATCGAACGCATGATGAGCAGCATCGAGCAGTTTGTTGAGGCAGATCTGCCCTTCGAGCTGGAAGAGCGTCGCGAGCAGGTGGCACGTATTCGCGGTCTGGTTGATAACCCCGAAGCACCTTTGGCGCAAAAGCTGAGCCTGCTTATTTCCCTGTATCAGGCAGAGGGCGGTTACGGCAGAACGTTGGACACCTACGAAACCACCATGGAAATCGACGGTGTTGAGACTGAGGTGACGATTACCCGTGTTGGCCGCATCATGCTGGCGTATCAGACAGCAGACCGCACGGTCACAGCAGTCTGGGACAACAATCAGGATCAGTGGGTCGAGCTGGCTCCGGGTGAATACCGCACCGCTGTGACGCGCGCCATGAATGTTGCTAATGGCACACTGGCACCTGAGCTGATCAACATCCCGATACACGCTCCGGTAGACGCCGAGTAAGTAAGTTTAGACCGGCGCCGCAATTCACCCGCGTCGCCCCAAAAAAGCCGTCAGAACTTCGGTCCTGATGGCTTTTTTGTTTCTATCCCTTGCCTTTCATTTTGTTCGGGCCTTTGAGCGAATCCTTCTCGATATACTCAATAATCGCACCCGCGATATTCTTGCCAGTCGCTCTCTCAATGCCTTCCAGGCCAGGCGATGAGTTCACCTCCAGCACCAGCGGGCCATGATTGGAGCGAATGATATCGACGCCGGCAACATCCAGACCCATCACCTGCGCCGCCTTGGTGGCCAGTTTGCGCTCGTCGGGCCGTAGCTTGACGACCTCGGCAGAACCACCCCGGTGCAGGTTGGAGCGATACTCGCCAGCTGCTGCGGTACGCTGCATCGCTGCTACAACCTTGTCACCGACAACAAAACAGCGGATGTCCGAGCCGGCAGCTTCCCTGATGAACTCCTGCACCAGAAAATCAGCTTCCAGGCCACGGAAGGCATTGATCAGGCTCTCCGCGGCCTTTTTGGTTTCGGCCAGCACCACACCATTACCCTGGGTACTCTTTAAGACCTTGACCAACAGCGGCGCGCCGCCAACCGACTGAATAAGATCCGCCGTGGCGTCAGCAGAGTGTGCATAGCTGGTAATGGGCTGGCCAATGCCTCGGCGCGCGAGCAATTGATGGGCGCGCAGCTTGTCTCGAGAGCGGGTAATTGCAATGGATTCATTGACTGAATAGGTGCCACTCACCTCGAACTGTCGCAGTACGGCCGCGCCATACAGCGTGACACTGGCGCCAATGCGCGGTATCACGGCGTCAAACTCCAGCGCTTCTGGCGCACCACTGCCCTTGTAGAACACAGTCGGATTATTGGCAGTAATGTTCATGTAGCACTTCAACACGTCAACGACGCGTGCATCATGGCCGCGTTCCCTGGCTGCTTCGACCAGACGTCGTGTTGAGTAGAGCTTGGAATTGCGCGACAGAACGCCAATTTTCATGACGGAGAACCTTTGTGACTGGTGCAAGAGTTAAGTGGGCGTTTGTATATCTAGAATATCAGAGCCGATGCCAATACCCAATGAGGCGTGCCATGACACAAAACCATGGCCTTTGGGCTGGGTGGGCCCGGAAAGGCGGCATAAGGTACCACAAATCCGGCATCTTACAACTGGCGTGTGCTTACTTTGGCTTGCTGCCAGTGCGGGCAGCATGCGAAGATTCGGCAATAACATAACAGGATAATGGTGCGGATGCCCAGAACAATGCAATACCTGCTGGCTGCCATCGGATTTGTGCTGCTGGCGCTGCTCATCAATTTCGGCGTGCTTGATGGCAGCTGGCGCTGGGATGACAGTCAGATTCTGCTGCATGCGCACCAGTTCAACTGGCTGCAGGATTTCACGAACCCCGAAGTATGGCAGCAGTTTTCTCCCGCCAACCTGACTCCGCTGCTCATTCTCAGCTTCGAAGTCGACCTCATTCTGTTTGGCCTGACCCCCTCGATGTTTTATCTGCATCAGCTGCTGGCGCTGGCGGCCGCCGCCTGGATGATGTTCCTGTGTCTCAAGTTCTGGTGTCGGGGCGGATTCGCGGTGCTGGGCGGTGTACTGTTTTTGATTGGCACGCCAACCTTGCTGGTTGCGCAGCAGTTGATGACGCGCCACTACGCAGAGGGCCTGGTGCTGGCGCTGGTGGCGCTTTACGGTTTCGTTCGCTTTGTTCGTGGTGGTGCAGTGCTGTGGCTGGTGCTTGCCCTGGTCAGCTACGCCCTGGCCTGCATGGCAAAAGAAGTCTACGTGCCATTACCGCTGATCCTGCTCTGCATTCCTGATGGGACGTTTGCAAAGCGTCTGCGCGCAGCCGCTCCGTTTTTTCTGCTCACCTTGCTCTATGCAATCTGGCGCAGCTGGATGCTGGAAAGCGTGACGGGTGGTTATGCCTCAACCGCAAGCTTTTTTTCAGGCGCGTTTATTCAGCAGGTTGTGATTACGTTTGCCGGATTCCCGCGCCTGCTGGGTGGTGGATGGTGGCCTGTGTTAACGCTGGCCGCTGTGCTGGTGCTTGTGACATACCTCTACATTAAGCGCCATGTGCCCTGGCGAATGCTAATCGTGGCAGCCATGGTGTTGCTGCCTCTGGCGCCATTGGTGCAGTCACCAGGTATTGTGCTGGCAGACCGCTATCTGCTGGTGGTGTGGGCGGCTACAAGCTTTGCCATAGCCTACATGCTCAGCCAGGTCTGGCAGGCGACTACAGAGTCGATGGGCTGGGCGGGCACAGGCACGGTGGCGCTGACTGGTCTGCTGGCGCTGGCGGCGGCCGTGCAGGGATTCAGCGTCCGCAGTGCCCTGGCAGCGGTTGGCAAAGAATTCGACGTGCAGGGACAATTTCTCTGGCAGCAGGATGATTCAGTGGCCATGATTCCATCAGGGAACGTGGTGCCTGCGTTCTGGTTCGTCACCGGGCTAAGAGACTTCAAACAGGGCCTGGGACTGGGCTCGTCACCAGTCACTGTCGTCGACGATATCTATCTGCAGCAGTCTGGAGTGGATCAGCTCTACGGCTGGCAGCAGGATTGTCAGTGCATGGTGGACATTTCCGAACAGGTCCCGGGTCGGCTGGCAGCCTACGAGGACAGTCTGCGGCCGCAGGCGCCGCTGAACCTGCGTTACGGCTACCAGGGGGGGTATTTCACCTGGCAGTTCGGGCCCTACAGTGATGGGCAGTACCATCTGGTATCTGACGTCATTGGCGTGATTCCGGCGCCTGCAGCTGGTCAATTGCGCGCGACGTTGACAGATGGAGCACCATTTTATATTCGATACACATCGCCAGAAGGATGGATGACCTACTCCGCGCAGCAGCGGGTAGTTCGCGACGGGCCTGAAACAGCCTGGTCCAGGGAGTAAAAACATGAAGCAGGTCGTGATCATCATTCCGGCGCTGAATGAGGCAGCCAATATTGTTGCCAATCTGAAAACCATTCAGGGCCACCTGGCATCTGTGACAGATGTCAGTTTCGACTTGATGGTGGTTGACGATGGCTCTACGGACGATACGGCGGCACTGGTCCGTAATCTCGCGGAGAGCGAGCCACAAGTTAAACTGCTGAGTCTCAGTCGACACTTTGGCAAGGAGTCGGCGATTACCGCTGGCCTGAGAGCGGCCCGGGATTATGACGCGGCGATTGTCATGGACAGCGATCTGCAGCATCCGCCAAAAATGATCCCGGACATGATTGCGCACTGGCAGCAGGGAGCATCGGTCGTAGAAGCTGTAAAGGAATCACGCGGTAATGAAACCCGCATGCGTGGAACCCTGGTCAAGCTGTACTATGCGCTTTTTAATTATCTGACACGACTGAGTATCTCTGGCGACACCGATTTTAAATTGCTGGACCAGTCGGTCGTACAGGCCTACTGCTCGTTGCCCGAGCATGGACGCTTCTTCCGCGGGCTCATCAAGTGGATGAATTTTCCATCGGTGCAATTGAGTTTTGATGTGCCGGAATCCACACGCAAACGCTCTGCCTGGGGCAATGGAGCCCTGTTCCGCTACGCCATTGCGTCCATCACGTCCTTCACGGCCTTCCCGCTGCAGATTGTCACGCTGCTGGGCGGCATGACCTTCCTGCTGAGCCTGGTAATTGGTGGCATGGCGCTGGCAGACAAGCTGGCTGGCCGGGCTGTTGATGGTTTTACCACCGTCATTCTGCTGATTCTGTTGATCGGCAGCGTGTTGATGTTCAGCGTCGGCCTGATCGGAATTTACATTGGCAGAATTTACGATGAGGTCAAACGGCGACCAAACTATCTGGTGGATCAGCAAAAGAGTCTGTTGCCCGAGCGCAGACAGTCGACTGGCAAAAGCCCGCAGCAGGAGAACGAAACACCATGATGGCAGGCAAATATCTTTCTGTGCTGACTCATGCACTGCTGCTGGCAACCTTGCTCGCCACCTCGCACGCCGTGCTCAAATGGGTGTCCGTGCAGCAGCACGATAACTATATTCAGCTGTTGCAGACGCAGTGGAAAGGCGTTTTTCTGGCGCTGTCTCTGTATGGCTTTATATTTTTTTACTACATCGTCGTGCTGCGCAGCAGCCCGGTGTCTATACTCTATCCTGTATACACTGGTTTATCGGTACTGTTTGTGTTGCTGGCCGGCCGTTTTATTTTCAGCGAGCCCATCAGTGTGACACAGGTATTCGGTGCGATCTGCATTCTCGCCGGTATCGTGCTGATGGGCAGCGGACGTTAGTTCAGTAACATGCAATTGAAAAGAACATGGCGAAACGAGGGAAAGGTATGACTGACTCAATCAGCCAATGGCGACATCGACTGACAGCGGGCATTCTGGCGCTGTCCATGCTGACTGCGATCAGCGCCAGTGCTCAGGATATTGAAGCGCTGGCAGAAAGGGTAAGCGAGTTCACACTGAATAACGGCCTGCATTTTATTATTATTGAACGGCCGGTTGCACCGATTGCCACGTTTGTCACCTTTGTTAATGTCGGCGGTGCAGATGAGCCCGTCAACAACACTGGTGTTGCTCATATTTTTGAGCACATGGCCTTTAAGGGCACACGCACCATCGGCACCAGTGACTACGAAGCCGAGCAGCTGGCACTGGATAAAATGGATGCCGCCTATACGGCGTGGATGGAGGCAGGGTATCGGGACAATGCCAGCGAAGAGGAGCGACAGGCTCTGTGGCAGGAATTTGAGCACTGGCAGGAGCAGGCTGGTCAGTATATTCAAAGTGAGGAGTTCTCCCAGATTATCGAGCGAGAGGGCGGCGTGGGGCTGAACGCTTTCACCAGTGCTGATGCCACTGGCTACTTCTATTCGCTGCCTCAGAACAAGGCTGAACTGTGGTTCTACCTTGAGTCACAACGTTTTCGATTTCCCGTATTCCGCGAATTCTACGTGGAAAAAGATGTGATCATGGAAGAGCGGCGCATGCGCACCGACTCCAGTCCACAGGGCAGGTTGCTGGAAGAATTCCTGAGCGTGGCGTACTCGGCCCACCCCTATCGCAATCCGGTGGTGGGTTGGGAGTCCGACATCATTGCCACAACCATCGCCGACACACAGCGCTTTTATGAGACCTATTATGTTCCTTCCAACATGACCATCGCGATTGCCGGTGATGTCGATCCGGCTCGCATGCGCGAGCTGGCGGAGCAGTACTTTGGTCCCATGCCGGCCGCACCACACCCGCCCAGCGTCAAGACTATTGAGCCCGAGCAGCGCGGCGAACGACGCTTTGTCATCGAAGATACCAGTCAGCCCCTGTTCATCGCGGGTTACAAAACGGTTGCCGCCGATCACCCGGATGCAGCAGCGCTTGAACTGTTAAGCCAGATTCTGTCGTCTGGGCGCACATCACGCCTTTATCGACGTATGGTGCAGGACGAACGTCTGGCGCTGGGTGTTCAGGCTCTCACCGGTTTCCCGGGCGTGCGTTTCCCTGCTTTGTTTGTAACCTTCGCTGTGCCCAATATGGGTGTGCCGCTGGAAGACATCGAGCGTGTGCTTAACGAAGAAATCGATAAGGCCAAGCAGGGTGATATCCGCCAGGAAGAACTGGATCGGGCGGTCACCAATTCACGCGCTTCGGTCGTGCGGGGTCTTAACTCTAATATGGGGCTGGCGCTTAATCTTGCCCAGGCTCACGCTCAGCTCGGCAGCTGGCAGGATGCTTTCTCCTATCTCGAGGAGCTGGAGCAGGTCACACTTGAAGATCTGCAGCGAGTCGCCAATGAATATCTGGTCGAAACCAGCCGCACGGTTGGCATGGTTCGCAATGCGATGGCAGGAGGTGCTGAATGAAACAGCGTATTCAACAGCAGATCTGGATCGCGGTGCTGGCTGTCACTTTCAGCATCGGGGTTCATGCCCAGCAGGATGTCTGGGAGTCGTTCGACTACCCTGAGCTGAACAGTTTTGACATGCCGGAGCTGGAGATATTTGAAATCGACAATGGTGTGCGCTTCTACCTGGTTCAGGATGCCGAACTGCCACTGATCGATGTGACAGTTCTTATCCGCGCCGGTGGAGTCAACATTCCGGATGATAAAGTTGGCCTGAACAGCCTGGTTGGCACCGTCATGCGCAGCGGGGGAACCAACGAATATCCAGGTGACGCATTGAACGAATTGCTGGAAAATCGTGCGGCGATTATTGAAACGCAGTTCGGTTTTACGTCCGGCAGTGCCACCATGAATGTGCTAAGCGAGGACTTCGAACGACTGTTGCCCGTGTTCATGGACGTGTTGCGTCAGCCGGCATTTCCCGAGCCTCGTATTGAGCTGGCAAAAACCCAGCAGGCCAGTCTGATTGCCCGCCGCAATGACGAACAGGGCAGTGTTGCCAATCGTGAATTCCAGCGCATCATCTACGGCGAGGACAGTCGGTATTCCCGCCGAGTTGAGTATGCCACGCTTGACAATATCACTCGCGAAGACATGATCGACTTCCATGCACAGGCCGTTGTTGGCAGTAACCTGATGGTAGGTGTTACTGGTAACTTTGATATGGAGGAAATGAAGACGCTGCTGGAACAGGCGTTTGGTGATTTACCGGCCGGCGAGAAGAACGAGCTGAAGTTCCCCGAGGTCGATTACGAGTTTGAACCCGGGATTTATTTTGTCGACAAACCCGATGTCAATCAAAGTTATATCCTGATGGGACACATCGGCGGCATGCGAGACAACCCCGACTATGCCGCGCTGCAGGTGATGAATCGCGTGCTCAGCGGCGGTTTTTCCAGCCGTCTCATGCAGGTGGTGCGCAGCGAGATGGGTTTGGCCTATTCTGTATTTGGCAGCTACGGCAGTGGCGTATATTTCCCAGGCACATTCTCCGCAGGAGTGATGACACAGAGTGAAACCACCAGTGAGGCAATCAACGCCATCATTGCGCAGATCGAACGAATTCAACAGGAACCTATCAGCGAAGAAGAACTGAGCCAGACCAAGGAACAGTTCCTTAACACGCTGGTCTTTCAATATCCCAGCATCAGTTCTGTGCTGCGCGAAAGAATGAGCAATGACTACGCCGGCTTGCCGCCCGATACCTTTGAGCGACTGGTTGAAGAGGTACGGCAGGTGACAGTGGCCGATGTACAGTCGGTGGCGCAGCGTTATCTGCGCCCCGACAGCCTGCGCATTCTGGTTGTGGGTAATCAGGCCGAGCTGGGTGATCAATTGCAGCAATACGGCGAAGTGCAGCCGATTGATATCACTATTCCTGAATGAGCGCGGCCTGACCATGATCCTGCGGCTCGGGAAATTACACATCACGATCAACTGGCTGGTTCTGCTGTGTTTTATATCCAGTCTGGGCATGTTTATCAGTCTGGCGTTCTGGCAACTCGATCGCGCCGAAGAAAAACGGGCGATGGCACAGGCACTGGAACAGCGCGCTTTGGCGGATCCATTGCCTCTTGAGCAGGCCGAACAGACTGCGCTGTTTGGCAATCAGAGCCGAGTTGTAGTGCAGGGTGAATATGAAACCAGCATTTCGTTTCTGGTGACTTTTCAGTTTTATCGTGGCCAGGCCGGGTTTGAGGTTGTTACGCCATTTCGACTGAGCGATGGATCGCTGGCACTGGTCAGTCGGGGCTGGCTGGCCCCAGCCGATGACGGTGGTGAGCCGCAGGTACCTGAGGTCAGTGGACTGCAGAGCGTGGTGGCCGAAGTCTATCTGCCAGATGAGGAAATTCCGCCTGCGACAGTGACAGACCAGAGCTGGCCAGTCAGTCTGTCACGCCTGAATGTAGCGCAGGCCGAGCGTCTGCTGGGTGAGCCGGTCTACCCGTATCTATTGCGCCTGGAAGCAGATCAGCCAGGTGTGCTGGCCCGCCATTGGCAGGCTCCCAGCGTCTCAACCCGGACACATATTGGCTATGCTATTCAGTGGTTTGTCATTACCATAGTGGTATCGATACTGGCGCTGATGTATGCCAGCAATATTCTTGAACTGTGGCGTCAGCGACGTCACGGTCAACCCGGTTAATGACGAGGTTAGCATGTCACAGCTCTATCTGGTGGTTGATGATATCGAAGGCTGGGAACACCAGCTGCAGGGTCAGGCGGTCATCAGTTTTGAAACCTATCTGACGGAACATCCCGTCAAAGGCGAAAAGAAAACCCGCATCATCAATCTTTGCAATACCGATCAGTACCTCAGTAAAGGCTACTACTGCTCGCTGCTTGCAGAAGCGCGTGGGCATAAGGTCATGCCTCCCATCAACACACTGACGGATCTCAGCAGCCAGCAGTTGACGCTGGTCATGGCCAGTGAAGTGCTGGAGGAAATCGACACCGATGAACTGGTGCAGACAGATGATGGCTATCGCCTGCGTGTCTACTTTGGCAGAACTGAGTATCCACAGTTAAAAATCCTGGCGCGCCGCCTGTTCGAGCGCTTTCCCTGTCCGATTCTTGAGGCAGTGTTGATGCATGCCGGTGACGGGTGGCAGGTTCGCTCGATTCGTGCTGTTGCCTACGCCGAACTCGAAACGGACGAGATGCCGGTGTTTGTAGATGCGCTGGAACGTTTCACCAAAAGTCTGTGGCGTAAACCTCGCAGCAGTAAATCGGCTCGCTGGGACATGGCGATACTGGTCAATCCGGAGGAGCAACTGCCGCCCAGCGACAAAAGCGCCATCAAACGCATGACACGTGCTGCCGAAAAAATCGGCTTTGCAGTAGAGATCATCGGCCCGCAGGACTACGCCCGTCTGAATGAGTTCGACGCATTGTTTCTGCGCGAAACAACCGCCATTGATCACCATACCTATCGCTTTGCGCGCAAGGCAGAGATAGAAGGCCTGGTGGTCATAGATGATCCCACATCCATCCTGCGCTGCTGCAATAAAGTGTTTCTGCAGGATGCCTTTACCTATAGTGGTGTGCCAACGCCCAAGACGCGAATTGTGTCTTCGAGCAATGACGTCGCTCTGGACGAGCTGGAGGCCGCTTTTGAATACCCGATCGTGCTGAAGATCCCTAACAGCGCATTTTCCGTTGGTGTCATGAAAGCAGAGGATCGTGAATCGCTGCGTCAAAAACTGTCAGAGCTACTGAAGAAATCGGCGCTGATTCTCGCCCAGGAATACCTCTACACAGAGTACGACTGGCGAATTGGTGTTTTGAACAATCGGCCACTTTTTGCCTGTCGCTATTTCATGGCAAAAGGGCACTGGCAGATATACAAGCATGGCGAGGGACGTGTTGGCAGTGGTGGCTGGGAGACTCTGCCAACCTATGAGGTCCCCAAGGCGGTACTGGATGCCGCCATGAAATCCGCTCGCATCATTGGTGATGGTCTCTACGGCATCGACATCAAGCAGCAGGGGAATAAGGTCTATGTGATCGAGGTTAATGACAACCCCAGCCTTGAACACGGTGTTGAGGATGAGTTCATTGGCGATGAGCTTTACATGCAGATCATGGCGGAGTTCGCCCGCCGTCTGGAGAACCGCGGCCGCTAACGCGCCGCTGTTTTCTTTCTGGATATACTCTTTCTGGAAATAATAAGGGCCGCCCGCAATCTGTCCTTGCCAAACTGGGACATGCGGGCAAAGTCTGACCTGGCAATTGGCAGGTCTTCGCAGTCCAGGCCTGTCTGTTCCTCAAATGACGGGTCAGGGTCGTGTATGTAAAAGCAGGCATCGTCGAAAGCAGTAATTGTCACCCAGTGAGGCGCTTTCTTGCGATCCAGCCTGTAGCTGCTGATCAATGCCAGCACAACTGATCCGTTTTTGATGGCGTGTTCTATATCATCCTGACTTACGTCACGTCGCTCCACATGAATTTCTTTCTTGGCGACGCGTTGCTCAAACTGCTCATGAACCAGCGCCATGATGGTTTTCTTTTCCGGGTCACGAACCCCCTCCAGAAATAGCGGGCCACTCTGATTAACAAAAACAGTTGGTTTGAACCCGCGTTTCGCAGCCGCCAGCGCCAGTCCAAGTGGATGACAGCCGCCATGCCCTGATGTCATGAAGATGGTGGTAGCCTCGCGCCATATATCGAGCTCTGTGGCCTGATTGGGTACGCGTTTTCTATCCAGTGCGGCCATCGCCATCATAAGGGCTGCCGGGCCGCAGGTGAATGCAGTGGACTGCTGATACCAGGGCACATCATTACCGCGGCGACGCTTGGGCGCATAACGAATGATCTTCTGCATGCGCAGGGCATCGCCATGATCCTCGTAATAATCGGTCAGGGTATCGAAGGCAACATAGCCAGACGACTGGTAGAGGTGTATGGCGGATGGGTTATCTGTGGCAACCTCCAGCCTCATGAAAAAGCGATCGCGATTCGCGGCAGCGGTTTCCAGTGCCTGCAGAAGCGCGCGGCCTACACCCTGCCCGCGGGCATCGGGTGAAATGGCTATCGAATACAGGCGGGCGAGATGGGTGGCGCCGTGGAACAGCACCAGCCCATAGCCGAGAATTTGTTGCTGGTTTTCAGCAACCATAAATTCGCGGTTGCTCGCCAGGATCCAGTGACGCAGCCGACGGCGGCTCAATCTGTCAGTGTCAAAGCAGACATTCTCGAGAGCGTGGAGTGCGTCAAGATCCTCCAGTCTGGCGTTGCGTATCGTTAAAGCAGCGCCCTTGGTCACCGACATTTTGTCACCGCCATCCCGTCTTCTGGATCATGGATATCTTCAGTTCTGAATGGCCACGATCTGTAATTCAACGCGGCGGTTCATGGCGCGACCTGATTCAGTGTCGTTGCTGGCAATTGGCTGATCTGGACCCACACCCTGAGTGATCAGTCGGCCCTGGTCGATGCCGTTTGCGGCGAGATAATTGGCCACGCTATTGGCGCGGCGATCCGACAGGTTGTAGTTGTAATCGCGCGAGCCGGTGGAGTCGGTATGGCCTGTTACGCGTAAACGTGTGTCTACATACTTGGCGAGAACCTGAGAAACGGAATCCAGCACCGAGTGGAAATTTGGGCGAATTGAGTATTCATTGGTATTAAAGGTGATGTTACCAGGCATGATCAATTCCAGTTGATCGCCATTGCGTTGTACCTGCACCCCGCTACCCTGTAGCTCCTGGCGCAACTCTGCTTCCTGGGCGTCCATATAAGCGCCCACGCCAGCGCCAATTGCGCCACAACCGAGAGCAGCATTGCGGGCTCGCGTGCCGCTTTCAGCGGCGCCGATCAGTCCACACACAACACCACCGATCGCACCATAGGTCGCGGCGCGGCTGGTCTGCTGTTCGCCTGTGTAGGGATTGATCGTGGTGCATGCAGCAAGCGCTGCGGTCATGACTGCTGTACCAATAAGTTTGCCAGTGGTAGACATAATATACTCCTTTTGCGTCCTGGGTTAATCAGTAAACGACTGGCCGGGTTGAATTATTCCGCTTCAACCGGCGCATCTGACTTATGCTCGACAAAAATCAGCTCGTCGGTGGCAAAGCCGGCCTGTTCCGCCATCGACACAAGGCGAGCCTGTGTATCTGCCGCCAGATCTTTCTGCCTGGCCAGTATCCACAGGTAGTTGTAGTTGTTGCCAGTTATCAGCGCCCATTCATAAGCATCCTGATCCAGTGCAACGATATTGTAGGATGCGTAGAAAGGGCCGAAGAAGCTGACTTCCAGCGCCCCCTGAGATGACTCTCCGGCGAATCGTGCCCGGCCTGTCGCCTGTTCCCACTCACCGTTCTCGGCATTATAGCCGCGGTTGATCACGGCGATGCTGCCGTTCGGGTTTTCTGAATACTCCGCTGTCACATGGCTGAGCCCGCGCTCGAAGCGATGGTCCAGTCTGGCGATCTCATACCACTGTCCCAGATAGCGCTGCAGCTGAAAGTCGTCGACGACGCTCAACTCGCCTGGCGGCGCGCCCGTGCAGGCCACCAGCATGCCCATGGCAGCTGCAATCAAGGTGGTATGCAGAACCCGTTTGTACACGACCATAAGGCTGTCCACGGTCTCACAGCGCATCAATGTGCTCCAGAACAAAGTCACCGCGTTTTTTCAGTGCCCGCTTTTTGTCATCGGACATTTTATCGAGATTACGATAAATCATACTCATGCGCGGATTGTCTCTCAATAGCGTGTCATGTCGCATGATGAAATGCCAGTAAAGACTGTTGAAGGGACAGCTGTCATCATCCACCGCTGTTTTTACCGAGTAATGGCAGTGTTTGCAGTAGTCCGACATCCGGTTGATGTACGAACCGGACGCGGCATAGGGTTTGCTGGCCATCAGGCCGCCATCGGCGTGCATGACCATGCCCAGCGTGTTGGGCAGCTCCACCCAGTCGTAGGCGTCTGCGTAAACCGCCAGATACCAGTCGCAGATCTGCGTTGGCTCAACGCCGGTCAGCAATGCAAAATTGCCGGTAACCATAAGGCGTTGAATGTGGTGTGCGTAGGCATTGTCGAAGGTGTTTTTCAGACTCTGTGCCATACAGTTCATGCGCGTGTCACCGGTCCAGTAACACGCTGGAAGATTGCGCTGATTCCTGAAGTGGTTGTGTTCGGCATAGTCTGGCATCAGCCACCAGTAAAGCCCGCGCACGTATTCGCGCCAGCCGATGATCTGTCGTATGAATCCTTCGGCGGCGTTGATGGGCACATCACCTTTTTGCCAGGCACGTTCCGCTGCCTTGCACACTTCGACAGGGGACAGGAGGCCCATATTCAGACTGGTGGCCAGCAGGCTATGAAACAGGAAGGGCTGCCGGTGGCTCATGGCATCCTGGTACTGGCCAAAATCGGGCAGGCAGTGTTTGACGAAAAAGCGTAACGCAGACTGCGCCTGCTTGCGTGTTCTTGGCCACTGAAACTGATCAGCGTCCGCATCCAGATGACCTGGATGGTCAGAAAAGTTCTCAGCGACAAGCTTGATGACTTCACGATCAACACTGTCCACATCAAAGCCTTTGCGATCCGGTATGTCTACGTCATCACGCAGCGACTTGCGGTTTTCAGTATCGTAGTTCCACTCACCTCCAGCTGGCTGGTCGTCCTCCATCAGTAATCCGGTTTTGCGCCGCATCTGCCGATAGAAATATTCCATGCGTAACTGTTTTTTGCCTTGCGCCCACTCGGCAAATTCTTTTTTGTCGCAAATGAATCGGCAGTCACCCAGAACGGAGACCTCAATATCAAGCTCTGATGACCAGTTGTCGATCTGCTGTTGCAGGCGATGCTCGCCGCACTCGGTAACAACCCAGCTGTCGACCCTGTGTTTGCCAGCAACTTCTTTGATGACATCCGCAAACTTTTTCAGTCGGCTGTCAGGCTCATATTTGTAATAGTGAACACGCCAGCCATCGGCTTCCAGCTCGCTGGCAAAATGTCGCATGCCACTGAATAGCAGGGCAATCTTTTGTTTGTGGTGTTTGACATAGGTGGCTTCTTCATAAAGCTCTGCCATGACAACGAGATCCTTCCCGCGGTCAAGCGCCTCCAGTGTAGGCAGGTCTCTGTCCAGTTGATCGCCCAGTATCAGTCCAGCTCGCACCAATCAGCCCTTTCGGCCTGAATCAAAGCGCGATAACTGATGCTGCAACGAATCGCTCAGCTGGTGCAGAGAGTCGCTGATGCCAGACAGTTCGCGCGCCTTTTTAAGATTCTGGGAGGCGATTTCATTGACTGACTGCAGATTGTTGACGACCTGATCTCCCGACACTGACTGCTGTTGCGCTGAGGCAGCAATCATGTCGTTCTGACTGGCCATTTGCGAAATCTCATGTGTCAGCTGCTGGAGGGTGCTGGTACCTTCATTTGCTGATACCAGACACTCACCCACAGCTTCCTGGCTGCGCGTCATGGCCTGGCGGGCTGAGTCAGAGGTCTGCTGAAGTCGTTTGACCAGTTGCTGAATCTCCTTGGTCGATTCAGAGCTGCGTCGAGACAGCGACCGCACCTGATCTGCCACTACAGCAAAGCCGCGCCCGTGGTCTCCAGCGCGGGCTGCTTCGATGGCCGCATTCAGCGCCAGAAGGTTGGTCTGTTCGGCGATGTCCTTGATGATGTCTACCACTTTATCGATGTCGTTCGCCTGACTGGCAGTGTCGCCTACCGCTTTGCTGGTGATGTCGATATCGCTCTTCAGAGTGTTGATGCTGCTGCTGATACGCTGCACAGCGGAACCACTGTCGGCGGCGAGTTCATTGGCAGTATTGGCACCGTTAGCTGCATATTGAGCATACTGGGCTACCGTTGCAGTCGCAGTGCTCATCTCCTGCATGGCATCAATCATCTGTTGATTGACCGATGTCTGCCGCTCGGCGCCCTGTTCGACATCGGCAGCATTGCGCGTCAATGCCTCGCCCATCTGCTGAAGAGTCCTGAGTCGATCCTGTACATCAATGACCAGCGTTCGCAGTTGCCCCAGGAAGCGGTCGAAAGATTGTCCAGCTTCCGTGTCGTGATTGACCTTCAGGGTCAAGTCCATGCGATCGTCGTCGCGCGTCAGCTGTTCGCACGCTGAGGCCAGTGCCTGCCCTTCCGCGGCATCCGCCGCTGCCAGTTTGGCCAGGTAGAACAATGCTGCGGCCTCGACCAGTACATAGCCGGCATGAACAAATATCATGCTCCAGTGAGCATGTTCGGTCACCCAGACAGGGAAGCCGTTGATTTGCATGTAAAAGAACAGGAAGTGGTGTGCTGCGATCACAATTGTTGCGACGGCGATAGGCCGCCAGTCGCGATATGCAATCAGAAGCGCCAGTAACACGAAAATCGAGAAGTGCATCTCGATGGTTCCATGGCTCTGGTGAATGTGCAGTGCTGACATGACCATGAAGGCAGCAGCAATAAGGCTCGGTAAATGCCTCCCCAGCAGCTGCCCCTTCCAGGCGATGATGGTTGCAGTCAGAGTGCCACCACCCACCAACAGCGCTACCCCCCAGGTACCATGCCACGGTGCCAGCGCCAGTGCGTACAACTGGCAGCCGATCAGTACACCAATCATGATGCGGTTGGTCTTTTCGAGATACCAGTGACTGTTGTTACTGACTGCGGCGCCTGATGTATGTCTCGAGGCGGGAGTTGAGGAACGGTCAGACGGCGCGGCGGAAATGGGCGACGATAGTGATATAGCCATAATACTGATTCGCTTAATGATGAAGAATTAACTTGGACGAAAGACCTACTACTGCGATCGCACCGTGAATTGATACGCGATCCTTGTCGTTTCGGTTCATGGCGCAGTATTGTTATTTTCCTGTCACATGCTTGTGCTGAAATTGCCGGCCTGATCAAGTGATAAATAATGAATCTGGTGAATCACACAATGACCAACTCAAAATTCAATTCCAAGCGTGAGCGACCCAATACTGTTATCGGCTCGCGCCGCAATTTCCTTAGGGGTAGTGCCATGACAGCAGCCCTTGTGTCCTCTCCTTTAGTTCAGGCATTCCAGTCTTTGTCGACACGTCAGGTCTCTGCAGGCGGCCCCGCATCTCGACGCATGGACAGCCCTTATGGACCAATACGTCCGGTCAAGGATGAAGTGACGGGCCTGGAGCTGCTGCAGTTGCCGGAAGGTTTCTCCTACGCCAGTCTGTCCTGGGCGGGCGACGCCATGGCGGATGGCAACCCTGTACCGGCACGGCACGATGGCATGGGTGTAATTGCAGTTGATGATGACACCATCATTCTGGTGCGCAATCACGAGGTGGGCTCTGGTCGTCCGATATCAGCTGCCACCGTATATGATGAAGGTATGGTGTCGGAGAGCGCCCGCGCGGGTGGCGGCAATACCACGATTCATTTCTCGCGCAGCAACCGCCGGGAGATTCAGACGCTGCCAAGCCTGGGTGGCACCATGGTCAACTGTGCTGGCGGCGTCACGCCGTGGGGCACGTGGCTGAGCTGTGAAGAAACCATCCACGATGCCAGCGCGACTGGCGGCCGTCGTCATGGTTATGTGTTTGAGGTGCCGGCAGATCCGGCAGAAACGTCGGGCGTGCCTATCGTCGGCATGGGGCGTTTTGAGCATGAGGCGGTGGCTATTGATCCGGTAAGCAGCTACGCCTACCTGACCGAAGACAATCGCAATCAGTCCCCGATCTACCGCTATGTGCCAGACAATACCAGTCAACAGGCCGGGTCTCTGGAGCAGGGCGGGCGCCTGCAGGCTGCCCGCATCAAATCCATGCACGGCGCCGAATTGCTGGCCCCGGCAATGGGTGATGAATACGAGCTGGAGTGGGTCGACATCGCAGACCCGGATATGGACCCGCAAGGCGACACCAGTGGGCCCTGCCTGCAGGCTCGCGCGGCGGGTGCGTTCACGATAAGCCGTGGTGAGGGTATCTGGTACCACGAGGGCCTGATGTACATCGTCGACACCAGTGCTGGCGTCAATGACGCAGGGCGCGCGGGTTATGGTGAAGGTGCGGTGTGGATGCTGGATCCACACGAGAATCGAATGCGCTGCATCTTTGCCTCCACCGATGCCAATATGGCCAATAACCCGGACAACGTAACCGTCAGTCCCCGGGGCGGCATCCTGATGTGTGAGGATGGTGGCGGCGTCGAAGACGAGTTTGGACCCGGTGAACGCGTGATGGGGCTGACGCCGACCGGTGAGTCCTACGTTCTGGTCAAGAATAACGTTGTCCTGTCTGACACCGATATTACGGTGAGCGGCAAAATTACCGAACCGGGTGACTATCGACAGACCGAAATTGCCGGTGCCTGCTTCGATCCCTCAGGCGAGTTTCTGTTCATCAATGTGCAGAATCCAGGCATCACCTTTGCTATCTGGGGCCCGTGGGAGCGCGGCCCTGTCTGAAGCCTGGGCTGTCAGGGCAGTTAGCGATTACACCACCCATTTACTCCGGGTCGGCGTCAGCCTGCTCCTGGCGTCGGGTGCCAGCCAGTATGCCGGGCAGGGCATAGTTGCCCTCATGGCATGCGTACTCGTAAATGCGTTCACCCTCCGGTCGGGCGTAAAGCACCATCTCTGCCGTCCAGGGCGCCGTGTAGGCCACCGGGTCGTTCATGGTAAAGCTGTACACGATTTCCGTTTCAGAGACCATTCGCAGTCGCTCGGTCACTTCAAGGCCGGGCCCTGAGCCGTAGTGCGATTGCTGCGGATGCAGGTGGCGAGTGCTGATGACCAGCGTATCGTTGTCCCAGTAGCCCGTGGAGTCGCCCATCCATTTGTAGATCTCGGGCGGCTGGTGTTCATCGTTCAGGCGGATGATGCGCGCGTCGTGCATCATCTCCGCCATGATCACCACATAGTCCTCAGTCTGTATGATCTGATAGTTGTTGTTATAGATGATGGGCATCATGGGCGGGCCGGCGCTGGAATTGGATGTGCGGAAGTCATAGAACAACAGGCAGCGCTCACCGATTGTCGCCATTTCCGGACCCAGAAACGCCTCATCACCATGCTCGTCGCGCCAGCGCTCCATCATGTTCTGTTCGGGTGCGCCCTCACGAAAGGGTATCTGACCATCTGGCGGGTCGATGATCATTGATGTGCGATATTCCCCATCGATGTGCAGCACCTGGCTGCCACGATCCAGCCAGAACAGGTTATATGCCGCTGCGGTATTGCCGTCGCTGGGTGGTGGTCGGTCGGGGTCACTGGGAGCGTTGCCGCGTTCCTCTGCGGCCAGTGCGCGCTGCTGCAGTTCAATCGCCTCTTCTTCAGACATCGCCTGCCGCTCACCAAACCGCTCAGGTCGCTCCAGAGGCGTCTGTGTGGCATTGGTCCAGATACCCTGAAGGTCGGGTTTGCCCTCAGGCGTTCTGGGCAGCTCGGCGGCTACCGCCCCGAAAGTAAAGCTGGCCAGAATCGGGATCATGAAAAGTTTCATGGCTCGCTCCTGCGTTGTCGTTATTGTGCTTATAAGTTGCTTTATTGTCGTTGCTGCCGGCACCGACAGAGCGCTGCATGTGCCTAAGCTACCCCCCGGCGTGGTGGCATGCAAATAATTCTCATCTTTTTTACGAGCGCTATTGACAATCATTCTTATTTGCATTTAAGCTTGCATTCACTGGCCGAATCCACACTGCAACACCCGCCAGTAGTAAACCTGCTAACGAGACCTGCAAACGAGAAAAGCGCCCATGTACGTATGCATCTGCCAGCAAATCACTGATACTCAGATTCGCGAGTTCTGCAAAGGTCGTTCAGTTTCCATGAGCGAAGTACGTGCCGAGCTAGGTCTGGCCAGTGACTGCGGTCGTTGTGGCAAATTCGCTAAACAAATCATGGCAGAAGTCGCTCAACAGGTCGATACATCGTCCATTGCCTACGCCGCCTGACGCCATCGCGTCTGCAGGTGCCAATCGCAATCATTCTCTTTCTCTTTTTTCATTATTATCAATAACTTGAATAAATTTCTGGCTTGACTTTTGCCAGTATTCAACGCACGCTTGCGCCTAAGAATCAATGCAGTCCGAAGGAGCAGGCTATGAAATCCGATAAAACCATGATCAAACACCTGAACAAGGCGTTGGGGAATGAGCTGGTTGCCATCAACCAGTATTTTCTGCACTCGCGTATGTTCAAGGACCGCGGCTTGACCAAACTGGCGGACAAGGAATACGAAGAGTCAATTGACGAGATGAAGCATGCCGATCAGCTGATCGAGCGTATCCTCTACCTGGAAGGGCTTCCCAACCTGCAGAGCCTGGGCAAACTGCTGATCGGCGAACATACACGTGAAATGCTGGAGTGTGATCTCAAGCTGGAGAATCAGGCCATTCCTGATCTGCGCGATGGTATCGAGTATGCCGAATCCATCCGCGACTACGGCAGCCGTGAACTGCTGGTGTCCATTCTGGAAAGCGAAGAAGAACACGTTGACTGGCTGGAGACCCAGCTGCAACTGATCGACAATGTCGGTATCGAGAATTACCAGCAGTCCATGATTTAAGGCTTACAGACCCTCCAGAAACTCCAGCAGGGCTGCATTGGTTTCTTCCGGCAGCTCCTGCTGAATCCAGTGACCGGCCTCCGGCAGCAGTATGACGCCGCGCAGGTCGTCCACCACTCGACGCATGGCGCCTTCCAGACGACCTTGGCTGGCGCCGGCGATCACCACATCATTCTCACCGGCAATAAACAGGGTTGGCACCGTGACACGGGCGTTGGCCAGTTGCGGTGTGATTTCCCAGTTGCGGTGAAAGTTGCGGTAGTAGTTAACGCCGCCGCGAAAGCCAGCCGCGGTGAACTGCTTAACAAAGTAATCGAGATCTTCTTCGGTCAGCCAGTCAGGCAGCCCGACCGGTGCGCCGAGTCGCGGAATCCAGCCACCTGCCGAACGATGACGGTCTGTGACCTGTGGCGGATGGCGCGGTGAGTCCGGCGACAGGTACAGCCGGCTCAGGATGCCGCGCGGATCAGCGTCATATTCAGCCTCAGCCACGCCGGGTTCCTGGTGATAGAGGATGTAGTAGAAGTTATCGCCGTATGCGTTGCGCCAGCTCACCAGTGGCGATTCCGCAGCACGTCCGCTGTAGGGGACGCTCATGGCGACCAGCGCCGAAAAGCGCTCCGGGTGCAACAGGACTGTGTTCCAGGCTACGATGGAGCCCCAGTCATGGCCGATCAGGATCGCCTGATCCTCGCCATAGGCATCGACGATGCCAACAATATCGGCGGCTATGGTCACAATATCGTAATCCTCAACATCGGGTGGTGCGTCGGTGCCGCCATATCCGCGCATGTCAGGCGCAACCACCCGATAACCAGCCTCGGCAACAGCCTTGATCTGGTGGCGCCAGGAATACCAGGACTCTGGCCAGCCATGCGCCATGATGACCAGCGGGCCGGAGTCACCCATGGTGGCCAGCCGCATGCGAATGCCGTTTGTCTCGATGTACCTAAAGCTGATGCCGTCTATTGGCGATTGTTCATCCATCAAAGGGTTCTCCTGTGCCCGTGTATGCGTGCTGCCCAGCCCAAGTGATAACAACACCGCGCTTATGGTAAGCCACGTTCTGAATTTCCTGTTCATCGCCAGCCAGCCTCCTGTTTTTGCTATGATGCTGAAGTTTCTCATAATCAGGATCGTGGTACATAGGTAGATGTTCACATTAATGGATATGGTCTGGCTGGCTTTGCTGGCGCTGCTGGTCAACCACTGGTGGCGCTCGCGCGATGCCAAGGCTTTCGCCCTGCAATATGCAGCGCAGCGCTGTGCCGAGCTGGACCTGCAGCTGCTCGATCAGAGCATGGTGCTGCGCAAAAGCCGGCTACGCCGGGGCCAGGACGGTTTGCTGGCCTGGTTCCGCCGCTATGACTTTGAGTTTTCATCCACCGGAACCGAGCGTTATCCAGGCTCCGTCGAGCTGTTGGGTAATCGTCTGCAGGCCATTGAGCTGGCACCGCATGTGACGGTTCACTGATCCAGGGGCCGTCGTTAGCCGCCCAGCATCTTACTGGCTGGCAGCCGTGCCAGGCATGATCTCAAACACCGGATCAAACTCGACCAGCACTGAGGCCAGTTGCTGCAGCACGCCGATATCACCCTCAACCTCGCCTGCGCCCGACGTGAGCTGAGCTGCCAGCGTGGTCTGTCCCATGATGACCTGATCGAGAATGCTGCGGTTCAATCTGATTGTTGCACTGGCCTCTTCAGATTGATATCCGGCGATCGCAGTCAGCGTTCCACTGCGCATTTCTATGACAAATGTCTCGCTAGTGTCAGGTGTCACAAAATTGATGATAAACGCCATGCCGTCGGCACGCTGGCTGTCGACCCGGGTTGCCATGGCGTCCCACCACTGCAGTGTGGTCATCGCGCGCGCCAGATCAGGGCTGGTGCCACGCGCCGGTCCGGCTGGCGCGACGCCATAGCGCAATTCCTGCGCAGCAACCAGAAATGCATTGCGAACACTGGCACTTTCATACTGATAACCCAGCTGTTCGAAAATGCCCGCCAACAGGTTCTTGCCGTCCTGATTGTCAGGCTCGGCATAGACCAGTTTGTTTACTATCTCCATGGCCAGGTGATACCGCCCCTCATCAAACAGCGCCTGGCCGCGCTCCAGCACGGCGTCCGCGCCTCCCATCATTTCGATATAGAGTGGGGCCGAGTCGGCCGGAGACAGCGGCACCAGAGTCGCCGGGTTACCATCCCAATAACCCAGGTAGCGATTGATGACCGCGCGGGAGTTATGGAATTCGGAGCCGTGGTACTGCCGCACAGCCCAGCTTTGCTGCAGAGATTGCGGTACCTGATACTCGTTGTGCATTTCATTGATGGTGACGCCACGGTTGGCCAGATTCAGCACCTGGTTGTTCAGGTTGGCATAGGCATCGCGCTGATCGCGCATCACTTCCTGGATGCGCTCGTTGCCCCAGCGTGGCCAGTTGTGCGAAGACACCATCACCTCCGCCTGCTGTCCGAAGCGGTAAAGCGCCTCATTGATCTGTCTGGACCAAGCCAATGCATCGCGCACCAGTGCGCCACGCAGTGTGTAAATGTTGTGAATGGTGGCGGTGATATTCTCGGCGGCCCAGAAAACCCGGCTGTCCGGGAACCAGGCATTCATCTCGGCCGGGGCCTCAGTGCCAGGTGTATTCTGAAATACAACACGCACGCCATCAATCGTGTGTTCTTCAAAGTCGTCGCGAATCACAACAGTGGGGGCGATCAGGCCACTGCTGCCCCGCGCCAGTGCCTTGCCGATGGCTGAATCCACCTGCCCAAAAGGGCTGGCGGCCAGGGGATTGCCGTATTGATAGGAGGCGCGGCGACTCATGGCATTGCCCGCGTAGACATTTTCGGCAATGGCTTCATCCATGAATCCCACCGGTGCATAGATATCGACCTGCCCGGACTGTACATCTGCCTCGTCAACAACACCCCGCACTCCGCCAAAGTGATCGATGTGAGAATGCGAGTAGACAACAGCAGTCACCGGTCGCTCACCCAGTTGCTCATTGGCAAATGCCAGCGCCGCGGCTGCGGTTTCCCGCGTCAGTAGAACATCGAACAGAATCCAGCCGCGCTCACCGCGCACCAGCGTCATATTGGCCAGGTCGTAGCCACGGATCTGGTAAATGAAATCTGGCACCACTTCATACAGGCCGTAATTCATGTTGAGGGTTGCCTGACGCTGCAATGAAGGGTGGATACTGTCGTAGTCCTGCCCATTGAGCAGAAAATCATATCGTCCCATATCCCAGACTACATTACCGGCTGCACCGAGAATCTGCCGATAGCCGGGTGCGGCGATAAAACCCCGTTGGGATTCCTCGAAGTCGCGCTGGTCTGCGAAGGGCAGGGTATCCCTCAGCATCTGCTGCTGGCGCGCAGTAGCTTCGGTAGCGGGCTGCTGTGCGGAGGACTGCGCCAGCGCCGCCGGTGCCTTGCTGCCAATCAGCATCACCGTGAGCAGAGCATATAAGAGTGGCTTGAGGCGGCTCATCGCTGGCGATCTCCTTGCAATTATTGTTGTCGTAAATTATGAATGTGTTCATAACCGTGGCAAAAGCCTACTCGGTTTGACTGACAGGAGCAATAAATGCCCGCTTTGACAAGGGCGTAAGCTGATTCTATGCTCGAAAGTCGCGATTCAGTAAACACATCAGGCGTGAACCCACCGATCTATGGAGAACAATCATGTACCAGGCTCCATCCTCAGAGAATCACGATCCATGCGGTAATGTAAGCCCTCTCGTTTCAAAGTCCTCCCTGACGCGGGCTCTGGGGCTGGCCTCGGCCATGATACTGCTGGCGGCCTGCTCCGAACCGGCGCCTGACACCGTTCACGAAGCAATGACCGATGCGGCGCCTGACTATCTTTACGACACTGAAATTCGCTGGACCAGTAACGGTATCCCGCACGTCAAAGCAGATGACTGGGGCAGCCTGGGGTATGGTTTTGCCTACGCCACAGCCAATGATGCGATCTGCACCATAGCCCGCGATGTGCTGATGGTGAACGGGGAGCTGTCCGCCAACTTCGGGCGCGACGGTGGTAACTATGAGAGTGATGTGTTTCACCGGGCCGTGCTGGACGATGCCATGATCGAGCGTTTCCGGCAGGGACAGAGTGAGCAGACCATCGACTTCTCGGCGGGTTATGTAGCGGGGTATAACCGTTACCTCAGCGAGAATGCCAGTAATTTGCCACCGGCATGTGCGGGCGCCGACTGGGTGCGGCAGCTGACAGAAAGAGATGTCGACAAACTCACCGTGGGAGTGGGCATTCGTTATGGACTGGGCCTGTTCCAGCGTGAAATGGCTAACGCCGCGCCACCCGGCACCGAGGTGGCTGTCGTGGCGACCGACTTTGATCAACTGACCGGCATTGGCAGCAATGCTGTCGCTTTGGGTGGTGAGGTTACAGAAAACGGCAGTGGCATTCTGCTGGGTAATCCGCATTACCCCTGGCAGGGTTCGTCGCGCTTTCACATGATCCACACCACGATTCCCGGTGAATTGGACGTGATGGGCGTCAGTCTGTACACCACCAGTCGTGTGTCCATCGGCTTCAATCATGATGTTGCCTGGACCCATACAGTGTCCACTGGCATGCGTTCCACACTGTACGCGCTGGAGCTTGATCCGGAGGATCCTACCCGCTACCGGTACGGTGATGAGTACCGGGACATGGAAGAGATCACCATTGATGTGCCCGTCGACGGTGGCACAGAAACGCACACTGTTTATTCGACGCACTATGGGCCGGTAGTCGTTTCGGCGCAATTGCCCTGGACAGAGTCGATGGCCTTCGCCATACGCGACGTCAATCTGTACAACGATAAGTCGGCCGCCACCTATGATGCGCTGAACAAAGCTGAAAGCATTGATGATGTCGAAGCTGCACTGAGCATGCAGGGCGTATCCTGGGTGAATACCATTGCCGCCGACCGGCACGGTACGGCTTTCTACGCGGACATCAGTGTTGTGCCGAATGTCGATGCGGAGCTGTTCGAGCGTTGCCGGGTGCCAGCCAAAGGTGTGCCGTCACGCCTGGTTATCCTGAACGGCGCCGATCCGTCCTGTGAATGGTATGCGTCCGATCAATCAGAAGTACCTGGCGCCATGCCGGCAGACAATATGCCGCGTCTGCGCCGTGACGATTACGTGCATAACGCCAACGACAGCTACTGGCTCTCAACACCCCGCGAACCGCTGGAGGGTTATTCACCCATCATCGGCAGCGAACGCTCCATGGTCAGCCTGCGCACACGGGCAGGGCTGACATTTATTGAAGAGGCCTTGCAGCAAAAGCAGGCGGCGGGCGAAAAGATGGGCCCGCAGGACCTGCAGGACATGCTGTTCAGTCATCGGCACTATGGTGCCGAGCAGCATCTCGATGATGTGCTGGCGCTGTGTGAAAGCGCAGAGCAGCCCGTGACCCTGGATGACAGCGAAGTTGATGTGACGCCTGCCTGTGAGGCGCTGGCAGCCTGGGACCGTCGCGAAGACATCGACAGCCGCGGCGCGCATGTCTGGCGCGAGTTCTGGCGTGACGTGTCTGGCACCGACAATCTGTTTTCGGTGCCGTTTGATGTGGCCGATCCGGTCAATACGCCCCGGGATCTGGCGCTGGACCGCACCGAAGTGCGCCAGGCTGTACTGGAGTCGCTGGCGCATGCCCAGACCTTCTGGCAGGACCAGGGTGTGGCGCTGGATGCCGAGCTTGGCACATTGCAGTACGAACCGCGCAACGACGAGAACATACCGATTCCCGGTGGCGATGGCGGGGCCGGCATGTGGAGTGTCATCACCAGCCGCTTCAACCCGGAAGCTGGCGCCTATACGCCGATTCTGCACGGCAACAGCTACATGCAGGTGGTCAGCTGGGATGCGGACGGCAGGGTCAATCCCACCGGTATTCTGAGTTATTCACAGTCGGAAGATCCACGATCGCCACACTTTGCCGACCAGACGCGGTTATACTCCCAGAGTATGTGGCTTGATCTGCCGTTTCATGAAGCTGATATTCTGGCTGACCCGGAATTGAGGACCCTGAGACTGCAGGAATGATCAGCTTGATAAATTGCATTGAGAGATGGGGTAGTTGTAAGTGTTGATCAAAGAAGTTCGGTCAGTAGCCCTGGTGGCACTGGCTGCATTGCTGGCGGCGTGTGCGAGTAGCCGGGTGTTGGATGAGTGGCCGGAAACCGTTCCGGAACAGAACTGGTTTATACAGGCCTACCAGGCAGACGAAGCGAATCAGCAACGCCAGACAGACGTTGAGTACCTGACCTGGGTAGTTCGCTTTTATGAAGGCTGGGAACTGATGGCAACCGGCTGGAACGACATCACACCGGCACTGATGGTGGATATGGAAGGCGAACAGCGCCGCGAACTGGCGGCACGAAGTGAGCAGCTGGGCAAGATGATCTCGGCAGAGTGGGCCAAGGACAACGATGTGCGCTCCATCGATACCTCTATGCTCAGTCTGTGGGGCAGTGTCATGCTGGCAGTCGAGGAACCGCATGCCAAACTGGCAGCGGTGGCCCTGATTGATCAGGATGTTGATGCCCTGCTCAGAGGTGAACTGAGCGCAGATGAAGTCAACGATCAGCGCTATATGCAGCGCCTGGATCTGCCGGCTGACTTTTAGATCGGGCCGGCAGGTTCAGTGCCGTCAGGAGACCCCTTACTCAGGGCGGTTGCAGCGCGGATCGCCCTGCTGAATGCCAACAATCATTTCGCGGCTCAACGGAATCGGGTCACAGCCGTGACCGGTTTCGCAGATCATGTCCCACTGTGGCTCCGCTTTCACGTGGCAGTCCAGGCAGTTCCCGCCAAAACGATTGACCACATCGGTAAAGCCACGCGTCACAATCTCCGACTCACCTGAGCTGACATCCAGCTCAAAAAATTCCCAGTCATTGGTCTGCGGGCTGGTCCCAGCGGGCTGTTTTACCATGACTTCAGTCGGCACCAGCTGTACCACAGAGCCGGTAGGCCAGGTGCCGCCGGTTTCTGAATTGGCGACCGCCAGCGTGGCTGCGATATCACCAAGCAGGTTATCAACATAGAATCCCCGCACAGGTGTCATCTCGGTAATGCACTCAAAGGTGTCTGCATCGATTTCAATCGGTGCGTCAGCAGCGTAAATCTGGGCAACGCCAGCCAGTGCAGCGGCGCTGGCCAGGGTAGTAGCTAGGGCAATCTTTTTCAGTCGTGTCATGGCAGGTGCTCCGTAGTTATGTTGTTTGCGATAATATCGCGCGCGATATAAATTATCAAGTACTGCAAATGCGGTCGATCGTGCAGATAATGCCATTGGCCGCGAAACGTCAGTCGGTGTCGAGACCTTTCAGGTGTGTCAAAAACTGGTCCAGCTGCCGCTTGAGAGCGATAGCGTCCTCTATCGGATAGCCAACCTGGGTGAAAAGCTGTTCGGGTATGCAGGCGCACCGTCGGCGCAGGGCTTTGCCAGCGCGCGTCAGAAGTATGGTGACCACGCGCTCGTCATCGGTGCTCCGGCGGCGCTCAATCAACTCCATGGCCTCCAGGCGTTTAAGCAGTGGTGTCAAAGTGTTGGTCGCAAGCTGCGCGCGGCGACCAATGTGAGAGACAGTGCAGGGCTGATCCTCCCACAGAATCAGCAGCACGATATATTGCGGATAGGTCAGGCCCAGTGGCTCCAGCAGGGGCTGGTAAAGCCGGGTTACCAGACGTGAGGCCGCATACAGCGGAAAACATATCTGGTTGTCCAGTGCCTGCGCGTCGATGTCGGCAGGTATGGTGTTCTTGTTATTGGCAGACAACAGGGCCTCTCCTCAAGCGGGTCATGGGGACCCGGGTGTTATTGCTGTGTCATTCCGTACGCAACTCCTTGTGGCGCACGATAATACGGCTCATATCGTGACGGCAGGAGCCGGCTTTCTTGATCAGCTTGTCTTCACAGATATCACAGCGTACACATTCCTTGAAGTCAATCTTCTCCCGCCGGATGGCACCGGTGGGGCAGGCGTGTTCGCAAACGGTACACACGGTGCACTGTGGCACCCGCTTTATGCGCAGCGGACTGACAAAAGATACCACACCCAGGGCTGCACCGAGCGGGCAGACATAACGGCAATAAAAACGCGGCACAACCACACAGGCCAGCAGGATCGCCGCCAGGATGGCAAACAGCACGGCCGAACCACTCAGGAAGAACAGCGTGCCAAATGGCTCAAAGTACTGGAAAACGGCAACATTGTTGGCGATCAGTGCGGCACCGATGATAAACGCCAGGAAGCCGTATTTCAGATAAATGGCCTTGTCATGGACCTTCTGCGGCATCAGCCGGCTGAATTTATGGCGCAGTCGCTTGGGTGTCAGTCGGGTAATAATGTCCTGTACCGCACCAAAAGGACACAGCGAGGAGCAGAACACGCGGCCCCATATCAGGGTAGTGACGACGGTAAAGACAACCAGCATGGTCAGTGGAAGGTTGTTCAGAAACACATCTGGTCCCTGCAGCAACACGCCAGTGATATGCGCCACCGACAGGAATCCTGCCTCCATGATACCCAGGTACACCAGTGTGGCGGTCAGGGCCACCCAGCGCCAGCGTGAACTCTTGCGTATAAAGGCGACCATCACCAGGGTGAAGATAAGCAGCGACATCAGCACGCTGCCCCAGGGCGTCACGCCCCATGGCGGATTGTTGATGAACTGCCGAATGGCGCTGTTTTCGGCGCGGATGATGCGCTCTATTTCCTGTTCGCTGAGGATGGGGTCGCCACTGGCAATGCGCGCACCCATGCCTACTGGCTGGAATGTCAGCTCATAGGGCTCCAGGCTGCCCAGCGGCTGATAAAAAATATTAAGCGGTTGAGTGATGTCATAGTTGTCGTCAATGACCAGCGCACCGGCGAATTCGGCGTGACCTGCAATCATGCCGACGTCGGCATTACCCGCGGTAACCAGTCGGTTTGCCATCACGCGCCGACGTGGTGAACCATCCTGCTGCAATTGCATGCGGTCCTGGCGGAATTGCCCGAAGCCACTGCCGCCAACGCCAAGCAGAATCAGCTGATTGCCACCCAGTTGGGCTGCGGCATCCCGTTCTGCGCGGGCGTAGGCCTGACGGCCGATAAAAAACTCACCAAGCGCCGGGTGGCCCATGTAAGTGAGTGTCAACTGCAGCTCCTGGCCGCCAGGGATGGGCATGGTCAGCTGCTGCACAATGCCTTCCTCCAGCAACTGCTCCCAGGTGAATTGCTGCATGTGTTCAAGAATTCGCTGCGAGCGGGCCACGTCGACGGCGTTGTCCGGCGTAAACCCATTGTAGGCAGCAGCCACCCGGCGTGCGGCTTCCCGGACACCGCGGCTGATGGCAAAGCTGGTGACGGTGGCGCCGGCAATGCCGTCAATGTCCCGACGGACCTGGAAGTCATCAGCGATATGCTTGCCCTGATATTGCGCCTGAAATACCGGGTCGGCGGCAAAGTCGCCGACGGTGTTCACGTAGGATTCGACGTAATTGAGTATCTTGATGCCTGTCAGCTCATTGTCCAGATTAACGCCCGCAAGCATGTCGATGGGTGCGCTGAAGCCTCGTTCCTCGGGAGGGACGTCAGCAGTCAGGAAGACATAACCTGCCAGAGTCTGTGCGCCGGAGTCCGGGTCGGTCTGGTAACCGCGATACACTGGTGGTTCGCCGGACTTTTCAGAAAATGAATCTGCCTCTGGCATGACCTGGGTCAGCCACTCTGGCTGCACCTCGGTGGAAAAAGGGGTTCTGACCGGATTGCCTTCAACGGGCTGGCGTGGTGGCTGGGCTGTGACCAGCGAACTAGCCATCAGGCTAATGGCCAGGAGTGAAAGCTTTATGATTCGCTTGAACATGAGAAATGAATGTCCTGCTGCCTGGAAAATGGCGGTAACTATACCCTTGCATCACCGGCAGTGGTATAACGGGGCAGTTAAAAATAATGACATTGTGTAACGGGCAGCATGGCAGTCAGTTCCAGTAAATCACTACAGCAGACATGGCGGTTGCGACCGCGCGCTATCACTCTGGCAGTTGCTTACGCAGGAGTGGCCGGACTGTGGATATTCACCTCAGACTGGATATTATTTGCCATTTTACAGGACAGCGCGGCCGTCGAGCGCTGGAGCGTTGCCAAAGGCATCGCGTTTGTCACCATCACCGCGCTGTTTCTACTGGTGTTGATGTGGCGCACCCTGGGGGTACTGGAAAACGCGTTCAACGCACTGAAAGCCTCCGAACGGCGCCTGAGCAGCAGTCGGTCGCAACTGTCCGCTGTGATCAACTCGGCGCGTGATGCCATCATCACCATCGATGGCAACGGCTCTGTGCTGTCATTCAATCCAGCCGCTGAACGTGTGTTTGGTTGCTCGGCACGGCAGGTGCTGGGCAAGTCTGTAAACCAGCTAATACCCACCGGGGTTGACGACAACACCCACGAGTTTCTGATTACCCAGGCGCTGCGCGCAAGTGGCGAAGATTTTCCGGTCGAAATGTCAGTGTCACGTGTCCGTGGCCGTTACGGTGTCATGTACACCGTCATTCTGCGTGACATCGGTCGCCGCCTTGAGCAGGAGAAGGCCCTGCGCGATCTCAATGAGAATCTGGAACGCAAAGTTGCTGAACGCACGCGCGAGCTTCGGGATGCGGTTGTTCGCGCCCAGGCTGCCGATCGTCTTAAGTCGGCATTCCTCGCCACCATGTCCCATGAACTGCGCACACCGCTCAATTCCATCATTGGTTTTACCGGTATCGTGCTTCAGGAGCTGGCCGGCCCTCTTAACGAAGAACAGTCACGTCAGTTACAGATGGTTCGCGGCAGCGCGCGTCATTTGCTGGATCTGATCAATGACGTTCTGGACCTGTCCAAAATTGAGGCAGGTGAGCTTCAGGTGCGCAGCGAGCCATTTGATGCGCGGGAATCGCTGGAACGGGTGGTAGCGTCGATAAAACCCCTGGCAGACAAAAAAAATCTGCAGTTACATGTCAGTATTGATCCGGCAGTCGGTCTGATGATCAGTGATCGGCGCCGTCTCGAACAGATTGTCATCAACCTGCTCAACAATGCCATCAAGTTCACCGATCGAGGGTCTGTCACGCTTGAGTGCCAACTGTTGGGCAAGGAACACGGCGAAAAAGAATTACGGGTCGATGTCAGTGACACGGGTATTGGCATAGAACCGGTGCATCTGAGCGGCCTGTTTCAGCCATTTAACCAGATCGATACCGGCCTGACCCGGGAGCACGAGGGAACCGGTCTGGGCCTGGCTATCTGCCGGCGCTTGTGCGAGCTGCTCGGGGGGCGCATCAGTGTCAGCAGCGAGCAGGGCAAGGGCAGTCGATTTACCGTCGAGTTGCCTGCCAACCAGCCGCAAGAGACTGAAATAAAGGAGTTGCAGTGAACCAGAGTGGCTCTGAAAAACGTAGCCTGAAAATACAGCTCATTGAAGACAATGAGCAGAATCGCTACTTGCTGACTTTCCTGCTGCAGAACAAGGGGCATCAGGTGCTTGCCGCCATCGATGGCCTTAGCGGCATCGAAATGGCCCGCAGCAATGAGCCCGATCTTATCCTGCTGGACATTCAACTGCCGGCCATGCACGGCTACGATGTAGCAGCTGCCCTGAGACAGATCGATACCCTCCAGCAGACACCCATCGTGGCCGTGACATCCTATGCCATGCCGGGCGATCGCGAAAAGGCATTGGCGGCAGGCTGCGATGGTTACATTGAAAAACCGATAGACCCTGAGACCTTCGTTGACGAAGTAGAGCGTTTCTGCCCGGGAAGCTGATAATGCAATTTGTGTTGGTGGTGGACGATAAAGAAGAAAATCGCTATTACCTGCAGGCGCTGCTGACGGGTTATGGCTACCAGGTGGCCGTGGCCCGGCATGGGGCCGAGGCGCTGACCCTGGCACGTCAGACACTCCCGGACATGGTTGTTTCCGATCTGCTGATGCCGGTCATGGATGGCTATACGCTGCTGCGCCACTGGAAAGCTGATCCGCAATTGCAGCACGTCCCCTTCATCGTATACACCGCAACGTATACACAGGCAGAAGATGAAGAGCTGGCACTGAAGCTGGGTGCTGATGCGTTTATTCTCAAGCCTGCCGAGCCAGAAGATTTTGTTGCCAGCATTCGAGAGGTTGCCGATCGGGTCCGGCCGAGACAGCCAGGGCCTTTAGAGGGGGGTACGGTTGAAGACGGCAGTGATGAAGAGCTCCTGAAGCACTATAGCGAGACCCTGATACGCAAGCTCGAAGAAAAGAGCATGCAACTCGAGGACGTCAATGCCACGCTGGCAGCCAGCGAGGAGCGGTTTCGGTTGCTGGCGCAGGCGACCAACGACGCTGTCTGGGACTGGGATGTGACCCAGGACCGCCGCTGGTGGGGAGCCGGGTTCTCCAATCTGTTTGGCTACCGGGAAGGTACGGTTGCAACGTCGCGCAGCAGCTGGGCGGAATTGATTCATCCGGATGATCGTGTCGAGGTGCTCGCTAAATTTCGCCAGACACTGGCATCGGAAGACGACTGGTATGCGGAGTATCGATTCCGGCGCGCCGACGGCAGCTGGGCCCATGTCGAAGACCGGGGGCACCTGGTTCGCAACCAGCACGGCACCCCTGTACGCATGGTTGGCGGTATCTCGGATGTCAGTTCACGCAAGCTGCTGGAGGAGCGTCTGCACAATGCCCAGCGGATGGAGGCAGTGGGTCAATTGACAGGGGGCATCGCCCATGATTTCAATAACCTGCTGACCGTTGTGCTGGGCAATGCCGAGTGTCTGGTGGAAATGCTCGAGGACCAGCCGGATGCGCAGTCTTTTGCGCAAATGATCACCGACGCCGCAGAACGAGGTGCCGATCTCACACGCCGCCTGCTCACCTTTGCCCGCAAGCAGTCGCTGACACCGGCGCCGACCGATATCAACAGATTGATCAATGGCTTGCAGCCCATGCTGCAGCGAGTACTGAATCGACATATACGGTTCGAGTACATACCTCAGCCCGGCCTGCCACCAACAATGATAGATGTGGCGCAAATGGAGAACGCACTGCTGAACCTGTGTGTGAATGCGCGCGACGCCATGCCGGATGGGGGTGTTCTGAAAATCGAGACCTCTTCCAGGCATCTGGACAAGGCAGAAAATCTGGGCGATGTCTCGCTGGCCGCAGGTGACTATCTGCTCGTATCTGTCAGTGACACAGGCGCTGGTATTGCGGCGGAATATCGCGACAAAGTGTTTGAGCCGTTTTTTACCACCAAGCCGGAAGGCAAGGGGTCGGGGCTGGGCCTGGCCATGGTGTATGGTTTTGTACGCCAGTCTGGTGGTTATATTGCAGTCGAGTCATCGCCCGGCGAAGGCGCCCGCTTCGACCTGTATCTGCCAGTGGTGGAAGCTGCCGACCACAGCTCAGAGTCCCCCCGTGCAGACCAGGGCATTGCTTTGGGGTCGGAACGGGTGCTGCTGGTTGAGGACGAGCCGCAGGTGCGAGAGCTGGCAAGGGTAAGCCTGGAGTCTCTGGGATATCAGGTGACGGTGGCAGAGTCGGGTGAGCAGGCCCTGGCCAGACTGGATGCCGCGCAGGATGGCGACGCCAGAATCGACCTGCTGTTCACCGATGTGCAGATGTCCGGAATGAATGGTCCCGAGCTGGCGGCCCGGGCGCTGGTCCGGCAACCCGGACTGCCGGTGCTATATACCTCAGGTTTTACCGGCTCTGGCGAGCGAGGCCCCTTGCCGCATACGGACTTCCCGGTTCTGGGTAAACCCTACCGGCGTGCCGAGCTGGCCGAGGCCGTTGCGCAGGTATTTGGGCGCTCCGCTCAGTAGTGCTATACTCCGCACCACTTTTTTCACGCGATTCCACCCAAATTCAAAGAAGTAGGAAACACTATGTCGAACGATGGTGCCAAGATTATCTACACCGAAACCGATGAAGCGCCACGCCTGGCAACATACTCCCTGTTGCCCATTATTCAGGCGTTTGCAAAGGCTGTGGGCGTTTCGGTGGAAACCCGGGACATCTCACTGGCTGGCCGCATTATCGCCAACTTCCCGGAGTATCTGAACGAGAATCAGCGAATTGGTGACGCCCTGCAGGAATTGGGTGAGCTGGCCAAGACGCCAGAAGCCAATATCATCAAGCTGCCCAATATCAGCGCTTCTATCCCACAGATGACCGCGTGCATTAAAGAGCTGCAGTCACAGGGCTACGCGCTGCCAAACTACCCGTTTGAGCCGCAGACTGATGAAGAGCGTGATATCAAGGCGCGCTACGACAAGATCAAGGGTTCTGCTGTAAACCCTGTTCTGCGTGAAGGTAACTCTGATCGCCGGGCACCGGCATCCGTCAAGAACTACGCCAAAAAGCATCCGCATCGCATGGGCAAATGGAGCAGCGACTCCAAGACTCACGTGGCGCACATGCACGAAGGCGACTTCTTCGGCAGCGAACAGTCCACGACCTTTGCCAAAGCAGACGAGCTGAAGATCGTCCTGAAAACGGCAAGCGGCGAACAGGTGCTGAAACCCTCCGTTAAAGTGCTGGCAGGCGAAGTTGTCGATGCAGCCACCATGAGCGCTGCCAAACTGCAGGATTTCTTTGCACGTGAAACGGCTGCCGCCAAAGACGAAGGTGTGCTGCTGTCACTGCACCTGAAAGCCACCATGATGAAAGTGTCCGACCCCATCATGTTTGGTCACGCCGTCAAAGTGTTTTTTGACAAAGTGTTCAGCAAGCACGGTGATATCTTCAAGACACTGGGCGTTGATGCTACCAATGGTTTTGGCGATGTCGTGGCCAAGATTGCTGAGCTGCCTGCCGACAAGCGAGCAGAGATCGAAGCCGATATTCAGGCAGCCTACAACGATCGCCCTGAGCTGGCGATGGTCAACTCCGACAAAGGCATTACCAACCTGCACGTGCCCAGCGATGTCATCATCGATGCCTCTATGCCTGCGATGATTCGTGACTCGGGCAAAATGTGGGATCGCAACGGCGAGCGTCAGGACACCAAGGCAATGATCCCTGATCGTTGTTATGCCGGCGTCTACCAGGAAACCATCAACTTTTGTCGTGAAAACGGCGCTTTCGACCCGTCTACCATGGGTACTTGCCCCAACGTTGGCCTGATGGCGCAGAAAGCCGAAGAGTACGGTTCGCACGACAAGACTTTTGAAATTTCTGCAAACGGTACTGTTGTTGTGCTGAATCAGGCAGGCGAAACCGTGTTTTCACACGATGTCGAAAAAGGTGACATCTGGCGCATGTGTCAGGTAAAAGATGCACCGATCCGTGACTGGGTCAAGCTGGCGGTAACGCGTTCGCGCCTGGGCGGCATGCCTGCCGTATTCTGGCTGAATGAAAAACGTGCTCACGATGCCGAACTGATCAAGAAGGTCAATGAGTACCTGAAAGAGCACGACACCGATGGTCTGGATATCCAGATCATGTCGCCGGAAGATGCCACACGTCACACACTGAAGCGCATGAAAAACGGTGAGGACACTATCTCTGTAACCGGCAACGTGCTGCGAGACTACCTGACCGACCTGTTCCCGATTCTGGAGCTGGGTACATCGGCCAAGATGCTGTCCATTGTGCCTCTGATGAATGGCGGTGGCCTGTTTGAAACCGGTGCCGGCGGTTCGGCGCCCAAGCACGTGCAGCAGTTTGTTGAAGAGAACTATCTGCGTTGGGATTCACTGGGTGAGTTCCTGGCGCTGGCAGCGTCACTGGAGCATCTGGCACAGCACGCTGGCAACAAAGGTGCGCAGATTCTGGCGGATGCACTGGACAAAGCTAACGCCAAGTTCCTGGACAATGACAAGTCACCGGCTCGCAAGATTGGTCAGATAGACAATCGTGGCAGTCACTTCTACCTGGGCATGTACTGGGCCGAAGCCCTGGCCGCGCAGGACAAGAATGCCGAGCTGGCCCAGCGTTTTGGCAAGCTGGCCGAGTTCCTGACAGCCAATGAAGACAAGATCGTTCAGGAGCTTAACGGTGTGCAGGGTTCACCAGTAGAAATCGGCGGATACTACCAGCCGAATGCAGACCTGGTATCCACGGCCATGCGTCCTTCAGCTACGCTGAATCAGGCACTGGCTTCTCTGTAAGCAACTGCTGACCCGTAGCCGGCCGCATACTGATCGGCCGGCCAGAAAAAAAGGCGACCCCGCATAGCGAGGTCGCCTTTTTCACATCCATGTGAAACATCCCTGTCATTTCATCCGTGCTCCAGGTTTCCTCTGGAGTGTTGCGCGTGCTTTCCCGTCAATCAATCAGATGACCGATACAGACATAACGGATCAAAGCTAATGTTTATTCCCGCCAAAGCCACGCAGCTGATTCCTTAGTGCTGAGCTTTCGCTGCCAGGCCATGCCGGTGTTAATGATTCACAATTGAGATCGCCGCATTAGCCGTCAGCCGACGCCTGTGTTACTGTTCAAGACCAACATCGGAGGAGCAAAGTCAATGGAAATCAAGACGTTTGGTAATCTGATAGAGTGGACTCGCATCAAGCACGCCGAGCTTGCGAAATGCCTGACACATGCCGCTGACAAACACCCCGACCAGCGCACGGCCATGTTATTGCACTATCTGGCCTCCCAGGAGGCACGCCTGGACAGCATGGTGACGGTATTTCAGGAAAAGGCCGACCCCAAGGCACTGGACATGTACGCCTACGACATGAACATGCACAATCCAATCACGACGCACATGGACATCGACGACCATTACGTGCGGATGAATGCAGATGAAATCCGGGAAGAGGTGTTTGGATTTCATGATCAGATCGCCGAGCTGTTCCGCGCCATGATCGCCAAGGCAGAGATCCCGGAAGCTTCAGATCTGTTGCGTGAGTTTCTTGATATGGAGGTCAACGAGTCGAAACTGCTTGTCCGGCAGACCGAGCGGATGGATGATATGTAGGTCCTGCAAAGTACCCCCTTACTACCACGCCACACCAATGATAGGAGTTAAACAATGAAAAGAATCGCACCACTCCTGGCCGCTATCGCTCTGACTGGCATTTCAACGACTGCCCTGCCCCAGGACAACAGTCTCAGTTTCTTTATTACCAGCGTCGGCAGTGGCGATGGGGCAAATCTGGGAGGACTGGAAGGCGCTGACGCACATTGCGCGGTGTTGGCTGAAGAGGCTGGCGTTACCGGCAAAACCTGGCGAGCCTACCTCAGTGCTCATGCCGCCAATGGCAATCCGGCTGTCAACGCACGCGACCGGATCGGTGATGGTCCCTGGTACAACGCCAACGGTGTGCAGGTGGCCGCCAGTGTTGATGACCTGCACAGTGAGAACAATCGGCTGAGCAAAGAAAACTCTGTCGACGAAAACGGCAATGTTGTTAACGGTCGCGGCGACACGCCCAACCGTCACGATATCCTCACGGGCAGCACCGAAGATGGCTACGCCACGGATGCCACCTGCAATAACTGGACGTCCAATGGTGAAGGCAGTGCCCAGGTTGGGCATCATGATCGCACCGGTGGCGGCGCCAATCCGACTTCCTGGAACAGTGCCCACGGCTCACGTGGCTGCAGCCAGGAGAACCTGGTCGGCACCGGCGGCGATGGGCTGTTTTACTGTTTTGCGCGGTAAGGCTGTCCATTAACCGTCGCGGCCCCGGCAGGCGGCCAACAGGAGCAGGCTCATGAAAACCTTGCATGGTGCCGGCATGGCACTTTCCGCTGTGTTGATGTCCTTGTTGCTGCTGCCGCATGCTGTGGCCCAGCAAAGCGAACAGTACGACTACTGGGCGCCCCAGCGCGCCATGATCCAGCGTGGCCAGCAGGCCATCTTTATGTGCAATGGCCTGTTTACCAGTGAACGGACGCTGGAGCAGGTCTTTGCTGATGAGCTGGCATTTCTGCGTGAGCCAATCGGGACCGCGGCCGGCGGCGATTACCAGGTCGACTGGGAGCGTCGAGCTGTAGAAGTCGGTGCTGCTGATGGCGTACCTGTCATGCGGGCGGTTTTTCGGGACGGTATTGGCTGCATCATCCTTGCACCGGATCAGACGCTGGCCGATATCGACACCCTGCCGCAATTGACGCTGCCGGCTCCGCCCGGTGATGCGGCGCAGATACCCTGGCCGGACGGTGACCTGATCGAATCAGACGAGCTGCCCGATAATATAAATGCCACTGCACTGCAGGCGGCTTCGGACTGGGCGTTCGACCGACCCACCGCCGAGCAGAACACCATCAGTCTGTTGGTCGTCTATAAGGGACAGATCATAGTTGAGCGCTATGCACCTGGCTTTGACATGAGTACTCGCACCAGAACCTGGTCCACCGCCAAGAGTATCGCCTCTACACTGATTGGCATGACGGTAGATGAGGGGCTGCTGGCGCTGGATGAGCCACTGGACCTGGAATGGTTGCCTGCAGTTGGCTCCACCGACACTGATCCTCGACAAAACATTACACTGCGCCATGTTCTGAACATGAGCAGCGGCCTGGAAAGCGTTGATAACAGCGGCATGGAATACGCTACCGGATCAGGTCTTTCCTATTGGGCCGGCGCCAGTTCGGTCAATGGTGCCCTGCAACGCGCCTTGATCCGCGCCCCCGGCACTCACTGGGATTACGAAAACTACGACACCCTGCTGGGCGTGTATGCCATGAAGCGGGCGCTGGGTGATGACCAGGTGTACGCTGAATTCCCACGACGGGCGCTGCTCGACCGGATCGGCATGCGCAATACACTGATCAGCACCGACCGCTTTGGCGACTTTGTGCTGAGCAGTCAGGTTTATACCAATGCCAGAGACCTGGCGCGCTTTGGCCTTCTCTACCTCAATGGCGGAATGTGGAATGACCAGCGGCTGATTTCCGAGGAGTGGATTGCGTTTTCCCGCACGCCGGCGCCGGCAACCCTGGGTCGCGGCAGTCAGTATGGAGGTCAATGGTGGCTGGTGCCAGAAGGGCGCAATGATGTGCCAGCGGACGCATACACCACCAACGGCAACCGTGGGCAGTATACGGTCGTGGTCCCATCACACGACCTGGTCATTGTGCGACGGGGCCTGGATTACGGCCGCCAGGGCTTCAATCCCTGGGATCTGACGCGCGAAGTAATTAAGGCAATCGATTGAACGAGTCAGACCTTATCGTGTAATTCGATACCAAGTTTGAGCAACCGGTTGCGAGCCAGCGCGGGATCGGTCTCGGCTTCTGCAAACTGAATACTAGCGGACGCTTTCTGATGTCCGGCCAGTCCCAGCACCCGCTCTATCTGTATGACAGTGCCAACGGCCGTCAGATAAGTCTGACCCTGTTCTGCGCGAATATACAGCTGACGATCCGCTGCCTGTCCGGCGTCATCCCTGCCCTGAGCAGTCAGCAAGATGCGATGCGCACCGCCATCACCGGGATTATAGAGAATGGCGTGGCGTGTGCGCTCAAAGGCAGGGCGGTTCAACAGCGACCAGACAGGACTGCGCACAAGCCATTTCAGGCTTTCTGTGGCTGATGGGCTGTCGAATGCGATCCGAGCCGATACCGAACGGGCCCCAGTCAGCACGGGCAGGGTCAACTGGTCGGGGGCATCAAATCGATAGGTCCGGGCAGTGCCGTGATCCGGAAAGGTGACTCGACGCGGCTCGGTAAACGGGCGTTTGAGCGTCGATTTGCCCTGTTCAATAACGGTGAACGGGGTCCTCAGCCTGTCCATATACTCGGTAGAGTTGGGGCCGGCTTTGTCATGCATGTCGAACAGAATGTCCATGTTCAGTTCCGCATCATGCAGCCCTTCTGCGAGCGCCCGCGCCAGCGTGGCAGCGGTGGCTGCCATCCACGATGAAGCAAATACTACCGGAGCCTTACTTTGCCCGCCGGTCAATGCCAGCAGGCGGCTTTGGCTTTGCTGCAGGCGCTCGGTCCAGCGCGTGATGTCGATATAGGCACTGCCACGCCGCACCGCACTGAACAGCAATCGATCGTCAGGGTCATTGACCATGGCCACCACCAGATCGGGTATGGCTTTCAGAGATGCCAGCGAGTCCGCATCAACCACATTCATTGTGATTGGCTCTGCGTTCGGCAGAGACCCAAGCAGGGACACCGCTTTATCGGGTGAGCGACCTCCGACAAGAAGCCTGAGTTCCGGATACAGCCTGCCCAGTAGCTGCGCCACCTGCGAGCCAACCACACCTGCACCTCCTGCCAATAGAACCGTTGTCATTGCGTACCTCCTGTCTGACGCCGGGTTGGACTGCACCCAGGACCAGGTGAGTGAATTTTCATTTAATTGGTCATGCGACCAATTGTGCAGAGTATAGGTCGGATGACCAATAGTATGCAAGCTGCTAAACTGCCTCTGGCCAATACAGATCGCGCGGGCGGCAAATCATGAAAAACACCAAACAGGCGGCGATACCCACTAGCATCAAGGGGCGTGAGCGACGGGAGAGTATCCTCGATTGTGCCGAACGGTTATTGGCCAGCGAAGGTTACGCGGGCTTTACCCTCAGAGGTGTTGCCGAGTGTTCGGCTGTTCGCCTGTCCAACGTTCAGTATTACTTCCCTTCCAAGGCGAGCCTGTTGACCGGGCTGCTGCAGCGGTCCCTAGAGCGTGCGTCACAAGAGCTTGTGCAACCACAGCAGGGTAATACCGATCTGGCACAATTGATTGACTACGTGCTCGCCCAGCAGGGTGGGGCGCAATGTCAGCTGTTCTGGGAACTGTGGGCCCTGTCCGCCAGAGACCGGGAGGTGGAACAGATACTGATGAGCTTCTATGAAGGTTATCGACGGGCACTGGCTGAGGCCGTATCGGGTTACACCTTGATACACAGACAACAGGAATTGTCAGCGACTGACGCGCTTAATCGTGCGACACTCATGATGTCATTGCTTGAGGGCGTGTCATTGTTTCGATCACGATTGACTGACCCGGATTTTGATGCGGTGCTCAAGCATAGCCTCATTCGCATCGCCAGTGGCGATTAAGCGTTTATGAGGGGTGTTTCACATCCCAGACTATTGTTGCCAGGGAGGTCATCATGTCCAATCGTCTTGCTGTCATTACCGGTGCTACCAGTGGAATCGGAGCAGCCTACGCCAGGGCATTTGCCCGACAAGGTTACAAGCTGCTGCTTACTGGGCGACGTGAGCCGGAACTGCAGGGCCTGGCAGAGCGACTTCGCACGGAGTATGGCATCACCGTAAGCCTGCAGTTGGGTGACCTGTCAAATACGCAGGACCGGCAGGCACTGGTGGAAACGATTGAGGCACTGCCAGAGCTGGACGCTCTGGTCAATAACGCCGGCTACGCCGAAGATGGCAGGCTGGGAGAGGTGGCCTGGGATAAACACCAGGCACTGATTGATGTACACGTAGTGGCAACCACTCAGTTGTCCCACGCAGCACTGCCCAAGTTACTCAAATCCAAAGGCATGCTGATCAATGTCGCCTCGGTGGCCAGCTGGATACCAACCGGGCAGAGCGTGCTGTACGGTCCCACCAAGGCTTATGTGCGCAGCTTTACCGAAAGCGTTGGTCTGGCCTATCGCCGCGATGGCCTGAAGGCCCTGGCGATCTGCCCGGGATTCACCATCACCGACTTTCACTCGCGAATGGGCATTGATCCCGACCGCTTCTACAAGAAGAAAGGATTCACACGTGCGTGGACGGCGGACCAGGTGGTGGCACGATCATTCCAGGATATTGAAAAAGGCAAGCTGATCTCGATACAGGGCTGGAACTACCGGCTGCTCGTATTTCTGATGCGGCATCTGCCGATGAGCTGGATGATGGCTGCACTTGGGCGTTCCGAGTCGGCCCGGTTCAGCAAATAACAAAAACACAGAGCAGGGCAGAGAGCCTTCTGCCCTCTAAGCTTTGCACATTGTTGTAGCATCCTGTGACAAAACCTGAGCGTATACGATTCGACTTGGTGCACCGACTGCAAATTTTCCCGTTGAAATTCATATAAGTTCTTCATTCCGTCATAATGCGTAGTTTGCACTTTTGGTGCATACGTAGCTCGATAACGGTGCCACATCTTGTCCCTTTAGCGCCGGGTATCACAACACTTTGCTGATATATGCACTGAATTAGTGATTCGTAAAATCCATCACGCCCCGTTTTGGATGCGAAAAATACCACCCTATACAACGCTCGTGATTTTTGCGGTGGCATGAAAGATGCTCCTATCCCCCTGACTGTTTCAATGACGCCAGATTTCGCTGGACTAGACCTAGTGTATGAGGATTCCGCCATGCCCACCAAGAATGACAAAGCATCCGCAAGAGCCGCCACACCTTTTAAGTTAAAAATGCTGTCCGCCGCCATATCCGTATCCATGTTTCCCGTTGCGGCGCCACTTGCGTTCGCCCAGGATCAGCCGCAGCTGGAAGAGGTTGTAGTAACAGGGTCGCGTATCACTCGATTTGAAGGCGACTATGTAGCTCCGGTGCTGTCGCTGGGCGCTGAGCAAATCGAACGCTCAGGCAAAGTCAACGTAGAGGATTTTGTCAGCGAAGTGGCTGCACTGGTGGGCTCGGAAGGGTCCTTTGAAGGAGCTGATGAAGGTGGCCCGATGACCGGTGTCAACGCCCTGAACATGCGAAACCTGGGTACCAACCGTACGCTTGTGCTGGTCAATGGCCGGCGCCATGTCAGTGCCATCGCCACAGGTGAGCCTCTGGTGGATACCAATACCATTCCAACTGCGCTGATTGAGCGCGTGGACGTGCTGACTGGCGGTGCCTCGGCGGTATACGGTGCTGATGCGGTCTCGGGTGCGGTCAACTTTGTCCTCAAGGATGACTTTGAAGGTTTTGACATGCGCACCCAGGGCAGCATGTCGGATCGTGGTGACTCTGAGGACTATTACGCATCATTCGTCTGGGGCAGTAACTTTCATGAGGGGCGCGGCAATATAACCGGCAGCTACGAGTTCCGCAGGCAAGAGAAGCTGGAAATATTCGAGCGTGACTTTGGTCTGGAGGAACGCGTCTATCTGGTTAACAACCCTGCGGAATTCCGTCAGACCGATGATCCCAATGTGCCGGACCGCATTGTAGCCGGACAACGCCATTACATCTTTACATCACCCGCCGGTCGTTATGACATCATGGGAACCGACGCGAATACGGGAGAGGAGATTGGCTTTGGCGACCTGACCCTTAACTCGCAGGGCAACCCCTATCGATTGGGTACTCCTGTTTCCGGCGCACACTATATCGGTGAAGGCGGTGATGGTACGCCCACAGCATATTTCACCAACCAGTTTCTGCCGGAAACGGAAGTGCATTCGGTCAACGCGCTTGGTCGCTATGATCTGACACCGGCGATGACAGCGTTTACAGAACTCAAGTACGTAAAAACAGATGCTGTCAGTCCCAGAAACTCTTCGTTTACCTCGGCGCTTGAGCTCACACTGGATAACCCATTCTTGTCAGACAGCTTCCGTGAGGTGCTGGCTGGCGTCAACGATCCAACCATCAGCCTTGCGCGTGACGACCTGGAGATGCGTTCCGTCGATGACAATACGCGCGAAACATTCCGTGCGGTCGTAGGCCTGCGCGGTGATCTGACCGACTGGCTTAACTATGAAGTCTCCGCCAACTACGGCCGAACTGATGTGCGTGCCAGCATCACCAATATGCGTCGGGAAGACCGCTATTTTGCGGCACTTGATGCCGTGGTGGATCCGGTCACTGGACAGCCGACCTGCCGCTCCAATCTGGATCCGGCTGCGGTACCACCCAATGATGATGTAGTGTCTTCGTGGAAGCCCGCTGTGTGGGGTGACCCCGCCAACATGACATTTACGCCAGGCGCCAACAGTGGCTGTGTTCCTTTCAACCCGTTTATTGATGGTACATCTGGCTACTTTGCCTCAGGCAACCTGCCCGACACGCACCCGAATGCAGCGTCCATCGATTTCATCACCGGCAATGGCATACCGCTGGTCAATCGCGGCAAGATCACACAGGCTGTACTCAACGGTTTTGTCGCGGGCAACAGCAGCGGGCTCGGATTCACATTGCCTGCAGGCCCAGTAGATTTTGTGTTTGGTGGCGAATACCGCGAAGAAAAAATCTCCAATGACGTTAACGATATCAGCAGCAACATTAACGCCCTGACCCAGCTTAACTTCGAACGCGACAGTAAAGCGTCTTACGATGTCAGTGAATTGTTTACGGAAGTATCAGTACCAGTGTTTAACGACCTCGGCCCGTTCCTGCAGGCACTGCGACTGGACGGCGCGTATCGTTTCTCAGACTATTCCACCATTGGTCAGACCAGTGCATTCAGTGTGGGTCTGAACTGGACCCTGAACGACAACTTCATCGTGCGCGGCTCACACGGTCAGTCAGTACGCTCGCCTAACCTGGAGGAACTGTTCTCGCCGGATAACGAAGCTTCATTCCGCCCGGATGATGTCTGTGAACAGACTAACCTGGGGATCCAGACGCCGACCACGGTCGCCAACTGTGCCGCCGTACTGTCCTCGCTGGGTGTTGATCCGGCCACTTTCATCAATGCCTATCCAGTTGGGCGACCGGGTGTGGTCGGTGGTAACCCTGACCTGATGGAGGAGACGGCTGATACGGATACTATTGGTCTGGTATTTACGCCGACCTTCCTGCCGGATTTTGTCGCGACGCTGGACTACTGGAGGATCTCCATGGATCAGGGCATCCTGTATCCAAGCGCTGATGAAATCGTTGAGCAGTGCTACAGTGCTGCCACGCTGGATAACCCGTTCTGTTCACTGTTTACACGGGTATCGCAGGGTCTCGAGGGGGTTGTGGGCGTTGTGGATGCACTGGAGCAGCGACCGGTCAACGTCAGCCAGATCCAGACCTCCGGTTACGACTTCAGTCTGTCCTACCGCACTGAACTTGGCTTTAACGCTGGCTCACTGGCACTGTCGTTTGCCGGTACCAAGCTAGAGGAGTTGTTGAGTCAGCCAACAGTTGCACCTCGTCTGCTTGACGAGACCGGGCAGGTGGATACGCTGCTTGGTGGTCAGGCGCCAGAATGGGTTTTCAACGTCGATGCCGTGTGGGAACGAGGTCCGCTTTCCGTGGCCTATGGTGTTCATTACCAGAGCGGACTGGGCCGCTACCGGGCTGAGGAAATTCAGCGGTCGCCAGATATCTCGGCGCTGCTGGGCACCAAGGACCTGTTTGTCCACGACATACAGGCGGACTACCGCTTCAGCGAGGGGCTGCGTGCCTACGCTGGTGTCAACAACCTTAGTGATCGCATGCCCGATGTTACATATCTGAATGTGCCAGTTGGCGCCCGTGGTCGCGTTGTGTACTTAGGCCTGAACGTCAGCTTTGAAAGTCTGTCGGGATTCGGCTTCCTGTAATGGAGTTGGTGCAGTTGCCTCAGCAAGGCGCCTCACAGGCATGGACGCCTGCCTGCTCCCGGGCTGCACGCTCGCGGAACTGGCCACTCATGCAACAGATTGCGACTGCCTGGACTCGCGCCGAACCTGATTCGGTACAGGCCTGGCAGTCGCTTTCGCATGCCTGCTTTGAGCAGAAACTTTTCACCGAGTCGCTGGACGCCTTCGATGTTGTCCTATCGCTTGACCCGGAAAACTTCCGGCAACATGTCAGTGCGGCACGGATTGCAACAGCCGCAGAGCGTTTTGAACGGGCCCAGCGTCACCTGACGACGGCCGATCGCCTGCAGCCGGGCGCCAGTGAGGTGCAGTTGGCATCGTGCCGTCTTAACTACCTGACCGGCAAGCTGCAACAGGCAGAGCAGGATTGCCGGCAGGCACTGGCTGCCAGCCCGACGCTGGTGCCGGCCTACGTCACTCTCGGGCAACTGTGTCAGGGGCGCCTGCGACGCGAAGAAGTGGCAGCCATTCAGCGGCTGCTTGCGCAGACCTGGCTGCATCCGGAGTATCGTGCAGCGCTGCTGTTTACCTTGGGCGAGGCATTGGACCACGCTGGCGAATATGGAGCTGCGTTCTCTGCCTGGCAACAGGCAAATCGCGTCAACATGCAGTTGAGTCAGCAGGAAGGGATTGCCTATCAGCGCACCGCACAGGAACAGGAGCTGGACATACTCATATCCCTGTTCCCGCATGGCAGTGTCAACCCAGTCAGTCACAGAAAGGCTGCAGGCACGGAGTCACCGCAACCGATATTTGTGCTGGGTATGCCGCGCTCAGGCACCACGCTGGTTGAATCCATACTGGCTTCCCATTCGACAGTACATGGTGGCGGCGAACTGCCGACGTTGCCCGAGATACACGATGAATTAATTACCATGGCGCGTCGCATTGGCATCGAAGAGACGCGCAGCGTCATGCAGCGAAAACTGGCGCGCTGGCGCGAGGCCTATCTGGCTGCATTGCCAACACCGGCTGGTGATGACGCGGGAGAGAAACCAAGGTGGGTTGTCGACAAGCAACCGTTGAACTTCCGCTCCATTGGCCTGATACGCCTGCTGTTTCCCGACTCTCCGATCATCGCCACCGAGCGTGATGCGCTGGAGATTGGCCTGTCGATATACCGTCACGATTTCTCGAAGAACTGGCCCTGCGCCCACCGACTTGAAGATATTGGCCATTACCTCGGACTGCACCGCCGATTGATGGCGCACTGGTACGCTCTGGCACCGAACCACATTCATCGACTTGAACATGCTGACATGATAAAAGATTCATCTGCAGAGATTCGAAGCCTGTTGGCGTTTGCCGGTTTGACTGAAGAACCGGCCTGCCATGAGCCGCATAAAACACAGCGTGCGGTGAGCACCTTCAGTGCTGTACAGGTCAGACAGCCAGTATCAGCGGCTTTCAGCGGACGCGCCAGGCATTATGTGTCCTACCTGGAACCTTTGAAAAAGAATCTTTCTGCATGATCGTGCCAATGTAAATCGTTAGTCCGGTATCCCCGCCAGGAGCACCATGGGTCAACTCATTCAAATGTTCAGCCACCCGGTTATCACAATTGATGACTTCCCGGAGCTGGACGCGATTGCCGACAAATTCTACGAAAAGGCCATGCAATTAAAAGCGGAGTATCCGGATGCCGGCCTGATCAGTGACGCCTGGCACAGTGGCCAGCGTGCAAAAAGCCCGCACGATATCGAACAGCACGGCTTTACATCCTTCTACAACGTCAACCTGGTCAATCGAGCCGACTTTGAATTCATGAACCGTGCCGCCATGGCCGTGTTTGGTGAATACATGCGGATAGTCGGCAAGCCTGAGGTGGGCATGCATTTGGGCAGTGCCTGGGCGTCCATCTATGGGCGCGGCCATTACATCCCCCAACACACCCACCCCATGGCACACCTGAGTATGGTTTTTTACGCGGCGGCGACTGAAGGCACCGGCCAGCTGATTTTCGAGAATCCGGCGCGCGGGCATTTCCAGCACTTCTACCCACCGGAAATCTGCTGGATGCCTTACCGTTTCAGTGTGCAGCCCAAAAAGGGGCTGTTTGTGGTGTTTCCCAGTTACCTGACGCACAACACCGAACCCCATCAGAGCAACGAGTATCGTGTGATTTACTCAGCCAATGTGCAGCTGGCTTTCAGCAAACCCACTGATGCTGATTTAAACGCCCACCGATGAAGAGCTCGTGATAGCAATTCCTCCCCGTAGCCTGTGATCTGCCACTTAAATCTGCGATCTTGAGACACAGGGTCAATATCTTGAGACCCCGGGTCAACCTGTCTCGCTTGACGCAATGCTAGGCTCCCTCCCAGAGAATCCGCCTTCGGCGGGTTCGTGCCGTACTGGTTTCACTGAGGGTTGCAGAACATGGACAAACAACAAAACGGTTTCACGTTGATTGAGATGTCAATCGTGCTCGTCATCATTGGTGTGATTATGGGGGCAGTCGCGATTGGAACCGGATTGCAGCGCGACGCCGAATACAAACGCATCAAGCAAACCTATCTGGATCCCTGGGTCCAGGCCTACAACTCGTATTACCAGCGAACCGGTGTGGTGGTTGGAGACAACCAGGTTGAACCGCGCCTGATGGTCAATGGTGAGCGCTATTCAGCCGCCGGCGGCGCGCCGATTTCTGGTGGCAACATGACCGCAATTACAGCCCCTAATGCTGTATGCAGAGGAGCTGCAGGGCAGAACATGGCGCGTGGTTTCACAGCTGGCACTGACGCCAGTATCCGCGATCTGATGCTGCAGGCCGGTGTGCGCATGCCAGCCGGGCGCGCTGTCGGCTCTGAGGACCGCTACGCCTACCTCGACTCAAATGGAAATCCCCAGGAGCTGCAGGTCTGCTTTCAATGGAACAATCCTGGCACAGCGTCGGGCTCAGGCAATGTTCTGGTTTTGACAGGCCTGACGCCAGATCTGGCGAGAGCACTGGATCAAATGATTGATGGTGTGGCGGATGCACAGGAGGGTGCTTTTCGCCAGGAAGGAATCGCCAATGGCACAGCCAATCAGGCCGGGGTGCAATGGGAGGGTAACAACCAGCAGAACATTACTCAGACTGGTGCCGCAACTGGTGGCAGCGCCTTGAATGAAGATCAGGTTCTGGTTGTGACGGCGCACTACAAGATGAACCAGTAAGTCATACGGAGAATAAAGAATGAAAGATCCAGTTAAATCTTATTCTGCGCAACGCGGGTTCACTCTTATTGAAATGGCTGTAGTGCTGGTAATTATTGGTGTTGTACTCAGTGCGGTTTCGGTCGGCAGAGACCTGCGCCGGGATGCTGAAATGCAAAGAATATTCAGCTCCTTCGCAGGTGCCTGGAAGCAGACTTACGACCAGTATTTTCAGCGAACTGGCGTTGTTCTGGGTGACAACCAGGTGGCTCCAACGTTCATGGTCAACGGACAGGAGGCACAGATCAATAATGCCGGTGGTGCCGTCGCAGGACTTCCGGAGAACTATACAAACACTGGTCTGCGAATCTGCCGTGGACAGGGCTATGCCAGTAATTCAGTGGGCGACGGCGACCCTCAGCTGTCAGGGCAGAATCTACATGAGCTGGTTCGTCGTGTGGGCATCAGCATGCCCAATGGTCGCGCTGTCGGTCAGGAGGACCGTTATCTGTACACAGACAGCAATGGCAATGCCGCAGAACTACAAATATGTTTCCAGTGGAACCCGCCGCAAACAAATAGTGGCGCTGGTAACGTGATGGTGATTCGAGGGCTGACGCCGGATCTCGCCCGAGCACTGGACAGAATGGTGGACGGCGTTCCAGACGCCATCGAAGGCCGCTTTCGGCAGCAGGATTCCTCACTGAATACTGGCGCCAATACGAGTCAGCAGCCAGGCCGGGAGTGGAGTGCCAACAATACATTTGCACAGGGTGGTGGTCAGCAGACAACAGCTGATGGTGAAGGTGACAATCAGGATGAAAACCGGGTGGTGTTGCTGACAGCACACTGGTTGATGGATCAATGACTCCGGCATCGGCAGTGCAGTCCAGAGTTCGCAAATACCGAATAATCTCGTACGGATTTATGCTGATTTCAGCGGTTCTGGTGGTGTGCTCGCTCGCTTATGCACTGGATGCGCGCGCAAGGCTTGCCACAGTGATGAATATGAACCAGGCACAAAGTCAGCGCGCAGACCTTTTGTCGCAGCTACGGCAGGCGCATGCCAAATGGCAGCAACACGCAGCGGAGCGTCAGCAGATGAATCACGACATAGAGTCGACCAGTGTCCTGACAGGAAACTGGCGTTCACGCTCCCTTCTCATTGAGCAGGCAAGCATGACGCGGGATCAGGTGCAGGCCTACCTGGCCTCTTTGCAGCATGCGGAGGGCTATCTGTTCATTCCGCGCCGTTTCGAGCTGAAGGTTCTGCAGGAAGGTGATGATCTCATGAGCTGGACTCAGGGTAGCACCAACCAGTTGGAACTTTCGTTGTCAGGTGATTACCTGATCCGGAGTGAACCATGAAATTAGTGGACTATGGCCAGATACGATTGGACCTGCAGAGCGGGCAATGGTTGATTGAAGATCAACAGGTCAAGCAGGTTGAGGATGAGTTCAGTACATCGGAACCGTGCCTGCTGATATCTGACTTCGGGGGCGCCCCGCAAGGTGTTGAAAAAGTAAAGAGCAACCGCAGGTACGCTGCAGCCATCCTGGAAAAAAGTCTGCGTGACCGGGGGGAAACTGAAGGGATCAGCCAGGTATTGTTGCTCGATACACACACGGATTCCGGGATCACGCAGGCCCTGTACCATGCGGTAAGCTCAGAGGACTATCTGGATTACAGAAAACGAACGCGCAACAGTCGAGATCACCTGATTATAGGCTCTCACCTGTCTCTATTGCTTGCACGGGCCCGCGCAGAAAAAGTAGGTAATGTCTGTGTGCTGTTCCAGCACCAGAACTGCCTGGATGTTCTCGTTCTGCTTAACGATCGCGCTGAGTTCTGCCAGCGCTTTACCGTCTCTGAAAGCAGTGCAGAAGCATGGCTCCGGACTATACAGTTTGTCTCAGAAGAGATCAAAGAGGTCGCGGAAAAGGTCAAGGCAGATCTTCAGTATGCGGTCTGGGCCGACTGGAATCCGATAGGGCCGAATGTATCAGACTCAATCTGCCAGTGGATCGAAAACAATACGTCGATGCAGGTAAGCAGGGATCCGGTTACTACACTTCATTTCGGCGATTTCGTACTGCAATCAGCGCTACCGGGATGGGGCAGACGCTTCCACAGCAAGCATACAGTATTCCCAATGCCCTCACTTGTATGGTACTGGTCGGAGCGCCTTTTGCCAGCCGCAGCTGTGGCATTGCTTGCTGCAGGTATTTCACTCGCAGCTGCGGGTTATCAGTGGCAACAACAGATCGATCTGATTGAGCTCAGCAACGAATCCATGATTTCAGACAGCGATGTAGCGGTGCTGCAGTCTGCGCGTCAGGCTATGCAGCAGGGCCTGCCCGCCATGCCGTCCAGTGATCTGCAACAACTCATTCAGACCTTAACCGATGCGAACTCACAAATGTCGCTGGCATCGGTGATTGCAGATGTTCAGTCCTCCATGCCTGATGAAGTAAGGCTGAGCAGTATCCGTCTGGACACAGTGCAGGCATACCCACAACTTGTTCTCGATGGGTGGATTGATACAACGCCTGCCAACGTCAACACCAGCCTGGAAAATTTTATCGAACAGCTCGGCGCCGCCGGTTACAGCGTCAGAGACAATGGTCTTTCTGCGTATCGGCAGAAGAATTATTTTCAGCTGATACTCGGTATGTCGAAGGGAGCAGCACATGAAGTTTAGTGCCGCGCTCGTATTGGCAATCTCCGCGCTGCTGATTTATGGGGCGCTGCAGGTATTCAGCGGACCTCAACAGGCAAGGTCCAGTCAGCCCGATTACTCGGAGCTGTCGGAAATCGTGCAACTGCGTGATGCGGTGTTTATACAGAGTCAGGCGGAGGCAACAGTAAGTGAGCTACGCGCCAATCTAAGGCTGCTTGATCAGTATTCACAAATCACGCCAGTTGAAATCGACAATCTGATAGCGGTGCGGCCGCCTCCTGTTGTCAGCCCACTAGCCGGATTACCGCGAGCTACTCAAGTCACGGCCGAGCGCGGACAAGAGGATCTGTTGGTAAAGCCGGAGTACAGGCTGTCCATGGTATTTGTCGGTCCCGGCAACCGGTTTGCGGTAGTGAACGGGATGTTTCGCGAAGAAGGGGATCGCATGCCTGAGGGGGGCATATTGCAGAGCATTGGGGAAGACCGTGTTGTGATTGAGAATTCTGGTGAAACTCTCGTTGTTCAAATGCAATGAGGGTAGAAACAGGAAGCGGGGAGTGAACGGTGTATCGGATTTTTTTGTGGACTGTACTGGTTGCTGGCGTTAGTGCGATTATTTTTATGCTGCTCCGTATGTTGGCGACACCAGAGCCAGTAGTCTGGATGCCGACATCAAACCAGATAGCGCCCAACGACATGTTTGAGGAGCGAACCGAAGCAGTTCCGCCTCAGCGTGCTGCTGACACCCAGCTCAGCGGGCAGCGATCGCAGTTACCTTTATCAACAGAAAATGCTGCGGGCCCCGAAACTGCACAGCGTTACGTCCCACCTGATGCCGACAGCAACACTAACGAAGTTGACATGACGCCTGCTTCAGGCAGTCGTGCCACAGATGCGCAATCGGCGTCCGCCATAGAGACCGGGCGAGAAAGGGCAGAAATGCTCAGGGCTGTGCAGAGCAATCTTAATGAAATGCTGATGAGCAGGCAGCAGATAGATGTGAATGATCTTGACAGCATTCTTGGTCGCCTTGAGTCGCTTCAGGGCCCTGATGGTACCGTCGGTGGATTACGTGTCAGCGCTTTGCGCGAGAATCTGAATGCCGCCAACGAGATGATGAGACTTGTTGAACGCATCAATACCGCTGCGCAGGCAGGTGCGGATCAACAGACCATGCAGTCATACGTGGACCAATTGCAGGCCCTGCAACAGAGGATGCAGGCAGGCAGCCAGGGACTGGTCGTCCCCGGCGCAAACCTGCCGCAGGGAGCCGGGCAATGACAGAAGCCCCAGCGGACATCAGCTGTCTTCGCGGTTTCAGCGCTCTTGAGATTGCGCTGGTTCTGCTGGTAGTGGGTTTGCTGCTGGCCGGTGGCCTGGGAGCCTTGCGTGCCGGAGCCAATGCCATAGAAATATCCACAGCCGAGGCGTTTCAGGAGCAGGTCGCCAGCCAGTTGATTGAATTCGCTCGTGCCAACCATCGCCTGCCGTGCCCGGACAGCAATGTCGATGGACTGGAAGATGATTGCAGCAGTTCAACGATTCGGACTGGCGGCGTGCCGTATTACAGCCTGGGCATGGAACCGGGCAGCACTATCGCCAATACCTCTACTGGCATCGAAAACCTGATGTACGGTGTTTACAGAAACAGTACGGCGGGCAGCGCAGGCAATGGTGGAGCTGATCTGTCGATTCTGGATGAGCGAACTGGTGATGCACAGGGAGATGCTGGATACAGAAATCGTGAAGATTTCCGGCAGGCATTAAGAAACGCAGGCAGTGAACTGGTTGATAACGGTGTTACGGCATCCGAGATATATGTGACGGGTGATGGGCAGACTTCCGGTGATGAAAACTGCCAAACGAATCAGGTGGCCAATATGGCATTTGTCCTGATCAGCAGTGGCGCCACCGATATGGACGGCAGCGGTGGGCGCTTTGATGGTTTGAATGATGCCTGGCGCAAAGATGGCAGCGGTGCACTTTGTGCCAGTTCACCCAATAAGCGCAAGAACGCAGGCTACGACGATAAGGTCCTGGCATACAACTTCGACGCCCTGCTGGGCGAACTGAACTAGAACAAACGGGAACTGATGGCTAATGCAAGATCACAATAACATGGTACGCAATTCGTTCAACCCGAAGGCATTTCGGGGTTTGATGCTGGTGTGTTCGGCTACCTTGCTGATTGGGTGCAACAGTGCATCTATTGACTCGCAGCCGGGCGATGAGCCCATCGGTTCGCTGGAGTCAGCGGAGGACATACACGCAAGAATTCGCGCCGAATCCAGTCGACTGCTGGCCATGCAGGAGCGCATTCGCAGTGAGCTGGCGAACGAAACCCCACGTGAAGAACCGGTGGCTGAGGTAGTGGCAGAAATCGACCCACTGGATGATGTTCTGGTCACCATCGATGTTCATAATGAGGATGTTCAAAACGTTCTGCGAGCATTGTCGGAGCAGGCAGGTATGAATCTTCTGCTGGATCCGGAACTGGCAAATCTGAACCGTCGCATCAGCATGAGTTTACGTCAGGTGCCTGCCAGTCTGGTGCTGGATCGCGTCATGCAATTACTGGATCTGAATGGCGAGGTTCAGCGCAATGTGCTGGTTGTCAGGCCGTTTGAGGAGGTCGTGTTCAACCTGGATTTTCTGCAGGATGTAACCAGCATGGATTTCAATATGGGGGGCGATGTGTTTGGCGCCAACAGTACCATGTCGGGCGCCAGTGGTGGTGGCGGAAGTGGCGGCGGAGAGAGTGCCATGACTGGCAATATCGCACTGACAGGCATCAACGCGGAAGGTATGGATCCTTATCAGCAGCTCGATGAAATGCTGCAGGGAATCATCGGTCGACGCGAACGTGGTGGCCGCGAAGGTCCCACTTTGCCCGGTATCAGTCAGTTTCCGGCCACCAGTTCCACGTCAATTGATGAGCTGGAACGCGAAAGCCTGGCGGCAAACCCTGTGTACTCCTTAAATCGAATGACAGGAACACTGTTTATTCGGGCGCGACCCTCCCAGGTTAGTGTGGTTAGAAAACTCATTGATCAGTACCGGGATGTTCTGCAGCGGCAGGTGCTGATCGAAGCACAGATTCTTGATGTGTCTCTGAGTGACCAGTTCGAGTTTGGCATTGACTGGGGGCTGTTGCGCGATGGTGTTGCCGCTGGTTATGGAGGCGGAACCTATACGGCAGACTCGATTACCACACAGCTTCCCGATTCAGTTGAGCAGGCGCGCTCCATTACGATTCCGGGGTTGCAGGCCGGCGGTGAGGGACGGCTTGGTCTGATGTATGGAAGTATGTCCTTTAGTGCGGCGCTGAATATTCTGGATAACTTCGGTAGTGTGCGCGTGCTTTCCAACCCAAGCATCAGGGCACGCAACAGTCGTCCGGCATTCATAAGTGTCGGGCGCAACAGCCGCTATATTGCCGAATCAACCGCTGTCACCAATTCTGTTGGGGGTGGTGATTCGGTGACGAGTACCAGCGTCACAACCAGCTCTGTCTTTAACGGCATCATGCTCGGTGTGCAGCCGTTTATCAGCGACGATGGTGAAATCAGCCTTTCCATCCATCCCATGCAGAGTGAGGTTCAGGAAGAGAGCCTGCAACTGATCGAAGTGGGCGGTGACAGCCGGGTATCACTGCCAATTATTGATTTTAAGGGTATGACAACCTCACTGAGCATGAACAGCGGCGACACAGTCATTCTGGGCGGGCTCATTGACGAAGTAGGTGGTAGTTCCGGCAGCGGCATCCCGGTATTACGTGAGTTGCGGGGAGTCGGAGGTCTGTTTGGCAGGCAGGGACACACCAGCCGCGTGCGCGAGCTGGTGATTGTTCTGCGCGTGACAATAATCTGAGTGCCCTGAAGACGTTATGAGTATGAACGAGGCATTGGATATACAGGAAAATCTCAGTGAACCGCAGCGCATGCGGCTCGGGGCATATTTTCTCATGGCTGGGCTGGTCAGTCCCGATCAGCTGGAGATGGCACTTCAAAAGCAGAAAATAAGTGATGAAAGGCTTGGCGAACTGCTGCTACGGCTGGGTCTTGTCTCAGAGTTTGACCTGGCGCGCATGCTTGCCCGTCAGGCAGAGATACCTTTTAAAGATATAGATGAGCTGGAGAATCCGGCTCCCGCAGTGCTGCGACGATTCAATCAGCAGTTGTGTCTCAACAAGGCGTTTCTTCCGATAAGCATTAGCGATGACATGATGCTGGTAGCGATAGGCAATGCGGATCAGCAGGACGTCGAACAGACGGTACGCGGTCGCACCGGGATGCGGTGTCAGATTGTGCAGTGTGAATTCAGCAAGCTTTTGCAGGCGATTCGTCAGTACTACTACTTCGCAGATCATCCCGTGTCGGATCTGCTGCAACTGGAGATTCGACGCCTGGCGCGGGACACGGAGCAGGTACTGCTGGCCGATAAATTGATCGATCACATTCTACACCTCGCAGTAAAGCAGAGCACCTCCGATATTCACATCCAGCCGGAGGAGCGCAGCATTCACATTTCGTTCCGCATTGATGGCGTTCTGCATCCTATTGTTGCCTTGCCGTCTTCGCTGCGCCGCTTGATCACGACGATAAAAATGCAGGCGAGCATGGATATCTCCGACAGTCTGCGCCCACAGGATGGCAGTTTCTCGGTGAACATTCTGGAGACTGCTTACGATGTGCGTGTCTCCAGCGTAGTTACCGAATACGGGGAGAATCTGGTGATGCGCCTGCTGCCCAGTGGCATGCAGGTCAAGGGTCTGAATCAGCTCGGCTTTTATGACAGTGACCTGGAACTGGTCAACCAACTGTTTGCCAGTCCCCACGGCATCCTGTTGATGACAGGACCCACCGGCTCAGGCAAAAGTACAACGCTGCATGCCGGGTTGCGCGGCATAGGCATGCAGGGCAAAAACATTGTTACTGTTGAAGATCCGATCGAATACAAGCTGCCGGTCATTCGCCAGACAGAAGTCAACCGCAAGGCGGGTTATCAGTTTGATACCGCGATTCGCCACTTTCTCAGACACGACCCGGACGTCATGCTGGTAGGTGAGATTCGCGATGCTGAAACTGCAAAAGCAGCCATCACTGCTGCGGAAACCGGTCACCTGGTGCTCTCCACATTGCATGTCAATAACTTCCTTGGAGTTGTTCCCCGCCTGCAGGCGCTGGGGGTCGGTGCGGACATGATCGCGAACAGCCTGATTGGTGTCATCAACCAGCGACTGGCCAGACGAATTTGTTCGACCTGTAAAGAGTCCTATGTTCCTGATCAGAAAGAGCGCAGTGTGTTCGGCAATCAGAACGTAGATCAACTGTATCGTGGCAAAGGCTGTGAGCACTGTCTGGATACAGGCTTTTCCGGCCGCGTTGCAATTTATGAGGTGGTGCGTATATCGGAAACCATGGCGCAGCACATTGCTGCGGGTGTCATGCGTGCGGAGCTTGCCAGTCTGTTGCGACAGGAAGGGGCTATCAGCATCGTACAGGTGGGCCTGCGACGAGTACTGGAGGGCGACACAACACTGGACGAACTGACACGACTGCTGGGCAGCACACTGTTGAGGGATGCCACATGAAATGCTTTTACTTCCACAGACTGGTTGCCGGCGGGAAACTGGAAAGCGGTTTCGAAAAGCTGTCGTTTACTCAGGCAGAGTCGGCACGATACTACCTGGAGCAGCAGAAGGATTGTGTGATTGTCCGGCTATGGATGCTGCCGGGCTGGGTCGGTAGTTTTTATGACATGTTCAAGCGCGTGTTTCGGTCGCCAATGTCGATGGATGAGATGGCCGACTTTTTCCACAATCTTGCGGTCATGCAGCGCAGTGGTATCCCGATGTTTGAGGCGATGGAAGAGCTGTCGGGTGATGAAAGTTCGGCCTCCGCGCGCAAGCTGGCATTGCATATTCTGGATAGCCTGCGCTCTGGTGCCTCGCTTAGCAGCAGTCTGCAGCGGCATTCGGACACCGTGCCGCATACCGTGCTGCATCTGGTCAGTATTGGCGAAAGCTCCGGCACACTAGATCGCACGCTCATGGATGCAGCCGACCACCTCAGGCGCGTTGGCAAAATATCACAGGACGCGAAGCGGGCGATGATTTACCCGCTGTTTGTTTTTCTCAGCATCCTGGCAGCAACACTGTTCTGGATCGTTTATGTGATACCCGGCCTTTCTGACCTGTTTCGGCAGATGGGCGTTGACATGCCGCCACTGACGACCGCACTGCTGGCGTTCTCCGACATGATCGCGGCCAATCTGACCTGGATATTGCTGGCAGCGGCCATCAGCTCCTATGTGGCCTATGTTCTGGTCCGTAACTGGCAGCCGGCAAGGCTGTGGTTTCACAGTTTATTACTACGACTTCCTGTGTCCAGGGTATTGGTTCGTTCCTCGTCCATGGCCTTTATTACTGAATACCTGAGCTTGCTGGTGGGGGCGGGCATATCAATTCTTAACAGTGTGAAAGTACTGGAAGACGCGACCAGCAATGAAGTCTATCGCCGTGCTTTGCAGCAGGTCAGGGTGGGTATGATGCGTGGCAACAGCCTGAGCCACGAAATGCGTCAGACAGGCCGGTTTCCGGGCTTTGCAGTACGCATGATCAGCGTGGGTGAACAGACAGGGGGGCTGGATGTGCAGCTGCGATATCTGGCCGACGATTACCGAAGGCGCTTTGATCACGTTGTAGCGTCGATAGCCGAGATCGTAAAACCCGTTGTCATGCTGCTGGCGGGTGGTCTGTTTGTGATCATGATCATGGCGCTGTTCCTGCCCATCTACGAATTGATCAGACACATGAGCAACCAGGGCTTTTGATGGATATGCGCATCAACACATGCAATCGTCAACGCGGCTTCTCACTGCTTGAACTGTCAGTGGTTCTGGTTCTGCTGGCCGGGGCTGCTCTGCTTCTGGTGCAGGGCAGGAGCAGTGGCCCGGATGTGTCCAGCACCGATACCTTGCTGGCGTCGGCAGATGAGCAGCTGATTTACTTTCTGGCGATTCACAGCCGATTACCATGTCCGGATTTCGACGGGGACGGGCGTGAGGATTGTGGTGGCAGCGCGAGCAGCAAAGGCACTCTGCCATACAGGACGCTGGGAATGCGTAGCAGTGCATTCAGCCTGCAGGATCTCCCTTTGCGCTACAGTGTCTACCGCCGCAACACTGGTGGGTCAGCGACCACACTGAATGCCACGGATGCCGACCTGACCGCGCGCCGCAATCGTTTTGAGCCCGTCATGGCCAATGGCGAGCTGGTGAGCGTGCAGCAGGTTGGTGCCCCGGATTTTTGTCAGGCCCTGGCGACCGCTCATGATTCATCGTTCAGTGCCAGCTTTACATATACGGCCAGCGCGGATTCGAGCAGAAACGTTGCCTATGCCCTCGCCGCACCCGGCCGCCAGAACAGTGATGGTCAAAACGGGCTGTTTGATGGCAGGAACGGAGTCAATGGCGCCGGCTTCGAAATGCCGAATGCGGCTGCCACCTCGCAATATGATGACCGCGTTCTGGCGCGCGATTTTGATGAACTGTATACCCTGCTGAATTGTGGTCCGCTGATACAGACCATGAACCTGCTGGCCAATGGTCACCAGGCTGAAGTTGAGGTTGCGGATACGCTCGCCTCGAATCAGGAATCCACCGCCATCGGCGCCGCGCTAAACGGCATTGGGCTGGCGCTCAACGCGGTTGACCTGGTGCAATCCGGGTTTGGGGTGATTACCGCCACAACCCAGATTACCGCTGCTGCCAGCCTGCTTTCCGGCGCCATCAGTGGCTGTTTCGCACTGGTCGGGTGTGCGCTCATTCCGGTCTACGCCGCCTCTCTGGCTTCAGCGATAGCCGGACTGGCCAGTGCGGTTGTGGCTGTGGCATCCGCAGCTATCGCCACGGCGGGCCAGCTGACCACCACTGGCCTGTACGTTGCCGCAGCCATCTCGGCGGGCATCGCCACGGCAAGCTATGACCAGCTGGACTATGACGAAACCATAGGCCAGGTGGAAGATCAGTTGAGTGAGGCACGTAACGACCGTGGCGAAATTGTGGCGGCGCGCGACAATGCCAAGAGTCGCAGAGATCCCGCTTTGCAGAAATACCAGGCAAGTCGGGATAAGGTATTCGACTATATCGAATCTTCCAAAGCGCCAGGTGACACTTCAGATGCAGCTGTCAGCCAACGTATATCCGCAGCGTTGACTGCTACCGATGAAGTGCAGGAAGCCCGCAATAACCTGGAACTTCTGCGCCAGGAAGAAGAAACCAAAAAGACAGAGTGTGAATATCGAGATGAAGACACTGCCGCAGAAGATTTTCCCGCCTGCACACAACTGGACAACCTGGCTGATCAGGTAGCCGAAGCTGAAACCCAGGTTGGCCAGAAAAATCTGCAAAGGACACTGGCCGTGGCCGAAGCTGTTGCGGCTGCCAATTCCCATCCGGTGTATATCTCAGACGGTGCCGATGGGCCGGTTTATCAGAGCTGTGATGCTGTACCGGGCTGTACTCTTGGGGAGGACATCTGGCTGCAGGAAGGGCTCGATGAAAACGGCAATGAAATCGCCTCGGGCATGATTGGCGACTACGACTCCTTTCTGTTCGCCGACATCGAATATCAGAATGAAGTCGAACGGCTCGAGCAGCATGATGACATGATTGTAGCGCTTGAAGATTCAGAACAGACTTTGCGGTGTATGTCTCAGGAACTGGGGTACGACCCGAATACCGGTCAGTGTGTGGATCCGGACGACAATCCAGACGCCGTCACCATAGTGCTCGTGCAGGGAGGGGAGGCCGTCATTGAGGCTGTGAGTGCGCGAAGTCTGATGGGGGCACAATGAAAGTGCAGTACTTGCAGCGCCATCGTGGTTACAGTCTGCTTGAGCTGGCGATTGTCATCAGCATCATAGGTGTTTCCGCGTTTATGTTCATATCGCTGGTTGCGCCCGGCGATCCAGGCGGTCAGATAAACAGCGGCGCATCCACAGCGGGAAGCACGGACCGGCGGCTGCTGGCCGCAGAAAGTCTCGCCAGTGGCCAGTCACAGCTGATGGGGTTTCTGCGGGCCCGAAATCGTCTTCCGTGTCCGGACACAACCGGAGATGGCCAGGAAAACTGTGACGCCACAGAGAACACGACAGGTCGCCCTCAACAGGTAGGCGTGTTGCCCTACCGGAGCATGGGGCTGGCTCAGCCGCTCATGAACAGCGACCAGCAGGCTATTGTATACGCCGTATACCGACGCCCTCATGCAACTGCAGCGCGGGATATGGATCTGGCAGTGCTGCGTAACCGCAAGGAACCAGATTTGCCAGACAACACCGTGACAGGCATCAGCAACGCGGTCGACTTCTGCTGGGCTGTTCGAAATGCTGCGCTTGCATCCAATAGTGCAGACTATGTACACACCCATGTTGAAAACCCTTTAAGTCAGGCCTTTGTGCTGGTTGATCCTGGCAGTGCTGATGCCGATGCATCAGGCAGTGTCACCGATGGTCCCAACAGCCCATCACACAGCAGTCAGGCATGGGGGTTCGAGCGTCCCGCTGCGCAGCTGACAGAAACTTACGATGATGTGGTATTGAGTGTCGGGTTCGGACAGCTGGCAGCACGGGTCGGTTGTCCCATGATTCTGGGTGCTGTCAGCAGTGCGGCGAGAGCGGCTGTTGCAGCAGATGACGTGGCTTCATTGACGGACTTTTTTGCCGATTTTCGCGCTTATGCACTGACAGTCGCTGAGCAGGATATCACCATGGCCGATGTCAGCCTGGGCTTTGCAGTCACCGGTGGGCTGTTGACTGCCGTTGACTCGGGTGTGGCCATTGCCCAGGGCATCAATAGTGGGGGGACGGCCGCCGCGGCCGCCGCAGCCGGCATTGCTGTGTCGGTTGCCTTGCAGGTCGAGTCACTGGTGTCAGCCGGCGAAGGGGTTGGCAGTGCCCGGGAAGCGCGTGATGATTCCGCCAGTCTGCGCGACTCGGCAGTCAGCGCCCGGCAACAAACACGAAACTATGCTGACACCTTGCTGCAGACAGCCATAGATACCGAGCGGGAGGCAAGACTGCGATGAAGATCTTGAGACAGCAGGGGTATTCATTGCTGGAGCTGGCAGTAGTCATCGTGGTTGCCGGTGTGCTGCTGACAGCCGGCGCCGGTCTATACGTGCAAAGAGCAGAGCAGGCCCGCGATGTCAGTCATCAGGCACTGGTGGCCGTTGCCGACGATGCCATTGCCGGGTTCCTGTTTGCCAGAGCCCGTATGCCCTGCCCGGCGACGGGCGATAATGGCATTGAAAACTGCCAGGCAGTTATTGGCCAGTTGCCCTATCGATCATTGGGGCTGGCAGAGCCACTCCTGAACACAGCAGGTCAAGCACTGACCTATGCGGTTTACAACCAGCCAAGTGTCACAAATACCCAGGACGCTGCGCTTACGCTTCTGAAAGATCGACTTCAACCATTTTTTGCTGACGCGACTCCGGCCGTTGCCAGCGCGCAGGAGCTCGGTTATCAGAATGGCCTGGATTTTTGTCAGGCACTGGTAATCGCAGCGAGTAAGCCGCCGTCAAGTGCTCATCTCAATGTTGGGCAAAGTGATGATAACTACATCAATGTGGCCTATGTGCTGATTAACCCGGGTGCGCGAGACAGTGACGGTGATGGACAGCTGCTGGATGGCGTAAACAGCGCCATGAGTGATGACAGTCCTCGCGCGGCGTACCCGGATCAGCCCGCTGATGCGAATTATGACGACCAGGTACATGCAGTCTACTTTAGCCAGTTGAATCAAAAGCTCGGCTGCGTTAACGCAATGACGCCCGGAGCAGCACACGCCAATGCCTTGAGTGCGGCTGCGGTGATGCAGCAGGCAATGATCGAGTACCGCGAACAGCTGGAACTTATAGCATTTCTTGCCGGCGCTGATATTGCGGCAGCAACGGCGGATACGCTCAAGTCGGTAGTCGATACGGCTGTCACGGTAGCGGAGTCAGCCACGTCTGTCGCGTCTGCCATCAACAGCGGAGGTGGTTTGTCAGGCGCCCTGGTGGCGGCAGGCCTGGCAACCGGGCTGGCGGTAGTCTCACTGACAGCCACCACCGCTGGACTGGCATTTGCCATCGCAACCGCAGCCATCAGTGACCAGAACGTGAACAATTTTCAGGCGCAGGAGCAGGCTTTGTCGGCGATACGCATACAGATAGACAGCAACCTGAGGGCTGCCGATCAAGCAGGACTTTATGAATAAAAATCACTTGTCATGTAAATCTCAACGTGGGTTCAGCCTGATCGAAATTTCAGTTGTGCTGGTTGTTATCGGTCTGATCATTGGCGCGGTTTCGATTGGCAAGGATCTGCAGCGCAATGCCACTTACCAGAAAATGAATGCGGTGTTTATCCAGGGCTGGCAGAGCGCATATCAGAACTACTATAACCGCACGGGTCTCATCATCGGTGACGACAGTGCCGCTCCTACCTCTCAGGTCAATCAGGGTGGCGCAGCCCTGTGTGGTGACGATCTGGTATCAGAGATGCAGCAGGCAGGTGTCTCCACACCCACCGGGCGAGCGGTGGGTCGAGAAACCGAATACGCCTATCTGGACAGTAACGGAAATCCGCAGCAGGTGGAGATCTGTTTTCGTAACGTCAACTGGGCGATACCTGACGGGACGGGCACCTTTGTCCAAAGGCGGCGCAATACCATGACCCTGACCGGACTGACACCAGACCTGGCGCGCTATGTGGATGCCCAGATAGATGGCCGCTCCGATGCGCGGTTTGGACAATTCAGGGAACAGTCGCAGGCCGCAGCGACGACAACAACAACTGCACAGGCGTGGAGTCGGGATAATCGCTCTGAGTTTTCAGGCGCCGTCAGTAATCTGGATGAGTCCCAGATTGCGGTTTTGCAGGCCTACTATCTGATGAGTCCGTAAACTAATGTTGCGCCGCTACAGCAACTGCTGCGTAAGCCACTGCTCGTAGAGCCTGTCGCCTATCTCAACGTCCTGATCAATGTTTGAGCCCGCTCCATCAGACAGTGAATGACAACCTCGCGCTTCACCCGGCGTCACACCAAACACGCGGCGGAAGATCCTCGTAAATGTGCTGGGTTCGTGAAACCCCCAGAACCCTGCAATCTGAGCGATGCTCAAATGGCGCAATTTGGTGTCCATCAGCGCTGCCAGTACTTTTTTGAGTCGCTGCTGCTGAATGTAATTTTGGACACCTCCCAGCGGGCCACAAAGTCTGTACAAGGTAGCGCGTGACATGCAGCAGGCATGGGCGATTTTGTCAGGACCAAGATCGGGATGGTCCAGATGTTGATTGATGTAGCGTTTGACGGCCATCAGGCTGGCGACGCTGGAGACACTTGAGCGATGTCTGTATTCATTGCGCACAGCAGGGTTTTGGTCCAGCGTAGCGACCAGCAGATCCAGTGTCGGCTGAGTCATGGCCTGGGCCTGTGCGACCGTCAGCCCGGGCGCCTGCTCGTGCAGTGAGGCCAGATAGGTTCGCAAAATGGTGGCAGACGGATCGTCGGCCTTCAGCAGCATGCCATGCAAGGCATCAGGGTCCGTGACCAAAGGTTCCAATAAATTGCGCGGGATCCACAACGTAAAATTTTGTAAATCTTCTGTGTGGGTGAGCAAGGAGCGAGTTGCATCGGTGATATAGATGTCGCCAGGTTTGAACCGTGTCAGTCCCCGGCTATCTGTTGTGTACTCACCGCTTCCACGGACATAGAACTGCACAAGAAAGTGATCCACACCATTGCGTGCGGCATCCAGTGGCGATCGGCGCCACGATGAGCTGACAGTGTTACACACAGACGTGACGATAGAGCCGTAGTTGTAGCTTTCGAGTTCAGCAAAAAAAGGCTTTTTTTCAGGCGCTTGCAGTGGGTTGGTGTCAAAAATGAAGCCAGCGCTATCACGCCAGGCAAGCACACTCAACTTGCTGTCATCAAGCTTTGCTGTGGTAAAAAACGAGCGCTCAATGCAACGTTGTGTGTCGTCTTCAGCAGCAGAGATGTCAGGGTTTTTCTCAAAAGCCATAACAGGATTTTTGCGTATCGCTTATTTTTATCAGTGATTTCTTATTTTAACGCGAGCATTGGAAAAACTTGGCCCCGATGCTAATCCATCGAGGGCCATGCTGCAAATTATTTGGTCCGCCCGGGTCGAAGTTATTGTGTCAGTTCACGGCGCCAGACTGGAGCGTGCCTGAGTTCCCCACTTGCCCTGAGCGTCACGCGTCACAATGTAAAGCGACTCGTAAGTGCCAATCGGTTCATTGCTGGCGTTGTAGCGCTGAAACACCGTATTGATATGTACCTTGCCTGACGAAACCAGCACCGGTTCACGGCTCAGCCAGGCAGAATGATCCCAGCCCGTTGCGGTCAGTCGTTCGAAGGTAGGCTGCTGCGCAAACTCTTCGGCGCTCTGCCAGACAGTCACGGTGCCACTGGCAAATCGCACATGCGGATAGTTCAGTGTTGCCGCCCAGGCCTGCATGTCACGCGCGTTAAAGGTCCGCATAAAATCATCCAGCGCCGCCATGGCGCCCGCGACGGCTTCGGTATTCTCGTCAGCGCTGGTGGTCTGGGCCGATGCGAATCCCGCAGAAAACATCAGGCAGCAAAGCAGGGCAAACGTTTTTATTGTCAGTTTATTCATGATTATGTATTGGCTCCCGTTGAGTGGTCCTTTGGCGATACAAACCGATGGCAATGTCCGCGCCGCAGAAATTTAGCTATTATCCTGCCCCAGGCCAAATATAGCTGAGAACAGCCTGGAAACGCGAACCTCTGGTGCCGAGGCAGCATGATCACTATTAGCTTTGTCAGCCTTCTCGACCTGCTCATACGCACGATGGTGCTGGGGCAGTTGTTGCTGTTAGGTGGATTGTTGTGGCGTTCGCCGCCCTCTACCGTGAGACATCTTGTGTTTGCCGCGGGTGTCAGTGTGGCCGGGCTGCTTATGCTGACAGCGCCCATACCGGACGAACAGTACGGATTATTGCGTAATGTCCTGCTGATACTGACCGACGCTTTCGCCTTCATTTTCTGGTTACTGATTCGTTATTTGTTCGATGACGATTTTGCCCCCCGGCAATGGCCGCGTCCCATCAAACTGTTTCTCGGTCTGTTTGCTCTGATGTACTTCTATGCCCTGGGCGTGCGCGCTGGCGTCAGCCCCCTGCACGACCTGATTCATGCTGTGGGTCTGATACTGATTCTTCATTCGGCTTACGTTGCCTATCGCGGATTTGCCGACGACCTGCTGGATGAGCGCCGTCGCGCCAGAATCTTGGTGGTACTCGTCATCAGTCTTTACAGTACCGTGCTGGTGGGTTTTGAATTTGCTGATGAGCGTTATCGTAATGCTGCCTGGTTTGGTCTGATGAATGCCAGCGTTTTGCTGCTGGCCATATCGGTAGCAATTGGCCGGTTATTTCGTCTGCAATACGAGCCCGCCAGCAGAAAAACTCCTGCTGCGCCCACGGCCATTGCTGGCTCACCCATCGCGACGCTGTCAGCCGCCGACCGACAATTGTCGGAGGCACTGGATGACTTTATAGCCCGCAAGGGCTATCACCAGAATGCCCTGACAATTGGTGTAATGGCCCGTCAGCTTGACTGTCAGGAGCATCGGCTGCGACGACTGATCAATCAAACGCGCGGCTACCGGAATTTCAATAGTCTGCTAAACGATCTACGGGTAGCGGATGCAACAGACCGTCTATCTGACCCTGGCTGCGACCATCTGCCCATACTCAGTATCGCGCTGGATCTGGGCTACGACTCGGTCGGACCGTTCAATCGTGCATTCAAGGCAAAAACTGATCAGACACCTGGTGAATACAGGCGCTCTGTTCAGAATCGGCGCTAGATTTTTGAAATCGGCGAGCCAGCATCCCATGTGATGCCTAGACTCCGGGGCATTAATTCTGGTCTTCGGAGTCTGACTGTCATGATTGTTCGGAAAGTGCTTGCCTGTATTACTGCCATTGTTGTTGCCGTTGTGCTGTTCATTGCCGCGCCAGTGGTTGGTTTCTTCAGCGAGACCACGCCCTGGATGCGGAATCCCCTGGCGTGGCAAGCGGTGCCGGCCAGCAACACCTGCCAGTCGACACCCGTTGCACCGCAGTGGCAGCTAGCGGCGGACAAGGCATGCGAAATGCTGATTGCCCACCGGGCAAGTTTGCACGCACCGTCTTTATCGGCTGCCATCGCCATCGAGGGTGAGGTGGTCTGGCGAGCAGCCGTGGGCTGGGCCAATCTGGCCGACGAGCAAGCGGCCACTCCGGCCACACTGTATCGCATTGGATCAACGTCGAAACCTGTGACCGGTACTTTGCTGGCGCGCCTGGTCGACACTGGTGTCGTAGACCTTGATGAACCCATCGCGTCCTATGACGCCGCGCTGCCCAATGCTGAATGGGATGCCCTGACGCTGCGGCAACTGGCCTCACACATGGCTGGCCTGCCTGAGTACGGCACCAACAGAGATCTGCGTGGCCTGTACCACTCCATGGCCTTGCGACAGCATCACACCGACGTTCGGGAAGGTCTGGCGCTGTTCGATGGCAGTCCGCTGAGGTTCGCGCCAGGCAGTGACTTTGAATACTCCTCATTTGGTACGCATTTGATGGCAGCTGTTTTACAAAGCGCTGATGGGCAAGCGTTTCATGAATTGATCAGGCAACAGGTGCAGCAAGCTCTGGGTCTTTCATCGCCCGTGCCAGACCAGGAGTCACCGCAACGTGCCCGTTTTTATCAGCAGGATGGACAGTGTGTACAACTGTGGCGAGACGTTGATCTGAGCAGCAAGCTGCCAGGCGGCGGGTTCATGTCCACGCCGTCGGATCTGACGCTGATTGGCTCAGCCTGGCTGGATCCGACCTACATCAGCGAGGCGACACGCAAAGCATTCTGGACGCCGCAGGAATTGAACACGGGTGAGGTCAACCCGCAGTCCTACGCGCTCACCTGGCGCTGGAACAGTCGCGACCGCTATGCGCACCATGGTGGCGTGTCCAAGGGTTCGATGGCGTGGCTTGCCGTCTATCCGGATCAGGCGCTGACGATCGCGTTGACGATGAATACAACTATCCCGGACTTTGCAGATTTCTCTTCGGTACAGGGCGAGTTGGTCGAGCTGTTTAAGAAAGCAGCGATGAATGGGGCGGCGTCCGACCGCCAGTCCGGGTCTGCAGAGAATTAAGTGAGGTCACATCCCTGCGCAAAACCCCTTGTGCTGAGGTAAAGTGTAGATCTCACCCTCAGCACGTCGGGCTAGCGGGATGTCCAGAACGTTCACAAGAGTGAGCTGACAATAACAACAGGCAGGGATACTTCGGGGGAGCTCATGCAGAAATCCAGGTCCACGCAGCCATTCATCTCACGCCGCAAATTGCTCGGCTTGACGGCCTCCGCAGTGGTGATATCTGCCACAGGTCTTTCCATTTCAAAACGAGCGCTGGCACAGCTTCCTGAGCTGGCAGATGTACAGGCACTGGTCTTTGACGTGTTTGGCACGGTGGCAGACTGGCGGGGCACCATCATTCAGGAAGGCAATCAGCTAAACGCCCGCAAGGGTTACGAAGTCGACTGGGGCGAGTTTGCCGATCGCTGGCGCAGTGGCTACGGCCCGGCGATGAATCAGGTGCGCAGCGGTGAACTGCCGTGGACCAAGCTGGATGATCTGCACCGCATGGTGCTGGATGAGCTGATCGTGGAGTTTGGGCTGACCGATATGAGCGAGTCAGAGATACAGCATCTGAATCGCGTCTGGCATCGTCTCACGCCCTGGCCTGATGCCATCGCAGGTTTAACACGACTGCGTGAGAAGTACACCATCGCGCCATTGTCCAACGGCAACGTATCCCTGCTGCTGAACATGGCAAAAAATGCCGGACTGCCCTTTGATACCATTCTGTCGGCTGAGTTGTCCCGTCACTACAAACCCGATCCGGAAGCCTATCTCAAGGCGGCGGAGCTGTTCAGCCTGCGACCGGAGCAGGTCATGCTGGTGGCTGCCCATCCCAGTGACCTGCGGGGGGCGGCCAGGGCCGGACTGCGGACCGCCTATGTTCACCGCCCCATGGAGCGTGGGCCGGAACGACCCACGATTGCGCCGGCGAGGGATGAGTTTGATCTGTTTGCAGACGACTTTATCGATCTGGCCGAACAGCTGGGTGCTTAACGAGAGCAGCTTTACTGCTGACGTGCGCCCAGCCACCAGCGCAGCGTCTCTGTCACCATCTCTGCAGCGTCCTGCTGCACAAAATGCCCGGCATTGGGTACTGCCACAATCGTGGTGTCGGCATCGTTCCAGTCCCAGGTATTGTTCAGCCCGTCGGAATGCAGCGCGGTGTCATCCAGGCCATGCATGACCAGTAGCGGAACGTCCAACTGCGGTACCTCGGGTGAGGGTGGTGGTGCTGTCTCCGCCAGTGGCGGCAGCGGCGGATAGTTACGCTTGTAATAGGCCAGCATGGCATCAAAGTCGGACTGGCCAAACGCCTCGATATAACGCTCACGCGCCGTGGGATCCTGCACCCAGCCGGCCAGTGTCTGTGGCATCATCGGCATGCCAAAAAAGATGTCGGGATCGGACGGACTGCCAGCCTGAAAGCGCTGCGCGTAGTTGCTGTTGGCGCGCTGCTCTTCGTTGATGGTCAACTCACGCAGCATGCCGTTCGGATGCGGCAGATTCATCACCACCAGCCGGTCGACCATCTGCGGATAGGCAAAAGCGAAATTCCAGGCCACCATGCCGCCCCAGTCATGCCCCACAATGACAGCGCTGTCTTCCCCAAAGCTGCGAATCACGGCAGCGACATCAGAGGTCAGCAGTGTCATGTCGTAGTTCTCGTCACCCTCAGGGGAGTCGCTGAGGTTGTATCCGCGCTGGTCAATCGCAACCACCTGATAATCATCCTGCAGGCCTTCCATCTGATGTCGCCAGCTGTACCAGAAATCCGGGAAGCCGTGGATCATCACCACCAGCGGTCCTTCGCCGACCGTAGCGTAATGAATGCGCACGCCGTTGTTGTCGGCGTAACCGTGAGTGGCCGTGTCCCAGACGTCGGCGTGCAGGTGTGATGTTGCGGACAGGGTTGCGGCGAGTAAAAAAGCAGAGGAAAGGCGGGCGATCAGGGTCATGACGGGCCTCCGTAGTGAAAAAAGCGCAGCCCGTGAATCAGGCTGCGCCTCTCATTTTTCGAAGTCAGTTGGCACTGACCTTTCAGTTAGAGCTTACTTCCGGATTGGCTTTAACTTCTTTCCAGTAAACCTGACCAAAGAACATCTCGTCCCAGCTCTGCTGGCCCCATGGCACCACACGTGATGGGTCGGGGTTGGCCTTGTTCTGTTCTGAGTTGTCGAAGGCGCCAGTGACTACGACACGAGTGCCGGCTGGTACAAACTTCGGCTCAACCAACTGGTATTCCATCTGCCAGTTGTAGTTGTACTGGGCGATGTTCAGCAGGCGTTCCACGCTGCCATCCGGGTAGTGAGCATCAAACACCATGCGCTTGCCACGGAAATGCATGTGCGGCGTAAAGGCCATGATTTCTGCATCGGTGGTGATCAGCACCTCAGCAGTCTGCTCGAAGTCCGGATCGTAGGCTGGAATGTCAGTCCAGGTTGGTGTGAAGATACAGGCACAGTCACCCAGTCGACGCTCGGTGGGGATCTGATCATCCGGGTAGAACCAGATGCCGATTTCACTGGCATCCACGGTTTCTTTACCGGTTGTTGTGTAGTGCAGGTTCAGCGCCAGTTGCGTGCCAGCACGCAGCAGTCCGCCGGTGTTGGGTTCTTCCACGTGCGGATCCGCACCCGGGATGTAAGGCGTAATGTAGGCCTGGTCGGGGTTGCTGAAGCGGGTGATCAGACCCTGCGACGGACGCTCGCCCGGCACAATAAAGGCATTCAGTGTGTGGTGCAGTACGGTTCTGTCACCAGGGACATACTGGCTGGCACGGACCCAGCGATCGCGTGTGTGACCTTCCAGTGGCACAACCACGTCAATGTAATCCAGCACGCCGGTGGCAGGTATCTGCTGTGGTGGCACCTTGACGATCAGGTCCGGCTCACCAAAGGCCCACTTCTCCTGCGACCAGGTCAGCTCGGCCAACGGATCCGAATCGCCATCCTTGACGGAACCGGCGGCGATCCACTGGATCACTTTCTGCTGCTCTTCCGGCGTCAGCGTGTAGTGGTTGCGGAAGTTGCCGATGTGCGGATCAATCTGACCTGGCGGCATGCGCTTGGTCATCAGCACTTCGCGGATCATCGGTGACCAGCCCTGTGCCATGGTGTGGCTGTTCAGGGCAAACGGTGCAATGCCACCCTCTCGGTGACAGCTGGCGCAGTTTTCAGCCAGAATCGGTGCAACATCCTCACTGTAGGACACACCTGACTGTGCCAACTGGTCAAGCGAACGGTAACTGACCGGGGTGCCCTGGGTCGCGACCATCGCATTGGGAACAGCTTCATCCGCTACCACGGCAGCCAGTGCCTCGGCCAGTGGTGCATCGGCCGGGCCACGGTAAATCACCTGGAAAGTCCTGGGATCGTAAACAAAGGCCTCGCCGGTTTTATCAACGCCCATGGCTTTGGCGATGATCTGCGCATCATCTATCAGCACGGGAATATCGATGCCCAGGCGCTCGGCATCTGCCTTGACGGTAGCGCGCGGCTCACCCAGCGGGTTGATCATCATGAAGACGATGCCCTGGTTGGCGTACTGCTGCTTCAGCGCGTTAAACGATGCCAGCGAGGCCTCGGTGGCAGAGTCGCCACTTGCTTGCACCAGGAATGCGATCGCCTTGTTGTTGTCGTACCAGGCCATGTGGTGAAACAGGCCGTCCTGATCCAGCAGGGCGAAGTCGCCGACGCGATCCTGAGCCATGGCGGAAGCCGCGCTCAGTGAAAACGCCAATGCGGCAGCGCCGACAAATACGGCCTTTCTGCCCCCGGATATCATACCCTTCAGTAAATTATTCATATTATTCTCCGGCATCAAAGCCAGTACAGACCGTAAAGATCAGCACAGATTCTCATTAATAGGTTCGGGGCACGATTGATGATGGACTGCATCAGCGTTAATGAACTCATTCATGTTTGAGCCCGTCAACGCTGACTTTAGCATTAAATTCAGGAACAAAAAGTAGTTATCTGCAAAAAGTGACTTTTGGCAGGTGCCTGTCAACCTCTCTGGAAGCCTGTAGTCGACAGTCCCGGAAATACGACTTCACGTAATAGCTGTGCGTCATAAGCCATATGCGAATGCAGGACTTCAGCCATGAGCTGGCGCAGATCATTGGTCGGCTGCAGATCCCGGCCATCACGCAGACTGCTCTCGCCCAGGCCCGGCCAGGGTCCGGTAACAGCGCTGCCCGAGCTGAATTTGCTGACACTGCCGCCCGCCAGAAACGCCACGCTCGCTGTGCCGTGATCGGTGCCCAGCGACCCGTTGACGCGAACCGTTCTGCCAAACTCTGTCATAACCACCACAACCGTATTCTGCCAGGTGCTGCCCAGCCCGAGCTTTAGCTGTGCCAGGCTGGCATCGAGCTCGGCAAACTTGCGTGGCAGCGTGCCCTGTTCAGTACCCTGGTTGGCGTGGGTGTCCCAGCCATCGTTTTCCAGCACAACAATATTGGGACCATTGACGGCATTTAAAAAACTGGCTGCGGCGTCAACCAGTGCCGGAAATCCGGTAAGGCTTGCTTCGCTGTCCATATCGGTGCCAACAATCTCGCGCGCATTCAGGGCTTCCAAAAGTCTTGGCCCCAGAAAACTGTCCATGTCGTAGAGTTTTTGCAGGCGACTCAGTGTATCGCCATTCATCGCTGGCAATGTGGGTGGAGACCAGGACCCGACACTGGCCTCGCCGCGCAGAATCAAGGGAACTGCCTGCCCCAATGCCATGGCCTGCTGCTGGGTCTGTAATTGCAGGGCCCGGTTCAGCCAGCCGGACGGATTGGGCATGGCAATATCCAGGCCGCTTTCCAGCACGTTCTGGCCGTCAAAGTGGGAGCGCTCGCGGTAGGCGCTTGCCACGGCGTGCACGATGCCCAGCTCACCCGACTGCTGCAGTTTGAATGATTCTGTGAAAGCCGGGTGCAGCGCAAAATAGTTGTCCAGTTTAAGCAGGCTGCTGTCTTCTGGAATCAGGGCGCCACGATAGCCTGCCAGTAATGGATCGCCGTAAGGGATCACGGCAGACAGACCATCCATAGCGCCGCGCAGAATAATCACGGCCAGTTTGTTGTTGCCGGAGATTCCGGTGCTGGCCCAGCTCAATCCGGGAATGCTACCGGCACCTGCCAGCAATGCCGCAGACTTGAGGAACTGGCGACGATTCAGCGAATGTTTTTGATGTTTGGACATGTCAGGCTCTCCACTGAAATTGAGGGCTGGCCAGCAAAAGTGTCAGCGCCTGCGTGCGGCTTTCCGAACGTCGCACCGCCGTCTGTAAGTCAGAGTCTTCAGGCAGGATCAACGGCGCGATATCGCGGGCATCAAAGTCGGGGCCCACCGCGCCACCTACCATGTTGATAAACTCAATGCGTTTCAGCAGCGCATCGGGGCCGCCCCAGTGCTCGGCCTGTTCCGGCCAGCCAGCGGGAGAGGGGGCGGTAAACGGCGTCTGATTAAAACTGCTCAGCGCCTCGTTGATGATCTGCAGGACCTCATCCGTCAGCGGTACGCCAGGAAGGGCGCGCGTGGTGGACACTACAAAATCCTCGGCCGTCTTGAGTTTTTTCATGGCCGGATCCCAGGCCTCGTCCAGCTCCACCAGCGCTGTATGCAGGCTGGGCAGATCACCCTGCGTTTGCGCAAACACCTGCGCCAGCTTTTCCACCGCCGAAGCCGGTGGCTGGTCAGCAACAAAATGGCGAGCCAGTTTGCCGGCAATAAAGTAGGCAGTAGACGGGTGCCTGGCCAGGTCGCGCAGTGCGCTGATGCCCTGTTGTACACCGGTATTGAAATAGGATTTGCCCAGTAGCTGCTGGGTGCCCGGTTCATGCAGTACCGGGTAGAATACAAAGCTGCCAGGTGTCGCCTGCGGGTTGGGCAGGTTACCGTTTCGGGTTGGGACGTTCACGGTCCAGCCGGTCAGGATGCGGGCCAGTGCAATTACATCGTCCTGTGTGTAGCCGCCATCCACGCCCAGCGTATGCAGTTCCAGTGTCTCCCGTGCATAGTTCTCATTCAGGCCCAGCCCATTACGCTGCTGGGCTGCCGTGGAGTTGGGCCCAATGGAGGTGATGTTGTCCAGGTAGGTCAGCATCACCGGATGGGTCGCCACACTGATCAACATGTCTTCAAAACGGCCATTCATATTGGCGCGGATGGCTTCGTTTTCGTAAGCCAGGCCAGCGTAGAGCGTTGTGGGTTTGTTGACGCCCAGGGAGATACTGAAATGATTGGACCAGAAGCGCACCAGGCGTTCAGTAAACGGCGTGTCAGATTCAATCGCGACGGCCAGTCGCTGATTGGCCTGCTCACGATAGAAGGCGGCATTGCGTTCGCGAATCTCCCGAAACTGCTGCACTTCATTGGGGCTCACGCGGCCGTCCTGCTGAATCATCTGCCGTGCGCGATAATCGTCGTAAGCCATCTGAATCAGCCTGGCCGAGGGTTCCATGCCTTGATACCGGGGCGGCAGTCGGTCAGCCAGGGGCAACTGGGCCAGCAGCCAGCCGCGTGGATCCGAATCAATCTCTGTCAGCTCACCGGGCTGAATTCCCAGACCAAACTTGTTGGCGGCAATAAAGGATGAGTAAAGGGCCATGGTCGTATGTTGCTCTTATTGTGAGAGTCTTAAACCAGTATACGCAGGGCCGATTATTTTCCGTCGCACTTCAAGAAAAATATTTTGAGCAGAAACTGGTCGGGTCAACGCGGGCGGGGTGGCATATGCCAGGCATAAACGAGCAGCCACAGACTGTTCACAAGAATCTCTGACTTCTGTGCAAGAGCCGTGGTGCCAATGTTGTAGTCGGTTTCCCCGTTCCAGACCAGTACCACAAAGGTGGAGCTGCTTAGCAGGGCCATGAGCAGGGTAAACCTCCCTAGCGCATCGCTGCGGTGCAGGAACACCCGCAGCCACAGGAATATCGGGAACAGGCCCAGTTGCATGGCCGCCCCAAGGTTGTGCGGAAACCGGATGGTGTAGGGGTAAAAAGCCACCAGGGTCACGCCGAAGGCTGCCATAACGAGCAGGAAAACGCTCAGCAGGTCGCCGGCGGACTGGCGCAGCTCATACAAACGCAAGGCAATCAGTAATTGTGCCAGAGCAATGGCGTAGAAGCCGCTGACCAGCAACCAGCCAGCGGGGCCAACCGCATAGATGCTCAGGTTGCGTTCCCACAAAACCAGATCGGGTCGCAGCGTATGGATAAACACCGCAGTGATGCAGAACCACATCACCAGGGCAAAGGTGAGCCTGCGATAAAGGATGTCGGAAAAACGTGTTGTTTCAGTCATGGTGCCCATCGGGTGTCGTTGCTATTATTCCTGCTCACTCAAATAGTAAACGCCAGGCTGTTGCCAAGCCATAGCCAATGGAGAGCCCCCATCATGATCCAATTGCCGTCCGCCTGTCTGTTGCTTGCCATGGTGTTGCCACTGTCACTGCAGGCGCAGCCACGTTCGCTGGAGGAGGCGCTGGCCGACTCCACTGTGCAGCAAGGGCTGGCGCAGATAGAGCAGACGGCTGATCTGTCGGCTCAACAGTTGGTCCGCATTGGCGGCATCATTTCGCCCTCGGGCCAGGAGCATGAGCGAGCAGCAGCCGTTGCCGACTTGATGCGCGAGATCGGATTGAGTGATGTCTCAGTCTCAGACGCGCCAAATGTCACAGGCCGCATTCCGGGCCGTTCCGGTCAGGCGCTGGTGTTTGTTTCCACGCTGGATGATCTGGCTACCGTCGCCGAACACCAGCGCGCCGCCGATGGCCCACCCGTGATTGACGGTGATCGTGTGGTAGGGCCGGGTACCAATACCTCGCTGACCACCATTGCCATGCTGTCTGCCGCGCGAGCCCTGCTGGAGCAGGGTGTCACGCCGGAACACGACCTGGTATTCGCCTCGGTTGCCCAGGAAGAAACCGGGCTGGTGGGCATGAAGGCCCTGTACGAAGCTTATCGCGATCAGGCGGTGGGGTTTGTGGATATTCTGGGCGAGGGCAACAGTATCAGCTATGGCGCCCTCGGGATTCACTGGTGGCGCGTGCATGCCGAAGGTCCGGCTGGCCATACGCTCAATGGCGGTCTGCCCAACGTCAATCAGGGCATAGGTCGCGCTGTTGACCGCATCCTGCAGATTCGCGATCCACAGCTTTACGATGACCGGCGTACCCGCCTGAACGTGGCCATGCTCAACAGTGGCGCCGTGTTTAATCACAAACCGGAAACTGGCTGGTTCTCACTCGATATCCGCTCGCTGGATCCCGAGCGCATCAACTCCATGGAAGCGCAGGTGCGTCAGATTCTGGCTGATGTCACCGATGAGCTGGGTATTGAGTTTCGCATGGAGCCGTTCTCCATGATGCCGCCTGGCCAGATTGAGGGGGCTCGCGACAGCGCCCTGGTGCAGACCTCGCTGGCCATCTCCGAGTACCTGGGCTCCACACCCAATCTGTCCGACGCCGGTTCTGCCAACCTTAATGTCGCCATTGCCGGTGGCACGCTGGCGATTGGCATTGCCAGTGAGCGTGGCGGTCAGCGCGGCTTTGCCGACGAGTGGGCCAGTATTGAGGTCATGCAGCGTACGGCCAAGAACATATTCCTGACAGCAGTGACGGTGGGCGGGGCTGGTTAATGTGTGCTCAGGAGGTTTTGTTCAGGTTTTCCAGCTTGGCATAAATCGCCTCCGCCTCTTCCTGCAGGGCGGAGTAGCCGCGGATATCTCCATTGCGCTGTGCCTTCATGGCCTCGGACAGCTTGTCTTCATAGGCTTTCTGCAGTTTCTTCTGGGGATCGGCTTTAAACAGCTTGAACATATCAGGTTCCTGGCGGGGTCTGGCCGCAATGGGTCGATGGGTGTTGAGTTAGCATGTCATCGTTGTAGTAGATTACGGCTGAAACGTCGGGGCAGATGACACATGCCAGCTCCAGCGGCCGTGCGGCGTCTGGCGACTGCAATGCATCTGGACAAGCACGGCCACTGTCGATACCTTTGCTTACATTCCGTAATTCCGACTGGACTGTCCCATGAAGCCTACTTTCTCGTTTGCCTCCTTGCCGATCGCTGCACTGCTGCTCACCACCGCATTTAGCGCGCTACCCCTCACTCAGGCTCACGCTCAGCCTCCCGTTCAGGTGCCTGCGTCCGCACCTGCCCATGTACATCCGCTGCCCACCCTGCGTGAGCAGGCGACTGAACAGCAGGCCTGGCTGGAAGCGCGCATGGACCGTGTATTGCCTGCGCTGATGCGTGAGTACGATGTCGACATGTGGATACTGTCGATGCGCGAGTACGCCGAGGACCCTGTGTTCTGGTCCATCACCTCGCCGACCACTTTCGCTGCGCGCCGTCGTTCCATCTATGTGATGACCCTGCAGCCTGATGGCAGTGTCGAACGACTCGCCCTTGGTGGCTCCAGTCAGGGTGGTGTATTCGAAGCATTTCGCTCCACCCGCCCGGCGCCGACACAGGATACCGGCGAGCTGGTGGGCAATGAACAGTGGCGGCTGCTGCGCGAACTGATCGAAGACCGTAACCCCGACAATATTGCCCTGAATATCGATGCCGAGTGGGCCTTCTCCGACGGTCTGCATGCCGGTGAGCGCGAAGCACTTGAAGAGGCACTTGGCCCCTATGTGGATCGCGTTGTGCGCGAACCGCGTCTGGCCATGAACTATATCGCCCTGCGTATTCCCGAGATGATGCCGCGCTACCGCAAGATCATGGAGACGGTGCACTCGGTCATTTCAGAGGCCTTTTCCAATGCCGTGATCACGCCCGGCGAAACCACCACTGAAGATGTCATCTGGTGGATGCGTCAGCGCGTGCAGGAGCTGGGTTATCAGGTCTGGTTTCAGCCCTCGGTGGATGTCTCGCGTCAGGGTGATGGTCGCATCAGCGGCAATACCGTCATCCAGCCCGGTGACCTGCTGTGGACTGACTTTGGTGTGGTCGCCATGAACCTGCACACCGACACCCAGCATCTGGGTTATGTATTAAAGCCGGGTGAGACCGAAGCACCCGCCGGTCTGCAGGCCTGTCTGGACGATTCCAACCGCATGCAGGAACTGCTGCTGGAAGAAATGGAACCCGGCCGAAGCGGCAACGACATTCTCGCCTCCACTCTGTCGCGCATGGCTGCCGAAGGCATCACCGGTACCGTCTACACCCACCCGATTGGTGACCACGGCCATGGCGCCGGCCCGCTGATCGGACGCTGGGACGCCCAGGAAGGGGTGCCCATCAGAGGTGATGCAGTCTTGCTGCCATCAACCTGGCATTCGATTGAGCTGCAGGCCACGCGCGCCATTCCAGAATGGGGCGGTGAGCTGGCCAACTGCCGTCAGGAAGAAGGGGCGTATCTGGATGAGAACGGTGAGCGGCATTGGGTGTTCCGACGTCAGGATGCATTTCATCTGGTGTGGTGACAGGCGCGGGTAAACGATGGCTGTAACACCCTTTACACAACTCGCCTGCCCACTGGATGGCGAGCCACTGCAGCGAGACAGTAACACATGGCGCTGTCCACAGGGGCACAGCTTTGATGTAGCAAAACAGGGTTACGTCAATCTGCTGCCGGTGCAAAACAAACGCTCACGCGATCCGGGCGACAGCAAAGCCATGATGGTCGCCCGCCAGGAATTTCTGGCTGCCGGTTTTTATCAGCCGATTGCCGATGCCGTGGCTGATGCAGTGCTGAACGGTGCTGATTCGTCTGCCGCGTTGAGCTGCCTGGATGCCGGTTGTGGCGAAGGCTATTACCTGCGTCAGTTGGCAGCTCAAAGCGGGGCTGCTCATGGTAGTGCTAGTCAGGTATTGAATCTGCTGGGGCTGGACATCTCCAAGTGGGCCGTGCAGGCTGCTGCCCGCCAGGACAAACAGGTGTCCTGGGTGGTCGGCAACAATGCCAATCTGCCCGTTTTGCCAGGCACGCTCGATCGAGTGTTATGCATGTTTGGTTTCCCGGTGTATCCAGAGTTTCTGCGAGTGCTCAAACCAGGCGGCAAGCTGTTGATGGTAGATGCTGGCGCTGACCACCTACGGGAGCTGCGCGAGATCATCTACCCCACCCTTAAACCCGCCCGTCCCCCGCAGGCTCAGCCACCAGCAGGGTTTGTAGAGGAAGAGTTGCAACAGCTAAGGTTTTCAGTGCATCTGCCTGATACGCAGCAGATCCAGAACCTGCTGATCATGACACCCCATCTCTATCGCGCCAGCGCAGAAGGGCGGGCCAGGGCAGAACAACTAACAGAGCTGACGGTCACCGTGGATGTGCGACTGAGCACACTGGTAAAAATGCGCCGCGATGCCGAACCGAATCAACAATGAGGACAATATGAGAGAGAAACTGAGAGCCATCTTTGCCCCCGTACTGGCCGTGTTTGAAAAAGGCGAACCCGCCGTCAGCTATCGCCCCTCGCACCGCAAGATACTGCTGGCACTGGGCACACTGTTCCTGCTACTGGGCGCGGTGTCCGCCTACCTTGCGTTTAACTCCGGACAACTGGCCTCGCTGATACCGGCGCTGATTTTCGGGGCGGTGAGCCTGGTGAGTGTCGTGGTGGCGACGTTGGGGAATGATACGGCTGTGGCGCGGATTTGGGGGTTGAAGTAAGGGGGATAACATTCTTCATCAATTTCTCTGTATTCGAATTTTAATCGCCCGACTAGACGCGATAATCGAAATTAGAAAAAATAAAGTCACAGGCGGCATGACACTGAATGGCAAGTACCATCCTTCGCCCCAAGGTGCGCTCAGAAATACTGTTAGCAAGCTCAAACCAGAAATCGCATAGAATCGATAGAACCTGGACGAATACTCGGACTGAAAATTGACATCGGAAAGCGCGAATGTCGTCACACCTTGTCGCAGCACTAAGGTGCTGATCCATACTAGAAAAACCGGGACAGAAATCAGAGCAGCTAAGAGGCTCACCGTATCGAATGTGAGAGGGGCAAGGTAGATCTTGCTGATAAGACCATATCCACAAGCAGGAATCGCAAGTCCGACTTGAGCAATATACGAATACTGATATATCCGCATTAGCGTCCGCAGTTTCTCAGGCCCAAACTCGTGTGCGGGTAGCGCTCGAAACTGATTCGTTGACGCAGAGTCAGCTAAACCGTTCAGGTAGTACGTCTCTCCGTTTTGGTAGATCGCCATGCCAGGGTTGTCCCTCGTTGATTAGGTTAGCTAATTAATGGAGGTGTGGCGGTAGCCTTGAACAGCCACCGCCGTGCTCATAGTTAAATTACCTACGAAGCATCCGCTGTCGACAACGTCATCAGGGCACCACCACCGGCAACCAATACCGCGCCGCTTGCCGCTAAGCCGAAGCCGACAACCGCACCGGCTCCAAGAAACGGCACAGCGGCTGCTGTAATCGCACCGCCTACCGCATATCCAAGTCCCTTCATAAAGGTACTGCCATCAAAGTCACCGCCTGAGACGGCGGACACTTCAGCTTCTGTCAGTTCACGCATTTCACACCTCCATTGTGCTTTAGAAATCATGGTGTTACATATCAGCATCGCGAAAAATCTAACGGAGCTGATATTTAGGTTATAGGTGTTGGTTAAAGATTTTGCCAATTCGGAGCGACTTCAATCTAATGAAGACGATATCTATTCAAAGTAGATAGTGTCAGGCTCAACTTGGCGAGATGTATCTGTCCTGATCAGGGTGGTTTGCTGTACTATTCTCTGCACAACAAGGAGATAGCAGCGGGAACTATAGGTGACCATACCCGATTTTCAAACAACCATGCGACCAGTTCTCGAGGTCGTCAAAGACGGCGAAGCATATCCATTGTCATCTGTGCTCAGGCGAGTCGCAGATGCATTTAACCTCACTGACGCAGAGCGTCGAGAATTGCTACCCTCAGGCCGCCAAACTGTCATTAACAACCGGGTTGGCTGGGCGCGCACCTACTTGAACAAAGCTGGACTATTAGTTATCCCGGAACGTGGGATGGTGCAAATCACTGATCGAGGGCTCGAGGCGCTCGCTAACGGCCCTGAGCGCTTTACCATCAGATGGCTCAAACAATTTCCCGAATTCGAGCGGTTCCACACTCACCGCCCAGAGGTTTCCACAACCGCTAGCGTCGTGGAAAACAATGATTCAGATAGCGCAACTACGCCAGACGAGCAGCTTGAATCCGCCTACCAGTCACTAAAAGAGAGCCTGGCTGATGATTTACTCGCTCAAGTTCGGGCAGGATCACCCAGCTTCTTTGAGCAAGTGGTCGTCGATTTAATGCTGGCCATGGGCTATGGCGGCTCACGCAAAGGCGCTGGGCAGGCCACGCAATCAACGAATGACGACGGAATCGATGGCTTTATCAACGAAGACAAACTCGGTTTGGATGTGATTTATCTGCAAGCCAAGCGGTGGACTCAGACCGTTCACCGTCCGGAGATCGACAAATTCATTGGTGCGCTCACACGCCAGAGGGCGAAGAAGGGTGTCTTTATAACCACTTCAGACTTCTCTGCTGGGGCTCGTGACGCGGCAACGGGCTTGGATATGCGGGTTGTGTTGATTGATGGTCGCGAGCTAGCGCAGTTGATGATTCAGCATAACCTGGGTGTAAGTACCCGCGAGGTCTATGAGGTTAAGCAGATCGATAGTGACTACTTCAATGAAGTCTCTTGATGCCCGTCCGAATCGATTCTCTGACGCAGGTTTGAATTAGCAAAGGTCAGGTATGCCGGAGTCACTAACCAGGGAAGCAGTATGAAATTCAACGAAGACACCAGAGTAAAAATCCCGACCATCCTCCATCTGATGAGGCTGGGCTATCAGTATCTCTCGCTCAAGGGCCAGAGTTGGGATCTGGACACCAACATATTCCCTGAGCTGTTTTCGTCAGCAATCACCCGAATCAACCCCGGCATCGAGGCGGATGATGTTTCCCGGCTCCTGGAAGACGTCAAACTGCTGCTAGACAACGAAGACCTCGGGCGCGCCTTCTTTGAACGGCTAAGCGACCGCTCCAACACCAAGCTGATCGACTTCGAAAACTTCGACAACAACAGCTTCCACGTCGTTACCGAACTGACCTGCCAGAATGGCGATGAAGAGTTTCGGCCAGATGTCACTCTGCTGATCAACGGCATGCCGCTGGTCTTTATTGAAGTAAAGAAGCCGAATAACCGTGAAGGTATTTTGGCGGAGCGGGATCGCATCAACAAGCGCTTCCAGAACCCCAAGTTCAAGCGCTTTGCCAACATCACGCAGTTCATGATTTTCTCTAACAATATGGAGTATGACGACGGCGACCCGGAGCCTGTTCAGGGCGCGTTCTACGCCAGCAGCTCTTATCACAAGCCGATCTTCAATTACTTCCGTGAGGAAGAGACTCTGAACCTTACGGCCCTGCTCAAGCCGCTATCGGATGATGACGAGCTCAAGGTGTTGAAGGACAATAACGTGGAAGTCATTCGCAGTAACCCCGAATTCCTCGTAAATAAAGACCCGAACCGACCAACCAACCGTATGTGCACCTCTTTGGTGAACAGAGACAGGCTTGCGTTTATCCTGCGTTATGCACTTGTGTATGTGACTGAGACTGGCGGATTGCAGAAGCACATCATGCGCTATCCTCAGTTGTTCGCCAGCAAGGCCATCGAGAGAAAACTCAATGAAGGCGTTAAGAAGGGGATCATCTGGCACACACAGGGCAGCGGCAAAACAGCGCTTGCGTTCTACAGCGTGCGCTTTCTGACGGATTACTTCCAGAAGCAAAAGGTCATTCCCAAGTTCTACTTCATCGTCGACCGTCTGGATCTATTGCAACAAGCGCAGGAGGAGTTCCGCGCTCGCGGCTTGACGGTGCACACTGTTAACTCCCGTGAAGCCTTTACCCGCGACATAAAAGCAACCCAGGTTATTCACAACCATTCAGGCAAGCCTGAAATCACGGTCGTGAATATCCAGAAATTTAAGGACGACCCGGATGTTGTCTCAACCAAGGACTACGATGTTGCCATCCAGCGTGTGTACTTCCTGGATGAAGTACACCGCAGCTACAACCCCAAGGGCAGCTTCCTGGCTAACCTGAGCCAGTCAGACACCAATGCCGTTAAAATTGGCCTCACGGGTACTCCGTTATTAGGCGACGATTACAACTCCCGAGTGCTATTCGGCGAATACATCCACAAATACTATTACAACGCATCCATTGCCGATGGCTACACCCTGCGTCTGATCCGGGAAGAGATCGCCACCAACTATAAGATGGTGCTGCAACAAGCTCTGGATGAAGTGGAAGTCAAAATGGGTGACGTGGATCGCAAGCTCATCTACGCCCACCCGAGCTTTGTCGAACCCATGCTCGAGTACATCGTCACCGACTTCGAAAAGAGCCGTGGCGCTCTGAATGACGCCACTATCGGCGGCATGGTCATTTGTGATAGCTCCGAGCAAGCAAAAGAAATGTACGAGCTGTTCGTTAGGCAAATGAGTACGCCTGCTTTGGTTGCCGAGTCAGCCGATAACGAATACGAATGGCCAAAAGTTGCTCAGGAACCAGCGAGCTACAAAGTAGTCAGGCAAAATAGAAATAAGGTTAAGACGGCCGCACTTATTCTTCATGACATCGGCACTAAGGAGGAGAGAAAGGACTGGGTAGACGACTTTAAAGCTGGCAAAATCGACTTCCTGTTTGTGTTCAACATGCTGCTCACTGGATTCGATGCCCCAAGGCTCAAGAAAATCTATTTGGGCCGTGTCATTCGTAAACACAATCTGCTTCAAGCGCTGACACGGGTCAATCGTACGTATCAAGGCTTTAGATATGGATATGTGGTTGATTTTGCGGATATCAGCAAAGAGTTCAGGGAGACAAACGAGCGCTACTTAAAGGAGCTCAATGATGAGCTCGGCGATGAAATGGAGCACTACTCCAACCTGTTCAAGTCCCAAGAGGAAATAAAGCAGGAAATCGAGCATATCAAGGATGTGCTGTTCCGCTTCGACATCGAAAATGCCGAGGTATTCACTGACCAGATAAGCCAGATTCAGGACAGGGAAATCATTCTGGCGCTGAAAAAAGCACTGGGCGATGCGAAAAGCCTCTACAACCTCATCCGCCTGCAAGGTGAGTACAGCATCCTGGATGAGCTGGACTTTGCCAAACTGAACATCCTCTATCGGGAAACCTGCAACCACCTGGACATGCTCAACCTCAAGGAAAGCATCGAGCAAGGCACGGATACCGCCAATTTACTGAATGTGGCCCTTGAGGATGTCATCTTTAAATTCATCAAGGTGGGCGAAGAAGAACTGGTGCTGGCCGACAAGCTGAAAAACACCCTGCGCCAAACCCGCGAAGCCCTGGCCAGTAATTTTGACCAGCAAGACCCCAAGTTCGTTAGCCTGAAGGAAGAGCTGGAAAGGCTCTTTAAGAAAAAGAACCTCGGCGAAGTCACCCAGGATGAAATGGTGGCCAACATCGATGCGCTCAACAAGATCCACGAGCGCGTCAAGGAGCTGAACCGCGAGAACAACCAGCTTCGCCAAAAATACCATGGCGATGCCAAATACACCCGCATTCACAAACGCCTGCAAGAGCGTGGCCCAAAACTCAATTTAGCCAGTGAGTCAGAGCGCAAGATCTTTGAAGCCCTCACCGGGGTAAAGCAGGACGCCGATGAGCAGGTACTGAATAACAGCCAGATACTGGACAACGAAAGCTATTTTGAACGCCAGATGGTGCCCTTGGTGATCAGGCGCTTCAAAGGCGAGCAAAACATACAACTCAACGCCGACGCCTCACGCTATATCAATCACCTGGTTGTCGCCGAATACCTGAATGAATTTAGTACCGGAGCACGTACGTGGTAGAACTTGAATTTAGAGACAAAACAAAGGCGCTGATCGATAGCCTGAAGAACATATGCGCCCACTATGGCTTGGGTAACGATGGTAATGAATTCAAAATTATCACCCAAACCTTTCTATACAAGTTCCTGAACGACAAATTCGCCTACGAGGCGAAAAAGATCGACGAGAATGTCGCCAATTCCGAAAAGTGGGAAGAAGCCCTGGTCGCCATGAGCGAAGACGAGCTGGAAATGCTCCAGTTGCAAATGGGCGGCGATACCGCACGCTTAAAGCCGCATCACTTTATCAGCTATCTGTTTAGCCAGCAGAACGCGCCGGACTTCGCCAAGCTATTTGATGACACCTTGCGCGATATTGCCCTGACCAATAATGACGTGTTCGCGGTAAAAACCGATGGCGGCGCCAAGGTGGTGCTGTTTGACCGCGTGAGTGAGTACATTGCCGATGAATCCAAGCGCGATGCCTTCTGCCGCGCCATCATCAATAAGTTGGTGGAGTTCAGCTTCGAGCGAATCTTTACCCAAAAATTCGACTTCTACGCCACCATCTTTGAATACCTGATCAAAGACTATAACAGCAACTCCGGCGGCAAATACGCCGAGTACTACACGCCCCATGCCGTGGCCCGCATTATGGCGGCTATTCTGGTACCCACGGAGCAACAAGGCAAAGTCAAGAACGTTAGTTGCTACGACCCTTCCGCAGGTTCAGGCACGCTGCTAATGAACGTAGCCCATGCCATTGGTGAGAACCGTTGCAGCATCTACACCCAGGACATCTCGCAAAAGTCCTCAAACCTGCTGCGTCTTAACCTGATTCTGAACAACCTGGTGCACTCCATCCCCAATGTGATCCAGGGGAACACCATCTTGCACCCCTTTCACCGGGACGGAAAAGACCTCAAGCGTTTTGACTACATCGTCTCCAATCCGCCGTTCAAGATGGACTTCAGCGACTTCCGCGATGAGCTGGACAGCAAAGAAAACAAAGAGCGTTTCTTTGCGGGCATTCCCAAGATCAAGGCCAAAGCCAAGGACAAGATGGAAATCTACCAGTTGTTCTTGCAACACATCATCCACTCACTAAAAAAAGGTGGCAAAGCGGCTGTGGTGGTGCCTACCGGCTTTATCACCGCGCAATCGGGCATCGACAAAGGCATCCGTAAATACCTGGTAGAGCACAAGATGCTGGCAGGCGTGGTGTCCATGCCCTCCAATATCTTTGCTACTACCGGTACCAATGTTTCCATACTGTTTATGGATGACAGCAACAAAGACAGGGTGGTTCTGATTGATGCCTCTAACCTAGGCGAAAAAATCAAGGACGGCAAAAACCAGAAGACGGTGCTCACCCAAGAAGAAGAGCAACGCATTATCGATACCTTTAATGCCAAGAAGGCAATGGAAGACTTTTCCGTTGCCGTAAGTTACGAGGAAATCGAAGCTAAAAGCTATAGCCTGAGCGCGGGCCAATATTTTGATGTCAAAATCGAATATGTGGAGATTACCCCGGAACAGTTTTCGGAAAAGATGCAGGGATTTACCCGCAATCTGGACGGCCTATTTAGCCAATCTCGCGAACTGGAAGCCCAGATCAAAAAGCAGTTGACAGGGCTGAAGTATGAATAACCAGTTTAGTACATATCAAATAGGTGAAGTTGCAGAAATTATTGCGGGAGGCGATAAACCGAAAGTATTTAGCCTCGAAAAAGAAGCGCCAGTTAGTATACCCGTTCTTGCAAACGCAGAAAAAGACAATGGTTTGATGGGGTACACGGATAATGCACGAATCTTTGAGCCTGCTGTGACTGTCGCAGCAAGGGGGTCGAATGTAGGATTTGTTGCAATTAGAAAAGAACCATTTTTTCCGGTAGTCAGATTGTTGTCATTAATACCGAAGGAAGAGCGCTTAGACGTAGACTATCTGTTCTACAATTTGAAGCAAAATCGTAAAACAGGCACAGGTTCAGGGCAGCCTCAAATTACCATTCCTGACATCTCTACCAAAACTATTTCGTTGCCACCCATTTCTGTTCAGAAAAAAGTTGCTAGGGTTCTTTCCGTACTAGATGTAAAAATCGAACTCAACAAACGCATCAATGCCGAGCTGGAAGCCATGGCCAAAAGCCTGTACAACTATTGGTTTGTGCAGTTCGACTTCCCCAATGCCAACGGCAAGCCCTACAAAACCTCCGGCGGTAAAATGGTCTACAACCCGACCCTAAAGCGGGAAATACCGGAAGGTTGGAATGCCACACCTTTATCGAAAATCACTCCAGTTAGTAACCAGTCAGTAAATCCAGTCGACTATCCTAACAAGGTTTTCAGGCACTTCAGTATCCCAGTATATGACGCCACTAAAACGTTTGGCCTTGAAGCTGGGGAAACCATTGGTAGCAACAAATTTACTGTCAAAGAAAACGACATTCTGGTCTCAAAGCTAAACCCGTGGTTTAGCCGGGTCATCTATGCCATGGAAGAGGAAGATCTTATCTGCTCAACCGAGTTCGTAGTATGGCGAGCACCGAATAGCAGCATTATAAACTTTCTTTATATGGTGGCCACCTCGCCACAATTCATAGCGCACTGCACCCAATCAGCAACTGGCACATCCAACAGCCATAAGCGGGTAAATCCAGGTGTCATGATGCGTTTCGAGACTCCTTTTAAGGAAGAAATCGCTAGTGCTCTTGGCAAGAAGCTAGAGCCCATGATCAAGCAAATTTTAATCAATCAAAGGGAGAATACAACGCTCGCAAAACTGCGCGATTGGCTCCTCCCGATGTTAATGAACGGCCAAGTAACAGTAAAATAAGGAAGTTAGGCGATGACCATAAGCCAAATCGAGATAAGGAACATCAAAGGCATTTCGCATGAATGCTTTAAAGTGCAATTAAAAGCCTACAAACCCAATCTTTTAGTTGCGCCCAATGGCTTTGGCAAGAGCTCGGTCGCTACCGCATTTTCGTCGTTGAATACCAAGCGAATAGATCTCGCCGAAAAGGATCATCATAGAGAGAACGATAGGCTCGCGCCGGAACTTAGTATTACGGTTGACGGGCAGAAGTTAGCCGCCGACAAAACCAAAAACGAGATTCGACAACAATTCGATGTTCTAGTAGTCAATAGCGGCCTCACCCCGAAGGCGAAAAAGCACTTCAAAGGGGCAGTATCCTCCACTATTGAAGTCAAGCCCATAACCATCTGCAAAACCCCAGAAAAAGCAGAATTTTCCTATAAACCCGCCGAGGCTAAAGCCAGCTTTGGTCAAAACGGAAAGATTCTTCCTAATATTTCTGAACAATTAAAAGCCCCAAGACTTTTGAATGCGATTCAGGGCGTCGATCTATCAAAATTCACCCAAGTTCGCATTCAGGCAGCAGTTCAAGCCATAGTCGACAAGGTGAACCAACAGAATGGAAGTGCAGCCGTCCTATCCCAATGGATATTGAATAACTGTATTCATGAACTCAGAGCAGTGCCATTCTTAAATAGCATCTCGGACAGATTAGTCCAGTATGGTGCTGCTGATTCCGAGATTGAAGGCTTTTTTGCAGCTTACCAGATCGCCAGCCTACACGCAGCCGATTCTAAGGCATTTTCCGCTGCGACAGACTGGCTACATTACGTTGCGATCAAAGCTCACTATCAAGACTTGCTGGCCAACTTCAAAAGCTCAACCTGGCAATGGGCTAAAGTTGAAGAAACCAAAAAAAAGAAAGAGCTGGTTGTCAATTTCCCAAAAGCCCACCAATTATCGAACGGACAGCGAGACATTATCACACTTGTGGTTCAGCTCCATAAAACCTTGTACGAGGGCAGCAAGAAACCGCTCATACTGGTCATAGACGAAGTGTTCGACTATCTGGATGACGCCAACCTGGTAGCCTTCCAATATTACGTCACCTCAATTATTGAAGGATACAAAGCACGTAACCAAGTAATTTATCCAATAATACTGACACACCTAGACCCTGGCGTATTCTTTGATTTTTGCTTCAATAAGCACAAAATACAAATCAATTACCTTCTGGCAAAGCCGACCGGCAAGGCACAGAATACTCTGCGGCTTATAGAAGCAAGAGATAGTCAAGAGCAAATCAAGGATAGGTTAGAAAAATACTGGTTTCACTTCCACATTGATCCGTGTGAGATTCCAGAATGTGAGTGGCCAAATAACCTTCCGCAAGACTGGAGGAGTTCGGGGAAATTTCATAATTACACACAGAGCGAGCTGGCCCGATACCTGGGAAACAAGAATTACGATCCTCTCGCGGTGTGTTTTGCTACACGTATTGCTGTTGAAAAACTCGGCCATGGCCTTTTGGTACAGGACAACCAGAAAGACGAATTCCTAGAGACCAAGAAGACCCAAAGTAAAATGGATTTTGTGGCTAACACTGGCGTTGATATTCCGGAAAGTTACTTCCTGCTTGGGTTGATTTACAACACAAACTTGCATTGGAACCAAGGAAGGGACTACGTATCCCCGCTTTCGGCAAAGCTCAACCACCCAACCATAAGGCAATTGATATCCGGTCTTTATGACGTGGCATACAAAAAGGGTGTGTAAATGATTAGAGCTGAATATCCTCGTTTTTTACAAACATTAAATAATCCATCAGTGCCTGAAGCTGTCTGCAAAATGGGCAATTTAGTAGCAGCTAATTTGGATGAGCTGGCGCCACTGAGCACTTATCAGGGCCAACGCATCAAACGAATTGTTGCTCTGGCCCAAGAAAATTGGGAGACAATTCGTCCCGATATACAGCCAATCCCCACAAGTAATGAAGGGCATGTGCCGAAGCTTTCCCATCTTAAACGCATAACAGTTGGCCCCTTTCGCGGCTTTGCCAGACAGGAGGTTTTTGATCTGGCAAGCCGCCTTGTTCTGATTTATGGCCCAAATGGAACCGGTAAGTCTAGCTTCTGCGAAGCGCTGGAATATGGTTTGCTGGGTAACGTTATTGAAGCTGAGAGTAAACGATTCCGTGATCAAAATGAATATTTGAAGAACGCTTATGTAAACCAGTTTTCACCGCCGAATATTTACGGGGACGACGGCGAAGGCAACGAAATAGCTGTTGCGCCCAACGAGACAGCATATCGCTTTTGCTTTGTCGAAAAAAATCGTATAGACAGTTTCTCCAGAATTGCAGCCCAGGCACCTGCAAAGCAGACAGAACTGATTTCCACCTTATTTGGTCTTGACTCCTTTGCAGAATTTGTTCGCAATTTCACGGCAGAAATAGATGGCCGATACATAGATCTGGAGGGACGAAAGGCAGCGTTGCTCACACAGAAGCGGCAGGCATTAACTGGTGCACAACAACAACTTCAGAGCTGCAGCAATGACCTTCAACAAATTGCCGCAGAGGAGTTGGGGCTAGCCAATAAGTATAGAGAAGGTGTTACCTTTAGTCAGATGGTGCTAGAACTCAATGGTAATGACGAAACGCGTGGGGTAATTGAGCGTCTTGAAACCGAGCTGCAGCAACCAGTTGCAGCCAAAAGCAATCTAACCAGTATAGCCTTGGAAACGTTGGGCAATAGTATTACCACAACCATCCAAGAGCTGACCGGAAAACAAAATGAGCTAGCCGCTGCAAGCCTGCAGGTTTCATTTAAACAACTATATGAAGCCGTCTCGCAAGTACAACAAAGTAGTTCAAGCGAGTGTCCCGCATGCAAAACTCCTCTAACCGAGGTTGCCGTAAACCCATATACTCATGCAGGCCAAGAGCTAGAAAAACTTCAGCAGTTGGCTGCTATCCAGCAAGATGCAACTCGGCTTGAGCTAAGCGCAAGACAATCCCTGTTTCACCTCTCGCAAATCATAAATGCGTGCTTGAAGTACAACCCGCAAAGCAACCCCATTAAACCATATGAAGTAGAAGATAACGGTCAACCCAGCATAGAATGGTGGAATTCCATGCTTTGTAGGTTAGCTGATGGCTACACACCGTGGCAGCACTTGTCCTCACAGGTTCAGCATCTTGAAGAGAATGACAAAAAGATTGACCAAACAAATGAACAGAAAAGCAACAAGCAATCTGAACTGATTAGACTTCGTGAATACTCTCGTCAAATTACAATACTGCAAACTCGCAGGCAGACAGCAAATGCGGCAATTACATCTGCTCAACAACTGATCGACAACTTCCAAAATGAAAATGCCCAACTGATTGCAGATGTTGAAGAAGAACAAGCCGTGATATCGAAGAACCAGGAAATCACTTCTGCCTATGCTACATTCGTTCGGAAGTTGAGCAATTACAGTAATAATTTACCTGCACAGTTAGTCGCAGACCTTGGGGAAATAGTCGTTAAATTTTATAACGCTTTCAACCGGAATGACTCAAACTCAGAACAGTTGGCAAACGTTACGCTACCACTGACACAGAACCAGCGCCTTAAAATTGCTTTTTGCAACAACCCCAACCAATTCTACGACGCCCTGCATGTACTTAGTGAAGGGCATATACGATGCCTTGGCCTTGCAATACTGCTGGCCAAAAACCTTAAAGAAAACGCTCCGGTATTGATTTTTGACGACCCTGTAAATGCCATTGACGATGACCATAGGGAATCTATTCGACGGACGCTTTTCGAGGATCAGTATTTCTCAAACAAACAGATACTTTTGACTTGCCATGGTGAAGAGTTCTTTAAGGATATTCAGAATCTATTGCCTGCCCAAGAAGCTAGCCGAGCCAGATCATTTTCTTTTTTACCTCGTCTCGAAGATCCACATATACGGGTAGACTTTAACTGTGCTCCCCGGAACTATATCCTTGCCGCTCGCGGGCACATAAACCAGAACGAAATCAGAGACGCACTAACCAAGTCGCGTCAAGCTCTAGAATCACTAGCAAAAGGAAAAGTCTGGAGATACGTTTCCAGGTACGGAGATGGCAACCTCAGCCTAAAACTACGTTCGTCTTCAGCTCCAATAGAGCTCAGAAATCTTACCGAGCAATTGAAGAGTAAAATAGGTAAGCAAGATTTTTTGGACCACAATAAATCGGCAGTTTTGACTCCTATTGATACCTTATTGGGGGTGAGTGGTGATTCACGTGAATGGCGCTATTTGAATAAAGGTACTCATGACGAAAGTGATCGCGCTGAGTTCGATAGGCATACTGTTAATGTAATCATTTCCGCATTAGAGCATATTGATGCAGCCCTTGTGTGAGAGAAATGAGTTTTGAAATATTAAGATTTCATGGTATTTGGGAACTATAACGCACTATTTTCGCATTCTAAATGCTCTCGTATCTTTGTGTTCAAGGTTGTTGTATATGAAATTGGCCGTTAATCTAGAGTGTCAAATCGACACGGCAACGCTGGCGCGTTTCTTCTCGCCTGGCGTGTTGTCAGATCTGGGCTCTTCAAGCCATTCCTCCTTGGCCTCCCGGCTTTTCCGGCAGCTGAATCTCCATCGTTTTTTTGATTTAGACAACACAGTCGGTCAGTTCTACGACAGACTGTTCTCACGGCTCATTCGCGATTACCGATTTGAGTATGTCTTCAAGAACGCTATCGCAGAAAAGCGCTTTCTTGGTGTCCACAACCTGAATACGGCCTTCATGCTGACCGAGTTCGGGGCGGCAGGCTGCAAGGCGGATGCCGTGATCGTCAATGGCACGTCCCATGTGTATGAAATCAAGACCGCCATGGATGACTTCACGCGCCTTGGCAGTCAATTGTCAGCATACGCCAGGATATTCGACTATATTACGGTAGTGACTGAGGAGCGGTTATTCGCAGCAGCCGAAAGGTTTTTGCCGGTGGAGGTTGGCATCCTGACATTGGCTGATAGAGGCTATCAGTTCCGGGTTCGTGGCAATTACCGGGCACCTGCCAGCAACAAACGGAATACCAAGCCTGAGGCTGTGTTTGATTCGCTGACCAGGCAGGAGTACCTGACCATTCTGAACAATGAGTTCGGTATTTGTCTGAAGGGGCTGCCCAATACAAAAGTCTACACCGAGGCCAAGCGACTGTTCTCCACGCTCGCTCCGGAATTGGCACACGATTACATGGTGGGCGTGCTGCGTTTGCGGAGTAATGCACTGAGCTTGCGTGAGCATCTGGATAGTTTGCCATGCAGCCTGAAAGCAGCCGCGTTGTCGCTGCGACTGAACAGGGCGCAACAAGAGCAATTTGTCAGCCGACTGAACAGCCCGGTAGGCGCTGTTCTGGCATAGTCATGTAGCAAGGGGATTGCGATGTACTACCCATATCTGCGCGGCAAGCAGTTCGAGTTGGTCATGCTCCGGGAGCAGGCTGGAAACATGGCACGCTGGGGTTTTGTGCCGATTATCGAACCTGTGCGCGAGAACTTCCCTGCATTAAAAAGAGCGCTGACGGCGCTGATTGAAAATAACTGCCAGTTTATCCTCATTGCCAATCCCTCTGTTGGGCAGCTTGTTCACGGTAATGGGGATTTGCGCGAACAGATATTTGAGGAGTTGCTGGCGGGCTACCCTGATTTTCAAGCCGGCCTGTGTTTGACACAAAACAGCTCAGTTGCGGATGTCGAGAATTACTTCGCTGGTTTTGAGTTGCCTACTGCCATAATTCATAAGGGTTTTTCTGATGGCCGGGTGCTGGCCGAGGCGCTTGCTGAGTATCAGGGGCAATTGAGCTCCCACGTATTTGTTGGTTTGCAAGCTGCCAGGATGTACCGCAGACATTTCACCGGTATCACACGTGTCATTGTTGAGGATGGGTTTAACAAGCCCCTGCGAAACGCAGATTACCCGGCGTCGGAGCGCTATTCAGATCTTTACCTGACCTACAGCGAGGTGCCGGGTGAGGCCTTTGGTGATTTTCTGGTCGTTGGTGATGACTACAGCGACGGCGGCGGGCCTGCGTTTGCGGTGGCTATTCACCTGACCTATGCGGAACCAGATGACGAAGGGCAGCTTTATATCAACCATTACGTTTCAACGAGTAACGACACCGCCGCTGACACTGCCGGCAAGTTCGCTGAAGCGTTGGAAAAGTTGGTCGCGGACGTAAGCAGCCCCGGTACCAAAGTGTTTCGATCCAATGCTGTCGCCGAATACCTGCGACTTCATCAGGCGCAGCATTTTCCGGGTCTGGGGTACATTAAAAAGCTGTCGATGCAGCATCACATGGAGTTGATGGCTCATCTACTGGGACGGTAAACATGATGTATTGTTGTGCAGGATGCTTCGACGATATACACCTCTCTGAACACATCAATAAGATCGCAGTACGTAAGGGTGATTGTTCCTATTGTGGTGCGACGACCGTCAGCGTTATAACGCCCGACCAGCTGCGGGATGACTTTCAGGCAGTGGCAGCCGCCTATCTGGAATCGCAATCCGAGGAGGCGAGGACATTGCTTGACTGGTTCAGGGTGGACTGGCAAATGTTCTCAGCGCTGGAAGATAACTCAGCGTCAAGGCTTTTATGCGATATTCTGGATGACGCCGGTTACGAAGATCGTGCATTAATTCCGGTTCTATCGACCAGCGAATCACCTGTTATGAAATGGTCTGAGTTTCGAGCAGAGTTGCTGACTCAGAACCGATTCTTTTTTAGGCAAAACCTTGATTTAAAAAGTCTTGAGGTATTCCTCAATCGACTGGAAGTTCCTGCAATGGAAATCGGCACCCCTCTGTTTCGCGCGCGAGTCTGGAATTCGGGGAGTGAGTTTCAGATCGCGGAGTTAGGCATGCCACCGCCCTTCCTCGCAAAGAGCGGACGGGCGAATCCTATCGGCATTCCGTATCTGTACGCCGCATCGACCCCCGAAACTGCGATCGCCGAGGTTCGCCCACACCCTGGCGACAGGGTGAGCGTCGTATCTCTAGGAATGGGGTCAGCCGCTCGCTTGGTGGATTTGCGTTTTCCACGTCGAACCGTCTCGCCGTTTATGACATTGGCGGAGGAGGAAATACCGGAATTTCGACATCAAATGGCATTTTTCACGCATTTGGAAGAGGAGTTATCCAGGCCGGTGCTGCCCAGAGAGGCGGATCTCGAATATCTACCGACTCAGTATCTTTGCGAATTCATCAAAAACTGCGGTTATGACGGGTTGGTGTTTCGGAGCTCGTTGAGCGATGGTGTGAATGTTGCGCTGTTTAACGAGAGTCATGTGGAGTATTTGGACAAGTCTGTTTATGAAGTGACACGACTTAGTTACAGTCAGTGTCGACTCAGCTGAAAAACGTTAAGCCGTTGTCTGGAACTTCTTCAGGGCGTCGATGATTTCGTTCATGGTTATTGTCTGTCGATGGCCAGGGTTATTGAGCCGTATGATTCCATGTACCGTTGCAACAGGCAATAGCGTATGCTGTCTCACCCACAGTCTGTTCTGGAGAAGTTATGGAAGCCAATCATGTCGAGATTCGCCATCTGACTATTGATGATATGCGGGCGCTGCGAGAAGCGTCCGAGCAGGTCTATGACGTTGGCCCACTGCTGACCTGGACTGAAGAGGTTGTTAATACCTTGTTGACGCGATTTCCCGAGGGGCAAATTTGTGTTTGTGTTGATAACAAAGTAGTAGGTTGTGCCTTCTCATTAATAATCGACTACGCGAAATTTGGCGATGATCATACTTACGATGAAATCGTAACTGACTTTTCTTTTCGCAATCATGACCCTGATGGCGATGTGCTGTATGGAATCGAGGTCTTCATCCATCCGGACTTCAGGGGTTTGAGGTTGGCAAGACGACTTTACGATGCCCGTAAGGAGTTGTGTGAAAATCTGAACTTGCGAGCCATTATGGCCGGTGGCAGGATGCCAAACTATGGCAAGTATGCTGATAAGCTGAGTGCGAAAAAGTATATTGAAAAAGTAACAAACAAAGAACTGTACGACCCGGTACTGAGCTTTCAGCTGGCCAATGGATTTCACGTTCGAAAATTGCTTAAAGGGTATATTCCGGGCGACGTCGAGTCTCAGGATTATGCCACCTTGCTTGAATGGTCAAATATTTTTTATACCAAATCGGTCAAGTTGATCAATGCCCCAAAATCCCAGGTTCGTATGGGTCTGGTGCAGTGGCAAATGCGCAGTATGGCAGGCATTGATAACCTGTTTGACCAGATGGAGTTTTTTGTTGATGCGGTTTCGGACTACGGCAGTGATTTTGTCTTGTTTCCAGAGCTGTTTGCAGCTCCACTTATGGCACAATACAACCACTTGAGCGTTACCCAGAGCATTCGCGAGCTGGCCAAGTACACCGAAAGTATCCGCGATAAATTTATCGATTTCGCGATCACCTACAACATCAATATTATCACCGGCAGTATGCCTTACCTCGTAAAAGGAAAGCTGTATAACAGTGGTTTCCTGTGCCGACGTGATGGAAGCTGGGAGAGATATGACAAAGTGCATGTGACGCCGGCAGAGCGAAGGAACTGGGCGATGTCGGGCGGCAATCAGGTCAAAGTGTTTGATACCGATTGCGGTAAAATAGGCATTATGATCTGTTACGATGTTGAGTTTCCGGAATATGCCCGGTTGCTCTCCGATCAGGGAATGAATATTTTGTTTGTGCCATTTCTGACCGACACTCAAAATGGTTATACCCGCGTGAGGCATTGTGCCATGGCGCGCGCTATCGAAAATGAATGTTATGTCGCTATTGCAGGTGCCGTTGGCAATCTGGCGCGGGTTAATAATATGGATATTCAGTATGCCCAGTCCGCCTTGTTCACGCCGTCGGATTTCGCCTTTCCAACCACCGGTATCAAGGCAGAAGCGACACCCAACTCTGAAATGTTGCTGATCGTTGATGTTGACCTGGATGCGTTAAAAGAACTGCATACGCATGGCAGTGTTCACACCATGAAAGACCGGCGGCATGATGTTTACCGGCTGTCGCTGGTGACGTCGGACAATGCCGGGAAGTGAGTCCATGGCGGGGATGTGGTTGTCCCCATCTAACATACTGATACACCGAGGTTTTCATGCGTGGCGCGTTGATTGTTGTTTTGCCCTTCATTCTTGTCGCCTGCGAGCGGGCAGCAACACCGGTTACTGACGGGCCCGGTGAACAACTGACCATCGAGCGACTCTACGGCTCGCCAGATCTGACCGGCCCGACTGCCCGCAATGTGCAGTTCTCACCCGATGGCAGTCGCATCAGCTTCCTGCGCGCAAAAGAAGATGACCGCACCGTGCAGGATCTGTGGGCAATGGATGTTGGCACCGGCGAGGCTTATGTACTGGTCGATGCGCGCCAGCTGGCACCCGAAGAGCGCGAGCTGACGGAGGCTGAAATTCAGTTCCGCGAGCGATCGCGCATCACGTCTTCCGGGGTGGTGACCTATCAATGGGACGAAACAGGCGCAGCGGTGCTGGTGCCTCTGGACGGCGATGTGTTCTACGTCGATGTGGAAAGCGCACAAGCCCGCCGACTGACCGAAACAGAGGCGTTTGAGACCGACGCCAAGGTCAGTCCAGACGGCGGCTTCGTCTCTTTTATCCGCGACCAGAATCTATGGATACATGATCTGTCTACCGGGGAAGAGCGTGCCCTGACGACCGAAGGCGGCGGTGATATCAGCTGGGGCATGGCCGAGTTTGTTGCGCAGGAGGAGATGAGCCGCTACACCGGTTACTGGTGGTCGCCCGATGACAGTCGCCTCGCGGTTGCACGCGTTGATGAAAGCCCGGTAATGGTGGTGGATCGCTTCGGCATTTCGGCCGACGCCGTTTTGGTGTCGCAGCAGCGTTATCCGCGCGCCGGCACGCCCAACGCACTGGTGACACTGCACGTCATCGACCTTGGCTCTGGCGACATACGCGAGATGGATCTGGGCAGCGATACCGACATCTACCTCAGTCGCGTCAACTGGAGCGCGGCTGGCGAGACCTTATGGGTGCAGCGCCAGAATCGGGCGCAGACGCAGTGGGACCTGCTGGCACTTGATCCGAGCACGGGTGCTGAAGACACAAGACGACGTATCACAGAGCAGGCAGATACCTGGATCAATCTGGAGCACGATCTGCGAACACTGGCCGGGGGCGGCCTGCTTTATCTGAGCGAACAATCCGGCTTTCGCCATATCCGTCATGTCAGTGCAGATGGCGTAGCCCGCGATATCACATCGGGTGAGTGGGTGGTCGATAGCCTGGAAGCCGTCGACGCGGACGCGGGTATTGTCTGGTTCTCCGGCTGGACGGATACACCACTGGAGCGCCACCTGTATTCAGTGAACCTGGATGGCGGCGAACCGCAGCGTATTACGACTGGCGAAGGACGCTGGAACGTATCGGTCGGTTCTGGCGGAACAGGTTTTATTGGCACCTACTCCGACATCGACACACCGCCCAACACCGCGCTGTATTCCATGGAAGGTGAACGCATTGCCTGGGTGGAGGAAAACCCGCTGAACCAGGATCATCCTTACGCGCCGTATCTGGCGCGCCATGTCCGACCCGAGTATGGCACGCTGACGGCCGCAGACGGGCAGACCGAACTGCACTGGCAGATGTACCGGCCGGACCACTGCACCGCAGCGACGCCCTGTCCGGCCATTGTTCAGGTGTATGGCGGGCCGGGCGTACAGTCTGTCACCAGGGGATGGCAGTCACTGCGCGATCAGATTCTTGCCCAGTCCGGCTACGTGCTTTTTAAGGTCGATAACCGGGGCAGTTCTAACCGCGGCCACGCCTTTGAAGCGCCGCTGCATCTGCGCATGGGAATTCTTGAAGTTGAGGACCAGCTGGCCGGGTTGGACTGGCTGCAGGAGCGCGATTTTGTGGACGCCGACAGAGTGGGTTTGTGGGGCTGGTCCTATGGCGGCTACATGACATTGATGACCACGCTGCAGGCGCCGGGCAGGTTTGCCGCGGGCATTGCCGGGGCGCCGGTGACGGACTGGGCGCTATACGACACACACTACACCGAACGCTTCATGTCGACTCCGCAGGACAATGCCGAAGGGTATGAGGCCGGCTCGGTCTTTGCCCATCTTGATGGTTATCAGACCCCGCTGCTGATCATTCACGGCATGGCGGATGACAATGTGACCTTTGATCACTCCACCCGATTGTTCGCAGAGCTGCAGGAGCGCGGCGAGGTGTTCGAAATGATGACCTACCCAGGCCAGCGCCACGGTATCCGTCCGCCTCCGCTGCAGACTCACCTGCTCAGAACGCAAATGGCGTTTTTCGACCGGCACCTGCGTGGCGAATGAATCTGTCGTTCGGACACAACATGGCCATGTGTGAATGTTATCGACGCATTCGCCGGCGCAGGAACTCATTGCCAGAGCCGGCTAACAGGACACGCAAAACACTCGGTATGAACCAGCGGCAACACATGATTACCCCCATACAACAGCACGCCGCCCCTGAAGTCCCTGCCAGCCCGCTCCGCCAGCCGCTTCAGCCCCGCACCATCTTTTTGGGTGTCCACGGTGACCGCCTTTTTTACTTCCACCCCCCAGACTTCACGGCCCCGCTCAATGACGATGTCGACTTCAACCTGATCTTTGTCGCGGTAGTGCGTAAAACGCAATTCCTCTTCCAGCGCGCTGGCCTGGCAGACGGTCTGCTGTAGTACAAAACTTTCCAGCAGGTGCCCGAAGGCCGTGCTTTGTGTCAGCCACTCGGCCGGCGCCAGTTTGCTGAGCGTTGCGGCGAGGCCAGAATCAACAAGATGTATTTTGGGTGATTTGATGAGTCGTTTTGCATGGTTCCGGTGCCAGGCAGGCAGGCGCCTGATCAGAAACAGTCGCTCCAGTACGCTGAGATACTTTTCGATCGTTTCCCGTTGTACACCCAGGTCCTGGGCCAGGCTGTTGACGTTCAAGAGTGAGGCGGTTCGGTATGCCAGTAGTTCAATCAGGCGGGACATGGAGTCCTCGTCGTTGATATTGGCAATGTCATGCACGTCGCGCTGAATAATGGCGTTCACGTATTGGCGATGCCACTGCCGCGCCCGAGCCAGCGTCCGTTGCACAGGTTCCGGATAGCCACCTTTGCACAGTAACTCCGCTAACGCGGGGATCTCCGGGCTGGATTCAGCAATTTGTATGCTGAAGCGACCCTCCAGCAGGGTGGTCAGGAATGTGGGTGGCATGCGGTGCAGTTCGGCCATGGACAGAGGATTCAGGTGCAGCACTTCCATGCGGCCTGCCAGCGAGTCCTGTATCTTTGGCAACAACAGCAGATTGGCTGATCCAGTGAGCAGAAAGCGTCCCGGTGTTCGCTGTTGATCCACCGTACTTTTGATGGCTATCAACAGTTCCGGCGCGCGTTGCACCTCATCCAGTGTGACCTGCGCAGGCAGGCTTTGCACAAAACCGGCTGGATCGTCATTGGCGAGCTGGCAGATCGCGCTGTCATCCAGTGTGAAATATGCGCGCTCAGGCGCCAGGCTGCGGGCGAGTGTTGTTTTGCCGGCTTGCCGTGGCCCCAACAGACAAACCACAGGCGTGTCGGTGAGTGCTGTTTGCAGTCGGTTTTTGATGGCTCTGGGAAAGAGGTCAGTGGTCACGTCGTCGGCCCGTTTTATCAGCGTCCATTTGCAGGTTATAGTAGCGTCCGTTTGCTGGTTTTTCCAGCGTCCATTTGTAGGGTGGCAAGCCGTCTAATTGGTGGTAGCATACCGCGCTTAGAGAGCGACTAAATGAGCGAAACCGCCCAACAACGTACACAGCGCTATGTCGCTGCCCGAAATCAGCACCCTGCATGGCTGTTACTGGCGTCGCGCCGGGCGCCGCTGGTATTGGGCTGTTTGCGAACGCTGTTTGATCAGGCGCAAGATGGCATTCTGATGGAGGATGCCTTGCAGGCAATGTCTGATATGTTGCAGGCCTATGCCAGCGACGAGTTGTACGATATTGATCCCGATAGCACTCAGCAGCAGGCCGGCAGGGAGCTGCGCCAGTGGATAAAGCGTCGCCTGGTGGTTGAGCGGGAAGGGCGGATTTTTGCGACCGACGCGCTGGAGTCTGCGATACAGTTTATTGAGTCTCTCGATAGTCGGATCATGACCTCAACTGCATCTCGCCTGTCGGTGGTGCAACGCGAAATCGAAAATCTGGAGATGGGCCTTAATCCCAATCCAGCCAATCGCATTGCCAGTTTGAAACGACGCATCAAATCGATGGAGCACGAACTTCAGCAGGCGGAACTGGGCAATGTTCCGGTGCTTGATGAAGCAAGCGCCATCGAGGGTATTCGCGAAGTCTATAACCTGGCGATCGGTTTGCGAGCAGACTTCCGTCGGGTTGAGGACTCCTGGCGTGACGCTGACCGTGCACTGCGTCAATCAATTATCAGTGACCAACTGCACAGAGGCGAGATTGTTGATACCTTGCTGGAGGGCCATGAGCAGCTGCTGAGTACACCAGAAGGTCGGGTATTCGACAGTTTTCAACAACAGTTACGCCAGTCTATTGAACTGGACCATATGCGTGAGCGTCTGCGTACAATCCTGCGTCACCCCGTTGTTTCCAAAGCACTGGCCCGGCCGCAACAAAGCGAATTGCGATCGCTGGTGGTGCGACTGGTAAAGGAATCGGAGTCGGTCTTGCAGGCGCGCGCCCGCAGCGAGCGTGATGTTAAGGGGTTTCTCAAGACCGGTCTGGCGGCGGAGCACCACCGTGTAGGTCAGTTGTTGAATGAGTTTTTTACGGCAGCCATGAATCTGGATTGGCAACGCCAGTCGGTGCGACGTCAGGCTGTGCCATTGCCGCCAGTCGCAATTGGCGCTGGAGCGTTCCCAGCCATAGAGCGTCTGCGTTTTAAGGCCGGTGATGACAGCGCGGCATCGGAGCCAGATCTGCGAGTGGTTAGTGCCGGGCTTGATGAGATTGCCGATGATTTCTGGGACGCCTTTGATGGACTGGACCGAGACGCCTTGATTAATGAAACGCTGGCTACGCTGCGTGAGCAGGGTAAACCTCTGAGTCTGGGCGAGCTGGCAGCCTTATTGCCGCCAAGCCATGACCTTGAAACCTTTGCATTGTGGATAGGTATGGCGCGGGAGGCGGGAATCGAGGTGATGGATGAGCAACGTGAGAAAATTGAAGTGGTGGACCAGGAACAGCGGCCGTGGCGCTTTGATTTACCATACGCAGCGATGGATGGCGAAGCACTTGCCAAAGTTGATTGGGAGCTTTAAGCATGGCAGGCATTTTTGATCGAATCACCGGTGCCGCGGATCAAGGGGCTCGTGTCGATGAAACGCCGGAAAGCGGTTCGACCGACGATGCCGCGCTGCCAGAGGAGGCTGCGCAATCCGTATCGACAGCTTCCGCATCCCAGGAGGAAGAGCGCACGCCGCAAGGTATACGGGGTGCCGCCCAGGAGTTACTTAAGTATGGACTCCTGGAGCAGGCGCAGAAGCCGAATCTGTATCGCCATGCGCTGAATCATCCAGATGCGTTGAACAAAATACTGGAACCGCTGGATTTGCAGATGGCGGTTGATGACGTGCGTGGCCTGGCTTTTGTTGTTGTTCGCCATGAAGATGCCGCGGATGAAGACGAATGGTCACACCCGCTGGTACGCCGACAACGTCTCAATCTGGAACAATCCTTACTGGTCGCTATCCTGCGTCGGCAGTTTATCGCTCATGAACAGTCCAGTGGTACCGGCGCCAGTGACGCGCGAGTGGCGCTGGATGAGCTCATCCCGGAACTACAGGTGTACCTGGGCGACATGGGAAGTGACGCGCGCGAACGGAACCGGGTCATGGCGCTGCTGGATGCATTAAAGGGACATGGTCTGGTCAGTGCACCTGACGCGCATGACCGTGTACTGATTCGGCCAATCATTGCTCATCTCGCCAATCCCGAGAATTTGCAGGTAATGCTGGCGTGGTTGCGCACACAGGCGGGTATGCCAGGTCATAATGATTACAGAGGCGATGATGGGCAAACCGGAGCGGAGGCAGGCGAATGACTCAGGCCGGATTTGCATTTGATGATCAGACACACGTGCTGACGCAGTTGGAGCTCTTCAATTGGGGCGGATTTCAGGGGCGACACCAGGCCATTATTGACGGTGCAGGCACGGCGGTGATTGGCCCAACAGGCAGTGGTAAAACCACCCTGGTTGACGCACTGATGACATTGTTATGTGCCAATCCAAGATACAACCTGGCGTCGACCGGTGGGCATGAAAGTGATCGCGATCTGGTGTCTTATGTCCGAGGCATTTCCGGTCCGGGCGATGGAGGCGCGGCTCAGTCACACATCGCCCGACAGGGCAAAACCATCACTGCTATTTCGGCAACGCTGGCCAGTCAGGAGCATACAGTGCGACTGGGCGCCCTGTTCTGGTTTGACGACAGCAGTTCAGCTGCGACGGACATGAAGCGTCTTTGGCTGTTTGCTGTATCGCCGGAGCAGACAATTGAACACTGGTTGATGTTGCATCATGAGGGCGGTATGCGCGCCTTGCGACAACAGGAGAAACAGTCAACTGGTATCTGGGTGTATCCCAGCAAAAAAGCATTCCTGGCACGGCTGCGGGATTATTTTGATGTCGGTGAAAATGCGTTCACACTGCTTAACCGGGCGGCAGGCTTGAAACAGCTCAACAGCATCGATGATATCTTCCGCGAGCTGGTGCTGGACGATCATTCTGCTTTTGATCGTGCCGCTGAGGTTGCCAATAGCTTTGACGATCTGACAGAGATTCATCAGGAGCTGGAAACAGCGCGCAGGCAGCAGCGATCGCTGCAGCCAATTGCCACTGCCTGGCAGCGTTATCAGACGCTGCAGCAGGAGTTGTCTGAAAAGCAGGAGATCAGCAGGCTGATGCCTGTCTGGTTTGCGGAGCAGGCATATCGATTATGGCGCGCAGAAGCAGACAGATTAAGTGACGCGCATGGGCATGCTGAGCAGACTCAGCAACAATTACAAATTGAGCTGACGCAGCACCGGAAACGCGTTGACGACTTGCGTCAAGCCTATTTGCAGATCGGTGGGGCCAGCATCGATGATCTGAATGACCGTATCGGCGACTGGCAGAAGAACTGTGGTAGTCGGCAATTGGCTGCTGATCAGTATCAAAGGCTCGTCCGTAATCTAGATCTGAGCGAGGACTTGCGTGCTGAGGTGTTGGATGCCAATAAGCGGGAGGCCAGGACACGTCTGGATATCCTGGAGCAGGAGATAAAGGCCGCCGAAAATAATGCCTACCGCCAGGGCGCGGATGAGCAGGCTATCAAGACCGAGCTGGAACAATTAAAGACAGAAGAAGCGGAGGTCATCAAACGACCGGGCTCGAATCTGCCTGCTCAGTTCCAGACCTTTAGAACTGCGCTTGCGGAACAATTGAATTTGCCAGAGGCTGCTATACCGTTTGTGGCCGAACTGGTGCAGATCAAGGCTGATCAGCAAAGCTGGCGGGGTGCTATCGAGCGTGCCCTGGGCAGCCATCGCCTGCGTGTCCTGGTGCCGCCAGCGTCTGCAAAAGAAGCATTGCGCTGGGTCAATGCGCGAGACAATCGCCTGCATGTGCGCTTGCTTGAAGTCAAAGAGCCAGAGAAGACGCCGCGTTTTTTTGACGACGGATATACCCGAAAACTGGATTTTAAACAGCACCCCTACCGGGAAGCGGTGAAGGCTTTATTGGCGGACAACGACCGCCACTGTGTAAGTTCTCCGGACCAACTTCGTGAAACCCCGCACGCAATGACCGCACAAGGCTTGATGTCGGGCAAGGCGCGATTTTTCGACAAGCAGGATCAGAAGCGACTGCATGAAGACTGGATGACGGGCTTTGATAACAAAGATCGCCTGGCTTTTTTGCGGACCGAGATATCGCGTGTAACAGAAGAGTTGAACCAGGCCACGCAGGCGTTTGAGCAGGCCAAGGGCGTTGTAACAACGCTGCAAGGTCAGGAAAAAGCACTGGAGCAACTGCTTTCAATTGTTTTCGATACCATCGACCTTCCGGGAGCAGAGCGCGAACTGAAACAGTTGCAACGCAAGCTGGCGGCATTGAGTCAGCCGGATTCTGATCTTGCCGCGGCGAAAAATGCACTGCAGCAAGCGCAGAACGAACAAACTCAGCTTGAAGAGCAGCACAAGGCTGCTATTGGTGACGCAGCCAGAGTCAAAAAAGACCTTGAGTGGACCGAAACATCCAAACTGAGAGCTTTCAAGGTCTGTGAGAGCGGTATGACGAATGCTGAACGAGAGCTGGCGGGCTCGCATCTGCCAACGATCGCTGTCAGGCAACTGGTTGATATCCACGATATCGAGCGTGACTACCGGGATCGCGTGCAGGAGGCAGTTAAAAGCCTGAGCACTGCCGTTGCCGACACCGTCCAGAATCTGACGAAATTGATGTCCGATGCCAAGAAAGAAGACACAGGTGCGCTGGCCGAGGTGGGCCGAGACCTGGAAGACATTCCCCAATATCTGGAGCGGCTGAACGTCCTGACTGAAGAAGCCTTGCCAGAAAAACTGAAGCGCTTCCTTGATTACCTGAATCGCTCGTCCGATGAGGGGGTAACACAATTGTTGAGTCACGTTGAGAATGAGGTCTCGATAATTGAAGAGCGGCTGGAAGATCTGAACAGTACGATGCGGCGAGTAGATTTTCAGCCCGGACAGTATTTGCGACTGGTGGCGAAAAAAGTTGTGCATGAAAGTCTACGGAGCTTGCAACGGGCTCAGCGAGCGCTCAATTCTGCACGCCTGACAGACGATGCCGGTGAAAGCCACTATAAGGCGCTCAAAGAACTGGTGCTCTTGTTGAAAGACGCCTGCGAACGCTCCCGCACGCAAGGTGCGCAGGCACTGCTGGATCCGAGATATCGCCTGGAATTTGCCGTGTCAGTGATAGACCGAGTTTCTGGTCAGGTTGTTGAAACCCGGACCGGATCACAAGGTGGCAGCGGCGGAGAAAAGGAAATCATTGCGTCTTACGTTCTAACTGCGTCCTTGAGCTACGCACTGTGCCCGGACGGGAGCAGTCGCCCCCTGTTCGGAACCATCGTCCTGGATGAAGCGTTTTCTCGAAGCTCACATGCGGTTGCCGGACGAATTATTGCTGCACTCTGCGAATTCGGCTTGCACGCGGTTTTTATTACCCCCAACAAGGAAATGCGTTTGTTGCGACATCACACACGCTCTGCGATTGTTGTGCATCGACGCGGTGTCTCATCCAGCCTTACCTCGTTGAGCTGGGAGGAGCTGGAGGCGCATAAACAGAGTCGGGCTGCGAACCGTCATGAAATCGCCGACTGATTTGTCCCTGCGTTTGGCGAAGCAGTGGCGTCGCAACTCGATACGCTCTGAGCGATTACTTGATCCAGATGCCTGGCCGATCAGGCTTGCAATTGGTAAACCTGCACCCGGTAATTTCTCACAAGAGACGAATGCGGTTCAGCGACATGTAGAACAGTGGCGCCAGGTCAGTGTCGGGGAAGTTGTCTGGGAAACGGTCAGATATCGGGCTGGCAGCACGCCGGTAACCGTTCCCATTACCTGGATATTGGAGTCGCCCTCGGAGTGGATTGCTGCAACTGAAAACAAGGAAATCAAGAATGAGTACAGCCAGCTTGAACGGTTGATCGAAGGCGTTGATGAACTTTTCCACCCCTTGTTGGTTGCCAGGCAATCATTGTGGCTCAACAAAGACATTGACGAAATTATTGCGGTTGCAACGCTGGCGATGCAATTGGAGCCGGGTTGTGCAGCGGGTCGACCACTTCGCTTGATGTCCGAGTACGGCGTTGATACCAAGTTTATCGAGCGCAATGTCAGTTTGATCACCCGATTGCTTGATGAACGCTTCGGCAATGAAACTTCGAAGTTGGGACTTGCGACGTTTCTGGATGCATTAGACGAAAGTAATCACTGGGTGCTAGTGGCCCCGCTGGGCACCGAAATTCTGCCGTTTCGGCGGTTGCGGCTGACAACTGCCGAGTTGAGTGAGACGGAACTACCGTGCGCTCGAGTCCTTGTTGTGGAGAACGAACAATGTGTGCACCTTCTGCCGGAACTGCCAGACACGATTGCCGTGTTGGGGGCAGGATTGGACTTGCGGTGGCTCGCCTCTGCGTGCCTTGCTGGTAAATCGATAGCGTATTGGGGGGATATGGATACCTGGGGGATGCTTATGCTGAGCAGGGCGCGTCAGTACAATCCGGAGATTTATCCTCTGCTAATGACTCGGGAACTTTTTGAACGATATGCTCCGGGTTCGGCTGTTGCAGAGCCTAAAATTGCTCAACTCAGTGTTCCTGATTTTTTGCGTGGCGAGGAAGCTGACTTTTACAGATATTTGCTGTTGCAAGAGCTGGGACGTTTGGAGCAAGAATTTTTACCTGGCTATGAGGTAAAAAATGCTTTGGACAAGTGGGTGAATTGTTCACATTGACCTCATGGTGGTAAGCGTCGCTTATGGCGCATGATTTCGGACATCCGGGCATTGTCCATAATATGCCAGGCGCCGCAACTCAGGCGACATAAAAGTACACCGCCACAAAATGGCAGCAACTGCCGAGCAATACAAACAGGTGAAATATGGCGTGATTAAGCGGCAGGCGCCGGATACTGTAAAGTACCGCGCCCAGGGTGTAGGAAACACCACCAGCGATCAGCCAGCTGAGACCTGGACCGCCAAAGCTGGCCAGTAAGGGTTGGATCGCGAACAGGATAATCCAGCCCATGAAGACGTAAAGCAATGTTGACAGCAGACTGAACCTGCCGGTGTAAAACAGCTTCAGAACAATGCCTGCCAGCGCCATGGACCAGGAGACTGCAAAAATAGTCCAGCCGATACTGCCTTGCATAACAATAAGTGCAAAAGGGGAATAGGTACCGGCAATCAGCACATAGATGCTGGCGTGGTCGGCTACGCGCAGGCGGCTGCGCAGTCGCGGATTCTGCGTACTGTGGTAAAGAGTGGATATGGCGTAGAGGAGGACCAGGCTGACACCGAAAAGGCCAAAACTCACCAGCACCAGCATCGAATCCAGGGCACTGGCGCGCAGCAGCAGCGCAACCAGTGCCGCCACACTCAGCAAAAAACCGAGTGCGTGCAAACTAACGTTAAGTCGTTCTTCTGTCTGTGAGTATCGCGGATAGCCTGTCATGACAGATCAGCTTTGTTGGTTTCATAGGCTGCTGCACTTTAGCAGATGAAAGCGATCCAGGGTATCTGCCATCACAATCGACAATACCCTGGTCAGGTGACAGGGCGTTGGTGATTTCATCGATGGTTATTGTCTTTCGATGTCCGATTAGATGTGACCCATGATTCCATGTCGTGCATAAACAGGCAATTAATACATGTGTTCGAGACGAGTAGAACCAATCAACAAAATACTGTATATATGAACAGTGGTATTTATACAGCACTTATCCACAGTTATTCAACAGGCTTATGCTTTGACAGGCTTGTATCAATCATTACACTCGGTTCCGTGGCACATACTATGTTGTGACTAGAGTCAGTGCGAGCCTGGTGAGCTTAAAAGGCAATTATGGCTATCAATCATCCTGAGGTGCAAATTGCGAATGCGATACCACCACTGCGTGCCAAGGAAACCCGCAAAGGAACGACTTTCCAGGCTGCGATAAGGGATACCTCCAACGTACGTCGAGAAGCTTTTCTCAAATTATTGAGACTGGAGGATATAGCTCGTGAGGTGTTGTGTGCGGTTCTTGCCCGGATGCTCGGTTTGCCAATTAGGCAGGCGTATTATGTTTACGTGGAACCATCGTATGTCCCAGGGCATCGTGCCGGCAACCGCCATAATCTGGCTTTCGGTTTGGAGCGGGAATTCTACCCGACATTTCGAATAGCGAACGACCAGATTAATGAAGTCGTTAATCGATGGCCCGAAGCGCTGGTCTGTGGCGTATTTGATGAGTGGATTTTTAATACAGATCGTCTGCCGAAAAATTTACTGTATTCCGACATCCGCACGTACTGGATGATCGACCATGACGAGGCGCTACCAAATAGTGCACAACCAGAAGAGGTTTGTTACTCACAGGTTTTGCACGTTTTGGCGGACGGAAGGACTGAGCTGGAATTGCATAGGATCAGACGAGATGCATTGTCTGTAGTTGAGAGGCTGAACAATATTGACTGGAATGATGTCCGAACGTACGTATTGCTACCGGATGTGGCGACTTATGGCATCAATATTCATGTCGAGAAATATATTCGATTTTTGAGTAGTCGAATTAAATATATGCCTGACATATTGACGCAAAGTTTGGGGATAAGACAGTTGAACATGAAACTGGAAAATTACATCAGCTCTACGGAGCTGAAAGAGGAAAAACCATGACATTCCAGTTCCCTACTTTACCGGACTACGCTTTTTCCTGGCGCAGTCTTCAGGTCGAGCCTATTCCCTTTTCCGGAGAGAGGATAACGGTTGGACTCGTACTAAAGGGGCACGACCAGGCGCTGATTGCTGCCAGGTTGGTACCGTCCTCAAGGCTGAAGAGAATATACGGGTTCGAAATGGGGGCGAGGATCGCAGATGCACTGTCCCTGTGCGTGGATGGAGCAGATAAATTCTACTCCAGACAGCCATTGACGGGCGACTGGCTGCCGCCATTGGAAGGATTCTATCTTGGAGACCTGCAGTCGTCATTGGCCGAAAACATCGAGGATGCATTGATAGTGGCGTCCAAAAGCTCGTCTTCAATCAGCCTGGCAATGTCTTTGGAAAACAGCGAAGAACCTGCGAGGCCAGAACGCTCTGCGCCAGAGGATTGGCGCAAGAGTATCTATGATGCAGTGACAGGGCGGCGAGGTGAGCTTGCGGAGTTCTTCGAACGGAGTGTCACGATTAGAGGTTATGGCCTGCCCATGAAATTCGGCTTTATCGCAGGTAATTATGCAGCCCAATTCGATGCAGTATACGGTGAGAAAGGTATTCAACAGGCACTGATCCGGGCCCAAAGTAAACTTTGGCAGCTAGACCGGCTCAGAGATGAAAGCCAGTTGTTTCCGCTTGAAACTTGCGAGTTGGTGCTCAAAGCACCTGCTCAGGAAGCAGGTGCTGAAAGCTCTGTGTTTAGTGACTTTGTGGAAGAATTGAAATTTGAGGCTTCCCGTCGTGATCTGGCGGTTTTCGCTACGGATTCAGCGATTGTAGCTGCGGAGCATGTTATCGAGCGCGCTGCTTAGTGGCGCAATGTAGGCTCTCATAAGTTAAAAACGCCGGCTACATCGGATGCGTCCCTCTTAGATTTATCGCACTCACAGATTGAACTAGTCCTCCCCTGCGCCGGAGACAATCATCGGTGCTGGCGTAAACGGGCGAATGCCAAACTCAGGATAAATATCACTGGGGAAATAGACATTGCCATCTTTGACCACCATTGAAATTGTCTTGATGGCTTTAAGGTCTGCCGTCGGGTCGCCCGGAATCAGGAAGAAGTCAGCCAGCTTGCCTGGTTCAATTGAGCCCAGGTTGTCGCCCTCTCCCAGGTAAGTTGCCATGTCGAGCGTGGCCATTTTTATTACTTCGGCTGCTGTCATGCCAAGTTCCTGGTAAAGTTCGAGCTCGCGGTGGTAGCTAAACGATCCACCCAGATCAGTACCCGGAATAATGATCACTCCCTGATCCCGCATCTCGCGCACAGTCTCCAGAATTTTGGCAAAACCCCCGCGATAGGCGATGTCATCCTCGGGTGAGGCGATTTCAGAACGCGCCGTTCTGGCGTTGCGCTGAATACCCACAGGCATGTGATCGATGTAGTCCACCATGCCGGGTGCCACCTCGCCATTGCGGGACAGCATCAGATTCTCATGGATGGCCAGCGTTGGGTCGATGCCCATGCCGCGTTCGGCCATGCTAGAAATGGTCTGTTGCACAGCGGCTGAGTTGATATCAATGGCAGGGAATCGCTTCATGGCGGTCAGCCGCAGCAGGGTGCGGGTATCTTCGTCGGGCTCCAACACCCAGCCCAGCATGACCTGGTTGATGTGCGTCAGCTCATCGTAGCCTGCAGCGATCATGGCGTCCGCGTTCGAGAAGGCGGGTACATGTCCTGCCACGCGCATGCCCCGCGCGTGCGCCTCGGCCACCATGGCCGGCACCCATTCCGGGTTCATGCTGTTGTAGATTTTTATCTGATGGAAGTCGCCCTGATCGGCATACCATCTGACGGCGTCAAGCGCCTCCTCCTGTGTCGCCACCAGGATGCCACTGTTGGAGCTGAACGGGCTTCTGCCTTCGATAAAACCGCTGCGATGAATGCGCGGTCCGACCAGCCGGCCCGACTCGATTTTGTTAATCAGGTCGTCAAGTACGGCGTTGTTGTTGCCCATGTCACGAAAGCTGGTGACCCCTGCCGCAATATTCAGCAGCGCGCTGCCCTGGCCGGCGTGCGCATGCATTTCAAACATGCCGGCAACCAGGGTGCCGCCCGCGCCGTCAATCAGAATCTCATCGGCGTCAGCCGTCTCTACCACGTCATCCACTGAGGCGATCCGGTTGTCGGCCACCAGCACGGAGACTGGATCAGTCAGGCTCAGGCTATCGGGATCGAATACCCTGACGTTATTGATGCGCACCGGTTTATCAAAAACACGGGTGACATTCTCCTGTATGGATTCAAAGCGGCGGGTTGCGTATTCGGCTGCCAGATCACGCAGGCGCTGCTCTTCCTGCTCGAAGCCGGCGCGCACCAGTGCAAAGCGTTCATTCATGGAAGCGAACAGCATGCCGGCCTCATCCAGGGCAAAATAACTCGGATTCAGGTCAATGCCCGACAGCGCATAGGTAGTGACGGCCATGGATGCGCCATCGCTGCCAGTGACATCCAGTGTATCGATAGCCTCCAGTTTCAGCTCGCCGGCCGGCAGCACCGCCAGGGTATTATCTTCAGCAGCCAGCAACAGTCGTGCATAAACCCACAAGGCATAAGGACTGGACTCCTGGGCTACATACAGATTGGCTTCCGCCATGTCGGACGCGCTGGTACCGGTGGTATCGGTCCAGTTTGCTGTGCCGCCCTGCACCTCAAACTGCTCATCGATGATATTGCCAAACGTGGTTGCGCCGGTAATGCGCCAGCTTCGCGGTACACCCTCATCGGTAAACTCAATGACTTCTTCAACAGAGGGGCCACGGCCGTTGTTGCGGTACTCATAACCCACTTCAGTGACGTCGCCGTGCTGAACCTCCATCTGCCCAACCCGCGTGCCAGAGATGATTGCGGTAAACGCCTCTGTTCCGGCAGGCCGTGCAAACGCAGCTTCCTCCGTCACGGCCGCGACAGGTGTTGATTGTTCAGGCTGGCCGCAGGCGGCCAGTGACAGGACGGCAAATATGAGTGCCACGGCTTTGCTGCGGCGGACTTGAGAATTCATGAGGTGCTCCGTGATCTGGCGGCCCAGCCTTCTGGGGCGCTGCTATGTAAAGGGGCAGGATACCGCAAATTCTGTTGGGGCAGTAATCCCGACATCGACTGACGCTGCAACGACCTGCTAGTAATGACGCTAGTGCAGGAGCTGGCAAGCAGTGCCGTTCTCAAGCCGCGCTTTACATCTAATTCAGAGTTGCCTGTGCGGACTGCTTTTTCAGCGATCAGTTGTTTGTTGTATCAGCATCAATTTGCTGGTTGTTGGCCAGTCCAATTTGTGACTGGTTAACTGGCGCTATGCGTGAATATCATTGATTGCCCATCACTTGCTCCTATGCTCAAATTATAGGTTAGGAATGTAAAGCAGTCTGGGGTTAGTCCAGTATTGGTCAGTGAATTAAAGAACAGGGCGTTTGCATATGCCATATTTCAGATGCTAGTAAATAGGCGGCTGGTTATCCTGAGAGGGAGAAACAAGGGACGTAGGGAGTTCGATGGAATATATTATTTACTGCGACGAATCCGATGCTGATGGTCAATTTTACGGAAATTTTTACGGCGGCATGCTTGTCCGCTCCCCTGATCTTGAACAGACTGTCGAACTTTTGGAATCCAAAAAAGCTGAGTTAAATCTTCAGCGAGAACTGAAGTGGCAACGTGTCACGGGCAACTATCTGGATAAATACCTAGAATTCTCTGCGTTGCTATTCGACCTGATTGCCAAAGACAAGCTGAAGGCGCGAGTGATGTTTACTCAAAATATTCATCGTACTGGTCCATACGATGAATATAGGCGCGAATACAAATATTTCCTGCTTTATTACCAGTTTATCAAGCATGCTTTCGGTTTGAGATACGCGCCGGCTGCGGAAAAAATCGCACGAGTCAGGGTGTATTTAGACAAGATGCCGGATACCCGGGAAAAGGTGGAAAGCTTCAAAGATCATTTAGAATCGTTAAACAAAAATGCCGCTATTCAGCGAAACAGGATAATGTTTCAAAAAGAGCAGATAGCCGAAATCGACTCTAAGGATCATGTATTGGCTCAGTCGCTAGATATCATATTGGGCGCGATGCAGTTTAGGCTCAACGATAAACATTTGGAAAAACCAAAAGGACAACGATTTCGAGGCAAGAGGACTATCGCCAAAGAGAAGTTATACAAATATATCAATTCGCGTATTCGACAGATTCATCCCGGTTTCAATATTGGCGTGAGTACAGGGACAAAGGGTGAAATCAGGAATCGCTGGCACCATTCATACAGGCACTGGTTATTCGTGCCAGCAGGTGCGGAGATAGATACCAGTTTGGGGAAGAGCAAAAAATAACCCCGCGCTCGCTATGCCTTAGGCGTATCTCAAGTGGAACTTGAGACTTCACGAGTCGCAGGGCTTCAACTAGTATAGGTGTGCGTGTCGCTACAAATCAATCAGCGTCCCATAGATTTCATGGAATAATTTTTGAACTATAAGATGATTGACTTATTGAATATGGTGCCCAGGAGAGGACTTGAACCTCCACGCCCTTTCGAGCACTAGCACCTGAAGCTAGCGTGTCTACCAATTCCACCACCTGGGCATTTAGGGATGGAGCAAATCAGAGCGCGCATTTTGCCGATACCAAATGCCGCTGTCAACGGTCTTTGATAAATTCTTTAAGAATTATGCAAGGCAGGGGTGTATACTGACGCGGAGTATATAAACGACAAGCAAATTATAGAGACATAAGAGAGTAAACAGAGCATCTATGCCGAACCCGAAAAAGCCCGGAAAGCAAAAATCCAGTAAATCCAGCACGCCTCCCCTGAATCACGACCCGTTTGCCACGCGCGAAGCCGAAAAATACGACAATCCCATCCCCAGCCGCGAGTTTATTCTGGCGAAGATGGAGGAGATTGCCGAGCCGGTCAGTTATGAGACGCTGTGCGAGACCTTTAATCTGGCGGACGATCCGGATCAGGCTGAGGCACTGCGCCGCCGGCTGATTGCCATGAGCCGTGACGGTCAGCTGATCAGCAACCGCCGGGGCGTGTATGGCCTGGTGGACAAGATGGAGCTGATCAAGGGTCGAGTGCAGGGTACCAAAGACGGCATGGGCTTCTTTATACCCAACGATGGCTCCGGCGACCTGGTGCTGCCGCCCAACGAGATGGTCAAGCTGTTTGATGGTGACATAGTGCTGGCGCGGGTGGCGGGTGTTGACCGCCGTGGCCGCAAAGAAGGCATGGTCGTCGAGATTCTGGAGCGCCGCGTCACGCAGGTGGTGGGCCGCTTCTATAAAGATCAGGGTTTTGGCCTGGTGGTGCCTGACAATCGACGCATCAGCCACGAAGTGATCATTCCGGAGAAAGACACGCGCGGCGCCCAGGACGGGCAGTTTGTGGTGGCGGTGATTCGCAGCTACCCGGATAAACGACGCAAGGCCATTGGTGAGGTCACCGAGATTCTGGGTGATCACATGGCGCCGGGCATGGAGATTGATGTTGCACTGCGCAGTCACGGCATTCCGCATGAGTGGCCGCGTGAAGTGACGCAGGCCGTCAAAGACCTTAAAGAAGAAGTCGCCAAAGACGACATCAAGGGCCGCGAGGATCTGCGCCAGCTGCCGTTTGTCACCATCGATGGTGAGGACGCCAAAGACTTTGACGACGCCGTCTATTGCGAGCCGGGTCCGCGCGGTACAGCCAAATTGTATGTGGCCATCGCCGACGTCTCGCATTATGTAAAACCCGATTCTGCGCTGGATGAAGAAGCGCAGAATCGCGGCAACTCGGTGTATTTCCCGGGGCACGTGGTACCCATGCTGCCCGAGGTGCTGTCCAATGGCCTGTGCTCGCTGAAGCCCAAAGTGGATCGTCTGGTGATGGTCTGTGAGATGGAAATCGGCCGCACCGGCAAGGTCAACAATTACACCTTCTTTGAGGGAGTCATCCACTCCCATGCGCGGCTGACCTATACGGAAGTCGCCGACATGCTGGAAGAGCCGGACAGTGATCTGCGTGAGCGCTCACAAACCCGACTGCGCAGTAAATATGCGGATTTGGTGCCGCACCTGGAAGCGCTCTACGGTATTTATCACAAGTTGTCCGAGGCCCGTCAGAAGGCCGGTGCGCTGGACTTCTCCAGCACCGAAACCCGTATTGTGTTCGGCGAAACCCGCAAGATCCGCGAGATCGTGCCCGTGGTGCGCAACAGTGCGCATCGTCTGATCGAAGAGTGCATGCTGGCCGCCAATGTGTGCACCGCCAAATTCCTGGCCGAGTCGGGCCTGCCGGTCCTGTATCGCGTCCACGAAGGCCCGAATAACGACAAGCTGGAAAACCTCAAGCTGTTCCTGCGCGAGCTGGGTCTGGTGCTGACGCGCTCCGACAAGCCGACGCCGCAGGATTATCAGCGTGTGCTGCAGGCCATCGAAGGCCGGTCCGATGCCAATCTGATCCAGACCATGCTGATCCGCTCAATGATGCAGGCGGTGTATCAGCCGGACAACATCGGTCACTTTGGTCTGGGCTTTGAGTCCTATGCTCACTTTACCTCGCCGATTCGCCGCTATCCGGACCTGCTGGTGCACCGTGCGCTGCGTTATCTGATCCGTTCCGGCAAGCAGTGGGCCTTTATCCGACGCATCAAGGATGCCGTCAAGCTGAACAAGCGCGACATCTATCCGTATCAGGAAAAGGACATGGTGCACTTTGGTGAGCTGTGTTCGATGACCGAGCGCCGCGCCGATGCCGCCAGCTATGACGTGCTGGACTGGCTGAAGTGCGAATATGTGCAGGATCGCGTTGGTGATGAGTTTGACGGTACCGTCAGCTCGGTCACTGGCTTCGGTCTGTTTGTGCAGCTTAGCGACATTTATGTAGAAGGCCTGGTGCACATCACGGCGCTGCAGAATGACTATTATCAGTTTGATCCGGTGCGGCAGTTGCTGCGCGGTGAGCGCAGTGGTGTGACCTATCACCTGGGTGACACGGTGCGTGTGCGCGTGGTTCGGGTAGACCTGGATGAACGCAAGATCGACCTGCAGGTGGTCGATGGCAGTCACGTTGGCAAGCCGGGTGGCCCAGGCAAAGGTGCCAGGACCGGCAGCGGTAAAGATGGCAAGAGTGCCAAAGGCGGTCGTGGTAATAGCTCAGGCGGCAAAGGTCGCGGCGGTAAAACTCAGGCGGATGCCGGGGCTGGCGCAGGCGCGGCCAGGCGCGGTGGCCGCTCAGGTGACAAGTCGGCCAGCAAAACTGCTGGCAAGAGCAAAAGCACAGGCAGTCGGTCTGCCAAAAGTGGTGCGGCCAAGGGTGCCGGTGCTGCCAAAACGGCCGCCAAGCCGGCCGGTAAATCGCGGAGACGTTGATGGCCGGGCAGCAGGACTGGATTGTCGGCATTCATGCCGTCACAGAATTATTGAAGCGTAATCCGCAGGACGTGCTGGAGCTTTGGCTGCAGCAGGATCGCAATGACAAACGTCTGGACGAGGTGCGCGCACTGGCTGCGGAGCTTGGCCTCAAGACCCGTCAGGTCGCTCGCGACGAGCTGGAAAAGCAGCTGGGCGGCGCGCCGCGCAAAGGTGGCAAGCCGCGCAACGATCGGCTGCCCGTGCATCAGGGCGTGATTGCCCTGTGTCAGTGGCGCGATACCACCAAAGACGAAGCCTTCCTTAATAAGCTGCTGGAATCGCTTGATCATCCACCGCTGTTGCTGGTGCTGGATGAAATCACCGATCCGCATAACCTGGGCGCCTGCCTGCGCACGGCCGACGCCGCAGGCGTGGATGCGGTGATCGTGCCCAAGGATAATTCCGCGCCGATGAATCTGACGGTGCGCAAGGTGGCCAGTGGCGCTGCCGAGAAAGTGCATCTGGTTGCGGTGACCAACCTCAGTCGTACCCTGTCGGCGCTGCAGCAGCGCGGTATCTGGATCTACGGTGCGGCCGGCGAGGCGACACAAAGCCTTTATGAGGCAGATCTGAAAGGCCCGCTGGCGCTGGTAATGGGCTCGGAAGGCAAGGGTATGCGCCGCCTGACGCGCGAGCACTGCGATTATCTGCTGTCGATCCCGATGGCCGGGGCGGTAAGTAGTCTGAACGTCTCTGTTGCGACCGGTGTTTGCCTCTTTGAGGTGGTAAGACAAAGGTCCGGCTGACGGCCGGGCCTGCTCTAAGCCCCTGCAAATAGGCGTTGCAACGCCTGTTAATCTTCTCTACAATGCACGACCCCTGAATTCCGTGCCGGAAGGCCGCTTCACGGGCATTTAACTTTAACTCCTTGTCTTACCGCGGCGTCGTAAACCCAGGAAGACTTATTGCCAAAAGGAGTCTCTATGAGACATTACGAAGTAGTATTTGTTGTACACCCTGATCAAAGCGATCAGGTTCCTGCGATGGTTGAGCGTTACACGCAGATGATCACCGAAACGGGTGGCAAGATCCATCGTCAGGAAGACTGGGGCCGCCGTCAACTGGCATACCCGATCAACAAGATTCACAAAGCCCACTACATCCTGCTGAACGTTGAGTGCGGCCAGGAAGTGCTGGACGAGATCGTGACTCTGTTCCGCTACAACGACGCCATTCTGCGTCACCTGGTCATCAAGACCGATGAAGCAATTACCGAAGAATCACTGATCCTGAAAGGCGAACGTGAGAGCCGCGAGCGTCGTGCCCGTGCTGAGCAGAAGCGTCGTGTTGAAGAAGAAGCTGCTGCCCGTGAAGCCGCGTCCAAAGACGACTCCGATGATGACGAAGATTATGATTCTGATTCAGACGATGACAGCGACGAAGACGACGACAATTAATCACTACGTTATTAAAGGATACTGATCATGGCACGTTTTTTCCGCCGTCGTAAGTTCTGCAAATTCACTGCAGAAGGCGTAAAGCAAATTGATTACAAAGATCTGGAAACACTGAAGGCCTATATCTCTGAGACAGGCAAAATTGTTCCCAGCCGTATTACTGGCACCAAGGCACGCTATCAGCGTCAACTGGCTGTCGCCGTCAAGCGCGCGCGTCACCTGGCCCTGATTCCGTACACTGACAGCCACAACGTATAAGCCGTTCCGCTGCGGCGGACGACTGGAGTAGGAACTGGCAATGCGGGCTCTGGCTGCGTTTGCAATGGCTGGCCGCCGACAGGCGATTATCGCGGCCGTGCTGTGTGGCATTATCCCGCTGATCAATATGATCAGCCCGGCGCTTGTGGCCCTGGTGCTTTTGCGCCACGGACCCAGAGAAGCGTTGATGGTAGCGGCCTTTGCCGTGCTGCCGTTGATAGGATGGGCCAGCGTCGGTGATATGACGCCGCTTATTCTGTTAGTCGGCGTGGGTGTGATGGCCGAGGTATTGCGACGCACAGCATCCTGGCAGTACGCCTTGCTGGCCGCGATCCTGGTGGCCGTGGGTGCCGAAGCCGTACTGATGATGCGGCCAGCAGTGATGGATTTGCTGCTGCAGCAGGTTGAAGCCTTTATGGCAGCAGGCGGCGGATCGGCCGAGCTGCCGGAAGTGACGCCGGAGACATTGCGCGAAGGTGTGCTCACGCTGTTTGGCCTGATGCACATGCTGATGGCAGTGTTTCTGCTGATACTGGCCAGATGGTGGCAGGCCCTGATGTATAACCCGGGCGGGTTTCAGAAGGAATTTCATGAATTCCGACTGCAGCCGTCAGTCGCCATGTTGCTGGTGGGATTGTTCCTGCTGGCGAGCCTGGGTGGCACAGTGCTGACCGGATGGATACTGTATTTTGTCATTCCATTGGCGGTAGCCGGGGTGGCACTGGTACACGGACTGGTGGGCATCAAGCGTTTGTCGCGGCTGTTCCTGGTAGCTTTCTACCTGTTGCTGCTGAGCCCGCTGGCTGTGCAGCTGTTATCGGTCGCCGCGTTGCTGGACAGTTTTTACGATTTTCGCCGTCGCATACAGCCGCCGGCTGATGATGGCAGCATCTGACTTTAATTGAGGAAATAGACATGAACGTAATTCTGTTGGAAAAAATCGGTCGCCTGGGCAACGTTGGTGATCAGGCTTCCGTGAAAGCGGGCTACGCACGCAACTTCCTGTTCCCACAGGGCAAAGCACTGCCTGCGACCAAAGCAAATCTGGCGGACTTCGAAGAGCGTCGTGCAGAACTGCTGGCTGCTCACAACGAGAAAGTGGCTGAAGCACAGGCTCGCGCTGCCAAGATCAAGGACCTGCGTGTTTCCATCGCGGTTAACGCGGGTGACGAAGGCAAGCTGTTCGGTTCCGTTGGCACGCGTGACATCGCTGATGCGATCAACGCAGCTGCTGAAGGCGCGGACGTCGTTAAAGCTGAAGTTCGTCTGCCTATCGGTGTAATTCGCGAAGTCGGCGAGTGGGAAATCTCCATCGACCTGGGCTACGAAGTCGAAGAAACCGTCACTCTGGCAGTTGTTCCAGCCTAAGGCTGTAACTACCAGCAGGCGCTTGTCTCCAGGCGCCCGGTGATAGACAATAAAGCACCGCGTTCCGGTATCGGGCGCGGTGCTTTTTTTATGGGCCCGAACAGCCAGCGTGGACGTCATCAGGCCGGGTCATAAACAGCGCAGGCATCAACTGGACATAACAAGACATGGCGGACACCTTGGATCAGAGCAGCAATCAGGAGCGCAGCACGCCATCTGGTATGGGCGGTGGCCGCAGCGGGGCTCAGGGCCCGGTCTCGGCACTGAACAAACTCAAGGTGCCACCACATTCCGTGGAAGCCGAGCAGGCCGTGCTGGGTGGCCTGATGCAGGACAACAGTGCCTGGGATAACGCCGCCGAAGTGCTGCAGCCGGAAGATTTCTACCGCCACGAACACCAGCTGATCTATTCGGTAATGCAGCGCCAGATCGAGTCCAGCAAGCCCATCGATGTGGTGACGCTGGTGGAAGCGCTGGACAGTCTGAACGATCTGGAAAGCGCCGGTGGCATTGAGTACCTGACCGATCTGGCCAGCCATGCGCGTGGCACTGCCAATATTTCTGCCTACGCCAACATCATCCGTGAGCGTGCCACGCTGCGCACGCTGATTCGTGTGTCCAACGAAATTTCTGATAACGCCTTTAATCCGGCCGGCCGCGCTGCCACCGATGTGCTCGATATGGCCGAGCAGATGGTGTTCAAGATTGCCGACAACCGCGCCCGTGACGGTGGACCGCAGCAGGTCAATCCGCTGCTGACCAAGGCGGTGGAAAAAATTGACCAGCTGATCAAGTCCAAGGGTGGCATTACCGGTCTGGCCACCGGTTATATCGACCTGGACAAAAAGACCTCGGGTCTGCAGAAGTCGGACCTGATCATTGTTGCCGGTCGTCCGTCCATGGGTAAAACCACCTTTGCCATGAATCTGGCCGAAAATGCACTGCTGAACCAGGACAAACCGGTACTGGTATTCAGTCTGGAAATGCCGGCAGAGAGTCTGGTGTTTCGTATGCTCAGTTCCATTGGTCGCATCGATCAGAGCCGGCTGCGCAGTGGTCAGTTGGAGGATGAGGACTGGCCCAAGCTGACCAGCGCCATTGCCAAACTCAAGGACAGGCCACTGCTGATCGACGATTCGGTGGGTTTGAGCCCAACCGAAATGCGCGCCCGCGCCCGTCGTGTCGCCCGTGAATACGATGGCCTGGCGCTGGTGGTGGTCGACTACCTGCAGCTGATGCAGATCAAGGGCTTTGGTGACAACCGTGTGGGTGAGATCTCGGAGATCTCGCGCTCTCTCAAAACCATGGCGCGTGAATTTGAGTGCCCGGTGATTGCGCTGTCACAGCTCAACCGCTCGCTGGAACAACGCCCCAACAAGCGACCGGTGATGTCGGACCTGCGTGAATCGGGCGCCATCGAGCAGGACGCCGATATCATCGCCTTTGTGTATCGCGATGAGGTTTACAACGAAGACACGCCGGACAAAGGCGTGGCGGAAATCATCATCGGCAAGCAACGTAACGGCCCCATCGGTACGGTCCGACTGGGCTTCCTGGGTCAGTTCACCCGCTTTGAAAATCTTGCCCGACCGGCCGACTACGAAGGCGGCTATGGTTGATTCGCTGGCGCCCCACAGCTGGGCTGATATCGATCTGGCTGCGCTGCAACACAATTTTGGCGTAGCCCGTCAGCATGCCCCCGACAACCGCATCTGTGCCGTGGTCAAGGCCAATGCCTATGGTCATGGTGTGTTCCAGGTGGTACCCGCACTAAAGCAGGTGATGCAGCCAGGCGATCTGTTTGCCGTGGTAACACTGCGCGAAGGCCAGGCGCTGCGCAGCCGCGTTGACAATACCGATACTCTGCTGATGCGCGGTCCGCTGAATGCCGAGGAAATGCGGCATATTCTGGAAGGCGGTTTCTTTTTTGTTATTCACTCTTCCTGGCAGGCGACGCTCTTGTTCGAAGCACTGCAGGCCGGCATCAAACCGGTCAGCGGCTGTCTGAATGTGTGGTTCAAGGTGAACACCGGTATGAACCGGCTGGGCATGCCACCGGCAGATGCCGTTGAGCTATGGCAGCAACTGGGACAGCAGGCGCAGCAACATGGCTTGTCTGTAAAACCGGTACTGATGTCGCACCTGGCCATGTCGGATGACCTGGAGTCGCCTATGACGCCGCAACAGCATGCAGCCTTCCTGGAGCTGGCGGAAACGTTGCCCGCCGAATCAGGGGGTTGCACGCTGGCGGCCTCCGCAGGCATTCTCAACTGGCCGCAGACCCATGTGGGTATCGTGCGGCCCGGCATCATGCTCTACGGTGCCTCGCCGATGATCGGACGCGAGGGCCCGCAGGACAATCTGCAGCCAGTGATGAATCTGAAATCGCGCCTGGTTGCCATCAATGAGGTCAAGGCTGGTGACACAGTTGGTTATGGTGCCACGTATACCGCTAAACAGGATATGCGTATCGGTATTGTTGGTATCGGTTATGGTGATGGTTATCCACGCCACGCTCCGAGCGGTACGCCGCTGATCATTTTTTCGCAGGGCAGGGCCTATGAGTCACAACTGGCAGGCCGCGTGTCCATGGACATGCTGACGGTGGACCTGACCGACATACCGGCCCGTATTGGTGATGAGTGTCTGTTGTGGGGCGCTGCGCACGGTGCCTCCTTGTCTGCCAATCGCATTGCCGACTTGTGTCAGACCATACCCTACGAACTGTTCTGTCAGATCACCGGGCGTGTGCAGTTTAATTATCTGTTGCCGGAACAAACCTCCTCATCCAGCTAGTGAGTGCTCATGGCAAAAACCAAAACAGCCTACGTCTGCAACGACTGCGGCTCTGAATTCAGCAAGTGGCAGGGGCAGTGTTCGGCCTGCAAAGCCTGGAACACGCTGACACGTATCAGTGTCGGCCAGGCCAATCAGTCCCCATCGGTGCAGGCAGATTTTCGGCGCCAGGGTTATGCCGGGCAAACGGCAGCCAGTGTGCAGGATCTGTCGGAAATTGATGTTGCGTCCGTGCCACGGTTCTCCTCGACGCTCAGCGAACTGGACAGGGTGCTGGGCGGTGGCCTGGTGCCCGGCTCTGTCATCCTGATTGGTGGTAATCCGGGTGCCGGTAAAAGTACGCTGTTGTTGCAGATCATGTGTCACCTGGCACAGCAGATGTCTGCCATGTATGTGACCGGTGAGGAATCGCTGCAGCAGGTTGGCATGCGTGCCAAGCGGCTGGGTCTGCCGGAAAAGAATCTGAAGATGCTGGCTGAAACGCAGGTCGAGACCATCTGCCAGCTGGCCACCGATATTCAGCCGCGTCTGCTGGTAGTTGACTCCATTCAGGTGATGCACAGTGCTGAGGTGGCATCGGCTCCCGGCAGTGTGTCTCAGGTGCGCGAATGTGCAGCCTATCTGATTCAGTATGCCAAGCAGACCGGTACGGTGCTGTTCCTGGTTGGTCACGTCACCAAGGACGGTACATTGGCCGGGCCCAAAGTGCTGGAGCACATGATTGACTGCTTTGTCATGCTGGAAGGTGGCAGTGACACGCGCTACCGCATTCTGCGCGGGCAGAAAAACCGCTTTGGCGCCGTCAATGAACTTGGTGTGTTTGCCATGACCGAGAAGGGCCTGAAGGAAGTGAAAAACCCCTCTGCGATATTCCTGGCGCGTACCGAGGAGGACAGCCCCGGCTCGCTGGTGATGGTGTTGTGGGAAGGCACCCGTCCGCTGCTGGTGGAGATTCAGGCACTGGTTGATGGCAGTCAGTCAGGCAATCCACGCCGTCTGGCCGTGGGCCTGGATCAGAACCGCCTGGGCATGCTGCTGGCGGTGCTGCATCGTCATGGCGGCCTGTTCATGGCCGATCAGGATGTCTTTGTAAACGTGGTTGGTGGTGTCAAAGTGACGGAGACCAGCGCCGATCTGGCCTTGTTGCTGGCGATTGTGTCGAGTTTCCGCGACAATGCTTTGCCTCGTGACCTGGTTGTGTTTGGAGAGGTCGGACTGGCTGGTGAGATCAGGCCGGTGCCCAGCGGGCAGGAACGCCTGCAGGAGGCGGCCAAACATGGTTTCCGGCGCGCCATTGTGCCCAAGGCCAATCGTCCCAAATCGCCCATCCCCGGCATGGAGGTGGTCGGTGTGACCAAACTGTCGGAGGCGCTCGCGGCGCTCTGACAACGCGCGTTATTTCGCGCCCCCGGCGCGGTTGTCGACCAGGTAATTGACGCCAGACTCTGGCTGTCATGGACCCAGAAAAGTGAAGGATGTTATGGAACCTGTCGTTTCGATCAAGAACCTCAACAAAACCTACCGCGGCGGCTATCAGGCGCTGAAGAATATCAATCTGGATATCTATCCGGGTGAGATCATCGCCCTGCTGGGACCCAATGGCGCGGGCAAGACCACGCTGATTTCCACCATCTGTGGTATCGCCCAGCCGACCTCTGGCTCGGTGACAGTGGGTGGCAAGGACATCATCAAGGATTACCGTGATACCAGAAGCCTGATCGGGCTGGTGCCGCAGGAGCTGACCACTGACTCTTTTGAAACGCCCTGGGTGACGGTCAACTTCAGCCGTGGCCTGTTCGGCAAGGCGCCCGATCATGCCTACATCGAAAAAGTGCTGCGTGATGTCTCACTGTGGGAAAAGCGTAATAACAAGATCATGACGCTGTCTGGTGGCATGAAGCGGCGGCTGCTGATTGCCAAGGCGCTGTCGCACGAACCCCGGGTACTTTTTCTGGATGAGCCGACGGCCGGGGTGGATGTCGAGTTGCGCCGAGAAATGTGGCAGCTGGTGCACCGCCTGCGCGAAAACGGTGTGACCATCATCCTGACCACGCATTACATTGAAGAGGCCGAAGAGATGGCAGACCGTATTGGCGTGATTGCCAACGGCGAGATCATCCTGGTGGAAGACAAGGCGGCACTGATGCAGAAGCTGGGCAAGAAACAGCTGGTGCTGGATCTTAAACAGCCGCTGACGGCAATTCCCGAAAGCCTCGCTTCGCAGGCTCTGGAGCTGCGTCGCGACGGCTACCAGCTGGTCTACACCTTTGACACTCAGGCTGACCGCACCGGCATTACCAGTCTGCTGGATGCGCTGCGACGAGAAAACATAGAGTTCAGTGACCTGAGTACGACACAGAGTTCGCTGGAACAGATATTTGTACAGTTGCTGGAGGAAGCCTGATGAACATTCATGCCATCAAGGCCATCTATAAGTTTGAAATGGCCCGTACCGGGCGAACGCTGCTTCAGAGCGTGGTGGCGCCGGTCATCTCCACCTCACTGTACTTTGTGGTGTTCGGATCGGCAATCGGCTCGCGGATTACTGAGGTTGAAGGTATCAGCTATGGTGCCTTCCTGGTGCCTGGTCTGATCATGCTGTCGCTGCTGACGCAGAGTGTGTCCAACGCGGCCTTTGGCATTTACTTCCCGAAATTCACTGGCACGATTTACGAGCTGTTGTCTGCGCCAGTTTCGATGATCGAGGCATTGATCGGATATGTCGGGGCCGCCGCCACCAAGTCCATCATGCTGGGGCTGATCATCCTGGCGACGGCGACGTTTTTTGTGGATGTGCGTATTGCCCATCCGATGCTGATGCTGGTGTTTCTGATACTGACCGGCATTACCTTCAGCCTGTTCGGTTTTATTATTGGAATCTGGGCCGATAACTTCGAGAAACTACAGTTGATTCCGTTGCTTATCGTGACGCCGCTGGTGTTTCTGGGCGGCAGTTTTTACTCAGTCAGCATGCTGCCGCCGGTCTGGCAGACCATCACACTGCTGAACCCGGTGACCTATCTGGTCAGTGGTTTTCGCTGGAGTTTCTACGAAATTGCTGATGTCAGTCTGTGGATCAGTCTGGGCATGATCGGTGTGTTTCTTCTGGCCTGCCTGCTGGTGGTGGGCTGGATATTCCGCACCGGTTACCATCTACGCAGCTGAGACTCGCTGCGGCGGGCCGTCGCAGCAGAACTGGGCGGCCAGCGCGGCTCAGTTGGCCAGTACCACGCGATCGCGGCCGGACTCCTTGGCTTCGTAGAGGGCCGCATCAGCGCGTGCAATCATGCGCTCCAGCGGCTCGCCGGAATGGTATTGGGTGACCCCCATACTCAGCGTGACCTGAATGGTCTGGCGACCAATGGCAACATTGTGGTTTTTGACAGCGTTGCCGATCTTGCCTGCCAGTATCAGGGCTTCATCAGACGTGCAGCGGTCCAGCAGCAGCACAAACTCCTCACCACCCCAGCGGCACAGCGAATCGCTGTCACGGATATTTTCCTTGATGACGGTCGCCACGGCCTGCAACACCATGTCGCCAGCATTGTGGCCATGGGTATCGTTAACCAGCTTGAAATGGTCAATGTCGATCGTGATCAGTGACACCGGACGCGCATAACGCGGCAGACTTTTGCTGATGTGTTCAAAGATGGATTCAAACAGATGGCGGTTGGCGGCGCCGGTCAGCTGGTCAGTGGTTGCCATTTGCTCCAGTCTGCGCTGATAGGAGCGCAGGGTGAAATGCGCAGCCAGCAGCACCAGAATCATGATGGCGCCGGACAGCGCGAGGTTATTGATCAGGGTGTTGTCCAGACGTTGCTCACTGGCGGCATTGCTTTGTTCAACAATCAGGTACCAGTTAAATTCCGGCACCAGCCGGCTGTTCAGATAGCTGTGGTTGCCAGCATTGTCAGTTATTTCCAATGAAATACTGGGTGAGCTCAGAATCTGTGTGGCGTGCAGCGAGAAGTTTTCCCGCTCCTGCAGGCGGTTGGGGCCCTGATAGCCTCTGCCGGTCAGCGTGACATTGCCCTGGCGGTCCACAAAATAAATCGTGCGGTTATAACGCTCCTGATAGGTATCGATTAACTGCGTTACAGCCTGGACCGAGAGACCTACACCAGTGGCACCGATGTACCTGCCATCGTAATCCTGTACTTTGTAGTTGATGAAAATGCTGACCCGGCTGGTGTCAGCCGTATCAGTATCGATATTTATTTCATAGTCATCGCGCATATCACGCACCCGGAAATACCATGCATCCTGGGGGTCGTCGCTGCTGACCTGTCTCAGGATGCCGCTTGGGTGGTAATACTGGCGAGTCTCGTCCGACACATAAAACGCCGTGATGGTGTCATATTGGCGCTGGATCTCGTTAAGGTAGGCGATGATGCGTTCGGCGTCTTCCTCGCCACTGATAGCCCAGTCGCGAACAAAGGTATCAGAGGCCATCACCGACGAAATCAGGATGGGGCGCAGCAGATCGCGTTGTATCTCGGAGTAGATGTTGTCACTGGTCAGCGGCAGCATCTGGTTGGAAATGCTGCTGGACAGCGATTCCCGTGCCACGAAATAGCTCGTCAGACTGGTAGCTGTAAAGCCCGCCACCATAAGGATGATGAGAGCTGTGACGAACAGGTACTTCCGTTTCAACATTGTCGATAATTCTCTTGCGCTAGCGCATTTTGGCACATGGCGGTGGTTTTGTGACTAAAGTCACAGAATTCGGGGCCGATACTCTTGATGTGGTGCCTGTCAGTCGTCAATGGTATCACTTTTTCATCCGATGGCAGTTGATCGCCGTCATATGCTGGAGTTTGCCTCATGTCTACATCTCATAAATCCAATTCATCCCGCAAAATGGGCTTTGGCAGTCGATTGACGCTGTTGATGACAGGCCTTGTTCTAACGTCTGTGCTGGTGGTCGCCAGCGTGTTGTATGTGTCATACCGTAATTCATTTACTCAGGTCACACTGGACGAGTTGAGCACCACAGGTGAGCTGAATATGCAGTCCTTCCTGGACTGGGCGCTGGCCCGGCAGGATGAGATGCGCTATCTGGCGTCACTGGACGCAGCGAGGTTTCAGGATCTCGAGCAGCTGGAACAACTGCTGCAGCGTATCGCAGACATGCAGGGATTTTACGACACCATCTTTTTTGTGGATACCCGCGGAGTGGGGGTTGTCGGCGTTGAATTTGATGGGCAGTCACGTGTCATGCCACGGGAGGAGGCCAATGCCTTTGTGGTCAGCGACCGCGCCTGGTTTCAGCAGGCGATATCTGGCGAAGATGCCTTCTCGCAGCCTGTAGTCTCGCGGGCGACCGGCAATACGGTCAGTACCATCGCCATTCCGGTCAGGGTCGGCAATCAGATCGTCGGTGTCATGCGCGGTGCCGTGAAGGTCGACACGTTGCTGTCGCGCGTCAGTGAATTGAGCCGTGGCGCCGGGTCTGAGGCCTATCTGCTGGACAGCCAGGGCGTTCCTGTCACGACGGCGGCTTCTTTGCGTCAGGTGAGTGGTGCCATCAGCACCGAAGCGGGTCGCGCCATCAGTAACGGCCAAAGTGGTGTGGGCCTCTACAATAACGCCGCTGGCACACCGGTGGTGGGCAGCTATACTTTCATGCCGCTGATGGGCTGGGGACTGGTCAAGGAAATCACGCAGGAAGTTGCGCTGGCGGAGTTGAGCGCTGTGCTGTTGCGGGTTATCGGCGTCACATTCGTGGTGTTGCTGGCGGCCATTACTGCCAGTCTCTTGCTGGTTCGCAATGTGCTCAAAACCCTGGGCGGCGATCCTGAGTATGCGGCCGATGTTGTCCGCCAGGTGGCCGATGGCGACCTCACGGGGGATATCAGACTGCGATCAGGTGACAAGAGCAGCCTGCTGGCATCCATCGCGACGATGCAGGACAGCCTGCGCGAAATGCTGGATGAAGTAACCCGCTATGCGGAAAACGTGGCCTCGGCCGCCACCGAGCTTACCCAGGTTAATGACGTCACGACACAGGGCATTGTCGATCAGAATGCGCGAATTGACAGCACTGCGGCAGCCATGAATGAAATGACTGCGACGGTGGAAGAGGTGGCCTCCAATACCCACCGTGCAGCGGACAGTGCGCGTGATGCAAGCAGCCAGGCAGGGCATGGTCGTGAGGTGGTCGCGTCCACGGTGGAAGCGATCAACGCGCTGGCAAGTGAAATTGAGCGCGCCGTAGAGGTCGTGACAGAGCTGCGTGCTGACAGTGATCGCATTGGCAGCGTTCTGCAGGTGATCGAGAATATAGCCGAACAGACCAACCTGCTGGCGCTGAACGCTGCCATCGAGTCGGCCCGGGCCGGGGAAAGTGGCCGCGGTTTTGCGGTGGTTGCTGACGAAGTGCGCTCACTGGCCAGCCGCACCAAGGATTCGACCACTGAGATTCAGTCGACCATTGAAAAGCTGCAGGGTGGCGCGGTCCGTGCCGAGCAGGTCATGCAGCACAGCCGTACTGGCGCGACCAAGATGGTGGACCGCATCGCCGAAACAGACCATGCTCTCGAAAAAATATCGCAAGGCATTGAGTTAATTGAACAAATGACGCAGCAGATTGCCAGCTCGGCTGAGCAGCAGACGGCTGCAGCGCATGAAATCAACCAGAACATTCACGGCATCAGCGATGTGGCGGCCAACACCGGTCGCAGCGTCGAACAGTCCGGCGAAGCCAGCGAATCCCTCGCCACTCTGGCAGAGCAGCTGCGCGGTCTGGTACTCAAATTCCGAGTGTAGCCCCCTGTCAGGGGCTTGTGTGACCCAGTGACGTGGTTTACTGTCTAGGGATGGATGTTAAATCAGGAGCGGCAACGGTGCCATGTCGACGGTGATTACGGAATTTTTCAGCACCAATGTGATGGACGTCATCGCATTGGTGTTTTTTGTATCCTGCTTTAAAGGCTACCTGTACTACACGGGTCTGCGCAGTGCCGACACACCCTGTCTGGCTTTTGCCATGCACCGCTTTCGCAAGCAGTGGATTCGCATGGCACTCACGCGTGATAACCGCATCGCGGATACCAATATCGTCGCCAATCTGGAACGCAACGTATCGTTCTTTGCCTCGTCATCCCTGCTGGTACTGGCCGGCCTGGTAACACTTCTCAGTGCCTCCGACGCCGTGCTTGGCATCCTGGCCGAGGTGCCTTTCTCTGACCCCACCAGTCGTGGCGAGTGGGAGGTCAAGGTGCTCGTTCTGATCACTCTGTTTGTCTACAGTTTCTTCAAGTTTACGTGGGCGCTGCGGCAGTACGGGCTGGTGTCCGTGATGATTGGCGGTGCTCCGGAACTGTCCCTGAAACCGTCGGCCGAGGAAATGTCGCGGCACGTCGACTCCATCTCCAAGATGTCATCCAAGGCTTCCGGCAACTTTAACAACGGGCTGAGAAGTTATTATTTTGCGATGGCGGCACTGGGCTGGTTTGTTAACGCCTGGCTATTCATCGCTTTATCGGCTCTTGTCGTATTTGTTTTGTATCGTCGGGAATTCAAGTCCGATACGCTGGGAATAATGATGGAGGATCTGCCGGAGAGCTGATATTCTCGCCCGGCCTTTCAGAGCGGAGTCATGTGATGAGCAGTTCCATTTCGGTCAAAATGCGTCTGCTGGAAAACTACGTCTTCGAAATAGATTTTGGCGAATTCGGTAAAGAAGCCCCTGGTGAATTGCATGCCACCGTTACAGGAACCACCGAAAGGGTCGATAACTACCTCAGAATCACTTCGCTTGCTGTAACGCTGAAGCTGGGCAAGGCGGCAAGCGAGTACCAGTCGCTGGACAAGGTGTTGCCAGTGTTTGAAAACTATTGTGTGGTCACGCAGAGCGTCAAGCGTGGTATCCCCGTAACGGTCGACATACAGGACGCCGATGGTGAAAAAGTGGTGGTCTGAGTTCCGTTCAATGCTCGATGATCGAACCTTGCTGCTGTCATGGCTCGCCCTGGCGCTTTTGGTGCTGGGGCTGCATGTGTATGCGGAACTGCGATTAGTCCAGCAACGTGAACTGGCCCAGCGCGAAACCCTGACTGACCGTTTAAGCGTTGTGCGCTATCAACTTGAAAGCACGCTGACCAACAATCTGTCTCTGGTAAATGGTCTTGCCGCATTCATTTCAGCCTATCCAGAGTACACCCCCCTTCAATTTGAAACCTATGCCAGAACGATCATGGCGCGTGAGTCGAGTCTGGTCAATCTGGCGGTGGCTCCCGACCTGGTGGTCACACACGTTTATCCCCTGGCTGGCAATGAGGCCGTCATCGGACTGGACTATCGCCAGCAGATGGATCAGCGCGATGCCGTGCTGCGGGTTGTGCGCGGCGGTGCCATGGTGATCGCCGGGCCAGTCAATCTGGTGCAGGGTGGTGTTGCATTCATCGGTCGTGCGCCGGTTTATGTCGAGGATGGCGGTGGCCAACGGCTATGGGGCATTGTGTCGGCGCCGATACTGGCTGATGCCATTTACGAACAGGCGGGCCTGAACAACCCCACGCCAGGCATGCAGCTGGCGATTCGCGGCAACGACGGATTTACTTCCAGCGAGCCCTTCTGGGGTGACTCAGTTGTGTTCAACCGCAATGACGCAGTGATCGTCCCGATTATCGCCGGAGGCAGCCGTTGGGAGCTGGCGTCCATACCGACACGACCTGCTGTCAGTGGCGCCGAGATTTCAGCCTTACGAGCGGCCAGTGTGCTGATTTTCCTGTTGCTGTCTGTGTTCCTGATTCTGCGTCACCGTCATGCCTTACAGAATCAGGAGCTGCGCAATATCATCTTCAGTAACGAGCGCTTTCTGCGCGCGGTAGAAAATGTGTCCCGGGTCGGAGGCTGGTGCTGGACCGGCAGCGTCTTCACTGAGCTGTCGGCTCGGACCTGTGAAATGATGGAACTGCCCGATGACAGAAATGAAGTCGACATGGATACTTTCTGTCATACGCTGGATCGCACCAGTCAGCAGAGCCTGCTGCACTATCTGAATTCGGCACTGCAGCTGGGGCACCGGCTGGATCAGGAGCTGGAAGTACATCGCAAGGATGGGGAGGTGCTGTGGTTCCAGATAAAAGCTGAGGTCGCACAGCTGGATGGCAACGAACGCGTGCTGCTGGGCGCGGTGCAGGATGTCACTCAACAGAAAAAGGTAGACCAGCTGGTTGAGTATCAGGCCAACTATGACATGCTGACCGAACTGCCTAACCGCTCATTATTTATCGACCGGCTTGAGAACGCTCTGCTGCAGGCACAGCGCCGTAGCACGCGGATCGCTGTATTATTTATAGATCTAGATAACTTTAAATCTGTAAACGACAATCTGGGGCATGATGCCGGCGACGAACTTCTGGTTGAGGCGGCACGTCGCATTAAATCGTGTGTGCGGGCCGAGGATACCGTTGCCAGACACAGTGGCGATGAATTTGTCGCACTGCTGGTGGACGTATTCTCAACCTCGGTGGTGTCCCGCGTTGCGGACAGAATGGTCGCCAATATGCGCAAACCGTTCCGCATTGATGAGCGTCAGATCTATTGCAGTGTCAGTATTGGTGTCTCGTTTTACCCTGATGACGGTGACGATGCCGACACGCTGGTGATCAAAGCCGATCAGGCAATGTACGAGGTGAAGAAATCCGGTCGCAATACCTGGCAGTTTTATACCGTTGCCATGCAGCTGGAGTCCGAACAGAAGCACCGTCTGTTTAATGAGCTGGTGGCCGCAATAGACAATGACGAGCTGGAAGTGTTCTATCAGCCCGTTGTTGATGCAGACAGTGGTTATGTCAGTGGCTGTGAGGCCCTGGTGCGCTGGCAGCGGGAAGATGGTAATTGGGTGACGCCTGGCGCTTTTATTGCCATTGCCGAGGAGCGGGGCCTGATAAACCGGATCGATCTGCTGGTGCTGCGCAAGTCGCTGAAGTTCATTCGCGAACTCAACGGTCAGCTGGGCAGGGCTGTCAGTCTGTCTGTCAACGTATCACCAAGGCTGTTGCATATGCGTGATGACGACGCACAGGACTGGCTGCGTGAGCTGCAGATGAGCCACAACGTCGCGGTGACTATAGAAATCACGGAACGTGTGCTGGTAGACGAGACTGCGGGCATCAGCAAGGTGCTGGCCGACATCGACAGCGCTGGTGTGCGTATCGCCATTGATGACTTTGGCACAGGCTATTCCGGCTTGAGCTACTTCAGTCGCTTCCCGGTTTCATCTGTCAAAATTGACCGATCCTTTGTCAAGAATCTGGAAAGCAATGCCACGGAAACCACTCTGGTGGAAACCATTCTGCTGATGGCCTCCAAGCTGGGTATCAAGGTGGTCGCTGAAGGAGTTGAGACGGAGTCGCAGGCGGCGTTCTTGAGAAACCACCGCTGCGACTACCTGCAGGGATATCACATTTCGCCGCCGTTGCCCGGCGACGACTTCAGTGAATTTGTCAGACGAAATACGAGCGTAGTGGCGGAAATCCATTAAACTCCACCGAGCTGTAGCTGGTGGTGTAGGCGCCGGTCGAGAACCAGTACATACGATCGCCGGTCGCCAGGTTCAGAGGCAGCTCGTACTTGTACTGCTCGTACATGATGTCAGCACTGTCGCAGGTAGGGCCGGCGATAATCACTTCTTCGGCCTCACCACCTTTCTCGGTATAAATCGGGAACTTGATGGCTTCGTCAAGCGTCTCGATCAGCCCGGAGAACTTGCCGACATCGGTAAAGATCCAGCGGTGCAGGGCAGTGTGCGACTTGCGTGAAATCAGCACCACTTCAGACACCAGAATACCCGAGTTGGAGATCAGTGAACGACCTGGCTCCAGAATGATTTCCGGGAACTCATCACCAAAGTCTTCGGTAATAAAACGGGTAATTTCTTCGGCGTAGGTGGGCAGCGTGTTCGCCCGCATGATGTAGTTGGCCGGGAAACCACCGCCAAGGTTGATCATCTTCAGCACGATGCCATCTTCTTCGCGCAGACGCTCGAAGATCACTTTGACCTTGGCAATTGCCGCGTCCCAGACACCGATGTCGCGCTGCTGCGAACCGACGTGGAAGGAAATGCCATAGGGCTCAAGACCCAGCTCGCGGGCCAGGATCAACAGATCGATGGCCATGTCGGTATGACAGCCAAACTTGCGTGACAATGGCCAGTCGGCGGTATGGCTGCCTTCGGTCAGGATGCGGACGTATACCCGCGAGCCTGGAGCGGCGCGCGCGATGTTGCGCAGGTCAGCTTCCGAGTCAGTGGCGTACATGCGTACACCTTTCTCGTAGAAGTATCGGATGTCTTTGCTTTTCTTGATGGTGTTGCCGTAGCTGCAACGGTCTGCCGACACGCCCAGGTTCAGCAGCTTGTCCAGCTCGTAAATGGACGCCACGTCAAAGTTGGAACCCTTGTCACGCAGCAGCGTCAGGATCTCGGGGGCCGGATTCGCCTTGACCGCGTAATAAACCGAAGCGTAAGGGAAAAACTCACATAAAGTGTCGTAATGCTCACTGATCGTTTGCAGGTCAATCACCACAAAGGGTGTTTCCTTGGTGTCAGCCAGTGCTTTCATGCGCTGGAATGTTTCGGGCGGGTAAAAATCGACAACTTTGGTGAGTTCAGTGCTCATGCTGGGTTCATTCTCCTTCAGCCGTGGCAGGGGTGATGCCGGGCATTGTAGCAAAGGCCACTCAGCGGTAAAACGCCGATTTTAGATATCCCCAAAATTGGGCTGTTTTTAATGGGTCAAAGCCGTATCATGCACTAATGTGTTGTCTTGTGCACAGTGTGGCGCAGAACAAGAATAATGAGTACATGGAGTGAGTTAGTATGGCTCTGATCGATCGTTTGGGGCGCTGGCTGTGGAAGCGTCAGGGCAGCCATCGACAGTGGTACAGGCCACTGTTCAAGCGGCTGTCGCGCCGCGCTGATGCTGATTATCCGTTTCAGGCAGATTTTTTCGGGCTGCGTTACGATGGCAACCTGAACAACAACATCGACTATGCAGTTTACTATTTTGGTGCATTCGAGAAACCGGTCCTGTTTTTCCTGCGTGATACCTTGACCAGCCTGGTACCCGAGGGTGACCGCTGTTTTATAGATATCGGCGCCAATGTCGGTCAGCATACGCTCTTCATGTCCAACCACGCCTGTCGCGTGCATGCTTTCGAGCCCTACCCGCCGGTGCGCGATGTGCTGGTATCGCGGGTTCTGAAAAATAACATTGAAAACGTGGCTATCCATCCGGTCGGGCTCAGCGATGCTAACGCCTCGCTGCCATTTTATGCACCGACCGGGCGCAACAAGGGTATCGGCTCTTTTGACCAGAGCTCGGTCGCCAAGGGCAACCAGCCGATTGGTGAGCTGCAGCTGGTGAAAGGGGATGACTTTCTGGAAACGCTGGAACTGGAAAAAATCCACCTGATCAAGATGGATGTGGAGGGTTTCGAGAAGCCAGCACTGCGGGGGCTGTCACAAACGCTGGCACAGCACCGCCCCGTGGTCGTGTTTGAACTGACCTACGATGGTGAGCTGTCCTTCAAATCCATGGAGGATGTTCTGGAGACACTGCCTGCTGACTACGAGCTGTATGCCTTTGTGAGTCGTGATGCCAACGGGCGGCGGGCGAGATCGCGTAATGCGCGTGCTCGGGTGACTGGTGAGTATCAGCTTGCGCCCGTGACCGAGTGGCGCTCGACAGGACAGGACGATCTGGTCGCCGTGCCCGCGGAAAGCCGTGAGGTACTGGCTGGGGTGCTCAACCGGTAAAGCATCTGAACCATCTTTCAGTCAGCCGCTTTCACCCACCCGGGATTCAGATGTAAAAAGGGCCGACCTGCTTAAGCGGGTCGGCCCTTTCTGTTTGGCCGTTTGGCGACTTACGCGGAGCGCAGTGCCGCCTGCGCCGCAGCCAGACGGGCGATCGGTACACGGGGTGGTGAACAGCTGACGTAGTTCAATCCCAGATTGTGGCAGAAATCGATCGAGTCCGGATCGCCGGCGTGCTCACCGCAGATACCCAGCTTCAGGTCTTTGCGTGTCTTGAGTCCGTTGGCGACAGCAAACTGCATCAATTTGCCCACGCCGGTCTTGTCGAGGCTGGCAAACGGGTTCTTGGAGTAGATTTCCTTTTGCTGGTACTCGTCGTAGAACATGCCCATGTCGTCGCGGCTCAGGCCCAGCGTGGTCTGAGTCAGGTCGTTGGTGCCAAAGCTGAAGAATTCGGCGTGTTCGGCAATTTCGTCTGCCGTGATCGCGGCACGTGGTACTTCGACCATGGTGCCAACCATGTACTTGATCTTGATACCTTTTTTCTTCATCACTTCGTCAGCGACACGACGCACGATGGACAGCTGGTCGGCCAGCTCTGCCTTGAAGCCTACCAGCGGGATCATGATCTCCGGGTGAACTTCGATGGCGTTTTTGCCAGTGCTTATTTCGGCGACGGCTTCGAATATTGCCTGCACCTGCATTTCGGTAATTTCCGGATACAGGATACCCAGACGACAGCCGCGGCAGCCCAGCATGGGGTTTTCTTCATGCAGCGCCTTGATGCGGTCAATTACAAATTCCAGTGGCAGACCCAGTTTGTCGGCCAGCTGACGGCGCACTGCGTCATCCTGTGGCAGGAACTCGTGCAGTGGTGGATCCAGCAGACGGATGGTCACAGGACGGCCAGCCATGGCCTTGAACAGGCCCACGAAGTCTTTTTTCTGCATTGGCAGCAGTTTCTTCAGCGCTTCACGGCGCTGCACGCCATCGACAGCCAGAATCATCTGGCGCATATCATCGATGCGGCTGCCTTCAAAGAACATGTGCTCCGTGCGGCACAGACCAATACCTTCGGCGCCGAAGGCTACGGCCTGCTGTGCCATGGCGGGCGTATCGGCATTGGTGCGGATACGCAGGCGACGATATTTGTCAGACCAGTCCATGACCGTCTGGAACAGCTCATAGGTGTAGCTTTGAGAGGGCTTCAGGGTGCCTTCCAGAACACGCTTGACCTCGGAGTCCGCGCTTTCGATCAGGCCCTTGTAAACGGAGCCAGTGGTGCCGTTGATGGAGATGTAGTCACCTTCCTTCAGCACGATACCGTTGGCAGTCAGCGTTTTCTTTTCGTAGTTGATGGTGATGTCACCGGCACCACAGACGCAGACTTTACCCAGCTGGCGGGCAACCAGCGCCGCGTGCGAGGATACGCCGCCGCGGGTGGTCAGAATGCCCTGGGAGTGCAGCATACCCTTGAGGTCATCCGGGGAAGTCTCGGATCGGCACAGGATAACTTTGTTGCCTTTGCGGGCTTCGACTTCAGCCTGTGCGGCAGTGAAGGCGATGCGACCGGTGGCGGCACCAGGACCCGCTGGCAGGCCCTTGCAGATTAACTGCGCGGCTTTTTGTGCTTTTTCGTCGAACACCGGTACCAGCAGGGTATCAACCGACTCGGCCGGGATTTTCAGCAGTGCGGTTTTCTGGTCGATCAGCTTTTCTTTGTTCATTTCCACGGCGATACGAATCGCAGCCAGGCCCGTGCGCTTGCCGTTGCGGGTCTGCAGAATGAACAGGCGGCCATTTTCGATGGTAAATTCGAAGTCCTGCATATCCTTGAAGTGTTTCTCCAGGCGTGCACGGACTTTCTCCAGGTCGGCAAAATTCTTGGGCAGCTCCTGGGCCATGGCGGCGATGGCCTTGGGTGTGCGGACACCGGCAACTACGTCTTCGCCCTGGGCATTGGTCAGGTATTCGCCGTAAAACACTTTCTCGCCAGTCGCCGGGTCGCGCGTAAAGGCCACGCCAGTGCCACTGTCGTCGCCGGCATTACCGAACACCATGGCCTGTACGTTAACAGCCGTGCCCCATTCTGCCGGAATGCCGTATTGCTGACGGTAGAGAATCGCGCGGTCATTTTTCCATGAGCCGAAAACGGCGCCCACCGCGCCCCACAGCTGCTCATAGACATCCTGCGGGAAGCTCTTGCCAGTCTGTTTGCTGATCAGCAGCTTGTAGCGCTCAACCAGCTGCTTCAGTTCGTCGGCAGTCAGCTCATTGTCCAGCTCTTTGCCGAGCGACTTTTTAAGGTCGTCCAGCAGGGCGTGGAAAGGATCTTCGGATTCTTCATTGGCTGCCTGGACACCCATGACAACATCGCCATACATCTGAATGAAGCGGCGGTAGCAGTCCCATGCAAAGCGTGGGTTGCCGGAGATGTTGGACAGACCTTCGACGGTTTCGTCGTTCAGACCCAGGTTCAGGATGGTGTCCATCATGCCGGGCATGGAGTCGCGGGCGCCTGAGCGGACAGATACCAGCAGCGGGTTGTCGCGACTGCCGAATTCACGCTTCATCTGCTTTTCGACCAGATTGATGGCGTTTTTAACGTCTTTGCTCAGCGTCTTGGGGTAGCTGCGCTCGTGAGCATAAAAATAGGTGCAGACCTCTGTGCTGATGGTGAAGCCGGGTGGAACGGGCAGGCCAATGGCGGCCATTTCCGCCAGATTGGCGCCTTTGCCGCCGAGCAGCTCGCGCATTTTGGCATTGCCGTCTGTCTGGCTACCGAAGTTGAAGACGTATTGAGTGGTTTTTTTGGTTTTGCTGGTATCAGATGTCTGTTTCATGTTTCCCGGATTCTTAGTCAGCAGTTGGAGTCTCAGCAGTTGCTAATCAGAGGTGTGCCATCCATGTCGGCAAGGTGCGGAAGAATATAGTAATTAACCGCTAAAATCCAGCGCACAGTCCACACAGTTGCGTTGAAATTGCAGACAACTGTCGTTAACTGGCAGGGATTTCTCAGTATCTGCAGGATTGTGTAGTAATACTACATAATGAGCCGGTTTCAATTGAACAAGTGTTCTGCTGCAGAGCCCTGACTGTCAGGCCCTGCAGCGGGCGTGTTGCGTGAATTATTCTTTATCAGGTTTGTTGCCAGTCATGCGATTAAGGGATTCCAGCAGGTTCATCGGTAGCGGGAATACAATAGTTGAATTTTGTTCGCCGGCAATTTCTGTCAATGTCTGCAAATAACGCAGTTGAATTGATTCTGGCTGCGAGGCCAGCTGGCGGGCAGCTTCAACCAGTTTCTGTGAGGCTTCGAACTCGCCGGCCGCGTGAATGACCTTGGCGCGCCGGGAGCGTTCTGCCTCTGCCTGCTGGGCAATGGCGCGGATCATGCTCTCATCTATATCTACATGCTTGATTTCGACATTGGACACCTTGATGCCCCAGTCGTCTGTCTGCTGGTCCAGAATGTCCTGAATGTCGGCATTCATGCGTTCGCGCTCGGACAGCAGTTCATCCAGCTCATGCTGGCCCAGCACGGAACGCAGTGTGGTCTGGGCCAGCTGGCCGGTGGCCTCCATGAAATCTTCAACGTTGATGATGGCTTTCTGGGGATCGGTCACCCGAAAATACAGTACCGCATTGACCTTGACGGAGACGTTGTCGCGCGTGATCAGATCCTGTGATGGGATGTCCCAGACGGCTGTGCGAAGACTGACTTTTTCCATCTGCTGAATGATGGGGATGACCATGATCAGGCCCGGGCCTTTGACCTTGTGATAACGGCCGAGCATAAAGATCACGCCGCGCTCGTACTCCTTGAGAATGCGGAAGGTGCTGAAAAGCAGGCCGAGAAAAATGGCAATGAGTGCCATGCTGAATACTTCCATGATGATGCCTCCTTAATGCTGGTTCGAATGTGTGTCGTTGGGCGCTGCCTGCGCCGCACTGACGTGTAGTGTTAGTCCGTCAACGTGGTCAATCTGCAGTTGATCTCCCTTTCGCACAGGTGTTCTGCTGACCGCCTGCCATATTTCACCGTGAAGCTGGACGTGTCCTCGTGTCTCGAAATCTTCGCGGGCAATGGCTAATGCGCCGGTCATTGCTTCCACGCCAGTGGTTACTTTTGCGTTACGCGCCTTGAGGGCGGCACCGAGTACAAAAACGACCAGCGCGCCGGTGCTTACAGTGATTGCCGCCACCAGTGACAGCGATATCTGCCAGGCCGGGTCATTGGTGTCCATCAGCATGACGGAGCCCAGCGCAAAAGCAATCACTCCCCCAACCCCAGCCACACCGAAGGTGGGTGTAATAACCTCGAAGGCCATCATGGCGATCCCGATCACGATCAGTGCCAGCCCCGCGTAACTGATCGGCAGCAGTTGCAGGGCGTAGGCACCGACCAGCAGGCTGATGATGCCAATGGTGCCAGCGATGCCGCCACCAGGGTTGTAGAACTCCAGTATCAGGCCGTAGACACCGACCATCAGCAGGATATAGGCAATGTTGGGATTGGTGATAATGCTGAGGAAGTCGTATCGCCAGTTTGTATGGATTGTCTCGACTGCTGCGTCCTGCGTGTTCAGAGTGATCTGGCCGGCTTCAGTTTCGATATTTCGACCGTCCAGTTGTGCGAGCAGTTGCTGCTGGTCATCGGCAACCAGGTTGATTACGCCCAGTTGCAGCGCTTCGGTGGCGCTGATGTTTGCTGCGTCGGTCACCGTCTGGCGAGCCCAGTCCACATTGCGGCCACGTAATTCGGCGAGACCTTCCAGGTAGGCAGCTGCATCGTTGATTATTTTATCGTCCAGGTCTTCTCCCGAGCCGCCGGCAGAGACTGGCGTGGAAGAACCGACATTGGTCGCATTACTCATTGCAGCGACGTGGCTGGCCATCAGAATATAGGTGCCCGCACTGGCAGCCCGCGCGCCGGATGGCGCCACCCAGGTGGCCACCGGGACCGGTGATGCGAGAATCGCGCTGACCATGTCGCGCATGGCCGCATCCAGTCCTCCGGGAGTGTTTAGCTGTATGATCAGCAGTTGCGAGTTGCTTTCTGCCGCCTGGTCGATGGCGCGGATAATATGGTCTGCGCTGGCTGGGCCGACGGGCCCGTCCAGAGCAACCTGAATGATGCTTGCCCGGACACTGGTATCCTGAGCGTTGACAGGTTCGACTTCAGCAAAAACGGCAACAAGGGCCAGAATTGCCACTGAAGTGGCCAGCCAGTGAAATATTCGGGCAGGATTGCGTGTCATGGTTCGCAGCATCAGCTCCTCCGCCGACCTTGCCTGAAAACACAGATTAATGATTGGCCTTCAGCGGCCGATATATATTGTGTAGAGCCATCATACGCGTGGCTGAAGGGCAAGTCGACACGGGGCTGGTGACATGTCTACCATACCCGGAAACGCTTGATTGACAAGGGATGTAGCAAAATTACAGAGCGTATACTCGACACACTTTGTTGCAAAAATGCAGTGGCAATCGTTGTACTACCGGAAAAAGTTGGTTTAGCATCATCGCCAATGCTTAACACTGTAACCGATGCAGTTTGCAGAATTAAGACAGTCGTGACGACTGATCACAAGAGCAAGAAAGAACGTATTGTGTAAGACAGTATGGCGGAAGATGTTGGCGGGAATGGTCCCGACAGACGTGCAACCGCTTAAACCTGCGGGAGGAATTCCTTATGAAAAAATTCACGATGACAGCATTGGCTGCGGCAGCAGCTGCAGTCAGCTTCCAGGCTTATGCCCAGGACGGCGTTGATCCGCTGACCCAGGTTGAGCCAGTAACTGCCGAGTGGTTCCACGACGGATCAGAGCCGGACTACGTTGTTGACGTACCTAGCTTCACCGTTCCTGCCACTGGCGTGATCGACTACATCGACTCTGTAATCCCGCTGGAATTCGGCGAAGACAAGTGGGTGAAAGCTGTTCAGTTCATCCCAGGTGACAAGCGCGTTCTTCACCACCTGCTGTCCTACGTTGTTGCTGATACGCCTGACGCTGGCGACGGCATGCTGGACGAGACTGTAAACGACCCACGTCGCGAATTCCTGGAAGGCTACGCGCCTGGTAAGGAATATGCCACCGAGTTCCCTGAGAACACTGGTATCTACGTGCCTGAAGGTTCAGCTCTGCGCATGAGCATTCACTACACTTCATTCGGCCAGGAAACTACTGACAGCACCCGTGTTGGTCTGTGGTTCGCTGACGAAAACAATGAGCCAGAGTATCAGTACCACACGTACTCAGTGGCCACTCCGATGAATCAGATCCAGATTCCTGCGGGTGCCATGGAGCACGAGTCTGCTGCGACTCACGTGTTCGAAGATGAGATCACTCTGTACGGTTTCCGTGCTCACATGCACTACCGTGGCAAGTCCATGGCAGCACGTGTGATCTATCCGGACAACTCTGAAGAAGAGATCATCAACATCCCTAACTACAACTTTGCGTGGCAGCCAACTTACCGCATGGATGAGCCAATGGTTCTGCCTGCTGGTTCTCGCGTAGTGGTTGAAGGCCTGTTCGACAACTCTCAGTACAACACTGGTGTACCGGATCCAACCGTGGATGCCATGGGTGGTCTGCAGAGCTGGGAAGAAATGTTCATTGGTTACTTCTCTTACACCACCAACGACTAAGTTGGCAGTAGCAAGTAACTGATAGAGCAGCACAACAACACCAGGGGCTGCTTCCCTGAGAAGCGGCCCCTTTTGTTTGTCAGTCTTATCTGGTTTTGCGCGGGCGACGTGAATCTGAATAGCGCCTCAAGTTTGCGCCAGATTAAGATTCGGACAGGCAAACTGTAGTATCCTTGCCTATCTGCAATCCTGTAGTATTGTGACCAATAAGTTATCAAAACAATAATATGTTGCAGGGCGTTTCGTTAGTGACGTATTTGACGCAAGTGTTCCGCAGAAATATCCAGAGAGAGAATGAGGGTTAGTTCACCATGAAAACATCAAAGTTGCTGGCGCTGTTCACAGTAGCGGCTGCCATCAGTTTCAACGCTCAAGCAGCGGATCGGGTTGGCGATTTCAACCTGATCGACAATACGGGCAAGGCCCACCAGCTGAGCAAGTATGCGTTCAATAAAGCAGTCGTGATCGTTTCCCAGCAGGCAGGTTGTACCGCCAACCAGGAAAACATCGCGCGCTACAAGCAGCTGCGTACCAATTTCGACCACCGTGGCGTGAGCTTCCTGATGATCAATTCATCAGTGGAAGACGAGCGTGATGACATCCGTGCCGAGGAAGCAGTCTGGAATTATGACTTCCCTATCATGGATGACGACGGCCAGCTCGTTGCTGATGCCCTGGGCATCGATAAAGCCGGTCAGGTGGTTGTAGTGGATCCGGTTCGTATGAATGTTCTGTACCGTGGCCCGATGCCCGCTCAGTGGGCGCGTCACGAGCTGGGCACTGTGCTGGAAGCCGTTCTGGCCGACGGCGCTGACAGCCGTCAGATGGAAACCGTAAATGTGGACTTTGAGGCAGCCGAAGGCTGTGCACTTGAATTCCCGATGCGTGATCGTTACCAGGCAGAAGCGCCTGATTACGAAACTGAAGTAGCGCCGATCCTGATCGAGCGTTGCGTTGGCTGTCACGTTGAAGGCGGTATCGGTCCATTTGCCATGAACAGCCACATGATGATTCAGGGCTGGAGCCCGATGATCAAAGAGGTTCTCATGACCAAGCGTATGCCTCCGATGCAGGTCGACCCCACGGTCCGTACCTGGATCAACGCAGGCAACATGCCGGTTGAAGAACGTCAGATCCTCGTACACTGGATCAATGCTGGCTCACCGCGTAACTGATAATGCGCTGACAAGCATCAAAAAAAGCCGCCTTAGGGCGGCTTTTTTTTGTGTTAAGGGACCCAAGAGGGCCTAAAGGGACGGAGGGATTTAGCTTGCTAAATCCCTCCGTCCCCTTTAACACTATTGCTTTACTGGAATCTGTGGTTTAGAGTCGGCCTTAATGCAAGGTAGTTTGTGTGCAGAACACAAAATTCCCGCACGAGGACAAGGAAAATGAGAATAAAAAGCCTGACCGCTGCATTTGCGCTGGCTGCCGCCTGGGGAGTTCAGGCGCACGCAGGTGTAGATCCCCTGACACAGATCCAGCCACCGTCAAACGAATGGACCTATGACGGTTCCAATCCTGACCAGATTATCGAAGTGCCCAGCTTTACTGTACCTGCCACCGGTGTAATCGACTACATCAACTCGGTGATTCCTCTCGAATTCGAAGAGGAAAAGTGGGTCAAGGCCGTGCAGTTCATTCCTGGCGACAAGCGCGTCCTGCACCATCTGCTGTCTTATGTTGTGGCCCATGATGGCAACAACGAAGGCATGATTGATGAAGCATCCAACGACCCGCGCCGCGAATTCCTGGAAGGCTATGCGCCTGGTAAGGAATATGCCACTGAATTTCCTGAAAATACTGGCATCAAAGTGCCTGTGGGCTCTGCGCTGCGTATGAGCATCCACTACACATCATTCGGCCAGGAAACTGTCGACAACACTCGTGTGGGTCTGTGGTTTGCTGATGAGAATGACCAGCCCGAGCTGGAATACCACACCTACTCAGTGTCCGCCAATGGTGCCGAGCGGCTGCACATTCCGCCGGGAGCCATGGAGCACGAAATGGCGGCCAGCCATGTGTTTGAGGACGCCATTGTCCTGCATGGTTTCCGTGCGCACATGCACTATCGCGGCAAATCCATGTCAGCCCGCGTGATCTATCCTGACAATACCCAGGAGCAGATCATCAACGTGGCCAACTATAACTTTGCCTGGCAGCCTACCTACCGCATGGACGAGCCAATGGTTCTGCCGGCAGGCTCCCGCGTGGTTGTGGAAGGTCTGTTTGACAACTCCGAGTACAACCCTGGCAACCCCGACCCGACCGTACCGGCCGTCGGTGGTCCCCAGAGCTGGGAAGAAATGTTTATTGGTTACTTCTCGTACACAGACGTGCCCAATTAAATCAATTGCTTAGCAAAGGAATGGGGCGTGCTGTCAATCAGCGCGCCCCATTTTTTTGTGGTAACACTTTGTTGCAAAGCATTGATTTCAAAGCTTGAGCCGCACTGTTTTGTGGCATACGATCAAGGTCGAGTGATATTCCATTTCCAACGACAGGAGCAGTGACAATGAAAAAAACGAGTTTGACTGCTGCAATGCTGCTGGCCTCGAGCTGGGCAGTCGTAGCTGATGCGGGAGTTGACCCATTAACCCAGATACAGCCGCCACAAAGTGAGTGGCAGTATAACGGGGCCGAGCCGGACGTTGTTATCGATGTCCCCAGCTTCACCGTGCCTGCCACAGGTGTTATCGACTATATCGACTCGGTAATTCCTCTGGAGTTTGGCGAGGAGAAGTGGGTAAAAGCGGTTCAGTTTATCCCGGGCGACAAACGAGTTCTGCACCACCTGTTGTCCTATGTCGTCGCTGATGAACCCCAGGAAGAAGGCATGATCGACGAGGCGGTCAATGATCCGCGTCGCGAGTTCCTGGAAGGTTATGCGCCTGGTAAGGAATACGCCACCGAGTTTCCGGCAGGTACTGGTATTCGGGTGCCTGAAGATTCCGCGCTGCGCATGAGCATCCACTACACCTCATTCGGCCAGGAGACTGTCGACAACACCCGTGTCGGTCTGTGGTTTTATGAGGATGACGAGGAGCCAAACCTGGAGTTCCACACTTACTCAGTGTCTCCCGGTAACCGTACTGAGAACATCGTGATTCCGCCGGGTGCCATGGAGCACGAAATGGCAGCAACTCACGTGTTTGAAGAGGACATCCTGCTGTACGGCTTCCGTGCGCACATGCACTACCGTGGCAAGTCCATGGCAGCCCGCGTGATCTATCCTGACAACACGCAGGAAGACATCATCAACGTTGCCAACTACAACTTTGCCTGGCAGCCCACTTACCGCATGGACGAGCCCATGGTCATTCCGGCTGGCTCGCGCGTAGTGGTAGAGGGTCTGTTTGACAACTCCGAGTACAACCCGGGTGTGCCTGATCCTACCGTAACGGCATACGGTGGCCTGCAGAGCTGGGAGGAGATGTTCATTGGTTACTTCTCCTACACGGATCTACCATCCGAGTAAATTGTTGAAATCAGCCTGACCAGCCGCTATGGTAGGCTGATTAAACAAGCAGTACGTATACAAAGGGGCTGCTTCCTGACAGGAGCGGCCCTTTTTGTTTTCAATTCACAGGAAAAAGAAAATATGTCGTCGAATGCTTCACTGGATGTTTTGCTGAAACCCTTCGAAAGCCCCAAGCTACAGTTGAAAAACCGCGTTGTTATGGCGCCCATGACACGTCAGTTTTCGCCAGACGGTGTGCCACATCAGCTGGTGGTTGACTATTATCGACGCCGCGCCGAAGGCGATGTGGGTCTGATTATCACTGAAGGTACTACGGTCGGACACAAGGCTGCTTCCTTCGACAGCAAAATCCCCAATTTCCACACCGATGAAGCGCTGGCCGGCTGGAAGCAGGTAGTGGATGCCGTCCACAAGGCTGGCGGCAAGATCGCTCCCCAGCTCTGGCATGTCGGTTGTGCGCGCAAGCCTGGCACAGGTCCGTATCCTGATTTCCCCAGCGCGACACCATCCGGTTATGCGCTGCCCGGCAAAAAAGTGGGTGAGCCACTGACAACAGCCGAAATTGACAATATCGTCAAAGCCTTTGGCGAAGCCGGTGGTAACGCCAAAAAGCTTGGTTTTGATGCGCTGGAAATTCACGGCGCGCACGGCTACATGATTGATGACTTTCTGTGGGAAGGGCTGAATCAGCGCAGTGACCAGTACGGCGGTTCGCGCGCCAAACGCAGTCAGTTTGCGGTTGAGATCGTCCAGGCGATCCGTGCGGAGGTGGGCGAGGATTTCCCCATCATCTTCCGTTTCTCGCAGTGGAAGCAGCAGGACTACAACGCGCGACTGGCCGAAACGCCGGAGCAGCTGGCAGAAGTGCTGCAACCAATCTCCGACGCAGGCGTGGATATCTTCCATTGCAGTCAGCGTCGTTTCTGGGAGCCGGAATTCGAAGGTTCCGGCATGAATCTGGCCGGCTGGACACGTCGCCTGCTCAACAAACCAACTATCACTGTCGGCAGTGTCAGCCTTAATGAAGAATTCATTACAACCTTCCAGGGCGGTCAGGCCGATGCGGCAGACATTCAGGAGCTGCTGCAGCGTCTGGATGCCGACGAGTTTGATCTGGTGGCTGTTGGCCGTGCCCTGATTGCCAACCCGAACTGGGTGCAACTGATCACTCAGGGGCAGGCAGGCAGCCTGAAAACCTACGAAAAATCCTTGCTGGCGGAGCTGGTATAACAATCTAAAGAGGAGGGCGGAATGTTTGAGCGTCTGGGCAACAGGCTGGGACTGAATGCGATACCGCAAATATTCGTCACGGCTGCCGCGATCGCGATTGTGTTTGTGGCGTTCGCCATTCCGTTCCACGAGCCGTTTGCATATGCCTTTGGCCTGGTGGGTAGTTTCACCTTCCAGTACTTCGGCTGGTTTTATGTAGCAAGTGTGTCCGGGCTGCTGATTTTTTTGATCTGGATTGCCTTCAGCAAATATGGCGGTATTCGCCTGGGTGCAGATGAAGAGACTCCGCAGTACAGCACCGAGACCTGGTTTGCGATGCTGTTTGCCGCAGGTATCGGCACCATCCTGATGTTCTGGGGGGTGGCGGAGCCACTATCACACTTCGCCAATCCGCCCATGGCAGGTATCGAGCCACAAACGGTGGACGCTGCCAAACATGCCATGAATGTGGCGCTCTACCATTTCGGCCTGCACACCTGGACAATCTTCACACTCCCAGCGTTGGCGATTGCTTACTTCAGTTATCGCAAGAATCTGCCAATGCGCATCAGCAGTGTGTTTTATCCGGTGCTGGGTGATCGTATTTTCGGGCCTATCGGCTGGACCATCGACATCATCGCGCTACTGGGCACGCTGTTTGGAGTGGCGGTTTCTGTCGGCCTGGGTACGCTGCAATTAAATAGCGGTCTCAATGTGGTGTTTGGCGTGCCAATAGGTGTAATGTCGCAAATCGTCATCGTGGCCGTTATCACCATCATAGCCACTGTCTCTGTTGCGCTGGGGCTGGATCGCGGCATAAAGCGGCTTTCTGAAATCAATATTGTACTGGCGCTGATCGTGATGCTGTTTGTCTGGCTGGCTGGGCCGACGCTGTTTATCACCTCTGGCATTGTGCAGAATTTTGGCAATTACATGCAGAACCTGCCGTGGATGGCCTTCTGGACGGAGGCGTACCAGGGCACCAGCTGGCAGCAAAGCTGGACGGTGTTCTACTGGGCATGGACGATTTCCTGGGCACCGTATGTAGGCATTTTTATTGCGCGTATTTCACGCGGGCGCACCATCAGGCAGTTTGTACTTGGCGCACTGCTGGCGCCCATGGCATTCACGCTGGTGTGGTTCTCTGTGTTTGGTCTGGCGGCTATCGATCAGGAACTGAATCAGGGAATCGATCTGGTAACCCAGGTGGAAAATAACGTTGCTATCGCGCTATTCGATTTCCTGGCAACTTTCCCGCTGCCGACGCTGATGTCGGGCATAAGCCTGATAGTGATCGTGGTTTTCCTGACAACCTCGGCCGATTCGGCCGCGCTGGTAGTGGATCAGCTTTCACGCAATGACATACAGCCCAGCCTGGTGCGTCAGCGCATTTTCTGGACATTCCTGCTGGGTGCAATTGCTGGCACACTGATGCTGGGTGGTGGTCTGGATGCGCTGCAGAACGTGATCACCACGCTGGGTTTCCCATTCTGCGTCCTGCTGGTGTTTATGGCTTACTCGCTGCGGCGATCGCTGCACCAGGATTTGACGGAGCGGTTGGAGCAAGCGCAGCGATCAGGCCCGCAATAGCCAGGTCTGGTGTATGCGCGCATTCCGGGCAAAGTCCTTGTCCAGGCTGCGCGCGGTGTAATCCTCGACCCTGTATTTTTCAGTGACCGAGGGATCCAGTTTGAAGCGGCGCATGTTGTTGGAAAATATCAGCACGCCGCCAGGCCGCAGCCGCTGCATGCATTGCTCGATCAAGGTGACATGGTCTCGCTGGATATCCAGCACATTGCTGGTGCTTTTCGAGTTTGAGAAGGTCGGCGGATCCAGAAAGATCATATCGAAACTTTGCCGGCACTTTTGCAGATAGACCATACAGTCCATCTCGACCAGTTCGTTCTGCCACAGATTCAATTCGTTCAGCGCCAGATTGCGACGCGCCCAGCTCAGATAGGTCCTGGACAGATCCACACTGACTGTTCGCTTGGCGCCGCCCAGCGCTGCCTGCACGCTTACCGAGCCGGTGTAGCAGAACAGGTTAAGCACCTCTTTGTCTTTGGCGTTTTCATGCACGTAGCGACGAATCGGGCGATGATCCAGGAACAGGCCGGTGTCCAGATAACGGTGCAGGTTGACCAGCAATCTGGCCTCGCCCTCTCTGACAACGATATCTTCCGCATCCTGCTGCAGTGGCTGATACTGCTGCTTGCCTTTCTGCCGTTCGCGTACTTTGATGCTGACACGTGATGCGGGCAGTGACAGCACATGCTGCACGGCCAGCAATGCCTGACGCCGCCTCAGTGCGGCATCGGCCTCATTGACGGTGGCAGGCGGTTTGTATTCCTGCACGTGCGCATGGACCTGTTGCTGCTCGTCCACGTAGATATCAATGGCGAATGCAAACTCAGGAATGTCAGCGTCGTACAGCCGGTAATTTTCTATCTGCTGCTGACGCGCCCATCGGCCCAGGTTTTTCAGATTCTTGCGCAGTCGATTGGCCAGCATCTGGCCGCCGTCATCCAGTGCTGCTTCGGTGACCTGATTGGCACTGTCGACGGCTGGCGCCGAGCGCTGATAGATGGCGTCATCATTGACGTTGAACAGCAGCAGTTTGGCAGGCAGCTGGCCGTTAAAAAATGCGTACTGGCGATGACTGTGCATGCCCAGCAGCTTGCCCCACTCGGGTCGCGCCGTGAAAACGGCTGCCTGAGCACCCATGGCGTTGCGCTTGATCAGGCCGCCCAGCTGCTGATAAAGCGTCATCACTTCAGCGTCTTCGCCCAGGCGTTCGGCATAGGGCGGATTGGTGATCAGCAGCGTAACAGGCATCTCTACCACGGCTTCACTTACCGTGTGTGAGCTGAATTCAATGTGGTCCCAGACTTCGGCTCGCTCCGCATTGCGGCGGGCCATACCCAGTGCCCGCAGATCCTGGTCGCTGCCCAGCGCCTGGCCTGCCCAGGTCTTGCCGGCATCACGGCGTTGCTCCGCCTCTTTGCGAACCGCATCAATGGCGCTCTGGTCATGGCGCAGCCAGCGAGAATAACCGTCGGCGCGCAGCAGGCCGGGCGCCACATCCATGGCCATCAGTACTGCCTCAATGATCAGGGTGCCAGCGCCGCACATGGGGTCGTAAATGACCGGCTGCGGCGCTTGCGAGAGCGCTGGCCAGCCGGCGCGGATCAGCAGCGCGGCGGCCAGAGTTTCTTTCATGGGCGCATCACCCTGTTCAACCCGGTAGCCGCGGCGGTGCAGGCTGCCGCTGGCCAGTTCGATGCCCAGCAGCACGCGGTCTTTTTTCAGAACGGCGTGAATACGGATGTCAGGAGACTGCTTGGCGACGTCGGGGCGTTGCTGGCCCGATGCGCGAAACTGGTCAACCACCGCGTCCTTGACGCGCTGCGCGATGAACTGGGTGTGGCGCAGCAGTCGATTGGTGCCAGAAGCGCTGATGGCAAAGCTGTGCGAGGCGCGCATGTGCTGCAGCCAGTCGATGCTGTCTGCTGCCTGATAAAGTTGCTCGGCGTCAGCCGCCGGCAGGTCGGCCAGGATCACGATCACCCGGTTGGCGATGCGTGAATACATGGTGGCGCGGTACGCGGTGCTCAGAGCACCGGAAAAGTACACGCCGGCCACCGTCTGGCGAATATCCTGTGCGCCCAGCGACTGCAGCTCATCCTGCAGTAGGGGTTCAAGGCTTTTGGCGCAGGTGGCAAACCAGGCGTAGGAGGCAGCGGAGGCGGTTTCGGGTGATCTCATAGCGGCGCATGATACTACGAATCCAGCGCCATTTACTCTATGATGCCGGTTTTTAACGCCAATCAATCCCGACTTGATGTTGAACCACTGATGCTCAGTTACCGTCACGCATTTCACGCTGGCAATCATGCCGATGTTCTCAAGCACCTGGTGCTGCTGGCGCTGCTGCAGCAAATGCACAAAAAGGACAAACCATTCTGCTGTATTGATACGCACAGCGGCGCCGGCTGGTATCGCCTTGACGGCGATCAGGCGCGCAAAACCGGCGAGGCAAGCACAGGCATTCTGCCCCTGTGGGAGGCGTGGCGGCAGCATGGCTGTGATAACCCATTGCTGCGTGATTATCTGGAGCTGGTGGCTGCCAGCAACCCTGTCGATACTGGCGACTCGCCAGTTTACTACCCGGGTTCGCCAGCGATTATCCAGTCTCAGCTGCGCGACAATGATCGTGCACAGTTGATGGAATTACACACCACCGAGATCGACATTCTGCGCGAGAACATGGGGCGTGATGCGCGAGTGAGTATTCACCACCGGGACGGGTTTGAAGGCGCGGTAGGGCTGGTGCCGCCAGAGCCGAAACGTGGTCTGCTGCTGATTGACCCGGCCTATGAAGACAAGCGGGATTATCAGCAGGCCGTCAAAAGCCTGCTGAGCGTCAACCGGCGCTGGCAAACGGGTGTGCTGGTACTGTGGTATCCGATGCTGGGCAAAACCCGCGACCGCAGCGAGTGGCTGAAGTCACAGCTTTGTCAGCAACTGGAAACGCAGGTTGTCGAGTGGGTGGTGGGTGAGCAGGCCGAGGAGTTCGGCATGCATGGATCCGGCATGCTGGTGGTGAATCCGCCGTGGCAATTCGACACAGTTATGGCCGATGCCCTGCAGGCGCTGCGTGATATGCTGAGTAAAGTTTGATCAGTTCAGGAGTAACTTATCCATGTTTGTAATCGCATCCAGGCGTCGTCTGGCACCTGTCTGTTTTGCCGCGGCATTGATGGCGGGCTACGCTTCAGCGCAGGAAACTGATGCCAGTGAGTCAGCAGCTGCTGAAGCTGATCCGATTGTTGCCGGTATCGACTATAGTGGCACCGGACTGTTGCTGGACGAAATACACAGCGGTGCGCTGAACAGCGATCACCCCATGATGAGTGATGGTACTCACGCTGACTGTTTTCAGTTCGAGGCTACTGAGGGAGAGTCGTACAGCTTCACACTGCGCTCAACTGACTTCGACAGCTATCTGCTGATTGGCGTGGGATACTGCCAGGACGTACTGCTTCAGCATGAGAATGACGACTTCGAGGACGACACCACAGACTCGCAGATCGTGCTGACCGCCACCTATCCGTTTTACTCGGTCTACGTTAACACCTTTGAGCCCGCAGCGACGGGCGACTACACACTGCATGTAGAGCAGGTGGATAGCACCGCCGCTGTGGCTGCTGAGTAAGGTAAGGCGCCTTACACTTTCTCGACGCCGGGGCCTTCACCCAGCCAGCGTATCTCGTAAAGATCGTTGCGCTGGTCTTTGGCGTTGGTCACTGAGCCCTCGTGGCGGACCTGTACCAGCTTGTCCAGATCCAGGTCGGCAACCAGTGCCATTTCGGTGTTTGGCGTACTTTCTGCCATCACGGCGTCATGCGGGAAAGCAAAATCCGACGGTGAGTAAACCGCCGACTCAGCGTACTGAATATCCACATTATGGACCTGAGGCAGGTTGCCGACACTGCCGCCAATAGCAACGTAACATTCGTTCTCGATGGCGCGTGCCTGGGCGCAGCGCTGAACGCGCAGAAAACCGTTTTTGGTATCTGTCCAGAACGGGACAAACAGAATGTCCATGCCCTGTTTGGCCAGCAGGCGCGACAGCTCCGGGAACTCCACGTCGTAGCAGATCAGGATACCAATACGGCCGGCATCGGTATCAAATACCTTCAGTTTGTCACCGCCGTCGATGACCCAGTCGCGACGTTCGTGTGGTGTGATATGCAGCTTGGCCTGCGCGTCTACGGTACCGTCGCGCCGACACAGGTAGGCCTTGTTCAACAGCTTTTCATCCTCCATCACCGGGATGCTGCCTGCGATGATGTTGATATTATAGGTGATGGCAAATTCCGACAGGGTCTCAATGGTTTTTTCTGCAAATGTAGACAGAAAGCGGATTGCCTCGAACTGATTGCTCTGGTCACCCAGGCCCATCAACGGCGCGTTGAAGAATTCCGGAAACAGCACAAAGTCTGCCTGGTAGTCGGCAAAGGTGTCGACGAAATACTCCACCTGCGATACCCAGTCATCAAACGACTTGGTCAGACGCATCTGCCACTGCAATATGCCGACACGCACCACCGATTTGCGGCGCTGGCTCAGATCGCGGTTTTCCGGTTCGTAGAGGATGTTGTTCCATTCCAGCAGCGTCGCGTAACCCTGTGATTTTTCATCCTGCGGGTTGTAGTCCTTGAGCAGGCGTTTGACCTCAAAATCATTGGCCAGCTGAAAGCTCAGGATAGGGTCATGGATGTCCTTGTGGTCAACCGCCTCGATATACTCCATCGGCGACATATCGTCGGCATATTTGTGATAGTTGGTGATGCGGCCGCCAGCCAGGATGGCGCGCAGGTTGAGGTCGCGGCAGATGTCCTTGCGGGCATCGTAGAGGCGCCGGCCCAGGCGCAGATCCCGGTATTCAGGGTCGACAAACAGGTCCATGCCATACATCGCATCGCCGTTCGGGTCGTGCTTCATGTGCTCGCGACGGCCGATCAGGTCCTCGTAGGTGTGCTGACGGCTGAAACGGTCATAGTTGCAGCAGATGGTCAGGGCGGCGGCGACCAGCTGGCCAGAGTCCTCAATGACAATCTGACCGGCGGGAAATTCATTGATCAGGCGTTTGATGGACGACTCCGGCCAGGCTCCGCCAATATCCGGGTAAACAGCCTCCATCAACTTGGCGAGCTGCGGGTAGTCCCCCAGTGTGAGGTTGCGCAGCTTGAGAAAAACATCTGAGGGAGTTTCGGGGGTCATATCGGATTCCTGCACCATTGAATGGGATTAGCAGATAAATTAGCAAATCGATCTGTCGAAATCCATGTAAGGCAGGCAGACTCTGCGTTTGTGGACTTGCGGCATACTCTGCGGTATTCTCTGAAGTCCTTTCCTGTCATTGAACACTGCAATGATCGGCCAGAGTCAGTAAGCCTTAAGAAGGGGGGCTTTACGGCTGGGTTTCTGGTCGGGCGCGGAAAGGCTCCGATGAACAACGGGGATAAAAGAAAACCACAAAAGCCAGAATCCTGTTTTCGGCTTGATGAGGAGAGTGCAAGTGAAGATGAAAAATAAGCAATTGGCAGGTGGGTTTGTTCGCAAGCCTGTGCTGTCCGGCCTGCTGTCCGCAGCCGTCTGTGCGGCCCTGGCGTCGCCTGCGCTGGTGTCGGCACAGGAATCGATTGAATGGTTGACTCTGGGTGGTGACTACGACCACACCCGTTATCTGCCAGCCAGCCAGATCAATGGCGACAACTTTGAATCCCTTCAGACAGCGTGGGTCTGGGATGGCGCAAGCTTCCAGGCCAGCAGCGGTCGTTCTACTCCCAGTTACATCGATGGTGTCCTTTACACCGTCGCCGGTGATCGTCGCCACGTTGTAGCGATCGATCCGGAAACCGGTGAGACCATCTGGTCCTACCGTGAGCCGCACACCTTCCGTCACGAATACTCCATGCGTAAAGACTACGGCAAGGGTGTTGGTTATGCAGAAGTGGATGGCCGTGGCGTCATCTACATCATCAGCCCGGCTTTCTTCCTGACAGCGCTGGACGCCAAGACTGGTGCTCCGCTGGAAGGTTTTGGTCACGAGATTGGCGTTGAAGGCTTCCCTGAGACAGGCGTTGTGGATCTGCAGAAGATCCTGGCCGAAGCCAATGGTTACGAGTTTGACCCATACTACGGTATTCCGCTGGAAGAAGGTTACATCACGGCCTCTTCTCCGCCCATCGTCGTCAATGGCACAGTGGTAGTGGGTAACTCTGCTGAGCAGGGTTACAACCAGACCCGTTACGAAAACATCCCAGGCGACATTCTGGGCTTTGATGCCAAGACTGGCGAGCACACCTGGACCTTCAACATCATTCCTGATCGCGGCGAATTCGGCTGGGATACCTGGAAGGATGGCGACGGCAACCAGATCGAAGATCCACGTGCCTACACCGGTGAGATTTCCTCCTGGGCACCGATTGCAGCCGACCCGGAACTGGACATGGTCTACATCCCGACCAATGGCCCGTCCATCGACTTCTATCGTGGTCACCTGCAGGGTGATGGCCTGTACGGCACCAGCCTGATCGCACTGAACGCATCAACTGGTGAGCGCGTATGGCACTACCAGCTGGTTAAAAAGGACGTCTGGAACTACGACACCCCGACGGCTCCGGTACTGCTGGATGTTCAGCAGAACGGTCGCACAGTTCCTGTTGTGGCTCAGGTCACCAAGCAGGCGTTCACTTACGTGTTCAACCGCGAAACCGGTGAGCCAATCTGGCCAATCGAAGATCGTCCGGTACCGCAGTCCAAGATGCCAGGTGAAGTCCTGTCGGCCACCCAGCCGTTCCCGACCAAACCAGCACCTTACGACATGCAGGGTCTGACTCACGACGACCTGATCGACTTCACACCGGAACTGCGTCAGCAGGCGATCGAAGCGATCTCCGAGTTTGAAATTGGTCCATTGTTCCAGCCGCCACTGCACCGTGACAACGACATGGGTCTGCAAGGCTCACTGTGGTGTCCAGGTGACATCGGTGGTGTGAACATCGACGGCCCGGCGGCCGGCGACCCAACCACTGGCACGCTGTTTGTAACTTCCCGTAAAGGTTGTACAAACCGCATCATGGCACCTGCGCAAGAGCGTGACGCCATGCTGGAACTGCCTACAGGTACAACCTTCGCTCAGTACGCTGCGCTGCGTCCGGCACTGGTGCGTGGACCACAGGGTCTGCCACTGTTCAAGCCGCCCTTCAGCCGCATCACTGCGATCGACCTGAACACTGGCGATCACAAGTGGTGGATCCCTGTGGGTGAAACGCCTGATCGCATCAAGAATCATCCAGCCCTGGAAGGCATCGACATTGGCAACACTGGCTCCGGCACAGTGGCTCCGATGACAGTGACCGACACCATGCTGATGTATTCAAGCACCATGAGCGACGGCACGCCTGCACTGTTCGCGGTTGATAAAGAAACTGGCGAGCAGCTGGGCAAGGTGGAAACACCGGATATCAGCCGCTACGGCATGATGAACTTCCAGCACGAAGGCAAACAGTACGTCGTACTGCAGACAGGCGGCACACTGACTGCCCTGGCTCTGCCGGAGTGACAGCCTGACCCGTGACTGAACAATAGTTCGGCCACACCACCAAAAAGCCCACTGCAGCGCGAGCTACAGTGGGCTTTTTGTTTATCTACAATAACAATTAGAGGTGAACGGCCATGAAACACGCGATCGATCGGGACGGAACACGTCTGCCCATCAAGGTGGACACAACCTCAAACGGCGAATATGCCCCCATGCCTCTGTCGCGTACCAACTGCCTGGGCAACGAGCTGGCGCTGAGTCAGGCGACCAGCCATGCCAAACGGCAAGGCGTGGACCGGCGAAGCTTTCTGATCTCTGGTTGCGGTGCGGCCAGTACGCTGCTGGCGTTTAATGTCGCCAATGCGGCTGCCGGCAAGACGGGCGGGTTCTATCAGATCAGTGACGATGCAGCCGTTGATCTGCAACTGGCTCAGGCCGAGGTCGGTGGCAATGAGTTCATCTTTGATGTCCAGGGCCATTACGTCAATCCCAAGGGTGCCTGGCTGCAGTTTGTGCCAGAAGGCGCGCGTCCCTATTCAGGTATGGAAAAAGCCAGCTGCGAGCTGAGTGAACAGCCTGGCGATCGCAGTTACCTGAACTGCCTGAGTTCGGATGAATTCATCAAGGACGTGTTTCTGGACAGTGACACCAGCATCATGGTGCTGAGTTTTGTGCCGTCAACGCATGAGACAGAACCGGTTACCATCGAGGATGCGCATGAAACCCGCAATATCGTGGATCAACTGGATGGCAGTAAGCGCCTGATGATTCATGGGCGGGTCAATCCGAATCAGGACGGTGATCTTGAGGCAATGGATGAACTCGCTGAGCGCTGGGACATCTGCGCCTTCAAAACCTATACACAATTCGGTCCTGACGGTATTGGCTTCTTCCTGAACGAAGACCCGGGACTGGCGATGATCGAGCGGGCCCGGGCTCTGGGTGTCCGCAATATCTGTATCCATAAAGGCCTGCCGTTCGGACCGCGCTCCATCGAGCACAGTCGCTGTGATGATGTGGGTATCGTGGCCAAAATGTATCCCGATATGAATTTTCTTATTTACCACTCCGGTTACGATAATTCTGTCACCGAGCAGGCTTTTGCCGATGGCGCTGGCCGTATGGGGATCGACAGTCTGATTCAATCGGTGTTGGATAACGAAGTGGCGCCCAACAGCAATGTCTATGCCGAGCTGGGCAGCACCTGGCGACTGCTGATGCGTGACCCGGACAACGCCGCGCACTCACTGGGCAAACTGTTTCGCTATATTGGTGAGGACAACGTGCTGTGGGGGACGGACTCCATCTGGTACGGATCACCGCAGGATCAGATCCAGGCGTTCCGTACCTTCCAGATTTCCGAGGAGTTTCAGGAGCGATTTGGTTATCCGGCTATCACACCGGAGCTGCGCCGCAAGGTGTTCGGCCTGAACGCAGCTCGCCCCTATCAGATTTCAGCGGAGGAGATCAGCCGCTTTGTGGCTGGCGATTCGCTGAGTCAGCGCAAGCTGGCTTACCAGGAAAACCCGGAACCACATTTTCGCACTTACGGGCCGCGAACACGGCGGGAATTTATGAACTTCCTTCGCCTCGGAGGGTAGTGGTCGGGGATGCTGGTGTTATTGATAATTATTATCAACTGAATAGAAATTAACAAATTTTGTTTATTGTTTGCTTTGCTTATTCTGCGCTTGTCGAAAATATCCTAGAGGGATAAGCAATGAAAGCATTTCAAAAAACCGCCAGCTTTGCTGTGCTGCATTTTTGTACGGCATTCAGCGTGGCCTGGGCCATGACCGGCAGCTGGATCATAGGCGGCGCGGTAGCTCTGGTTGAGCCTGCAATCAACACCGTTGTTTATTTCTTTCACGAGAAGGTCTGGCAGCGCAGGGAGACGCAGCTGCCAGGCGACACCCTGACAGTCTGATTGGTCGCTGCCCGGGTGTTTGTGGCTCATTCAAGGTGGGTTTCCTGAGTCAGGTGAGATGTTGCCGAAAACCGGATGATAAGACCTGCATTTGTTGATTGTCGCGCTTGGCATCGGTGTAGTAGCATGACAGCTCATCGTTTTCACAGGAGAACAACAGACCCTCGATGGGCCTACTTCTGCTTTTTGCATTACTGTCGATTTGTGTTTCATTCATATGTTCACTGCTGGAAGCTGCGCTACTGTCGCTGACGCCCAGCCATATCGTCCGCTACCGGGATACCAACCCGGCCCTCTACGAGAAGCTACGCAAGCTTAAAGACCGTATTGACCAGCCATTAGCTGCAATTCTGACGCTGAATACCGTAGCCCACACCTTTGGTGCGGCTGGCGTTGGCGCACAGGTTGGCGTTGTGTTTGGTGACGGTTATCTGGGTGCGGCTTCAGCCGTCATGACCTTTCTGGTGCTGGTTTTGTCCGAAATCATCCCCAAAACGCTGGGTGCCCGACACTGGCAGACACTGGTGCCGATTCTGCCAACCACGCTGGGCGTCATGATCATGTTGCTCAAACCATTCATCAAGATGTCTGACAAGATCACCGAGTGGATGGGGGAGGGCAATCCGGAAGTCGATCTGCGCTCGGAGATCAAGGCTCTAACCAGCCTGGGGCGCGATACGGATCAGCTGGATGAGGACGAACGTCGTGTCATCGGCAACATCCTGGACCTGCACGAAGTTCAGATAAAAGACATCATGACACCGCGCACGGTCTGCGAATACATGAGCCTGAACGCCACAGTAAGTGAAATCCTCGATGAGATGCGCAACACCGCTTTCTCTCGCTACCCGGTGCTGGATGATAACGATCACCCGCAGGGCATCGTGTTCCGTGCCGAGATCCTGGATGCCTCCCCGGAGACACCACTGAGTGAACTGATCAAGCCGGTCAAAGTGGTGACCGACGAAGTCAGCGCCGAGGCAGTGCTTGGCAACTTCCTGCATGAGCACCAGCATATGGGCCTGGTCTACGATCAGTACGGCACCTGGCTGGGTCTTGTCACCATGGAGGACCTGCTGGAGACCATTCTGGGTCAGTCCATCATGGACGAGACCGATGATATTCCCAATATGCGACGCTTTGCCCGCAAGCGCTGGGAAAACCGCCTTAAACATCACACCGTCAAAGAACGGCAGGCCTGATACCGAGCTGATATGAGAAAGGATCATGGATGATCCTTCTCGACCAACGCGCGGGTGTTGAGAGCCTGCGCGATCCGCTATAATTGCTGCCCTCTGAATTTTTCCCGACCGGACCCAAGGCATGCAATCTCTGACGCTCCAACCCGTAAGCGCATTCGAAGGCACGCTAACGCTGCCCGGCTCTAAGAGTCTCTCTAACCGCATTCTTCTGTTGTCGGCACTGGCCAGCGGCCGCACCCGCATCAGCAATCTGCTGGACAGTGATGATGTGCGTTATATGTTGCAGGCGCTGGCGCAACTGGGCGTGCGCCTGGAGCTGTCTGCTGATCGCAGCACCTGCGAAGTGGAGGGACTGGGTGATGCCTTCCATCGCGAGGGACATTTGCTGGCGCTGTACCTGGGCAACGCCGGTACCGCCATGCGACCGCTGTGCGCAGCGCTGTGCGCCGGCACAGGCGAATTTGAACTGACTGGCGATCCTCGCATGTATGAACGGCCGATCGGCGACCTGGTGGATGCCTTGCGCGGTTGCGGTGCGCAGATTGAATACCTGCAAGACGAGAATTTCCCACCGCTGCGCATCAAGGCCGGTGGCCTGCGTGGCGGGCAGATCAGTATCCGCGGCAACATCTCCAGCCAGTTCCTGACTGCCATGTTAATGGCAGCGCCATTGTGTCAGGACGACCTGACTATTGATGTGGATGGCGAACTGGTCTCCAAACCCTACATCCGCATCACACTTGATGTCATGCAGCGTTTCGGGGTTGAAGTTGAAAACCACGATTACCGACGCTTTGTGGTGCGTGCCGGACAGCGCTATCAGTCACCAGGTGAGATCATGGTGGAAGGTGATGCCTCATCAGCTTCCTATTTTCTGGCCGCGGCCGCTATTGCCGGCGGGCCAGTACGTGTGATTGGCAGCGGTCGCAACAGCGTACAGGGTGATGTCCGCTTCGCCGAGGTGCTCGAGCAAATGGGGGCAACTGTCACCTGGGGAGACGACTGGATAGAGGTGGCGCGTGGTGAGCTGAAGGGTGTGGATGTCGATCTGAATCATATTCCTGACGCAGCAATGACCATTGCAACGACAGCGCTGTTTGCGAAGGGGCCAACTGTCATTCGTAATATCTACAACTGGCGGGTAAAGGAAACCGACAGACTCGCCGCCATGGCGACCGAGCTGCGCAAGGTGGGAGCTGTTGTAGAAGAGGGTAATGACTTTATTGCCATCGAACCGCCGGCACATATTCAAGCTGCCAGCATCGACACCTATGATGACCACCGCATGGCCATGTGTTTCTCGCTGGCCGCGTTTGGTGAAAGTCCGATCACCATCAATGACCCGGGCTGCACCGCAAAAACCTTCCCGACGTATTTTGAGTTGTTCGAAAAGCTGGCAGTACGCTGATATTATACTTTGATTTGTGTGCTGCTACGGAAAATGCTGATTGCCGCCCGCCCTGCCTGTTCATGAGGCAGGACGGGTGCAGTATCTCGATATCAATCCAGTGACTCACTGACCACCGGCAGCACAATTGCCGAGGGTCGCTGGCTGTCGAAATAGATTGTGTTCTCGGCCGTTTTGGCTGGCGCCGCCATGTCGTCCAGCGCTGCACCATTATTGGGGTTTACCGCAAAGCGTGGGTAGTTGCTTGAGGTGACGTGCACGCCAATGCGATGGCCCTTCTCGAAGGTCTGTGCCGTACTCCACATATTAATGGTCAGTTTCTCAACTTCGCCGGGCGTCATCATCTTCACGTCTTCGGCATTCTGGCCGTCGCGAAAGCGGGTACGCAGCGGATAGTCAAGAATCAGTGCTTCGTAGCCGTCCGGGTAGATATCCACCAGCTTGACGACGAAGTCGGTATCCAGCGCATCAGTGGCTACATACAGCTCCATGTCGATATGGCCGGCGACTACTACGTCCTCTTCCAGCACCTCGGTTTCGAAACGCAGGTAGTCCTGGCGCTCACCAATTTCGCGCTGGTCGCGGGGGCCTACATCCTGGCCCAGATTCTGGCCGCCGACAGTGGGTACGGGGTTAGCAGGATCAAATTGATAGGTCTTCGATGCGTTGCTGGCATCCGGCATCTCTGTGCTCAGGCTCATGTCCGGCTGCAGATAGAAACGGGTAAGCTCGTGCTGGGGCGGCCAGCTGTCGGCGTGTACCACCCGGTTTTTGTCGGAAACAGCACCTTTACGAGCAGAGGCCATCATGTAGTAGCTGACCGGCGGTTCGTCCATGATGCCGTTGTCGATGTCCTTCAGCCAGTAATCCCACCAGCGAAGTTGCTGCTCCATGTCACCATTGATCAGACCGCCGCCGGGATACTCCAGGTCTCCCTGCAGCACGCCATGGCCAAAGGCACCCATAAACAGTTTCTGTTTGCCACGCGCCTCAGGGTGGCCCTCGTTCTGCAGATAGACGAAGTTGTGCAGTGAACCCTCGGCGTAAATGTCGTGCCAGCCACCGACGTTATAGACAGGAATTTGCACATTCTCGCGATGGAACAGGAAGTCCGTGGCGCGCCACTGTTCGTCCAGCACCGCGCGGGCGCGGTAGGCATTGATGACGTCCTCGCTGACGCCCTGACCGCGCAGCCAGCCACCGGAATGACTTTCTTTAAACACACCGCCTACAAAGCGGGATCGATAGAAAAGGCTGTCCGGTGCAACGGTGACATAGGCTGCCGTCAGGCTGGGTGGCGCTGACGCAGCGGCCAGGTTGGAGGTGATGCCGGGCGCAGAAGTACCAAAGATGCCAATCTTGCCGTCGCTGAATGACTGGTCGGCTATCCATTCCACCGTGTCGTAGCCATCTTCTATGTCTGTTTCGAAAGGACGGTTTTCACCTTCCGAGTCATAGCGACCACGGACGTCCTGAGATACCAGCGCGTAACCGCGCTCGTTATAGGTCGCTGCGCTGCGGTCGGCGCCATCCTTGTCATAGGGAGTCCGTGTCAGCACCACCGGCCAGGGGCCATCGCCTTCCGGCAGGTAGATGTTGGTTGCCAGATTCACGCCATCGCGCATCGGGACCATAACGATATCTTTGGTCTGAGCGAGGGCTGTCGTAGCAAATAAACCAATGGTATTGGCGATCAGAAGCAGTACTAGAGTAAGTGCATGATTTTTAATGGCCTGCACATGTCTCTGGGCGTGGTGCTTATTCTCAGGCATGGGTGAGTCCTCAGTTATTTTTTCACCCATATTCCACTATTTTCATGGCAAAAAAAAGCCTGAGTGCGATCAGGTCACAGTGAAAGCGGAGCGGAAAAGTCGAGTGCCTTCTATGCGTGGGAAGCTTTCTGGCTGCCAACTGATGACCTTGCCCAGAGATGAGCGCGGGAGACTGGCCCCAACAACTACCGATGCCGGTGGTGGCACATTGCCAAGTCGTGTATCCATCCAGTCGTTAAACTGTTGGCACCACGGAGCGGATGGCTGGGATTCATGATTGAGCGCCAGAAAAATATGCAGTTGACGTTGAGTGTCGGTGCCGCTCGTATTGACCACTGCGGCGGCAACATCTGAATGTTGCTCTATGATCTCAGCAAGTGCTGACAGCTGTACATTATGGCCGTTGATCTTGATGGTGGCATCCCGTCTTCCGAGCAGCTGGATTGTCTCGGGTCCGGTTTTGAGCAGATTGTCTTGCAGTTCGACCTCAAGATCTGTCTTACAATGGTGTAGTTTCCACCTTTCCTGGTTCTGCTCCAATTGCCAATACGGCAGCAGTCGGTAGTCGCTTCCATCCTGCACGCGGTAAGCGACGCCAGCTGATTCGGTGCTGCCATAAATTTCAAGCAGACTGGACTGTGGATATCTCTGACGAATCGCGCGGGCGATATCTGCCGGTAAGGCCCCGGCTGAGCTGATACCGATAAAGCGGTCGGGGAGTTTCATGTCCAACTGCAGCAACAACTGCCAAAGGTCGGGTGTGCAAATCAATACATCACCATCTTTGAGTGTTTTTACCCATGTGGTCGGCAGGGAAGTCGCAGGATGTACCCTATAAACAGGTAGCGACATGACGCCGGGCAGCAGCTGGCTCCAGATAAAGCCGTAGATATGATGAGAGGGTACCGTCGAGATCAATCGTCTAGGTGCCACATCTAATCCATTCAGAACCTGCTCAAATGCCTGGCACTCTGTCAGAAGGTGATCGACAGTGTGCAGAGTCATTACCGGCGATCCGGTTGAACCAGATGAGTAGAAGCCAATCTGCGAGTCATCGGCCTGCAGGCTGCGTCGCATCACTTCCAGCCAGCCCTGAAAGGATCGCCGGGCCAGCAGCAGGTCGGACAGGCCGGTGCGGTCCAGTCCGAGGCTGCCAGCGGCACGGCTCGCCATGCTGATCATATCCAGTGAGTTCATGGCGAACGAGCGCGGATCGTCCAGCAGGCTGGCGGGATCAAACTCTGGATCTGCCAGCAACTCAGACAGCCCGCGGCGCTGCAACACATCGCGCAGGAAATCCCGCAGCCAGCGTTGCAGCCCATCGCTGTCAGCGTTGGCGCCGCAGCCCGGGGAAGTGCGCCACCATGCTGTCACGGTCAGAGACGTTTAACGAAGATCCAGAAGCTGCCACCAACCAGAGCGGGTTTCATATGAACTTTTACTTTGGTGGGTGTCATCTGATAGTCAAAGGTGTATTCCAGCATCACGCTGTTGTGGTCTTTGACGACCTTGTCGAATGCACCTTTGAATTTTGGCGTGTTGGTACAGGGCGCAACGTCGGTAAAGAAATTTTTACCGATTACCTGAGCTGGCGTGCGTCCAGTGATAGCGCCTTCGGTCTGATTGTACTGAATGATTTTACCTGTACTGTCCAGCTGGATGGCACCAAAAGCCAGGCCATCAATTTCGCTGCTGCTCATTTTGGCGAGTTTGTTTTCCAGGTCATTGGCGCCAAAATCGATTATTTCCAGAGACATACTACTTACCTTCTGTGTGTTGTTGATGGGCCTTGTACGCACTGGAGCGGATGGGCAGATCACCGGTGTACATTGTTTTTCATTGGAGAGCGGGTTTTCACAGTCGAGTGCACCAGTGGTGCGATGCCTGTACAGGCTGGTTGTTAGATTAGGGAGACCAGGAACCTTCAGGGTGAAGGTTCGGCTGTTGGCTGCTCAGCAGACCCGATAGGCTCTTCGCGCCTTAGTCGTACCGAACCAGGGTTGCGGCGTGCGTAGGCAATCATCCAGCGCAGGGCCATCAGTTCAGCCTGCTCAATAGACTCCGGGTCCATTTGCTCGCGCAGCTGTGTCAGGTAGCGGGGGGCCTGCTCATTGCCAAACCGGTAGGAGATTTCATACCACATGTGGCCGATTGTCAGATTTTGTTCCAATCCCAGGCCATCGGCATAAATGCGCCCCAGGAAAAGTTGTGCCAGCGAGTCGCCACGGTGGGCGGCTTCATTGAACCAGGTGTGTGCCTGTTCATAGTCGCGCGGCAATTGCTCATTATTGCCGGAGGAGTACAGCATGCCCAGTTGTGTCTGCGCATCGCGCATGCCCTGTTCGGCGGCCATGGCAAACAGGTCACGGGCTTTGAGAACGTCGCGCTCCACCCCCTGACCTGCGGAATACATCATGGCGGCATTGTACTGCGCATCGGCACTGCCGTTTTCTGCTGCCATTTCAAACCAGGTCAATGCCACGATCGGGCTTGCCTCGGTTCCCATACCAGACAGGTGCATGACACCCAGATTGTATTGTGCGTCGCGATGGCCCTGACGGGCTGCTTCCTGGTACCAGCGGATGGCTGCCTCGTAGTCGCGCGGTCTGCCCTGGCCGTAGAAGTTCATGGTGCCGACAGCGTACTGGCCGTCCGCGCTACCCTGTTCCGCAGCCTGGCGGTACCAGTAGTAGGCTTCGCGATAGTCCTGGGGTATGCCTTCGCCGCGATCGTACATCAGCCCGAGGTTAAACTGCGCCTGCACAATGCCCTGCTGAGCGGCCAGTGCGTATAACTGCATGGCGCGTTCGTGATCAACCTGGGTGCCGATTCCCTGGTGATACATCAGGCCCAGATTGAACTGCGCCAGAGCATGCCCAATCATCGCGCCTTCTGTGAAGTTCTCAATGGCTGTGTCGTAGTCTTCATCCTGAAAGGCCTGAAGTCCGACATTAACATCGTAGGATTGAGCGTGAGCGCCGAGGCTGGCGCTGGCAAGTAGTATTGATATGACTAGAAGGATGATTCGCATATCTGCGATTGTAGCTTGAAGCCCCTCCCAGTGAAACAACTGTCCGATAAAGCGGGGCCAAAATCAGCCGGCCTGCCAGCCCTGGTCGATTCTTATGAATTCCTGACGTTTGCGCCCCTTGCCCCAGTCGATCTGTTGTTGGTCACGGATGTGCAGGGAAATGTCCGCCAGGCCATTACGTGTAAAAATCTGCTGCAGTCTATGAAGCTCTTCCTGCGTCAACGCCCGGTCGGAGCTTACCAGTAGTTCCAGGTCGAGTCCCTGATATTGCCGGATCTGGAACTGGCGGACGGCCTCGATGCGTCCAATCTCGTCACCCAGGAACGGCATGGGGATGCGCGTGCCGTTACTCAGCTCAATCATGTGTCGCTCGCGTCCCCACAGCTTGTCGATAACCGGCCATGCCAGCCCGCATCCGCAGGGTTCTCCCCATTGCGCGAGATCTCCCAGATCGTATCGAATCAGCGGCATGACGGCACTTTGCAAAGAGGTGGCCAGCACGCGACCAGGCACACCCGGTGGGCAGGGCTTAAGCTCGTCGTCGACAATTTCCAGCAGCACCGTCGGGCTGACCGCATGGAGTTTGCCGTGAGTTGGACATTCCAGGGCCAGCCAGCCAAGCTCCTCGCAGGAATAGCGGTCGATTATCGGGGCGGCAAAGGCCTGCTGACAAAGCGCACGATCACGTGGGCTGATGCGCTCCCAGTGGGATAAAACCTGTTTAAGCGGGAGTGTGATGCCGCGTTGCAGCGCTCTGTCGGCAAGCTCTCCGGCCAGATTGGGGCTGCATTTCAGGTAGTCGGGCTGAAAAGACTGCAGCCAGTCCAGATGACCGTCAAGGGAATCCTGCTCTGCGGCGCGTACTTCGCTTTCTCCGTGATATCCCAGTGCTGCGTGCATGTTGCCCCAGGACTTTTGTCTGGCCGGTTTCATGCCTGTGCCGAGAACTGCAAAACGACGATTAGGGTCGCGTTGATGCCACTGAGTCTCAAGCCAGGAGATGGCTGAGTAAAGTGGCTGATATCGGCTGATATCTTTTTCCACGCGCACAGGCGTTCCCGTTGAGCCGGAGCTCTGCGCAATTTTCATCTGCCGGGCCGGCATGTCTGGCCAGTGCGCGCGAAACTGCGCCGCGTCTACCTGCAGGTCATCCCGGCTTAGCGCCGGTAGCCGAGTGAGGATATCCATCGCGTTTCCTGCGGGGCTGAATGCCGCCTGCTCCAGACGCTGGCGCCAGGCTGGTGAATAGCGATGCGCATGCGCAAATACGGCCATCAGCTGTTGCTGCTGTGCCGTGCTGATGGCTGAGATACTGTCTGACTGCCAGTGTTGCAGTTGCTCAACCAGATTCAGGATCTGGGTGACCGAGGGATGATAAAAGCGAATGGGCTGCAGCATGACAGGTGATTAAATCATTCTCCCTGTAGCTGAAGAAATTTGGTCGGAGTGAGAGGATTTGAACCTCCGACCCCCGCCTCCCGAAGACGGTGCTCTACCAGGCTGAGCTACACTCCGATGGGTCACGCAATCAGGTACAGGCTTTTGCACCTGACCGGGGCGCATAATATGTCAGAATCGTTGTCGTTTTCCAAGAGGGTTAATGGAAAATCCCGCCGTCTGACGGCTTGTTCCCGGTCAGCGGGCTGCCGATCTATTATCAATACTGTAGGCGCCCGCACCGGCGTTGATAAGCACCAGCAGCCCGGCGGTTATGCCCATGTTTTTAAAAAAGTTCTGCGTTTCGTGACTGCGCTGCAGACCTTCTTCCATGGTCCAGAAATCATGCATGACCAGGCTGATGATCACCGTCATGCCGGCCAGCAGGAAGGCATAGAGTCTGACCTGGTAACCCACAAAGAAAGCAAGGGCGCCGCTGACCTGAATGATGCCCGACAGGATCAGGAAAAACGGAATGAACACCATGCCGTGAGAGGCCATGTACTCGACGTGCGTATCGTACTGGGTGAACTTCATCAGACCAGGGAGCAGAAAGTACACACCCAGTATGATGCGTCCGGCTGGTGTAGCCAGCTTCTGAATGGTTTGTTGCGCGACATCCAGCATGGGCTGGCTCCTGTGCTCAATTAATATTAAGCACATCATACGCGAATAAGCTGACGTCCGATCACTGCAATACGTAATTTTATCGATTACTGAGCCAGACGCTTTGATAGGGCGCCAGAGTAAGCTGCGACTGATTGAGGGTGATGGGTGTGTCGCTGATCAGATCCCGCCAGTCATCGGTGTCAATCAGGTTAATGTCTGACAAAGAAATGGTCTGCTCAGTGTCTGACACATTGTTGAGTGCAAAAATACTCTGCTCGCGCTGCAGGCTTTGACGCCAGAACGCAAACACCGCATCACCCAGGTGCAGCGTGAACTGTGTGGCGTTCGGGTGGAAAGCCGGCTGTTGCTGGCGGATCTGTAACAGGTGTTTGAGCTGCTGGAGCACCTGGCTATGGTGGCTGTCCGGGTCGGCAAGGGCCGTATTCAGGGCATGCTGGGGCCAGCGGCGGCGATTGATATGGCGGTTGTGCTGTGTTCTCGCCACCCGCTCCAGATCATTGCCACTGCCTATCAGACTGTGAAAGTACAGGGCAGGAATACCTTCCAGAGCCAGCAGAATGGCATGTGCACAGATAAAACGCTGCAGGTGCCATTGATCGGGCCCCAGGTGACTGTTCGCAATGGTGAAGGAGAGAGCATCCCACAGGCTGACATTCAGTTCATAGGGGCGGCGCGTCAGACTGGACGTGGCACGCCAGGACACCAGTCCGCCAGCTCTCTCGGTGGCTGTAATAAGATCGTGTATTTCCTCATCACTCAGCAGGCCTTCTGCCGGACGCAACCCGATACCGTCATGCGAGGCAATGAAGTTAAAGTAAAAGGTTCCCATCTGTGCCGGCGGCATGCTCATCAGCCAGTTTTTAAGGTGGCGGCAGTTGCCGTTCAGCAAGGTGAACAGCAGCAGGGGTGGCAGGGAAAAATTGTAAATGCTGTGCGCTTCGTTGGCATTGCCGAAGTAGCTCAGATTCTCCCGTTTTGGAATATTGGTTTCGGTAATGATGATGGCGTCGGGGTTGGCGTTTTCGATAAGCGCACGTAGCAGGCGGACAATCTCATGTGTCTGTTCCAGGTTCAGACAGACGGTGCCAATTTCCTTCCAGATAAATGCAACGGCATCTAGCCTGAAAACACTGACCTTGCGATCCAGATACAGTCGAACAATGCGGACAAACTCCACAAGGACTTTAGGGTTGCTGAAATCAAAATCGACCTGGTCATGACCGAAGGTGCACCAGACATGTTTCAGGCCGTCTTTAGTTTCGGTCGGACGTAACAGGTCGCTGGTGCGCGGGCGAATGACCTCGCTCAGATCCAGCTCCGGGCTGGCGCAGAAAAAGTAGTCTGCACCAGGATCAGTACCAGCAATAAAATTCCTGAACCAGGGGTGTTCGGAAGAACAATGATTGATGACCAGGTCGGCCATCAATCGGAAATGCGCAGCGATATCTTCTATGTCCTGCCAGGAGCCTACTGCAGCATCTACCTCTGTGTATTCCTTGACAGCGAATCCGTCATCGGAGCTCCATGGAAAAAACGGCAGAATGTGTACGCCGGTAATCGCTCCGCGCAGGTGCGTATCCAGGAAGCTGCGCAGTGCCTGCAATGGCGTATGGGGTGCCGGCGTATCCGCGTCCGGCAGCACATTGTCGGCGTAACAGATCAAATACGAGTCACGCTCGCTCCAGTGACCTGGTCGCCGTGCAGACTGGCTGGCCTTGGGTGGCAGCCGCATCTCTTCCAGCAGCTGGCGTGCCAAAGTCTCGATCGCCGCTGGCGGCAGTTCGGCGTAAATATGCGTCAGGTGATTGACGACACGCTGAAACAGATCTGTCATTTATTGAGGAACTCCTCTGTATCTGCATCCACTGCTGCCCGGATCTGTTCAAGGATGTCGGGAACGGCGCTGCATACCCGATTCCAGCTGGGGATGAAGGGGGTCTCCATGGGGTTGTCGAGAAAGTAGTCACCAGCCTGTTTGATATTCTGGGCAAACAGTTCCACTGCCTGTTCCTCCTTGTGAATGTCGAGTGTCAGACCATTGATCAGGGCGTCGTTGCGGTAGGTCTCAACAAAATCCAGTGCGATGCGGAAGTAGGTTGCCTTCAAAGTGCGAAAGGTCTCGCTGGACAGCACCACACCATTGGTCGCCAGTTTTCTGAAGATCGCTTTGGCAATATCAACAGACATTTTTGACAGACCCGCGGCCGCATTATCGGCGGAAAGATCCTGGTGCTTGTGATCGTAGATATCGGCGATATCGACCTGGCAGATGCGGTTGGTGGAATAGTTGCGATACATCTCGGACAGTATGCCGATCTCCAGTCCCCAGTCGCTGGGGATGCGCAGATCATGCACCACATCCGTCCGGAATGAGAACTCACCCGCGAGTGGATAGCGGAAGCTGTCGAGGTAGTCCAGATAGTCCAGGGAGCCAAATACCTTTTTTAGGGCGCGTAGCAGTGGGGTCACCATCAGGCGGCATACCCGGCCATTGATTTTGCCGTCGGCGACACGGGCGTAGTAGCCTTTGCAGAACTGATAATTGAAACCCGGATTGGCAACCGGATAGATCAGTCGGGCGAGTAATTCTCTGGAGTAGGTCAGGATGTCACAGTCATGCAGGGCGATGGCCTGGCTCTTGCGTGACGCCAGTGTGTAACCCAGGCAGTACCAGACATTGCGGCCTTTGCCCGCTTCTGTTGGCGCCAGGCCCATCTCCTGCAAACGCGCATCAATGGCGCGCAGCCTTGGGCCGTCATTCCAGAGTATGCGGTGATGCTGGGGCAGTCGGCCAAAGAATTCACCGGCATGCAGGTACTGCTCTTTGTTGGCGCGGTCGAGGCCTATCACAATCTGGCTGAGGTAAGGCACTTTCTGCAGCTCGTCGATGATATTGGGCAGTGCTGGTCCCTCCAGTTCGGAGAACAGCGATGGCAGAATCAGCGTCATCGGACGCATTTTTGAAAATACCTGCAGCTCGTATTCCAGCTCTGGCAACGGCCGGCGACTGAGATTGTGGAGCGTGGTCACAACGCCGTTTTGATGAAAATCTCCCATGCTTTTATCCTCGCTGTTTGTTACCTGGCTGAATCAGTTCGCTGATGCACTCCGCCCATCCGGCGGGTCCGGTCGACTGACTGATGCGTAAGTTTTTGATGTTGTTATGAGTTGGCAGTGCGTGTGCTGGAGAGCGAATCAGCACGGGGTGATCGGCGGCCTGCAGCATGGCCAGATCATTGCCGCTATCGCCCAGCGCCACGGTTTCGAATGGCTTCTGGTAGATATCCCGGTAGCAGGCCGAAAGCGCCTGCAGTGCGCGCCCCTTGTCGCTGGGTCCCAGCACATGGATAAAGCGTCCGCCCTGAAGCAGCGTCAGGCCCAGCGCGGCTACCTGCTTTTTGAACCCGGCAAGTGACGGTTCACTGTCGCGCCAGATTAGCGGTTCGCTGTAGCGTCTTTGCTGTGCCTTTCGCGCCTGCTCTTTATTCAGTCCGGTCAGCTCGCAGACGGTGTCCACATCCGTCATGCTCAGTACCAGAAAGTCGAATGAGGATTGCAGCGGCATCAGTTGCTCGTGGATCGAGGCCAGCTCGGCGCCCAACACACAAACAGACAGTGGCTGGTCGTCGTCCAGCGCTTCAATGCTTTGCCAGGTGGCGGAGCCCATTACCTGTCTGGCCTGTTCCGCAAAGGCCTGGTCAGGGAAGCAGATGGCGGAGCCGTTCTCGACAATGAAGGGGCAGTCCAGATTCAGCTCGCTGGCCAGTGACTGGCACTCATCGATGGTTTTGCTGGTGTTGAAAATCACCGGAACCTTTAGCGCCTGCAGCTCTGCCAGCGTGCCAAGCGCGGCGTCCGCGCTATAACTGTAATGGTCGATCAGTGTGCCATCCAGGTCGGTGAATATCAGTAGCCCGGGGCGCTGTTCAGTGTTCACGATACAACCCCGCTGTGATGCGATGATTGGTGTCCAGAGTAAACACAACATCCGCTTTTGAAGGTAATGTAGACAGCGAGTGAGCCGTCAGGCGCTGATAGTGCGCGATAAAGCGGCTGATCTGTTCGGCGTTCATCAGTCGCAGCTTCGGCGCCTCGTTTGCCGATGTTGAATCAGCCAGGCGTCTGGCCAGCTGTTGTTCCTGATGCAGGCGCCAGGCAAACACACAGTCGAAGTCAGGGGCTTTCACCATCACCAGCATGTCGAGCTGCCGAAACAGGGTCTGGTAGTCAGCTGCCAGTGCCGTATTGACGTAATGGCGCCACAGGCCGCCCGGGTCCTCTGTGGACTCCAGTGTATTGACCGGTTCGGCAAGCTGCTCATCTGACTGCGGGCCCAGGCCAATGCACCAGCCCTCAAAGAGCACCACGGCGACTGGTTCTGTCAGGCGCTGCCAGTTCTCAGCAGCCACCACGTCGTCGACTGCTTTATCGAATGCCGGCAACTGGACAGGCTGCCCGTGCTTGAGTCGGGTAATAGTATCCATTGCGAGCTGTGTGTCATGAGTGCCGGGGACGCCCCGTGTTACCAGCAGGGGATGTGCAGACATGGCCAGGTCCTGCCGTGCGCGTCGTGACAGATAGAAATCATCCAGCGACAGTGCAGCAGTGAGTAAGCCATGACATTGTTCCAGTAGCATTTTTAGTGTCCGTGCCAGCGTGGTCTTACCTGTGCCTTGTGCACCATTTATGCCAATGCAGACTGGAGTTGCTGTTTTATGGTGCAGATTGGCGATGTGCTGAGCCAGCGGTACGAACCACCTCACGGCATCCTGGAGCCAGGTGTCGGGAAGATTTTCCTCAACCATTATCAGCGTCAGCAGATCTTCGACCGATTGCTGGCGGCTGGTCTTTTCCGGTTCTGTGGCCATGATTGTCTCCCTGACGCCCTTGCGTGGATCGCCTGAAGGTGGGTTGCACCATATTGGTGCGCCAAATCAGGTGCCTTCCTGTGATGCGCTGCGAGCCGCCCCCGCTGCTGGCAGGCCCAGTTTACGATGCGGTGCAATGAAGCCGTCAGCTTTATGTCTTAGCCAGCCAGCGCTGTGTTAAGCTTGCCGTTCTCTCAGGCGGTCAGCCTGCCGGTCTGCTATCGAGGTCCCGGGAGCTGATAAAAACGTCACTTGATCATTTAAGCATTCAATAACATTAAATAGATAAAGCAAACTCCGGTCCAGTTATGCAGTCTTCGCTGATTCCCGAACGTCCACTGATCGTGTCACCGACACTGGCCGCCACCATTGGTCTGGAAGAGGCCGTGCTGCTGCACGTGCTGAGCGAACAGCTGAGTTTTCGTGGTGCGCAGCGGCGCGATGGCTTGAGCTGGGTGGAGCTTGGGCAACAGGACCTGCTCGACCTGATGCCGTTCTGGGCCTGGATCGATATCAAGCGTATACAGCAAAGCCTGCAGGAACTGGGCCTGCTGTTGGTAGATGCCGGCACTTCGCGCGGGGACAGCTGGTTTTTCGCGATCAACCAGAAAGAGTCTGTCGGCCAGACTGCGCAAGCCAGTTCAGCGCCTGCACCCGTGACTGCTCCGGTGCCCCGGTCGACGCCTGATCAGCCCGGCAGGGCCAGCTATATTGCTGCAGACTGGCAGCCGGATCACGAATGGCTGGTGCTGTGTGGTCAACATGGCGTTCCTGAGGATTTCGCTCGATCGCTGGTGCCCGGGTTTGTGATGTACTGGCGAGACCGGGGTCAATCGCGCTTTTCCTGGGGTAATGTGTTCTACAAGCATGTGCTGCAAAAGTGGCGCGAAGATCAGAGTCGACGCAGCGCGGGTTCTCTGGAAACACCGATGTCCTCTCGCTGGCGCCCGGGTGAAGAAGCAATAGCCATACTGGTCAATGCCGGCATCAGTGAGGCCTTCATTGAGGACGCCATTCCCGAATTTGTTCTATACTGGCGTGAACGCGGCGAGCAGGACGGTGCCTGGAATACGCGCTTTGTTGGCCATATACGCCGGCAATGGGCGCGCTATCAGGCCTCGGTGGAGCACGATGGTGTGCCGCGGCCGATTCCGGAAGGCTGGCAGCCCAGCGAGGAAGTATTTGATGTGCTGCGCCTGGCCGAGATTGATGAGCAGTTTGCGCGCGACAAGATACCCGAGTTTGTTCTCTATTGGCGTGATGCAGGCCAGGTCCAGGCTTCCTGGAACACCAAATTCCTGCAATTCATCAAATTCGCCTGGGCGCGGCGACCTGAAGCGATCGGGACAGGAGTGATTCAATCCCATGCAAGAGATCAACAAACTGTTGAGCGAGATCGACACGGACTCGAAGCCGCATTCCGGCGCTTCACAGACCGAAGCTGGGCAGAGTGAGCGGCGTCAGCAGCGCGAGCCCAATTCCCCTGATCTGATTGATGCGATCAACCAGATATTTGCCGAATTTGAACTGGCCTATCACAACCAGTATCACAAGGCTTACGGTGATTCCGATCGCCTGGTACTGACTAAAAAATACTGGCTGGAGTGTCTGGCAGATCTGCATCCCAGGCAACTGGTCGCGGCCGCCCGGCAACTGGTCAAAACACAGGATTTTCTACCAACGATTTCCGCTGTCCGTCGTGCCTGCGAGCGTGGTTATGAGCTGTTTGGTCTGCCATCAACACGTGATGCCTATATCGAAGCATGTCGCGCGCCAGCGCCCAAGTCAGCCTACCAATGGAGTCACCCGGCCGTGTATCGCGCTGGCAAAGCTACTGACTGGTTTTTACTGGCTTCTGAGCCAGAAGAGAAGGTTTTCCCGGTTTTCTCCCGCTATTACCAACAGCTGTGTGATCGAGTGCTACGGGGCGAAAAACTGGATGATCCCATCCCGCCGGCACTGGGCAGCAGTCCGGACAAGCCTTTGAGTTTTGCAGAGAGGGAGCGTCGACTGGCAGCGCTGCGCGACAAACTGGACGTGTAAACGTTTCAGCTCAGCAGGTGCAGTTCGCGTTCCAGCAGGCTGGTATCACCGGTGTTCAGCTCCACCAGGCGGCGCAGGTGGGTCATGCTGTCGACATCGATGTAATCGCAGGCCAGCCCCACGTGGTCACCCCGGTGATTGGCGACATGAGTGACCATGCAGATCTGCACGTCACCACCCAGATGGATCACTACATCAACAGGCTCTTCGTCATTCAGGGTTTGATCGGGTAGCAGTTGCACAAGCGCGCCGCGCAGTGACAGATCCACCAGCTGAACGATAAAGTCCCGCCCCGGCTGGCTCACAATGGTTTCAGCGTCAAAAAAGACGCGGGTAAACGCGCGTTGCTGCTCTTCTGTCATTTTGCTGGGCTGTCCTGTCAACTGCTGTCAGGCCCTGACCCTGCACCGTTGGCGATGCATTGTCAGGGAGGTGTTGACGTAATATCGGCATCCCTGCCAGAAAGTTGAGCTGAGATTATGCCCCCAGGGTATTTATGCCCCCCCCGGGTATTTATGCCCCCCGGGTATTTATGCCCTCTGGGTATTTATGCCCTCTGGGTATTTATGCCCCGGGGTAGTTATGCCAGTTTACGGTACTTGATACGGGTTGGTTGCGCTTCCGTACCCAGTCGCTTCTTGCGGTCGGCTTCGTAGTCGGTGTAGTTACCGTCGTGGAAGACCACCTGACTGTCACCCTCGAACGCCAGGATGTGGGTGCAGATACGGTCCAGGAACCAGCGGTCGTGCGACACGACGATCACGGTGCCCGGGAAGTTCAGCAGGCCTTCCTCCAGTGCACGCAGTGTTTCCACATCCAGGTCGTTGGTCGGTTCGTCGAGCAGCAGCACGTTGGCGCCGCGCTTGAGCAGTTTGGCCAGGTGAACACGGTTGCGCTCACCGCCAGACAGTTCCTTGATGTATTTCTGCTGGTCACTGCCCTTGAAGTTGAAGCGTCCCACATAGGCGCGTGACGGTACCTCGTAGCGGCCGATCTGCAGAATGTCCTGGCCCTCTGACAACTCTTCCCAGACAGTTTTGCTGTCGTCCAGCGAGTCACGGCTCTGATCAACATAAGCCATGTCCACGGTGTCGCCCAGCTCAATGCTGCCGCTGTCTGGCTGCTCGACGCCGGTCAGCATGCGCAGGAAGGTGGTTTTACCAGCACCGTTGCCGCCGATAATGCCAACGATGCCGCCCTTGGGCACTGCAAATGACAGATTGTCGATCAGCAGCCGATCACCAAAGCCCTTGGTCAGATTGTTGACCTCGATGACCTTGTCGCCCAGGCGCGGGCCTGGTGGAATGTAGAGTTCGGTAGTTTCATTGCGCTTCTGGAACTCCTGCGAGTTCAGCTCTTCAAAGCGTGCCAGGCGGGCCTTGCTCTTGGCCTGACGTCCTTTCGGGTTGTTGCGCACCCATTCCAGTTCTGAGCGAATGGTTTTCTCGCGGGCGGCTTCCTGCTTGGCCTCGATTTCCAGGCGTTTTTCCTTGGCCTCCAGCCAGTTGGTGTAATTGCCCTCGTAGGGGATGCCGTGACCGCGGTCCAGTTCCAGAATCCAGCCGGCCGCATTATCCAGGAAGTAGCGGTCGTGCGTGATGGCAACCACGGTACCGGGGAATTCGACCAGGAAGCGTTCCAGCCAGGCCACACTCTCGGCGTCCAGGTGGTTGGTCGGTTCGTCCAGCAGCAACATGTCCGGGTTGGAGAGCAACAGACGGCAGAGCGCGACACGGCGTTTCTCACCACCAGACAGTTTGGTGACATCGGCATCCCAGGGTGGCAGGCGCAATGCGTCGGCGGCGCGATCCAGCGTGCGCTCGATGTCCCAGCCATTCGAGGCATCAATGGCATTCTGCAGCTCGCCCTGGCGCTCGAGCAGCTCATTCATCTCATCATCGCTCATCGGCTCGGCAAAACGGTCGCTGATGGCGTTGAATTCTTCCAGCAGCTTGATGACCTCGCCCATGCCTTCCTCGACATTGCCGCGCACATCTTTTTCAGGATTCAGTTGGGGCTCCTGAGGCAGGTAACCGACATTAATGCCCGATTGCGCTCGCGCCTCGCCGTTATACTCCTTGTCTACGCCCGCCATGATGCGCAGCAGCGTGGATTTGCCGGAGCCGTTAAGGCCCAGGACGCCAATTTTTGCGCCTGGAAAAAACGACAGGGAAATGTCTTTGAGAATCTCTTTTTTGGGCGGTACAACCTTGCCTACGCGGTGCATGGTGTAAACGAACTGTGCCATAACGGGGTTTATCTCCGGGGCTTTAACAAGTTGAAGGATTTTACGGAGCGCGCCTGAGTTGAGGGCGCCTGATCAATGCGCGAATTCTAGCACGGAGCGGCGCGGTATTGGGGATAAGGCGCAGATGCAGTATCGACTCAGGGATGGCAATATCCCGTTGTGCTGTGATTTTAAGCCTTCTGATCGCTGGAGACTTGGCTTTTGAAGGGAATTTCCGGATGCTGATACGCTCCAGATCATGTAAAATGCGCCTCCAGTCATATTCCAGTCACGGGGAAACGCATGTTTGATACCAGCATGACCATCAAGAATTTTGATCCGGAGCTGTATGCTGCCATAGAAGGTGAGCGTCAGCGCCAGGAAGAGCACATCGAGCTGATTGCCTCAGAAAACTACACCAGCCCACGTGTGATGGAAGCGCAGGGCAGTGTTCTGACCAACAAATATGCGGAAGGGTATCCGGGCAAGCGCTACTACGGTGGCTGTGAATTCGTTGATGATGTGGAAACGCTGGCCATTGAACGCGCCAAAGAGCTGTTCGGTGCCGATTACGCCAACGTCCAGCCGCACTCCGGTTCGCAGGCCAATGCCGCTGTATACATGGCGCTGCTGAAGCCGGGTGATACCGTTCTGGGCATGAGCCTGGCGCATGGTGGTCACCTGACTCACGGTGCCAGCGTCAGCTTCTCCGGTCGCATCTACAATGCCGTGCAGTACGGTATCAACGAAGAAACCGGCGAAATCGACTACGAACAGGTAGAAGCGCTGGCCGTTGAACACCGCCCCAAAATGATCGTAGCCGGTTTTTCTGCCTACTCCCGCGTCATTGACTGGCTCAAATTCCGCGAAATCGCCGACAAGGTGGGCGCATACCTGCTGGTAGACATGGCTCATATCGCCGGTCTGGTCGCTGCAGGCGTTTACCCAAGTCCGGTCAAGATTGCTGACGTGACCACCACCACTACCCACAAAACACTGGGTGGACCGCGCGGTGGCATCATTCTCGCCAAGGCCAACCCGGAGCTGGAAAAGAAGCTGAATTTTGCCGTTTTCCCGGAAAGCCAGGGCGGCCCTTTGATGCATGTGATCGCCGGCAAGGCGGTGTGCTTCAAAGAAGCGATGAGCAAGGAATTCAAGGAGTACCAGAAGCAGGTGGTCGCCAATGCGCAGACCATGGCTGAAGGATTCATCAAGCGTGGCTTCGAGGTGGTTTCTGGTGGTACGGATGATCACCTGTTCCTGCTCAGCCTGGTCAAACAGGATATCACTGGTAAAGACGCGGATGCCGCTCTCGGTCGCGCTTACATTACCGTCAACAAGAATGCGGTTCCCAACGATCCACGTCCGCCATTCGTGACCAGTGGTCTGCGCATAGGTTCGCCGGCAGTCACTCGTCGTGGCATGAAAGAAAAAGAAGTCGCAGAACTGACTGAATGGATGTGCGACATTCTGGACGACATCGAGAACGAGTCGGTGATAGACACGGTACGCGAGAAGGTCAAGGCGCTGTGTGCGCGCTTCCCGGTGTACAAAAGCGCTTAAGCGCACACTAGAGACTGACAAGCATGCACTGTCCATTTTGTGGTGCGCTGGATACCAAGGTAATCGACTCACGCCTGGTCGCCGAGGGCGATCAGGTGCGGCGTCGTCGCGAATGCATCACCTGTGCCGAGCGTTTCACAACCTATGAGACAGCCGAGCTGGTCATGCCTCGCATCATCAAACAGAATGGCAATCGTGAGCCTTTTGATGAAGCGAAACTGTATTCCGGCCTGATGCGGGCGCTGGAAAAAAGACCGGTCAGTATAGAAAGTGTTGAGTCGGCCGTGAATCGCATCAAGCATCACATCCGCGCTACCGGCGAACGGGAAGTTCCCTCGCGTATGGTAGGCGAAGAAGTCATGAAAGAGCTGCGACAGCTGGATGAAGTTGCCTTCGTGCGATTTGCATCGGTGTATCGCAGCTTCAAGGATCTCAACGAATTCCGTGCCGAAATTGACCGGCTGTCCAACGAATAATACCAACCAGTTTTATAAGCCCTGCGGCCCGGACGAATAGGTGGAGCTAACACTGTGACGCCCGAATATTACATGCAGCGCGCCATTGAACTGGCGCAGTCCGTTCTGACGGCGACTCCCAACCCGCGGGTTGGCTGCGTGATTGTGCGCGACGGAAAAATAGTGGGTGAGGGCTGTCACGAACGTGTGGGGACGCCGCATGCTGAAGCCCATGCACTGAATGCAGCCGGCGAGCTGGCGCACGGCGCCACCGTGTACGTGACGCTGGAACCCTGTGCTCATATGGGCCGTACACCGCCGTGTTCTGATGCGCTGATAGACGCCGGCGTCAGTGAGGTCTACTACGGTGTTCAGGATCCCAATCCGCAGGTGTCGGGTCTGGGTCTGCAGAAGCTGCGCGATGCCGGTGTCACGGTCCACGGGCCGCTACTGGAAGAGGCATGCAGTGCACTCAACCTGGGATTCATGAAACGCATGCGCAGCGGCTTGCCTTGGGTACGCTGTAAAATGGCCATGAGCCTGGATGGACGCACCGCCATGGCTTCGGGCGAGAGCAAATGGATCACCGGTGCCGGCGCCCGCGCCGATGTGCAACTGATGCGGGCGGCCAGCTGCGCCATTGTGACGGGCGTCAACACTGTGCTCAGTGACGACCCCAGCCTTAACCTGCGGCTTGAGCAGATCCCGGAAGGGGAAGCGGGCGAGGTGCAGGCAGACAGGCAGCCACTGCGTGTGGTGATCGATTCGTCGTTACGGACCCCACCGGATTCGCGCATCATTTCGCTGCCGGGTAATATGCTGTTTCTGACGGGTAAACCGCATGCCCAGCAGCTGGCGCGCTTCAACAACAGCAGCGCGCAGATACGCCAGCTGTCGCAGTTGCCAGGCGGTCGTGTCAATCTGCTGGATGCCATGCAGACGCTGGCGCAGGAATACGCCTGCAACGAGGTCATGCTGGAGGCCGGTCCCACTCTGAGTGGCGCCATGGTGCAGGCAGGGCTGGTCGACGAAGTTGTCATCTATGTGGGTGCGCGATTCCTGGGCAGTGATGCCCTGCCGCTTTTCCACTTGCCAGGCATCAGCCGCATGCAGGATCACATTGCTCTGAAAATTACCGATGTTAAACAGATTGCCGATGACTGTCGTATAACCGCACGCCTGACCACTGGCAGTGACGCTCAGCGCTGATACAGGAAAAACCATGTTTACCGGAATCATAGAAGCAGTCGGCCACATTGCAGAACTGAAATTGCGCGGCAAGGAGTGGCGCCTGAAGGTGAGCTGTTCTTCGCTTGATATGTCGGATGTGCAACTGGGTGACAGTATTGCTGTCAATGGCTGCTGCCTGACCGTGACGGAGTTTGATGGCAGCAGTTTTTGCGCTGACGTGTCTAATGAAACACTCAGCCTGACCAGCTTTCAGAATTTGAAAGTGGGTTCCAAAGTGAACCTGGAAAAGGCCCTGATGCCGAAGAGCCGCCTCGGTGGCCACCTGGTCAGCGGTCACGTTGACGGCCTGGGTGAACTACTGGAACAACATGAGGATGGGGGTAGCTGGCGCCTGGTGTTCCGGGTGCCGGACGAGCTGGCAAAATACATCGCCCAGAAGGGATCAATCTGCATCGACGGGGCCAGTTTGACCGTCAATACTGTGGATGGGGCCTGCTTCGGTGTTAATATCATCCCCCACACGCAGCAGGCCACGATCATTCATACATATCGGCCGGGCCAGCGCGTCAACATAGAGGTCGACCAGATCGCCCGTTACCTGGAGCGATTGATGCTGGGCGAGCGGGCAGCTCAGGGACGGGACCACAAGCAGGCCGGCGGCATCACGGCAGAGTTTCTGAGCAGTCACGGTTTTGACCGCTGACAGAAACTGCAGAAAATTGAATTGAATCGACTGTAAATCCAGCGAGTGTAAGCAGCGGAGATTATGAAACTCAATACTGTTCAAGAACTGATCGACGATATCCGACAGGGCAAAATGGTCATTCTGATGGATGACGAGGATCGCGAGAACGAAGGCGATCTGATTATTGCAGCCGAAAGAGTGCGGGCTGAAGATATCAACTTCATGGCCAAAAATGCACGTGGACTGGTGTGTCTGACTCTGACGCGTGAGCGCTGTGAGCAGTTGGATCTCTCTCTGATGGTGTCGAAGAACAACACGCCATACAACACCAATTTTACAGCGTCGATTGAGGCAGCCACCGGGGTCACCACGGGTATTTCCGCGGCGGATCGAGCGCGTACCATTCAGGTTGCAGTGGCGCGCGACGCCAAGCCTGAGGATATCGTTCAGCCTGGCCACGTATTCCCCATCATGGCGCAGCCTGGTGGTGTCCTGCGTCGCGCCGGCCATACCGAGGCGGGTTGTGATCTGGCACGTCTGGCCGGTTTTACCCCGGCTGCTGCCATTGTGGAGATAATGAACGAAGACGGCACGATGGCCCGGCGTCCGGATCTTGAGATATTTGCAGAACAGCATGGACTCAAGATCGGCACCATCGTTGATCTGATTCACTATCGTATCGCCAACGAGCATACTGTCAGCCGCCGACAGAGTCACCAGGTTGTGACAGAGCACGGTGAGTTCACGCTGCATACCTTTGATGACACCATTTCCGGCGGCACGCACCTGGCTTTCACCATGGGTGATATAGTCAAGGATGACCCGACACTGGTACGAGTGCACATTGCCAGCACGCTGCGTGATGTATGTGACGTCATCGTGCCGGGTGCCACCAGTTGGTCATTCAGCCGTGCGCTGGCAAGAATCGCTGAAGAAGGCAAGGGCGTCGCAGTACTGCTGTCCGGTGACGACTACGATGAAGATATCAATGAAAGTATTGCCGGTGTGCTGGGCGAAAAGAAAGTGATACCCCGTCGCCATCGCCACGGTGGCAGTGATGTGACGATTGGTACTGGTTCACAGATTCTTCGTGAACTGGGAGTGGGCAAGATGCGCCTGCTGAGTTACCCGGCGAAGTTTAATGCCGTCACCGGATTCGATTTGGAAGTGGTTGAGTTTGTCCAGTTTGATGAGCCAGCCTGACTGACTTTACAGAGGAAAAAACATGAGTGAGATTCGTCGTATTGAGGGTGACTTTGTAAGCGGTTCTGGCCGTTACATCATTATTGCATCGCGATTTAACAGCTTTATCGTTGAGAAGCTGATCGATGGCGCAGTCGACACACTGGTGCGTCACGGTGTTGATAAGGAAAACATCAGTATCGTCATGGCGCCAGGTGCCTATGAGCTGCCAGTCCTGGCCAAGCACGTAGTTGCCAACCGTCCCTGCGATGCAGTGATTGCGCTGGGTGCAGTCATCCGCGGCGGCACGCCGCATTTTGACTATGTGGCAGGTGAGTGCGTCAAGGGCCTCAGCCAGGTCAGTCTGGACTCTGGTGTCCCTGTGGCATTTGGTGTTCTGACTGTCGATACAATCGAGCAGGCTATTGAACGTGCTGGTACCAAGGCTGGAAACAAAGGCGCCGAGGCTGCCATGGGTGCCATCGAAATGGTCAGCGTGCTCGGCAAGTTGGGAGCCTGATACGTGATCGATATTCCGGGAACCAGTGGCTCTTTGCCAGATGATGCCGTACCGGCCGAAAACGGTGGCGCTGGCAAAAAGGCGAAAGAGAAAAAATTGACCGACCGCCAGAAGGCGCGCCGCATGTTGCTGCAGGCGCTGTATCAATGGCAGATAGCTCGTGCGCCGGTCAATGAGATCGTTGCAGAGTTCCTGGTGTACTATCAGGGCAAGATTGATCGCGAGTTCTTCAAGGAAGTGTTCCCCGCTGTCATCGCACATGTCGACGAGCTTGATGCCATGATGCAGCCGCTGCTGGACCGTGAGTTAAAGTCACTGGACCCGGTGGAGATTTCATTGTTGCGTCTGGGGCTGTACGAACTGGCGCACCGCATAGATGTGCCCTACAAGGTGGTGATCAACGAGTCGGTGGAGCTAGCCAAGGTATTCGGCGCGACCGACGGCCACAAGTACATCAATGGGGTTCTCGACCGCGCATCAAAAGAACTGAGAGCATTGGAGCGCCGTGGCGCTGACTGAATTCGACATTATCCGGCAGTTTTTCATGTCGGAGTCCTTTGCGGCGGATCATCCGCATCTGGTCAAGGGGCCAGGCGATGATGCCGCCATCCTGTCATTGCCTGACGATCATGATCTGCTTGTGTCGGTTGATACACTGAACGAGTCTGTTCATTTTCTGCCAGACGCCGAACCCTCACTTCTGGCAGCGCGTTGCCTGGCCGTCAATGTGAGTGACCTGGCAGCCATGGGGGCCTCGCCACTTGGTTTCACGCTCGCGCTGAGCCTGCCGCAGGTCAGCCTCAGTTGGCTGCAGGCGTTCAGCGAAGGCCTGGCGAAGGCGGCGCTGGACGCAGACTGTCCGTTGATAGGAGGTGATACCACGCGCGGGCCTCTGTCGATCACGATTCAGGTGCACGGTATGGTGCCCAGAGGGCAGGCTCTGTTACGCTCCGGGGCGAGCGCTGGCGATGCTGTCTATGTTACCGGAACTCTTGGTGATGCGGCGGCTGCACTCTGGTGGATGCAGGGTGATTCGCGATTTGCGGCACAGGGAATGAGCAATGCAGAGGAACAGTACCTGCTGGACGCGTTCTATCAGCCAGCCAGTCGTATTGCTGTAGGTAAAGCGCTGCGCGGTATTGCCTCAGCCGCTCTGGATCTTTCAGACGGTCTGGCTTCGGATCTGCGTCACATTCTGAAAGCCAGCAGTGTATCTGGCGCTCGAATAGATTCCGGGCAGCTGCCAGTTTCCGAGTTATTGAAGCAGCGCGTCAGCCGGTCGGATCAAATCGAGCTGGCCATGGGTGGTGGTGATGATTACGAACTGTGTGTCTGCATCCCGCCCGCCCGAATCAGGGAGGCAGAGGCGACTTTAGCTGCTCTGCAGGTACCGTTTACCCGAATCGGTCAGCTTAGTAATGACCCGGAGATGATGGTGATTGCCAGCGATGGCAGTACCATGAATCTGAAGGCGACCGGGTATCATCATTTTCAGTCACATTCGAGCTGAGGCACAGGAAGTCTCTCATGGCAGCAACACCTGCATCCGTCTGGCGCAACCCCGTACACTTTCTGGCCTTTGGGCTGGGCAGCGGTGCCGCGCCAGTGGCGCCCGGAACGTTTGGCACCCTTGCCGCGGTCCTTATCTATCTGACGCTGCCGTCGATGGGCTGGATGTGGTATTTGTTGATGTTGCTGCTGACCTTTGTGGCAGGCATCTGGATATGTGGTAAAACAGCGGATGACATTGGCGTCCATGACCATGGCGGTATCGTCTGGGATGAGTTTGTCGGCCTGTGGCTGACGATGTTTCTGGCGCCACCTGGCTGGGTCTGGCTGCTGCTGGGATTTGTGCTGTTCAGGATTTTTGATGTGCTGAAGCCCTGGCCGATTCGCTGGTTGGACAGACGCGTGGCAGGCGGCTTTGGCATAATGATTGACGATATACTGGCAGGCATTTTTGCACTGCTGTGTCTGCAGATTGCCGCTGCATTTTTTGCGTAAGGGGAATACGAGTGAGAGTCAAGTTTGTTGCTTCTGCCAGGTTGCCGACTGAACACGGGGAGTTCAGTATCCATGGTTTTCAGGATATGGTGACAAGCAAAGAGCACGTGGTCCTGACGATGGGTGATCTGAGCACCGATGAACCGGTGGTCAGCCGGGTGCACTCAGAGTGCCTGACCGGTGATGCCCTGTTCAGCATGCGTTGCGACTGTGGGCCGCAGCTTGAGTTTGCAATGAAAAAAATTGCCGAGCATGGGCGCGGCATGATTCTGTACCTGCGTCAGGAGGGCCGTGGCATCGGTCTGCTGAACAAGCTGAAGGCCTACTCACTGCAGGACAAGGGCGCGGACACCGTTGAAGCCAATGTGCAGCTCGGTTTCGAACCTGATGCGCGCGAGTATGATGTCTGCAAACCGATGCTGGACCATTTCGGCGTCTCACAGGTCAGACTTTTGACCAATAATCCGCGCAAAGTCGACGCTTTGACCGAGCAGGGTATAGTAGTGGTTGACCGCATACCGATAGAGACAGGACTTAATCGCCACAACGAAAGCTATCTGGCAGTCAAGGTCAATAAGCTGGGACACCTGATACGTAAGTAGCGCGATGCGTCAGCGTGGCAGCTGTCATCTGGCCTTGTCGATGTGCTGACACATCAGGTCAAGCCCCTGCAGTGCTCTGAGACTGTGCCGTTGCACCAGATCCGGGGGGATGGTATACAGGTGGTTATTTGCTACTGCCGGCAACTGTGACCAGCGTCGCCAGTCCTCAAGCCAGGTGGGTGAGTTTTCATCCGAGCCACTGGCGATGATCACTTCCGGTTCTTTTAACAGCACGTCTTCCAGATTGACCTTTGGGCCCGTGCCCAGCTCGCGGAATACGTTCCGACCGCCGCAGACTTCGATCATGTCGTTGATCAGTTCGCTGCCGCCGACAGTCACCAGCGGCCGATCCCAGACCTGATAAAACACATCAATAAGCCTGTCATCGGCATAACGCCGGCTAGTGGCATCCAGCTGCTCGATAAAGTCCTCGGCCAGCGCATTGGCTCTTGTCTCGGTACCAGTGAGAACTCCCAGACGTTGCAGATGTGAGGCAATACTGCGAAGTGATTCAGGTTCTGCCGTGTAAACGGTAAACCCGAGCTCCTGCAGTCTTTGCAGAGAGCTGCGTGGATTGCCGGAGCGCCACGCGACGATCAGGTCCGGCTGCAGTGCAACGATCTGTTCCATGTCCAGCATGTCAAAGCGACCCACGACAGGCAGATCATTGGCAGCTGGCGGGTAATTGCTGAAATCCATGACGCCTACGATGCGGTCTCCCGCGCCCAGGCTGAACACCAGCTCGGTCATTGAAGGTGCCAGGGTAATAATACGCTGTGCAGGAGCCTGCAGCGTCACTGACTGATTGTTGTCGTCGGTAACGACCAGCGTCTGGGCGGACGCCGACATGCTCAACAGAAGCAACAGCAGCGCGCTCTGTAGTCTGACCCACATAAGCGGCAACTTAATAATCGATACCTTTCTGGACTTTGACACCGGCGTTAAAGGCATGTTTTACATCCGTGACTTCGCTGACAGTATCAGCCATGTCGATCAGCGCTTTGCTGGCATTGCGACCAGTGATGATAACGTGCTGGTCGGCCGGGCGGTCACGCAAGGCCTGGATAACCTCGTCGGCCGGCAGGTAGCCATAAGTAAGCATGTAGGTCAGTTCATCCAGCACAACGACCTGAACCTCAGGGTCGCGCAACAGACGTGCTGCGTGCTCCCAGGTCGCGGTCGCTGCTGCGATATCTGACTCGCGATCCTGGGTTTCCCAGGTAAATCCGGTATTCATTACATGAAATTCAACCAGCGGATGATCAGCAAACAGGCGGTGCTCGCCGCAATCCCACTGACCCTTGATAAACTGCACCACGCCACAGCGCAGGCCATGCCCGACACTGCGAGCCAGCATGCCAAACGCCGAAGAGCTTTTCCCTTTACCATTGCCAGTCAGGACCAGTAGCAGTCCCTTGTCGACTGTCGCAGCAGCAATGCGTTGATCAACATGCTCTTTTTTGCGCTGCATGGCTTTTTTGTGTCGGGCATTGCGATCGTCAGTGGCAGTCATGGTCAGATTGATTCCAGTAGGTTGCGGACAGATCAGACTGCCTGAGAGTGAATTTTGCAGCGGGTCAGCTTGTCTCTGACTGCGGCGACAATACCGTCACGATCAAGGCCCACTGATGCCAGCATGTCGGGTACGCGGCCGTGTGGCAGGAATGTGTCGGGCAGACCCATGTTCAGAATCGGCGTTGTGAAATTCTGGTTCAGCAGGTGCTCATTGACCGCGGAGCCGGCGCCGCCGGCCACAGCATTCTCTTCGATAGTCACCAGCAATGAATGTTGCTGTGCTATTCGATCGATCAGTTCTGTGTCCAGGGGTTTAATGAAACGCATATCAACCACAGTGGCATCCAGTGCCTCGGCTGCATCCAGAGCCGGCTTCAGCATGGTGCCAAAGGCGAGCAAGGCTACGGTGCTGCCTTTGCGTCGCACCACGGCCTTGCCGATAGGCAACTCACTCATGTCCGATGCGATGTTTGCGCCGGGACCTTTGCCGCGCGCGTAGCGGACTGCGGCAGGACCCTTGTGTTGATGGCCGGTGTACAGCATCTGGCGGCACTCGTTCTCATCACTGGGCGCCATGATAACCATGTTGGGTACACATCGCAGATAGGACAGGTCAAAGCTTCCAGCATGCGTCGGGCCGTCTTCGCCAACCAGACCAGCACGGTCGATTGCAAAAAGCACGTCCAGGTTCTGGATGGCCACATCGTGAATTAACTGGTCGTAGGCACGTTGCAGGAAAGTGGAGTAGATGGCCACAACCGGCTTGAGGCCGTCGCAGGCCATGCCGGCGGCAAACGTGACTGCATGCTGTTCGGCAATGGCAACATCAAAAAAGCGGTCAGGGTACTGGTCAGCAAACTCGTCCATGCCCGAGCCGGCGCTCATGGCCGGTGTAATCGCGATCAGTTTTTCATCCTGCTGTGCCATGTCGCACAACCACTGACCAAATACCTGTGAGTATGTCGGCGTTTTGGGCTCGCTTGTCGGGCGCTTGGGCTTGGCTTCAATTTTGCTCAGGGCGTGCATGCCAAACGGATCGTTTTCAGATGCGGTGTAACCCTTGCCTTTCTGGGTGACTATGTGCAGCAGCTGCGGTCCGCGCAGCTGTTTGATGTTGCCCAGCACTTCGATGAGGCGTTCTGTATCGTGTCCGTCCACAAGCCCGATGTAGTTGAACCCGATTTCTTCAAAAAGTGTGCCTGGTGACACCATTCCTTTCATGTATTCCTCGGCACGATGCGCTGCCTTGAGTGCCGGAGGAATCTTCGACAGCATTTTTTTGCTGCCGGTACGAATAAAGTTGTATGGCTTGCTGGCCCACATGCGCGCGAAGTAGCTGGACAGGCCGCCGACATTACGTGAGATGGACATGTTGTTGTCGTTAAGAATGACAAGCACATTGTCGTCCAGCTCGCCGGCATGGTTCAGCGCTTCAAATGCCATACCTGCGGTCATTGCGCCATCACCAATGACCGCGATTACGTGCCGCTCGGCTTCCTGGCGCCGGGCGGCAATCATCATGCCCAGTGCGGCGCTGATGGATGTGCTTGAATGTCCCACTCCAAAGCAGTCATAGTCACTTTCGGTGCGGCAGGGGAAGGCTGCCAGGCCACCAGGCTGGCGCATGGTCAGCATCCGTTCGCGGCGCCCGGTGAGTATCTTGTGCGGGTAGGACTGATGACCCACATCCCAGATCAGCCGGTCCTCCGGGGTGTCAAACACGTAGTGCAGGGCGATGGTCAGTTCGACCACACCCAGCCCTGCGCCGAAATGCCCACCAGTCTGTCCTACCGAATACAGCAGGAAGTTGCGTAGTTCGCGTGCCAGATCCGGAAAATCGGCGGGATCCATGGTCTTGAGGTCAGCGGGTGAGCTGATCTGGTCCAGCAGTGGCGTGTCCGGACGGCTGAGAGGGATTTCGGTTAACATTTGGTCATGAGCCTGCATTTAATTGGATCAGATGTCAATTCAGTACGCTCGCTGAGTGACATAGTCAGCAATCGAGCTGAGCATGGTGGTGTCGCCCGGAATCGGGCTCAAGGCGTCCTTGGCCGCCTGAATCAGGGCAGTTGCCTTTTCCCTGGCACCATCCAGCCCCAGCAGGCTGACATAAGTGGGTTTGTTCAGAGCGATATCAGCACCCTGTTTCTTGCCCAGTGTGCCGGTTTCGGCGACGACATCAAGCACGTCATCGTGCACCTGAAACGCAAGTCCGATGTTGCGGGCATAGACCTGCAGAGCTTCCATTATCTGAGGTGCCCGGCAGCCAGCGCTAAGCGCGCCAAGCTCTACGCTGGCGCAGATCAGTGCTCCGGTTTTCAATCGATGCATGGTCTCCAGTTCGCTCTGGGTCAGCTGCCGTCCCACCGCGCCCATATCCAGCGCCTGGCCTGCAATCATTCCATAGCAGCCACTGCTTGCTGAGAGAATATTGATCATGCTCACCACAGTGACCGGATCATTGCCTTTATGTTCACTGAGAATCTGTATGGCCAGGCTTTGCAGGGCATCGCCCGCCAGGATGGCTGTAGCCTCGTCATAAGCCTTGTGCAGTGTGGGTTTGCCCCGGCGCAGGTCATCGTTGTCCATGGCGGGCAGGTCGTCGTGGATCAGCGAGTAGCAATGCATCATCTCTACGGCGCAGGCTGCGTCGTCAGCGGCTGACATGGGTGCGCCTAGTGCGTTGGCAGCGGCATAGGCAAGGCAGGGCCGTATGCGCTTGCCGCCCAGCAATGTGCTGTAGCGCATTGCTTCCACCAGGCGTGGCGGCATCGCGGTCAGTGCGGCCAGGCGGTTTTCCATCTGCTGGTCGCAGCGTTCACGGCACTGCTTCAGGAAGGTATTCAGTTGATTGGGTGCTGGTGTGCTCATTCTCAGTCCCGGGTCTCCACTGCATCGTTGTTGGCAGTGGCCAGCGGCTCCAGCGTGACCGGATCGGCATCGGGGTTGGTTAACACCTGCACTCGCAGCTCGGCCTGCTGCAAAGCCTGCTGGCACTCGCGTGTCAGTCGGATGCCTTTTTCGAAAGCGGCCAGTGAGTCTTCGAGCCCCATGTTCCCTTCTTCCATCTGGTTTACCAGTGTTTCCAGTTCGGCCAGGGTCTGCTCAAAAGCCAGGGGTTTTTGGTCCGACATCACGGGCTCCTTTGCGCTTAAAACTGCCAATTATCGGCGCTACGCAAGGCGAAGGCAATCGCCAGCCGCTGCGCCAATCATACGCCTGTCACAAACTCTCCATACACTTGTCACATCTCGGGACAGATGAATTGGAATTTTGACTATGAGCCGCATATTGTACGGTGTTTCGGGTGAAGGATCAGGACATTCGTCGCGGGCCATGGAAATCGGCCGTCACCTGCTCGCCGAAGGACATCAACTCAAGATGGTGACCTATGATCGGGGGCTGAAAGCGCTCGCCGGTGAATTTGACTGTTTTGCTATCGAAGGGCTGCACATTGTCAGTGATGATAATCGTGTGCGCCCATTAAAGACAGTCTGGAACAACCTGCGCCGCGCACCGCGTGCAGTACGCCGACTGATAGCATTGCGCCGTATGATCCGCGAGTTTCAGCCGGATGTAGTGCTGACTGATTTTGAACCGACCAGCGCCTGGCTGGCATGGTTTTTCGACCTGCCTCTGATCAGTCTGGATAATCAGCACCGTATGCGGTACATGAGCTATGAGTCTCCGCCGGGTCTGTCCTGGTCACGCCGCATTACGGAAACCATCATCAAGCTGATGATTCCTGCGCCCGATGCCGCGCTGGCCACCACCTATTTCTTCGGCGAGCCGCGCAATGACCGGACCTTTCTGTTTCCGCCAATACTGCGCCGTGAAGTCCTCGAATGTCGGCCCTACCAGGGTGGTCACCATCTGGTATACGTAACCAGTGAGTTCGCTTCTCTGCTGGGACTGCTGCGCCAGTTCCCGGAACATCAGTTTATTGTCTACGGCAGCAGTCAGCAGGGCGAGGATGCCAACCTGACATTCAGGCCGTTCAGTGTTGATGGTTTTCTGCGCGACCTGGAGTCGTGCCAGTCAGTGATTGCGACAGCCGGCTTCACGCTGATCAGTGAGGCGCTTTATCTCGGCAAGCCTTATCTCGCGCTACCAATGCAGGGGCAGTTTGAACAACAACTGAATGCCTTCTGCCTTGAGCAGCTCGGTTATGGCATGAGTGCTGCGCCGGTTGGCGTGCGGCAGCTGGCACGCTTTTTTGACAATCTGCCGGCGCTGAGCGAGTCCGCGCAGCGGTATGCGGACAGCCAAAAGATAAGCGATGTGACACAGGCCAATCTGGGTATTCGTACAAAACTGGACGAACTGCTCGGTCAGAAGCTTCAACAGCTCCATCGTTGACCACTCCGGCAGTGCGCAGTATGCTGGCGCTCCTGTCAATCGGGGTCAATTTGCCGGCATATTTATGGACAATAAAAACGATAATCGTCTTAAAGACAGTCTGCGTGGTTTTGATCGTCAGGACTGGCGGATTCAGTTCGGACTGGTCGTCACACTCATCTGGTTGTTGCTTGGCACCCTGTACATGACCGTCAATGTTGGCTGGTCACGTTTTGCCACGCTACCGATCGAAGATATGGGCAGTTTTCTGGAAGGGGCGTTCGCGCCGCTGGCCTTCCTCTGGCTGGTCATTGGTCTGTTTATTCAACAATCCATTCAGGCGCAGAACAACCGCGAGCTTTATCACAGCAATATCGTTTCTGCCCGGCAGGCGGAAGCTCTGGCAGCCAATGAGAAAAATGCCCGCCAGGAAACTTTTTTCAAGATCGCCGATAATACCCGGAGACAATTGGGCGGCATCTCCGGTCTCTTGCTCCAGTCCTGCAAGGGCCCGGCGGGTGACGGCTCGTTAAGCGAAGCGGAAATGATGGAAATGTGGCATCATTTCGCGACAGGCGACTTCGAGGTGTTCTCGCGCCGATTCCTGATCCTTGCCGGACGTGGCGAAAACATGGGGCCACTGTTTTATGGCACCCAGATTCGCACCACCCATACCGAGAATTTCATCGTGAACTTTGACCGACTGCTGAAGCTGGCGCGTGATTGTGATGTCAACAATATCATCACCGATGCCCAGCTGCATTCTGCCCACGGCCTGCTAAGCTCGCGAATGAGAGAGTTGCACCCCCGCATCAAGTTCCGTCGCTATGAATTGACGCGAACCAGCGACTACCTCGGCCAGATCATGAAGAACAGCCAGGAAGCGTAAATGTCCGCATTGATTAACGAAGTGGTCGGCAACGAAGCGTTGCTGGCCGAACAGCTCGTGTTTGAACAGATTGCTGCTGACCTGGTCAGTCAATCCTGGTCCGTGGTGCTGGATGGCTTGCCTGCGGCGGTTGCACAGCCGCTGTTTCAGCAGGTGCGCGATCTGAATGACAGCGACTTTGACCCGGCAGGTATTGGTCGCAGCCAGGACCATGTGCACAACAGCTTTGTGCGGCGTGACCAGGTGCGCTGGATTGATGGCGCTACCATGGCGGAGCAGGTCTGGCTGGATTGGGCGCAACGCCTTCAGACCTATCTGAATCGACGACTGTTTCTGGGCCTGTTTTCTTTCGAATCGCATTTTGCCCATTATGGCCCCGGAGACTTTTACAAGAAGCATCTGGACGCATTCCGTCCGAATGGCCTGGAGCGTGGTGCGCGCAGAGAATTGTCTCTGGTCACTTATCTTAACCCGGGCTGGGAGTCCAGCGATGGCGGGGAGCTGGCCATTTACGATGCGGCAGGTGAGCAGGTTGTACGACGCGTGTCTCCGGTTTACGGCACGGTTGTTGTCTTCCTGAGCACTGAGGTGCCGCACGAGGTATTGCCCGCGATGCGCGACCGTTACAGCCTGGCTGGATGGTTCCGCGTTAACGGCAGCGTTGCCGACCGTCCTGATCCGCCGCAGTAATCAATTTCCCTGACCCCATTCAGGGCGCTTGTGTCGGTCATGTCGTCGCGAGCTGCGAGATGCCAGGACTCTTGCGACCAGTGGTGGTATTGCTGCGATCAGTCCTCACCATAACCCACTCATTCCTGCAGGGCTCCATGTTAGCTTATGGATGGTCATTTCTGAGCGCAAAGTTCGGCGATGGTACCAATCCACAGTGCGTGAAAAATCTCACCGATTTAAGGAGTTGTATATGTTACGGATGAAGCGTCGCGCTATCGTCACGTCAGTCAGTGCTATTGCTTTGCTCGCCAGCTTTCTGGTCCCTGTTGCCTACGCAGATGTGAGTGGCGACTGGAATTTTGCAGTTGAAATTGCCGGTGTGGGCAGCGGCAATGCCAGCGTCACCATGCAGGAGGCTGCTGATGGGTCCATTACTGGCACCTACTCAGGGCAGCTTGGAAACACCGATTTTACCGGCAACTCAGAGGGCGACAACTTTGAGTTTGTGTTGACCAGCCAGATGGGCTCAGTCACTTACTCAGGGGAACAATTGCCCGACGGCACGCTGGCCGGCAAATTGAATCTCGGCGGCATGGGTGAGGGAACATTTACGGCGACCCGCAAAGAGTAGCACCCGACGGGATTGACCGGGTCCCTGACTGAGCTTTACTACCCATTCCCCTGCGGTAAGCTGCCGACATGCTTGACAGCAAAAAATCGAAGTGTTTATATCGGCTGATTACACGGGGGAGGTGAAAAACCATGCTTAACGGGTTCAAAAAATTACAATTATTATCCGCAGCAGTGGCCGTCAGCGTTATGGCTTGTGCTCCACAGGAGTCGCAATCGCCTGGCGCGACACAGACAGGGACCAATACCGCAGCCGCACAGGGCAGCGCTGCCGAGAGCGGCATCCCGCGCACGCCGGATGGCAAGCCGGATCTCAACGGCATCTGGCAGGTGCTTTCCAATGCCAACGTCAACCTGGAGCCAGCACCGCCACAATCCGCTTTTGCGATGGTGCCAGGTGATTTTGTGCCGGTTCCAGCACCTGAAGTAGTGGCAATGGGCGCAGTTGGCGCGGTTCCGGCAAGTCAGGGCGTCATTACCACTAATGATGGTTACATTCCCTACAAGCCGGAAGCACTGGCGCAACGTGATGAAAACCGCGAGAACTGGCTGCAGCGCGATCCCGAGATCAAATGCTTTATGCCAGGTGTGCCGCGGGCTACTTACCTGCCTCACCCATTCCAGATTTTCCAGAGTGACAGTGCGTTCTTCATCGCTTATTCGTTTGCGGGCGCCGTTCGAAATGTATACCTGGAAGATCCCGGTGAGCCGCCGATTGACTCCTGGATGGGGCAGTCCTATGGCTATTGGGAAGGTGATACCTTTGTCGTGGAAGTCTCCGGACTGATCGATCAGACCTGGTACGACCGCGCCGGCAACTATCGCTCCTGGGAGTCCAAGGTAACAGAGCGTTACACGATGGTTGACGAAAATGTGATTCAATACGAAGCAACCATCGAAGATCCGCAACTGTACACAGAGCCATGGACCATCGCCATGCCGCTGTACCGTCGACTTGAACAGGACTTTGAGCTGCCGCAATTCAAGTGTGTGGAGTTCGTGGAAGAATTGATGTTTGGGCGCTTCCGTAAGGGCCGTCCAATTGAAGAAATGGTGATGCCGTTCTGATTATTGGGCCCGCGGGTTCTGAATGAATCGGAAGCTGTGGGCACAGTCGTTAAGCAAAGGTTCAGTCATCGTAGGACATACTGACGGCAAGCTGATGGGTCGGAAGCCTGCATGGAAGAGGCAAGTGGCCATTAAAGGCAAATGAGACGGACAGCCATCAATAATCGTCAGGCAGATCAGATTAAACTGGAACTGGTCTGTTATAAACGTTAATATTTTAGCCATGAAGCTAAATAAATAGGGGTGATTATCATGAAAATGAAACTGCTTGTAGCTGCTGTGGCAGTCGTCGGTGGCGTTGCTGCTATGAGTGTGAAGACACCAGCAACTGCTCACCACGCGTTCTCAGCTGAATTTGACGCCAACCTTCCTGTTGCGTTGCGTGGTCCGATCACACGTGTTGAGTGGATCAACCCTCACTCCTGGATTCACCTGCGCCACACCAACGATGATGGATCTGAGCAGGCATGGATGGCAGAAGGCGGCACGCCGAACACCCTGCTGCGTCGCGGTATTACCCGTAACTCCCTGGAAATCGGCACAGAGATTGTTGTGACTGGCTACCAGAGTAAGGACCAGCTGTGTACACCTGCATGCCGCGCCAATGGCCGCGACATCACTTTCCCTGACGGCCGCAAGCTGTTCATGGGCTCTTCAGGTATTGGTGCACCAGACGACGGGTCTGACCCGACTGAACAGTAACACCGACCTTATGGCCAGCCAGGTTCTTTGATCCTGGCTGAGTTGTTTGAGGGCAGTTTCTGGCTGCCAAAAGAAGCGTCTGACATTCCGGTTGATCCGGATCAATCAGGCGCTTTTTTTTGTCTGTTAATCTGGCATTGAGATGAGACAGGGAGTTTAGCTGCGAAAACTGCCATATGGCGACGCGCTAGCGCCCTTACAGCACCGGTTGCAGTTCGCGATCCATGCTGCTGCCACCACGATACTCGGTGGCATGAATGTAAAAGCCTGAGGTTTTGAGAGTCAGCGTGACAGTCTCGAAACCCCGGTTTTCCCAGAACCAGCCATGCATGCCGTTAAAAGCGGCTTCGTACATGCCCTGGTCAGAGCTGGCATTGCCCTGCAGATAACTCTCATCATAGTTTTCCACGGTGATGTTGTCGGCATGCATGTCAAAGTACAGCTCGCCCTCCGCTTCCCAGCTGAATACCAGGGCCTGACCTAGATCCATCAGGTACTTGTATTCCAGAGACTGAAATGGCTCCAGAATAAATTCCACTTCGTCACTCTTGTGAATTTCTAGCTGACTGTGAAGAGCGTCGGCTGTGGTGTTGGACATGGTGTCCAGCCCCAGCAGCGCCCCTGTGCGCAGTGGGTCGCGGCCAAACTCGGCCGGCAGTATGACGGCCAGGAACAGCAACAGAGCGCCAAAAAAAGCGCTGCTGATTGCCACGGCCAGTCGTTTGCGGTCATCGGTCATGGAATGTACTCCTGTCAGGCGGCGAGCTGCCAGGCTGCCAATTGATAAAACATCAAAAGGAAGCCTGCAGTCATCAATAAGGTGTTGCTCAGGAAGGCCTGGCGCTGGAAAGACGGGTGCTGGCGCCACAACATGAACACGATGAAAATCATGAACAGCGCGATCATCTGGCCAATTTCCACGCCAAGGTTAAAACTTATCAGGTTGATTAGCAGACCCTCGGGCGCCAGTTGCAGTTCCTGCAGACTGGATGCCAGCCCAAAGCCGTGAAAGAGGCCGAAAACAAACACGGCTGCACGTGTGTCTGGCTTCCAGCGACCCAGGGTCTGAAACGCACCCATATTCTCCAGCGCCTTGTAAACCACAGACAACGCAATAATGGCATCTATGAAATAGGCATTGATGGCGATGTCACCGAGTACGCCTATTATCAATGTGATGCTGTGGCCCGCAGCAAAAAGCGTTACATACTTAATGACATCAAGTGCGCGACTGAGGAAAAAGATGACACCTGCCAGAAACAGCAAATGGTCGTAACCGGTAACCATGTGCTTGGCGCCAAGGTAGATGAATGGCCCTGGCGCGGCCCCGGCATTACTGGCAACAAAGCTGGCGTCGCCGCCGGCAATATTATGGGCGATAGCCAGGGCCGGAAGCAGACAGATTATGAACAGTACAGTTCGTGTCAGCATTACTGCGAAAGACTGGACGGTGCGAATCGGCCTGCGATATCCGGACTGTAGGACTGGTGGCAGGCGGTACAGACGCTGTACAGCTGTGCACCGGTCTGAAAAAACTCTTCTTCATTTTGCTGTTCGGCTGCCTGCATCATGTTCAGGCCCACAGTGCTCATCGCTTTGGAATAAGTCGCCCAACTGTCATTGTCAACGGCGCGACCCGGTAACATCAGGGTATTGCCGATCTCTACAATCAAGGCGGCTCGCTCTTCAGCCTGATGCCAGCCCTCGTCAGTGGTCGGGTAGAGTTCGTAATAACCTTCAATTTCGTCATCAATCCAGCCTGCCGAGCGCCACAGGGAGTCTGCGACCGGTTCCAGGACGTGCGCCATCAGCTCCGCCATGCTCAGGGTCAGTGTGTATTCCGGGCCTGCTGCTGATTCGCTTGCGGAATCGCTGTCGCTGCCACAGGCAGCCAGTCCGGCGGCAAATATCATCACCGCAAAAAATCTCAGGATTCCTGTCATCATTCACTCCCCGGTTGGTCGGAAAAGCTGGTAAAACTCAGCTATGCTTGGATGTCCCGATTATGACACATCCCGCCAGTCACGTTACACAGTTTGTCCTGGCAAGCCGTGACTATGACTTGATTCAAATCAACGGCTGGTCTACCTTCACTCCCATAATAACGAAAACAGTACGCCACAGGACGCATGCCCATGACTCGTTTTAACACCCTCAACGCCACTATCATTAATTCAGTGACGCCCTGTCGAAGCCTGCTGGCAGCACTTTTGCTTGCCGGTCCCTTGCTCGGGAACGCAGCAGAAAACACCGCGCCGGGCTATGAACCGCCGCGAACGCCTTCAGGTAAACCTGACTTTCAGGGGGTCTGGACCAATGCCTCGATTACCACCCTGCAGCGTGCAGGCCGTTACGATGAGCTGGTTATCCCTGAGGATCAGCTGGCTGCGGTCACGGCAGCGCATCCGCAGAATGTGCGCCAGGCAACAGACGACAATCTGCAGGCAGGCGAGCTGCTGGACGGGTCTGACCTTGCCATGGGGCGCGGCTACAACGCGTTCTGGATTGATCCGGGTAGCAGTTTTGGCCGGGTGCGCGGAGAATACCGAAGCTCCTGGATCATCGATCCGCCGGATGGTCGAATTCCCTATTCCGAGCAGGGCCAGCAGCTGAGGAGCGAATTCCGGGAAAAATTCAGCAGCAATGATGGTCCCGAGGGCCGTGCGCTGGGCGAACGTTGTCTGATTGGTTTTGGAGGCACCGGCGGCCCACCGATGCTGAACGTTCTTTACAATAACCATTACCGTTTTGTGCAGACCGATGACTATCTGATGATCATGGTCGAGATGAACCAGGATGCCAGAATTATCCCCATCGGTGGCGAGCATCGCCCGCCCGAGCTGCAGCAATGGCTGGGAGACTCGATTGGCTGGTGGGAAGGCGATACGCTGGTCGTTGAGACAGTGAGCCTGCACCCCCAACAGGCCGGCAGCGGCCAGGTCAATCTGTCAGACGAGGGTAAAGTCATTGAGCGATTCACCCGTTACTCCGAAGATCAGATTCTGTACGAATTTGAGGTTGATGACCCGGTCTATTACACGCAGGTCTGGCGCGGCGAGATGAGTTTTAATGCCAGTGATGACCGCATTTATGAATATGCCTGTCATGAGGGCAACTACGGCCTGCCTGGTATCCTGATGGGTGCGCGGCGCGAGGAGGCGGACGCGGCAGCCCAGTAAAAGCTGTCAGCGCAAGAATAATTGCATCGGGATAGCACAAAAGCGCATTCGGTGATTGCAAATGTAAATGAGAGAAATTATCATTTGCTAAAGATATTACCAATTACCGGAGGTTATGATGCGTTCACTGAAGAAGGTGCTGTTATCGTCAACTGTCGCTATGACTGCGCTGGCAGGCTTGCTGACAGCATCGGCGCAGGCGGCCGAGGTTAATGTCTATTCGGCGCGTGAAGAAAACCTGATCAAACCGATTCTGGATCGATTCTCCGAACAGACCGGCATCCAGGTGAACCTCATCACGGCAGGTGCTGATGAACTGACAACACGTATGGAGCTTGAGGGCGTCAACTCGCCAGCAGACCTGCTGTTGACTGTTGATGTGGGTCGTCTGCACCGCGCCAAGGAAATGGGCCTGTTGCAGCCAGTTGAGTCTGACGTGCTGGAACAACGTGTACCTTCGCAGTATCGTGATTCTGAAGGTTACTGGTACGCAGCATCACTGCGCTCACGTGTCATTGTGTACGATAAAGATCGCGTCGATCCTGCTGAACTGTCGACCTACGAAGCGCTGGCTGACCCCAAGTGGCGCAACAGCATCTGCATTCGTTCCTCATCCAATATTTACAACCAGTCCCTGGCTGCATCCATGGTCGCGCATGATGGCGTAGCGGCGACCGAAGAATGGGCGCGCGGTATTGTTGCCAACATGGCACGTCCGCCCCAGGGTGGCGACCGTGACCAGATTGCTGCTGTAGCCATTGGTCAGTGCCAGCTGGCGGTAGTCAACTCTTACTACCTGGCCGGCATGATCAATGCGACCAGCGAAGATCAGCGTGAACAGGCTGCCCAGGTATCCGTGTTCTGGCCAAATCAGGATGGCCGCGGCGCTCACATCAACATCAGTGGCGTTGCTCTCAGTCAGCATGCGCCGAACCGTGAAGAAGCGGTTCAGTTAATGGAGTTCCTGGTCAGTGACGAAGCACAGACCTGGTATGCCGAAGCCAACAATGAATACCCTGTTCGTGAAGATGTCCCCGTCAGCGATACGCTGGCAGCCTGGGGTGAATTCAAGGCAGACGATCTTGCCCTGGACCAGCTGGGTGTTCATAATGCCGAAGCCGTGCGACTGATGGACAGAGCCGGCTGGAGGTAACTGACCGCTAAGGCCCCATTTTGACTGGCAAGACATTGCATACTCAACAAGGTCGTGGACGAAGCGCACTGATTAGTATCATTGCGCTTTGTTTGCTTTTAAGCCTGCCGATTTTCACTGTTCTCTGGTCCATAGGCGCAGACAGCGATGGCGTCTGGCAACATCTGGCTGACACGCTGTTATGGTCCTATATTGGTCAGTCTCTCACCCTGATGACCGGGGTCGGGCTGCTGGTGCTGGTGCTGGGCGTGGTGCCGGCCTGGCTGGTCACCATGACGCGTTTTCCTGGCAGTAGGGTGCTGGAGTGGGCGCTGATCCTGCCGCTGGCCATGCCAGCCTATATTATCGCCTACACCTATACAGGCATGCTGGATGTCACCGGTCCGGTTCAGGGGTTTATCCGCGAAACCTTTGATCTGCGCTTCGGTGATTACTGGTTCCCGCAGGTTCGCTCACTGGGCGGTGCCATTGTGATGCTGGCGCTGGTTCTGTATCCCTACGTCTACCTGTTGTCACGCATGGCGTTTCTGGAGCAGTCTGTCTGCGTACTGGAGGTCTCGCGCACGCTGGGCGCAAGCCCCTGGCGGTCCTTCTCCAGGGTGGCTGTGCCGCTGGCGCGACCGGCCATTGTTGCGGGACTGGCGCTGGTGCTGATGGAGACACTGGCCGACTATGGCACGGTTCAGTATTTTGGTCTGTCGACGTTTACCACCGGTATATTCCGGACCTGGTTTGGCATGGGAAGTTCGACGGCGGCCGCGCAGCTGTCAGCCGTTCTGATGCTGTTCATTCTGGTGTTGATCGTCACTGAACAATGGTCGCGCAACAAGGCACGCTTCCATCACACAAGTAGCAAGTACTCACAATTGCACCCTAAGCGTCTGGCTGGATGGCAGAGCATGGCAGCCATGGTCTTCTGCGCATTGCCGGTACTGTGCGGCTTTCTGATCCCTTTCCTGCAGTTGTCCTGGTGGGCCTGGGATACCCGCGAGCTGGTCAATTTCGGGGATTTCAGCAATCTGCTTTATAACAGTCTGCGCCTTGCTCTGGTGGCGGCACTGATCACACTGGTGCTGGGACTGGGCATCAGCTATGCGAAGCGCCTGCAGCCTGGCATGCCAATGCGGACCGCTGTTCGTGTGCTGAGTCTGGGGTATGCCATCCCCGGCACGGTGATTGCGGTTGGTGTGCTGATCCCCTTCACCTTTTTTGATAATACTCTGGACGGCTGGATGCGCGGGCAGTTCGACTTTTCCACAGGGCTGCTGTTAAGTGGCACGTTGGGGGCCGTGATGTTTGCCTACACGGTGCGATTCCTGCCGGTATCAATGAATACGCTGGATGCCGGCCTCGGCAAAATAAAACCAACCATGGATGATGTGGGCCGTTCCATGGGGCTTGGCAATTGGCAGATGCTGCGACGAGTGCATATTCCCATGCTGCGCGGCAGCCTTTTGACTGCGGCGCTGCTGGTGTTTGTGGATGTCCTCAAAGAGCTGCCCGCGACCTTGATTCTGCGGCCGTTCAACTTTAATACACTGGCCATTCGCACCTACGAGCTGGCTAACCAGGAACGACTGACCGAGGCCGCTGCGTCGGCCCTGATGATCGTTCTGGCTGGCATCATTCCTGTTATCATCATCAGTCTATCCATTTCAGCATCAAGACCGGGCCATGACTCACGCATTGCAGATTGACACTATTTCGGTGGCGTTGCAGAACACGCCAATTGTCCATGACATCAGCCTGCAACTGGCGCAGGGTGATATCGGCTGTCTGCTTGGGCCCAGTGGCTGTGGCAAGACGACCTTGCTGCGCGCCATCGCTGGCTTTGAGCCGGTCACGCAGGGCAGCATTCAGATTGCCGGACAGCTGGTGAGTAAACCCGGCAGCCAGATGCCGGTGGAAAAGCGTCAGGTTGGTATGGTGTTTCAGGACTACGCGCTGTTTCCTCATCTGAGTGTAGAGGACAACATCGCCTTCGGTCTGACGGGCTGGAAAGCCGCTGACAAACTGGCCAGGGTGCAGGAGCTGGCCCGCATGCTGCACATTGAGGAGCTGCTGGGTGCCTATCCGCATCGCCTGTCAGGTGGCCAGCAGCAGCGCGTCGCCATCGCTCGCGCCATGGCGCCGCGGCCGCGCATTCTGTTGCTGGATGAGCCATTTGCGAGTCTGGATGTCGAATTGCGTGAAGACATAGCGCGAGAGATTCGTGAGGTGCTTAAACAGGATGGCATCACCAGCATTCTGGTGAGTCATAATCAGCTTGAAGCCTTTGCCATGGCTGATGAAATTGGCGTCATGAGAGCCGGGCGGCTGTTGCAGTGGAGTACCGCATTCGAACTTTATCATGAGCCGCGAAATGCCTACGTGGCTGATTTCGTCGGTGAGGGCGTATTCCTGCCAGGGACGGTCATTGATACGCTCAGTGTGAGTACTGAGCTTGGGGTGCTGACCACACATGAGCCGATTGCACACAAAGCGGGTGACCTGGTGTCAGTGCTGATCCGCCCTGACGACGTAATACATGACGACAACAGTAAAGAAACAGCCCGGGTGCTGAAAAAGGTATTCCGTGGCGCCGACTTTATGTACTCGCTGGCACTGCCCAGTGGCGCTCAGGTGCTAAGTCTGGTGCCCAGTCATCATGCGCATCCGGTGGGGAGCGATATCGGCATCAAGGTGGAGATGGATCACCTGGTGGTGTTTTCAATCGATTAATTGTTGTCCACCAGAAAGGTTTCCAGTTTCTGATCGGTAAGCCTGTGGATCTGTGAAAACACAAACCAGATCGCGATCATCAGGACGATCATGCTGGGAATCGCGATGACCGGGTAGCTGAGTGCTGTCATGCGACCCAGCTCTGCGCTGAACTCGCTGGTGCCAGGTGGGCTCACCAGAATAACTCGCGCCAGAATGTAGTTCAGCGCCGAAGACAGGAAAAAAGACCCCGCCACAATCATTGAGGCCTGCGCCAGACGGCGTTCGAACACTTCCGTATTGCCCTTTGCTGCCAGCGCATCATACAGCGCTTGAACACGGATCAACTGTGCGTTCAGTATCAAGGTCTTGACCAGCGGGAAGCGTGTCCGCTGGCTGATCAGTACTGCGAGCCCGATGATTCCGGGAATGGCTGCTTCCTTTATCGCAATGTACTGTGGATCCAATTGCAGCAGACTGATGCCGCCGGTCAGAAAAACACTGACGACACCAAGTACCGAAAATGGATTGATCTTGCCGGACTCCCGCAGATCCCACAGGCCATAAAGGATGGGGAAGGCCAGTGCCACAACAATGCTCAGACTCGGCCCAAGGCTGTCTTCACCATTAAAACGGCTGAGAATGACGACCGGGATGATGATGTTGAATGCAAGATTGCCGAGAAATCCGCCACGTGGTTTCTTTGGCTGCTGCTCGGGACTTGGCTGATCTGTGGTCGTGCCCTGGGTCATAGTCGGAGTCCGTTTTTTGGGCCGCAGGGGGAGAAAAAGAGTGGTAGCTACGGGTGGACTTGAACCACCGACCCCAGCATTATGAATGCTGTGCTCTAACCAGCTGAGCTACGTAGCCACATCGAGGACGCGCATTTTGTCTATTTCAAGGGCCTTTGTCAAGAACCTGATATACGCGACTTAAACATTGAAGCGGAAGTGAATCACATCACCATCGTGGACAATGTATTCCTTGCCTTCCAGTCGCCATTTGCCGGCATCCTTGGCGCCCTGTTCACCTTTAAAGGCGACATAGTCGTCGTAGGCGATGACCTCGGCGCGGATAAACCCACGTTCGAAATCGGTATGAATGGCGGCAGCTGCGCGGGGAGCCGTGGCACCCTGTTTGATGGTCCAGGCACGCACTTCCTTGGGTCCGGCGGTGAAATAGGTCTGCAGGCCCAGCAGGCTGTAACCGGCACGGATAACGCGATCAAGTCCTGGTTCTTCCATGCCCAGATCCTGCAGGAACTCGAGCTTTTCGTCGTCTTCCAGCTCCGCAATTTCTGCTTCCAGTTTGTTGCAGATCGGCACGAGTACGGCACCTTCGGCTTCTGCCACAGCGCGGACTTTATCCAGATGGGGATTGTTCTCGAATCCATCTTCGTCAACGTTGGCGATGTACATGGTTGGTTTGACAGTCAGCAGATGCAGCGAATACAGATCTGCCAGTTCTTCCTTGCTCAGGCCCATGCTGCGAACCGGTTGGGCGCCATCCAGGTGTTGTTTAACCTTTTCGAACAGGGCAATCTGTCGCACTGCGTCCTTGTCACCGCCCTTGGCGATGCGGCCCAGTCGCAGAATACCTTTTTCCACTGACTCCAGGTCGGCCAGTGCCAGCTCGGTATTGATGGTCTCAATGTCCGCTACCGGGTTGATGGTGTCAGCGACATGGACGATATTGCTGTCTTCAAAGCAGCGCACGACATGTGCAATCGCGTCAGTCTCACGAATGTTGGCAAGAAACTGGTTACCCAGGCCTTCGCCTTTGGAGGCGCCGGCAACCAGTCCGGCGATGTCCACAAACTCCATGCTGGTGGGAATGGTCTTTTGCGGTTGAACGATGTCTGCCAGCTCGTCAAGTCGCGGATCTGGCATGGGTACAATGCCTGAATTGGGTTCAATGGTGCAGAACGGAAAATTCTCTGCAGCAATACCCGCTTTGGTAAGCGCGTTGAACAGTGTTGATTTTCCGACGTTTGGCAGGCCAACGATGCCGCATTTAAAACCCATGGGTGTATATCCTGTAAAGTGTGATGTCTATTGGCTGTCTGCAACAGGGCTCTGACTGTGCAGGGTCTGCATTGCCTGATTCCACTGTCCGTTAACCAGTTGGGGCAGAACCTTGAGAGCCTGATCAATATCGTGTTCTATCTGTATGGTGTCGTCTTTGCCGGGATCGCTAAGCACATAATTGGCAACTTTGTTTTTGTCGCCAGGGTGGCCCACGCCGATACGTAGACGTTTGAAATCATTTGCTCCACCAAGCGCGCTGATGATATCGCGCATGCCATTGTGCCCGCCATGACCACCGCCCGATTTCAGACGGGTTGTGCCGACAGGGAAATCGATCTCATCGTAAGCGACCAGCATCTGTTGTGGCTCGATATCGAAGTAATGACAGAGACTGGCCACGGACAGGCCGCTGCGATTCATGAAGGTGGTAGGGAATAACAGTCGGACATCGTGTCCTTCAATAGTGACACGTGCCACATTCCCATGAAAACGTGCTTCGGGACGGAGTTCGCCGTGGTAGCGTCGACAGATCTCATCCAGAAACCAGACGCCCACATTGTGGCGGTTAAAGCGATATTGCGGGCCCGGATTTCCCAGGCCCACAATCAATTTGAGCGTGTCAGTGCTCATGGCAGGAGAGATTACTCCTCGCCGGACTCTTCGTCGTCAGACTCTTCGTCCTGCGCACCGCCACGAGGCGGCTGAACAGTAACAACGGCGTGGTCAGCATCGGCGCCATGCGTCAGGTCTACGCTGCTGACGCCTTTCGGGAAGTCAATCTGGGAGATGTGGATGGCTTCGCCCACACCCAGGTTGGCCACGTCGATTTCCAGGTACTCTGGCAGGTCTTTGGGCAGACACACGATTTCAAGTTCAGTGATGGTACGCAGCAGGCTGCCACCACCCAGTTTCACGCCTTTACACTTCTCTTCGTTCAGAACGTGTACAGGTACTTTCACGTGAATGGTCTGCTTGGCGCTGACGCGCTGGAAGTCTGCGTGCATCAGGCGCGGCTTGGCCGGGTGACGCTGCAGGTCCTTGATAACGACCTGTTCTTTTTTGCCATCCACGTGAAGTGTGATGATGTGCGCAAAGAACGCTTCGTTGGTGGTGGCCTTCAGCAGATCCTTGTGAGGAATCGAAATCGACTGCGGCTTTTTGTTGCCGCCGTAGATGATGGCCGGTACTTCGTCAGCCAGGCGACGCAGGCGGCGGCTCGCACCTTTCCCCAGGTCGTCTCTGGCAGTTGCATTCAGATCAAACTCATTGGACATGATGTCCCTCCAGTTTCAAATAACGCCTGCTTTGCTTGCGACCAGCGCCGCAGACGTGTCAGTAAAAGAGTGTCGGGAAAACTGCTCCTGACACTCCGGTTAAAATCAGATTTCAGCGCTGTCAAACATGGCACTGATGGATTCTTCATTGCTGACGCGTCGGATAGACTCGGCCAGCAGGCGCGCCATGCTCAATTGGCGAACTTTCTTGCACTTCTTGATCTCGTCGCTCAGCGGGATGGTGTCAGTAACCACCAGCGTATCCAGCGTCGAGTTGGCAATATTTTCGGCCGCTTTGCCGGACAGGACCGGGTGTGTACAGTACGCCACAACCTTGGTTGCGCCGTGCTCTTTCAGAGCGGCAGCAGCTTTGCACAGGGTGCCAGCCGTATCAACCATGTCGTCCACGATCAGGCAGGTACGGTTTTTCACTTCACCGATAATGTGCATGACCTGGGCTTCGTTGGCCTGTGGGCGACGTTTGTCGATAATGGCCAGATCCACATTCAATTGCTTGGCCACAGCGCGCGCACGCACAACACCACCGATATCTGGTGACACCACGGTCAGATTTTCATAATTCTGACGAACGATATCTTCAGTCAGCACGGGCGAACCATAGACGTTGTCCACCGGAATGCTGAAAAAGCCCTGAATCTGTTCGGCGTGCAGGTCGACGGTCAGTACACGGTTGATGCCGACGGCGGAAATCATGTCTGCAACCACTTTGGCGCTGATTGCCACACGTGCGGAACGAACGCGACGATCCTGCCGGGCGTAACCGAAATAGGGAATCACAGCTGTGATGCGGTTGGCAGAAGCCCGGTGCATGGCATCAGCGGTCAGCAGCAGTTCCATCAGGCTGTCATTGGTCGGCGCACAGGTGGACTGGATGATAAAGACGTCCTTGCCGCGCACATTTTCCTTGATCTCGACCGCCACTTCGCCGTCGCTGAACTTGCCAATATCGGCATCACCCAGCGGAATACCGATGTAGCGGGCAATTTTTTCTGCCAGCACCGGATTCGCATTGCCGGTGAAAACCATCAAGTTGTTTGCCATGAGTTGAATACCTTCAGACTTGCTGCGGGCGGGGCTCCGGTTCTTGAGCTGCTTGGTCTTGAACAGTGACTGTTTGATAACGCTGCCCGTCCGGATAGTTTCTGTTCGTCATTGCTGGCGGCCGATGACTGCCTGGACGCTCTGCTCGTTCAATCAGAAAATCCGCACCTCATCGACCCAGGGGGTGATGCGTGTGCGGATTTCCGGGGATTTGGCTGGGGTGGCTGGACTCGAACCAACGCATGCAAGGATCAAAACCTTGTGCCTTACCAACTTGGCGACACCCCAGTGATAGTTGGCTATTTTAAGCCAATTTCCTATTACACGTCCAGTTGCGAGGCCAGAGCCTGGTCGACCGGAGACTGGTTCAGTCCTTGAGTCACAAAGCTGCTGGCGCGATTTAATGCCGGCAAATCAATGTGTTCCAGATCGTGCAATACTTCTCTGGCGTCGTCTTCTGTCCTGAATGATGCAAAAACACTGGCGCCTGTTCCTGTCATCCTGGCGGGGGCGAATTGAGCGAGCCAATTTAGTGCCTCATCCACCTCTGGATACAGGTTTCTGACCAGTGTTTCGCAGTCATTTCGGGACTGCCCTGCCAGAAAGGCGGCCATTTTGATGGGTGAAGTGTCTCGTGTCAATTGTTCATGTGAAAAAATTCTGCCGGTAGCGACATGGCAGTCCGGAGTGATGACCAGGTAGTACCTTGACGGCAACTCTACAGGTGTCAGATGTTCACCCACCCCTTCAGCCCAGGCGCTGTTGCCGTGGACGAATACGGGCACGTCAGCTCCCAGCGCCAGACCGATACCGGCCAGCTGCTGTTTGTCCAAGCGCAGCTTCCACAGGGCATTGAGTGCCAGCAGTGTACTGGCGGCGTCGCTGCTGCCACCACCCAGGCCCCCGCCAGCAGGCAGGCGCTTGTCCAGATAGATATCGGCGCCCAACGTGCAGCCACTTTCAGCCTGCAGGGCGCGGGCGGCCCGGAGCACAAGGTTATCATCGCCGATCAGCCCGGATCTGTTGCAGTCCAGTGTCAGCTTGCCGTCGCTGCGCGGGTGCAGGTGCAGTGTGTCGCCATGGTCGAGTATCTGGAATACGGTCTGAAGATTGTGATAACCGTCAGGGCGGCGACCTGTGATATGGAGAAAAAGATTAAGTTTGGCCGGCGCAGGGACCACCAGTGTCGCAGTGGCTGGGCTCATGAGTCTTGTTGCGTCACGATCAGTGGTTCATCACCCGGTAGCGACCAGTCCAGACGGTACAGGTCTAGGCGCAGCGGCGACTTCTGTATACGAATGCGGGTTGGCAGCGTTTCGGTGCCAAAGTTTGTATAACCCATGTAGTTGATCTGCCAGCCGCTTTGCTGAAACTGCAGCAACTGGCTGGTCTCACCAAAGCTGAGATCGTGAGCCTCGCCGGGAGCCGGGATGCCCCGGATCCAGTAGTTGAGCTCGGTGACGGGCAGCTCATAACCGATCTGCTGATACAGCAACTCTTCAGGCGAATCGGTAATGACCGGGTCTTCGCCCTGCTGTTCAATACGCACGTAGCCGGGCTGTCCATTGATCTCGGTGGCACCGATATTAAAGGTGCCCCACAGGTTGATACGGTATCGCTCTTCGTCCTGCTGCCAGCGAATCCGGGAAGAGTGCGCTTCCTCAGCGTCGCGCACATTAATGCTGCCGGTAAATTCCCAGCGCTCGATTTGCTGCAGAACCTGCTGGCGCTGCGCCCATTCCGGGTTGACTGGTGCATCGATACGCGGTGTGCTCTGGCAGGATGCAAGCACAAGCAGGCATATAAGCGACAGGCAGGCCCGTTGCATCATCAGGATGTTTCTCCGGGCGAATCCCCAGTGAGGCGCTCCATGGCGTCCAGCACATGCTCGCTGTCAGGGTCGGCATCCAGCGCCTGTTCCCAGATCAACAGGGCTTCTGCTTCTTTACCGGTTACCCACAAAACCTCGCCCAGATGGGCGGCCACTTCAGGGTCAGGAAACGCAGCATAGGCGCGCTGCAGGTTGTACAGTGCGTCGTCCAGATACCCGAGCTTGAACTGCACCCAGCCCAGGCTGTCGATGATGGCCGGGTCATCGGGTGAAATATCAATGGCGCGCTCGATCAGCTCCAGCGCCTCCTGATAGCGATCGGTCCTGACCGTCAGTGAGTACCCGAGGTGGTTCAGGGCTCGTGCATCGTTGGGGTTGATGGCAATGATGCGCTGCAGATCACGTTCGGCAGCTTCCTGGCGTCCGGCGCGCTCGTGCAGCAGGGTGCGTGCGAACAGCAGATCGACATTCTGTGGATGATCCAGCAGTGCCTGATCAAGCACCGTCAGTGCCCGCTCGTGATGTCCGGCATTAATAAGGGCTTCGGCGAGCAGAGCCGGATACGCGGGCGCCAGTGCGGCGTCCCGCGCGCTCATTTGTGCCACCCAGGCCTCAGCTTCGTCGAACTGCTCGAGATCTACCTGCAATCGCAGGGCTTCACGCTGGGCGTTCAGAAAGGCGTTGGAACGCCGCTGGACCTGCTGGTAGTGGAACAGCGCCTGTTCAAGCTCGTCTCGAGCCTCAAGAACATAGCCAAGATAGTAGTGTGCTTCATTCTGCCGGTACCCGGAGCGCAACAGGTCCCGCAGCTGGGCTTCGGCCAGCGTCAACTGATCAATTTCCAGGTTGATCAGGATCAGCGAATACAGTGTTTCCATATCGCCGGGTTCGCGCCGCAGCAGTTCGGTAAACTGAATCGAAGCTGGTTCAAGTTTTTCGTTCTGCACCAGCAGCTGTGCGTAGCTGTAACGCAGCAGCCGGTGCTCCGGATAGCGCTCGACGTACTCCGCCAGCAGCGCTTCGGCCGCCTCAACCTGGCCGCTGTTCTGAAGCAGCTGTGCTTCTATAAGCACGGTTCTTGGGTTGTCGCCGTAGCGCTGGCGGGCCACATCAAGGATGGCGCGGGCGCTGTCGGTATCGCCGCTCTGGTCGTGCAGCTGTGCCAGGGCGTAATAAACGGAGGGTTCGTCCGGGTGCCGTGTATTGATGGCCTGCAGTCGTTCAATGATGACCTGGCGTTGACGGTCTTCCAGATTGGCAGTGCGCGCTGACAGCGCCGTGAAATCGACCTGGCCACCTAGCGCCATAACCTGTTCGAAATGTGGCAGGGCTCTTACGAACAGACCCTGCTCCATGAACTGGTAGCCAATGATCAAATGCGGGTCCATGGCGTCAGGTTCAATCGCCAGCCACTGGTCAGCCAGATTGGACAGTGCCTGCGCATTGCCCAGTGCTGATGCATACTCTACGGCACGCCGGATGATGCCCGGGTCCTGTGTTTCCAGTGCCAGTCGATAATATCCCTCGGCCGCGCCAGCCATGTCACCGCGCAGACCACGGAATTCGCTGAGCAGTGCCAGCTCCAGCTGCTCCTGGGTAAAATTACCGTACTCGATGGGTGGCTCAGGTGCAGCCTGCACAGGGGCCTTAACCGCCTGTTCGGAGGGCTCTGGTGCTTGTGGCTCAGCATCTGGTGGCGCAGGATTGCTGGCGCATGCGGCCAAAAGCGGCAGGCTGAGATAGAACAGTCTTAGTAAAATTTTTATCATAATATCCGGTCATGGGTGTGCCAGGGCACGCCCGGATTGTAGCAACAGTTATAATTCAACACTACACTGAAGACCGGGCGGGCCCCATAATACGTGCGTTGCCTGCTCTTTGTGGCCAAATTCCCACTCCAGAACGGGCAAACGCCCCCGTTTTTTAGTAAGATAGCGCACTTTTTCGACTCAAGGCTCAGTATGGCGCTGGTTCTGCTCGGCATCAATCACAACACGGCCAACGTGGCACTCCGTGAGAAGGTGGCATTCCCACCTGAAAAAATGGCGGACGCCATGCAGGGCGTGCGGTCCTTGCAGCATGTGTCTGAAGCTGTGATTGTGTCCACCTGTAACCGGACCGAGCTGTATATAGATGTTGATATAGAGGGCGACCAGGAGCAGGAGTTCAGCCCCGAACGCATGCAACAGGAACAGCAGAAGCTGTTGCAGTGGCTGAGCGACTACCACGGAATTGATGCCACGGAGCTGGGCACCTGCAGTTATTTTCACTGGCGTGAGGACGTGATCCGCCATTTGATGCGGGTCGCCTGCGGACTCGATTCCATGGTGCTCGGCGAGCCCCAGATTCTGGGTCAGATCAAATCCGCGTTTGCAGTTGCCAAAGATCTTGGCGCGGCCGGCTCCGATCTCGGCAAGGCCTTTCAGGAAGCGTTCTCCATTGCCAAGGAAGTGCGAACCGATACCGCCATTGGCGAGAACCCGGTTTCAGTTGCCTACGCGGCTGTCACTCTGGCAGAGCAGATATTCTCTGAATTGCGCAGCCTGAATGCACTGCTGATTGGTGCGGGCCATACCATTGAGCTGGTGGCGCGCCATCTGATTGAGCGTGGCGTCAAACGAATCGTGATTGCCAACCGGACTCTGGAAAATGCGGTCAAACTGGGAGACAAGTTTGGTGCGCGCGGCGTCCTGCTGTCGGATATTCCGGCGGAGTTGGAGCATGCGGATATCATCGTTTCCTCGACCAACAGCCAGTTGCCATTGCTCGGTAAAGGCGCTGTCGAACGGGCGCTGAAGAGCCGCCGACACAAGCCCATGCTGCTGGTCGACCTGGCCGTTCCGCGCGATATCGAACCTGAAGTGGGGCAGATCAGTGATGCCTATCTATACAGCGTTGACGATATCCGCGACGTGATTGAGGACGGGGTGAAGAGTCGCGCACAGGCGGCCGAGCAGGCCAGCGCCATCATTGAGCGTGGTGTAGAAGAGTATCTGCGGAAATTAAGAGCCCTGAACGCTGTAGCCACCTTGCGGGCATTTCGCGACCAGGCTGATGCAATTCGTCAGGCAGAGCTTGAGAAGGCCAGGCGTTCGCTGGAGAAGGGTGTTGATGCCGAGCAGGTGCTGGAGTCTCTGGCGCGGGGTTTGACCAACAAACTTATCCATACACCCAGTGTGCAAATGAAAAAAGCCAGCGCCGAAGGACGCGACGAGGTCGTGCGTCTGGTGCAGGAGCTGTATCAATTGGGAGATGAGTCATGAAAGAGTCCATCTTTCAGAAACTGGAACATTTAGCGGAGCGCTACCAGGAGCTGCAGGCGCTGCTCAGTGATGCCGAGACGATCGCCGATCAGGATCGTTTTCGCAAACTGTCGCGCGAGTTCGCAGACCTTGAACCGATCGCCCAGGAGTTTGAACGCTACCGCACGGCGCAGCAGGATATGTCGCAGGCGCAGGAGATGATGCGCGACAGTGACCCGGACATGCGTGCCATGGCTGAAGAAGAGTATTTCAAGCTGAAAGAGTCTCTGCAAGAGCTTGAGCTTTCACTTCAGAAGCTGCTTTTGCCCAAGGATGAGCGTGACACGATGGATGTGTTTCTGGAGGTGCGCGCTGGCACAGGTGGCGACGAAGCAGCCATCTTTGCTGGTGATCTGTTCAGAATGTATTCCCTGTATGCGGAATCCAAAGGCTGGCGCATCGAGATTCTGAGCGAGCGCCCTGGTGAACATGGCGGTTACAAGGAAATCATTACCCGAGTGGCCGGCAAGAATGTCTATGGACACCTGAAATTCGAATCCGGTGCGCACCGCGTGCAGCGAGTACCCGAGACCGAGACACAGGGACGTATTCATACCTCTGCCTGCACGGTTGCGATTCTGCCCGCTGGCGATGAGATGGAAGAGATCGAGCTGAACAAGGCGGATCTGCGCATTGATACCTTCCGTGCCAGTGGTGCCGGTGGTCAGCACGTCAACAAGACCGACTCAGCCATTCGCATTACCCATATCCCGACCGGTATCGTGGTCGAGTGTCAGGATGAACGCTCGCAGCACAAGAATCGTGCGCGCGCCATGTCCCTGCTCAGCGCCCGGCTCAATGACATGCAGCAGGCAGCTGCCGACAAGGAGCAGTCCGATACCCGTCGCCTGCTGGTGGGGTCTGGCGATCGTTCCGAGCGGATCCGTACCTATAACTATCCCCAGGGGCGAGTCACCGATCACCGTATCAACCTGACCTTGTACAAGCTGTCAGAAGTGCTGTCTGGTGATCTCGATGCGGTGATTCAGCCGCTGATCAATGAATACCAGGCCGATCAACTGGCGGAGCTGGCGGCCTGACCGTGGCCACACTCTCCGTCGGCCAGTTGCTCAGGCAGACGGCCGCCCGGCTGACGCAATCAGGCTCGCCGCAACTGGATGCCGAGCTGTTGCTGGCGCAGGTCATGGGTGTCAGTCGCTCCGGCGTACTGGCGCGCCTGCGCGATCCAGTTCAGCCCGGGATTCAGGATGCCTATGAGGAACTGATTGCCCGCCGCGAGCGGGGCGAACCGGTGGCCTATCTGCTTGGTCGCCAGGGGTTCTGGAGTCTGGAGCTGGATGTCACGCCGGATGTGCTGATACCCAGACCCGAGACCGAGCTATTGGTGGAAAGCTGTCTGGAGATTGCAGGGCCTGACGTCGCAGACTTTGCTATCGCCGATCTGGGTACCGGGTCGGGTGCGATTGCCCTGGCTCTGGCGGCAGAGCGTCCCGCCTGGCGGGTCTATGCCACTGATCGCAGTGAGGCGGCGCTGGCAGTCGCAACCGCCAATGCCCGTCGATTGTCATTGTCCGATCGAATCGAGTTTCGTCAGGGGGACTGGTGCGCGGCGCTGCCCGATGGGCTTGAACTCGACATTCTTGTCAGTAATCCGCCTTATATTGACCCGGAGGATCCGCATCTGAGCCAGGGCGCGCTGCCTTTTGAGCCCCTGTCAGCACTGCGTTCAGATGAGCAGGGCTTGCGAGATATTCGTTTTATAGTGCAGCAGTCGCTGGCCGTGCTGAAGCCGGCCGGCTGGCTTCTGCTTGAACATGGGTATAATCAGGGCGCCGCCGTGCGACAGTTGCTGGAGCACCATAAATTTAATCAAGTGCGGACCGTTCAGGACCTTGCGGGTCTGGATCGGGTGACGCTGGGGTGTCGATCATGAATGACGAACAGCTGCTACGCTATAGTCGGCAGATCATGCTGCCAAATATGGATATCGCCGGTCAGCAGCGGCTGCTGGATGCAAGCGTGCTTATTGTGGGAATGGGCGGGCTGGGCAGTCCGGTTGCCATGTATCTGGCCGCTGCTGGCGTCGGCAAACTCGTGCTGGTCGATGATGACGAGGTAGAGCTCAGTAATCTGCAGCGCCAGATCGCACACACCACTGATCGCATTGGGCAAACAAAAGTGGCCTCCGCGCAGCAGACGCTGCAGGCGCTTAACCCGGAAGTCCAGATTGAGACACTGACGACACGGCTGGATGCGCATACCCTGCAGGCGCAGATCGACCGAGGCATCGACCTGATTGTGGATGCCTGTGATAATTTCGCCACACGTTTCATGATCAACCGGGCCTGTGTGCAAAATAAACTGCCTCTGGTGTCTGGCGCCGCCATTCGGCTGGAAGGGCAGGTTGCCGTGTTTGATACACGGCGCGAGCACAGTCCCTGCTATCAATGCCTGTACCGTGAGGGCGGTGATGACGAGCAGATGAGCTGCGCCCGTAATGGTGTTCTGTCGCCAGTCGTGGGCATTATCGGCACGATGCAGGCACTGGAGGCAATAAAAGTGATTGCCGGCATAGGTCAGGACTTGTGCGGTAAGTTGCTGATTTTTGATGCCATTGACAGTCAATGGCGGACGTTGAAGTTACCACGCGATCCCGCCTGCGCGGTGTGCGCAGTGCGTGCTTGATGCTGCAAATGCTCAGGCGCTATGATGCGGGCCATATTTCGAATTTAGAAGACAGGCTGCTAATACATGCAAACAAAAGATTCAGACCAGAGTAATCCCGATGCTCCGAATCAGGAAGCACAAGATCAGGTAAACCAGGAGCAGCAAGACCAGACGCAAAACAAGCAGGAACAACAGGACCCAGTGCAGGCAGGCCAGGAGCCGCATAGCAGCGAGCAGCAAGACCCTTCGCAGGAAAGCCAGCAAGCAGCGCCGCAGCAGCAGAATGCCTCCGAAACGGAACAGCCGGCGGACGAGCAGCCTGTTGAGGACAGCCAGAGTGCAGAAGCTGCCAGAGTCGAGTCTGACAACAGCCCGGTGGCTGAACAGCAGCCAGCACCAGAGCCTGAGACTGCACAGGAGCCAGCCACAGACTTGGATCAGCAGCAGAAATCTGTAGCGGAGTCTGAAGGTATGCTGGCGACAACTGAGCAGTCAGCAACAGAAGAAGAATCAGGCGAGGGGCAGCCCGGCTCTGAATCAACAGCATCTGATGCGCCAACAACGCCGGAGACGCCCGCAAAACAGCCTGCCCCCAAAGTACAATTCAGCAGTTTTGATCTGGCAGAACCACTTGCCAAAGCCATTAGCGATCTTGGTTTTGAGTATTGCACGCCTATCCAGGCCCAGAGTCTGCGCTATACACTGGTTGGTTATGACGTGACGGGCAAGGCCCAGACAGGCACCGGCAAAACAGCGGCATTCCTGATCACGCTGATCAATGACATGCTTAAGAATCCGATTACCGAACAGCGCTATGCCGGCGAACCAAGGGCACTGGTGCTGGCGCCGACGCGGGAGCTGGTCATTCAGATCGCCAATGATGCGACTGATCTATGCAAACACAGTGACCTGCGCGTCGTCACCCTTGTAGGTGGTGAGGATTATCAGAAACAGTTGCGGGCGGTCGACAAACGCCCCGTCGATATTGTGGTAGCGACGCCGGGCCGTCTGATCGATTTTCTGCAGAATGAACATCTGTATCTCGGGCTGGTTGAGCTGCTGGTTATTGATGAGGCCGATCGCATGCTGGATATGGGCTTTATCCCGCAGGTTCGCAACATCGTGGCGCGCACTCCGCACAAAGACTGCCGTCAGACCCTGCTGTTCAGTGCGACCTTTACGCCAGAAATTCTGGAACTGACGTCGCGCTGGGCCATGGATCCGGTGATGATCGAAATCGAGCCCGAGCGTGTTGCCACTGACACGGTCGAGCAGATCGTCTATCTGGTCACCAGCGACGACAAATACAAACTGCTGTACAACCTGATCGGCCTGCAGGGATCCGAGAAGGTGATTGTGTTTAGTAATCGTCGCGACCAGGTGCGCAAGCTGGCAGACAATCTGCACCGCAACGGTGTCAGTTGTGGGTTATTGTCCGGTGAAATTGCGCAGAAAAAACGTGTAAAAACCCTGGAAGATTTTCGTGAAGGCAAGTTAAAGGTGTTGGTAGCGACGGACGTGGCAGGCCGTGGTCTGCACATTGATGATGTGACGCATGTCATCAATTACACACTGCCGGAGGAAGCGGAGGACTACGTTCACCGCATCGGCAGAACCGGTCGGGCTGGTGCTACCGGTACGTCTATCAGTTTTGCCTGCGAGGAAGATTCCTTCCTGCTGCCAAATATCGAATCGAAGCTGGGTCAGAAGCTGCCTTGCGTTCACCCCGACAGTCGCTTGCTCACCGATCCACCGGCTTTCACGCGGGAGTCCAAGTTCAAGGATGAGTCCAAACCAGCTGGACGCGGCGGGCGCGGTGGCAAGCCGTCCGGTGGCGGACGCCCGCGGCCCCGCCGCTAGATCTGAGGGTTATGCGCCGCGACGGGCGCCATGTGACTCGAGAATTTCCATGTAGGGCGCAGCACGACGATGCTGCGCCAGATGGTCCAGAAACGTGGCGCCACTTTCCAGCGTGACATTGATGTCGTGGCCTGCTTCGACAAAGAAAGGAACGAAGCGGGTGAATTGCTCGGGCAGCATACCGCGGTAGGCTTTGAGCAGGATGTGGTAATCAGCCGGCACGCCCTCGGGTGGCTCCAGGCTCAAGAAAGCCTTGATGCGCTCATCTGACCATTCTTCATTGCGAGTGGCAGGCTGAGTGCGTTCTTTCCCGGTTTTTTTCTCTTCAATCATGGTGTCATCCGTTTGGCTCCCCCCAGGCAGTCCGGCTAGGTGCCGTGACTGTCAGGAGAGATGGGCTTATTCGCTGAGCTTCTTGCGCAGCAGTTCGTTCAATTGAGCAGGATTGGCCTTGCCTTTGGAAATCTTCATGGCCTGGCCAACAAAGTATCCAAACACTGCTTCCTTACCGCCTTTGTATTGTGCGACCTGATCCGGGTTGGCGGCGATCACATCATCCACCAGCTTTTCGATGGCACCTGTGTCCGTGACCTGCTTCAACCCGCGAGACTCAATAATCTGGTCGACATCAGTTTCGCCTTCGGTCAGCGCTTCAAACACGGTCTTGGCGATCTTGCCGGAGATGGTGTTGTCCTTGATTCGGCTGATCAACGTGCCCAGCTCGGTCGGCGTGACCGGACTCTGCTGGATATCAAGATCCTGCTTGTTCAACAGCCCCAGCAGGTCGACGGTCACCCAGTTGGCTGACAGCTTGGCGTCTCCGCACAGCTGCGCTACCTGTTCAAAGTAATCGGCCATGGCACGGCTGCTGGTCAATACATCGGCATCATACTCGCTAAGGCCGTACTGCTTAACAAAGCGGCTGCAGCGCGCGTCTGGCAGCTCTGGCATGGTCGCACGTACGGCATCGATATACGCATCATCGATCACGACAGGCAGCAGATCCGGCTCGGGGAAGTAACGGTAGTCGTTGGCGACTTCCTTGCTGCGCATCGAGCGGGTCTCGTCACGATCGGAGTCGTACAGGCGGGTCTCCTGAATGACACGGCCGCCATCTTCGATCAGGTCAATCTGGCGCTGAACTTCGTGATTGATGGCTTTTTCGACAAAGCGGAACGAGTTGATGTTTTTGATCTCGGTACGTGTGCCAAATTCTGTCGCACCCTTGCGGCGTACCGATACGTTGGCGTCACAGCGCATGGAGCCCTGAGACATATTGCCGTCGGAGATGCCGAGATAGAGAATGATGGAGTGCAGTTTCTTCAGATAGGCAACCGCCTCTTTGGCGTTGCGCAGATCAGGCTCCGATACTATTTCCAGCAGCGGTGTTCCCGCCCGGTTAAGGTCGATACCGGACATGCCCTGAAAATCTTCATGCAAGGATTTACCTGCATCTTCTTCGATGTGGGCGCGGGTAATGCCAATGACCTTTTCTGAGCCATCATCCATCACAATACGCAGGCTGCCTTTGCCAACGGTTGGGTGATCCAGCTGACTGATCTGATAGCCTTTGGGCAGGTCTGGGTAGAAGTAATTCTTGCGGTCAAATACCGAGCGCTTGCCGATTTCTGCGTCTACCGCCAGTCCGAATGACACAGCCATCCGCAGAACTTCCTCGTTCATGACTGGCAGCGTGCCCGGTAGCGCCAGGTCGTATATATTGGCCTGGGTATTCGGTTCTGCACCGAATGCAGTGCTGCTGCCGGAAAACAGTTTGCTGGCAGTTGCCAGCTGCACGTGCACTTCAAGACCGATGACGGTTTCCCAACTCATTATTTAACCTCCGGTCGGCGCTGATGCCAGTCTGTGTTCAACTGGAACTGATGGGCGACATTCAGCAGGCGTGCCTCTGAAAACGCCGGTCCGACCAACTGCATGCCAATTGGCAATCCCTGCAGCATACCTGCTGGCAGTGACATGCCAGGGATGCCGGCCAGGTTGACGGCGATCGTGTAGATGTCTTCCAGGTACATGGTGACTGGATCGGCATTTTTCTCACCAAGCTTGAAGGCTGTGTGGGGTGAGGTCGGTCCCAGGATGACGTCTACAGACTTGAAGGCTTCATCAAAATCCTGCTTGATCAAGCGGCGGATTTTCTGCGCCTTCTTGTAATAGGCATCATAGTAACCTGCAGACAGTGCGTAAGTGCCTACCATGATGCGACGTTTGACTTCGTCACCAAAGCCTTCGCTGCGGCTGCGCTTGTACAGGTCTTCAAGGTTCACCGGGTTTTCGGCGCGATGGCCAAAGCGCACTCCGTCATAACGCGACAGGTTTGCTGAAGCCTCTGCCGGTGCCACGACGTAATACGCAGGCACCGACAGGTGATTGTGCGGCAGATCAACCTCGGTCACGCTGGCGCCGAGGCTTTCCAGTGCTTTGATGGCATCCTGCAGAATGGTCTGCACAGCTGGGTTCAGGTCAGCGGTAAAGTGGTCACGAGGCAGGCCGATGCGCAGACCTTTCAGCGACTGCTGCAGATGTGCCGTGAAATCTTCGGCCGGATGGTCCAGGCTGGTGGAGTCACGGGAGTCCAGTCCGGCGATGGCGTTCATCATCAGCGCTGCGTCTTCTGCGCTTTTGCTTAGCGGACCAGCCTGGTCAAGACTGGAGGCAAACGCGATCATGCCAAAGCGGGATACTCGTCCGTAGGTTGGTTTCAAACCTGTAATGCCGCAGAAAGATGCAGGCTGGCGAATTGATCCGCCGGTGTCGGTGCCGGTGGCGATGGCACACAGATCAGCGGCTACCGCGGCGGCGGAGCCGCCCGATGATCCGCCGGGTACACGGCTGCTGTCCCAGGGGTTGCGAACCGCTCCGTAGTAACTGGTCTCGTTGGATGAACCCATCGCAAATTCATCCATGTTGGTTTTACCCAGCGTGACAGCGCCGGCCTGCTGGAGGCGTTCAACAACGCTGGCATCGTAGGGCGACACAAAATTGTGCAGCATGCGCGAGCCGCAGGTTGTCAGCACGTCGCGCGTACAGAAGATGTCCTTGTGCGCTATGGGTATGCCGGTGAAAGGAGTACCATTGCCAGCGGCGCGCTGTTTGTCAGCGTCGGCCGCCTGTTTCAGTGCCTGCTCTTTGCACACGGTGATGTAGGCATTGAGATCCGGATTCAATTTTTCGATGCGATCCAGATAGGCCTGAGTCAGTTCAACGCTGGAAACGTCTTTGCGATCCAGGGCTGCGCTCAGCTCTGCTACAGTTTTGCTTAACATGAAAGGGTGATCCTTGCTCGTTGGCTTTACTCAATGACTTTGGGAACCAGGTACAGACCATTCTCTGTGGCAGGTGCGATCTGCTGCAGTCGATCCCGCTGATTGGTCTCGGTCACCTGGTCCGGCCGCAGCCGCTGGGTGGCATCGAACGGGTGCGCCATCGGAGTGACGGCGCTGGTGTCGATGCTTTGCATCTGGTCGATCATGGTGAGAATGTTGGAGATGCGACTGGTCACTTCATCGATGTCGGGCTGTTTGATTTGCAGTCTTGCCAGATGTGCAATTTTTTCCACATCAGTATTGTCCAAAGCCATTCATGAACTCCCTTAGTGTGCGATAATGCGCGCTTTCCCGACGGCCGGGGATGACTGCAACGCGGGCATGTTTTGATACTTGCCCTATCATCAGAGCGTTGCTAGAGTGCATACCTTATTGCTGGAGAAACCGTGATTATACGGGATTTAGGCCGGTCTAGGGCAACAGTTTCCTTCCCCTGGAAGACGATCGTTCGCTGAACAAGCACTTTTGTATTGGCGCAGGAACTGTATTGGGATTTGTCTGTCTGCTCATTGAAGCTGGACAAGGGGTCCGGATTTCGGGCGGGTACGATTAGTATTGAGGTTAACAAAAGTTCAATGTTCAAAAAAATAAGGGGAATGTTTTCCAATGATCTGTCCATCGATCTTGGAACGGCCAACACACTGATTTACGTGCGCGGCGAAGGAATCGTTCTGAATGAACCGTCGGTGGTAGCAATCAGAAATCACAATGGCCAGAAAACAGTTACCGCTGTCGGCGCTGACGCCAAGCGTATGCTGGGTCGGACACCTGGCAACATCACAGCGATCAGACCCATGAAAGATGGTGTTATTGCCGACTTTCAGGTCACCGAAAAAATGCTCCAGCACTTCATCAGCAAAGTTCACGAAAACAGTTTCTTCCCGCCCAGCCCGCGTGTGCTGGTTTGCGTACCCTGTAAATCTACCCAGGTAGAACGACGAGCCATCCGGGAATCAGTTCTCAGCGCCGGCGCGCGTGAAGTCCGTTTGATCGAGGAGCCCATGGCAGCTGCCATCGGTGCAGGCCTGCCAGTTGAAAAGCCCAGTGGCTCCATGGTGGTGGATATCGGCGGTGGCACCACCGAGATTGCCATCATTTCTTTGAATGGTGTGGTCTACGCGGAATCGGTGCGGATCGGCGGCGATCGATTTGACGAGGCGATTATCACTCACGTTCGCCGCAATTACGGCAGTCTGATTGGTGATGCCACAGCCGAGCGCATCAAAAAGGAAATCGGCTGTGCCTATCCATCAGAGGGCATTCTGCGCGAAATCGACGTGCGTGGTCGCAACCTGGCCGAAGGCGTGCCGCGCAGTTTTACTCTGAACAGCGATGAAATCCTTGAAGCACTGCAGGAGCCGCTGTCAGCCATCGTGCAGGCAGTAAAAAGCGCGCTGGAACAGTCTCCTCCGGAACTGGCGTCCGATATCGCTGAGAGTGGTATGGTTCTGACTGGTGGTGGCGCGCTACTTAAGGATCTGGACAAGCTGCTGGCCGAAGAAACCGGTCTGCCTGTCATTGTCGCTGATGACCCCTTGACCTGTGTGGCACGTGGGGGCGGCAAGGCAATGGAGTTGATGGACCTCAACGAGATGGATGCGCTGACCCTGGACTGATTGACAGACAGAGGTTCTGGCTATTAAACCCTTATTCACAAAAGGTGTATCGCTTGAATACCGCTTGGTAGCGTTTGTTCTGCTGGCGGTATTGGTCATGTTTGCGGATCGGCGCTACGACTATCTGGATAGATTCCGTTTTACCGTCGCCTATCTGAGCACACCCATCTACTGGGTTGCTGATATTCCCACCCGTGTTTCGCTGTGGATCGATGATGTTTTCGTTTCGCAGCGGGATCTGATCGAAGAAAATGCCCAACTGCGCCAGGAACTGCTGTTTGCCCAGCGTGAACTGCAATTGCTGGCGGGCCTGGCTAGCGAAAACAGCCGTCTGCGTGATCTGCAGGCAGCATCGCAGACCGTGCAGGGGCGAGCAGTCACCGCTGAAATCATCAATGTATCCAACGACCCTGGCGCGCGGCGTGTACTGATCAACCGTGGCGCCCATAATGGCGTGTTCGAGGGTCAGGCTGTGCTGGATGCTCATGGTCTGATGGGCCAGGTGGTAGAAGTGCTGCCTTTTACCAGCTGGGTCCTCCTGATCACCGACTCCCGCCATGGCACACCAGTTCAGGTAAATCGCAATGGTGAACGCGCCATAGCCCGCGGCAGCCGCAGTGATGTGGCCGGCCTGGAACTGGAATTTGTTCCTGATACAGCTGATATTGTGGTGGGTGACCTGTTGGTCAGCTCCGGACTGGGGCAGCGTTTCCCTAAAGACTATCCGGTGGCCGAAGTCACCAGTGTTGTTCATGACCCGGGTCAGGCGTTTGCCGTCATCAGGGCCCGCCCGCTGGCGCAGATGGACAGAACACGGCATGTGATGCTGGTGATTCCCGACGACGAGGTGATCAGTAGCGTGCCAGTTCCGGATGATTTTCTGGGCGCGGGTCCCGGTGAACTGCCGGTCACCGAAGAGGTGTCAGAGCCCACAGTCAGCACGAATGCAGGCAACGATATCGAGGCTGAGCGTGACACTGTGCCAGACGATAATGCCCTGCTGGTGCGGGATGCGGATGAGCAGGAAACAGATATGCCAACTGCCGGCCAGCAAAGTGCCGATACAGAAGCTGCTGTGACCGACAGTGTGAATACAGAAGGTACAGAAACAGCAGTTGAAAGCGCAGAGGCCGATGAAACAGTGATGCCTGAGGAAGACGGGCCCGGACCAGGGGAGGATCTGCCATGACGCCAAGAGCTAATGGAATCTGGGTGATCATCCTGAGTTTTCTGGTCGCCTATCTGCTGGAGATCGTCCCGTTCCCCGAATGGGCCATGCATTACCGGCCTGCCTGGGTGGCCATGGTACTGATTTACTGGGTGATGGCCATCCCGTACCGGGTTGGCATCGCGACCGCCTGGTTTGCCGGGGCGTTTCTGGACATTCTGGAAGGGTCCCTGCTTGGCATGAACGCACTGACCTTTGCGCTGCTTGCATACATCACACTGAGCCTGCATCAACGGCTGCGCATGTTCTCCGCCCTGCAGCAAAGCGGCATGATTCTGGCACTTGTCGGCCTGAGCATGATGCTGAGCTACTGGATCAAAATAGGACTTGAGGAATCCAGCGAAGGCAGCCTGCTGTTCCTGCTCGGAGCCCTGTCCAGTGCTTTCATCTGGCCGTGGCTGTTTGTAATGCTGCGGCACCTGCGACGTGGTTTTGATGTCCACTAGCCCCAACAACGCATTGTCAGAGGACGGGCTGGTCGACCTTGTTCTGGCATCGGCCTCGCCGCGTCGCCGCCAGCTGCTGGAGCAACTCGGCGTGAAGTTTCGGGTGCTGGCTGCCGACATCGACGAAACTGCACTTGCCGGTGAATCTCCGACAGACTATGTATCCCGGCTGGCTCGCCAGAAAGCGTCGGCTGTTGCCGCATTACTGGCAGATGGCGCCGAAGCGGAGACGCATCTGCCTGTCATGGGGGCTGATACTATTGTTGTGCTGGGTCAGCGATTGCTGGGCAAGCCGGTTGACGCGGCGGATGCGGCACAAATGCTGGGCAGCCTGGCCGGGCGCGAGCATCAGGTTATTACCGCAGTCTGCCTGATGGACAGAGAGCGTCACAATATTGCGGTGGTCAGCACGGATGTAGCCTTCAGGGCAATGAGCGGAGACGACATCGAGGCCTATGTGGCGACGGGCGAACCCTTTGGCAAGGCCGGTGCCTACGCGGTACAGGGCCTGGCGGCGGCGTTTGTGGAGCGTCTGTGCGGTAGTTACACGGGCGTGGTCGGCCTGCCGCTGTATGAGACTTCCCAGTTGCTCGCTGACTACGCAGTGCCTACTGAATTGAATCGCCACACCCTGCGCAGTCAAGCTCGCAGCTGAGTTGCGGAGACGGATCTTGAGTGAAGAAATATTAATCAACGTAACGCCCCGGGAGACCCGGCTGGCGCTCATCGAAAACGGTCTGTTGCAGGAAATATTTCTGGAGCGCCGCAGTCGCAGTGGTTTTGTCGGAGATATCTACCTCGGCAAGGTTGTGCGTGTCATGCCAGGCATGGAGGCGGCGTTTGTTGATATCGGACTGGAGCGGGCGGCATTTCTTCACAATGCTGATATCGCCCCGATTGGTGCCGATGGGCTTGAGGTACGCGAAGAACACCCGGTTGCCATTCAGGCACACTTGCATGAAGGACAGATGATTGTTGTCCAGGTAGCCAAAGACCCCATAGGCACCAAAGGTGCCAGGCTGACAACGCATCTGACCCTGCCATCACGCCACCTTGTTTACTTGCCGCGTAACCGGCATATCGGCATTTCGCAGCGTCTTGAAAGCGAAGAAGAGCGCGAAAGACTGCAACAGGTTCTCCACGCCTGCATAGCCGAGGAACACGGCGATGAGTCCGAACCCAGGGGAGGGTTCATTATTCGCACCGCTGCCGAGGGCGCGACTGAAAGCGAGCTGCGTGAAGATATCCGTTTCCTGTACAAGCTGTGGGCAGCGGTTGAACGCCGCATCGGGCGCAGCAAGGAAGTCCGTGTACTGTACCGTGACCTGCCATTGTATCTGCGGGCTGTGCGCGATCTGATTGCGCCGAATATTGAAAAAATCCGCATCGATACGCAGGAGGCCTTTGATGAAATCCGCGAGTTCATCAACGACTTCATGCCTGAATACCGGGACCGGGTAGAGCTTTATCGTGGTGAGCGACCGATATTCGATCTCTACGGTATTGATGATGAAATCGAAAAGGCGCTGGGTCGTCAGGTCAGGCTCAAGTCAGGCGGTGATCTGATTATCGATCAGACCGAGGCGATGACAACCATCGACGTCAACACGGGGGGGTACCTGGGCAGCCGCAACCATGCCGAGACTGTGTTGAAGACGAATCTGGAAGCGGCAACAGCCATCGCCCGGCAGCTGCGTATCCGCAACCTCGGCGGTATCATCATTCTTGATTTCATTGATATGGAAGATCCAGAACACCAGCGGCAGGTACTGCGTACCTTGACCAAAGCGCTGGAAAAGGATCATGCCAGAACCATGGTAACGGCAATATCGGAGCTGGGTCTGGTAGAGATGACGCGCAAGCGCACGCGGGAAAGTCTTGGTCAGGTGCTGTGCAGCCCCTGTCCGGTTTGTGAGGGCAGAGGACGAATCAAGACAGCAGAAACGATCTGCTACGAGATATTCCGTGAGATTGTGCGAGTTGCGCGGGTCTATGAAAATGATGAGTTGCTGGTCATGGCATCGCAAACGGTTGTTGACCGGTTGTTGGATGAGGAGTCAAGTACGCTTGCCGATCTGGAAGTAATCACCGGGAAAACCATCAGATTCGAGGTGGAACCGATGTATACTCAGGAACAATATGATGTCGTACTGTATTGATGGATATTCATGATCTGGCAGATCACACGATCGATTGGTCGCATCGGCCTGCGCCTGGCGTTCTGGTCTTTGCTGACCCTGCTGGTCCTCATGGCGCTCTATGTCAGTCTGGGACGGCAGCTGGTACCGATGGTCAGCGACTATCAGGAACAGATAGAAGAGCGCCTGTCGCAGATGCTGGATGCCAGCGTCAAAATGGACGCCATCCATGGTGAATGGCACCGGCTGAGCCCACGCTTTGTTATTGAAGGCCTGCAGATAAATGGCCGCCAGGCTGATCTCGATGCCCTGCCGCCCGCACTGCGTCTGGAACGTGTGGACGTATTCGCCGATGTACCAGCCAGTCTGTTGGCGCGCCGCCTGATTATTGCGTCGGCGGCCATAGAGCAGCTCCACCTTAATTTCGCGCAGTCGGAAAGCGGCCGCTGGCAGCTTGCCGGACTCGGTGAGGCCGCTGTACCCCCACAGATCAATCCCGAGCAGCTGTTTCAGTGGATGACTGCGCTGGCACGTTTCCGCCTCGATGACACACAAATCAGTTTTCGTCCGTTCCGCGGTGACGAACTGGTCATGGCCGATGCGCGCATCGAATTTCAGAGCCAGGGTGGTCAGCACCAACTGATACTGTCGGCTTTTCCTGAGATGGCCAGCGATGAGCTGAGGCTCTCTGCGGACTTGACGGGCGATTCAGTAGCCAGTCTGCAGGGACACGTTTACCTCAATGCTCCACCCGCGGAGTATGCAGAACTGCTGGCCTCACTGGATCTCTCACGGGCCGGAGGCGGGCGGCTTGAATTGTCGGGCCTGCAACTGTTTGGCGAATTCTGGCTGGATATTCAGCAGGGGAATCTGCAGGGGCTGACCTGGCGAGGCGGCGGCAATGCTTCGCTGAGTGTCTGGGATGACAGCCAGACCATGGTCGAGCAGGTAACGATTGACGAACTGGACGTTGACTGGCTGAAGTATTACCAGGCGCCTGATGATAGCTGGTACCTGCAGTTCGAGGGACTCGAGTTTGCCTATGACGGAGGCCGCTGGCCGGATGGTGGTCTGACACTGGACTATCTGCCTGGTCAGCAGATTCGCCTGCACATGGACGCGCTTGATACTGGCCTGGCCAGTCGCCTGATGCTGGCGCTGTTGCCCGCCGGTACCATTCGGCAGGAGCTGGATACCTTCAATCCACGTGGCCAGTTACGCAATATTGTGATGAGTGCTCAGCCCGCAAGCGACGGGCAATGGGTCGGTGCATTCAGCAGCAATATCCGGGAGGGAGCCATCAGCGCGCATCGTGGTGTGCCAGCTTTCTGGGGTGTGGACGGTTATGCCGAGGTAGACTTTGATACGTCCGCACGCGTGATTGATGGTTTTGTCGAAGTGGCGGGTGAGGATATGTCGATGCAGATCCCGCGCCTGTTTGATGATGTCTGGCAGTACTCTCAAGTAAATGGTCGCGTCAACGTTCATGTCGATTACCAGGACGCCATGCAGATGCGCCTTGCCAGCAGCGTAGTGGTTGTCGAATCTCCCCATTTGAATGCACGGGCGCAATTTGCCCTGGATGTGAATGAGACAGCCGATAGATTTATCAATCTGGAGTTGATGGTAGGTGCTCTGGAAGCGGATGTAAGCCGCAAGTCGCTGTATTTGCCCATGGCTGCCGGCGCACCACGCTCTGCCCAGGGCGTACTTTCCTGGGTCGATGACGCTGTGATTGCTGGCAGTGGCGCCGGCAGTGGTTTCATATTTCGTGGTCATGTAGACGGCGGGGCACTGCCAGCCGAGCGCACCATGCAGATGTTCTACCGGGTGGCGGACGGTGAATTGAAGTTCGACCCTGAATGGCCGGCTCTGGAGCAGGTCAGTGGCACTGTGACGGTTAGCGACGGTGAGGTTTATGTGCTTGCCGAGGCTGGTCAGAGCATGGGCATCGACTTCCAGCAGACGGAAGCGTCTGTCCAGCAGAACCCCGGCGGCGGCAGCTGGCTGACGGTCAGTGGCACTGGCCGGGGCACAGCCGATCAGGGCTTGCAGTACCTTGCCCGGACACCTGTTACCCGCGATGTCGCCCAGTATCTGAGTGGATGGCAGGCGCAGGGCAGTGCTGACTTCACACTGTCCCTGGTAATCCCGTTGTTCATAGAAGGTGTAGAGCCGGAAGTGCAGCTGGATATGCAGTTTGCCGACAACGCGCTTTACATTCCCCAGTATGAACTGACCGCCTCAGACCTGTCGGGGCAATTGCATTACTCTGCGCACAGCGGTTTGAGCTCGACAGATATGTCTGGCGTGGTAATGGGGCGCGAAACGGATTTCGAGATCCTGTCGGCGGACAGTGAGCAGGGTATTGGCAACACACAGATCAATGTCACCGGCCGCTCCAGTGTTGAGGCCTTGCTTGACTGGCCCGGTCTGCCAGGGTTTTTGCGGCCCATACTCAGCAAAACCACCGGTGAGTTTGAACACCAGACCCAGCTGCGGCTGGGACAGGCGCCGGAGCTCTCGGTCCGTACGGCGCTTGATGATGTCGCCTTCGCGTATCCAGCGCCATTCAGTAAGGCGGCTGGCGAGGCTTTGCCGCTTGATCTAAGACTGACATTCGCAGCCAGTAACCCGGATATCGTCTTGACTCTGGGTGACAGGTTGCAGATGCGGCTGACAGGTGGTGAACCTGACAGCGCCTATAGCGGATTGATTTACCTGGGCAGTACGGGCAATGGCATGCAGGTACGACGCCTCAACCCGGGTGCACCTGGTCTGGAGGTATTGGGCGAGATTGCAGTCTTTGATCTTGAAGCCTGGCAGCTGGCGATCAGTGAAATGATGACAGACTCGCGTAACCTGGCTGGTGTCGGCAGCATGGGTGGACTGTCCGCAATCACAGGCACCGCCGGGGTGCGAGTCGGGGAACTGCTGGCGTTTGACGAGCGGTTTACCAATGTCAATCTGTCACTCAATAAAACGAATCAGGACTGGCGCTTTGGTTTTGACAGTGAGGCGCTGGCCGGAAACCTGGTCATTCCCGGTGGTAGCGATCAGCTCTGGAATATTGACCTTGATCGCCTGCAGCTGGACTACGAAGTATTCGACGAACCGGAAAGTGCGGAGCCAGAGTTGGTGGCAGCTGTCGATAGCGAGGTCGCGAGCAGTCAGGCAAATGTGGAGCTGGATCTCGAAGAGCTGCCAGCTGTAGAGTTTGAACTGCCCCGTGAAGACCCGCTGGCTGCCTTTGACCCGCGGACTCTGCCACCGATGCGATTGTCGATAGACGAGCTGATTCTTGGCGAAGCTGATTTCGGCAGCTGGTCGTTCGAGTTGATTCCGGATGCTGCGGGCGCGCTGTTTCGAAATCTGCAGTTGAATGTTCGCGGGCTGTCTATCGGAACCGAAGAGGAGCCGGCTGAGTTTCGCTGGATCTATGATGGACAGCAGCATCGCAGTGCGCTGAATGGCATCGTCACTGCTCAGAATCTGGCGCCGGTGCTCAGCTCTTTTGGATATGCGCCCAGTCTGGAAAGTCAGACGGCTCGTTTCAACACGCGGTTACACTGGGATGGCAGTCCTGCGTATTTCTCGGCACTGGGTCTCAATGGTGATATCGACCTGCAGGTGCAAAACGGTCGTTTCCGGCAGCGTGCCGGCGTCGCCAACAGCGCGCTGCGCCTGATCAGTATTATTAATTTTGATGCCATCATGCGTCGCCTCCGCTTTAGCGGCGACCTGGCACGTACAGGCTTGTCTTATGACGAAATTACCGGCCAGATCAGTCTGCGAGATGGTATCGTCACCATCGAGGATCGTTTGCAGATTATCGGTCCAGCCAGTCTGTTTCAGCTGGAAGGGACGGTAGATCTGGCCGCCGAGACCATTGATGCTGATTTGTATATTACCCTGCCGGTTAGCGATAATATTCCATGGCTGGGCGGGCTGGCCGTACTTAACAACCTGATCAACTGGCAAATGGCGGTAGGTGTCTTCATTTTCGACCGTATCTTTGGTGACCAGGTCGACAATCTCACCAGTGCGCACTATACACTTGAGGGCCCCTGGGAGGGACTGGAGCCGCGTCTCTACCAGGTGTTTACCGATGCAGATTCGGACGATTGATCTTCAACTGAGCAAAGAGAACGACTCATGCAGCAGAATGATGTTGAAACCAGCAAGCCGATTGTTGCCGCTATCCAGATGGTCAGTGGTGGCGACATCCAGAAAAATGTCAGGGACGCTGAGCGGCTGATTGATCAGGCCGCCGGGCGAGGTGCAGCGCTGATCGTGCTGCCAGAAAATTTTGCAGTGCTCGACGGTGGGCCGCTGGCCCGTTTTGCCGAGCGTGAAGGGGACTACGATGCTTTGCTGCAGGGCATGCTGTCGCGCAAAGCGCGTGAGCATGGTGTTTATCTGGTTGGTGGCACGGTACCACTGATCACACGGCCTGCGCCCGAAGGCGTCGAGCCGGAAGTGCTGAGCGATGGTCGGGTGCGCCCAGCCAGTCTGCTGTTTGACCCGGACGGTCGACTGATGGCGCGTTACGACAAAATACATCTGTTTGATGTTGAGGTCAGTGATCGCCAGGCGCGATATGCCGAATCTGACAGCTTTGAGCCGGGTGATCAGGTCGTGGTCGCGGAAACGCCGGTAGCCCGTCTGGGGCTGACGATCTGTTACGATCTGCGCTTTCCTGAACTTTACCGCGAACTGTTTAATGAGCAGGTTGAGCTAATCACAGTACCAGCCGCCTTCACCAAGGTTACTGGCCAGGCGCATTGGGAAGTGCTGTTGCGGGCACGAGCCATTGAAAACCAGTGTTATGTCATAGGCGCAGGGCAGGGTGGTGTGCATAACGAGACGCGTGAAACCTTCGGGCACAGCATGATCATCGATCCATGGGGACGTGTGCTCGATACTTTGCCAGGTGGTGAGGGGGTAGTCAGTGCCGCGCTGGATCTTGATCAGTTGCACGAATTGCGTCGCAAAATGCCCATTCGCGATCATCGCAAGTTTTAATAACGGAAGAACCATGAGTAAAGGAAGCATAACCAATCTTGCTGCATTAACGCTTGTGCTGCTGGGACTCGTGGCACCCCAGGCCATTGCTCCATACCTGATGAGCAGTGGCCTGTTCGCTTTGTCGGGTGCGGTAACCAACTCACTGGCAATCCATATGCTTTTCGAGAAAGTGCCCGGCCTGTATGGGTCAGGTGTCATCAGCCTGCATTTTGAGACAATCAAAACCAAGCTGCGCGAAATGATCATGGATCAGTTTTTCAGTCCAGACAGTCTTGATCGCTTCTTCGATGCCTCAGCGCTGATGCAGGAAGGTATTCACAACATGATGCCTTCCATGATTGATGAGGTGGATTTTGATCGGGCATTTGATTCGCTGGTAGAGGCCATCATGGCATCCTCCATGGGCAGTATGCTTGGCTTTGTGGGCGGTCCAAAGGCACTGGAGACATTGCGGCAGCCATTCGCCGACCGGATGCGTGACGCGCTGTATGACTTTGTGGAGTCGCCCCAGTTCCATGACGCTGTTGCTAAACGCCTGGACGATCTGGCACACAGTGATGATGTGATGGCGCGAATTGAACTGTTGATCGATAACAGGCTTCAGGAGCTGACACCCGCTCAGGTCAAAGAACTGGTGCAGCGAATGATCAAAGAGCATCTGGGCTGGCTGGTTGTCTGGGGCGGAGTCATTGGTGGTGCCCTGGGGCTGGTCGTCGCACTGGTGACCAATCTGTAGTGATGACAGCACGTCTTTTCAGCAGGCTGTCTGCTGGCTTGCGCCGCCAGTCTGCTTTGTGAGATTGGCACCAGTCAGTTTAGAGAACGCTTGTTCCCAAGCACCTGTGAAAGTGCCCTCAGGATACTGACACAATTGTGTTAAGCCAGTGTCAAAATTGAATTTTTTCGGAACAATTGTGGCATTTTGTATCAATAGATGTAAAAAGAAAAACCTATCGTCTAGAATCCGCCCAGCAATTCAATCTAACGAGAGTGTGTGATTTATTATGGCAAGACCGGTAGAGTTCGTTTACGAAGATGTATTGACCAATGCCATGGAGCAATTCTGGAGAGAGGGCTTTGAAGCAAGCTCGGTTCAGAAGCTGCTGGATGTCACTGGAATCAATCGTGGTACTTTGTACAACTCCTTTGGTGATAAGGACACATTCTTCAAGTCCTGTCTGGAGCACTACAATAAGCTGGTAGACAAAGAACTGGCAGCGACGCTCAACAATGAAGAGCTTGCACCCTGGGCAGCGATCGAGAAGTATTTTGATGTAACAGTGCTGGCAACCACCAACAAGCGTCGGTCCATGGGCTGCCTGCTGGTGAATTCCTTCTGTGAAAGCATCAATTACAACAAAGACATCCAGAAGCTGGTCAAGGCTTACTACAGCAACATCCGCAAGGCGCTGCTGAAGCGCCTGAAAGACGCTGAGAAAGCGGGCGAGCTGAACAAGTCTGCCAATGCTGAACTGGCCACCGATGTGCTGATGAATGCACTCAGTGGGCTTCGCGTGCATTCCCGTGAGGGTAAGCCTGCCAAGCAGCTGGGCGAAATCATCAAGTTCACGATCAGCTCACTGCGCTGATTCTGTATCAGGCCTGCCGTTGTGTAGTGCGGCGGCAGGCTCGCAATAATTCTTAAATCCGTCCGCCTTATCTGTTGTCGTCACCGTCATATCAGGTATACTTAGGGCAATGATGGATATGCAGCAAACTGCTTGTTGTCCTGCAAATCGTAATAAAAACAACTGGTTAAGCAATTAATCAAACGATACTGGTAGCATATAATGAAAAAACTGGCTGGCGAACGTAAAAAAGATGAAAGCAATGTCGACCTCACCCCGATGCTCGACGTGGTATTCATCCTGTTGATCTTCTTCGTGGTAACGGCAACATTCCTGTCAGAGCAGGCAATTGATGCGGCCAGTAACGAGAACAACGAGACTCCGCCCGAACAGAATGACGATCTGAAAAACATTCTGGTCGAGCTTAGCCAGAACAATGAGATTCGTTTCAATGGTGAGCCACGTGCCGTTCTGCCCAGTCAGATCCGTGCGAACATTGACCGTCTGAAAGCCGAGAACCCCTCAGCATCAGTGATCATCCAGCCAGATAACCGTTCCAACGTCGAGACCATGGTCATGGTAATGGATGCGGCGAGACAGGCCGGCATCTACAATATTTCGGTTGTTGAGCCCTGATGGCCGGCTGACAATCCAGAATAGTCGACAAAACGCACCTCCGGGTGCGTTTTTGGTTTATAGGAGTCCAACATGTCCGCGCTCAGTGCTGCTCCGGCCGAGAATATGCGTACTTTGTGGTTTGACGAGTCAGATCAGAAAGTTTGTTTCATTGATCAGACGCATCTGCCTCATCAGCTGATCATCCGCACCCTGGACTCCCTCTCAGACGCTGTAAGCGCAATTGTCGACATGCAGGTGAGAGGCGCCCCACTGATCGGCATTACCGCCGCCTTCGGTCTCTGGCGAGCTCTGCAGCAGGACCCCGAAGACCTGGAGTCCAGCAGCAAGACACTGCTGGCGACCCGGCCGACGGCCATCAATCTGCACTGGGCCCTGTCTCGCATGGTAAACGGACTGCGTGATGTGCCCGCCGCGCAGCGCGCCCCAAGGGCATTGGTGCTGGCCAGGGCTCTGCTGGCGGAAGACGCAGCAGCCTGCGGCGCAATAGGGGATCATGGCTATCGGATTCTGCAAGACCTGCTGGCGGCGAAACGTCAGCGTGACGGCGACCAGGCGGTGCTCAATATTCTGACACACTGCAACGCCGGCTGGCTGGCCACGGGCGGATGGGGAACGGCCCTGGCACCCATTTACAAAGCCCATCTCGCTGGCTTGCCAGTTCATGTCTGGGTCGATGAAACACGGCCCCGCAATCAGGGAGCATCCCTGACAACCTGGGAGCTGGCCCGTAGTGGCGTGCCACACACTCTCATCGTCGATAATGCCGGTGGCCATCTGATGCAGCATGCACAGGTTGATGTCTGTCTGGTGGGCAGCGACCGCACCACCGCGCAAGGCGATGTATGCAACAAGATTGGCACGTACCTGAAAGCCCTGGCCGCTTTCGACAATCAGGTGCCCTTCTATGTGGCTCTGCCATCTTCGACCATTGATTTTGAATGTGTGGATGGCGTTCGGGAAATACCTATTGAAGAGCGCAGTGCCGACGAAGTCAGGCAGGTGCAGGGTGCGCTGGCAGGCGAATCCCAGTCAGGGCAGGTGAGCGTTCAGAAGGTTGCCATTACACCCGCCTCCACAGCAGTCAGCAACTACGGCTTTGACGTTACTCCCGCACGCCTGGTTTCCGGCCTGATCACGGAGCTCGGCGTCTTTGATGCAAGCCGTGCCGGTTTGATGTCGATCAGGGAGCAACTGGACATCGAGTCTGGCGTTGCTGAGAGCGCCTGAGCCGGGCGGCACATCAGGCGGTGCTGTTCACCTGATCAGCCTGGCGGCCATTGCATCTGTCTCCCGCCCAGAATGTGCAGGTGCAAATGATGGACAGTCTGACCGCCATCGTCTCCAGTATTGATGACCAGCCGATAGCCGCCCTCACTCAGACCTTCTTCTTTTGCGATACGGCGTGCCGCCAGCAGCAGACTTCCCATCAGCTCGCAATCACCGTCCTCTGCGTCGGCCACACTGGCGATATGTTTGCGAGGAATGACGAGAATATGTGTTGGAGCGACCGGGCTTATGTCGCGAAAAGCATAGACATGTTCATCCTGGTAAACCCGGGTGCTGGGAATTTCACCGGCGATGATTCGACAGAACAGGCACTGACTTGTCATTGTGCTGCTTCCTCCCTAAACTGACGCAGAATTATCAGGCAAGCTAGCTGTGCAGGAGCCAGAACATAGCATGTTGTTCCCCCGATTACATCTGTCACACAGTCTTGCTGAGCGTCGCCAGCGACCTTGCATATCTTTTGGTATTACGGGTTCATTGCCATACGGCGCTGCTGGTAAAAACCTGCTGTGTCTGTTGCTTATTGGTCTGGCACTTTCAATCGCGGTGCCTGCCAGAGCGCAGGTTCCGGTGTATGACTTCGAAGTCGTGGCACAATATCCGCACAATAGCCGCTTTTTTACTCAGGGGCTGCTGATTCATGACGGACGGCTGTATGAGGGAACGGGACGTTACGGTGAATCTGCGCTGATGGAGATCAATCTTGCCGATGGTTCGATCGTTCGTCGTGTTGACCTGGCCCAGCGTTACTTTGGCGAGGGGATTGCCGTCGCAGGGGATCGCCTGTTCCAACTGACCTGGCGCGAAAATGTTGCCTTTGAGTACGACCTGGATACTTTTGAGCGGGTAAATGCTCACTTTATCCCGATGGAGGGCTGGGGCCTGACCTGGGATGGAGAATCACTGATATTGAGTGACGGCAGCCATCAGCTGTATTTCCTGGATCCGGATACCTTCGCAACCCGTCGTCGCGTGGCCGTGCAGGCGGGCGGGCAGTATATAGGAAACCTCAATGAGCTGGAGTTCATCGATGGAGAGGTCTGGGCAAATGTCTGGATGTCTCAGCAGATTGTTCGAATCAACCCGGAAACTGGTGGTATTACCGGCGTGATTGACCTGACCGGGCTGGCTGACAGAACCGAGCGTGGACCTGGCGATTCGGTACTGAATGGTATTGCCTGGGATGCTGAGCAGCGCAGGCTGCTCGTTACCGGTAAGTTGTGGTCCCATGTCTTTGAAATCAGCCTGCATCCTCGCAGTGACATTGCTCCGCAAGATTAGGCTCGTGAAACCCGGCGTCAAGGCACTGCTGATAACCCTGCTTGCCCTGTCGCTCAGCGCCTGCTCCGCGGTGTCTTTCTATACCCAGGCTGCAACCGGGCAGCTTTCCCTGCTGATGAATCGACAGTCGATTGCGGAGTTGATCGCCAGCGCTGATACCCCGCCAGAACTGCTTGAAAAGCTGCAGCTTGTATCAGATGCCCGCCAGTTTGCGATTAATGAACTGGGGCTGCCAGACAATGGCAGCTATACCAGCTACGTGGACGTGGAGCGGTCCTATCTGGTGTGGAATGTTTTCGCCGCACCTGCCTTCGCGATGCAGCCCCTGCAATGGTGTTTTCCTATAGCCGGCTGTGTCAGTTATCGCGGGTATTTCACTGAATCAGCGGCCAGGGACTTTGGCAGTGATCTGGAGAAGCGCGGTTTTGATGTGTACATCGGAGGTGTAGACGCCTATTCCACGCTGGGCTGGTTTGCCGACCCGATACCGTCAACCGTCATGCGTCGACCAGATCATCGCCTGGCGGGTCTGATTTTCCATGAAATGGCTCATCAACAAATTTACGTGCCAGGTGACACTCAATTCAATGAGAGTTTCGCCAGCTTTGTAGAGCAGCTGGGCGTTGAGCGTTGGCTGGCCCGCAATGATGATGAAAACCACTTCCAGACATACCTGGCTGAGCAGGAGGAGCAGCGCCGTTTCACAGAATTTGTGCAGGACTGGCGTCAGCGCTTTGAACAGCTTTACCAAGAGCCCGATGCCGATCAGGAATCCAAACAGACATTACAGCAGCAGATGCGGGAGAGCTGGCGCGCGCAAAGCAGCAGTGGCCGCTATGATGGCTGGTTCGCAGGTCCGCTGAACAATGCGCAATTGCTTACCGTGTCGACTTATTTTGACTGGGTGCCGGCATTTGCGGCCCTGTATCAGCAGAGCGGTGAGGATTTGATGAACTTCTATCAGGCTGTGGAGTCGCTGGCTGAGCTTCCGCCCGAGGAGCGGACCCAGCGCTTGATGGTTCTGGGCTCGCGCGCCGCCGGCCGGTAAGGCTGCGACGCGCAGATCAATTAGCCGTTGGCCTGCAGCGGCGCGCCATTCAGGCGTGCTTCCAGTGTTTGTACCAGTTCTTTATAGAATTGTGAGCCAAGGTCTTTTTCCGCTGCCATACGATACTGAGCCAGCGCATCCTCCAGTCGGCCTTCGCGCTCGTACAGTCTGCCCAATGTACGATTCATGAATGCATTGTCTGGCATGACGCGGACGGCCGTTTCGTAGACCTGAATGGCTTTCTCTGTGTGCCCGGCGTTGTCGTAAATATTGCCCATGATATGGACGATGGAGTCATCACGCGGATCAGCTTCGATGGCTCGCAAGTCATACTCGATAGACTCTTCGAAACGCTCAGCGCGGCGCAACAGATCACCGATGGTTTTTAACGACGCGGTCAGAGGCGTGCTGGGTTGATTCTGGAGGGCGATGAAACGCGCCATCATGGGGATGGCATCGTCGGGGCGCTCCTGTGAGAGAAAAATATTGGCCAGGTTGCGATAGGCGTCAGCCAGATTCGGATCCGCTGCTACAGCCAGACGATATTCTTCAATCGCCTCATCGTAACGCTCCAGATTGTTGTAAGTGTTGCCGCGGCGATAATGACGCTGGGCAAGCTCTGATGACGTGGCAGACAGGGCACGCTCGTGTTGAGTGGCACCCTGCGCCTGCGCTGCTGCCGGCAGCATCAGTGCCGTGACTACCAGGACGGCAGCAATCAGAGGGATGCTGTAGTCTGTTAACTTAGTGGTCATCATTGTTCACCTGTTGAGCTTTTCTACAATACTATCGATGCTTGGCGTTCCGAGCTATGTTGTGCGTGAATTAAGCTGTGATAATTTGTGACACGTATCCATAGCCTTATCATCACTATTAATTATAATTTGCTGCATTCATTACGAACAGATTTTACTATGTCCGATTTAAGATTGATGGCTGGTGCAGCCGCAAAAAATTCGCTGGCGCAGAACGGTTTGCGCGGACGGGATTTTAATTGGCTTGCTGGAGCGTCTGGCGGCCCAAAGTGGTTTGTGCTGTATGGCCTTGATCGTTATCTGGCAGGTGAATTTTTTGGGCCCCGCAACGGCGTCCCGCTAAGAATGGTGGGATCATCTGCGGGTGCCTGGCGGCTTGCCTGCTATGCTGCACCCGATCCGGTTGCCAGTCTTCAGGCGCTGGCCACGCATTATTCCAGCCAGACCTACTCGTCACGCCCTGACCGTTATGAGATCAGTCGTGAGGCCAGGAAGATGCTCAATCAGGTACTTGCAGCAAACGACATGAGTATTGAGAAGGCGGCTGCGGCGATCGCCAGCAATCAGCATCGGCGCCTGTATGTCATAACGGACAGAGCCCGGCGGCTGACCCGCCCTGAGAATAAATTGATGCTGAATATTGGGCTGACGCTGGTCGCGCTCGGAAACCTCGGCAGTCGCCGCAGCCTGCGCTGGTTTTTTGAGCGCTACGTGTTTCACAACGCCTGTGATCGAGGCGCAGACGAGCTTGTGCTAAGTGACATGCCAACACAATATGTCCCGCTGTCTGCGCAGAACGTTCACAGTGCTTTGATGGCAAGCGGATCAATTCCACTGGTCATGGAGGCTGTCACGCAGGTAGAGGGAGCTCCAGGGGCTGTTTTTCGCGATGGTGGCATGACCGACTATCACCTTGATCTGCCATACGAAAAATCAGATGGCCTGGTGTTGTATCCGCACTTTTACGCCTCCGTTGTACCGGGCTGGTTCGATAAGCTTGCGCGCTGGCGCCGCGCCAACCCTGCGCACTTTGACAACGTTGTGCTTGTTACACCCACAAAGCAGTTTGTTGATCGTCTGCCTTATGGGAAAATACCTGACCGTGATGACTTTCGGCGCCTGTCGGATGCACAGCGGCTCAAATACTGGCAGACTGTGCTCAGCGAGAGCGAGCGGCTGGCTGACAGCTTTCGGGAACTGGTGGCCATGGGGCCTGCGGTTGTCGAACACATTCACGAATTCTCCAACAGCAGGACCAAACATGTTTGATTCGTCTCGTAATTCGGTGATATCCACTACACTGCGCATAAGCAGTGTGGCTCTGCTGATGGCAGCAATGAGCGGCTGTCTGGGCACAGCAGTAGGCGCAGCCGTGGACGTCACACTGGAAGTCGCCAAAGTGCCATTCAAGGTGGCTGGCGCGGTGGCAGACGTTGCCACAGACGATGATGACGACAAGGACTGATTAGGACGCCCGAATCATGAGCAGTTACAACCGTAAGGGCCACCGTCCCGAGGACTATGGTATTCCCGGACATTTTCAGCACTGGGATGGTGACCAGGCGGAAGACAGCATAGGTCCTTTCTTTTTCGCGCTGCAGGATGGTGAAATCCACACAGCGTTCCGCGTAAAACCCGAGAACTGCAATGCGCATCGCACGCTGCATGGTGGTATTTCCATGATGTTCGCCGATTACACCCTTTGCCTGGCCGCCATTGGTGGTACCTATGACGGCGTGGTCACGGTTTCATGCAATAGTGAATTTGTCGGTCCGGCCCAAGAGGGTGATCTGGTAACAGGTCGTGGAGAGGTGATTCGCAAAGGCCGCTCGCTGGTGTTTGCGCGAGCGGTGCTGGAGGTTGAGGGAGAGCCGATACTGACCGCCAGCGGTGTACTGAAACTGGTTACCCGCCGCAGCTGATTCAGGGTAGCTGCTATCGGGGCAGGCGGCATCAGGGCAGACGATAGACGCGCCGAGCGGTCTCATAGAACATGGCGTGCTTCTCGGATTCGGAAAAGTCGGCAACCATCTTTTTGAAGGCATTCCACACAACCGGATAGCTGACCGATAAGCGGTCTACCGGGAAATTGCTCTCGAACATGCATCGCTCAGGCCCAAAACACTCAATAGTGTGCAGGTAGTATTTCTTCTGCCGGCGTACAAACTCGTCGGAATCTGGTGGACAATCCCGCTTATCCCAGCCAAAACCATTGTCTGGCATCGCCAGGCCGCCAAGCTTGGCAACAACGTTCGGATACCGGGACAGTCGCCGGATATCCTCCTTCCATTGCTGAAATATTGCGTCGCTGGCGTTTCGATAGATACCCACGCCGAGCGGCGTGCCAAAGTGATCGAGCACCAGAGTTGTGTCAGTGACGGCCTCTGCCAGGTCGCAGAAATCAACATTCTGATGGTGGTAGTGCCAGGTGTCGTAACTCAAGCCAAGTTCGCCCAGTATTCGCAATCCCTGCCGAAAATTCTCGCGACCATACAGATAGGGCAGTGCCTGCAGGGAAATGGTCAGGTCTTCAGGTCTTGCATCGCGTGCGCCAGCGAAGCGGACGCCCTTGAAAAGATCACCGGCGACCTGCTGATGAGTCTGAATGATTTCTTTGAACAGAGCCGGCTTGTCGCCCAGTGTCAGGTCAATCTTGGCGACAATTCCATTGATGGCTGGTTGCTCTGTCTGCTGCTGACTCTTTCTGGCGATTTCCGTAATGACGCGGGTTTCGCCAAGTGACTGCCAGTGTGGCTCGGCCTCCTTGTTATAAAAGGCCCGGCATTCGATAAAAACGGTCTGTTTGATGTTGTGGCCGCTGGCCGTGTCCTGCCATAAATCGTCGAGCAGGTAATCGCGGCCAAAGCGTTTGCGCCACAGGTGATGGTGAGGGTCGATAATTGGCCGCTCAGGTTCGATGATGGGTTCGGTTACCTGAGCGAGCCAGGCATCGCTGCCGGGAGTTTCATTCATACCAATAGTCTTTTCTAGGTTTCAGTGGCGCCAGCAGGAAATAGAATATCCAGGCGAACCAGGACAGAAAGATGATAGCCAGAACCCAGGCAAACTTTTCGCCTCCGGTTGTTTTATCCGAACTCAGGATGATCAGAATCGGCAGTAACCAGATAAAGAAAAAGCCCAGCACGAACATCAGACCGATGCCAGCACCAATCAATGGCAGGGCCATGACTGCTAACACAGTGAAAACGATGATGGTGCAAAGTGTCTTGATTACGTCCATAGTCCGGGCTCCACTCAGGTTATTTCAATGATGGCATTCATACATTGCCTGAGATTTACTAAGCGAGATCCGTGCCAAAAATAAAAGTTATTAAAAACAATGCTTTAATTGATACCAGGGGTTTGTGTTCAGCTGTCGTCAGCGCCAAAATTTAGCGAATTCGACGATATGTTAGTCAGCGTAACACAAGCCCCTGTCACCGCTTTGTTCCAGATCAATACACCGCCTGAATCAGGAATGGACCCGGTGTCGCATTGGCCTTTTGCAGCAACTTGACGAATTCGTCAGCTGTGGTTGCTTTGGCGGCCGGGACACCAAAGCTCTCAGAGAGTTTGGTCCAGTCAATTTCCGGGTTCCCGATGTCAAACAGGCTTTCTGCGATTGGTCCGACCTCGGTCACGCCAAGTCGGCCATATTCGATATTCAGGATATTGTATTTGCGGTTGGCAAATATCACTGTCGTGACGTTCAACTGCTCGCGTGCCTGCGTCCAGAGGCTCTGGATGGTGTAGGCAGCGCCGCCATCGCCCAGCAGTGCCACAACACGTCGGTCCGGGCATGCCAGTGCTGCGCCGGTGGCGACCGGGCTGCCCTGGCCGATAGAGCCACCGGTCAGGCTCAACCAGCTGTGCGGTGCAGCGCCCTGACACACCGGGTGTGCCGCATTGCCTGGGCCAGAATCGGTTGCCACGATAGCGTCTTCCGGCAAGGTTGCGGCAACGGCCTGCAACATATTGCGCATGCTCATCTCACCGCTCGGCAGTCCCATATCTACACGCTGCAGGCGGCGCGCCTCGGACTTCTCTGCGCCTGTCAGCTCGGCCAGCTGATTGAGCGCATCCAGGGCGTCTTCCTCAATACGGGCCAGTGTGTGTACCTGACACCCTTCAGGCACCAGCCGGCTGGGAGTGGTGCGATAGGCAAAGAAGCTGGCGGGGGTTTGACCACCGACCAGAATCAGGTGCTTGACCTCGGCGAATGAAGCCAGAATGTGCTCCGGGAAATACGGCATGCGCTCGACATCAATCCGGCCAGCACCGCCATCGACGCGCGCCGGAAAAGTGCCGGTCATGATGCGGCAACCTGTCTTGGCTGCGATTTTACCTGCCTGCTCCAGCGACTCGGGACGCGCCGCGTCGTGCTCAAGAATCATCACACAGGACTCGCCACTGCGCAGAACCTCGGCAATCCGTGCGGCCTGGCTGTTGTCAATTCGCGACCGTGATGGCAGACCATTGGGGATGGACGGACCGGGCGAATCGCCCCAGGCCGCATCGGCGCCAAGGATCAGTGTTGAAATCTGGCCTTGGGAACCAGGCGTGGCGCGCAGGCTTGCCGTGTACGCTTCTGCACCGTCTTTGGCCAGTGTGTCGGCAGTACTGCATGACTTGATCCAGCAGGAGAAGTTGCGTGCCAGGGTATCGATGTCGGAGGTCAGTGGCGCGTCGTAACCAATATGAAATTGCGGGTGATTGCCGACCAGGTTGATGATGGGGGTGCCAGCCTTGCGTGCGTTATGCAGATTGGCGATACCATTGGCAAGACCTGGGCCCAGATGCAGCAGCGTGGCGGCTGGTTTTCCGGTCATGCGTCCGTAGCCATCAGCGGCTCCGGTGCAGACACCCTCGAACAGTGCCAGCACGCTGCGCATGCGCGGTACCTGATCCAGTGCCTGAACCAGATGCATTTCGGATGTGCCCGGGTTGGCAAGACAAAGTTCGACGCCGCACTCGGCAAGGGTTTCAATCAGGGCTCTGGCACCATTCATGGCCGGGTCTCCACAGTTCTATTTGTCAATAATTGTAATGATTAGCCGGCTATCATAGGCATACACAGGCTCAACGGCAAGGCGAACACCCGCTCGTTCTGACATTTGCTGGTTGATTGCCGCAGTTTCTTTGATATGATCGCGACAACGAATACAACAACGCTGGCTGATCATTGATTTTCTTACATTCCGACCACCAAGCCCTGCCGGGCAACTCTCAAATCGCCTCGGCGAGCGGCCCTGTGGTGCGCTCATTCCCATTGCCAGTTTTACTCCTGCTACTGACCATGATGCTGATGCTTGCGCAGGGTGTCGCACATGCACAGCCCACGATTGAAAATCGGCAGGACATCCAGGTACCGAACAATCTGAACCAGCTTGAGTTCTATCTGATTACTGTCGATGTTGGCGCCAATGTCTGGGATAACTTCGGCCATACTGCCCTGCGTGTTGTCGACAACACGACCAACACCGACCTGATCTTCAACTGGGGGCTGTTCGATACCAGCATTGGCAATCTGCGGTTTGCCGCCAATTTTGCGCGCGGCATCATGAATTATCAGTTGGGCGTGGCACCACCAGCCTGGGAACTGGGCCGCTATCAGGCCGAGGGGCGCAGCGTATGGCAGGACAGACTGCGCCTGACAGCAGAGCAAAAACGCACGCTGTATCAGCGCCTGGCCTGGAATCTGCGGCCCGAAAACATCAGCTACGACTACGAGTATTTTTTCGATAACTGCACGACCCGGGTGCGGGACTATCTGGACGAAGCACTGGGCGGGGCGCTGTCAAATCAGACCCAGGTTCTCGGTCAGCGAACGTTTCGCGACGAAGTGGTCGATCACTACGCCAGCGTGCCGGTAATAGCTTTCTCGCTGAATATTCTGATGAACGGCAATATTGATGAGCGCATGACGCAGTGGCAGCGAATGTTCCTGCCCTTGCAATTACGCGAGCAGCTGCTGCGTCTGGGCATGATTGAGGAATCAGAGACGGTCATGTCGTTTGCGCCGCCCGAAGCCGGGCCAAGCGCCAACCTGATCAGCCTGCTGCTGGCATTGCCGATGCTGCTGTTACTGCTCAGTGTGAGACGCGCCTCGATTGCATCATTCTCAAGTCAGCCCGGTTTTGCGCTGCGTGCGCCCGCCGTCAGTTATCGTCTGCTTGGATTGCTGGGGCTGATAATCGCACTGTTCAGTGGTGTCTATGGTCTGATCATGAGCCTGGGCTGGTGGTTATCCAGCCATCAGGACGTGCACGGCAATTTGAACCTGCTGCTGTTCTGGCCCACGGATCTGCTGGGGCTGGGAGTGGCGTTCAGTTGGCTGCTGAAAGGTCAGGCCTATACGCTTAGCAGCACTCGCCAACAGTTTGTAACTGCCTACCTGGTGCTGCACCTGCTGGCGGCACTGGTCTACCTGGTGATGGCACTGTTCGGGCTGGGCGGTCAGCACCTGGGTTCAATTGCCTTATACGTGCTGCCACCACTGATTCTTTACGCGCTGGTTGTCATGATCGCCGGCATGCGGCCAATTCGTTCATTCCGCTGGAGCTGAGGGAGGCGCTGTTGCGTCCCGCCTAGATGAAGAAATAAATCAGCAGCAGACCCAGCACGATCCGGTAGATGACAAACGGCTGCATGCCAATGCGGTTGATGAATGCAAGAAAGAAGTGAATGCACAGATAGGCGCTTATGCCCGAGAGTATCGTGCCCGTTGCCAGTGCGCCGTAGGCGATGGTCTGCTCAGACTTCAGCAGTTCATAAGTCTGCAGTGCCGTCGCAATCACAATCACTGGGATCGACAACAAAAACGAGAAGCGCGACGCCGCATCACGGCTCATGCCCAGCATCAACCCGGCTGTCATGGTGATGCCGGATCGAGAGGTGCCGGGAAATAAGGCGACCGCCTGAGCAAACCCGATAAATGCCACATCCCGCCAGCGCAGCTGGTACTCAGTCCGGATGCCGCGGTGACGCCAGTCCACCCATCCCAGAATCACCCCAAAAACAATCAGGCCTGCAGCCAGGTAAAGAGGTGAGCGAAGCACTGTCTCGATGGTGTCGTTTAGCAGCAGCCCAGCCAGGCCAACCGGGATTGTACCCAGTAATACTGCCCACGCCAGCCGACTGTTCGCATCCAGCTTGCGCGTGCGCAGAGATCCGAGCCACGCCAGCGCCATGACCCACAGTTCCTGGCGGAAGTAGATGACGACTGCAGCCAGGCTGCCGAAATGAAGGGCAACATCAAAGACCAGACCCTGATCCTGCCAGCCAGTGACAATGGGTACCAGGATCAGGTGCGCTGAGCTCGATACCGGCAGGAATTCAGTAACGCCCTGGACGACAGCCAGTAGCAGGATTTGCAGCCAATCCATTGTAGTACCCGATGTGGTGATGCCAAGGCCCGCATTATGCGCGATCGACATGACAGGTCAAGCCGCCAGACGGGTAATAAATTTACAGAGCAACTGTTCGTCTTTTCGTTTTCAAGCCCCGGCAAAAGTGGTAAAGTCGGTTTCCCTGTTGCGTCAGATGATCACCCCATCCTGGGGGTGAGCGGGCAACTAGTTGAATTATATAGTTTTCAGGAGAATCCCTGTGAATGCTGATTTCACTGCAGAAGAACTAGAGTTTCAAAAAGAGGTTCGTCAGTTTTTGGAAGCTGAGTTCCCGAAGGACATCAAGCACAAGGTCGATAACGGCATTCGCCTGGAAAAAGATGACTACGTGCGATGGCAGAAAATCCTTTATAAAAAGGGCTGGGTAGCACCCAACTGGCCAGTTGAGTACGGCGGTACCGGCTGGAACCCCACCCAGAAGTACATTTTCGCCATGGAGATGGGCCTGTACGGTGCCATGGAGCCGGTTGCCTTCGGCATGAAGATGGTGGCACCGGTAATCTACAGCTTCGGTAACGAAGAGCAGAAAAAGCGTTTCCTGCCCGATATTCTGGCAAGCAACGTCTGGTGGTGTCAGGGTTACTCCGAACCCAATGCCGGTTCTGACCTGGCGTCACTGAAAACCACTGCGGTGCGCGACGGCGACCATTACGTCGTCAACGGAACCAAGACCTGGACGACACTCGGTCAGCACGCTGACTGGATTTTCTGTCTGGTACGTACCGATTCAACGGTGAAAAAGCAGGAAGGTATCAGCTTCCTGTTGATTGACATGAAAACGCCTGGCATCAAGGTATCTCCTATCGTGTTGCTGGACGGCGAACCCGAAGTCAACGAAGTACACTTCGACAATGTTCGAGTGCCAGCTGAGAATCTGATCGGTGAAGAGAACAAGGGCTGGACTTACGCCAAGGTCCTGCTGACGCACGAGCGTACCAATATTGCCCAGGTTCCCAACTCCAAACTGAAACTGCGCAAACTGCACAATCTGGCTGCCAACACCCCTGATGGCAACGGTGGCACTCTGCTGGACGATCCCGTGTTTGCCCGCAAGCTGGCTGAGGTGGATATTCAGGTGCTGGCGCTGGAGTTCGCAGAGCTGCGCACGCTGGCTGCCGTGAGTGTCGGCAAGGCACCGGGCCCAGAGTCGTCCATCCTCAAGATTGTTGGAACCGAGGCGACGCAGTTCATCGATGAACTTTATATGGAAGTGGCAGCCTACCATTGCATGCCACATGTCCCCGAGCAGTTCACCGAAGGCTTTGAAGGTGAGCGGGTTGCCAAGGGGACGCTGGCGTCATCTGCCAATGTCTACTTCAATAATCGCAAGAAGTCGATCTACGGTGGATCCAACGAGGTCCAGAAAAACATTATCAGCAAAGCGGTACTGGGTCTGTAACAGCACGCGGACCTGTCAACTGACATCAAGAGGAACAGCTAGTGGATTTTTCTTACAGTGATGAGCAGCAGATGCTGCAGGACAGCGTGCAGAAATTCGTAATGAGCCAGTACGACTTCGATACGCGTCGCAAGTATTTGGAAAGTGAAAAAGGGTTCAGTGATGAAGCCTGGAACCTGTTTGCCGAGCTCGGCTGGCTGACCGTGCCATTCAAGGAAGAGGATGGCGGTTTCGGTGGCTCGGCAGTTGATCTGATGGTGGTGATGGAAGAGTTCGGCAAAGGCATGGTCGTCGAGCCGTTCATCCCGACTGGTGTCATCAGCGGTGGCCTGATTACTGACCTTGGCAGCGCCGAGCAGAAAGAGGCGCTGATTGGGGCCATCATGGAAGGCAGCCTGCAACTCGCAACAGCCTATGCAGAGGCAGACAGCCGTTACAATCTGGCAGCAGTCGGAACCACAGCCACAAAAAGTGGTGATGACTATGTGCTCAATGGCACCAAGATCCAGGTGTTGAATGGACCCGCGGCCGACAAACTGCTGGTCGTTGCCCGCACCGCCGGCGGCCAATTCGACCGTGACGGTATCTCTGTATTCATTGTTGATGCGACTGCAGCTGGCATCAGCAAGCGCGAGTACACCAATGTGGATGGCCATCGCGCAGCAGAAATTCATCTGAAAGATGTCAAGGTGGCTGCATCTGCGCTGCTGGGCGCAGAGGGTGCGGCGCTGCCGGCGCTGGAAGCAGCCATTGACCGTGCAACTCTTGCCGTGGGTGCGGAAGCGGTCGGTGCCATGGACAGTCTGCTGAAGAAAACCGTTGAATATGCCAAGACGCGTAAACAGTTTGGCGTAGCCATCGGCACCTTCCAGGCATTGCAGCACCGCATGTCGGAAATGTTTATCGAGTGTCAGCTGGCGCGTTCCATCGTGATCATGGCTGCGATGAAGCTCGATAGTTCAGCATCAGTGCAGGAAAAGGCAAAAGCCGTTTCCGCTGCCAAGAGCCGTGTCGGCCGCGCTATTCGTAAAGTCGGTCAGGAGGCTGTACAGATTCATGGTGGTATCGCCGTGACCGATGAACTGGACGTAGGCCATTACTTCAAGCGTGTCACCACGATTGAACACCTGTTTGGCAATACCGACTTCCACACATTGCGTTACGCCAGGCTGTAATACGACCAGGGCAGATTGACACATAACGGGGCTGCGCATTGATGCTATGCCCCGTTTTTATTTGTATGCTATTTTTCATGCCGTAATTTGCAGGCAGCGACTCGATGGCGTGCATTCGGGCGACAGCAACAGGGCAGGACAGGGATTGAGCGAACTCATACTGGTGCGACACGGGCAGGCGTCATTTGGTGCCGCGTCTTACGACAATTTGAGTGATCTTGGAAGGCAGCAGGTGCAGGTGCTCTGCAGTCACTGGCAGGCGCTCGGCGAGCAATTCGATCATGTTTACGCGGGCGATCTGCAGCGCCAGCAACAGACCGCCGAATTGCTGCTGCCGGTAGTCAGTGACACGCAGATCAAAGTGCAAAGCGGCCTCAATGAATATAATGGGGAGCCCTTGCTGCGACTCTACCTGCGCGACCATGCCCGTAATGAAGGTTACGATGTGCAGCAGGGAGCGTTGACGAAGGATCGCAAATTGTTCCAGCTGGTGCTGGAGGCGGCCAGTCGTCACTGGATTGCCGGAACGCTTCGGGCCGCTGGACCAGACGATGCCGATTTCGAACCCTGGCTTGATTTCAAGCAACGCGTTCATGACACACTGACCGAGCTGATGGCGCGACATTCCAGAGGCAGTCGCGTGCTGCTGGCCACCTCGGGAGGTGTCATTGCGAGCGCTGTGCAACGAGCGCTGGATTTGCCAGACAGTCGCACCGTGGAAACCAACTGGATGGTGCTAAACAGTGCCGTCACACGGCTGGTGTATGGCCGCGGCAAGGTGTCGCTGGGAAGCTTTAATTCCGTGGCCCACCTTGAAACGCCGGCCCACCAGAAGCTGGTGACTTTCCGTTAAATACAACAGAACAAAAAAGGGATCTGCAATGACACAACAATCTCATCAGCAATCCAATCTGGTTGACCAGGCACAATCGGTCAGGGAAGGCGAAGAGCTGGATCTGAATGTACTGCGCGAGCATCTGCGCCCAGTGCTCGGTGGGCTGGTTGATGATCTGCAAGTGAAACAGTTTCCGGGTGGCTACTCCAATCTGACTTACCTGCTTAGCAGTGGAGACCAGAAGTGGGTGCTCAGGCGTCCGCCCTTTGGCAGCAAGGTCAAGTCAGCGCATGACATGGGGCGTGAATTCACAGTTCTTACAGCGCTGGAAAAGGTCTTTCCCTATGCCCCGAAGCCCATCCATTTTTGCGACGATCACAACGTTCTGGGCTGTGATTTTTACCTGATGTCATATATTGAAGGGCTGGTCATCCGTCGTGAATATCCGGAGGGGCTGGCCTTGTCACCAGAGCAGGTGCGTCAGCAGTTTTTTACCCTGTTTGATGTGCTTGGCGAATTGCACTCGGTGGACCTGGTCAAGGCAGGGCTGGACAATTTTGGCAAACCGGAAGGCTACGTTACCAGGCAGCTCGAGGGTTGGAGCAAACGATACGTCAATGCCATGACCGCGGATGCTCCGGATTTTGCACCCGTCATCGACTGGTTACGCGATAAAAAGCCAGGCGAGAGCGGTGTTGTCGGTGTGATTCACAATGATTACAAACTCGACAACGTCATCTGGTCACCGAACGACCCCATGAGGCTGATTGGTGTGCTGGACTGGGAAATGGCCACAGTGGGCGATCCGCTGATGGATCTGGGGTGCACGCTCGGCTACTGGGCCGAGGCAGGCGATCCGGACTTTTTCCGCCAGTATCGTGCCATGCCCAGTGATGCGCCGGGTGCACCAACTCGCGCAGAGATTGTGGCGCGTTTCAGTGAACGGACTGGCATCAATGTCGACAATATGGACTTCTATTTCTGCTTCGGGCTGTTCCGCCTGGCCGGTATCGGCCAGCAGATTTACTACCGTTATGCGCAGGGCCTGACCAAGGATGCCCGCTTCGCGCGACTGATTGAAAAGGTGCACAGTCTGCGACAGATGTGTGAGCTGGTTATTGATCGCTCCAGGCTCTGACCTGGGGCTAAGGCACTATCAGCAGTACCAGTGTCATTGGTATCAGGCTGAGCAGGGTAGAGATGACTGAGGCAGCGGCAATGGTCGCCTGCCCGGTCTGATATCTGACCGAAAACACATATGCGCTCAGACCCGCCGGCATACTCGCTGCCAGAATCGCCGTCTTCGCCCACAAAGGTGTCACGTCAAACACCACCAGCATGGATGTTGCCATGATCAGCGGCAGGGCAATCAGCTTTAATGCGGTGATGAGCATTGCAGGTTTTAATTGGTGTCCGACCCGATACTGATGCAGGCTGGTGCCAAGCACAAACAGGGCACAGGGAATGGCGGCCTCTGACATCAGTTGCAGGGCACTGTCCAGTGGACGATAGATAGGCAGACCGAGCAGATTAAAGGCCAGGCCGGCGATCAGGCTGGCAGTTAAGGGGCTGGCAACCAGCTGCTTGAGCAGACGCGCAATACTTGCCAGCAGGGTGGACAGGTCAAATTGATCCCGTTCGGCAAACAGAGTGGCTACGGTGAATAGCACCAGATTTTGTGTAGCAATGATCAGGAACAGTGGTAGCAGCGCCTGTTCGCCAAGCGTCTGCAGCACCAGCGGGATGCCTACGATGGTGGTGTTGGAGTAGGTGGCACCGAGCGCCAGTACCGACTGAAGAGTGCCGGTCGCCTTCAGAAAAAACCTCGTAATCACCAGGGTCAGGCAATACACCAGCAGCACCGGCACATAAAAAGCCAGCAGAAAGTCGGCACCAAAGTTCTCAGGAATCTCGGCATGTGCCATGTTGATGAACAACAGGCAGGGGATAACCAGGTTAAAGGTGAATCTGGCCAGAGCCTGGTATTCATTAATGCTAAGAAAGCCGCTGCGCGCCGTTATGTATCCAGCCAGAGCCAGCGCGAGGACGGGGAATATGCCTTCAAACAGCAACATGGTCTAGTTCCCGCCAAAGGCGGTTTTCCAGTTGCCTCGCTTGAAGATGACCAGATACATGCAGCACTTGATGATGTAGTCCGCAATCAGCGCAGCATAGACCCAGTACACGCTTAAGCCCAGCCAGAAGAACAAGGCTGTCAGCACCACGCGTCCAAACAGGAAGCCGGTAAACATGATCCGGGCAGGAGAGCGTGTGTCGCCAGCGCCGCGCAATGCCCCTCCCAGCGTAAACTCGATGGACATCATCGGCTGGACAATGGCCACCATGATTGTCAGCCCGACGAGGTAGTCAAGCACCAGGGGCTCGTTGATAAAAAAGCTGCCTATCAGCCTTGCGTTGAGTCCGATCACCAGACCCACAACTGCCATGATGGCGAAGGATATTTTCAGGTTGCGTCGAGCAGCCTGCTCAGCCAGGTCGGGTCGTCCCGCGCCCAGGTTCTGGCCAGTCATGGTGGCTGTCGCGATCGAAAAACCGATACCAATAACGATGGAAACCGAGAGAATGTTTACGCCGATGCCATACGCAGTGAACGCTTCGGTGCCGTACAGTGACACTACCCACATGAAAGCAATGATTGAAAAATTGAAAACAGATTGCTCGATGCCCGCTGGCACTGCGATGCGAATCAACTTACGCAGCCTGGTCATTTCCCAGTAGGGCTGCTTGACGGGTTTTAGCAACAGACGCTGCCGGGTCCACAGCAAAAAGAATATGCCACCGACCAGCGCGTAGGAGATGCCTGCCGCATAGGCAGCCCCGATTATGCCCATGGCGGGCAAAGGACCGATGCCATAGACAAAGGCATAGGCCAGCAGGACGTTGACGATATTGCCGATGCCGGCTACCCAGACTGGGGTCAGAGCATCACCCGCCGCACGCAGCGCCGCGCTGATCACCGCCAGGAAGGAGAAGAAAACATTAAAGTAGATGAGTACTTTCAGATACTGCGCCGCTTCTGCAAGCATGGGTCCCTGCAGCCCGAATATCGCCACCAGCGGTGTAGCCAGCCACTGAATGATTACCCACAGTGACAGCGATGCTGCCAGGCAAGCCGCAGCTGACAGTTTTACAACACGGTCGGCTTCATCCAGGTTTCGGGCTCCCCAAGCGTAGGCGACCATGGTCGTGGTGCCGGCGGTGATCGAAAAAATGATCAGCTGGATCGCCATGTAGATACGGTCAGCTGCAATCACCGCAGCTACTGCCTCTGCACCTAGTTCCGCAACAATCTTGATGGCCGCAAGGTGCACCATCGACAGTAACAGGTTACCAACAATGGTCGGGCCTGCCAGCCTGAAAAGGCTCAGGCGGGGTGCTTCAGCGTTGGACACAGACATAGAATAATCCCGGAGAGAAGCCATCGGCACACAGCGACAATCAAGCCGCGCCGCGCGGATTGCGCTGCGAAGGATACGCCGATGTGGGTGCTTTGGCAAATTTGCGCAAGGCTGTGGTACGCTTGGCAACCTTGTCCGGACGGCCCGACTGGCCCATAGCCCCAGTGGAGAGATTTGTGCAACAACAACAGGCGCTTGTATCCGTGTCCCACTCAGTCGCCAGTCGTTTGGCAATACTGGCTGTCGCGTTCATCAACGGCTTTGTCATCATGTCCATAGAGCTGCTTGGCGGGCGGGTGCTGGCACCTTATTTCGGCAGCAGCGTCCATGTCTGGGGCAGCATTATCGCTGTATTCATGCTGTCTCTGTCGCTGGGTTATCTGTGGGGCGGCAAGTTGTCGCTGCGCAATCCCGGCCACCGGACGTTTATCAGTTTCTTCATTTTTGCGGCCTTGCTGTGCCTGCCCATCATCTATCTGGCTGACCCGGTGATGCGGACCATCTTCCTGTCGATTGAAGATCCGCGCTATGGCTCACTGTGGTCTGCCGTGCTGCTGTATTTTGCACCGATTTGTGTGATGGGCATGGTCTCACCGTACTCTGTGCGACTGCTCGTGCTGACGCAGGAGCACAGTGGCGGTGTGGCGGGAATGCTGTACTTCGTCTCGACATTGGGCAGTGCTCTGGGTACGCTGGCCACATCCTTTTATTTTGTCATGTGGTTTGAGATCAATCAGGTCATGTGGGGCTGTATTGTCGCCTTGCTGCTGTGCGCCGCCCTGATTGCCTTCTCCAGTCGCCACGCGATCAAGGAGCAGAAATCATGAATCTTCGTATCTGGTCGCCATTGCTTTGTGTGCTTGTGCTGATAAGTGCGGCGCCTGCAAGCGCTCAACGCCAGGTCATCCACGAAGAGCGCTCTCAGTACCGCAATGTGCTGGTCACTGAATTCAACGGTCAGCGCTGCATGCTGTTCAATATCCATCGCGGCGATATGAACCAGACCTGCATAGACCTGCGAAACCCCAAGCGTCTGGTATTTAACTATACCAAAATGAGTTTTGCCGGCCTGCTGCTCAATCCTGAGCCCGAGCGTATTCTGGTGGCTGGTCTCGGCGGTGGCACTATTCCGATGGTGATGCGCGAACTCTATCCTGAGGCAGAAATCGATGTGCTGGAAGTCGACCAGGCTGTGGTCAATGTGGCCAGGGAGTTTTTCGGTTATCAGGAAGACGAAAAGCATGAAGTGCACGTGGTTGATGCGCGAGTGTATATCAAGCGTGCCGGGCTGCGCGGTGACAAGTATGATTACATCGTACTTGATGCATTCTCGGGCGAATACATTCCCGAGCACCTGCTGACCCGTGAGTTTCTGGAGGAGGTCAAGGCGCTGCTGACTGATGATGGTGTGGTTGTTGCCAACACCTTTGCCTCCAGCGATCTCTACGACTATGAGTCGGTGACCTATCAGGCTGTGTTTGGTAAGTTCTATAACTTCAAGCGCGCCGGTAGTGGCAATCGGATCATACTTGCGACGAACGGTGAGTTGCCTGAGCTCGGCGATTTGCGCCGTCGCTCACGCGAACTATACGATGCGCTGGCACCGTATGACATGAATGTTCTGGAGTATCCGCCGCTGTTGACCACAGAGGCAGACTGGGATGAATCAACACGCATACTGACCGATCAATACTCACCGGCCAATCTGCTGAACTAAATCAGTGTTAATGGCTCTTGGCAGGCTGACCCGTTGTGGGTTTGCGATGCTCGAGCAGTTCAAATAGACCCATACCTGCCAGCATCGCGCCGACAAACACCGCTGCTTTGAGTTCGCCCGCGCCAAGTGCAACCAGTGCTGGGCCGGGGCAGAAACCGGCCAGCCCCCAACCAACACCAAAACCCAGGCTGCCCAGCACCAGGCGCCGGTCAATGGCTTTCTTGGTGGGCAGCCGCAGTGGCTCTCCCAGCAGTGATTGGCTGCGACCTCTGACCAGCGTGAATGCTATCAGTCCAACGGCAATCGCACCGGCCATCACCAGCGCCAGCGATGGATCCCAGGCACCGGCGAGGTCCAGGAACGAAAGCACCTTGTCTGGATTGGCCATTCCGGACACCAGCAGACCGATACCAAAAATCAGGCCGGTGACGAAGGCTGAGATAAATGTTTTGTTCATGACAGGACGTGCCTCATAATGAAGACAGTCAAAAAGCCGGTTGCCATGAAGGCCAGTGTGGCTATGACCGAGCGGGGAGAAAGCCTCGATATTCCGCACACGCCATGCCCACTGGTGCAGCCTGCACCGTAACGGGTGCTTATGCCAACCAGCAATCCTGCGATGATCAAAAGAGGGTAGTCCGCATCAATCTGAATGCCTGGCATGTCGGCAGCCAACAGCCAGACGGCAGGCGCCAGAAGCATGCCGAGGACAAACATGATGCGCCATGTGACATCACCAGTCTGAGGATTGAGCAGCCCGCCTACGATGCCGGAGATCCCTGCGATGCGGCCGTTCAGTAAAATAAACATCGCGGCTGCCAGCCCGATCAGCGCGCCGCCTGCCAATGCCGCCCATGGCGTAAACGCAGCCCAGTCTATCGTCATTGGCAAGCTCCTACGGAATCGCCAACGATGGCTCGCAGTGCAGGCATCTGGGTAATGGTAATCTCGCGATTATTGACCCGAATGATTTCTTTTTTCTGCAGGGCCGAGAACACCCGGCTTACTGTCTCCAGTGTCAGCCCAAGGTATTCACCAATATCGCCACGCGTCATATGCAGCAGAAAGCGATCGGGAGACAGCTGGCAGCGCGCATGTCGGGCAGACAGGCTGAGCAGAAATGAGCTTAAGCGCTGCTCTGCTGTGTAGCTGCTGAGCAGGGTGTGTATCTGTTGATCCTTTACGATTTCATTGCCCATGATGGAAATGAACCGACTCTGCAGGCTGGGCAGTTGATGACCCAGTTTCTCCAGCTGTGAGAATGGAATCTCGCAAATGGAGGCATGCTCGAGCGCCATTGCCGACATGCCATGCCTGCGCGATCCAATGCCGTCCATGCCCAGGATTTCTCCAGGCATAAAAAAACCAGTGACTCTGCTTTTGCCATCACTACCGAGGAAGTAGGATTTGAAGCTGCCGCTGCGCACCGCATAGATGGAGCGGAACTCATCGTTCTGGCGATAGAGATGCTCACCCTTTTTGAGCGGGCGGTTGCGTTCGATAATCCCGTCAAGCTGAACAATTTCTGACTCGTTCAGCGAAATAGGCAGACACAGATCGCTCAGCCGACAATTGCTGCAGCTTGCAGCCGGATTGTGCGGGCATGGGCGTGCTTTATTGACTATTTTTTGCGGGGCGATCCGAAAGTCGCCTGCCAGAGCGCCAGCGTTGCTAGAAGATTGAGACATGAATGCTCCGGAGAACTTGATCAGTTGCCGACGCGCACGGTCATGATGTCACAGGGAGCGCCGTGTAATACCTTGTTTGCTGTCGAGCCCAGCAACAGCTTCCAACCGGAGGTGCCGTGACTGCCGATCACTATCAGATCAGCTTCCAGTTCTTCAGCTTTGCTGCGAATCTCAGTCGCTGCAGCGCCGGCCATGACCAGTTGCCGGTCTTCGGGCACACCGTATTTTCCGCCGATATCCTTCAGGCGCTGCGCTGCGATGGCCATCGCCTCTTCCTGAAGCTTGGTCATGTTGATCGCATAGGCATCAATCGGATAAGCCGCCGCGACGGGCTCGACCACGTGGGCCAGGTAAAGCCGCGAAACATCGCCATCTGCCAGTTCAACAGCACGTTCGATGATCCTGCTGGATTCGTTGGATAAATCGACAGCGGTAATAATTGTCTTGTAAGCCATGGCCGTTCGCTCCTGTGTTGAGAACACATGCACGCTTTATTCGAGTGTAACCGAGGCGACAAAAAATGAGAAGCGATGGCAAGCCATGCCTGCGGATTGATTCAGTTGCGCTATTGCCTTACTCTTTTCTGATAACCAGAGGCAAGCTTGCGACCGGTATCTGCGTTTAATCCACCGGTAACTGCCGTGATTGTCAACCAGCTGGGTACTTAACTCGAGGACAATTCAATGCGGGATCTGCAAAAGATTTTAGTTGTTATTGAGCCGGAACATGACACGCAACTGGCGCTGGGCAAAGCCTTGCGATTGGCAAGAGAGTCTGGCGCAGCTCTCGAATTGCTGATTTGCGACCATAACCCCTATCTGGAGGACGGTTACTATTTTGAACCACTCCAGGCCAGGCAGTTGCGGGAGGAACACGTTGCAGCTAATCGCAAGTTGCTGGAGGAAATGGCCTCTGTTATTCGGCCTCAGGGCATTACTGTCACGGTGGATGCCATGTGGGGTAATCCACCCTATCGCTATATCATTAACAAAGTGCTGGACAGCAATCCTGACCTGTTGGTACAGAGCAGTCGCCATCACGAAAAGATTTCACGACTGCTGCTATCTCACCAGGACTGGCAGTTATTGCGCTACTGTCCCTGCCCGCTGTTGCTGGTCAAAGATCTGCCATGGCCTGAGAAGCCGGTGGCAGTAGTTGCTGTGGACCCCAATCATGTAAACGACAAGCCTGCTGATTTTGATGTTCAACTAACAGCTGCCGGCAGTGAATTGCAGAAATTGACCGGGGGGAGTATGCATGTGTTCCACTCCTGCTATCAGCCGCCAGTGTCGGGCATGTACCCGGTTGCGGTCGATGTCGCGGAAGTTCGAGAGAAAACACGCGAATTGCTCGCCGATTTTTCGCTGAATGATTCACACTTGCACATTGAGCAGGATGAGGTAAAAAAATCGCTGCCTGCATTGCTGGATCGAATAGCGGCCAATATTCTGATCATGGGCGCCGTTTCCCGGTCGGCCCTGGATCATTTTCTGGTTGGCAGCACCGCTGAGAGGTTGCTTGACAGAGTAGCTCAGGATGTATTGATTCTGAAGCCCCAGGGTTTCAAAGGTAAGGTGAAAAAAGCCATGCCAGAGAGTCTCTGAGCCGGATCAGTAATGAGCGCTCACGTAACCAGTTGAGTGTGATCGGTTCAGACACCTCTGCGCGCAGTTCGAAGTATTGCCGCAGTGACTCGTTGAAGGGACGTGAAAATACTTCGACACCAAGTTCATAGTTTAGGCGCAGGCTGCGTGGATCGATGTTGGGTGAACCGATCAGCGCATACTCATCATCGACCAGCAGCAGTTTGCTGTGCACAAACGGCGGCGGTTGATAGCGTATATCCAGTCCTGATTCCAGCAGCTGCCGCACTGAGTTCCGAGAGGCCCAGTCAGCTATTTTGATATTGTTGGTGCCCGGCAGCAAAATAGTAATCTTGACCCCTCTAAGGCGTGCCGAAATAAGCGTGCCAATAAGATCAAAGGTTGGCAGAAAATAAGGTGTCATCAGGTACACCCGCTCTTTGGATGCGGCAATCACACCGTTGATCAGCTGACTAAGCTTGTCAAGATCCCGGTTGGGACCATCAAGAATTAGCCGCGTCCAGGTCTCGGCTGATTCGTCATTGACATTACAGCCCCTGAATTTTTCAGCATCCGGGTCACCGGTACAGTAATACCAGTCCTGCCAGAATGCCCATTCCAGCTCGTCGACAATCTTGCCGCGCAGACCAAAGTGAATGTCCTGCACGCGGTGCGGGTTGCTGGCGGAATTGGATAAATGGCGGTCACCAATGTTGGTTCCGCCGGTAAACGCCAGCAGGCCATCGACGATCATCAACTTGCGGTGATTGCGCATATTCAGGTTGAGTGATGGTGGGAACAGCTTCAGGGGGTTGAAGCGCGTGTACTGGATGCCCAGCTCCGAAAGATGACCACCAATGCGAGGCAGGCTCATCATCTCCCCCATACCATCGAGCAGCACTTTTACCTGCACGCCACGTCGCTGGGCGCTGGCCAGTGCCCGCGCAAAGTCCCGGCCAGTCTTGTTGTTGTCGAATATATAGGACGCCAGCAGTACTCGATCAGTGGCATTGTTGATGGCATCCAGCATAGCCGGATACAGCTTGTCGCCGTTCTCATATATTTGAATGTCGGAACAGGAGCTCAGGCCTTTTCTGGCCAGTGTCTCACCAATCAATGACAGCGGCCGAAATGAGGTGCCGTCTGGCTCGGCGATAGTCTGCAGGGAGTCACGATTGATCTTGGTGATATAGTCGCGCTGCGCCCTGGTTCGGACGCGATTGATGCCAAACAGCAGATACATTATCGGACCAGCCGCAGGCAGGATGATACACAGAGCAATCCATCCAAAAGCGGCTTTTGAGTCGCGCTTGTTTAGCAGTGCATGGCCGGCGGTAAGCAAACCCATGACGAGCAACAGCGGAGGTAGCAACCATACCAGCACGTCCTGTGTCGTCATGAGAGCTCAGCCTCTGGTCAGTTCGATGTCCGTTATCAAAGCGCAGTGATCGGAAAATTCACGCCAATTGGTGCCTGAAAGCTTAACACAGTCGTGGATATCGAATCCGCGCAGATAAATGCGATCCATTGGCAGCATCGGGAAAAACGCTGGAAAGGTCTCCGCGCATTTGCCAAACACACTTTCATGCGCTTCCACTACACCCAGCTTCTCTTTCAGCGTGCGGTGTGTGGTGCGGCGCCAGTCGTTAAGATCACCTGCGATGATAAGCGGTGCCGTGTCAGGAACCTTGCGTTGGATATAGTCAATCAGGTGGCGTGTCTGTAGCTGACGTTCCCGTTCAAACAGACCAAGGTGAATACACAGCAGGTGTACGTCGTCGGAGATGGTGCCGTGCAGGAAGCCGCGTTGTGAGAAGTTCACAAACGAAGCGTCGATGTTATCCCAGCTGACAAAAGGCAGTTCGCTCAGAATGGCATTGCCGTGGTGTCCGTGCTGGTAGATTGCGTTCTTGCCGTAGGCGTGATGAGACCAGACCGTATCTGCCAGGAACTCCATCTGGGACTCGTCGGGCCAGTGTCGCAAACGTTTACGATGCAGAGAATGGTCGCCGACGACCTCTTGCAGAAACACCAGGTTGGCTTTGCTGGCGCGCAGATGGTCGCGGATATGAGACAGCACCAGGCGTTTGGGCCCCATGCTGAATCCTTTGTGAATATTCAGCGTCAATACACGGAAGTGGGTCTCTGACATGGTTATGCCGGTTGCGACTTGTGCTTCATGACGAGGACGTCGCAGGGGGTGTCGTAAAGAATTTTTTCAGCGGTGCTGCCAACAATCGCCTGTTCCACCACATTGCGCGACAGTGCACCGAGTACCAGGATGTTGGCTTTTTCGCGCTTGATCGCGTGTGTCAGCGTTTTTGCAACATCACCGCGGGTCATGACCAGATTCTGCTCATCAATATGATGCTCGTGAATCAATTCCAGCAGCCTGTCCCGGTGTTGTTGACGGACTTTGCGAATATACACCTCGGCATCGGTCACTTTGGGGAACATGGCGCTGAGATCAGGGAAGTAACAGTGAAATACGCGGGTATTGAGTTGCATGGCGCGGGCCAGGCTCGCTGTGGTCTCCAGCAACAGGTGATCCAGCGCATTCTGCTGCGCTTTGGCATGCATGGGGTCTACGGATGCCATCACGCAGCCGTCCTCAACCCAGGGCTGCGCTTTAACCAGAAGCAGGGGGGTTGGACAGTTTTTGACCAGGCGCCAGTCAGTGTTGGTGATCAGTATGCGTGCCAGCCGACCCGGTTTCTGAACACTTTTTAAAACCAAGTCCGGTTGTTCGCTGTCGATCAGCTTTAGCAATGCTTCAGAAGCGTTCTTGTCTGATGTAAAAACGCTGCGGGCTTCGATACCCTGGGCTTCGACGCGCTGCTGCAGCGCATCCAGTCGGTCCTGGTAATGCTCCTGAAATTTTTGCTTCTGAGAGGAGAAAAATCGTGCTGTCAGACCGCTCTGCGTACTTTCTTCCTGTGCCAGGACGTTCGCTTTGTTCATGACCAGCACGACGCTGGCGCGGTAGTAGAAACCCAGCAGAATGGCACGGTCAATTACGTGGTCTTTGTCATTGTCAGGGTCAACAATGACCAGTATTTTTTTTAGTTTTTCCACTGCCTGTGCCCTTGCCTTGCGGTTGCGTCAACAGCAGACATATTGGGTAATCAGCAAAGTGATTGTCAAGGTGGAATGTTCTGGCCCTGAGACCGGGATCAGGGCGCGTGCTACTGTTTGATAGCCCGTTGCAGGTAAGCGGGCAGCGCAAAGGCGCCGGCATGCAGCTCAGGCGTGTAGTAGCGGCTCTGGATGCCAGTCGCCTGCCAGCGCTCGCGCAACTCGGTCAGACTGGTCTGTCGTGCGGCTGGTGAGTCACTGGCCCAGGCAAAAGCCATGACTCCGCCAACATAGGTTGGCACGGCGGCGCAGTAGAAGTGCCAGTCCTCAAACAGCTTGCTGAATCGGGCAGCTGTGTTGGCTACTTCGTCAGTCTGCATGAAAGCCACTCCATTCTGGGTGACCAGAATGCCGCCCGGGTTGAGGCAGCGCTGACATCCACCATAGAAGTCTTTGGTGAAAAGAACTTCACCAGGACCCATTGGGTCAGTGGAGTCAGAAATGATCACATCGAAGCTTTGGTCAGTGGTCTGCACAAAGTCAAAACCATCACCAATCACGATATTTGCGCGCGGATCATCGTAAGCCCCGTCGCTATGGGACGGAAGGTACTGACGTGCCATGTCAATTACAGCCTGGTCTATCTCGACCTGGGTGATATGCTCAACGCTTTTGTGACGGCACACTTCCCGCAGAATTCCGCCATCACCGCCGCCGATGATCAGCACCCGCTTCACATTGCCGTGAGCAACAAGGGGTACATGTGTCAGCATCTCGTGATAGATAAACTCATCACGCTCAGTTGTCTGAACAACACCATCCAGTGCCATGACACGTCCGAACTGCGCATTCTCGAATATCACCAGGTGCTGGTGCTCGGTCTTGTGTTCGAACAGGATTTCGTCGACACGAAACGACTGTCCGTAACTCGCATAAAGCGTTTCGGTCCAACGTTGATCAGACATCTGAGACTCGGCTTATTCTTCGCTGGCAGGCTGCGTCAGGCCGCGCAGCTGCTCGCCGACGGTTACACGCGTCGGACGGAAGGCACCTTTAAGTACGGGTACGGCCTTCTCGGGCGCAGCATCGCCGCACATGAAGATATCAAAGGCGGCGTATCCGCGCTCAGGCCAGGTGTGTACGCTGATATGCGACTCGGCCAGTACCGCAACGCCGGAGATACCGCCGTTGGGGGTGAAATGATGCAGATGGATGTGCAGCAGGGTGGCACCACAGACTTCGACGCATTCGCGGAACTTGGCTTCCATCAGCTCCAGGTCGGTCAGGTTCTCTGCACCCCAGAAGTCAATCAGCAGGTGTGTGCCAGCGAATTCGAGGCCATTGCGCTGAATGAAGTGATCCTTGGCGTCCGCGTCCGGTTCTCCGGCAAATGTGGGCCATTCACTCTCATTCGCACTGGTGGCGGCTGGTTTGAGAGACTCTTTTTTAAAGGAGGAGATTGCACTCATTATCCTTTCCCCAAAAAAAGATGGCGGTGAACTCATAGACCGTCTGTATTGCTGTGATTAAGCAGTTGCCGTCTGGACTATAAGCCTCCACACCATGCGTGGTTGATTTCGGTGATTTTCTGATGCTGTTCTGCGGAAAACTGCATGAAGCGACAGAGGGGGAGCAGTTTATTGATTTTTTAGGGAATTACAAGTGGTTTTCTGACTTTTTTTGGTGTTCCGGCGGCGTTTTCTGGGACAACGCGTCCGACTCCGGAACCTGGGTGGCAGTCCTCGGGTACACCCTCGCTCCTTGCCACCCAGTCCCCGACACCTCGATTGGGCCGTATGCCGCGCCGCCAGCGGTCACAGAAACGCAGAGAACCTCATGTGATTCCAGTTCTTGGCGTTGCGGCGTGTTCTGGGTTCGGAGCGTCCGGCGCCGGAACCTGGGTGGCAGTCCTCGGGTACACCCTCGCTCCTTGCCACCCAGTCCCCGACGCCTCGATTGAACCGTGTCGCCACGCCGCCGGCAGTCAGAGAAACGCAGTGAACCTGTTGTGACCCCTGTTCTGGGCGATGACGGCGCGTTCTGGAATTGGTGCGTCCGTTGTTGGGATCAGGGCTTCAATCTTGAGGTTGGCACAAGGGGAGGGAGGTGGGTGTGTATAGAACCGCGGGAACTGGCACTGTAGTGAAATCGAGGTCTCGGGGATAGGGTGGCAAGGACGCACAACCCCCAATCGAGGCGCTGGGGATAGGGTGGCAAGGAGCGAGGAAAACCTGACGAGGACTGCCACCCTAGTTCCGGCGCCGGAAGCGCTGACCGAGGACTGCCACCCTAGTTCCGAGGCCGGAAGCGATGAACTGAGTCCCGAGCCGCGAAGCGTGCGAGGTCGAGTTCCGCCCCGCCGGGTGAGTGGCGAAAGGATGCGATCCGGGCGGGATGTGACACCCACCTCCCGGACCGCTACTGAACAGAAGTCAACGCTTAGCTGGCGTCGCGGATCATATTGCGGGCGATGATGATCTGCTGGATCTGCGAGGTGCCCTCGTAAAGACGGAACAGACGCACATCCCGATAGAAGCGCTCCACCGCGTATTCCGAGATATAGCCGGCGCCACCATGGATCTGCACTGCACGGTCTGCCACGCGTCCCACCATCTCAGTAGCGAACAGCTTGCAGGCTGCCGATTCCGTGCTGATGTTCTGTCCCTCGTCACGCTTGCGGGCAGCGTCCAGCACCATGCAGCGTGCCGCATAGGCTTCTGTCTTTGAGTCGGCGAGCATGGCCTGGATCAGCTGATGCTCGGCGATGGGTTTGCCGAACTGTTTGCGCTCAATGGCATAGTGCAACGCATCATCAATCAGGCGTTCAGCGATACCCACGCTGAAACCAGCGATATGCAGGCGACCGCGGTCCAGCACTTTCATGGCGGTGATGAAGCCGTCGCCTTCCTTGCCGATCAGGTTTTCTGCCGGTACACGACAGTCTTCAAAGATGACATCGCAGGTGAGTGAGCCGGCCTGGCCCATTTTCTTGTCGATTGCACCCAGGGTGATGCCAGGTGTGCCTTTCTCAACGATAAAGGCAGAGATGCCGCGTGCACCCTTTATATCCGGGTTGGTGCGTGCCATGACATTGAATGTATCGGCGACCGGACCGTTGGTGATATAGCGCTTGGTACCATTAATGATGTAGTGGTCACCGTCTCGAACCGCGGTGGTTTTTACTGAGCCGGCGTCGGAGCCGACATCTGGTTCGGTCAGACAGAAACAGCCCACCCACTCGCCACTGGCATATTTGGGGAGGAACTTCTGCTTCTGCTCTTCAGTGCCGTCGAAGACCACAGCCGCCGATCCGATACCATTGTTGGTACCCAGGATGGAGCGGAAGGCCGGCGACGTGCGACCCAGTGCTAATGCGACATAGATCTCTTCTTCCATGGTCAGGCCGAGGCCGCCATATTCTTCAGGAATGGTCATGCCGAACAGTCCGAGGTCTTTCATTTCCTGAATGATCTCGTCGGGAACCTTATGGGTTTCTGCTACTTCCTGCTCAACGGGAATCAGCCGTTCCCGCACAAAACGTTCAACCATATCAACGAGTTGGTTGAGAATTTCCTGGTCTCGGATCATGCGTAACCTCAAATAGTAAAAGCGCTGTTTTTTATCGAACGAAAGTTCGACATAATACCCCGAACGAGCGTCCGAGTCGAACTGCACGGCTCCAAAAGCTTGTGCTACCATTGCGGCCCTGCCGATTCTGTATGTTATGGGGAACAAGAGAAGAATTCTATGAGTCAGTTACAAGAAGCCTATATATATGATGGTGCCCGCACGGCTTTTGGTCGTCATGGCGGCGCGCTCTCACCGATCCGCCCTGATGATCTGCTGTCGCACGTCATTCGCAGCGTTGTGGGGCGCAATGTGTTTGACCCGGAGGCCTATGAAGACGTCATCATGGGCAATACCAACCAGGCCGGGGAAGATTGCCGCAATGTTGGCCGCTTTGCCGCGCTGCTGGCGGGTCTGCCAACAACGGTGGCCGGTCTGACTGTCAATCGCCTGTGTGGATCAGGGCTGGCTGCAATACTGGACGCCAGCCGGGGTGTCAAAGCCGGCGAGGGCTCTCTGTTCCTGGCGGGTGGTGTTGAGTCGATGAGCCGGGCACCACTGATTCTTTCCAAGGCCCAGACGGCATTCGATCGTGGTCAGCAGATCGCTGACAGTACGCTGGGAGCGCGATTCACCAATCCGCTGATTTCCAAGAACTTCGGCGATGACACCATGCCGCAGACGGCAGACAACATTGCCAAAGACCTGGGTATCAGCCGTGACGACAGCGATGCGTTTGCTGCTGCGTCCCAGTCGAAATATGAAACTGCACGTGCAGCGGGCTTTTTTCAGGAAGAGATTGTTCCGGTTGAAGTGCCTCAGGGGCGCAAAAAGCCGCCACTGGTGGTTGACGCTGACGAGCATCCACGCCCTCAATCGACTCTTGACGTGCTGAGCGGGTTGCGAACACTGTTTGATGGTGGTGTGGTTACTGCAGGTAATGCATCAGGCATTAACGACGGCGCCGCCGCATTGATCATCGGTGACGAGGCGATAGGACAGAAATACGGCGTAAAACCACGCGCACGCATCATCGCTGGCGCTGTGGCAGGCGTCGAGCCGCGTGTCATGGGCCTGGGGCCGGTCTTTGCCATTCGCAAGGCTCTGCAACGCGCCGGCCTGACGTTGAAAGACATGGACATCATTGAAATCAACGAGGCGTTTGCTACCCAGGTGCTGGGTTGTCTGAAGATGCTCGAGATCGATTTCAGCGATAAACGCGTAAACCCCAATGGTGGTGCGATTGCCGTGGGTCACCCGCTGGGTGCCTCGGGTGCCAGGATCGCCATCACGACACTGCGTCAACTCGAACGCACCGGTGGTCGATACGCAGTGATCAGCCTTTGTATTGGTATCGGTCAGGGCGTCGCAGCCGTCATTGAGCGACTCGACTAATCAATCATTCACTTACAAGGAATTTGCTATGTCTAGTGTAGTCAGCTACGAAATCGTCAATAATATCGGCGTCATCAAGGTCGACAGCCCACCCGTCAATGCGCTGTCGCAGGCAGTCCGCGAAGGTATTCTGGATGCTGTCAACGCCGCACAGAAAGATGACACTGATGCCATCGTTCTTATGTGTGAGGGTCGTACCTTTATCGCTGGTGCGGACATTACCGAATTCGGCAAACCACCGCGTGATCCATCACTGCCAGCCGTGCTGGGCGCACTGGAAAATTCTTCAAAGCTGGTTGTCGCAGCCATTCATGGCACAGCTCTGGGTGGTGGCTTTGAGACGGCCCTGGCCTGTCATTATCGTTGTGCCGTCCCGTCTGCCAAAGTCGGGCTGCCTGAGGTAAAACTTGGCATTCTTCCGGGGGCAGGTGGCACACAACGCGTTCCTCGTATAGCTGGGGTCAAGGCCGCCCTGGAAATGATTACATCCGGCAATCCTGTTGCTGCAGCAAAAGCAAGCGACATGGGATTGATTGATGAAGTGTTGGCTGGAAAAGACCTGAAATCAGAAGCAGTTGCCTATGCACGCGATCTGGCTGATTCAGGCGCACTGCTGAAACGTATTCGTGATATCAAGATTGACCCGGCAAGCATTGAACCTGGCTTCTTTGACGCCTACCGCAAGCAGGTTGCCAAGCGTGCGCGAGGTCAAATTGCTCAGGACCGCATCGTCTCTTGCGTTGAGGCGGCTGTGAATCTGCCCATGGACGAGGGTCTGGAAGTCGAGCGCAAACTGTTCTCAGAGCTTGTCAGCTCACCGCAGTCAAAGGCCATGCGCCATGCTTTCTTTGCCGAGCGTGAAGCTGCCAAGATTAAAGACCTTCCCAAAGACACACCAATCCGTGACGTCAAGCACGTTGCTATCATTGGCAGCGGCACCATGGGTGGTGGTATCGCCATGTGCTTTGCCAACGTCGGCATCCCTGTGACGCTGGTTGAGCTGAACCAGGAAGCACTGGATCGTGGTCTCGGCATCATCCGCAAGAACTACAGCATCACAGTTCAGAAAGGCAAGATGTCAGAAGCCGACATGGAAAAACGCCTGAAGCTGATCGACGGAACCACCAGCTATGACGATATCAAGAACGTCGACCTGGTCATCGAAGCGGTATTTGAAAATCCGGACATCAAAAAAGAAGTGTTTGGCAAACTCGATGCGGTCTGCAAGCAGGGCGCCATTCTTGCCACCAATACCTCCTACCAGGACGTCAACATGATCGCCGAGGCGACCAGCCGTCCGCAGGATGTGGTAGGCATGCACTTCTTCAGCCCTGCCAATGTCATGAAACTGCTGGAGGTGGTGCGTGGTGACAAGACAGCGGATGATGTGCTGGCAACAGTCATGAAACTGGGCAAGACCATTGGTAAAGTGTGTGCACTGTCACGTGTCTGCTACGGCTTTATTGGCAACCGTATGCTGCAGGGCTACGGTCGTCAGGCGCACATGCTGTTGCTCGACGGCGCTACGCCTACTCAGGTGGATGCCGCCGCCGAGAAATTCGGTATGGCGATGGGTCCGCTGGCAGTGGGCGATCTGGCAGGACTGGACATCGGTTACAAGGCGCGTCAGGCATTGGGCACCAAGCCAGATCCACGTACCTGCATCATCGCTGATGCGCTGGTAGAAATGGATCGTCTGGGTCAGAAATCAGGTGCCGGGTATTACAAATATGACGCGGCAACCCGTGCCCGTCAGGCAGACCCTGAAGTAGAAGCGCTGATCAAGGAAAAAGCAAAAGAGCTGGGTATCGAACAGCGTGACATCAGCGAAGAAGAAATTGTCGACAGGCTGTTCTTCCCGCTGATTAACGAAGGTGCTCTGATTCTCGAAGAGGGTATCGCCCAGCGCCCCGGAGATATCGATGTTGTCTACCTGTATGGCTATGGTTTCCCGGTGGCCAAGGGTGGTCCGATGTTCTACGGCGATCAGGTGGGCCTGAAGCAGGTCTACGATCGTATTTGTGAGTTCCGCGACAAGCTGGGCGCCGACTACTGGCAGCCGGCTCCGCTGCTGGAGAAGCTTGCCAAAGAAGGTAAGACATTCGCAGACTGGGCAAAGGAAAACGGCTGATCAATCCATAGCTCAACGACAGGAGCAGACATGATTTCTTACCAGACTGCGGCGCCGGGCGCGCCGCTGCAACGCGTTGAGTCCGATACGCCACAGCCGCAGGGTAGTGAAGTATTGGTGAAGATGGTGGCCTGCGGTGTCTGTCACTCAGACATTCACCTGCATGACGGTGAGTTCAATCTGGGCAATGACAAGAAGCTCGACGTGGGCAGATCCGGCCTGGTTCTGGGTCATGAAATCTTTGGTGAAGTAGTTGCCGTGGGGCCAGATGCGAAGGGTGTCGCTGTCGGTGACCGACGCGTGGTTTATCCCTGGATCGGTTGTGGTGAATGCGCCAGCTGCCGGCGCGGCGAAGAGCATTTATGTACACCGGGTCGCGGTCTGGGCACTGTCAATCAGGGTGGTTTTGCTGAGTATGTTGTGGTGCCTCACCCGCGGTACCTGTTCGACAAAGGTGAGGTTTCTGACTCGCTTGCATCGACATACGCGTGCTCCGGTCTGACTGCCTACAGCGCGCTGAAAAAGGTCGGTGCGCTGACCGATGGCGACGAGGTTGTGCTGATCGGTGCTGGTGGTGTCGGCATGATGGCGCTGCAGATTGCTCTTGCCATGGGCATCAAGCCAATAGTGGTCGACATAGACGACCAGAAACTGGCTGCTGCGGCAGAGCTCGGGGCGAAAGCGGTGTTTAACTCCAGTGATCGTGCAGCAAGCAAGGAAATCAAAAAGCTGACTGCCGGCGGTGCCTACGCGGCCATCGATTTTGTTGGCGCGGAGGCATCAGTCAACTTTGGTCTGGGCTGCCTGCGTAAGGGTGGCAAGATCATTATCGTGGGTCTTTATGGTGGAGCGTTGAACATGCCACTGCCGTTTATACCCATGAGCGCCCGTATTATTCAGGGTACCTACGTTGGCAGTCTGCAGGAAATGGGTGAGCTGATGGAGCTGGTTCGAGCTGGCAAAATTGCACCTATCCGCATTGAGGAACGCCCACTGGACCAGGCCACACAGGCGCTGGCCGACCTCAAAGCGGGTAAAGTGCAGGGTCGTGTAGTGCTTCGCGGCTGAAAAAAAGAACACAATGCAAAAGCCCCGGTCAGGATTTGAACATCCGGTCCGGGGCTTTTGCATTTCTGTGATTTGATTGGCATTTGTCCGTCAAGATCGCTATTCTCGAATTCTGCCCTGAAAACCAAAATACCAAAACGGGTCACATAAGAGGAGAAGCTCCATGAAGCCAGCTGCCAGACAATTGCGCCGTCTTGCCCTGACGGCCGCGCTACTGACACCCCTGTCAGCAATCGCGCAAACCCCCGAATCCGGACTGCCCATGGCCGAGCCAGAAACTGTCGGCATGTCCTCCGAACGCCTGCAACGTATTGATGACTTTACCCAGCGTTATATCGACGATGAGATGGTTGCCGGCACAGTAACGCTGGTCGCGCGCAAGGGGCGTGTTGTGCATTTCAGTGCGCAGGGTATGAAGGATGTTGAACGCAATCAGCCGATGACAAGGGACACCATTTTTCGCATGGCATCGATGACCAAACCGATCGCCTCCGTCGCCTTGATGATGCTTTATGAAGAAGGCTGGTTCCAGCTGGATGATCCTATCTCGGACTGGCTGCCAGAATTCTCTGACATGATGGTGCAGGTTGAGGACGAGGCGGGCAACACGCGGCTTGAACCGGCCAGAACACCAATCACGTTTACCCACATACTGACTCACACTGCCGGACTGATGAACAGTTACCGGGGTGACGTAGCCCGATATTCCCGTGTGTCCCAGGTCATGGGTGACGAGGACCTGGCCAGCTGGACTGAGCGGCTGGCAACTCTGCCACTGCGTTACGAACCAGGCACGCGCTGGGAGTATTCAGCTGCGACCAGCGTTGTCGGTCGTCTTGTGGAAGTCATTTCGGGGCAGGACCTGGATACGTTTTTCCGCGAACGCATTTTTGAACCGCTTCAGATGCGTGATACCTACTTCTACCTGCCGCCAGATAAGGTCAATCGCTTTGCCACACTTTACGGGCCCAATCCTGACGATGAAAACCGTATGATGCTGACCGAAGTTGGCGACAGCAACAGTCGCTATGTCGCAGAGCCGCGTAATTTCTTTTCAGGTGCAGGTGGTCTGGTATCTACAGCGCATGACTATGTGCGTTTCCAGCAGATGATGCTCAATGGCGGTGAGCTGGATGGGGTCAGATTGCTTGGCAAGAAAACAGTAGAACTGATATTTGCCAATCACACTGGCGACCTGCCATTGTGGTTGAGTGGTCCTGGTATGGGCTTTGGGCTGGGTTATTCCGTTGTGCTTGACAGGGCAGAAGCCCACACGTCTGACAGCGAAGGTTCGGTGTCCTGGGGCGGCGCATTCGGCACTCTGTTCTGGATTGATCCGGAGGAGGAGCTGGTGGCAATCATTTTGACCCAGATCCGTCCTTACAGCCACATTCGCATCCGCGAAGGATTCCACAATGTCGTAAATCAGGCGATTGTGGATTAGGTTAAAAGATTCGTTTTTCACGTCGCCTGCAGTGTGTCCTATCGACACTGCCGGCGACGTTTGTCTGCAGAGATCACCACCGCCAGTCGTTTGTGTGCGCGGGATATTTCCTGAAACTGTACCTGTTCGCTCGCCGATAAAACGCGCATAATGCGCGCAAATTTTCTTAAGAGTAATCTCCATGACCCTGCGGGAATGGTTCTGGATCGTATTTCTGGGTGCGGTCTGGGGCGGCTCATTTATTTTTAATGCACTGCTGATTCGGGAGTTGAGCCCGCTGTGGGTGACAGCGTTTCGTGTTGGTATTGGTGCGCTGGGCTGCTGGCTGTTCCTGATGGCGATGCGTAAGGCTGTGCCGCGCGATCCGGTTTTATGGTTGAAGCTTGGATTGCTGGGCGTGCTTAACTACGCCATTCCGTTTGCCCTGTTTCCGTTAGCGCAGGCGCAGTTGGCCAGTGGTGTGGCGGCAATCATCAACGCACTGACGCCTATCATGACGGTGATCGTGTCGCATTTCTGGCTTAATGGCGAACGCATGACCTGGAGTAAAACGGTTGGTGTGGTTGCTGGTTTTTCCGGGGTTGCGATTCTGGCGTCTCCAGCACTGCTGGCCGACGGCAATTCGCGGGTATGGGCAATCGGCGCCTGCCTGTTGGCGACCCTGTGTTATGCGCTGGCTTTGAACATTGTGCGTAGCTTCCGGCATGTCGAACCCACGGCACTGACGTCCATAGCTTTAACCGGGTCAGCCGTCGCAGCCATTCCTGTGGCTTTGGCTGCGGATGGTTTGCCTGTGATGGTGATGCCATCTTCCTGGGCCGCGGCGCTGGCGATTGGTCTGATCTCCACTGCGTTTACATTTCAGATCATGTACCGCTTGTTGCCGCTGGTTGGCGCAACCAATTTCTCCACGACCACGCTGATTGCGCCAATCTCTGCCATTATCCTGGGTACCCTTTTTCTGGGAGAGACCATACTCCCATCACACCTGCTGGGTATGGCCGTGATCTTTCTGGGGCTGACTTTTATAGACGGTCGATTGCCACGCTTGTTGCGAGGCATGTTCGCCAGCGCAACACAGTCTGAATAGTCCAGTACCAGCTGCCCTGGTTGTAGAACGAGTGGCACGTAACTTTACGGAAATCACTTCTGCTGCAGATATACGTCCATCGCGCGTATGTCATTTAGCGTAGCAATTCCTCGATGCATCTCTATCGGTTCATGCTAGACTCAAGTTGAAATCCTGTTCGGTTAACAGCTGGCCGGGATAGCGTTTTCGCGATGAGGCTACGAGAGAGGAACTTCTCATGAACGGCCCAATGTCCCGCCGCGCGTTGCTGGCCCTGACTGCGCGACTTGCAAAACAATCCTGCATAGTACTGACCCTGCCCATGGTGCTAAGCGGCTGCGAACGTGCTCGTCAGTCGGCTGCAGAGGGAGCACTTTTTTCAACGCTCAACTCCGATGAAGCCAGTGAGCTGGCTGCCATTGCATCACGCATCCTGCCCAGCGACGAGACGCCAGGTGCCAATGAGGCCGGGGTGATCCATTTTATGGATCATGTGCTGGGCGATGGGCGCGATGATGAGCTTGCACTGCTGCGAGCGGGATTGCAGGAATTGCAGTCCGTGGTCCTGGAGCGTTTCAATACGCCACTTTTTGCAAGTCTTGATAGCAGCCAGCAGGATGAAGTGCTGACAAGCATTGAGTTCACGCAGTTTTTTGGCACGATGCGGTTTCTTACCATTGCAGGCATGTTTGCATTACCGGCGTATGGCGGTAGCCCGGATATGCCGGGCTATCGGCTGATTGGCTTTGAGAGTCGCCATTTCTGGCAACCGCCATTTGGATACTACGACGCGGATTATGCCGCCAGAGGGGAGTGAATCATGGCTGAATCAGCTGGCTCTCAGCCAAAGTTTGATACGCGCACCGAGGTGGATTTTGTCATTATAGGCTCCGGCGCGGCAGGCGGCATAATGGCCAGAGAACTGAGCATGGCCGGATATTCTGTCGTACTGCTGGAGCAGGGACCCCATTTGCAGGCTGGGGATTTTCGCCATGATGAATGGGCTTACGACGTCAATAACGAACTAACCTGGAGTGCCAGGCAAGGGCATCCCCAGACTTTCAGAAAATCTGAAACCGAGGAAGCGCGACCGGTACCACAGGCGCTGGGTTACGCGCACAACGTGGGTGGCAGTAGCGTACATTATTCCGGTAATTTCTGGCGCTTTCGGCCCATCGACTTTATGGAGGCCAGCGTCAAAGGGACTATCGCAGGTACCAATTTTGCCGACTGGCCCATCAGCTACGACGAGCTGGAGCCCTATTATTCCCGTGTAGACTGGGAGATTGGTGTGTCTGGATTACAGGGTCCTTGGGATCCGCCCCGGTCACGCGATTACCCCTGCCCTCCCATGCCTGTGAAGGGCTCGGATGTCTTGCTGGAGCGGGCGGCGCGTCAGCTGGGACTGACGGCCTATCCAGCACCGGTGGCCATTCTGTCTCAACCTCACAACGGGCGTCCAGCCTGCACGCACTGTGGCTTTTGTAATGGTTTCGGCTGTGAGATGAACGCCAAGTCTTCGACCATGATCGCTATGATTCCCCAGGCACTGGCTTCCGGCAATTGTGAGTTACGCACCGGATGCACAGCAGCGCGAATCGATACCGACGACACCGGCCGGGTACGTGAGGTTGTTTACTGGGAGGCGGATGGTACCGAGCAGGCGCAGCGCGCCAAGGCTGTCGTGCTGTGCGCCAATGGTGCGGAAACACCACGCCTGTTGCTGCTCTCCGCCAGCAACCGGTTCCCGGATGGCCTGGCCAATAGCAGCGGTATGGTCGGCAAAAATCTGATGTTTAATGCTCACTGCTCGGTGGTGGGATTGTTTGAAAACCCCGTAAATGCCTTCAAGAGTGTTCCTACGACACGCGTTGTACACGACTATTATGAGATTGATTCGTCATTGGGCTTTTACGGCGGCGGTGGCATAGACGGCAGGCACCCGTCCCGCGGCGCGCCCATGGGGCTCGCCCTGCGAGGCAGCCTTTTCGACGGTCCCAGCTGGGGGAGTGAATTCAAGCGCAACCTGGGCCAGGAGTTCACGCACACTGCTGCGTTTAACGGGCACACGACCTCGCTTCCCCTGTCCAGTAATAACGTCAGCCTGGATCCGACCCTGAAAGACAAGTGGGGAAGACCGGCGCTGCGCTGCACCTACATGGATCATCCGGATGACATCGCGACCATGAAGTTTTTCCATGACAGATGCTCAGAGTTGATGTCAGCGGCCGGAGCCATAAAACAAACCGGTTATTACGCCCAGAACGGTCAGAACGGCAGCGTACATTTGCTGGGTACCTGTCGCATGGGCGATGACCCAACCAACTCTGTTATCGATCGATACCATCGCGCCCACGATGTGCCTAACCTCTATATGGTAGATGGCAGTAGTCTGGTAACTTCCGGACGCGGTCAACCCACCATGACCATCATGGCACTGGCCTTCAGGGCCGCGGACAATATTATTCAGGCAGCCAGACGCGGCGAGATTTAATTATCGCCGCGAGACCGCTCTGCGCTGGCTGCATAACTTGTCTGCAGCATGACAGGCAGTGCACTGGAGATTGGTTCATACCTTGGGCAGGGTGATGATAACCTCGTTGTCCGTTGCCTCTTTGCTCATGCCCAGACTGTCAACGGGCCGATTCAGCGTAAATTGCCTGGAGAACTGACTGCTGCTGAAAAAGCGCTGAGTTGATCCGTTAGCGGTTTCGTTGACTTTAGAGCTGATAGCGCCACTGACGGTCAGGCGCTGGTCATCAACTTCTGTGTTCAACTCCAGCTCGCTTCCTTCAGGTACCGTGATACGGACCCGGTATGCCTCTGTGTCTTCCTCGATACGGATATCCGGCTGCGCAGTTGTGGCAGAGAACAGGCTGCCACGTTGTGCCTGGCCAAAACCGAGGGTGGCGCCTTGCATCCAGCGATCAATCTGCTGCTGCATGCGGTTCATTTCAGCAAACGGGTCCCAGCCGGTCATAGGCGCCGACTGAGTCAGAGGAGGATTTTGGGGGATGTCCTGCGTTTCCAGACGACGCAGCCAGCCCGGCTCAGAGGATGACGACGTATCGCGCTGGACACTGCTCATGTTGTCAAGTTGTTGTTGCAGCTGCCAATTGGACCAGGCCAGCCAGGCGGTAAGCATCAGGCAAAGACCCAGTCCGGCAGCCATCAGACTGATGATGCGACTGTTCATGGGTATCAACCTCGTTGTTTATCCAATTGGACAGATAAGGTCTGTCCTCAGGATTTCAAGAGGCTGACACTGAATGTGGTAGCCGCAGTAATAGTCTGATCAGACTTCGGGTTTCAGTCTGGAATACAGTTCCTGGGCATCATAGGTGTTTTGGCCGCTCGGACGCTCACCGTTGCCCATGCGGATTTCCATGATGACCTCGACGGTACTGCGTGAGTCTCCCATGGTTGTCACACCAGCTCCATACTGTGGCACAGGGCGCTGATAGGTTGTACAGGTTAACAGACCACAATCCTGAACGGTTGCGTACCGGGCGCTTGAGGCAGATACGGAAACGGATGGCTCGGACTGCTGGTTGTTGACCAGCGTGTCGCGACTGGCGACGTCAAACCAGTCATAGCCCTTTTCCAGGGTCAATTCGCTGGCGCGCAGCATGGCATAATCCATCGCGCGGCCGGCATCGTCGCCGCGGCCTCGGAACTGAACGCGATACTGGTCCTGTGACAGTTCGCGGTGCGAATATCCATAGCCGCCATTCTCGGCAGCGCGGTAGGCAGGCTGCGACGCGCAGGCAACCAGCAGGAAAGTAACGCCAGTTAAAAGCATCAGTTGGCTGATTTTTCGTGTACTCATTGTTATGCCTCCAGTGTGCATAGCGTCTGTTAGTCTCGATACGTTAACGGACGGGGACGCGGATCTATTCCATAGCCCGAGACGTCAGGAGCCGGTTGCAGGCAGGCCAGAGTGCCTCAGGATTCGGCCGCTTCTTGACCTGATGGTCCTCATCTAGGACTATGACCCTTGTATTCATCAGACTCGCCCTACCGCCTGGTACTACTGATGTGCCCAATTCGCTATTAATAAGGAAGGAATCATGAAAAAAATAAGCCTGACAGCATTGGCGTTCTGTTGCTCGGTCATGCTCTTGAATGGCACCCATGCACAAACACAAACAAGAATCATTAATGGCAAGCCTGCCTCGACATCATCCTATCCATGGATGGCCAGCCTGTTTATTCAGGGTGGCAAGGACAGTGAGAATGGTGGTGGTTGCGGCGGAAGCCTGATAGCGCCCGGCTGGATACTCTCTGCAGCACACTGTTTTTTGAACACAGCGGGTGATGCCCTGGCAGACGATCCGGCATCGCTGGTGACAGTCACTCTTAACTCGGACAACATCAATAACGTGAGCAGTGGCGCCGTCGTGCGCTCCGCCAGTCGCGTCATCATTCATCCGAGCTATAACCCCGACGCAGAGACCAGCCCGAACGCCAATGACTTCGATATTGCGCTGGTGGAGCTGGCCTCCCCGGTCAATCTGACACCGGTAAAACTTTTCACCGGTGCGTTGCCGGCCCACATCCCCACCATCGTTGCCGGTTGGGGCGCGACAGTGGGTGACGGAACGAGTCCTTCCGACGATCTGCTGCAGACGCAGGTAATTACTGTTACGACACCGGTGTGTGAAGCAGCCCACGAGGGTTTGATCACATCTAACATGTTCTGTGCCGGCAGCTTTGCCGATATCGACACATCAGACACCTGCCAGGGAGACAGCGGAGGACCATTGTTCGTTAAGCTGAATGGTAATCAGGGTGCGCTGCAGATTGGCTTGAGCAGTTTTGGCGGCAGTGAGACAGCGAATTGTGGAACACCGGGATCACCTGGTGTCTATGCAAAGATACCGGCGCTGTTCAGCTTCATCAGTGACAATGTAACGGGCATCACAGTAGTTGATTCGCTGGCGGAGGTGCGGGCAGATATCAACGTCTACGACCCGGTTGCAGATCTGGTGACCATTCCCAAGGTGTATGTGGATAAAGTGAACTACTCAGTCACTCTGAAGCATACCGGTAATCTGAATTTCTTCCTGGCCAGCGCCGCAGAGAACACCAGCGACAACCCCGACGCCGTGCCGTCATTTTTTGATGGCGGCAACAACAAGCTGATTCTTCCGCTGGTGCGTGTGGGCGCCGAGACCTTTAATGTGACCCTCCGACACCTGGGTGAATTCAAGTTCGCAGTTGAGAAGGCCGATCTGGTTCAGTAGAGAGGCGCGTCAAACTTGTTCGCGCCCCCTATAATTCCCAGAGCCCTATGGGCTCTGGGGTGCTTACGACAGTTCCTTGACCGCCACGATCAGTTCATTAGCCACTTTCTGTCCGTCACCAAACAGCATACGGGTGTTCTCCGCAACAAACAGCGGGTTTTCGACACCCGAAAAGCCAGTGCCACGACCGCGTTTAACAACAATGACATTCTCAGACAACTCAGCATGCAGAGTTGGCATGCCAAACAGGGGGCTGTTGGGATCTTTTTTGGCGGCTGGATTGACCACGTCATTGGCGCCAATTACCAGCGTTACTGTGGTATTGGCGAAATCGGCGTTGATGTCCTCCATGTCGTAGATCAGATCGTAGGGAACACCCGCTTCAGCCAATAACACGTTCATATGGCCTGGCATGCGTCCTGCGACCGGGTGAATGGCAAACTTCACTTTTACGCCCTTGTCAGTTAACAGCTGAGTCAGTTCCCAGATCTTGTGCTGCGCCTGCGCAACTGCCATGCCGTAACCCGGCACAATGATCACCTGACTGGCATAAGCCATCATGATGCCGGCATCCTGTGCCTGCACTTCTTTTTGAGTGCCACCGTCTTCGTCCCCAGACGCCTGAGCGGAATGGCCTGTTCCAAAGCCACTGAAAAACACATTCGAGACCGAACGGTTCATGGCTTTGGCCATCAGGTGAGTCAGCAGGGTGCCGGCTGAGCCGACCACCGTGCCGGCGATGATCATTGCCGCATTGCCCAGCACATAACCCTCGAAGCCGACCGCAAGCCCCGTCAGGGCGTTGAACAGGGAAATGATCACTGGCATGTCTGCGCCGCCAACCGGCACCGTGATAAAGATTCCCAGCACCAGTGCTATCGCAAAGAAGGCAATGATCAGATTGAGGCTGCCGTTTGTGTAAACACTGACCGCCACAGCCACCAGCACGATGGCCAGTATCAGATTGATCAACTGCTGCTGTGGCAGCAGACGATTGCTGTTCAAACGACCATCCAGTTTGGCCCAGGCGATGATGCTGCCAGAAAAAGCAATGGTGCCAATGATGGCGCCAAGAATCGCCAGGATCGTCACATCGGCGCCCAGGTAATCCGGCACGCTGCTGGCGTAACCTCCGCTTACTGCAGCCTGGGCCTTTAGCAGTTCCACTGCTGCAATTGCGGCAGCGGCACCGCCACCCATGCCGTTGTACATGGCGATCATCTGTGGCATGTCAGTCATCGCCACGCGCTTTCCCGTGTACCAGGCATAACCTCCGCCCAGTGCAATCGCGATTATGATCAGAATGACATTGGTGGATGCCTGTTCATTGCCGGTGATCTCTTCTGCGGCAAAGGTGACAAGTGTAGCGACCACCATACCCGCGCCGGCCCAGTGAATGCCGCGCCGGGCGGTGACTGGCGAACTCATCTGCTTGAGCCCGAGAATGAACATGATGGCTGCCAGCAGGTAGCTGATCTGAATAATAAGTTCCATTTATTTTTTGTCTCCCTGCTTGTTTGTGCTCTTGAACATTTCCAGCATGCGCTCAGTCACCACATAGCCGCCAACCGCGTTTCCGGCAGCAAGTAACACTGCTATAAAGCCTATGACCTGTTGCGATGTGGTTTCTGCAATGCCAAGCGCGATCATCGCGCCTACAAGGACAATGCCGTGAACGAAATTGGAGCCCGACATCAACGGGGTGTGAAGAATCACCGGCACACGGCTGATGATTTCGAATCCGGTAAAGCCGGCCAGTAGAAAGATGTAAATCGCTGCGAGTCCTTCGATCATGTTGTTCTCCCCTAGTTAGTGCTTGCCTGCAGTCGCTCTTGCACTGCATCGTTGATGATGTCGCCAGCGTGAGTGATCAGGCTGTCTTTGAGGATCTGATCGTCCAGATCTATCTGGAGCGAGTCCTCTTTGATGATCAGGCCGAGCAGATTGAACAGGTTTTTTGCGTACAATTCACTGGCATGGTTGGGTACAGTTGATGGCACGTTAATCGGTCCATAAATGGTCACGCGGTTATGCATCACGGTCTCACCCGGTCGGGTGAGTTCGCAATTACCACCACCCTCTGCGGCCAGATCCACAATCACCGCGCCGCCTTTCATGTTGTTGACCATGTCTGTGGGAATAATGCGGGGTGAGGCGCGGCCGGGAAGGGCGGCAGTACAGATGACCACATCCGAAGCCGCGACATGGCGGGCAAGAATCTCCTGCTGTTTCTGTTTTTCTTCCTCGGTCAGTTCCCGGGCATAGCCGCCGCTGCCTTCAGCCTTGATGTCGATATCAACAAATCTTGCACCCAGTGATTCAACCTGTTCCTTGACGGCAGCGCGTACGTCATAGGCTTCGACCATGGCGCCCAGTCGGCGTGCCGTGGCAATTGCCTGCAGGCCGGCCACGCCGGCACCAATGACCAGTACTTTGGATGGACGCACAGTACCCGCTGCGGTGGTCAGCATGGGGAAAAACTTGCCAGACAATGAGGCTGCCATCAGGACGCTCTTGTAACCGGCGATTGAGGCCTGAGATGACAACGAGTCCATTGCCTGGGCACGGGAGATGCGGGGGATCAGTTCCATTGAAATGGCGCTGATCTTCTTGTCCTGAAGCAGCTTGAACCGCTGCGTATCTGACCATGGGTTCTGATATCCAATCAGGATGCTGCCATCGCGCAGTTTTTGAAGCTGGGTCTCGGTCAGAGGGTTTACAGTTAAAACGACATCAGCTGTACCGAGTAGCGAATCGTCCGGACATATACTTGCACCTGCAGCGGTATAGTCCTCATCGCTGAAGCCGGCATGCTCACCAGCCAGTGTCTGAACTTGAATGGTAGTTCCGGCAGCGATCAATTTTTTGGCTATTTCCGGGACCAGTGCTACCCGATTTTCGCCAGTCCTTATCTCTGCAGGGACGCTGATAACGTTCGACATCCTGAGTCTCTCCTTGTTGTTATTGTCATTCAATGGACAGATTATCATCAGCATAGTTCATCGGCACCTCTCCTGTTATAGAGCGACAGATTGATCAGACGGACAGCCCGATCGATGCGCCTATTAAATCCATGAATTAGTAGCCCGGCAGACATAGATTCTGCTGATTTAACACCTTCTCCTTGGTACACTCTGGGCATGTAAAAAGACACTTACCAAGGAGGTGCCCCTTGCAGGATCTGGAATCATTCCGCGCGGAATCCCGTGCCTGGCTGGAAGAAAACTGTCCGGCGTCTATGCGCACGCCCATGCCCGAAGATGAGGTGGTCTGGGGTGGGCGCAATGCCGAGTTCAAGAACCCGGACAGCAAAGTCTGGCTGGACCGAATGGCGGACAAAGGCTGGACCACGCCGACCTGGCCGGCCGAGTATGGTGGCGGTGGCCTGAGCAAGGCTGAATCGATGGTGCTGGCGGAAGAGATGCAGCGCATCAAGGCGCGACCACCATTAGTTAGCTTCGGTATCAGCATGCTGGGACCCGTGCTGCTGGAAATGGCGACCCACGAGCAGAAGCTGGAACATATTCCTAAAATCGTCCGCGGCGAGATCCGCTGGTGTCAGGGCTACAGCGAGCCGGGCGCAGGTTCGGACCTGGCCGGACTGGGCACCAAGGCTATCCTGGACGGCGACGAATACGTGATTAATGGCTCCAAGATCTGGACCTCCTATGCTGACAAGGCTGACTGGATATTCTGTCTTGTGCGCACTGATTTCGAAGCGCCCAAGCACAGTGGTATCAGCTTCATACTGTTTGATATGGCGTCACCAGGCGTGACCACTAAACCCATCAAGCTGATCAGTGGCAATTCGGTGTTCTGTGAAACTTTCTTTGACAATGTGCGCGTGCCGGCTGGCAATGTCGTCGGTCGCCTCAATGACGGCTGGACTATAGCCAAGCGGCTGCTGCAGCATGAGCGCACGATGATTTCCGGCTTTGGGCTCAGCAGTGGTCGCAACAACCGTGGTGGCCTGGCCGACTCGCTGGCGCAGACCGCCATGTCGTATCGGGGTGATACCGGCAAACTGTCCGATCCCGCCCTGCGCGACCAGATCGCCCAGTTCATGATAGACAGTGAGGCATTCTCACTGACCTCGCAGCGCTCGGCGCAGGAAGCCAAACAGAGCAAGGGGCCGAATGCGACGTCGTCAATGCTGAAGAATTACGGCTGTGAACTGAACAAGCGGCGTTATGAGCTGGCGCTGAAAGCAGCAGGCACCCAGGCGCTGGGCTGGGAGTCACTAACCGAAGACGGCAGTGACTTCAGTGCACGAGAGCTGGATACCACCAGACAATGGCTGCGCTCGAAAGGCAATTCAATTGAAGGAGGCACCTATGAGGTACAGCTGAATGTGATTGCCAAGCGGGTATTGGGCCTGCCAGACATGACCTCCATGGTCGCCAGTAACAAAAAGTAAGGGAGGACTTTTACATGTCATTGGTACTCAACGAAGATCAGCTAATGCTTCAGGAATCAGCGCGTGATTTTTGTCGCGAGAAAGCAACTGTCGCGGTATTGCGAAAATTGCGCGACGAGAAGGACCCGCGCGGTTTTTCAGACGAGCTGTGGCAGGCCATGGTGGGTCTGGGCTGGGCCGGTATGGCCATTCCGGAGGCCTACGGTGGTTTTGAGTTCGGTTATTCAGGGCTGGGCATTGTGCTTGAGGAAACAGGGCGCACCCTGGTGCCGACGCCACTGGTGTCAACTGTGCTTCTATGCGCGACGGCCATCAACCTGGCAGGCTCAGATGCACAGAAGGGTGAATTGCTGCCGAAGGTCGCCGCGGGTGAAGCTGTCCTTGCCTTCGCACTTGAGGAGGGGGCTCTTCACAGACCGTCGAATATCGCTCTTGGCGCTGAAAAAACCGCTGACGGATATACTCTCAACGGTCACAAGGTGTTTGTCCTGGATGCACATGTGGCCGAACACTTTGTCGTGGTGGCCAGAAGCAGTGATCCGACAGACTCAGAGGACGGCATCAGCCTGTTTGTAGTCGATGCGGCGACGCCGGGTATTTCGGTGCAACAGCTGAACATGGTCGACAATCGCAATGCTGGCAATGTCAGGTTTGACAATGTGAAAGTGCCGGCTGACGCCTTGATGGGCGCAGAGGGTCAGGGCAGAGCTGCGCTGGAGCGCACACTGGACATCGGCCGAATTGGCCTGGCTGCAGAGATGCTGGGTGGTGTGCAGGAGGTGTTTGAGCGCATCGTTGACTACCTGCAGCAGCGTACACAGTTTGGTGTGCAGATTGGTGCCTTTCAGGCTTTGCAACACCGGGCAGCGATCATGTACTCCGAGATAGAGCTGTGCAGATCGCTCGTGCGCAAGGCCCTGCTAGAGCTTGACCGTGGAGATGATGCGGAGGATATCCCTGCACTGGCGAGTATGTGTAAAGCCAAACTATCCGAGGTCTACGAGCTCGTCAGCAATGAGGGTATCCAGATGCACGGCGGCATCGGTATGACCGACGAGTTTGATATTGGTTTCTTTATCAAACGCGCACGGGTGGCTCAGCAGACCCTGGGGGATGCGAGCTATCACCGCGACCGCTACGCTTCCCTGCGCGGCTTTTGACGGCGTCACCAACTGCCGGGCCCGTGGTGTACAGCCATCAATGCTGTGCCCTGCGGGTCTTGGCCTGCTTTACCCGTGCCTTGAGCTTTTGCCGGCAGGTTACCAGTAACAATCGGCGAAACAGCTCCTGCAGATCCTGATCAGAAATCTCGGAAGTATCCGGGCTATTGCTTACTTCGTGACCGGCCCAGTCCAGGCAGGTTTCCTGAGAATCGGCGTCAACCACCTGCAGACTGGGTTTGCCGTCATTGATGCTGGCGTAAATGTAATATCCTGTCATGCTAACCTCTCTTGTCTGATATGGACCGATAAATGTCCTGGTTAACCGTTGGCTGGCATCGTGTCGACGTGGCTGGCTATGGTAATGAGAATCATTATCATTAGATTAGTTGCACAATTCAAGCCCTTGTGAGGAATTTACTGCATGGTGTTGGCAATACTGGGTCTGTTCCTGGCTGCGCTGGTGTTTGCACCCCAGCTATGGGTCAAGCACGTTATGCGTAAACATCATCGGGAAGTTCCCGATATGCCAGGCACTGGAGGAGAGCTTGCACAGCATCTGATTCAACGCTTTGCGCTGACCGGTATCGGGGTGGAAGAGACCGATGAGGGGCGGGATCATTTTGACCCGCAGGCGCAAATGGTTCGCCTTGGCCCGAGCAACTTCCACGGTCGATCCGTTACGGCTGTGGCTGTAGCCGCTCACGAAGTCGGACACGCAATCCAGTTTCATCGCCGCGAGTCCATCTTTGAACTGAGAAGCAAATACATGCCCATGGCGGCGCGGCTCAACAAGATGGGCATCGCCTTGATGTGGTCGGTACCGGTTGCCGCTTTGGTGCTGCGTTCGCCAATCGCCATCGGGACTGTCATCGGGCTGAGTGTGTTGCTGCAACTGGCAGGCGCAATGGCCTACCTGATCGTGCTACCCGAGGAGTGGGATGCCAGTTTTAACAAGGCTCTACCCATACTGGTAGAGGGAGAATATCTGGATGACTCCCAGATTCGCAGTGCGCGGCAGGTACTGAAAGCAGCCGCGCTTACATACTTTGCTGGAGCGCTGGCCAGTGTCGTCAATATTGGCAGATGGTTGATGGTGCTGCGCCGATAACTTCCAGAAATTCTGCAAGAACTTTATTTAATTAAAGTGGTCTATCCGTTGTGTCGATAATAAAAGTGACACCTGCGATTTTTATACGCCAACACGTCGGTACGTCGAATGACGTAGTCGCTGGAATCATCTACGTCATAGGCCTAATAAACTGTAATTTCTAAGTTAAACGCACACCTTTTTAGTTGACGTATAAGTAAAAAAGCTAGTTAACCAATGAACGTAGAAATGAAATAATATAACTGCTCGTATCTCGCCTAAGTTATTGTTTAATAACATAAAAACATAATTCAATGCACAATAAAGTGGCTTCGCATATCCGCGTTGCCTCTTTTTGAAGCACGCTGTTTTTCTCGCGCACTCTTTCTGAACCATAAGCCTTTGATATTTATCATGACTCATTAGCTGGTACGCAACTTGCTAAACCTCGTTCGATGATTTGAATTGACTCTGATCACGTCCTGGCAGGGAGCGTATCAATTACTGATTGTAATGAGGCTAATGAAAGATATGAAGAAAACAACTACTACTGTAAGACGTCAGCGACTTCACACTGCGATCGCGTTGCTGATGAGTGCGACTACCGTGCCATCACTCTACGCACAAGAGGCGCCGCAGATTGAAGAGCTGGTCGTTACAGGCAGCCGTATTCAGAGAATGGATAACGCAACCTCGCCGCAGCCCCTGTCTGTGATCAGCGCCGATGATCTCACCAGTTCGGCTAGTATCGACATTGGCGAAGTGTTGAATGAGAACCCGGCTCTGCTGTCTTCAGTTACCAGTACAGCATCAATCGGCAACTCTGCGCAGAACGTGGGCCGTGCCAGTAACGTTGGTGGTAGCGCGCTCAACCTGCGCGGCCTGGGCTCCCAGCGTACTCTCACGCTGGTTAACGGACGGCGTCACGTGTCTGGTATCGAAGGTACCTCTTCTGTTGATGTATCAACAATTCCATCGGCGTTGATTGAGCGTGTAGAAGTACTGACCGGCGGCGCGTCTGCCGTATACGGTGCGGATGCGGTGACTGGTGTTGTCAACTTTGTACTTAAGGACGATTTTGAAGGTGTAGACATCGACTTCAGAACAGGCATGTCTGGCGAAGGCGATGCGGAGACTAACAGCATACGCGCGCTGCTGGGGCGCAACTTCGATGCCAATCGCGGTAACGTGAATCTGTCATTGCAGCACGATTATTCCGCAGGTCTGCGAGCTGGCGATCGTGATTTCCTTGCAAACGGAGGCCGCGCAACGGGCGATGTCAATCCGCTGCTGCGATTCCAGAAGGGTGACATTGACCCCAGCACAATGCCTAACCTGGCGCGCTACTACAATTTTGACAACACTGGCCGATATCCATTCGGCGCACGTATTCCGACAGCAACAGCCTTTGGCAATAGCTACAACTCAGCCTTTGGTGCGCAACCTACTTTGACCTCAGCTGAACAGGCTCTCCTGGACCGCATTAACTCGGCGTCACCACGTGCACTGCTGCCTGGTCGTACCTTTAACATCACTTCCCCTTACGGTGTGGTAGCACTGGGTGACTTTGGTACCACAATAGGTCTGGGTCAGGAACCTGACCTTGACGGCAACGGCACTGGTGACTGTCTGGACAGTTTCACCGGTTACAACTCGAGCCTGGACGGCACAGCTTCATTTGGCGCAGCCGGTGGTTGCTGGATTATTGGTGAGGATGGCAGCCTGAATACGTATCAGGACGGTCTGGTGGCAGGTAACTTCAACCAGTTTGGTGCGGCCGGATCTTACATCGCGCCGAACCGCCCGTTTGTTATACCTGAGGATACCAAGTGGGCTGTTAACCTGAACGCCAACTATGATCTTACGCCAACCACAACAGCGTTTGTCGAGACCAAGTACGTTCGTCATGATGTGACTTTCGGTGGCGGCGGCAACCAGGCAACCGACTTGTTGTATGGTGCGCCGGATAACCCCTTCCTGCCTGCACAGCTGGCGCCATTTGCCACTAATCCAGGCGTGGGCTTCGTTGGCCCGGGCGGACTTTACATTTCACGTGACTCCGACGACTGGGGGCACAATGAGTCCTACAACGAGCGTACTACCTACCGTCTGGTAACCGGTCTGCGCGGCAGCTTCGACGATCTGGGTCTGGATTACGAAGTCTCTGCCAACTACGGTAAGTTTGAGCGCACTATGGAGTCTCCGTTTACGCCGATTACTGACCGCTTCTTTGCGGCCATCGACGTGACAACTGACCCGGCAACAGGTCAGCCGGTTTGTCGTTCGGATCTCGACCCGACTGCCTACCCGCGTACCACACCATTTAACTTCCCCGCCTACCTGGGTGGACGTGCAGTGTCGCCGTTCTTCACCTTCGCACCTGGTGACGGCCAGTGCCAGCCAGCCAATATTTGGGGCGGCAAAGGCTCAATCAGCCAGGAAGCCATCGACTTTTTCTCTTACACACGTACCGTTGAAGAGAGTATTGAGCAGTCGGTCGTAATGGGTTTTGTAAGCGGTTCCAGTGCCAACTGGTTCTCTCTGCAGGGTGGCCCTGTTTCTTTTGCAGCCGGTGGTGAATGGCGCGAAGAGAAAAGCTCACAGTCCTTCGACAGCTACGATCAAGGCATTATCCAGGTCAGCGGTGTAACGCCGCAGGGCACCAGCTTCAGTCCGGGAGACTGGGTAGGTGACGTCAGTGCCGCAAAGAGCCTGGGCAGCTCACCCGGTAACCGGCTGCTGAATACCAGTGCCAAGTACGATGTATGGGATATGTTTGTGGAAGCAGAACTGCCCATTCTGGCCGGTCTGCCCCTGGCAGAGACACTGACAGTTGATGCGGCTTTCCGTCGTGCTGACTATTCGACCTTTGGTAGCAACGATACTTACAGTGTTGGCGGTGTCTGGGCGCCCGTCATGGACTTCCGTATCCGCGCCAATTACAGCGAAGCGGTACGGGTACCTAACCTGTTCGAACTGTATTCGCCAGAGCAGGGACAAAGCTTCCGTCCCAATGATCCCTGTGATGCATCGCAGATTGCCAGTGGCCCGAATCCGGCCCTGCGTCAAGCTAACTGTGTGGCCGATCTGACCGCCAATGGTGTACAGCAGTCAAAAATCTTCGATGCCAACGGGAACTACATTTTCGTAGACCCGCTGTCAGCCGGATTCCCGGGTGTCGTCGGGGGTAACCCAAACCTGAAGCCGGAAATTGCTACCACGGAGACGGTTGGTTTTGTATTCCAGCCGCGATTCCTGGAAGGCTTCACGGTGAGCATGGATTACTGGAACATCGAAATAGAGGAGGCGATTGCCGAGATTTCTTCTCAGAACATTGTGAACAGCTGCTACGACGCGGCATCAATCAACAACCCGTTCTGTGAATTGATTCAGCGTAACAGCACTTCAACATCAGCACAGTCCGGCGGTTTTGTCTTCCTTCGTCAAACCCAGCTGAACTTTGGTGAAGCGTTGGCAGAAGGTGTTGACTTGAACCTGTCATACCGCTTTCAGCTGGCTGACTACAACATCTCCTTGAGCACTAACGTGACCAAGCAGCTGAAGCTTGACTTCGTCGAGCCCACCAACCCGGGCGAAGAAGCTGTCGTTGACGAAGACCTGTTGGAGATGCGTTCGCCAGAATATGCTGGACAGTTGTCTGCCACCGTTGGTCGCGACAACTGGAGTATCAGTCTGCGATCACAGTATCTGAGCGAGATGGCGCTGACAGGCCCAATTGAGACTGCAGTCCAGAACTACGGTGAAGGCATTTTCACTGACGAGTTTTACTCACACAACCTGTCGGGTAACTACCAGTTCAATGATACCGTGCGTTTCTATGGTGGTATCAGCAACATTACCGATGAAAAACCGTTCATAACTGAACGTGCCTATCCAGTGAGCCCGGTTGGCCGCTCGTACTTCCTGGGTATTAACGTCGCACTCTGATAGAGCCTCTCCTGGTGCTACTGCCCGCCGCTGTCAACTCTCCTGTTTATCGGTGAGTTGGCTGAGGCGGGCAAGTAGTTTCCGGCTTACCAGCCTCAGCGCAGTCGGCTGTGGATATAAAGCAAGGAAAAAAGATGACAACAAAAAACAATCAAACAAATATTGGCAGGCACATGCGCCTGTTACTCCAGGCAACTCTCAGCAGCGCACTTCTGTTGGGCCAGTTTGCCACGGCACAGACAGAAGAAGAGTCTGATCATCCCGAGCTGGTAGAGTTCCCCGCCTCGCTGGACAGTCGCCTGGGTCTGCTTAGCGACGAGGAACTCGAGTTTCTGCGCACCCCCCGAAATACTCGCTCCTACGCCGAAGATCTTGATCAGCTAGTAGAGCAGATCGAAAAACGTTCTGCAGACGAGGTCAAGGCTTATGTTGAGGCCATGATGTGGGTGCGGGATCAGCGTGGTTTTCAGGAAGGTCAGGATCTGGACCATATTCCCTTGAATACGGATACACCAGAATTCAATGCCTGGAAAGTCAGGCGTCCCCGCAGTTTTGACCCAGAACGTGAACCAGGCCCCATCAGCCTCGGGCGCTACATGCGTGGTAACGGAGGTATTCCGACATTCGCTGGTGCGCCTGTTGCACTAACGCCAGAAGATCTTATCGCCGGTGAAGTAGACGTAGCCTTTGTGGGTGCGCCGCTAAATATGGGATCCGGTTGGCGCGGCGCGCAGCATGGACCACTGGCGCTGCGAACGATGGGTCGTATGAGTGGCAATGACCAGTACACACAGGTTAACGCGGGATCGGTGTTGAACATCGTCGATTACGGAGACATTGCCATCGATAACGACAGCACTGAGCGTAGCATGGAACATGTACGTGAAGTGGTGCGGGAAATTGTTGAGACCGGTGCCATTCCATTCATTATTGGTGGTGACCATTCTCTGGAGTATCCCAACGTGGCAGCACTTGTGGATGTCTTTGGTGTCGGTAATCTGGGCGTTATTCACTTTGATGCGCATTACGATGTCGGCCGGGATCGTGCCCACCTGATTGACCACGGGGCACCCATTTATCGATTGCTGAATGAAGGACTGATTACTGGCGCTGACTATATACAGGTTGGACTGCGTGCGAATAGTCCAAATGAAAGCATTTTCCGCTGGATGCGCGAAGAAGGTTTCAAGTACCACACTATGGCCGAAGTGGAAAAGTATGGATGGGACTATGTACTGGAACGCGTACTGGCAGAAGCCAAGGGTGACGGACGCAAACTCTATATCTCATTCGATGTTGACGTACTGGATCCTTCCTATACCTCGGCAACCGGAACACCGGTGTCTGGCGGAATTACACCACGAGAGGCGATACCTATCGTGCGTCGCCTTTGTGCGGAATCCAATGTGGTGGGGTTCGACCTGGTTGAAGTCGCACCCGAGCTGGATCCGACCTACGTTACAACCCTTCACAGTGCTGCCATTGCCAAAGCCTGCCTGACCGGCGTGGCGATGCGACGTCTTGAATTGACAGAACCACATTATCTTAACCCTGTATCGCTGGATCACGCCCAGGACGATTACCACGAGGAGAATCAACAATGAAGTGCTCAAAAATGAAGTACGTGGCGATGGTCTCTACAAGTATGTGTCTGTTCCTTGGAGCCTGTGCCAGCACAACTTCCAGCTCCAGTTCGGTGATGTTGTCATCGTCGGAGCCGACGCCCGACGCGGTGGCGATGCCGGAAAGTGTGACCGATAAACTGGCGCTTTTGACACCCGAACAGCGCAGCTTTTTACGCGGGACCGAACCGCTGCGGATTGTCGCGTCTCGCGAGAAACTGATGCAGGAGCTGGACAGCCGCACGCCAGAGCAAATTGCACTTTATGTGTCCGATATGATGCAGGCGCTTGATGAATTTGCCTACGACCCCGAGCGCGACATGGGGCAGATTCCACTTAACCCTGAAGCAAGCGGATTCAACAGCTGGAAGATTGTTCGTCCTGAAGCCTTGTGGGAGCGACGCCGTACTCCGGGTCCCTTCAGTGTCTCGCGTTATATTCACCAGTGGGGTGGTATTCCCACTTTTGCTGGTGCGCCAGTCGCTATTACGCCTGCAGACCTGGTTGCTGGCAAAGTTGATATTGCCATCTCCGGTATTCCGCAAAGTATGAGCAGTGGCTCACGCGATGCGCGTAACGGTCCCGAAACACTGCGCGCGATGAGTGGCATAGCCGACTCCAACGTGCATGCCCTGATTGATCCTATGGCAGTGCTCAATATTGTCGATTATGGCGACTTTAACGTCGACCGCATGAGTGTGGAGCGCAGCATTGGTCATATCACCGAGCAGGTCACACTTCTGGCTGAGACAGGTGCTGTCCCGTTCCTGGTTGGCGGTGACCATTCCGTGATGTATCCGACGGTGAAGGCTGTCAAGACTGCCATGGGCGATGAGGAACTGACTGTTGTTCATCTCGGTGCGCACTACAACGCCGAGCCGACTCGCGCACACCGCCTGTCAGATCGTGATGCCGTCTATCGTCTGATGGACGAACAGATTATCAGTGGTGAAAACCTGATTCAGGTGGGGCTGCGCGGACCGCAACCCACGCGCGAAGCCTTTATGTGGATGCGAGAGCAAGGTGTCAAATATCACACCATGGCGGAAATCGAGCTTCGCGGCTGGGACTCGGTCATGAATCGTGTCATAGACGAGGCAAAAGACTCTGGCAATCCAGTTTACATTTCATTTGATGTCAGCATATTTGATCCCTCAGCAGTTTCTGGCATTGGTCGCGCAGTTCCTGGTGGACTGACGGTGCGCGAACTTCAGCCTTTGCTGCGCCGTTTGTGCGCGGAAACTCAGATCGCCGGATTTGAACTCATGGACCTGGCCCCGATGCTGGACTTCAGCTATGTCAGTGCCATGAATGCCAATGCCATGTTGAACGCCTGTCTGACGGGTGTGGCGATGCGAAAAAGTGGGCTGACCGAGGAAAACTACCTGGATCCAATAGCGGTGGATCATGGTCAGGACTGATTGCAATTACAGGAAGAATCGCCAAACGTGTTTCAACATTGACAGGTATTCAGTATGAACTTTGAATTAACAAAAACGCGTTTTTCCTGTCGGACCATGCTGCTGTCGGCACTATGTCTGTCCGGTTTGCTTTCATGGCAGTCAGGCCATGCACAGTCTTCAGAGGAAGCCGAGGAAGAGCCGGAATCGATTGAGTTTCCCAGTAACCTCGCCGACCGACTGGCGCCGCTGACTGAGGAAGAGATGGCTTTTCTGTCGGATCCGTCGATGACCCGTTCTTATGCGGAGACTCCGGAGGAGCTGTTTGAAGCGCTGGAAAAACGCAGCCCGGATGAAGTGAAGGCCTACGTTCAGGCAATGATGTGGGTTCGGGAACAGCGCCCCTTTCAGGAAGGTGTGGATGAGGCGTTTATTCCTTTGAATACTGACTCACCTGATTTCAATGCCTGGACAGTCAGACGTCCCCGCAGTTTCGACCCTGAGCGTGAGGATGGTCCCATCAGTCTGGGCCGCTACATGGGGGGTAATGGTGGCATTCCAACCTTTGCCGGCGCCCCGGTAGCCCTGACGCCAGAGGATCTGGTCGCAGGTGATGTGGACATCGCCATCGTGGGTGCACCACTGAACATGGGATCTGGTTGGCGTGACGCCGACCATGGACCATTGGCCCTGCGCCTGCGCGGCGGCATGGCCGGTAACGACCAATATACCCAGGTCAATGCCAGTTCCGTGCTGAATATCGTCGACTATGGCGATATTGCCATCGACAACGACAGTACCGAGCGCAGCATGCAGCATGTGCGCGAAGTGGTCAGAGAAATTGCCAGTACCGGCGCCATACCGTTCATCATTGGTGGTGACCACTCCCTGGAATACCCCAACGTTGCGGCCATGGTGGATGTTTATGGCAAGGGAAACGTCGGAGTGATCCATTTTGATGCACACTACGACGTAGGCCGCGACAGTCCTCACTATATCTCACACGGTCAGCCTATCTATCGACTGCTGCGTGAGGATCTGATCGCCGGTGCGGACTACATTCAGGTGGGCCTGAGATCGGGCAGCCCGAATGAGCGCATCTACCGCTGGATGCGCGAAGAGGGCTTTAAATACCACTCTATGGCTGAGGTTGAGCGCTATGGCTGGGACTACGTACTGGAGCGTGTGCTGGCTGAAGCCAAAGGTGATGGCCGCTATCTATATATTTCCTTCGATGTGGATGTGCTCGATCCCTCCTATATCGCCGGTACTGGCACGCCAGTTGCAGGAGGTATGACACCGCGTGAGTCGATACCGATCATCCGTCGCCTGTGTGCGGAAGACCAGGTAATCGGTTTCGATCTGGTTGAAGTGGCCCCCGCACTTGACCCGGCCTACACAACGGCACTGCACAGCGCAGCCATTGTAAAGGCCTGTCTGACGGGAATCGCGATGCGGGCAGAGGGTATTGACGAGCCTCATTACCTGAACCCGGTATCCCTTGACCACGCCCAGGATGACTATCACGCCAGGAACGCGCCCGATGAATCTGCCGAGCCCTAACAGGGCTCGGTGTGCAGGAGAAACTTGATGTTTGACAGACTGTTGAAAGAACCACTGGCCATATTCTGTGTGGCGGCGGCGGGCATATTTGTCGTTGATGCGATCAGAAACGGTGGGGAAACCACGGAGAGTCTGGCGGAGGCTGACCAGAATGCGGTCAGCACGATTATTGTGAACGAAGCCGTGGTGGACATTCTGCAGGAAGATTTTGAGTGGCTGGAAGGCCGCGAGCCCAACGAAGAGGAAACTGAACAGATCGTTCAGGAATGGCTGAATGAGGAAATCGTTTTTCGTGAAGCGCTGCGTCAGAACATGCATCTGTCCGACGGCAAAATGCGCGCCCACCTGATTGAGAAAGTCCGACTGTTGTGGGCTGGGGTGCCGAGCGCACCCAGCGAAGAAGACCTGCTTGCCTTCTACATGGACAATATTCAGGAGTACTACAGTGAAACCCGCGTCAGTTTTGATCAGGTCTTTTATTCAGAGCAACCTGAGAATGCTGACGAGTTGTTGGAGCGACTGCGTTCTGGTGAAGACATCGAAGGCGAGCGTTACTGGCTGGGAGACAATATGTCGGACTATGCTGCCAGTATTCTGCGTTCCAGTTTTGGTGGAGAATTCTTTACTGCACTTCTGGAGGCGCCCCTGGAAACCTGGATGGGCCCCTATCAGTCACCACGTGGTTACCATTACGTCAAGGTCAGCGGTGTGCAGCAACCGCAGCCAATAGCCTATGAAGCGGTTCGTGACAGACTGCTGCAGGACTGGTCAGATGCAATGCTTTTCAATCGGGTGGCTGAGCGCACCGAGCAGATTCGTGATGAGTTTGATGTCGTCTATGACTCCAGCGGGGAAGTCAGTTCCAGCGTAGAGGCATTGCTGGCAAGCGCCAGGAATCTGCGCGAAGAAGAGGGGCACTGATGAAAGTGACAGGCGCTACTCTCTTGCGACTGCGGCTTGCCCGATTTGCTGCACTGCTGTGTGCGCTGCTGTTGATGGCAGCACCGGCACGCGCTCATTATCTGGATATCGTGCAATTTACCCTGGTCGAACAGGCCAATCCGAATGTGCACCAACTGGTAGTGACCATGCCTGCCAACCTCGATGCCAATGCGCCTCTGGTCGTTCCTCGCCACTGTGTTCTGATGCAGCGCGATTCAGTAACAGAAGGGCAGTCGCATGTCGTCACCATGATGATTGACTGCGATCCAGAGCTGGCTGCGGAAGCGGGCACTGAGTTGACCGGGCAGATCGAAACGCGATGGGGTCGTGATGGCGGCATGCTGCAATTGCAGATGTTGGATGGCACCAGTTCGTCTGTCATGCTGTCGGGCAATCGAACCGGCATCAGTCTCGACATGCCAGTCTGGGACGAACTTGCCGCGCAACCACCGCAGGGCTTTTTTGAAAAGGCCTGGCGCTACCTTGAGCTTGGAACGGTACACGTTCTTATTGGCTGGGACCACCTCGCTTTTGTGTTCTGTCTGGCGATGCTTGCCACGGGGCTGCCGCTGATTGGCCTGATTACATCATTCACGGTAGGGCACTCACTGTCGCTTGCGCTGGCGCATCTTGGTCTGGTCAACATTCCAATTGCGCCAGTTGAAGCGGTGATCGCTCTGTCGGTTGTATTCATGGCGCGTGAGGTTTTCTTCACACCGGGCTCACGACTGAGCCTGCGGCGCGGGCAAGGCTCTGAAACCCTCTCGGGACCTCAGGCGCAAGTGCATTCGCATCGCTGGCGTATGGGTGTGACTGCTGCATTTGGCCTGATCCATGGCCTCGGTTTCGCGAGTGTATTAGGGGAGCTGGGCGTCTCTGCTGCAGACACGGTGATAGCACTGGCATTTTTCAATATTGGCGTTGAGGTGGGTCAGGTTTTATTCGTCGGTGCCATTCTGCTGGCTCTTGCGATTCTCAGACGTCTGGGTCGAGTGGAGTACGAACTCATGCACGCGACCACGTGTCTCGTGGGCGGTATGGGGGTCTTCTGGACACTGCAACGGGTGGTCGGCTGACAGGCTGGTTCCCTTGTTAAATCAGCTGATTCGGCAGGTTCAGTCAGAGGCCGGATCGCTGCTACGTAGCAAAAGGGGTCATGAGGCGCATTCTGCGTCAAACTACGTAATACGCATTATGACGTAGTTTGTGCCGTCAATCGCCGACTGGTCGCAGAGCCCTTTAAATTGCAACAATCTACTTAGCATCATGAACCTTGTCGCAGACTGTCAGGTTCGCCATCAATCACCAGCAGGAGTAGACAATGAGCACCCGCAAACCCAAGTCATCCATGATCCTGAAAGCCGGCGCCTGTTTGATGGGGCTGATGGCATTGAGCCCGATAGCTGTGGCCCAGGACACGATCAAAGTGGGCGTGCTGCACTCACTCTCGGGCACCATGGCCATCAGTGAAACCACACTGAAGGATACCGTGCTGATGCTCGTTGAGCAGCAGAACGAGCGTGGTGGAGTGCTTGGCCGACAGCTTGAACCAGTCGTGGTCGATCCCGCATCGGACTGGCCACTGTTTGCAGAGAAGACCCGCGAGCTGCTGACCCAGGAAGAAGTCGATGTCATTTTTGGTGCATGGACCTCGGTGTCCCGCAAATCGATGTTGCCAGTCCTGGAGGAGCTCAATGGCCTGCTGTTCTACCCTGTTCAGTACGAAGGTGAAGAGTCATCCAAAAATATTTTTTATACGGGGGCCGCTCCAAACCAGCAGGCCATTCCTGCTGTTGACTATCTGATGAACGAGCTGGGTATTGAGCGCTGGGTGCTGGCCGGTACTGACTACGTGTATCCCCGCACCACCAATCGCATTCTTGAAGCCTATCTGAAAGCCAATGGTGTTGCTGATGAAGATATCATGATCAATTACACGCCATTCAGCCATTCTGACTGGCAAAGCATCGTTGCAGATATCCGTCGCTTCGGGAGCACCGGTAAACCCACGGCAGTTGTTTCCACCATCAATGGCGATGCCAATGTGCCGTTCTATCGTGAATTGAGTAATCAGGGAGTCTCATCGTTCGACATTCCTGTGATGGCATTCTCCGTCGGTGAAGAAGAGTTGTCCGGTATTGATACACGCCCACTTGTGGGGCACATGGCTGCCTGGAATTACTTTCAGAGTGTCGATACTGCTCAGAACGAAGAATTCATCGACAACTGGCACGACTTCATTGGTAGCGAGTCACGTGTCACCAATGACCCGATGGAAGCGACCTACATCGGTTTCAATATGTGGGTGAAAGCCGTTGAGAAAGCCGGCACTACCGATGTAGATGCGGTAGAACAGGCCATGATCGGCATGGAAACACCCAACCTGACTGGCGGAACTGCGGTGATGGGCAAGAATCACCATTTGTCCAAGCCTGTTCTGATCGGTGAAATCCAGGAAAACGGCCAGTTCCAGGTTGTCTGGGAAACCGAAGGCCTGGTGCCCGGTGATGCCTGGTCCGACTACCTGGAAGGTTCCCGCGTGCTGGAAGCCGACTGGACTGATCCTATTCGTTGCGGCAACTACAACACAGTAACTGAAGTCTGTTCTGGTCAAAGCTACTAAGACAATTGCTACTGAGTTGCACGGCGACGGAGTCACCTCTTGAAACACCTAAGTATTACTGCTGTCCTGGTCTGGATTGCAATGGCATTCGCTTCTGTGTCGCAGGCACAGGCGCAGTCCCAGGCCGGGTCAGATACCTCTGACCTGGAACCCCTGTTGGCCCGTCTGGTTGATGCCAGCCTGAGTGAGGCCGTCGAGTTGATTCCGCAACTCGAGACTCAGGGTGGCCGGGGCATCCTGCCGCTATTCACCGCGATGTTCGACAACTCGCTGGCCGTCGACCCAGAATCCATGACCTTCTACCGGCTGGCCGAAGATAATTCGGCCACACCGGTCTATCCTCCCGCAGATGCTTCTAACGACGAGGCTGTTCAGCTGTTGCCGACGGTAGCTGATGAGCTTGAGCGAATCCGGGTCAGCAACCGGCTACGTGTTCTGTTACGTGATGCGATCGCACGCATACGTCTGTTTGAAGGTGATGCGGAAGAGCGCAGCATAGCGGCGGCGGAGTTACTTTCCCAGATGGGAGAGGATACCGTGCTCTTGCTGCGAGAAGCGCTGGCGTCTGAAGAGGATGCTGAGGTTCGCGAAGTTCTGGAAGTCGGTATCGCCATGAACGTGCTGGTCTCCGATGCCCCTGATGAGGAACGACTGCAGGTGGTACCGACGCTTCACGGACGCCTGGAGGCACCCGTACGGAATCTGCTGAACAGCCTGCTGGACCCCAATGGCCGTAATGAACAGAACCCTGAAGTGCGTGCGGCGATCGAAGAAGCCAATGCGGCGATTGACACGCGTATCCGCTTTTACGGATTCATCGAAGAGCTGTTTTATGGACTGAGTCTTGGGTCTGTGCTGTTGCTGGCCGCGATCGGGTTGGCCGTTACCTTTGGGGTGATGGGTGTAATCAACATGGCACATGGCGAGATGCTGATGCTGGGTGCCTACACCACCTACGTCGTGCAGCTGGTGATGCCCGGATTCATCACTTACTCGCTCTGGGTTGCCATTCCCGCCGCTTTCCTGGTGTCTGCCTCAGTAGGTATTCTGATTCAGCGCTACGTTATTCGTTATCTGCATGGTCGTCCTCTGGAAACTCTGCTGGCGACCTTTGGTATCAGTCTGATTCTGCAACAGACAGTCCGCACCATATTTTCACCGCTAAACCGTATGGTGGTCTCACCCGAGTGGATGAGTGGGACAATACAGATAAACCCGGTGCTGGCAATTACCAATAACAGACTATTCATTCTGATATTTTCACTGATTGTGTTTTTTGCCCTGATGATGATTCTGAGAAAAAACTCTCTGGGACTCCAGGTTCGTGCAGTATCCCAGAACAGGAACATGGCCAAGGCGATGGGGATTAGAACTGACAGAGTAGATGCGCTGACTTTCGGACTCGGTTCGGGTATTGCTGGGATCGCCGGTGTCGCGCTGAGCCAGCTGACCAACGTGGGCCCTAATCTCGGCCAGTCGTATATCATCGACTCATTCATGGTTGTTGTGTTCGGCGGTGTCGGTAATCTGTTTGGTACGCTGGTAGGCGCATTCAGCCTGGGTGTATCGAATAAATTCCTCGAGCCTGCAGTAGGTGCGGTACTGGCAAAAATTATCACACTGGTCTTTATTATCGTGTTCATCCAGTTCCGTCCCAAGGGCCTGTTCCCGCAGAAAGGGAGGGCCGCGGAATGACATCGTTGCTGGTTAAGTTAGGCGATATGCGCAGCGCGACTTCGGGCACGATTACGCTGTTTGTGATTGTGCTTTTTGTCAGCACCACACTGGCGTCATTAAGTAATCTGCTGCTGCCTGAAGACTCGGCATTTCATGTCAGTACCTACACAATAACGCTGCTGGGCAAGTATCTGTGTTATGCCATGCTGGCGCTGGCGGTGGATGTGATCTGGGGCTACTGCGGCATCCTGAGCCTGGGCCATGGGGCGTTTTTTGCGCTGGGTGGTTATGCCATGGGCATGTATCTGATGCGCCAGATCGGTGACCGGGGTGTCTATGGCAATCCCGAATTGCCTGATTTCATGGTGTTCCTGAACTGGGATTCGCTGCCCTGGTTCTGGCTGGGTATGGATCAATTCTGGTTTGCCATGTTGATGGTGCTGCTGGTGCCCGGGCTGCTGGCCTTTGTATTTGGCTGGCTGGCATTCAGGTCCCGCGTGACAGGCGTGTATCTGTCCATCATGACGCAGGCGCTGACGTACGCTCTGATGCTGGCTTTCTTTCGCAACGAAACAGGGTTCGGCGGCAATAACGGACTGACTGACTTCAAAGATATCCTCGGTGTCAGCCTGACGGAAGACAGCACCCGGGTGACGCTGTTTATGATGACTGCAGTGATGCTTGCACTGGTATTCGCGACCAGTCGCTATATTCTTGACTCCCGTATGGGGCGGGTCATTATCGCAGTGCGCGACAGCGAGGCACGTGCCCGATTTCTTGGCTACCGCACTCAGGACTACAAGGTCTGGCTGTTTATTTATTCAGCGCTGATTGCTGCCATGGCCGGTGCTCTCTATGTGCCACAGGTTGGCATCATCAATCCCGGTGAGTTCAGTCCCATCAATTCCATTGAGATTGTGGTCTGGGTTGCTATTGGGGGACGTGGCACGCTTTATGGTGCTGTGGTCGGCGCGATTCTGGTCAGCTACGCCAAGACAAGGTTTACTGCATTGATTCCCGAGAGCTGGATCTTCATGCTGGGCGCCCTGTTTGTGATTGTTACCATCTTCCTGCCCAAGGGTCTGGTTGGCATTCTGCAAAGCCGCTTGCCGGGGTCTTCCGGTGGGGACAAAGGTAATGCAAATCTGGGGAGGGCGAGCTCATGAGCTACAAAGCAGTCAGCGCCCGACCGGATGTCTCGCACAATGTCATACTTTATATCGAAAATCTGTCGGTCAGTTTCGATGGTTTCAAAGCTTTGAACAATCTCAGCCTGTACGTCAACGATGGCGAACTGCGCTGCCTGATTGGTGCCAATGGTGCGGGCAAAACCACGCTGATGGATGTCATAACCGGCAAGACGCGCTGTGATTCTGGTCAGGTGTGGTTTGGTCAGACGATAGATCTGCTAAAGCATGATGAAGCGGCCATAGCGCGACTGGGCATTGGTCGAAAATTTCAGAAACCCACAGTCTTCGAGGCTTTGACGGTTTACGAGAACCTGGAGTTGTCACTGGCCAGCCACAAGGGCGTCTGGTCGACGCTGATGGCAAAAGTGAGTGCAGCGCAGAAAGATCAGATGGATCAGGTGCTTGAGACAATTGGCCTGGTCTCCGAGCGGCATCGCAAGGCAGGTGTGCTGTCTCATGGTCAGAAACAGTGGCTGGAGATTGGCATGCTGTTGACCGCCAACCCCCGCGTTATGTTGATCGATGAACCTGTTGCCGGCATGACGGCGCAAGAGACTGAGCGCACAGCTGAGTTGCTCAAATCCCTGGCTGGCGAACGCACGGTGATTGTCGTGGAACATGATATGGAATTTGTGCGCAGTATTGCGCGTACAGTGACTGTCTTGCATCAGGGGGCCGTACTGGCTGAAGGGACAATGGATCAGGTGCAAAATAACCGCGACGTCATTGAGGTGTATCTGGGGGAGTCATCATGACAACGCCAACCATAGCCATCAGTGGTCTGAACCAGCGCTACGGTGGATCCCAGATTCTCTGGGACGTTGATATTTCGGTGGAGCAGGGCTCCTGTACCTGCATCATGGGCCGAAACGGTGTTGGCAAGACAACACTGCTAAAGTGCCTGATGGGTTTGCTGCCCATTGACAGCGGCACTATAGAATTGAGCGGAACAGCCATCCAGGACATGCCCGCACATCAAAGGGCACGCGCCGGTATTGGCTTTGTGCCACAAGGCCGCGAGATATTTCCATTGCTGACCGTGGAGGAAAACCTGCAGACCGGACTGGCGTGCCGTACAGACGGAATAAAAACCATTCCGGATCGCATTTTCGAATTGTTCCCGGTATTGGCCGATATGTTGCATCGACGTGGTGGAGACCTGTCAGGTGGACAGCAGCAGCAACTGGCTATCGGCCGTGCGCTGGTGACTGACCCGCAGGTTCTGGTGCTGGACGAACCGAATGAGGGCATCCAGCCGAATATCGTCAAACAGATTGGTGACGTCATTATGAAACTGAATTCGGAAGGTCTGACCGTTATTCTTGTTGAACAAAAACTGGCATTCGCGCGACGTGTCGGTACTGAGTTTCGTTTGATGGAAAAGGGCCGTGTGGTTGCCAGCGATGCCATGAGTGGACTTAGTGACGAGCTGATTCGACGGCATCTGGCAGTATGACCGCCGCGTTAGCCAGGCCTGCAGCGTCACGCTGGCAGGCATCGCTTGATTTAAGATTTGCGCAGACAGCCCGCGGCTGTCGCCTGGTGGCCAGTGCCCACAACGGGCCTCTTTACGTGCAAAAACCATTTTATCCGGAAGGCCCTGATCTGGCGCATGTTTACCTTTTGCACCCACCCGGTGGACTGGTTTCGGGCGACTCTCTGGAGATATCAGTAGCTCTGGGCAATGACGCCAGCGTTCTGGTGACCACTCCTGGTGCAGGGCGAGTTTACCGTGCACGAGAAGATCGCACGCTGCAATGGCAGCGCACCAGAATGGTGCTTTCGGAGGGTGCGAATATCGAATACTTCCCCCAGGAAACCATTATCTATCCCGGCGCGTCTGCCGGTCTTGAAACCCGAGTTGAGTTGAGCGATCAATGCCATTACGTAGGCTGGGAAATCACCTGTCTGGGTCTGCCGGCCAGTGCGCTGAAATTTGATAGCGGAGAATTCAGGCAGCATTTAGGTATTTTTCGCGATGGCCGGCCACTAATCGTTGAGAATTTCGTGCTTAACGAGGGCAGTCGCTTTCTGTATGACGCCTCTGTAGGGCTGCGTGGCCAGCCGGTCATGGGCCTGATGGTCGCCGGCCCGTTTGCAGAAAGCCGTAGCGGCGAAACTGCAGAAATAGTCACCAGTCTGCGATCAGTGACCGATTCCTGTAAGCCTGGAATGCTTTGCAATGTCAGCGTTTTTAACGGCTTTGTAACGGTTCGCTATCTCGGCAGTTCGTCGGCAGAGGCCAGAGAAATATTCATCCAGTGCTGGCAATTGTTGAGGCCGCTACTGCTCGGACGCCAACACTGCCCGCCGCGTATATGGGCAACCTGATGCAGGCTGATGGGCGTCAGGTACCTGACATGCCGGCGGGGCTGGCAAACTTTGTGCATAGGCACATGCATGTTTATGAATGATGTGACCCCGTCACCTGAACTTCTACCCCGGTGAAACGATCATGGAACTGTTACCCAGAGAAAAAGACAAGTTAATGCTATTCACAGCCGCTTTGCTGGCTGAACGCCGTCTGGCCAGGGGCCTCAAACTGAATTATCCAGAGGCTGTTGCCCTGGTTTCAATGGCCATCATCGAGGGTGCCCGGGACGGCAAAACCGTGGCGGAACTGATGAGCGAGGGCAAGCAGGTACTGAGCAGTGATCAGGTGATGGAAGGGGTCGCTGAGTTGATGCCTGAAGTTCAGGTTGAGGCAACATTTCCTGACGGCACCAAATTGGTCACCGTGCACAATCCCATCAACTGAGCACCGCAAGTGAGAATTTTCATGACACCAGATAACGGCAGCGGAAACATGATTCCTGGTCAGGTTGTGACGGCTGACGACGACATTACCATTAACGATGGTCGAACACGTCTTCGTCTGTCTGTGGAAAACACTGGCGACAGACCGGTTCAGATTGGCTCTCACTATCACTTCGCCGAGGTTAATCCTGCTTTGCGACTGGACAGAGCCGCGGCACGGGGGCATCACCTGAATATCGCCGCGGGCACAGCCGTACGTTTTGAACCGGGTCAGACCCGCGAGGTCGAGCTGGTGCCATTTGCCGGTGCCCGGCGCGTTGTCGGATTCCGTGGTGAAGTCATGGGTGACCTGGATACTTTAAAATAAGGGGAGAACTGACTTTGGCCACAATCGATCGCACAAGTTATGCACAAATGTTCGGCCCCACTGTCGGTGACCGGGTTCGCCTGGCAGATACTGATCTGTGGGTTGAAGTGGAATACGATCACACCCAGTATGGAGACGAGGTCAAATTTGGTGGCGGCAAGGTTGTACGCGACGGCATGGGACAAAGCCAGTGTGGCGACAGCGAAAGCATGGACCTGGTTATCACCAATGCCCTGATCATCGACTATTGGGGTATTGTAAAAGCAGATGTTGGCATTAAACACGGACGGGTGCATCACATCGGCAAGGCCGGTAACCCGGATGTCCAGCAGGGCGTCAATATCATCATCGGTCCTGGTACAGAAATCGTGGCAGGCGAGGGCTGCATCCTGACAGCAGGAGGTGTCGACTCACACATTCACTTTATTTGTCCGCAGCAGGTAGAGGAGGCGTTGATGTCCGGGGTGACCACCATGATTGGTGGCGGTACCGGCCCAGCCACCGGCACCAAGGCAACCACTTGTACTCCCGGTATCTGGAATATGGCGCGCATGCTGCAGGCAACCGATCAGATGCCCATGAACCTGGGCTTTCTCGGCAAAGGCAATGGCAGCACACCGGAGCCGCTGGTGGAGCAGTTACGTGCAGGTGCCTGTGGCCTGAAACTGCATGAGGACTGGGGTACGACGCCGGCATCGATAAATAATTGCCTGAACGTTGCTGACGACTACGATGTGCAGGTTGCCATTCATACCGATACCCTGAATGAATCCGGCTTTGTGGATGACACCATTGATGCCTTCAAGGGTCGTGCCATTCATACCTACCATACTGAAGGCGCAGGAGGTGGTCATGCGCCCGATATTATCAAGGCGTGCTCTCTGCCAAACGTACTACCCTCATCAACCAACCCGACACGACCGTACACAGTAAATACCGTTGATGAACATCTGGATATGCTGATGGTCTGCCATCATCTGGACTCGGCCATACCGGAAGATGTCGCTTTTGCCGATTCGCGTATCCGCAAGGAAACTATCGCCGCAGAGGATATTCTTCATGACCTCGGCGCTTTCAGCATGATTGCCTCAGACTCACAGGCCATGGGCCGGGTGGGTGAAGTAATAACACGAACCTGGCAGACCGCGCACAAAATGAAAGTGCAGCGTGGTCAGCTGGATGATCCTGACGGCATCACAAGGGCTGACAACTTCCGAGTGAAACGCTACATCGCTAAATACACCATCAACCCGGCAATCACGCACGGTGTCGGGCATGAGGTCGGCTCAATTGAGGTCGGCAAAATGGCTGACCTTGTACTCTGGAAGCCGGCGTTTTTTGGTGTCAAACCCTCGCTGATCATAAAGTCTGGTTTTATAGCAGCAGCGCCTATGGGGGACCCCAATGCATCCATTCCGACGCCCCAGCCGGTGCACTATCGGTCTATGTTTGGCGCTTACGGCGCGGCGGCTGCGGCGCTGTCAGTAACCTTCACCAGTCAACTGGCGCTGGATGCCGGGGACATAAATTCGCTGGGCTTGCAACGACGACTGGTAGCCTGTCGAAATGTGAGAGCGATGCGCAAAAGTGACATGAAACTCAACAGCTGGCTGCCCACTATTGAGGTGGACGCGCAAACCTACGAAGTCAGGGCAGACGGTGTGTTGCTGACCTGTGAGCCCGCCTCTGTGCTGCCGATGGCACAGCGGTACTTTCTGTTTTAAGGAAACACGACATGTTGGAAGTTTGCGAACGACTCGGCACTGAAGCCTCCTGTGCAATTGATGCGCGTATTATCCTGACGCATGAGCAACGGGACCGCGGACGGCTAAGAGCATTCTCGCCGGAAGGTGAGGAAGTGCGAATCTTTCTGTCGCGTGGGACGCCCCTGCAAGTGGGAGAGTTCCTGCGTTGCAGGTGCGGGCGCCACGTACTCGTTGAAGGTGCTATCGAGCCAGTCGCCATCGCGCGTTGTGACGATTGGCTGCTGTTTGCAAAAGCCTGTTATCACCTGGGCAATCGCCACGTAAAACTGCAGGTTTCTGAATTGAGCCTGCGTATTCAGCGTGACCATGTACTCGAGGACATGCTGACCCAGCTGGGCCTGACGGTTGAGCACGGACACGATGTCTTCATCCCGGAGTCTGGTGCCTATTTTCAAAGTCAGGGTCACTCGCATGCACATCACCATTCACATGGGCATGCGCACGATCATTCACACGACCACCATCACGACAATGAGGACTCGCACGCCGATCAGGCTGCAATCACGACTGGAGAAGCCGGTGACAGGACCCGCCATAATCACCACTGACCTGACGCTGCTGCGGCTGATGCAGCTGTGCAGTCCGGGCTTGCCGGTAGGGGCCTATGCTTTCTCGCAGGGACTGGAGTATGCGATAGAAGCGTCCTGGATAAAAAGTAGAGATCAGGTGGCGGACTGGCTGGGAACGCAGATTCGTTTCTCGCTGGCGCGTCTGGACCTTCCGGTTTTGATGCGCCTGTGCGATGCGCATCGCCTGAAAGATGATGCAGCTGTTCAGTGGTGGAATGACTTTCTGCTGGCGAGTCGTGAGACCCACGAATTGCAGTTGACTGATACAGCGACAGGAGAGGCACTGATCAGGCTGCTGCCGACGCTGGCTATTGAGGCGCCTCGCTGGCAGGGCCGCAGCAGCTTTGTCACTGTATTCAGTTATGTTGCAGCTCAGTGGCAGATTCCAGCGCAGATGGTTGCGCTAGGCTACGGCTGGGCCTGGCTGGAGAACCAGGTAAACGCAGCGACCAAGCTCGTGCCGCTCGGTCAGTCTCAGGCCCAGAGCCTGATTCAACAATTGCAGCATGATCTGCCGCCTGCGATCGAGCAGGCCAGAGAGCTTGCTGACGATGAACTCGGTATGACGCTGCCAGCCCTGAGTCTGGCCAGCATGTACCATGAAACTCAATACACAAGGCTTTTCCGCTCATGAGCGACAAGCTGATGCATACACAAAACAATTCAGGAGACTGGTGATGAGTAATGAATCTGCACGTCAGACACTGCGGGTGGGTGTAGGAGGGCCAGTAGGCTCCGGCAAGACTGCTCTGCTCAGGGCGCTTTGCACATTGATGCGTGAGCACTGGCAGATAGGCGTTGTGACCAATGATATTTACACCCGTGAGGACGCTGATTTTCTGACGCGCCACGAAGCGCTGGATGCCGACCGGATCCTTGGTGTGGAAACCGGGGGTTGCCCGCATACGGCAATTCGTGAAGATGCATCGATGAACCTCGCTGCCATTGATGAGCTGTTGCGACGGCACCCGCAGTTGGAGGTCATATTCGTGGAGAGTGGTGGCGACAATTTGAGTGCCACATTCAGCCCGGAATTGTCCGATCTGACACTTTATGTGATTGATGTCTCTGCTGGTGACAAGATTCCCCGCAAAGGCGGCCCCGGTATCACCCGGTCTGATCTGTTAATCATTAATAAAACAGACCTGGCCCCATTGGTTGGTGCATCGCTGGATGTAATGAACCGGGACTCGCTAAAAATGCGTGGTGAAAGACCTTTTGTATTCAGCAACCTGAAAGCCTGGGAAGGCCTGGGTAAGATCATCGATTTCATCGTTGAGCAGGGCATGCTGGCTCCCCGGTTCTCGGGTGACGAGCTTGTCAGTCGCGCGGGTGTCAGAGCGGCGGATGTCGCCGAAGGCACTCGACCCAGTCAGTGACAAGGGTGCTATTAAGAGCACAGCTATACCATTCAGGAGTCTAGTTTTATGAACGTGTTTAATAAGGTTGTTGTTCGTCCTGGCCGTTGGCTGCGTGACAGGGCTGTCGCCAGGATTCTGCTTGTCGGCTCGGCTGTTTCTCCCATGGCGAATGCTCACGAAGGTCATGGAACGCCTGGCACTGTATTACATGATATTCAGCACGCTGCATGGCTGGTGCTGGCGATCAGTGCTGTCGTAATTATCGGCATGATTCTGAAGCAGAAGTGGAATCAGATCGGCAGAGGTGACTGACACCGTTCGGGGCGACTATTGATAGTCGCCCCTGCTACTAAAATCAGTTGATTCGCTATTTCAGTCGCGCTCCAGAATACCGATGGCGATACGGGCGGCGGCCGTTCTGTTTTGTACATTCAGCTTCTTGAATATCTGCTCCAGATGTTTGTTGACGGTCCTTGGGCTCATTTGCAGAATCTGGGCTGCTTCCCAGTTGGTCTTGCCCTGACTGATCCATGCCAGTACTTCCGACTCGCGCTTGGTCAGGTTCAACTTTTCGCGCAATAATTCTTCACCTGTTGTTTCGGCCGCCTCCGATAATCGCAACAGTTTTTCTTCTGCATTGACGTGCCGGATAAAGGTTACGCTCAGGCGTTTTTCCTGGTATGAGGGGCCACTGCCGGATTCCACGGTCAAAGTCAGCATTTGATTCTCTTCCCGTTGCGCTGGTGGCGAAAGCCAGTTGCTCAGCTCAACGGACAGCTTCGAGGTTTGCCACTGCTCGCTGGCGCCGGCCCTTGCGAACAGCGCCAGAGTTTGTGGCGTCGCCCAGAGAATACGGCCATCGCGACTGACCGAGAACAGATGCTGACCTGCCGAATCGAGAGCATTGTAAGCGCTACTGGTCAGTCGGGCATTGTTCAGGTGAACGTTCATCCTGGCGAGTAATTCTTCGGGTTTTATAGGTTTTGTCAGGTAGTCTACGCCTCCCGCCTCAAGTCCCCTGACAATGCTGGCAGAGTCACTGAGACCGGTCATGAAAACCACGGGGATGCTGGCAAGTTCCGGGATGGCGCGCAGATCCCTGCAGGTCTCGAAGCCATCCTTGTTGGGCATGATGGCATCGAGCAGGATCATGTCAGGCCGGATTCGTCGCGCAATGGTCAATGCCTGTCGTCCCTCAAGCGCAACCAGGACGTTGTAGCCGGCCTCCTCCAGTGTGTCATTGACGAAGCTCAGTGATTCGGGGGAGTCATCGACTACCAGTATCACATTGGAATTGGTTTTTTTGTTCATTTTTCAGTAGCACTCATCTGATCGTCCGGTGTGGGTTTTAGCTTTTTTGTTGCGGTAAAGCTGCGCGCAATCTGCGCGAACTGCATTCCATCCAATAGTTTTTTCAGGGATTTGCGACTGGTTTCGTTTATGAGCTCATGTCGAGCGAGCTCGTCCAGTTTGTTCTGTACGCCGCGCTTGTATCCGAGTTCAGCGCAGGTGATCAATTCTCTGACCAGCTCGTGATCAGCAATCGTCGTCAAATCGGTGGGAGGCTCTGCTTTCTCCAGCAAAGAGCTGTCGGACCCAGGACTATCAACAATCCAGTCAATAGACAGAAGATCGCCAATAGTTTCAAGTAATCGTTGATGATTAATTGGTTTAACCAGATAAGCATTGTGATGCGCTGTATCCTGCATACTGCGATGGTGCTCCTGCGCATCGGCCGAAATCATGATTGCGGGTTGCCGGTGTCCCATCTCGCGCAATTGTCTGATCAGTTCGAGTCCGCTCAGTCCAGGCATGCTGACGTCGAGCAGCAATATATCAGGGCGAGCCTCTTCAATGGTTTCCAGGCAATCGTGGGCGTCCGGTGATTCCAGCACGGTGAACCCAAGAGGGGGGAGCAGTTCTGACATTAGTCCGCGATGGATGGGATCGTCATCTACAACCATGACGGTGCGTCGTGGTCCTCGATAACCTTTAATCTGGTGGGGGACCGGTGTCTGTACGGAATGTTCGGTGACACGTGACATCATCAGACTGACGGTAAAGCGGCTGCCTTTGCCGGGGGTGCTGACGATGTCAAGTTCCCCACCCATGATTTCAGATAACAGGCGAACAATGGTCAGCCCCAGGCCGGTGCCAGGCACATTGGGTACGTCGGGTCCGCGAACCCGCTCGAAGGGGTCAAGGATGCGCTTGAGGTCTTTTTCGCTGATGCCGATACCAGTGTCTACCACAGAGAACTCGGCAACCTGGTTTCGATAGCGGACATGGAACTCAACGCTGCCACGTGGTGTGTATTTAATAGCGTTGGAAAGCAGGTTTACCAGGATCTGATACAGTCTTTTCGAGTCGGTGGTAACGACTTCCGGCAACTTGTTGTGGATATGGCAGCTGAAGTCTATCTGCTTGTTTGCTGCCATGTCGCGGAACATCTGAACCATCTGGTCAATGAATTCAGGTAGCTTGACGTGATTTCGATAGATCTCCAGCCGACCTGCTTCGATTTTTGATATATCGAGCAGGCCCTCGATCAGGCCCGCCAGGTGGTCTCCGCTGCGCTTGATAATCTGCACAGCATCCCGGTTGCGCTCGCTCATGTCTTCGCGCTGAATCAAAAGCTGTGCATATCCGAGTATCGCCTGCAATGGCGTCCGTAGTTCATGACTGATGCCCGAGAGATACCGGCTTTTGGCATTGTTGGCACGTTCCGCCAGGTCTTTTGCGCGTTGCAGTTGCTCATCGGTTCGACTGTGGGCTTCAATCTCTGCCAGTAGCCGGTTGGTCTGGATGGTTGACTCCGCCTGAGCGACAACCCGGCTTTCGCTTGCCAGCAGGTAGAGCCAGCAGGTCACGCCAAGAATGATCATCATTACAAAGAACAGCATGGTCAGCGCCTGATTCAGAATAAGTGCGCTGACCGGATCGGTGCTCAACTGGAAATAAACCAGTGATAACAGTGCAGCACTGATCAGGTTGGCGATACCAAAGAGTGTCATGAATCGCACCAGGCGTCTGCCCACAGGGCGGAACAGGGCGGCAGGCAGCCAATGCTGCAACCATTCTTCCAATTGACTGCTGAGCGTTGCTTCGGGTTTGCAGGCGTCCATGCAGCGTGAGTCGAGTGAGCAACACAGCGAGCAGATTGCGCCTTCATAGGCGGGGCAATACGCAAGGTCCGGTCGCTCGAAATAATTTTCACAGATGCAGCATTGGGCTTTTTCTTCCGGTCCGGTAGAGACCATTATGCTGTCAATCTCGGGCGAAGTTCTGGCCAGGTAGAAGCGACCATTGGTGACCAGAGCGATCAGAGGAACGCAGATAAAACATAGTCCCAGACTGATAAAGTGTGCCAGATGTTGAGGTGTGTCACCGAACATGCCCAGATAGCAAAGAACTCCAACAATCGATGCGATCAGGACGGAGACGACACCGACCGGATTGATGTCATACAAATGAGCGCGTTTGAACTCGATGTAGGAAGGGCTGAGTTTCAGCGGTTTATTGATCATCAGGTCGGCCGACAGGCATCCCAGCCAGCTCAATGTAACTATGGAGAACAAACCCAGAATCGACTCCAGCGCCCGGTAGAGCCCAAGCTCCATCAACAGCAGAGCAATTGCCACATTAAAAACCAGCCAGACCACACGGCCGGGATGACTATGTGTCAGCCGCGAAAAGAAGTTGGACCAGGCGATCGAACCAGCATAGGCATTGGTTACATTGATCTTCATTTGCGAGACGATGACCATCAACCCTGCCAGCACCAACGAGAATGCAGGAGAGCTGCTGACGTAGTTGAAGACCATCTGATACATCCAGGTTGGGTCAATAGCCCTTTCCACAGAAGCGCCCTGCGAAACGGCAATCCAGGCAAGAAAGGAACCCAGCAGCATTTTTACAAGACCAATAAGTATCCAGCAGGGGCCGGCCAGCGATAACCAGAACCACCAGCGAAAACGATTGGCAGGGGTTTTTTGAGGCATGAATCTCAGATAGTCCACCTGCTCGCCAATCTGGGCGACCATGGCGAAAAGTATGGCTGTTGACGCACCGAATAGTGCGAGATCAAAACCGGGCAGCCCGCCGGTTGTGCCGTCTGGCATGTAGGCTGCCCAATCTTCGACCCTGGAGAACTCAAACCACAAAACAAGCACCAAAGCAGTGCACTGCAGCGTCAACCAGAACGTTTGGGTGCCCACCTGAAACCGTGAGATGAGCGTGATTCCGTGCGTTACGATAGGTATGACTGCGACTGCGCAGATGATGTAGCCCAGCCATAATGGAATGCCCAGCATGGCGTACAGGGCCGCCGCAAGAATGGCTCCTTCAATCGCGAAGAATATGAAAGTGAATGAGGCATAGATCAAGGATGTGATGGTTGAACCCAGGTAGCCGAAACCAGCGCCGCGTGTCAGCAGGTCAATGTCCAGGCCGTAGCGGGCGGCGTAGTAACAGATGGGAAACCCAGTGGTGATAATGACTAGCGCCACTGCCAGCATGGCGGCTACCGCATTCACCACTCCGTAATTCAGGGTGATGGTTGCAGCAATCGCTTCCAGTGCCAGGAAGGCGGTAGCGCCAATAGCCGTCATCGCAACCGTGCTGATGCTGAATCGGCGTGCTCCTATCGCCGTGAATCGCAGCGCAAAGTCTTCCAGTGTTTCGTTACCGACCCACAGGTTGTACTTTCGTCGCACACGAAAAATCTTTTGAGTTGGCATTGGCTAGAACGGCTGCTAAGCTTCCTGTGAGTCTGTTTTTGGGATTCTCGATCCATTAAGGCCATGCAAAATGTGAGCCATACAGCTGACAGACGTCATGAGTGCCCACAGCATTGCATAAACAGGTGATACGCAATCACGGGTTTCATTGCTATGCGCACTCATCCCCGCCCTCTACGTCGTTTAACCCACTGCGCTGCATGGCTCGTGGTGGTACTAATAGATTCCGTCGTCAATAACTATCCTGAAACAATTTGGAGCATCAGATGTTGCAACGCACACTCTGGTCCCTTGCGCTCTTGCTGAGTTGCGGGGCTGTAAACGCACAGTGGGACACAATCGTTGGTGATGTTCGAACCGTGGAGGAGCCCGATGTACGCTGGGTCGCAGTTCGTGGAGGCAGTTCAGCCTATCTGGTTGACACCGATGAAGGTGTGGTCAAAGGTACATTGCCGTTATCAAGATTCTCACCGACGCTGGTATCGCATGCCAGCGAGGGCCGAATCTACTCCTACGGCAGCTTTTACACCCGTGATACATACGGCGAGCGTACCGATGTCGTGTTGATATTCGACATCGAAACAGCTTCACCGATTGGCGAGGTGGAAATTCCCGCGCGCGCAGCTGGCATTGGCCATGCTGGCATGATCAGCATCATCAACGACTCTTTTGTGGGCGTGTTTAACCTGACCCCGGCACAATCGGTCAGTCTCGTGGATATCCGCACTAATGCGTTCGCCAACGAGATTTCGCTGGCTGGCTGCTCGTCAATGTATCCGATCGAAGCAGGGTTCATGTCTATCTGCGGCGACGGTACGGTTCAGTATATTGAGGTCTCCAATGCCGGTCAGGAAGTGTCCCGGGTAAGAAGCGAGCCATTTTTTGATCTGGCGGTTGACCCTGTCTACGACTATGCCTCTCCGGCGTCTGACGGCTGGATGATCATGTCGTTTGATGGCTACCTGCGCAAGGCGTATCTGGATGGCGGCGAAGTAGTCGTTACTGAATCGTTCAACATCAATCCGGAAAACGACGGTGAAGCCGACATCAACGGTGTAGTCAGAGAGCCGGACGACAACTGGCGCATTGGTGGACGTCAACCTTTTGCCTATCACGATGAAGCTGCCCTGCTGGCGACCGTCATGCATCAGGGTGGTGGCCAGGAGACGTTTGAGAAGGCCGGTACCGAAATCTGGGCTTTTAACATGAAGACCGGAAATCGCGGCTATCGACTTAAACTGGATGAAGGTGAGACTGCCAGTGCCGTCATGTTTACCCCTGACGCCGAGCCACTTATGCTGATCCAGACCAATGAAGGCTTGCGTGTGCATGATCCGGTAACGGGTCGTCATCTGCGCACTGTCAGCAGTGTCAGCGGCTCAATCTTCAACCTGTTCTGAGGAGGTTCACGAAATGGATCCTTTGCTGACACTGGTTGTTGCGACATCGATAGGTTTGCTGTTCTTCACTGCTGCTCGACACAAAATGAACAGTGGTCGTCGCTTCGAAGCGCAACTGGCAGCTTATCGCCTTTTGCCGGAGTCCATGCTGCGACCGGTTGCCAAAGCATTGCCCTGGCTCGAGCTGACAGTGGCGGTCGCACTCCTGGTTCCGGTCACCCGCATACCTGCTGCGCTGGTAGCGATCGCACTGCTGGTGATGTATGCCACAGCCATGGCTGTCAATATCAAGCGTGGCCGCAGCGAAATCGACTGTGGATGTGGCGATCAGCCGCAGAGTCTGTCCCGCTGGCTGTTGCTGCGTAATGCGGTACTGGCTGTCGCCACTGCTGCGCTGATTGCGCCTGTGGCAGAGCGGGCGCTGGGCGTCGCTGACATACTGTTCATGGTGATACTGACGGCGACCTTATCGTTGGCCTATGTCATGTGCGAACAGCTGACACGAAATTTTTCCGGATTGAGTAAGTCATAATTGGCAGGTTCTGGCCTGCACGAGGAGTCATGTAATGGGTAGTGCTTCTATGGTGGTGTTAAGCGTACTTTGTTTTGTTGTACTGGTGCTGATACTGGCGGTCATTGCGCTGGCCAGGCAGATCGGCATTCTGCATACACGTTTGGCACCTGCCGGTGCGTTGATGACAACAGCCGGCCCTAAGGTGGGAGACAAGGCACCTGCTTTGTCAATCCCGGATATTAATGGCAAGCCGGTCGCCATTGGTGCAGGTCCATCAGAAGCGGGCATGGTGAAAAAGCCGCAGCTGATTCTGTTTGTCTCGCCAAGCTGTCCAATCTGTAAGGACCTGGTGCCAGTAGCTAAAAGTATGGCACGTGCTGAAAAGCTGTCGCTGGTTTTTGGTAGCGATGGCGGTCAACTGAACAAGCATCAGAACTATGTAGCAAAGATGGGGCTGGAAGACTATCCCTATGTTGTCTCACTCGAGTTGGGCATGAAGTTTGAAGTCGGCAAATTGCCGTACGCAGTCCTCATCGATCAGCACGGCGTGCTGCGTTCGAAAGGTCTGGTCAACAGTCGGGAGCATCTGGAGTCCCTGGTGACATCAATGCAGAGTGGATATGAATCAATACAGGACTACCTGGTCAAATCAGGCAGTCTGCAGGAGCAGGCATCATGAGTGATAGACAGGCGCTGATCGCACAGTTGTACAAAGATCTGGATGCAAAAACTACAGGGGCTATCCGTTTCCTGGCCGGTAGAACCTCGCGACGTTCCTTCCTGGGTCGCATTGGGGTGTTCATGGCAGGTATGGGTGCCTTGCCGGTGTTGCCGGTGGCCCGTGCTTCGGCACAGACACAGTTCCCACCAGCCGGTAATTCCGGCCCGGTGAATGGCGTTGCAGACATTGAAGAGATGGGTGATCCACAAGAGTGTGAGTACTGGCGCTACTGCGCGTTCAGTGGTTCGCTGTGTAGCTGCTGTGGTGGTTCACTGACACAATGTCCTCCAGGGTCACAGACCGCAACAATCGCCTGGGTTGGCTCCTGCCATAACCCGACCGATGGTCGCGACTACCTGATTTCCTACAACGACTGCTGCGGCAAGGGTAGTTGTGGTAGCGGCTGTGGCTGTTCACGCTCGGAAGGCGACCGTCCGGTTTACTTCCCATCGAAGTCCAATAATGTGTTGTGGTGCTTTGGTTCTACGAGCCATGCCTATCACTGCACACTCGCGCTGGTCATCGGTCATGCTGATGCGAATTCACTGCCTTGATCGTTCGCCGCAGCCTGGCTATCAGTCCAGGCTGCGGTTCAGCCACAAAAGCAGGATTCGGGCGGCAGCCGTCACCCTTTTGCTAAGCCTGTTGCCAATGGGTAAGGCTTTGGCGCAGCATGGGCAGGGCCCGCAATATATGTATCTGCTGCATTGTGGTGGATGTCATATTGAAAATGGCTCGGGCATGCCGCCAGCCATTCCGGATCTGCGGATAACCATGCCAAAGCTGGCCAGTCATGACGAGGGTCGTGCCTATATGGTTCAGGTGCCGGGTGCTTCACAGGCACCAGTCACAGATGCCCAGCTTACCGAAATTATGAACTGGATGTTGAGGACATTTGCCGAAGGGACATTCAGGCCCTACACAGAGACTGAAGTCACCCAGCATCGCGCCAATAAAGTGCTGGATATCCTGGCATTGCGCAGACAATTGATTGCGGAGAATCTGGAGGCGCCATGATCTTCAGGCGTCAAGTGATGTTGGGTCTTCTGTTGGCGAACTTCAGTTCGGTCGCAATCGCAAACGATGATTCCACCTCTTTGGCCTGGCTAGGACAGGCCTTTTTTTTTGACACCAATTTATCAAGAGAGCGCACTTTGGCATGTGCCACATGCCACGATCCCAATCGCGCGTTCACTGATGCCCGTGACAACGGCGTATTTTCAGCAGCGTCGCTAGGTAGCGATGGCATTTCCCTGGGGGATCGTCAGGCCCCGTCACTCGGCTACGTTTCGCTGACACCTTCGTTCTCGCAGGATGAAGAGGGCCTTTATCACGGCGGACTGTTCTGGGACGGCCGGGCTGCTGATCTTGCTGAACAGGCACTGATACCGATTTTTGATCCCACTGAGATGCAGTTGTCCGGTCCGGAACAACTGGCGGATCGCGTTTTGGAGAACCCGGAGTATCAGCGACGTCTAGTATCACTGTTCGGTGAGCAGGTTGTGGCCGATACGCAACTCCTTAGCGAAGCTGTCGGCCAGGCACTGGCGGCCTTTCAGCAAGGCGAACAGTTTCAGCCTTTTGATTCGAAATACGATGAATATCTCCAGGGAAACTATCAGCCCACGCTGCAGGAGTCGCTTGGCATGGCTCTGTTCTTCACAGAGGGATTCACAAATTGCAATCAGTGTCATCAGCTTCAGGACGTGCCTGGACGCAGGCTGGAAACCTTCAGCAACTACGCGTTTGAAAATATCGGTGTGCCAGTGAATCAACGCTTGCGGGCTGCCAACGGCCGTCAGTTCGATGTGGAGGGAAAACCCTATGTGGACAAAGGGCTGGCGTTCCGGCCTGAGACACCACAGGGCGATACGGATGGTCGATTCAAGGTTCCGAGCCTGCGCAACGTCGCAGTAACGGGGCCTTATATGCACAACGGTGTGTTCAGCGAACTACGCACGGTTCTGGAGTTTTACAACAAGTACAATCGCAGTGGCGGTGACAGCCAGATCAACCCGGAGACTGGCGAGCCCTGGGGTAATGCCGAAGTGCCCGAGACAATTGCTCTGGATAAACTGACAGGGACCATGCCTCTGGAGCCGCGTCACCTGGATGCGCTGGAGGCCTTCCTGCGGATGCTGACAGACAAGCGCTATCAGCATCTGCTGGAGGATTGATCAATCGTTTGTCAGCGGTTTGATTCCGTGATGGCGCTGTAAACAAGTTCCTTGCTGATCGCCTGCAGCTGGCGGGCATACATCAGGTTGCGGTTTTGAATCATGCCGATGAAGGTCAGGTTCTCGACCGGGTCTATCCAGAACCAGGTGCCGCCGATGCCCCACCACCAGTAACTGCCCTCGCTCATGCCATTATTGCGGGAAGGGTCAACCACGACAGCAAAATCCAGTCCGAACTGGTTACCGGGATAACCCGGAATCTCTTCCATGCCTTCTGGCAGTTGATTGCTGCGCATCAGCTCTACAGATTCGGGCGACAGAACGCGTACGCCATCCAATTCACCACCATTGGCCAGCATCTGGGTGAACTTCATATAGTCGCCAATCGTTGAGACCAGCCCGCCACCGCCGCCGTAAAATGTAACTGGCTCCCGGTAGTCGCCACCAAGCGCGTCCTGGGGTTGTGCCAGGCCACCCTGGCCAGACTGGTACATAGTGGCAAAGCGCTCGCGGTCACTGTCCGGTACGGCAAAGCCGGTGTCGTCCATGTTAAGCGGATCAAACAGACGTTGCTGCAGGAATTCCGCAAAGGTCTGGCCGGACAGCACCTCGACCAGGTAGCCCTGCACATCGACCGAGACACTGTAGTGCCATAGCGAACCGGGTTGTTGACGTAGCGGGATTTCTGCCAGCTTGTCGATCATTTCCTTGAGAGTCCCGTTGGCATCCAGGATATTGGCAGCCTGATACATAGAATCGACCTGCGAGCGAGAGAAAAGCCCGTAGGTCAGGCCGCCGGTGTGAGACATTAGCTCACGAATGGTCATTTCATGGTCGGCAGGTTCTGTTTCGGGAACGCCATCAGGGCCGTCAGCTGCGGCGACGCGCAGGCCCGCCAGTTCCGGAATGTACTGCGAGACCGGGTCTTCGAGAGAGAATTTGCCTTCTTCGTGCAGCATCATCAAGGCCACACCAGTGACGGGTTTGGTCATTGAGAAGATGCGGAAGATGGTCTCTTCTGTCATTGGCACCTGATCCTGAATGTCCTGATATCCATAGGCGTCCAGATGCACAATCTTGCCATCACGAATCAAAGTGCTCACGATGCCTGCCAGGTTGCCCTCATCTACAGCCTTGCGCATTCCGGCTGCCAGATCCTCGATGCCCTGCTCACTCAGGCCAGCACTTTCTGGCGACGCATGTTCGAGGTCCTGCGCGAACGTGGGAGTGGAAAAACTCGTGGCTATGGCCATCGCCAGCGTCAGTTGCTTGAGGTAACTCGGGTAATGTCTTGTTTTCATGGTGATCCTCGGGAGTCGGACAGAAATCGATCAGTCGTTCTATCCCTTATATCAAACTTTTTGACACTGGCACAGTGGCCACCGGCGCGCCGGGACGGACATACGTCTTGATGCGACAACCTGACAGCAGCATGCCGCCCGTGTTAAAACAGTTCTCCAGTATTTGCGGCGGCCCCAGCTTTGGTGCCGCACACCAAATTCATTGTTGGACAATTGTTGCAGGGCCTGTCCTCTGGCTCTTTATTGGGAGTTCTATCATGGCTGATTATTTGATCACTGGCACAAACAGGGGTATCGGACTGGAGCTGGTAAAACAGACGCTGGCGCAGGGGCATCATGTGATAGCCACCGCCAGAGATCCGGAGGCGGTGCCCGCGCTAAAAGAGCTGGCAGCCATAAACCCTGCTTTGACACTGGCGCCGCTGGACCTGGCTGATGCAGACAGTTATGACGCGCTGCTTGGACGTCTGGGTGACCGGCCGATTGACGTGCTGATCAACAATGCCGGGATTTACGGGCCGCGCGACGCTGTGTTCGGCAAGTTGCAGGCTGATGACTGGCTGCAGGTCTTTCACGTCGATACCATCGCGCCACTGCTTCTCACTCAGAAACTGATGCCCAATCTCCGGCAGGGCAATGAGCGACGCATTGCATTCATGAGTTCAAAAATGGGGTCGGTGGCCGACAATGGCAGTGGCGGGTCCTACATCTATCGGACTGCCAAATCCGCCCTGAATCAGGCCGTCAAGTCACTCTCAATTGATCTGCAGCCAGAGCAGTTTATTGTACTGAGCCTGCATCCGGGCTGGGTGCGGACCGACATGGGAGGGCCGAACGGTCTTATCGACACAGAGACCAGCGCTAATGGTCTGCTGTCGGTAATTCAGCAGGCCGGCCCGGTTGATAGCGGCGCATTCATTGCCTATGACGGGCAGCGTATTCCATGGTAATGCTGGCTTGACACAGGGCGCGGATCGGGCGCATCATTGCGACCTATGAACATTCAGACCGTATATTTCTGGTGGTTTAGCAACAAGGGCCGCCAGGAAAACAGCATAAACGCCTTCAGATAGGCATTGTTTTCAGGCTGCCCCCGACAGGAAGGCGGCCTGAGTCATACCTGCAAGAACCGATCTGAAATCCCGGATCAACTCTTCACAAAGTAACGATCAAGCCAGCTCTCCCAGGGTGGCAGCCTCTTGAAACTTAAGAGGAGAATGATCGTGCACATACAACAGACCCGATATACCACCGACGGTGGTGTTGTCGTCAACCGACAGCAAAGCCAGTGTGATGGCAGCGCTGAGCTGACGCGGATCGTGCAGGCGCTGGACACTCGTCCGGGGGCTGTTTTCAGCTGCGAAGTAGATTATCCGGGCCGATACCGGCGCAAGTCACTGGCCTTCATCAACCCGCCCTTGCGGATTACCTCTCGTGATTACTGCGTGCGTGTCGAGGCACTGAATTCACGCGGCACTGTCCTGCTGCCAGAAATTCATCGCTCACTTGCTGCTCAGGCATCAATAAGCTGCTGCGACATCATGGAATCGCGTGAGTTGCGTGTGGAGGTGTTGCCTGCGGCAGAGGCGGCCGCAGATGAAACCGAAGAGATGCGAACGCGGCGGCCGAGTGTCATGTCGGTTATTCGTCACATACTGGCGCACTTCGCCAGTGATGAGGACAGTTTTCTGGGGCTTTATGGACCTTTCGGTTACGACCTTGCTTTTCAATTTGAACCTGTTGAGCTGCAACACCCCAGAGCGAAGAAGCAACGAGACCTGGTGTTGTACCTGCCGGATGAACTTATTGTGGTCGATCCGGCAACAGGCGCGGGGGACCTGCTTCGCTACGAATTCTTCTGTCGCGACTCGCATGGCGAAACGCAGACCACTGGCGGACTTAAACGCCTGGCGCCGCAGACCGTCACCGAAAACGCTGCTGCAAAAGTCAGCGCCAAAATTGGTCAGCGTTGCGATCATGCCCCTGGTGAGTATGCGGCGCTGGTGGAGAAGGCGAAAGCCTGCTTCAGTCGCGGTGACCTGTTTGAAGTGGTTCCAGGACAAATGTTCAGCCAGGCCACAGCCGAGTTGCCCAGTGCAATTTTCCGGCGTCTGCAAAAGGCAAATCAGGCACCTTATCTGGCACTGATGAATCTGGGCCAAGACGAGTTTCTGATTTCCGCCTCACCTGAAATGTACGTTCGGGTCGCTGGCAGGCGGGTCGAAAGCTGTCCCATCTCGGGGACAATCGCCAGAGGCAGAAATGCACTGGAGGATGCCGAACTGATTCGCGAGCTGCTGAATTCAGCCAAGGATGAGGCAGAGCTGTCGATGTGTACGGATGTCGACCGCAATGACAAAAGCCGGATCTGTGAGCCCGGATCTGTGCGTGTTATCGGCAGGCGACAACCGGAACTCTATTCACGTTTGATACATACCGTTGATCATGTTGAGGGGCGGCTGCTGCCGCAATTTGACGCTCTGGATGCCTTTCTTGCGCATACCTGGGCGGTAACTGTGACAGGTGCTCCCAAGCGTGCTGCGATGGCATTCATAGAGCAGCACGAGAAGTCACCTAGGCAATGGTATGGTGGCGCCTTCGGGCGGCTGGGTTTTGACGGCAGCATGGACACCGGGCTCACACTGCGGACCATCCATCTGCAGCGGGGCATTGCACACGTCCGTGCCGGTGCAACCTTATTGCATGATTCCGACCCGCATGCGGAAGAAGCGGAAACCCGCCTGAAAGCATCCGCTTTGCTGGCAGCGCTGCAGCCCGCAAAGAAAGAGAATACAGTCGGTGCAGCCCCTCAATCGCAGGCAGCGATCAAAACGCCGAATTTACGTGCACTGATGGTTGATCACCAGGATTCATTTGTACAGACACTTGCCGCCTGTTTCCGCATGCAGGGGGTGGATGTGATCACGCTGCGACCTGAGGCTGCCCGTCGTGCCTTGTCTGGGCAGGCTTTCGACCTGGTGATCCTTTCACCAGGCCCTGGTCGGCCAGCCGACTTTGACTGTCAGACAACGCTCAGTCTCTGCGAGCAGCAGGGGCTTCAAGTATTTGGAGTGTGTCTGGGCCTGCAGGCGATGGTTGAATACTGTGGCGGTGAGCTGGGTGTCATGCCCACACCCAGACACGGCAAGGCATCAATGGTGAAACACGATGGCTGTCTGATGTTCAGCGGGCTGCCGCCCCGGTTCATGGCCGGTCGCTATCATTCCCTGGTGGCAAGCCGATTGCCAGAGGCGCTTGCGCCGGTTGCGATCACAGATGACGAGAGTTGTCACACCATGGCGGTCATGCATCGCACGTTGCCGTGGATGGCGGTGCAGTTCCATCCCGAATCGATCCTGACACAGCAGACGGGAGTCGCTGACGGGTCGAGTCTTACGGCTGGCGATGCACTGGTGCGAAATGTGGTCAGAGCTGTCAGCGCCCGCTGCGAGGGAAGGCTCAAACCGCAGGCTTGTGCGGTGGGTTGAAACGCCGTACAAGCAGCGCCGAAAGCAGCAGCAGGGCGGCGATGATGAAATAGAAAGGTATGTGGAAGGCCTCATGCTCATGGGCAGGGGCCGGATCCCCCAGCGCCACACTGGTGCTTCCGCTATCCCCCTGGGCAGTGCTCGCCTGGAGTTGATAGCTGTTGTCAATTGTGCCAGCGAACGAGAACCAGCCATCAGCATCGGTGCTCACTTCATTGCTGGTCCCCGAGGCGACGTCGGTGATCTGCACGCTTGCATTGCCAAGGCCCTGCCCACTGCCGTCAGTGACCTGGCCCATCATCTGGTCCTGGTCAGTGAACACCGTGAAACGCACCGGAGCGTTGATTTCGGCCTGCTCGCGAGCGTAACCGGTCAGTTGCACCACCAGCAGCACGGCGCCGGCCAGAATCAGGCTGATGTTGGCGACATAACTGATTTTCGGCCATGCGCTGACCTGTTGCCAGGCTCTGATGGCCACCGCCATGATCACCAGCGCAATGATCTGACCAAATTCGACGCCAACGTTAAACAGCAGGATTTTACTCAGCAGTGCCGGGTCCTCGGCCAGTGTTACAGCCTGGAGTCGCGCGGACAGACCAAAACCATGAATCAGGCCGAAGATGAAAACCATCAGCAGCAGACTGGGAGCTCTGGTGCCCAGCCAGCGCTGGAAACCGTTGATGTTCTCAAAACCCTTGTAGGCCACCGTCAGGGCGATCACGGCATCAATCAGATAGTGGTTGGCGGTGATGCCGGCATAGGTAGCGAAAATCAGCGTGATGGTATGGCCGATGGTGAAAGCCGTAACAAATTTAAGAATGTCGACGAAGCGCGTCAGAAAGAACATGACGCCAAGCAGGAAGAGAAGGTGGTCGTAACCACTCAGCATATGCTCGGCGCCAGTCCACATGACCTCAAGATAGCCACCGGAGGCCATCCGTTCGCGGGCGATGTCGGTCATGTCGTGCCCAAGCGCCAGGCTGGGCAGAAACAACAGGCATGCAATAAAAAGGCAGAGAGGTCGACTACTGGACATCCGCCTAAATTAGCATCAATTCACGTCTGTGCAAAGACGGTGCAGGACGCGTAAAATAGTATCACGCCAATGTACGGGGAGCCCCATGTCCAAACCAGCCCAAATTGACACTTGTCAGCGATTCCTTTTCAGTCAGTCGGATGTGCGCGGCGAAATCGTGCGGTTGAACAAGAGTTACCTGGATACAGTCAGTAACCACGCCTATCCAGAAGGAGTTCGCCATTTGCTGGGTGAGTTTCTGGCAGCCAGCGTGTTGCTGGGATCGGCCATCAAGTACGAGGGGCGGCTGGTGCTGCAGGTGCGTGGCGATGGTGAGCTGAGCCTGATCATGTCCGAGTGCACCAGCGAAGGCGCTATTCGGGGTATTGCCAGGTTTGACTCACCGCCCAAGAGCAGCGAGTTTACGACCCTGACGGGTGACGGCGTGCTGGTCATTACTGTCGACTCGCGCAAACACGAACCCTACCAGGGTATTGTGTCACTGGAAGGCGGATCCCTGTCGGCCGCCCTGCAGACCTACTTTGATCAGTCCGAGCAGCTGCCAAGCTGGTTCATTTTTGCAGTTGATGGGGAACAGGCCTGCGGCTTCATGCTGCAGCAGTTGCCGGGTTCCTCGCAGCAAGACGATGATGATCGCGATGATGCCTGGCAGCACCTGGTGATGCTGGCACAGACACTGACCACCAGCGAGCTGTTGCAGCTGGACAATGAGGCCCTGTTGCACAGGCTTTATCATCAGGAGCAGGTCGAACTGTTTGAGCCGCGCACATTCCATTATCAGTGCAGCTGTTCGCGCGAGCGTACTGCCAGAGCACTGATCTCCATTGGCAAAGAAGAAGTGGACAGCATTGTTGCTGAACACGGTGCCGTCAATATCGCCTGCGAATTCTGCGGCACCGAATACCAGTTCGATGCCGCAGAAGTGTCCATGCTAATGCAGGAGCGTGGTAACGTCCTGCACTGAGTGGTCAGGGCTGGCCCAGATCCTTCATCACGGCTGCCAGGAAGCGGGCAGCCTCGCCGCCACTGACACAGCGGTGGTCAAAACTCAGCGATAGCGGCAGTACCCGGTGGGCTTCAATGCCATCGTCAGTGGCGACGGCTTGCCTGCGTATTTTTCCGGCACCCAGAATAGCGACCATGGGCGGCACAATCACCGGATTGGCATAACGACCGGCCATGGTGCCGAAGTTGGACAGCGTGATGGTCGCACCCCGCATCTCCTCAGGTGGAATTTTGCGTGTGTTGACCGCTTCACGCAGCGCATTCAGCCCCTTGCGAAGATCAGCACGGTCACGTCCCGCAATGTCGCGCAGCACCGGTACAAACAGTCCGTCGGGTGTATCAACGGCGATTCCCAGATCGATGTGCTCGTGCTGCTTTACAGCCATGCGTTCACCATCGTACCAGGTGTTCAGTCCGGGCTCTGCCAGGCAGGCCGCCGCTATAGCACGGACCAGCCGCATGGTCGGGTCCTCACCGCTCTGCCAGGCGTGAATGTCCACGTCATCATGGATTGAAACACTGACCACTTCGGCGTGAGCCCTGGACATGTTTTTTGCCATCACACGCTGAACGCCTTTCAACGGCGTACCACCGCTGAATGCCGATCGTTCCCGCACAGGTGCCGGTAAGTCAGCGTCATCATGGGCACTGCCAATGATAAAGTCGTCCTCCTGAACAGCGTTGTCATCGGAGGGGCCAGACATTTCACCCACGACGGTCCCTGAGTCATCACTTTCGGCGTCATACTCAAGCAGCGGGTCGCCCACATGCACGATATCACCCGGCTGACCAAACAGTTTTACAATCTTGCCGGCCTGGGGTGCTGGCAGATCAACGATGGCCTTGGCTGTTTCGACGGACAGAATTGTCTGGTCTTCGCTGACTTCATCGCCCTGGGCGATATGCCATTCAACAATTTCCGCTTCCTGCAGACCTTCCCCCAAATCAGGCAGTTTGAAGTATTTCATAAGCCCTCCAGAGTGGTTCTAGCCGCCGCGATGATATCGTCGGTTGCTGGCATATACAGATGTTCCTGCCGTGGATATGGCATGGTGGCGTCATAACCGGTCACCCGCTGTACCGGAGCGCGCAAATGCATCAGGCAGGTTTCTGCAAGTCTGGCGCTGATTTCTGAAGCAACGCCGCCATTGCGGGGCGCCTCCTGAACAATTACGCAGCGACCTGTGTGCTGCACAGAGCGCTTGATGGTGTCGAAATCGAGAGGGCTGATGGTGGCGACATCAATCACTTCACACTCGATTCCGTCCCGGGCGAGCCTCTCGGCCGCCTGCAGAGTTTCGTGCATCGCCGCACCCCATGACACCAGCGTGACATCCTTGCCCTGACGCAGCGTAAAACAGGTGTCCAGCGGAAGGCCTTTGCCCGAGTCGACCAGGCGCTGGCGGACCATACGGTAAATCCGCTTGGGCTCCAGGAACAGCACCGGATCCGGACACTGGATGGCCGAAAGCAGCAGTCCGTAGGCACGAGTGGGCGATGACGGTATGACGACCCGCAGACCAGGTATATGGGCAAACAGCGCCTCAGTGCTTTCAGAATGATGCTCGGGCGCCTGTATGCCACCCCCAAAAGGAGCGCGGATCACCAGCGGGCAATGCAGTCTGCCGCGCGTGCGATTTCGCATACGTGCCGCATGGCACACTATCTGTTCAAAGGCAGCAAATATGAATCCCATAAACTGGATTTCCGCCACTGGTTTCATGCCCTGTGTGGCCATGCCAACGCTGAGGCCGGCGATCATGGATTCCGCCAGTGGTGTGTCAATGACACGCTTATAGCCAAAATCCTGCTTCAGGCCCTCGGTTGCGCGAAATACGCCACCGTTGGTGCCGATGTCCTCGCCCAGCAGCACCACGTCCGGGTCGTCGCTCAATGCCCGGCGCAGCGCCAGATTGACCGCTTCGACCAGTGTAACTTCGTGAGTGTTGCTGTTGTTGTCTTTGCCCATAGCTACCCCCCGTGCCGCTGCAGCAGCCAGGCGCGTTGTTGTTTGAGCGCTGGTGTCATGTCGGCGTACTGATATCGCAGAATGTCATCCACCGGTGCTGGTTCAATGGCCAGATAGTCAGCGACGGCACGCTCGATCTGCTGTTTGATTTCGCCATGCAGTGATTGCTCACGGGTGGCATCCCAGGCATCGTGATCATGCAGCCAGGTCTGAAGGCGTTTGATGGGTTCGCGTTGCCAGGCATCACTGACTTCAGAGGCGCTGCGGTAGCGGGTTGCATCGTCTGCTGTGGTATGGTCTCCGAGTCGGTAGGTAATCGCCTCAATCAGTGTGGGGCCTTTGCCACTGCGCGCTTTTTGCAGGGCATGATTGACGGCATCGAACACGGCCACGACATCATTGCCGTCTACCTGAATACCCTCGATTCCGGCCGCCACCGCTTTCTGTGCCAGGGTTGGTGTTCCTGACTGCATCTGCCGGGGAACCGAGATAGCCCACTGGTTATTGTTGATGACAGTTACCAGTGGTAGCTGCCAGAGGCCGGCAACGTTTAGTGCTTCATAAAAGTCGCCGCGCGAAGTGGCACCATCACCACAACTGGTGACGACGGCGCCCTTTACCCCTTTGCTTTTAAGAGCGACCGCAGCGCCTGCGGCCTGGGTCAGCTGTGTTGCAATGGGCACGCAGATGGGCAGGTCTTTTTTGGCTGCCCCGTCAAACAAGTGGCCGCGTTCATCGCCGCCCCAAAGCTGCAATATCTGTTTCAGTTGCACGCCACGCAGATACAGTGTCGCCTGATCGCGGTAGTAGGGCACGTATACATCGGCGTCCTTCATTGCCATCCCGGTCCCGATGCCCACGGCTTCCTGTCCCAGGCAGGAAGGGTAGGTACGCATCTGGCCGGTACGCTGCAGTGCAACGGCTTTTTTGTCGAGCGCTCGAATCAGCGACATATGCTGATAGGCCTGACGCAGCCAGTCGAAATCGATCTGCGCTGGCAGATCCCGATTACTTTTGCCACTGGGTTCGATATACACCAGCGGAGGTGGTGCAACATAACGTGGTTTTTCAATGGAGCTCGGCACTGGAGTGGACATGGTTTGCCCTCCTGTCAGTCAGGCCATCAGATTGTCAGATCACCAGTTTTGCGGACGCGCTGTCCGAAATGACGCTGATACAGAATGTCCTCGGCCATCTGATCAGCAATGTCGCTGCTTGGACTTCCCTCGGCGTGGCTGCGTTCGAACAGCGTCAGCAGGGTAGTCTCGAGCGCCAGTACACGTTGCTGAATCCCAGGCATGGAGGCATTCATATAACCCAGAGATACCGTGATCAGGCCACCGGCATTGATGACATAGTCAGGCGCGTAAAGGATGTCGGACTGGTGCAGCAGAGCGCCATGCTCAGGTTTTTGCAGCTGATTGTTTGCGGCGCCGGCCACGATTGGGCAGCGCAGCTGCGGGATGCTGATGTCATTGAGGATGCCACCCAGGCCACAGGGTGCCAGCACATCACATTCCTGCGTCAGAATGTCATCGCCCGTTACTACGGTGGCTCCAAACTCTGAGACACAGCGCGCTGTCTTGGCCGGATCGGTGTCGCTGACAGTAAGCCTGGCGCCAGCGTCTGCAAGCAATGCCGCCAACGCGTACCCGACGTTGCCGACGCCCTGAATCGCGACATGTATGTCTTTAAGTGAATTGCGCCTGAGTTTGTGTCGCAAGGCTGCCTTGATACCAGCAAAAACACCCAGTGCAGTCAGCGGTGACGGGTTGAAGCCATCTCGGCTGGTGCCTGACACGTAGGGTGTGACACCTGATACTTCATCCAGGTCGGCCAGCGTTGTGCCGCTGTCAGCAGCGGTGATATAGCGCCCCCCCAGGTCGTGAACGAAGCGCCCGAAGGCCTGGTAGAGACTTTTGCGATCTTCAACGCCGTCGGCGGGTAGCATGATGACAGCTTTGCCACCGCCCTGCGGTACGCCGGCCAGAGCAGCCTTGTAGCTCATACCTCGGGCCAGTCTGATGGCGTCGTCTACAGCCTGATCGTCACTTGTGTAATGAATGCATCGACAGCCGCCGAGGGCCGGGCCCAGACGGGTGTTATGAATGGCAATAATGGCGTTCAGCCGGGAATCGGGGTCATGCCGGAAGTGAATTTCTTCCAGTCGGGCGCGCTCGAGTTTATCGAACATAAGATGTCTCCACCGCTGTCAGACCGTTTGGGTCAATTGCAAGAGATTTGGCGTCGGGGTGTTGAGGCCAGGTCTCTGCGGTTCAAACATGCATCTGGGATATCAGACGCTGTTGATTGAGCTTAACGCAAATTTTTCGGGTGAGCAAAATATTTGATAAGTAATTGTAATTAAAGGCGATGCTCGCGCAGGAACTCGGTAAAGACCTCGGCTGCGCGATCTATGTCGGCATCCGATACATCCAGGTGCGTCACCAGCCGAATATTGTCGCGGCCCAGGCAGTCGGCCTTGATACCGTGTCTATCCAGCCACTGTGCAAGTGCTGTACGTGGCAGCTCACTTGAGTCAACAAACAGTATGTTGGTCTGCGGCGTTGCTACTGAGTATCCGGCTGCCTGCAGGCGCTCCGCCAACAGTCTGGCACGGCGATGATCGTCAGCCAGACGTTCGACATGATGATCCAGCGCATGCAATCCAGCGGCTGCCAGAATGCCCGCCTGACGCATTCCGCCACCGGTGACTTTGCGCCAGCGCCGGGCCTGCTCAATGAAATCGACAGGGCCGAGCAGTACTGAGCCGACCGGTGCCCCAAGTCCTTTCGACAGGCATATCGACACCGTATCAAAGTGCTGGCTAATATCGGTGAGTTTACAGCCCAGCGCCATAACAGCGTTGAAAATCCTGGCCCCGTCCAGGTGTCGCTGCAGACCATATTCCTGAGCGACCTCGCTGGCTTGAGCAAGATAGTCCAGAGGCAGTACCTTGCCGTGCACGGTATTTTCCAGACATAGCAGGCGGGTGCGCGCGAAATGGCAATCGTCGGGTTTGATGGCCTTTTCGACATCATGCAGGTCCAGGCCACCGAATTCGGTCATTGGCAAAGGTTGCGGCTGTATGCCGCCCAGTGCTGCTGCTCCGCCGCCTTCGTAGCGATAGGTGTGTGCCTGCTGTCCGACAATGTACTCATCGCCGCGCCCGCAATGTGTGAGCAAAGCCACCAGATTTGACTGTGTGCCTGACGGCAGAAACAGACCTGCCTCAAGACCGGCGCGCTCTGCCAGCACCTGCTGCAGCCTGATGACGGTTGGGTCTTCGCCCCAGACGTCATCGCCGACATCTGCAGTGAACATGGCCTGCCGCATCGCCTCAGTTGGCTGGGTTACGGTATCACTGCGCAGGTCGATCCAGCGGGAATTTGATTGAGTCGTCATGGCTAACTGAGAATCCTGTTATGATCAGTGGATTCAGTGTAATGCGATGATACTACTGTGGCCAACCCCCTGGCAGTAAATGTGACACAGGCACAACACAATATGGATGCTCCGCTGGTAATGGCTGGTGCTGGACATACGCATCTGGTCGCCATGCGATGCTGGGCCGAAAAGGGTCTCAAAGTGCCTGAGAACAGTGTGCTGATATCGCCAGGAACGCATGCCTGGTATTCGGGCATGATGCCGGGTCTGCTGGCGGGACGGTTCCATGTTGAGCAGTGTGCCGTTGACCTGAGACCGCTCGCTGACGCGGTGGGTCTGCACCTGGTATATGGTGAAGTCAGTGCCATGAACGCTGACAATCAAAAACTGGTGCTGAGTAATAATCAGTCCATTACCTACCAGGTTCTGTCTATCAACACCGGTTCAGAGCCGCCGGTCCCCAAAAACGACGGTAGTGTTCCCATCGAGCCGGCAAAACCTTTTGCCAATTTTTTTCAACGCTGGCAGCTTTGGCGTCAGCAACCACCCGGCGAAATTGTTGTGCTGGGAGGTGGCCCCGCCGCTTTTGAGCTGGTGCTGGCACTGCAATGGAAATTGCCCACCACCGGATTCAGATTGATTTGCGCTGAAGAGCTGTTGCCGGGGCAGCCAGTAGAGCTGCAACGGGCAGCTGCCGCTCTGTTGCGGGAACGCGAGATTGAGTGCCTGCCTGACACGTTTATTTCCAACATCCGCGACGGGCAGTTATGGTCCGGAGGCAAGATCGTTGCGCACCCGGATGTTGTCGTGCTGGCGACGGGAGCCGCGCCACTGCCCTGGTATGCCTGTTCGGGACTGGCGACTGATAAAAGGGGCTTTCTGCGAGTTGATGCCTGTCTGCAAAGTGTGAATCACCCGCAGGTGTTCATCAGCGGCGACGCCTGTTCGCACAAAGGCAGCCAGCGCTCTGGGGTATATGCTGTCCGGCAGGGCCCTACGCTGGCGCATAATGTCATGGCATTTCTGAATGACCGCCGATTGCGAAAATATCAGCCTCAGCCCAGAACACTGGCGCTGCTGGCAACAGCAGATGGTGGTGCGCTGTTGAGCTACGGAAAACACAGCATCAGCAATACTGCGCTGCGGCCCTTACTTGGCTTCTGGAAGGATCGCCTGGACCTGGGGTTTATCCTCCGTCACGAGCGAAAATGAACCTAGCGGGTAGGCAGTGCCATTGATCAGCAACTCCAGTCTGTGTTCGCCTGCGTAGTGCTTGCGAGTGGTCATGGGTTTTAGTGATATGCGCTTGCCAACGGTCACACTCTGTTTTCCATCAAGTTCCATACGGGTCAGTTTAAACACTTTGCCGCGACTGCTGCCATTGGCTTTAAGGTAATGCACCACGAAATCGATCAGCAAGGACTGCGAAGCCGGGACCTTGCTGTTGATGGTGACACTAAACGCAAGGCTATCGCCTTCTGTGACGACGTCCGGCGTAATGTTTATATCACTGAGCGATACCTGAGGCTTACTCCCAAACCCGATCAGCCGCAACGCCCGCGGTTCACCGTTCTTGATGGCAACGCGCAGCGCATGACTGATAATCCATTCGCGATCCGGGCTGGCGTTCTTGAGCCAGCGTTCAGCAGTTTCAAACAAGTGGTCAGGGTTGTCTTTGCCAATGTCATTGAGATTATTTGCCACCGATCTGCGCACGTACAGGGACGGGTCATCTTTGAGAAGCTCAAGCACTGACAGCACTGGTTCTGGGTTTTTCTGAAATGCAGGCAGCCGTGAAGCCCAGGGCAGGCGTGGACGTGTTCCTTCCGAGACCAGCCGCCTGACATGTTCGCTGCTGTCTTCAGTCCAGCCTCGCAATACTTTCAAAGTCCGTTCAGGGAACTGTTGCAGAAATGGCCGGATACTGAATTCGGCGGTAAAGCGCTGTGTCAGTTCATACTGTGCGCGCATCGAAGCGTCGAAATGATTTAATCCATAACGTGCGACAAAAAATGTATGCGGCATGAAGATGAAGGGTGCCAGAGTGTTGCCTTCACGATCTGCTGTCGCGGATGTTTCTGCTACTGGTGGTCGCGCCGGCGGCAGTGAGGCCAGCAGTATGTCAATAGCGGTCTCGTAGTCTTCCGGCAAGGCATGTTTAAGTCCATCAGCCATATGCCAGCCGCGTGGCATTAATTCCAGCCCGTCATACTCAGGCAGTACGTAATCAAGAAAACGCTGTCGATCAAAGATCGGGGACGCATTGCTGATCATGTCCGCGACACGATGCGGAATCTCCTGCCCATAAAGGTTTTTGAGTGGCTCGGCCATCAGGGTCTCACTACCATACGTTCACTTTCCAGGAAGTTCCAGATAAACCCAATGGCGACACCCATGGTGAAATCGTCTTCAAACAGGGGGCTTTGACGGTTGGCGGCGCCGTAGTGGAAGCTGGTCTGTATGCCGCCAAAAACCCTTGCCTTGTCAGACAGATGCCAGGTGCCAGAGAAGTTCAGTCCGGTACCAAAGTAGCCGGACTCAGCCTGGTAGGCGGGTCTGAAAGCGGTGGCGTCAACAGCAGCCACATCGTAGAAATATTGGTGCAGTTCGCGCGTCGCCCAGATAGGCCGCAGAGAAACAGTGGCTTCCAGTTGCGGGCTGAACAATCCGTAGTGGCGATAGCGCAGCATTGGTTCGAACACATAGCCACGATGATCGATACGACCAAAATCGGTGGAAAAGGCGGCACGTGCCTGCAGTGCCAGCTGTAACTCACTGCGACTGGTGTCGCTGTAAGTGTATTTGCCAAGTTTAAAGACCAGTTGCGGGCCCACTTCAAAAATGAAGTCCAGGTCGTCCATGCCTCGACGCAGTTCATTGCCCTCGCTGTCGGCGTCAAACGCCGCAGCGAAAGACATGGACAGTTCGTAGCGGCTGTTCTCTGCGGCTACTGCACGAGCCGACTGGCCATCACCGATGCGCAGCACTTCGCCGCGGTAAACAAGGTAGGGCAGTGCCAGGCCGCGAGTCTGATGTTCTGACGATGACGGGTAGTGGGGCTGCATCAGGGCGCCGGCGCCGACGCCGAGCTCCCATAATGGTTTCTCGAGCTCGGCAACGATTTCCTCGTCAGCATCCTGGGCACTGGCCAACGAGCAAAGTGTCAGGCTTGTATAAAATGCCAGAGCGCCGAGCGACCAGGGCGACCGTATAATTGCGGAATATTTCATGAAGTCAGGGCTGTCCGTGTAGTTCATTTAGAGTGCGGAGCAGGCGCTGGCCAGCTTCGGCAATCCGTTGCAAAGCCATGGTGCGCATACCGTCACGATAGCTGTCACTGGTTTCAATGCTGTCCAGCTGATTGCCAGTGCGTTCGCTGCGCTGTATGGCACTGATGACGGCATCAGGATAAACGGCGGCATGCAGCAGTTCGCGACTCTCCAGCAGCCAGGTGCCCGGCGTGAAGGCAAACTCATGCTCTCTCAGGCTGCGCTGAATGTCACGCAGTTCACTCAGATTGCGCTGCAGGCTGACACCACGTAAGGCGCCGTCCCACATTGCGTGCAGATTTGTAGTGTCGACGGCGATGCCATTGCCGCCGCGGTCGCCGTCCGGAAAGACTCCCGGGGAATAGAGCGCGCCTGCGTGTAATGGTTGATGGATGTCGCCGCCCAGATGCAGCAACCAGCAAAGCGCGATGGCGCGCTCTTCCGGGTCGCTGTTGGTCACCAGTACGCGCCTCGCGTAAACCAGTCCCGTCAGCACATTATCTGCCTGGTATTCCCGAGTGATCTGTTGGTCTTGTGGTCCCTGGATATCAGGCAATGGCTCCATATCAATGTAGATATTGCCCTGCATCTCCACATCATCCCTGACCCAGGCGCCATCTATCCAGTGACGGTCAGGGAAATGGAAACGCTCATCCAGGCCTCGGAAGCCGCGCGCTATATCGGGCCAGACAGCAGCCTGTCCGAACTGCCAGCGCGCCTGGGCGATTGCACCCTGAGCTGCTATTTCTGCCGGCATGGCGGTCACAAAGTCCTGCTGATACCTGGGATGGCCCTGTAGCGTGCTAACCCAGAATCTGCGTTGTGCCTCGTTCATTTGATCGTAGGCGAGGTAGGCCGACAGGCGATGCCCCAGAGCGTCCCAGGCCAGCACGGGAGATGCTGACAGTATCGATAAAGCTGCGATCAGCAACATGCGCAAGATCAGAGGGCGGGTTATGGTCATAGGGTTGGGCCTGTTTCGAATTCAAGACCCTAGTATAGCAGGCAAAAAAAAGCCCACGTGGTACGGGGATACACACGTGGGCGAGATCACCCATCAATGGAAAAGGGGAGAGTCAGTTCCATTTACCGCATCAGCAGGGGAGTGCCGATGCTTGATCTGTTAAATGCATGTGGCGTGCCAGTTTTTTATACGGTGCGCTATAGTGTTGATATATCTGAAAATAAAAGTTTATATGGCTATGGCGGTCAGGCATGATGCTTTTAACTGCACGATGACGAGCGCATTAGCCGTGCATGCCCTGAGTCGTTTTGGTTCTGAATTCGTGTATTTGCACCAAAAACGGGCGATTCTCTGCTGAGTTTTAATGTCGCCCCGCGATCCGCTACTATCACAGGACACAACGCTATTTCGGTTTCTAAATAAAGGTTCTGGATGATCAGAGTTAACGAGCAGGAGGTCGAGCTGACCGCGGTGCGGGCTCAAGGGGCGGGCGGGCAAAACGTCAACAAGGTGTCGTCGGCCATTCATTTACGCTTTGACATCCCTGCGTCAAGTCTGCCGGCACATATCAAGTCGGCGCTGCTTGACTTGAAGGACCGGCGAATCAGCCGCGAGGGCGTATTGATCATCAAAGCCCAGCGTTTTCGCACGCAGGAAAAAAACCGCGAGGATGCGTTGGTGCGCCTGCAGTCCCTGATAGACAAGGCAGCCCAGCCGGCAGCGCCCAGGGTTCCTACCCGAATACCCAAAGGCCAGAAGCGCAAACGTCTGGATACTAAACGACGTGTGGCTGCAGTAAAATCCCTTCGCAACAAACCACCCGTTGACTGACAGCACCCTACCGGTGCAGGAGAGCCCATGCTGACACCCTTTCATCTGGCAATACAGGTGCGAGACCTTGACGAGGCACGTGAATTTTATGGCAATCGTCTCGGTCTGCCGCAGGGCCGCAGCTCTGACCAATGGATTGATTACAACCTGTTTGGTCATCAGCTTGTTGTGCACCTGAATCCCCGAATTGGCCGCGATGGTCAGGTAAACCAGATGAACAATCATGTGGACGGGCATGGTGTGCCAGTGCCGCATTTCGGCGTGGTCCTGACCCTGCCTGACTGGGAGGCGCTGGCAGCCAAACTGCGCGCGCTGGACACGCAGTTCATTATTGAACCCTATGTCCGATTCAAAGGGCAGCCAGGTGAGCAGGCTACGCTGTTTTTCATGGATCCATCCGGCAATGCGCTTGAATTCAAGGCATTTGCAGATATCGAAACACAGCTGTTTGCCGTGTAAATGTGCAGGAATTCAGGAATATTTGTGACATCGTTATTGGTGGTATTGATTATGCCCTGAGCATCGGCCTTAATGTGCGGTCGAATATTGACGGAGCAGGGCATTGATCAGACCGGGTGTAACGGCAAAACTGTTTTTGGGACTGTTTGCCACCAGTGTAGTGGTGGCGCTGGCCATGGCTATTGCCATGCAGGCAAGTTTTGCGCGTGGCTTTATCGGCTATCTGAGTCAGCAGGAGCAGCAACGCGTAGAACGATTGATCCCCGTTCTGGCCCAGGCCTATGAAGAAAACGGCGGCTGGGACTTTCTGCGCGGAAGACAGCGCGGCGCCTGGTACAGTTTGATGCGTGCAATGGATCTGGGCCCCAGCGGTGTGGATGAGTCCGATGGCCCGGCTGACGAAACGCTGCTGGGTCTCAATATTCGTATCAGCCTGCTCGACGCTGAGCTTGATTACCTGGCAGGCGCCCGCCTGGATACGGTTGACATAGAAAACCTTCGCGCAGTCACTGTTAATGGAGAATTAGTGGGGCATGTGGCGCTGTTGCCGTTTACACAGGTCAGCTCTGCCGCTGCCAAGGCCTTTGAGGCGCAGCAGCGTCAGGCTACCTGGGTGATCAGTGGGCTTTCGCTGCTGCTGGCTGCCGTAGTTGCCACCGTGCTGGCGCGGCTGTTGATGCAGCCAGTAAGGCTGATCGCCAGTGGCACGCGACGTCTGGCAGTGGGAGATTACGAACACCGCATCCAATTGAATTCCCGCGATGAGCTCGGACGGCTGGCTGACGATTTCAACCTGCTGGCTCTGTCACTGAAAAAGAATGAAAAGCTGCGCAAGAACTTTATGGCGGATGTTTCTCACGAGCTACGCACTCCCCTGTCGATTCTGAAAGGCGAGCTGGAAGCGCTTGAGGACGGTGTTCGCAAGTTGGACGGTCAGAGCATTCGATCGCTGCAGACAGAAGTGCTGGCGCTGAGTCAGCTGGTGGACGATCTCTACGACCTCTCCCTGGCTGACCTGGGCGCACTGAGTTATCGCAAGGAGCCACAGGACCTACGCGACGTGCTTTCTGATGCCCTGCTGCAGTATCGGCCCCGTCTTGCAGCGCAGAAGATTGATGTCCAATACGACATGGCAGAAGAGCCGCTGATGATTCTGGCTGATGGTGGCCGTTTGAGACAGCTGTTCAATAACCTGTTGGAGAATGTGCTCAAATACACGGATGCGGGCGGGGTACTCAGGCTAGAGGCAACTCAACAGGACGACGAGCTTGTTATTGTCATCCAGGACTCCCCCCCAGGTGTACCGGCGCCACTTTTAAATTCACTGTTTGACCGTCTGTTCCGCGTGGAGACGTCGCGCAACCGTGCCCGCGGCGGGGCAGGGCTGGGGCTGGCGATCTGCAAAAAAATCGTCGAGGGACATGACGGGACAATACAGGCAAGTCACTCCGAGCTGGGTGGTTTGTGTCTGACCATTCGCTTCCCGGTCAATCGAAGCTGAACCACAACTGTCTATCACTGAGCCAGGTTATGACTGAGCAAACTAACGCATCTGATAATGCCTCTTCTATGGCGTCGACCGCAGAGTCTCCATTGATACTGATCGTTGAAGACGAGCCCAGGCTCAGCAGTCTGATGAAGGACTATCTGGAAGCCTCGGGCTACATGACCCGCATCGTCGATCATGGCAATGAGGTGTTGACGGTCGTACGACAACAGCCACCTGCGCTGATCGTACTCGATTTGATGCTGCCCGGACGTGATGGCCTGGATGTCTGTCGGGAGTTGCGAACTTTCAGCGATGTTCCGGTCATCATGGTGACGGCACGCGTTGAGGAAATCGACAGGCTGCTGGGGCTGGAACTGGGTGCAGATGACTATTTGTGCAAACCCTTCAGTCCGCGTGAACTGGTGTCACGCGTCAAGGCCATCCTGCGTCGAGTAGGTCGCCAGGAACCGGCGAACAGTAGCCAGGAAGGCCTGATTATCGATGAGGAGGCCTATACGGTGTCGCTGAACGGCAAGTCGCTGGCAGTGACGCCCGTTGAGATGAGGCTGATCAAAACCATGGTCGCTGCGCCCGGTCGGGTGTTTTCCCGCGACCAGTTACTTGATCATGCCTATGTGGATCATCGCGTAGTGACCGACCGTGCCGTTGACAGTCATATCCGCAATCTGCGCCGGAAGCTGGAGCAGGCCTACCCCGACAAAGATCTGATTCATTCGGTATATGGCGTCGGCTACAAATACGAACCCTGAAATAAAATCAGGCCCACGGAAAGCATTCCCGTGGGCCTGATTTTGTAACTTTGCCTTGTATCAGGCTTAGTCTCAGAATACTTCGAACAGACCTGCCGCGCCCATGCCGCCACCAATACACATGGTGCAGACAACATACTTGGCGCCGCGGCGCTTGCCTTCGATCAGTGCGTGACCAACCATACGGGCACCGCTCATGCCGTAAGGGTGACCAATTGAAATCGCACCACCGTTAACGTTGAGCAGTTCGTTGGGGATGCCCAGTTTGTCACGGCAGTACAGCACCTGCACGGCAAACGCTTCGTTCAGCTCCCAAAGGCCGATATCGTCCATTTTCAGGTTGAAACGCTGCAGCAGTTTCGGAATCGCGAACACCGGACCGATGCCCATCTCATCCGGATCACAGCCAGCCACGGCCATGCCACGATAGGCGCCCAGAGGCGTCAGGCCGCGTTTCTCGGCTTCTCTGGCTTCCATTACAACGCTGGCAGACGAGCCATCTGACAACTGGCTGGCATTACCTGCGGTGATGAAGCCGCCTTCGATAACAGGTTTGAGCCCGGCAAGGCCCTCTATATTTGTTTCCGGCCGGTTGCCTTCGTCTTTCTCCAGCTTTACGTTTTTGTAGCTGATTTCACCGGTTTCCTTGTTCATTACACCCATGACTGATTCCATGGGAACAATTTCATCATCAAACTTGCCGGCTGCCTGGGCAGCTGCTGTGCGCTGCTGGCTCTGCAGGCTGTACTCATCCTGTGCCTCACGGCTGATGCCATAGCGCTTGGCCACGACTTCGGCAGTTTGCAGCATTGGCATGTAGGCGTGCTGGGAAATCGCCAGTACGTTCTCATCAACGGTGCGGAATTTGTTGCGATGGTCGTTCTGCACCAGGCTGATGGACTCCATGCCTGCGCCAACAACGATGTCCATGTTGTCGCTGATAACCTGCTTGGCGGCGGTACAGATGGCCATCATGCCTGAGGCACACTGGCGGTCCATACTCATACCTGCAACGGTGTTGGGAAGGCCGGCGGCAACCGAGGCCAGTCGGCCGATGTTATAGCCAGTCGTGCCCTGCTGAACAGCACAACCCATTACCACGTCATCGACTTCATCCGGCGCAATGCCGGCGCGCTGCACGGCGTGCTTGATGGCATGGCCACCCAGGGTGGGGCCTTCAGTGTTGTTGAATGCTCCCCGATAGGCCTTGCCAATTGGGGTTCTGGCGGTTGCTACGATTACGGCTTCTCTCATGACTGGTCCTTCTCTCGTCCATTTTTTTGGATGGGTACTCATACTGAGCGTTTGTTCGGGAAAACAAGTGTAACGGAAACCTTGAGTGAATTCATTATTCCGTGAATGACAAATACCCGGTCCGCAGGAGGTGGACTTCAACAGGTCGTGCTGCCTGTCGTTCAGCGGTTCTTGGGGAGCGCCGAACGGCGTTGTCCAGTGATTGTGCGGTGACTGGGGCTGTGATAGCGTCTAAAGCATTGATCTTATGTATTGCCGGTGCCGAGGCTGCCGTCCGGATTGCGTTTGTCCTTATTGTTTAATGAGTGTCAGGTGTTCACCGGAGGTGCACATGAGTTCCTTTCGTCGTCGTGTCTGTTTCACGTCTCTTTTCTAAGCTTCTTTGCTGGTTGGTGGATTGTCTTTAGCTGCCACACCTGCACTGTATGCCCAATCGGCCACTCTCGAGACTGCCGGGCAGGTTGGCCATCGGGTAGGCGATTTTGCCCTGCTCGATCACGATGGTTATTTCCATCACATGAGCTGGTATGACAACCGGACTGCCATTGTTTTCCTCGTTCAAACCAATGAAGCGGCACAACTGGACGCGCTGCAGTCTGAATATGCGGCCCTGGCTGCGCAGCGGGAGAACTTCCAGTTTTTCATGATCAACCCGCTGGGACAAAACCGACAGTCTGTTTCACAGGCTGTTGCTGGTTCTGATATCCCGGTGTTGATCGACGATGCCCAGATCGTATCGGAATCCATGGGGCTGAATATCGTCGGTGAGGCCCTGGTCTACGACCCGCGCAGCTTCCGTATCGTGTTCCGCGGACCGGTCAGTGCGCTGGGTGAGGCGCTGGATGATCTGGCTGCGCAGCGTCCGGTCAGCCGCGCTCAGGTAGCCATGTCAGGAGAGGCCATTGAATACGCAGCGCGCGCCCAAAACATGGCGGAGCCCGTATCATATACACGTGATGTGGTGCCGATTCTCGCCGAGAATTGCGCTGCCTGCCACCGCGAGAGTGGCATCGCACCGTTTGCGCTGAACAATCACAGCATGGCACAGGGCTGGTCACCGATGATCAGGGAAGTGCTGATGACCAAGCGCATGCCACCAGGCCAGATCGATCCGCACGTTGGTGACTTCGTCAACAGCTACACGCTCAGTCCGGAAGACCAGCAGACGCTGGTGCACTGGATAGAGCAGGGTTCCACTTTTGATGGCCCCAGCGACCCACTCGCTGAGTTGACCTGGCCAGAGACCGAATGGGCCTTCGGTGAACCTGACCTGATTGTGAACGTGCCGCCTCAGACCATACCCGCCACAGGTGTGCTGGATTACATCAACGTTGTTGTCCCATTTGACGGACTGACGGAAGATCGCTGGGTACGCGCAAGCCAGTACATTGCCGGCGACCGCACCGTGCTGCACCACACACTGAACAGTATTCTGCCACCTGAGGCCGGTGATCGAGCACGTTTCCTGGGAGGCGGCAGCCCGGATGATCCCAGCATTACCGCTTACATCCCTGGCGCCGCACCCTATCACGAACCAGAAAATACCGGAGGTCTGCTACGCGCTGGCTCCCGTCTGGCACTGCAACTGCACTACACAACCAATGGCCGCGAGACTGTTGACGAGAGCCGGATAGGTATCTGGTTCTATCCGGAAGGGTATGTGCCGGAGAAGCGCATGTCGGGCCAGTGCGCCTGTATCTTCCCCAATGACTGGACGTCGATTCCGCCCTTCGATCCTGACTTCGAGCAGACCAAATCGGTAACGGTGCCACGTGATGCCTATCTGCATGCATTCCTGCCGCACATGCATTTCCGCGGCAAGCGCATGCGCTTTGAGGCGCATTATCCGGATGGCACCAGCGAAGAGCTGATCAATATCGCCAACTACAACTACAACTGGCAGTTGCGATATCAATTGCGTGAACCAAAGCTGGTGCCGGCGGGCACGGTTATCACGGCGATCGGTGCATTCGATAACTCGGAGCAGAACAAGGCAAACCCGGATCCGTCACGTCTGGTGCCGTGGGGGCAGCAGAGCTGGGATGAGATGTTCTTCGGCTCGGTCAGCTGGCAGTTCGTCGAGCCCGCTTGAGCCTCTGGGGCAGACTGATCCCCGGCTCAAGCGCGTCCGGCGCCGGAACCTGGGTGGCAGTCCTCGTCAGGTTTTCCTCGCTCCTTGCCACCCAGTCCCCGGCACCTCGATTGAGCTTTGGTGTGGCGGGTAACAGATTACGCCCGGATCGGGAATCGGTCCGAGAGGTGGGTATTAATTCTCGCCCGGATCGGGAATCGGTTCGGGTAGTGGGTGACAGGTCATGCCCGGATCGCATCCTTCCCCCGCGCACCTGGCGGGGCGGAACTCGACTTCGCGGCTTTGCCGCTCAGGACTCAGACAGTCCTCCCGCTGATCGGGTGCGCGGGGAAAGGATAAAGCGCGCCCTGATTGGGCAGGACTCTGTCACCCACAACCCGCCCCTAGTGCCATCGTCTACAGCGGTTTCCCGGTTGGCAGGGCGCATCAAGCAACAGTGCGCAAATCAGCATCATGGGCGTGATTTGCTGTATCGCTGTGGTAGCCTCCTCAGTTGCGATGACGTCTGAAGTGCAGGGGAACAGTTAACGTCGAAAGGCGGCGCCACGCCTACCCTGGACACCTGGGATAAGCTGACGTAACACGGTTGTTCAAGAATGTTCTCTACCATGCGCGATTGTGACTGCTCGGCAGAAGTAGGCACAAGGGTAGGGCGGCGGGTAGCAGAATTACGCCCAATCAGGGCGCGTTTATCCTTTTGCGTGGCGCCCGATCAGCGGGTAGGACTGTTCGAGTCCCGAGCCCGCGCAGCGCGCGAGGTCGAGACCCGCACCGCCGGGCGCCAGGTGAAAGGATGCGATCCGGGCGTAATCTGTTACCCGTCGTCCGGACCACTCCCGATCTCTGCAGACGTTTAAACGCTCTTCCAGGGGAAAGGTTTCAGGGGACGTAGATCTCGCGGTGGTACCAGGGGGTGGAGGTCACGCCCTGTAGCACTTCGGTGCCATCGAATATGGCGGAGAACAGCGGGCCTCTCGCGGTGAATTCAAAGTGCTGCAAGCGACTGCCCGGTTCGCCCGGCACGCCTAGCGCGTCGGATGCCTGCTCTATCCTGTAGGTGCGCGTGTAGCCGGTGTTTTTCGCAGATCGAATGACCAGCGTTGGCTCGCGAAGCACTGGCACCGCTGGCTGATACTGCAGATGCAGCCGAATGCTGTCGCCGCTCTCTGCCGTCATTTGCCAGGTTTCTTCGACCTGGCCGACCTGCTCACCATTTCCCGACACCAATCGTTGAGCGCTCGCCTCCTGGGCCGCTTGATAGACCTCGTAGGCGCCGGCACCTTCTGGCGAAATGCCGTTGATGATCAGAATGCTGGTTTGACCGTCAGAGTGGTTGCGTCCCTGCACCGACATCACCATGTAACGGCTGGTGCCCGAGCCGATTGCGTCACCGTCTGCATCCAGCACGATGTGGCGATCCATGAAGGTAACCGTCAGGTTGACCCGGTCTGGGTTTTCTGCGACAACCGGCACCACCCAGCCGTCTGCCAGTAAGGGTTTAACTGCCTCTGCATTGACCTGAAAGCTCAGTGAGGTACGTGTCTCTGCGCTCCACTCCTGGAAAGTATCAGCCGTATCGGGCTGCGCTGCGTTGCTGCTGAGTGACAGCAACGCCAGCGCGACGAACAGAGTCATGTAGCCGATTCGTGCTTTCTGGGTAGAGTATTTACAGAGCATACTCAGTGCCTGCACCTGGTCCCAGTGGCAGCCCCAGCCAGATCCAGATCACGGCCAATATCAGACCGGTGATCATCATCCAGATACTGTAGGGGATCATGGTCGCTGCCAACGAACCGAGGCCAAACTCCTTGTTCCAGCGTTGACAGAAAGCCAGAATCAGTGGGAAGTAGGGCATCAGCGGTGTGATGATATTGGTGGCGCCATCACCCACGCGGTAAGCAGCTGTGGCCATCTCTGGGCTGATGCCCAGCAGCATTAGCATGGGTACCAGAACCGGTGCCAGCAAAGCCCATTTGGAGCTTGCGGAGCCAATGAACAGGTTGATCATGCCGGTCAACAGGACAATGAAGCTGACCAGCAACGGCATTGGCATGTTTACTGACTGGATGAGACCAGCGCCATTGATGGCAAAAATCAAACCCAGATTCGACCAGTTGAACATGGCAACAAAGTGCGCTGCTGCGAATGCCAGTACCAGATAGTAGGACAGGTCAGCCATGGCCTCGGACATCATGGTGACAACATCACGATGGCTTTTGACCGTGCCGGTGGCACTGCCGTAGGCCCAGCCGCAGGCGAGGAAAAGTATGAAAAAGCCGGCAACCAGTGACTGATAAAATGGCTGCAGGCGCGCGGGGCCGCCGTCTTCGTTGATCAATGGGGTGCCCGGGGCGAAGCACAGCAGCAGCCAGACTCCGATCACGGCGAGTGCAGCCAGGCCGGCGCGACGCATGCCACGGCTCTCGGCTTCTGTAGCAGGCTCCTCGGCATTCTTGATGGTGCCGGCGGTGCTGCTGACCGCGTTGCCCTTGAGTGTTCCCAGCCGGGGCTCGATGATTTTGTCGGTGATATACCAGATGACAGGCAGATAAATCAGCGTCATCGCAGCGATGAAATACCAGTTGCCGGCGATGTTCATTACCCAGCTCTGATCCAGCGTCTGCACAGCAGCCTCGGTAATACCAAACAGCAGTGCGTCCAGCTGCCCGGGCATCAGGTTTGCTGAGAAACCACCCGACACGCCAGCAAAACCGGCGGCAATGCCTGCGATCGGGTGTCTGCCCGCAGCGGCAAACACTACGCCCGCCAAAGGAATCAAGACCACGTAAGCAGCGTCGGCTGCGAGGTTGCCGATCATTGCCAGCAGAGCCACGACAGGCGTCAACAGAGCCGCTGGAGCCATCTTGACCGCACTGCTCATGACCGTGCCAAACAGTCCGCTGCGCTCAGCGACACCTGCCCCCAACATCACAACCAGGACGTATCCGAGCGGGTGAAAGTGCGTAAACGTTGTTGGCATTTCAACCAGCAACCGCTGGATGTTCTCGGGTGACAGCAGACTGGCAGCACTGATGATCAATGGGCTGCCGTCGGCCTGCACCTGCGTCGGGTGCACTGCAGAGACGCCCATCATGGCAGCAATCACGCTGATTACCATGATCGCCAGTATCAGCCACAGGAAGATGAATGCAGGGTCGGGCAGTCGGTTGCCGGTGTGTTCTATCCAACCCAGGATGCCGGGTTGCCGTGTCTGCTCGGGAGGTGTCTGATCGGACGGAGTTTGGGCCATGCTGAATTCCTGTGCCAGTAGGTCAGAGCCTGTGAGTTTATTGTTCTAGCAGTGTGTGCTTGTCATACGCCTGTATTGAGCTTGTTTCGCTGTCGCACGTATCTGGCAAGAATAGTGCAGCTTGGCACGTAAAAAAAGAGGACGACGGGAATTGGCTGCCCGTCGCCCTCTCGTTCTCCACCGGTTGCTTCCTGCTGGTAGAAAATTGCTGGCTCTGAACCGCATGTGGTTCGTTACTAGCAGTATAAACCACATATGGTTCATTTGCGTTACAGACTGGCGAATTACGTGCGCAGTCGCCGGGGCGAGGCGACCCAGCGGGCATTTGCCCGCAAACTGGGTGTGGCGCAGTCAACCATCATGCGCATCGAGAATGAAGACCAGAACGTCACACTTCAGACACTGGAACAGCTGTGTCGTGCGTTTCGGGTAGATGTTGCGGATCTGTTCCCAACTGACATGCCTGTCAGGCATTACAGTGCTGCCAAAAATGAGCCTGCCAGCCAGCCTGGGCAGCCAGCGATGATACACGAGCAACCGGCACGAACTCTGCGTTCAGATAAAGCTCAGAGTCGCCAAGGCGTTGGTGAGATTAAGAAGAAGAAATAATACGGAAATGCGACTGATGGCCTTGCCCGGGTCCGAGCCCTGATAGGCGCGGCGGATGCCAAACAGCAGCACAAACGACCACGCGACTACCCCTCCCAGCAACATCAAATAGACCTGCCAGTTACGATCTGCGACAGCAAAACTGCCGGTGACAAAAAAAATCACTGCCATAATCCAGTACAATGTCCAGTACTTTAAGGCCAGAGATACATGGCCACTTCGCAGGCGCTGCCAAAAAGAAGTTTGCGGTGCGTTGTGCTCGGTCATAGGATAGCCCGTCGGTCAGATGACGCATTCTAGCATGGTCGGCGAAGTACGCAGCCCCACATGGGTGAATGATCAGGAAAACAGGTTAAATCATGGTACAAGCACTCAGAAGTCACTTTTACGCCTACATCAGCAAATTGCGCTGGTTACAACGCTGGGGCATGAAGCGCAATGTCATCGCCGAGAACGTCATGGAGCACAGCTGGGAGGTTGCGACCATTGCGCATGTGCTGGCACTGGCCAAGAACCGGTTCTTTGGTGGCACGGTCGACGTCAACGCGGTGGTCGTTGCTGCGCTGTACCACGATTGCAGTGAAGTCATCACTGGTGACATGCCGTCGCCGATCAAATATCACTCGCCAGAAATCACCCGGGCCTATAAGGCTATCGAGCATCAGGCCGACCATGAGCTGCTGAACCTGTTGCCTGTCGATCTGCAGGCAGACTTCCGCAAGGTGCTGGTTGAGGCAGAAATACCGCCTGACTATCACGCCATCATCAAGTCAGCTGACACGATCTGTGCCTATCTCAAATGCAAAGCCGAGGTGCAGGCGGGTAACCCGGAGTTTCGACAAGCAGAAAAGGATGTCCGGGCGCGCCTTGACCGGATTGACGCGCCAGAAGTGAAGTATTTTCTGGATACCTTTGCTCCCAGCTACGGTTTGACCCTGGATGAATTGTTGAAATGAGTCATCGACTGGCGAGCACGACATGATGTCTTATCTTGGGTTCATCCGGCGCAACTGGCCGCTGCTGGCTTTCGGATTTACAGCTGTATTCTGGGGTAACTTTGGCCAGTCGTTTTTTGTCGCCTGGTTTGGCGCGGAAATACAGCGCGACCTGGGACTTAGTGCGGGCGCGTATGGCAGTGCTTACTCACTGGCAACGCTGGGTGCGGCTATTGTTGTAGTGTGGGCTGGCGGTCTGATTGATCGTATGCCACTGCGCCGCTTCTGTCTGTTTATCAGCCTGGGGCTGTGCATTGCGATGCTGGGTCTGTCGCTGTCACAGAACCTGTTGATGCTGCTGCTCAGCTTTTTTCTGCTGCGCCTGTTTGGCCAGTCTTTGCTGCCGCATACCGGCATGACAACCATGTCGCGCTATTTCAGCGATGGGCGCGGCAAGGCCATCAGCCTGGCCATGTCGGCGGTTCCGCTTGGTGAAATCGTGCTTCCCATTATGGCGGTGGCACTGATTGCCGCGCTTGGCTGGCAGGGCACTTTTCAGCTGCTCGCACTCGGTGTTGCATTCGTTCTGATTCCGACAATGCTGCTACTGCTTAAGATTACCGGCCTGAGTGCAGGAGATACGCGACGCGTCTCAGGAGCAGCGGCACCGGTCAGCAGTGAGCTTGGCTCTCCTGAAGATGCAGGACGCCGTGAGCTACTGACCGACTATCGCTATTGGCTGGCGTTGCCTGGCATCATGGTCAATCCCTTCATAATCACAGGTGTTTTTATTCACCAGAACTTTCTGGTCGACAGCAAGGGATGGAGTGTCAGCTGGCTGGCCAGCTGCTTTATCGTCTATGGCGTTGTACACTGGCTGAGCTCGATGGTGATGGGTGTGCTGGTGGATCGGCTGAAAAGTGCGTGGTTGCTGCCGACCATTGTCGCGCCTACGCTTTGCAGCATACTGGTCGCGGCCTATATGCCGGGTGACATTGCAGCGCTGGTGATGCTGTCACTGCTGGGTATTTCAGCTGGCAGTGGATCGCCGATCACCGGGTGGCTGTGGCCAAAGGTATACGGCACAGCGCGACTTGGCGCGATCCGGTCCATGAATATGGCGCTGATGGTGTTCAGCACGTCGGTATCACCTATCCTTTACGGATATTTTATCGACAATGGTGCAACGGCGGAGTCACTGTTCGGGACCAGCGCCCTGGTGATCACTGTTGCACTGATACTGTTACTATTCTCGTATCCCATGAATACGTCACCGCGCCAGAGAATCAATCGGAACAAGACTTCAGACAAGGAAATTGACCTGTGATGAGTAATGATCCCGCCCGGTTGTTCGAAGAATTGGTAGGCCTTAACTACCAGCTCTACAGCAGCCTGTTTCTGAAATTACCACTCGACGCCATTGAACAGACGGGAACATTGTTGCCGTTGCTGTCAGAAGCCTGTGCAGACGGGCTGTCAGAAGGCCGGACCCCGGTTGAAATTATCGAGAAGTTCTTTGAACAGCATCGCGATCATTTCTCCGAGCGGGAACAGGTACAGTTTCTGTTCAAGATCATTCAGTACGTCGAGCGCCAGGTCGTATTGATTGATGCTCTGGAGGATGCGTCCTATACAAAGATTCACCAGATCGACAACAAAAACGCACTGACTCGTCTCGCTGAGCGGGCGGAAGATGAGGGTCGCGCGGACAGGCTTGCGGCGCTGCTGCGCAATTTTGGTGTGCGCGTGGTGCTGACGGCACACCCGACACAGTTCTATCCGGGACAGGTGCTGGCTATCATCTCCGACCTCAATCAGGCCATTTCGCAGGCACGCACCGGAGAGGTGCGAGATCTGCTGCAACAACTGGGTAATACACCTTTCTTCCAGAAAGAAAAACCCTCGCCGTACGACGAGGCTGTGCTGCTGACCTGGTATCTGGGCAATATTTTCTATTCAAGCATCGGTGAGCTCGTCGATCCGCTGGCACAGCGCTTTCCCGATGCCATCAATACCAACGCCGAGCTGATCAGTATTGGTTTCTGGCCGGGTGGCGACCGCGACGGCAACCCTTTTGTTACTACGGATACAACGTTGCGTGTGGCCGCGCGGCTGCGTCAGGCCATCATGCAGTGCTATCACCAGGACCTGCGGGCAATGAAGCGTCGCCTGAGTTTCCGTGATGTATACGAGCCGCTGGATAAACTGGAGAAACATATTCGTGAGGAGCTGGCGGGCAGTCTCGAACACGAAAACATTCTGTTGCGCGATATCTACAGAACACTGGATGAGGTTGAAGCCCGTGTCGTTGAAAAACACCAGGGCATGTACGTTGAGATGATCCAGTCTTTCCGTCGCAAGCTGACGCTGTTCGGCTTCCATTTTGCCAGCCTTGATATCCGCCAGGACAGCCGCGTTATTGCCCGCACGCTGACAGAGATTGCAGAGAAACAACCAGGGCTGTTGCCGGAAGATTTCGATGATCTGAGTGAAGACGCACAAGTGGCCGCGTTGTTTAAGTGTCATGGTGATGTCGATCCCAGCCAGTTTGACGACCCGGTGATACGGGACACCATTGAGTCATTTGAGGTGATTCGTCATATCCAGCTCAGCAACGGTGAGCGCGGTGCTCATCGATATATCATCAGTAATTGCCGGGGGCCCGTCGATGTGGCGCGCGTACTGGCGCTGTTCCGCTTGTGTGGATGGGGCGATCAACCCATCACGGTAGATATCGTGCCCCTGTTTGAAACGGTCAATGATCTTCAGCATGGTGGCGCCTCCATGCAAAGCCTCTATCGGACTGAAGCCTATAAGGCACACCTGGGACAGCGGCGTCAGCGTCAGACGGTAATGCTTGGCTTCTCCGACGGTACCAAGGACGGTGGTTACCTGATGGCCAACTGGGCAATCTATTCGGCAAAAGAAGACATCACCGCGGTGTCGCGGGAGCAGGGCGTGGAAGTCATATTCTTCGACGGGCGCGGTGGTCCGCCCGCCAGAGGTGGTGGTGACGCCTATCTTTTCTACGCCGCGCATGGCCGGACCATAGAAAGCAATCAGATTCAGATGACTGTGCAGGGGCAGACCATCAGCTCCTACTATGGCATCAAGGCTGCAGCCAAACACAATCTGAGTCAGCTGCTGACTGCGGGTCTGGAGAATAACCTGATAGAGCGTCCGGACCGTGAACTGGATGATCTGCAACGCAATCTGATTCGCGATCTGGCCGAGCGCAGTTATGCCAAGTACGAAGCATTCAAGCAGCATGAGCTGTTCATGCCTTATCTCGAAGAGATGAGCACGCTGAAGTACTACGCCATGGCCAATATCGGCAGTCGACCCTCCAAACGGGGTGGTGGCGGTGCCATGAAATTCGAGGACCTGCGTGCCATTCCATTTGTTGGCTCGTGGAGCCAGCTCAAGCAGAACGTGCCTGGCTTCTATGGTCTTGGTTCGGCACTGAAGGCCCAGGAGGAATTGGGGCGTCTGGATGCCTGCCTGGACCTCTATCAGAAATCACGTTTTTTCCGCGCGCTGATATCCAACAGCATGCAAAGCATGAGCAAGACCAACTTCGCACTGACCCGTTATATGGAGAGCGACAAATGTTTTGGTGCGTTCTGGCAGGATATTTACCAGGAGTTTCTGCTGAGCCGCGAGATGGTGCTGAAAGTGGCAGGCCAGCAGGAGTTGCTGCAGGACAATGCGCGCAGCCGTTTAAGTATCAAGTTGCGAGAAGAAGTGGTCCTGCCGTTGCTGACCATTCAGCAGTACGCTCTTATAAGGATTCGCGAAGCGCGTGAGCAGGACGACCAGCAGCGCCTGGCAATGTACGAAAAAATGGTTGTCAGAACCCTGTTCGGTAATATCAATGCGGCTCGTAATTCGGCCTGATTGATAGATAAATTGTGCTGGCTGGCCGTATTGAATCAGGCGCTCGCTTAAAACAGAATGAGCGCGCCCGGTTGGTGTATCCATGCCAACAGAGCGCGCGGATCTGACTGAAAGGGGGGCTTATGGCTTACGTGGTATTGATTGCTGGTTTGGTGTTGCTGGTGCTGGGTGCGGAGGCGTTGGTGCGAGGTGCATCCCGATTGGCGGCAGGACTGGGTATCACTCCTCTGGTTATCGGGCTAACCGTGGTGGCTTTTGGTACCAGCGCTCCGGAAATGGCGGTCAGCATCGGCGCTGCGCTGAGCGGTCAGGCGGATATCGCGCTGGGCAATGTGGTTGGCAGCAATACTTTCAATATTCTCGCCATCCTCGGCCTTTCTGCTCTGGTGGCACCGCTTGTCGTGGCATCTAATCTGGTAAAACTGGATGTACCCTTGATGATACTGGCTGCGATTGTGCTGCTGCTGATGGCACTAGATGGTCGGGTGTCCGGGTTTGATGGCTTGATACTGTTCTCTGGTGTTGTTGTCTATACAGCCGGATTGATCTGGCTGAGCAAAAAAGCGCCGACTGATGTGGCCATGACAGAAATCACCGGTGGTGACGTCGTTACAGCCGGTAAGTCGGCGAACACGCTTGCCAATCTGGCGTGGATTGCGGGTGGTCTGATACTGCTGGTACTCGGTTCACGCTGGCTGGTCGACAGTGCCGTCCAGATTGCCCAGACATTCGGTGTCAGCGAGCTGGTTATCGGGCTGACGATTGTGGCAGCTGGCACCTCAATGCCGGAGCTCGCCACTTCGGTGGTCGCCAGTATTCGTGGTGAACGGGATATTGCGGTTGGTAACGTCGTCGGTAGTAACCTCTTTAATATCCTTGCCGTACTGGGCCTTTCCAGCATGATTTCGCCTGACGGCGTTGATGTCGCCTCGTCGGCCTTGCGGCTGGACATACCCGTCATGATTGCGGCATCGCTGGTCTGTCTGCCAATTTTCTTCTTTGCCAAGCGCATCTCGCGCGGCGTTGGTGCTATGTTCCTGTTGTCCTATGTGGCCTACACCGTGTACCTGATCACCAGCATGGCACCAACACTGTGAGTCAGGCAGATAAAGAAAAGTGGGACGCCAGATACCGAGACGGGGCTTACGCAACGCGCAGCTATCCATCCCCATTTCTGGTGCAGGCTCTGAATCTGATCGGCACGCTCCCTGTCAACGGCAGGGCGCTGGATCTGGCCTGCGGGGCCGGCCGCAACGCCGTGTATCTGGCATCCTGCGGCTATCAGGTGGATGCCGTGGATATCTCGGAAACAGCGCTGGCACTGGGTGCGGACATGGCGAGACAGGCGGGACTGTCCAGCATCCAGTGGCATGCGCATGATCTAGATGGGCCTCTGCCGGGCACGTTGAATGGATTCCACCTGATAAGTGTCCTGCGCTACCTGAATCTGTCGATCATTCCCTCTCTTGTTGAACGGTTGATACCTGGTGCATTCCTTATTGTGGAGGTCCACCTGCAGTCCGACGAAGCAGTATCGGGGCCAGGTGGCACGCGATTCCGGGCTGCGCCAGGTGAGCTGCGGGAAAGCGCCAGCAATCTGGAAGTGATCGAGTATTTTGAAGGGCTGGTAGATGAGCCTGATGGCAGTCGTGCCGCTGTTGCACGCCTGATCGGTCAAAGCAAAGCCGACTAAGGTTCGGATTGCCACAAAACTGTTTTAAAACTGACATCGAACTGTCGCTCGATTGTTACAGTCAGACCCTAAAGTGCCAGTTCCTACGACACTATCCAGGGTTTGACAACAATGAGAAATAACACATTAACACGCGCAATCTGCGCCGCGATCGGATCCATGATTGCCACGCCGCTGGCCTTTGCACAGCAAGCCCCGGCGGTTGAAGAAATGGTCGTGACAACACAGCTGCGTACATTTGCCAGCAGCAGCGTCACTGAAGAAATGCAGAATCAGGTATCAGCTGCTTCCAGCGTGCTGGGTGCCATAGATTATATCCCCGGCGTGCTGGTAAATGAGGGCGACGCCTTTGGCGGTGATGACTGGTCCACAACAGTCAGTATCCGCGGATTCCAGGTGAGTCTTGATGAGCAGCAGCTGGGTATGACCATCGACGGCATACCCAACGGTAACTCAAATTATGGTGGTGGCTCCAAAGCCAACCGATTCCTCGATACCGAAAACCTGTTCGCCGTCGACGTGGTTCAGGGCACTTCTGATATAGCCTCCTGGTCGCATGAAGCACTGGGTGGCAGTATGAATTTTCGCAGTGTGGATCCCACAGACCAGGCCGGGCTGACCGTTTCCACAACATTCGGTGACAACAATGCACGCAAGGTTTTTGCACGCTACAACACCGGTGAAATTGCTGACAATACATACGCCTGGATCAGCGTATCTACCTCTGATATCGATGCCTGGATAGATGCCTCGGGCGAATCCAATCGTGATCATATCGCAGCCAAAGTCAAAGGCTACTACGAGGCCTTTGAATTGACTGGTTACGTTTCTTTTGATGATGCGCATGAGGATAACTACCAGCGTGTCACACCACAGGAGTTTGCCGAGGATCCGACCTGGGATCGATTGACCGGGGACTGGACTGGCATTCCACACATCGACCAACTGTACCGTCGCGGCTGGTCCACACTGCGTGAAAACCTGCTCGCCTACGCAAAAGTTGATTTCACTGTTTCAGAGATCGATTTCAGTACTTCCGTTTATCATCATGACAACAGTGGTCGTGGAGACTGGCTGCCACCTTACATTGTTGATGTGAGAAATGACGGTGCGGGCAATCCGCATTCGGAGCTGACCACGGGTGCACCGGTGCTGGGTGGCAGCCCGCTGGGTACCATCACCTTTGTCGACGCGAACGGCCGGGCGCTTCAGCCCAGAGCCAACTGTCAGAGCTCACTGGTATTCCCTTACGGCGGTGCCGGGCCTGCGTATGATCCGGCCTGTTTCCCGGCAGGCGCCATTCCGGTTGGGTCCTATCGCCACACCGTTTATGACAAACAGCGAACCGGATTTATCGCTGACTTCTCCTGGCAGCAGGATCTGAGTGGTTTCAGCAACGAGCTGCGCGGCGGCTTCTGGTATGAAGACAATACGCGCAACGAGTCACGCGACTGGCTGAAGATTCTGGATTCGCGAACTGGCTACAATTTCAATCACGTGCCGTACTGGACGCAGTACGACCGAAGCTTCCCGCAGGAAACCATGACATGGTATCTCGAAGATACTGTCATCATGGGTGATCTGACGGCCCGCCTGGGCGTTAAGCAGTATCTGGTGGACATCGAACGCGAAGATGAGCATCAGGGTGGTCTGAGAACGGCAACCGTGAACTCAGACTCGGATGTTCTGTTTAGTGGCGGACTGGTGTACGCCTTGCCCGTTGATGGCCTGGAGGTGTTTGGCGGTTACGCAGAAAGCTTCTCGTCCATCAAAGATGGTGTTCTGGAGGCCAATCAGACAGCGCTGGATTCGGTGGAGCCGGAAACGGCAGACAGTATGGACATCGGTCTGCGCTACAGCACCGGTATGCTGAATGCCAGTCTGACCTACTACGATATCGAGTTCGCTAACCGTATCACCTATATTCCGGAAGGATCGACCGATGGCATCGACTATCTGGGAGAGAGTGATGGCGCCTACGTGAACGTGGGTGGTATCGATTCATCAGGTATTGAAGCGGCTGTCCAGGCAATGGTTACCGACAGTCTGAGTCTTTACTTCTCCTATACGATGAACGATTCAACCTATATCGGTACACCTGACCCTGCGGCAAACACATTGCTGGGTGTGTTTCCGGGCAATACCGTGTTTGGATCGGCAGAAGACATGTTTGTGCTGTCTGCAGACTGGCGCCGCGACAGATACTTTGCAGGTGTGACATACAAAGATGTCGGGGAGCGCTGGTTGAATGCCGCAAATACCACGCGAATCGATGGTTATGGAGTGACTGATATGTATTTTGGTGTGGATCTGACAGAGGACCTTCTGGGTCTTAAATCCGCCAATCTGCGTGTCAATGTCAGCAACCTCACCGACGAGTCCTATATTGGTGGCGTGGCTGGCGGCTGGGGCGGCTGGATTGCTCCGCCACGAACAGCTACAGCGACTCTTACCGTCGATTTCTGATTGTTGCAGATAAAAAAAGCCTGACCCCTTTCAGGGTCAGGCATAACTCTGCCAAAAAGGTGTGGCAGCACTTACTACCTCCTTGCTGGACATCGGGCCGACAGTCGCCGGCCCGACACCTGCAGTTAGAAGCTCGCGTTCAATCGAGCATAGTAATAACCACCCTGCCAGCTCACTGCCGTGCCTGATGAGTACAGGCGACCACAGCAGTAGTCACCAATGCTGTCCTTCTCAGGGTAGTAATCAAACAGGTTACGCCCACCCAATGTCAGGCGAAGGGTTTCGTTGATCTGGTACTGCCCTTCCAGGTCGAAAATCACTGCCGGGTCAAACTCCTGCACCTGCCCACCATTGAAGTTCTCATACGAGCCGTAGAGGTTGGCACGTGCTACCAGGGTCAATGGTCCCACCGTATGGCGGGCTGACATCATGCCGCGCCAGGACGGGTCGAAGTTTTCGAAGTCGAACTGGTTCTCCTCGTTCAGAAATGTACTGGGATCTGAAGCAAACTCAGAGGTATTAAAGTTTAGGGATGCACTAAACGTGGTATTAGCACCCGAGTCCCAGCTTACTGGCAGCGTCGCTACCAGATCCAGTCCCTGTGTCTTGGTATCAAAGGCGTTAGTAAAGTAGAAAACACCTCCAATGGTTTCAGCGCCGACTACACTGGCATTTGCCAGCGCTAGATAATTGTCGTAAGCCGCACCTGCCGTCGGATTGGTGGATACGGGGCGCGTAGAGACTGAGTACACACGGTCGTCGACGTCGATTCGATAGAAGTCGGCAGTGAAGCTCAGTGCATCGAATTCTGCCGTCAGGCCGATGGCAAAGTTCGTCGATGTCTCGGGTCTAAGGGGGGTCGCACCGAGAGCCTGGGCAACAACTCCGCCTGCAGGGAAGAGGCCAGTTGCGACAGGGAAACCGTCCGGCAATCGGGTTGATACGTTGGTTGTGCCCTGTTGTCCAGGCGTCGGTGCCCGGAAGCCGGTGCCTACAGATGCCCGCACGCCAATGGCTTCAGTCAGACTATAGCGTCCAGCCAGCTTGCCAACGACTTCACTACCGAAATCTGAGTAGTCTTCGTAGCGAACGGCTGCCTGCATAAACAGTGCATCCGTCAGGTCTGCACTGATGTCCGTGTAGAAGGCATAGGAATCACGCTCGTAGTTATCAGAGAATTCGGGAGAGTAACCCGGGAAACCATTCGAGCCCACGCCAACTACCCGATATACCGGGTCGCTGCTGCTGGCGCAATTGAGAGATGAGCCATTGGCAATAACGGCCAGGCCTGCGCTGGTTGCTGTGCCGTTATCGTTACAGAATCCCCAGGGATCCGGGACGGCGTATGGACCAGCCTCATAGGAGACTGGCTCACCCTCGACGATTTTGTAGGTTTCATCCAGATAACTTGCTCCAAACGCCAGCAGTGCCGGAGCATCCAGTCCGACGTCCACATCCAGGCTGAAATCCGCCTGAAACTGCGTCTCCTGATTGACCAGGTCGCCAGGCTTGAACGACGTTGGAGAGTCTGGGCCCAGAGAAGGGTTGATAGTGTTGTTGAGGGTATACTCAACTTTGCTTTCCGCAGTACGACCACTGAGGTCATACATCAGACCGTTGCTCAGCTCACCCCGCAAACCGCCAACGATTGAAAAATCAAACACGTCGCCGAAGAATCGTGGTGTGAAGCCGCCCGGAAATTTTTCCAGAGGCGTGTATATGGACCCATCCTGGCGCCGGAGCTCTTCGATCGTGCCATTGCCTGGATATCTGTAGAAGAAGGGGCCGTCCGTTTCACTGCTGGAATAGTTACCAAACCCGTACAGTGTCGCTGTCGTGCTGAGAGGCATTTCAGCATTAACAAAAAAGCGTTGAGCATCGCTATTGGGTTGCCCCCAGGGCTGCACAACCTCGCCCATATCTGCCACTGCGGCCATGTAGCCGGGATCTTCGGTGTATCGGGTATAGGATGCGGTTGGGTCATATACCGGATTTGACGGATCAAGACAGAACCAGGTCTCACAATATTGTTCAGCACGTATGGTTGCATCTGACTGAGATACTTCAGCAGAAAGGTTGATGAAGCCGCTATTCGCCAGCGGTAAACCAATGTTGCCCTGTACTGTAAACTGCGAACCGTCGCCCTCGTAATACTCGCCCGTGTCTACGCTAAAGCTGGCGCCTTCGGCGCTGTCCTTGAGGATGAAGTTAATAACGCCGGCAATCGCATCAGAGCCGTACTGTGCAGCCGCACCGTCCCGAAGCACCTCTACATTCTTCAGCGCAATAGTGGGTATGGTGGCGATATCGGGGCCCTGCGTGCCCGAGCCACCGATGGAAACGAGTGCAGCGCGGTGTCTGCGCTTGGAGTTGACCAGAACCAGTGTCTTGTCAGTTGGCATGCCGCGCAGCGAGGCGGGTCGTATAAAGGTGCCGCCGTCACTGATTGGGTTTCGCGATACGTTATATGACGGAACCAGTGTTTTTAATACGTCGTTAGTGTCAGTAAACGAAACAGATTCGATGGTGTCGGCATCAAAGACGTCAATTGGAACGGGTGAGTCAGAAACAGTTCTGGGTCGGCCTCGAGAGCCGGTAACGACAACTTCTTCCAGTGTGGGCTCAGCCTCGGCAGGCTGTGCAGAGAGTTCTGCAGGGATAACTGCAAGGCCAGCGATAATGACAGCAATGGTTCGTGAAAGTGGGTTCTTTGACAGATTTGCCATGGTCACTCCTGATAGTTTTATTGGTATACAGGAGTGTTAACTGCAATCGATGTGCCACATCAAAAAAAGATATGATATAGAATAACAATTAAAAAAAGGTCACCAGTTTGGTTCGTAATAAAAGGATGTATGTTCCATAACGGTGCCGTGAAATAATTGTGTTGAAGGGGTGGGTGCTGTTATTGCACTGCTTTTAAGCGCGTTTTTAGTGATGCCTCATAATGCGACACTATTGTCATGTTCGCTCGTGGTGCAAGGGCCCAAAAACGGGGCGCTCAATCTTCAGACCACATACGCAGAAGGTTGCTGCGTGATTTTAACAGTAAGGCGAGCGTCGCCTGTTGATCTGCCTGTTGGCGCAACTGGGTGATGCTGCGTTCCAGATCAAAAAGTATCTCTCGCTGTGCAGGATCACGCACCAGACTGCGAATCCAGCCAACGATGACCAATCGCTGGCCGCGAGTCACGGGTGACACGCGGTGTAGAGTCGTTGACGGATACAGCAGCAGACTGCCTGCGTCCAGTTTAAAACTGCGCTCAGCAGATGCTTCATCGATCACCAGCTCTCCGCCCTCATAGCTGTCAGCTGCAGAGAGAAACAGTGTGAATGACAGATCGGTTCGTTGGCCGTCGATCATTGCATCGTCAACATGAAGGCCGTATTCCATGCCGGGTTCGTAGCGACTTAACAACAGCCGGACTATTGCCTTGGGACGAGCTGCCGCCTGAACCAGTTCATTAGCCAGCAATGCGTCACCTGTCTGCCGCAGGAGCCGGCTGACCAGCGGTGAGGGTTTTGCCTGCAGGTTGCGCTTCAGCGTGCGTGCATGCCATCCGGCTGTGCTGGCGCCGTCTATGAATTGAGTCTCGTCCGCAGAAAGTTCGTAGAGCGATTGCAGCAGGTGATCAGGCAAAGTCTGGCCGATGGGTAATATCATGTTAATACAATTGAGAATGATTATTGATTGTAGTAAGCTTCTTGCAGTTTACACGCTACAGTCGCTTAAACTGAAGTGTTTTTTGAAAAGACGTGTTGAAAAGAGGAGTGGGTATGGAGTCCAAGCATAAGCTCTGGCTGGGTCTTGGCGCAGTCTGTATGGCCGGAACCATGGTTTCTTGTGCGGGTTCGTCCGGCATGGACGGCATGGATCACAGTGCGATGGCCATGAGTGTGTCCGAGGGCGGTGAAGGTGGAGAAGGCGGCGAAGGCGGAGAAGGTGGTGAGGGTGGCGAAGGCGCCAGCAGCGTCGCTTCGGTCAGCAACGATGCCGTCTACCTGGGACAGCTCGGTTTTATCCGCGGGCACCTGATGGTTGGCGTTGACCTTTACCGTGCAGGCGATCGCGCTGCTGCCGAAACACATATGAAGCATCCCGAAGCAGAAATTTATGCGGCGTTGGTGCCCGCTCTGAACGCGCGCGGTGCACCCGGCTTCGCCAGCGAGCTGGAGGCTCTGGCAGTTGCCGTGGAACGTCGCCAGCCGCTGTCTGATGTGGAAGCTGCTTATGCCAACCTGCTGCAGGGAATCGCTGCAGCTGAAGATGTGGTCGAAGACCCTGACGCTGGATTGCTGGGTGAGGTTATTGTTGATCTCGTGAGCACTGCGGCTGCTGAATACGACATTGCTGCAGGTGATGACCTGAGCCTGGAGAATGCCCATGAGTACCAGGATTCTTTCGGTTTCATGCGAGTGGCGTATGACGTGCTGGACCGAATAGAGGCGATGGGCGCCGATGCAGGAGTCACTGGCCGCATACGTGAGCAAATGGACAGCATCATGCCCACCTGGTCTGGTGTGCAACCGCCGCAGCAGTTGCCGACTCAGCCAGCTGTGCTTTATGGCGCGGCCAGCCGCATCGAGCTGGCGGCTTCTGGTCTGTAATTCAGCCTGACTGGGAATCCTCTGGCCGCTCGACCGAGCGGCCAGACTCAGTCGGTCAACTCCAGTGCTACGGCAACCGCTTCGCCGCCACCGATACAAAGGCTGGCGATGCCCCGCTGTTTGCCAAGTCTCTGTAGCGCGTAAATCAAAGTAACGATAATTCGCGCTCCCGAGGCTCCTACCGGGTGGCCCAGTGCACAGGCACCACCATGAATATTGACCTTGTCGTGGTTCAGCCCCAGTTCCTGCATGGCCAGCATGGGTACCATCGCAAACGCCTCATTAATTTCGAACAGATCCACATCGTCGACAGACCAGCCTGTCTGGTGCAGCACTTTTTCGATGGCACCAATCGGGGCAATTGTGAATTCGCCGGGATGACGCGCATGACTGGCCTGCGCACGCAGACGGGCAACAGGTTTGAGTCCCGATGCTTTCGCCACCGCCTCGCGGGCCAGCACCAGTGCGGCCGCACCGTCGGAGATTGAGGAAGAGTTGGCCGCGGTAATGGTTCCTTCCGCAGAGAACGCCGGGCGCAGCTGAGGGATCTTGTCGATATTGGCTTTTCCTGGCTGTTCATCGTGACGGACAGTGACTTCCTGTTTACCGGCCTTCACCGTCACTGGAACTGTTTCGGCGTCAAACCAGCCCTTGTCTATCGCTGCCTTGGCACGTGTCAGCGAGGAGATCGCGTAGTCATCCATCTGTTGGCGCGTGAGACCAAATTTGTCCGCCGTTTCCTGGGCAAAGCTGCCCATCAGTCTGCCCGTGTAGGCATCCTCCAGTCCGTCCAGAAACATATGGTCTTTCAATTCGCCGTGACCAAGTCGCAGGCCGCCCCGCGCCTTGGGTATCAGGTAAGGCGCCTGCGTCATATTTTCTATACCGCCCGCAAGCACGACGTCGGCATGGCCAGCGAGGATCTGATCCATGCCCATCATGACGGTTTTCATGCCGGAACCACACATTTTGTTGACGGTTGTGCAGGGCGTTGTAACAGCCAGGCCTGCTCCCAGCGCAACCTGTCTCGCTGGTGCCTGGGCAAGCCCGGCGGGGAGCACACAACCCATCAACACGTCGTCGATCGCCTCAGGGTGCTGGGCCGGATCCAGTCCGGCGCGTTCCAGTGCCGCGCGTGCGGCGGCTGTCCCGAGGGCTGGCGCAGCCGTATTGCTGAAGACGCCCTGAAAGCCGCCAATGGCAGTGCGGGCGCCACCGAGTATCACCACAGATTGGTCAGTCATGTGCGATTGTCCTGTGTCCTGAATTTGCTGAATGTGATTAGTGATTGCTGCGCATCTGGCGAAGCCGCTGACGGCATTGGCGCTCAAATTCCTTGAGCTCGTGCAGGCTGAGCTGGATGTCTTCAAGTTGCTGTTTGAGTATCTGCTTGCGCTCTTCAATTTTTTCGAGCACGCGGCTGAGCTGGGCCAGTTCGCCGGTCGAGGACGAATCATAAAGCTCGAACAGCTCGCCAATTTCATCCAGCGAGAAACCCAGACGCTTGCCGCGCAGAATCAGTTTCAGACGCGTATGGTCACGTTGGCTGTATAGCCTGTTGCGACCTTCGCGCTCGGGGCTGAGTAATCCTTCGCTTTCATAAAAACGGATGGCACGTGTGGTGATGTCAAACTCTTTGGCCAGCTGCGAAATGCTGTAGGTTTTATTGCCACTTTCGCGTGGATCGAGCGCGTTGGTGCGCAGAAACGTATCGCTGAGTACCTGGGAAATGTCGGGCATGGAAGTAATTCTTTTTTGTTGGATTCAATGACAAGTGTCTTGATTGACGTTGACGTTAACGTCAATATAATAAACCACCACCAGCCACACATCAATTAGAGCACTGCCAAATGCCTCAGCCTTCGCGTTCCAGCTTTCCCCGCTTCGTCACTGCGGCCAGTCTGTTTGATGGTCATGATGCTGCCATCAATATCATGCGCCGTATGCTGCAGGCGGCAGGTGCAGAGGTCATTCACCTGGCGCATAACCGCTCTGTGCAGGAGGTCGTGGAGGCGGCATTGCAGGAAGATGTGCAGGGCATTGCAATCAGCTCATATCAGGGCGGACATGTTGAGTACTTCAGCTACATGATCGACATGCTGCGCGAACGCGGAGCCGGACACATTAAGGTTTTCGGAGGTGGCGGTGGCGTCATCATTCCATCCGAGATCAAGCAGTTGCACGATTACGGCGTGACACGGATTTACTCGCCTGAGGACGGTCAGAAGATGGGTTTGCAGGGCATGATCGATGACATGCTGCAACGCCTGGCCAACGATCAACAGGCTGCGCCAGTTGTGGATCTGGATGCCATGCTGACAGGCGACCGGCTGCAGCTGGCGCGCTTTATCAGTCACCTGGAGAACGGCAATGTCAGTACTGAACAGCGCGAGTATTTGCGCGAACATACCAATCCGGTCAATCGCGCGCCAGTGCTGGGGATAACCGGCACGGGCGGTGCAGGAAAATCCTCACTGACCGACGAAGTCATTCTGCGAATTCGACAGGACAGTGGTGATGATCTGCGGGTGGCCGTGCTTGCCATCGACCCCACCCGGCGTCGCACGGGTGGCGCCTTGCTGGGTGACCGGGTCCGTATGAACGCCATCTACCATCCTTCAGTGTATATGCGCTCGATCGCCACGCGCGGCGCAGAGACAGAAGTGCCAGCCTGCATGCGCGACATCATCAACGCTGTGCGCGTTTCCGGGTTTGATCTGGTGATTGTCGAAACACCTGGCATTGGTCAGGGTGACGCTGGCATCGTGCCATTTGTCGATGCCTCGCTGTATGTGATGACGCCTGAGTTTGGCGCGGCCAGTCAGCTGGAAAAAATCGACATGCTGGACTACGCCGATGTAGTCGCGATCAACAAGTTCGACCGCAAGGGCGCAGACGACGCGCTACGCGATGTCAGCAAACAGGTGCAACGTAACCGCATGGCCTTTGATCGTGACACTGATCAGATGCCGGTGTACGGTACCATCGCCTCCCATTTTAACGATGATGGTGTTACTGCGCTTTATCAGGCCTTGCTGGCTGTGCTGCGCAAGAAAGGTTTGAAGGAGTTTGACAGCCAGCTGCCGGCCGTCAAGCGGCGTACCTCTACTCTTCAGAGTGCCGTTGTGCCCGCCCAGCGACAGCGCTATCTGGCGGAAATTGCTGACACTATTCGCAGTTACCGTCGCCATGTTGAGCAGCAGTCTATGCTGGCACGGGAGATTCAACAGCTTGAAGCATCTGCGGCGATGATGGGCCAGGCTGACAGTGACACTGCTGTGGCGCAACTAAAGGCGCTGGCTGATCAGCGTGCTCAACAGCTGGACGGCGAGAGTCATGACCTTCTGGCTAAGTGGCCACAACTAATGCAGGACTATGCCGCCGATGAGCTGGTTGTGCACGTCCGAGATAAGGAAGTACGCACTTCGCTGGTAACGACCAGTCTGTCTGGTACACGTATCCCTAAAATTGTACTGCCGCGTTTCACTGATCATGGTGATCTGCTGCGCTGGCTGATGCTGGAGAACGTACCGGGTCGCTTTCCTTACACGGCAGGTGTATTCGCATTTAAGCGAGAGGGCGAAGATCCCACACGGATGTTCGCTGGCGAGGGCGATGCATTTCGCACCAATCGTCGGTTCAAGGCGCTGTCGGAATACTCCGACGCCAAGCGCCTGTCTACAGCATTTGACTCGGTCACGCTGTACGGCTTTGATCCGGACGAGCGTCCGGACATCTATGGCAAGGTGGGTAACTCGGGTGTCTCGATCGCGACGCTTGATGATATGAAAGCGCTGTATGACGGATTCGATCTTTGCCACCCCAACACCTCGGTATCGATGACCATCAATGGGCCGGCGCCGACCATCCTGGCCATGTTTCTGAATGCAGCCATTGACCAGCAACTGACGGCCTTTGAACGCGAGCAGGGCCGTGCGCCGTCGACAGAGGAGTCTTCACAGATTCGCGCACGTGCGCTGCAGTCCGTGCGTGGCACAGTGCAGGCTGACATCCTGAAAGAAGATCAGGGTCAGAATACCTGTATTTTTTCCACCGAGTTTAGCCTCAAAGTGATGGGCGACATCCAGGAATACTTCATCGAAAACAGGGTGCGTAATTTCTATTCGGTGTCCATCTCCGGCTATCACATTGCCGAAGCCGGCGCCAACCCCATCTCGCAACTGGCATTTACGCTGTCCAATGGCTTTACCTTCGTGGAGGCCTGGCTGGCTCGGGGCATGAAGATCGACGACTTTGCGCCGAATCTGTCCTTCTTTTTCTCTAATGGCATGGATCCCGAGTACACAGTGCTGGGGCGTGTGGCCCGTCGGATCTGGGCGGTGGCGATGCGTGAAAAGTACGGCGCCAATGATCGTAGCCAGAAACTTAAATATCACATCCAGACCTCGGGCCGCTCATTGCACGCACAGGAGATGTCATTCAACGATATCCGCACCACCCTGCAGGCACTTGTTGCCATCTATGACAACTGCAACAGCCTGCACACCAATGCCTACGATGAGGCCGTCACGACGCCCACCGGCGAGTCTGTGCGTCGCGCCATGGCGATTCAATTGATCATTAACAAAGAGTGGGGACTGGCGAAGAACGAGAATCCCAATCAGGGCGCGTTCATTATTGATGAGCTGACTGATTTGGTGGAAGAGGCCGTGCTGCAGGAGTTCGAGCGCATCGCTGAACGTGGCGGTGTGCTGGGTGCCATGGAGACCGGTTATCAGCGCGGGAAGATCCAGGACGAGTCCATGTTGTACGAGCACCGCAAGCACGACGGCTCGCTGCCCATAGTGGGCGTGAACACCTTCCTCAACCCGGATGGCGAGGACGACAACAGTGAATTCAATATGGAGCTGGCCCGCTCTACCGAAGAGGAAAAAATAAGCCAGATCAAACGGCTGCGCGCATTCCATCGCCAGCATGCAAATGTGTCTGACGCGGCGTTGGCGCGCCTCAAGGAGGCCGCCCGCGCCAACGAAAATGTATTCGCCGAATTGATGAATGCCGTGCGGGTCTGTTCCCTGGGCCAGATCACTCAGGCGTTCTTTGAGGTGGGCGGGCAGTATCGTCGGAATATGTAGACTATGGGGATTATCAGTCTTCCACAAACAGTCGCAGGCGCTCAATTGCCTGGTCCCACTGTGCTGAGGCCATTTCCAGATAGGATCTGGCCTGATTCAGACCGGCACCATCAAATACATAATGCGTTTTGCGGCCTTCGCGTTGACTGGTCACCAGCCTGGCACGTTCGAGTACCTGCAGATGTTTGGTGACCGCCTGTCGCGTCAGGCCGCTGCCGTCTGTCAGATCTACAATCGCATGCGCTTGACCGTCCTGTAATCTTGAAAGCAGTTCCAGACGTGTCGGGTCTCCCAGAGCCGCAAACACAGTTACGGCCTCTTCTGGCAGGAGCGGCCTGGCCGGATCAGCTGACATAAGCTTTGATGTGCTCCGCCTGTATGTCCCAGCCCTGCGTGTTGTTGCGAATGATTAAGTCCCGGCTGTCATCCGGTAATGCCGCGAACCCGGATTCTGTAATCGTCAGACGTGTCCCGCCATCTATCGGTTCCAGTCGAAACTCGACGCGTGTGGTGGGTCGCTGCGCCAGGGGCAGGTGTGCATCAACATTATCGTGGTGCCAGTGAAAGGAGAACAGTGACTCTGGTTCCATGGTTTCTATGGTCGCCAACCATTCGTATCCCTCGTAACCTGGGTAGGTGGTCAGGCCCGTGGAGCGACTGCCAGGTGCAAAGGGTTCATTAAGATCAACGCGAAACCATTCGCCGAACTGTCGATAGTCTGTCAGTGCCTGCCAGACACGGGACTGGCTTGCCTTCAGGTCAACAACTTTGACCAGAGTGTCCTGTTTGTTCATGGGGTGCTCCCGGTGTCAATAGTTTATATGCAACCATAAGGTTGCATATTGTGCATTTTATTGCAAGCGGTCTCTATGCGCAAATGTCGGGTGTTACAGATGACGGCCTGCGGTTACAATCGCGAAACAATAAATTTGAGTGGGTGCAGTAATGCTGAGCTGGTTGTTGGCCTATCTGGGGCTGGGCGCAGTGACCGGGCTGCTTGCGGGACTTTTCGGGATTGGTGGTGGTGCAGTCATGGTGCCGGTGCTGACCGTACTGTTCGCGCAACAGGGTTTCGTGTCTGATTATGTTGTGCACCTTGCGCTCGGCACCTCCATGGCCACTATTATCCCGACATCGATTGCCAGTCTGCGCGCCCATCATAGCCGTGGGGCCGTGCTCTGGCCTGCTGTTCGCGGACTGGCCCCAGGCATTATTGTCGGTACCTTTGCAGCAACATTTTTGGCAGCCTATCTCTCTCCGCGCCCTCTGGCGATTTTCTTCTTCTGCTTCATGTGCTTCGTGGCGGTGCAGATGACTCTGAATCGCAAGCCGCCACCTTCCCGTCAACTGCCTGGCGCGGCATCGTTGGCCGGTGTTGGCAGTATCATTGGGGGCATCTCTGCGCTGGTGGCGATAGGTGGTGGCACCATGACGGTACCGTTTCTGACCTGGTGTAATACCCGTATACAGACGGCGATTGGCACCTCGGCAGCGGTCGGTTTGCCGATTGCGCTGGCCGGTACCCTGGGTTATCTGATCAATGGCTGGTCTATCGCAGATCTGCCGGCATTAAGCTGGGGATTTATCTACTGGCCAGCGGTGCTGGTCATGGCGCTGGCCAGTCAGCTCAGTGCGCCTGTCGGCGTCAGACTGGCACACAGCCTGCCGGTTGCGACGCTCAAGAAGCTATTCGCAGCTCTGGTGATTGTGCTGGCCTTGCAGATGTTGAGAACAGTGTTGGGGTAATTGACGAGGTAATTGGATGACAAGCTACTGGTTGGTGAAAACCGAGCCTGATGAGTGCAGTATTGATGACTTTGCCTCACAAGCCGACAAACCGATCGTCTGGGAGGGCGTGCGCAATTATCAGGCGCGAAATTATCTGCGGCAGATGTCCGAAGGTGATGAGGTGTTCATATATCACTCCAGCTGCAAGCATATCGGTGTCGCAGGCATAGCACGCGTTGTTAAAGCGGCTTACCCTGATCCGGCGCAGTTTGATCCGCGATCAAGCTACCACGACCCCAAAAGCAGTGCTGACAAGCCGCGCTGGGACGCAGTCGATCTTGTGTTTGTTCGCAGGTTTGAGCGCTTAATTCCACTAGATGAGATAAAGGCCAATCCGGAGCTGCTTGAGTTGCCGCTGGTCAAAAAAGGTAACCGGCTTTCTGTGATGCCGGTTAGCCAGTCGGAGTGGCGGACCATGCTGAGGTCGGCCAGCTGAGGGTGGTCAGTCCGTGATCAGCCTCAGCAGGCCTTGCCTGATGTTTGCCAGCAGGCTCAGCCTTGCGCGGTTGCCGGCCTGCCACTACGGCTCCGATCGACCGGGCGCTGGTAACGGCTTATATCCAGGCCATCGCTGCGGATTGCAGGTCGATGACCGCTGATGATGTCACTCAACACTTGCGCCGAGCCACAAGACATGGTCCAGCCCAGCGTGCCGTGACCGGTATTGAGGTACAGGTTGTGCAGCTGGGTCGCGCCGACCACTGGTGTGCCGTCCGGCGTCATGGGTCGCAGACCGGTCCAGTATTCAGCCTTGCTTACATCGCCGCCTTCCGGGAACAGATCCCCGATCACCATTTGCAGTGTCTGCAGCGGGCGCTTGCGCAAGCTCAGGTCGTGCCCTGCGAGCTCTGCCATGCCACCCACGCGAATACGCTGGTCGAATCGAGTGATGGCAACTTTGTAGGTTTCGTCCATCAAGGTTGATACCGGAGCGCGAGCATCGTCTGTCACCGGAATGGTCAGAGAGTAGCCCTTGACCGGATACACAGGCAGCCTGATGCCAAGTGGAGCCAGCAACTCTGGAGAGTAGCTGCCCAGCGCGAGGATATAATTGTCAGCAACCAGCTCTTGCGGCTCGGCACCGTTATTCCGCTTACAGATCGTCACCGATTTGATGCGGGTGTCATCGCTGTTCAGCTTTGTGATGTCTGTGCCATAGCGGAATTCCACACCAAGCGCACGGCAGCGTTTCTCCAGTTCAACCGTAAACATGTGACAGTCGCCGGTTTCATCCAGTGGCAGGCGCAAACCACCGGCCAGTTTGTCGCGGCTCTGTGCCAGGCCTGGCTCTGCACTCACACAGGCTTCAGCATCCAGCAATTCGTAGGGGACACCCAGTTCCTTGAGCACGGCGATATCTCGTGTCGCTGCGTCCATCTGGGTATTGGTGCGGAACAGCTGCAGTGTGCCACGGCGGCGCTGCTCGTAGTCGATGCCGGTTTCATTCCGCAGCGCAATCAGGCAGTGGCGGCTGTGGTCAGCCAACCGCATCATTCGTTCCTTGTTGACCTGATAGCGCGCAGAAGTGCAGTTGCTCAGCATTTGCCACATCCAGCGATACTGTTCCATGTCCGCGGTGGGACGGATTGCCAGTGGTGCGTGGCGTGACATGAGCCATTTAATCGCTTTCAGGGGCACGCCGGGCGCTGCCCATGGCGCTGAGTAGCCGGGAGAGACCATACCGGCATTGGCAAAACTGGTTTCCTTCGCCGGTCCATACTGGCGATCAATCACAGTCACCTGATGTCCGGCTTTGGCCAGATACCAGGCGCTGGTCATACCGATAACGCCGCTTCCCATCACAATGCAGTGCATAGTATTTCCTGTCGACTGTTTCATGCTGACTCACCTCAATTAACTTCGGTGTCAGTTTCTGGAACATATTGTAAGTGTTCAGCACTGCGTGTATTTTTTGTATTAACTGGTTAAGGCAGTAATTATTACTGCAATTTTTTAAAAATTCAGAGGTAATCAATGAAAACGCGCAGAGCTTCGAGTCGTGAACTGGACAAAATAGATCGCCAGATCTTACGCATATTGCAAAAAGAGGCGCGGATTTCCTTCGTCGAGCTCGGCGAGCGGGTGGGTCTGTCGACCTCACCCTGTATGGAGCGTGTGAAACGTCTGGAGCGGGAAAAATTTATCCTGTCCTACGGCGCGCGGCTCAATCCGCACAAGCTGCACGCCAGTCTGCTGGTGTTTGTGGAAATCAGCCTGACTTCCAAATCCGCCAGTATTTTTGATGATTTTCGCAAGGCTGCGACCAAGCTGCCGCATGTGATGGAATGCCATCTGGTATCGGGTGATTTCGACTACCTGGTCAAGGCCCGCATATCCGAGATGGCCTCCTACCGCCAGTTGTTGGGCGATATCCTGCTGAAACTGCCCGGTGTGCGGGAATCGAAGAGTTACATCGTCATGGAGGAAATCAAGGAGACGCTGGATATCCCCGTGCCAGAAGAGGTGATTGTATAGGACTCGGTCACCTGCATGGAGCCACCCGGAAAATTCACTACCTGCTCACGGCCCAGCAGGGTTTGCGGGTCGCTGAACAGCAGGGTTGCTTCCCCACTGGGCTGACCTGCAACGATGATGCTGAAACTCAGGCTGTCGCCTCCGCCAGTCAGACTGTCTGCCTGAACCCAGTTCTGAACTCCGCCATCAGCGTGATCCGGCGGCTGCACGGAGGTGAGCCTTGCCAGATTGTGCAGGATCCCCATGCGCGTCAGACCGATGACCAGCGCTTCGCGAAGTGCAGCAGGCTGGGCGACGGCAAACTGATTGTCACCATTGCCACCGACCAGGCCGGTATCCGTGCTGCCAAGATGCAGCGATACTGGTTCGCCACCAAAGCTGCCGTCAGCACGCAGTGAGGTCTGATTGTCGCCCATGATGGTTAAGGTGCCACGCAATTCGGCCGCAAAGGCACCCGTGGCGATGACTTCAAATGAGACTGTTAACGTGGGACTGTTGAGAAGCTCGGCTTCCAGCGTCGCCAGTTGCTGCTCAGGTGTGGGCCTGCTTGAGCAGGCAGAGCCAACTACAATCAACAGTAATCCGCAGCAGAATCGATGGAGTCCTGTCAGAGATGTTTTGCTCATCAGTGCTGTCCCCGCATGAGTTGATCCAGGTCCAGGCTGCGCGAGGTTCAAAAAGGCTGGAAACCAGCGCCTGCTCGGTTCACAATTCCTGACATGATTATAGGCAATTCTGGAGCAAAGTCATGAGCGCGAATCCACAAACCCTGTTTGATAAACGTCCGTCCCATATCCCGGCTGAGGAATGGCAGGTGCGCGTGGATCTGGCAGCAGCCTACCGTCTGGTCGCCCACTTTGGTTGGGATGATCTGATATTTACGCATCTTTCGGCGCGTGTGCCAGGCAATCACCATCACTTTCTGATTAACCCCTACGGCATGATGTTCCATGAGATCACCGCCTCATCCCTGGTTAAAGTTGATCACGAGGGTGCCGTGGTGGCGGATAATGGCTATGGCGTCAATCCCGCCGGTTTCACGATTCACAGCGCCGTGCATATGGCCCGACCTGACGCGGGCAGCGTCATGCACCTCCACAACCACGCGGGTACTGCCGTCTCGGCTCAGAAGGAAGGCCTGCTGCCCATCACACAGACGGCCATGCTGGTGCATCCGCGCGTGACTTACCATGACTATGAGGGTGTGGCTCTGAATCTAGACGAGCGTGAACGCATTGTCCGTGACCTCGGTGACAAGGACATTATGATACTGCGCAATCATGGCACCCTGACACTAGGCAAAGGTGTGCCCGAGGCCTTCACCTTGATGTACTTTCTTGAAAACGCCTGTGAGAAACAGATTCGCGCGCAGGCCGGCGGCGAGCTGCACTTCCCATCTGCCGAAGCGATAGAGACGACCCGCAAGCAGTCCGAAACCCTTCCCAAAGTGGCCAAACTGCTCTGGCCAGGCCTGCTGCGTACGTTGGACGCCAAGGATCCCGGTTACCGACAGTGAGGCCGACATGCACTACACCAGGCTGGATATTACTGAGACCGAAGGCTACCAGGCATTGCTGGACGCGTATCGTGTTGACGAGGCCAGCCATGTAAAACGACTTTGCAGTCAGCTGCAGTGGTCGCAGGCGACGCTGGATGAAGTGCAGCAACGGGCTCGCGATCTGGTTGCCACGGTTCGTGCCAATCGGCGCAATGGTTCGGGCGTTGATGCATTGATGCAGGAATACCAGCTGTCCAGTGATGAAGGTGTGGTGCTGATGTGTCTGGCCGAGGCCTTGCTGCGCATTCCCGACAGCGATACGGCTGATCGGCTGATTGAGGACAAACTGGCCAGCGGCAACTGGGGCAGTCACCTGGGTAAAAGTGACTCTTTGTTTGTAAATGCCTCGACCTGGGGGCTGATGCTGTCCGGACGAATCATGGCCCCGTTGGATACCGAGCAGGGCCAGCATGTATTCAGGCAGTTTGCGCAGCGCTGCGGCGAACCCATGGTCCGGCAGGCAGTTCGCCAGGCTATGCGCATAATGGCAAGACATTTTGTGATGGGTCGCACGATTGATGAGGCTCTCAAGCGCCGCGATACCGACTACCGTTACTCCTTCGATATGCTGGGTGAAGCCGCCAGGACGCAGCCAGACAGCCAACGCTATTTCAAAGCCTATGCAGCGTCCATTCACGCTATCGGAAAAACTGTGGCTGAGCACACATCTCCTATCAAGGCGCCAGGTATCTCGATAAAGCTGTCGGCTCTGCATCCGCGATACGAATTGTCACAGGCCGATCGTGTGATGACTGAGCTGATCCCAAAGGCACGAGAGCTGGCACTGCTTGCCAGGCGCTACGATATCGGACTGACGGTCGATGCCGAAGAAGCTGACCGACTTGATCTGACGCTCGCTGTGTTTGCTGCACTGGCTCATGATCCGGCACTGAGCGGATGGGATGGCCTGGGCCTGGCCGTCCAGGCGTATCAGAAGCGCTGTTTTGATCTGCTGGACTTGCTTGCTGAACTGGCGCTGAGTTCACAACGCAGACTGATGGTGCGGCTGGTCAAGGGGGCTTACTGGGATAGTGAAATCAAACGCGCACAGGAGCGGGGGCTGGCAAGCTATCCGGTATTCACACGCAAGGTGTGCACTGACGTTTCCTACCTGGCCTGCGCACAGAAACTGCTGAACTACCATGAGCTCCTCTACCCGCAGTTCGCCACGCACAATGCCTACACGGTGGCAGCAATTCTTACGCTGGCGGGTGACTATCGTGACTTTGAATTTCAGCGCCTGCATGGCATGGGTGGCCCGTTATATGACCAGTTGCTGGCGAATTCTCGCGATCTGGTATGTCGCGTTTACGCGCCGGTTGGCAGTCATGAGGACCTGTTGCCGTATCTGGTCAGACGGTTGCTGGAGAATGGGGCCAATACCTCGTTCGTCAATCGTATTCTGGATGACCAGGCGCCTATTGAATCACTGATCCAGCATCCGCATTTGCAGATTGCGAGCCTGGAAAAAATATCGCACCCGAGAATCCCTTTACCTGTTGAGCTTTATCCTGATCGCGTCAATTCCGCAGGCATCGACCTTCACGACACCGAAACATTGGCTGCACTGCAGGGGGACTGGAAGCGAGAGCTGCAAAGGATCAATTCCGCCCAGCACTCGCCCAGCAGCGACGCTGATATCGAGAGGGCACTGGCGACCGCCCATGCCAGTTTCGAAGACTGGGATGCCACGGAGGTAGAACAACGAGCACGGTGTCTGGAAAATCTTGCTCGGTTGCTGGAAGTAGAAACGCCAAGATTGATGGCGCTGTGCACAACTGAAGGCGGAAAAACAATCACGGATGGCGTCGCTGAGGTCCGCGAGGCAGTTGATTTTTGCCGATACTATGCGCTGCAGGCGCGCCGTGAGTTTACCGTGCGTACGCTGCCAGGGCCAACCGGCGAGCTTAATCAGTGGCGGCTGCGTGGCAAAGGTGTTTTTGTCTGTATCAGTCCGTGGAATTTTCCATTGGCGATTTTCCTGGGGCAGGTCACAGCCGCACTCGTGGCTGGCAACAGCGTCGTTGCCAAGCCAGCCGAACAGACGCCAGCAGTGGCCATCGCAGCGGCTGAGCTGATTCATCAGGCCGGGATTCCCAAAGAGGTTTTCCAGTTGGTGCTGGGTGGGGAGAAGACGGGTCGGAGACTGGTCAGGGACAGCCGGGTGGCCGGTGTTGCCTTTACCGGTTCCACAGCGGCGGCGCGCTCCATCAATCAGTCACTTGCCGCACGTGATGCAGCTATCGCGACATTGATAGCGGAAACGGGTGGTCTTAACGCCATGATCGTGGACTCGTCGGCGCTGCTGGAGCAGGTGGTTACTGACGTGCTTCAATCGGGCTTTCAAAGTGCCGGTCAGCGTTGCTCTGCATTGCGCATTTTGCTGGTTCAGGAAGACATCGCAGATGAGCTGATCCGCTTGCTGGCAGGGGCCATGGACGAGCTGTGTATCGGCGATCCCGCCAGGCTGGCAACTGATGTGGGCCCTGTAATTGATGCGGAAGCTTATGAGCGCCTTACACAGCATACTGACTTCCTGGATAGCAATGCCCGCTGCCGTAAACGCTGTGCCTTGCCAGAGGAGCTTCCGTCAACGCTCTATTTCCCGCCGCAACTGTATGAAATTACCAGTATTGACCAGATACAGGAGGAGGTTTTTGGGCCAATCGTTCATCTGTTGCGGTATCACTCTGCCGACCTGGACAAGCGCATAGATGAGATAAATGCGACCGGTTATGGTCTGACCTTCGGTATTCACAGCCGCATAGACAGCCGTGCACGACTGATTGCATCGCGCATCAGGGCCGGCAATGTGTACGTCAATCGCAATATGATCGGTGCCATTGTTGGAGTCCAGCCCTTCGGCGGCACGGGTCTGTCGGGCACGGGCCCCAAGGCCGGTGGGCCGCATTACCTCAGTCGATTCGCCACGGAACAGTCAATCAGTACCAACACCACCGCAGCGGGCGGCAATGCCTCACTAATGGCCATGTCGGACGATGATTCGTGAGTCCAGACTGACGTGTTCGCCTATCTGAGCCTGTTTGTGGTGGCGTTTGTTGCGGCTACTCTGTTGCCTGCCTCATCCGAAGCACTGTTGCTCACATTGCGTCAGCAGGGGTACCTGCTGTGGGCTTTGTGGCTGGCTGCAACGGCCGGTAACACCCTGGGTTCCTGTGTCAACTGGTGGCTGGGGCGGGAGATTCTCAGGTTTCAGCATCGTCGCTGGTTTCCGGCCGACGAGAAAACGCTGGAGCGCGCCAGTGGCCAGTTCGCGCGATTTGGCAGCTGGAGTCTGTTGTTCGCCTGGCTTCCCATAGTCGGTGATCCACTTACCTTTGTCGCCGGTATATTACGGATACGCTTCGATCTGTTTCTGTTGCTGGTAGCAACTGGCAAGGCTGCACGTTACGCCTTAGTGTTGATGATCGGACATTCTTTACTCGGTATTTCCGCCTGATTTTCGTTAACTGCTTAAAAGTCCTGACAAAATGTAACAAACAGGCCTGTCAGCTATTAGGTAGGATGGGAATCTCTTCGGCGAAGTGGGAGAACCAATGCTCAATGTAAAAACCGTTCCAATACTCATGCTTGCCAGCACCAGCCTGTTGTGGGGCATGAGCTCTGCACAAGCGCAGGAAAATACCGCTGAACTTTCCACTGAATCCCCCGCACGAGAGGCTGCGACCGATGGCACTGTCATCTATCCGGCTTCTTTTTTCACACCCTACAATCCGGTATCTGTGAGTGACATGCTGGATCGGATACCTGGTGTGTCGGTTGGTGGCGGTGGCGGCGGTGGTCGGGGCCTTGGTACTGGGGGCGACGTGCTGATTAACGGTCAGCGTATGGCAGGTAAGGAGAATTCACCCCGCGACCAGCTTGACCGGATTGCTGCCCAGGAGGTGGAACGTATCGAAATCATAAGGGGTACGTCTGCCGAGCTGGATGTTCGCGGATCCGGTCAGGTCGTCAACGTGGTTCTGGCAGATGCCAACAACCGATCCAGCACGACCGTTGAGCTTGTTGGGCGCTGGAATCATGATCAGACAGCAGAGGCAGGTGCTTCAGTATCGCACAGCAGGCAAATCGGCAATTTGCAGGGGCTGATCAATATTGAAGCGCGCCCAATTACGAAAACCGCGAGAGCACAGAGCTTCAATATGACCCGGCCGGACAGCCTATTGGATCCCTTTTTGAAAGCAATGTCCGCGATCAGGACATACTCGAGATTGCAGGTAATATAGGATATCAATGGGCCAACCAGCGAGCGCAACTGAATGTGCTCTATGGCGATTCAGGGTATCCGCGCCGGGTCAGCCGCGATTTCAGAGATTATCTGGAATATGAGCAGACTGACAATGATCACAGCAACTGGGAAGTTGGCGGTGACTACGATATCAGCTTCGCCAACGGGCACCGCGCGCAATTGCTGTTCGTCGCCACAGACCAGACGCGGGATGAGCAGCGCGAGCGGTATCGTGCCGATCCTGACACTGCACAGGTGGCTGACGTCAACAACAAGACACTGTTTATCGACTCTGATCAGCGCACACGTGAGCGCATTGTGCAAGGCAACTACAGCTTTCCGTTAACGTCTGATCAGAATCTGCGTGTCGGACTTGAAAGAGCCGTTACCCGTCTGGATTCAAGTCTGCTGGTCGGTTCGCGACATTCGGGCAGTGGATCTCTGCCGCCATCCGAGCGCTACGGAGGCCTGAACCCTCAGCCATCTCTGTCAAATGCGGGCACGACCGTCGAGGAAGTCCGTTACGAGGGTTTTGCGTTTCACAACTGGGTTCTGAGCCCAAGAAGTACCCTGGAAACCAGTCTGGTGTACGAGTCATCCGAGATTTCCCAGTCCGGTGTTGTCGACAACAGTCGCCGGTTCAACTATTTGCGGCCCTCCATTGACTATCGTTTCAATTTCACCGAGTCATTGCAGTTACGTGCAACGGCGGCCAAAGAGGTCTCACAGCTCAGCTTTTCTTCATTTGCAGCCACCGTTAACGACGATGACCGTGAACAGAACACGGATGCCGGGAACCCCGAACTGACGCCGCAGGAGGAGCTGCGATACGAACTGGGGCTGGAATACCGGCTGCCAAATGACAGCGGGGTGGTCAATTCGCGCATCTTCTATCGTGATATTGAAAACTACATTGGCAACATCAACGCAACAGTCGACCCCAATGAGCCACTGTCAGCTGAGGGTAACGTAGGGCCCGCGACGCGATGGGGAATTTTCAACGATGCCAGCCTTCGCCTGGGCTTCCTGGGCGTACCCGACGCAATCGTGTCGGCAGAGCTCAACATCTTCGATTCCCAGATCACCAACCCCTTCCTTGGCTCCAAAGAACGTATCAACCGGCGGGGCGAAGCGGAACTGGGCTTTAGGCGCGATGTGACAGCCTGGGCATTAAGTTATGGCTTTGACTACCGATACCCTTTCCATGGGGGTGAGTACGATATTGACGTCACCACGATTACGCGCAATGATAATCAACCCTCTCTGGATATGTTTGTGTCCAGAGTGTTTTTTGATGACGTCACTGTTCGACTGGAATCGGACAATACCCTGGGGCAGTCCAGATGTCGCTCCCGCTACCGATACGAGCCGTCAACAATTGATGGTGAGTTGAGCAGAATCGAAGACTCATGCAGCAGCAGGTATCGCCGCTTGATCTTGAGTGTCAGTTCTACATTCTAGGAGCCAGATTTGAGATGATGTCCGCAGCTAACGGATTGCGGCTGTTTGTTCTGGACGATGATGAAAGCGTCAACTTCACTATATGTGCAATAGCCAGAACGGCCGGTTTTGAAACCTTATCTGCGACTGATGCCCGATCATTTTTTGCGAGGCTGGACGATTTTCAGCCAACACATCTTGTAATTGACTTGCAGATACCTGAAGTCGACGGTATCGAAACACTCAAGCAGCTTGCCGGGCTGTCCTGCGAATGTAACCTCATTATCAGCAGCGGTCTCGAAGGTCGTGTTCTGGATGCGGCCGCGCGAATAGCCCGGGAAAAAGGCTTGCGACTGTCCGGCATATTGCCAAAGCCGTTTTCTGCCAATGAACTCAAAAAAATGCTGCTGCAGTCGCGCGCGGAAACAAGTCCGGAGGCGTTACAGTCTGAACAGCAACAGCGCTCAACGGCATACACCGAATTAAGTCGCGCCATCAATCAGAATGAAATCACCCCGCATTTTCAGCCCAAAATCGCCTGCGGCAGTGGCGAACTGGTCGGTTTTGAATGTCTGGCCCGTTGGCAGCATCCCAGTCAGGGAATGATTTATCCGGACGCCTTCATACCGCTTGCCGAACGGTCTGGTTTGATTGGCCCATTGAGCCGAGTTGTATTCAGCCAGGCCATGTGCTGGCTGAGTGAAAATTTTGCCAGCCCGGATGTCAAACTTGCTCTGAATATGTCTGCTCGACTGCTGGCAGAAGCTGACACACCGTTATGGTTGGTCAGCCAATGTCACCATTACAGCATTGATCCGCGCCAGATTATCCTCGAAGTGACGGAGACCAGCAGTCTTGAGAATCCGGAGCTGGTCCTGGAATATCTGACACAGTTGCGGATAAAGGGCTTCAGCCTGTCGATTGACGACTTTGGAGTGGGTTACTCCTCTCTGACGCAATTGGCGCGACTGCCGTTTTCTGAAATGAAGGTGGATAAGTCTTTTGTAATGACTGCACCGCAGTCGCAGGAGTCACGCAAGATTGTTGAGGCTATAGTTGGTCTCGCTCACACACTGGGTCTGACCGTGACTGCGGAAGGCGTAGAAGATGCCTGGACACTGGGCATGCTGGGCGACATCGGTTGCGATGCAGCCCAGGGCTTTTACATTACCCGCCCAATGTCAGGAAGCGCGGCTCTGCAGTGGGCGCGTACACGCCCACAGCGAGGCAAGCAGTCCGGTCATTCTGCAGGGAGCGCGTAGACCACAAGCGCAGCCCCCTGACTCTGCAATTGTCCCATTGGGCCCTCAGGTCCACCAGTCATTGCCATCACGGCGCCCATGAATGTGCCCGCGTGAATGGTAGGCTGGCCAATAACCACTGCAATATGCTGGCGTCCATCAGCCATGTAAGTGACCGGGAATGAAGCAGGTATGTCGCCAGTATTGGCCTCCCACAGCAAGGAACCGTCCTGCTGACTCAGAGCCTTGAATCGGTGATCAAGTGTGCCGCTAAATATAACGCCGCCGGCGGTCGCCACTATAGCAGTGGTGGGTGGTGCCAGCTCCCTGAAGTCCCACAGCAGTTCACGTGTTTTCACATTCATGGCCTGCAGGCGGCCAAACTGACCCTCCTGGCCAGGAACTGGCGTCGGGTTCAGCGCGGCACCCGTCGACAGAATACTCTGGCCGCCAACCGGGCCGCCGTTCATACACATTTGTGTGATTGGCAAAAACAGAATGTCGGTGTCCGGGTTGATCGAGCTGACCTGCCAGTTGCGTCCGCCGGCAGCGAACGGGCATACCAGTTGTGTTGTTTCTGCATTGGGTCTGGCATTGATAGCCATGGTTTTGGCACCCGTTTCCGGGTCGATTGCCGTGATCAGATTCTGGAGACCCAGATCTACGGAATACAGATATTCTCCGGTCGCTGCGTCCAGCGCATCGTACAGAGCCATTTTGCCGGCGGTAATCACGGCCTTGCGCATCTGACCATTGACTGGCACGTTAACCACCTGACGTTCATAAACCCAGTCGAGATCCCACTGATCATTAGCGTTGTGCTGGTAATGCCAGGCCAACTCCCCAGAGCTTACATTGATGGCCAGCGTCGAGTTCGTATAAAGCGCATCTGCTGTCACTTCGCCGTCGTTTTTTGGATGCAGAAGCGGCGCTGTGTCATATGTTGGTGCGGTACCGAAGTAGACCAGATCCAGTTCCGGATCATAGGTTGGCGGCATCCACACCGAGCCGCCGCTGCGGGCGCTCAGCTCCAGTCCATTCCAGGTGTTGTCGCCGTGTTCACCGGGTCGCGGAATGGTATAGAAACGCCATGACTCTTCGCCGGTTTCCAGGTCAAGAGCAACGATGAACCCACCCTCCGGAACCATGGTGGCATTGACGCCCTGGATAATTTTGCCATTGGCTATGATCGGCGTCGCTCTTAGCGTATGGCCACGTCGGCCTACCAGAGAGTCAGCGATGCTGTGTTGCCAGATTATCTCGCCACTGCGCATATCCAGCGCGACCATCTGCATGTCGTTGGTCGGCATGATGACCTTGTTGCCGTGAAGTGCTACGCCGAACTTGGAGCTGGGGACTGCGCCCTCACGAGTAGGGTGCTGATATTGCCAGAGTGTATCGCCGGTAGCTGCATCGAGCGCGTACAGACGATCATCGCCGTTGGCCAGGAACATCACTCCATCGTGAACGATGGGCGTCGGCGTATTTGAACTGGCTGGCAGTGGCACCCGATAGGCTTCCTGCAACTGGCCAACATTGCTGGTGTTGATCTGATCGAGTGGGCTGAATCCGTATGCATCCCAGGTGCGGCGCCACATCAGCCAGTCTCCGGCTGGCGGATCTGCGAGCATGGCGTCACTCACCGGGCTGAGCTGATCAAGTAGTGGCTTCGACTCTGCGGCCGTAACGGCAGGCAGGTACCAGCATAATGTGGTAAGAGTCACGCAGGCGAGTGGTTTGACAAATCTGTGGATCATTCCGGGCACCTTATTATCAAGAGCATTATTGTTATTTTGGAACCGTTGACTGCCTGACTGGTCCAGACTCCGGTTATAACGAATAATTGCGCCCTAGAATAGTGCCATTGAGGTAAATATTAGTACCCGGTCTGATTCTCCAGAGGTTTGGTGCGGAACCAGCCAGTCACAGCGAAACGAGGTGTTTTGGCGAAGGGCGCGACAAATGTGACTGAGTGCACATGGGCAACATCGAACAGGACCAGCGAGTTAAACTGCGGCGCCCAGGCGTCACGAGGCGTGCCGTCATCCTGAAAAAACTGCAGCATGCCACCCCAGTCGGGGTGCCACTGAGGTGAAAAATTCATGACATAGGCGACCCGTCTGCCTTCGCTGGGGTGAAAGTCATTGTGTCGCGTCAGGAAATTGCCTGGCAGATAACGTGTTGCCTGAGCTGAGGCTGCCAGTATGTCAGCATGACCACTGATCTGTCTGATCTGTTCCAGAAAAGGCTCGGCATTGATGAGTTCTGCAAATTGCGTGAGCGCAGCAGGGGTGTCCACTGCGCTCCGGCCAGTAATATCGTGGCGGCCGTACAGAAAACCTGAACCCCGGCTGGCATTTTCGTGGATTTTCTGCTGCAGACTTTGTATCTGGTCATTGGAAAGCTGACGCATCTCGGTATCGCTCAATACACCGTTGTCGCCATCAATATTGAAGGCGCTGCTGAACGGTGTTTCCCGAGCCAGTGTCTGCAACAGCTGGCTTGCATCATCCGCTTTCAGGAAATTCGCGACACGGACACGTCTGTCCAAAACGTATTGCTGATGGACGAGCTCGGGGCTGAACGCAGTATTGATGTCGATGCTCACTTAACGAACGACCTCTGTTGTACAGTAGGTGCTTTCGTCAAGGCGCCGCGTGTAATTATTAAGGATGCGTGAGCCTTCGGCTGCTTTGATGATGCCAGCGTTGATCTGTTTGCGGATAAGCTCGGTCATGCGACGGTCAAGGTCATTTGGGAAATACTGCACCTGGCTGAGCATGTCCTTGATACTGATACCCTTCAGTGTTTCCTCTATCCAGAAATTGCCTGATTCGTCATCGCGGGCGTAAACATGCACTTCATCGACCCGACCCAGCAGGTTGTGGGCATCTCCCAGAATTTCCTGGTAGGCGCCGACCAGGAAGATGCCAAGGTGGTATGCTTCGCCATGCCTGTGCGTGTGCAAAGGCAGCCAGCTGGTGTTGGTGTTGCCACAGACGTACTGGTCGATTTTACCGTCCGAGTCGCAGGTCAGGTCGACAACCTGGGCGCGCCGCTCCGGCCGCTCGTTGAGTCGGTGCAGCGGCATCACCGGAAACACCTGCTGTATCGCCCAGTGGTCGATAATGGAATGAAAGACTGAAAAGTCACACAGGTACAGGTCGGTCAGCTGTTCTTCCAGTTCAAGTTGCTCAGTCGGCGGTGTGGCAAGCTCAGCTTCTGCCAGCTTGTGCAACACCTCGCGGCAGGTGCTCCAGTAAAGGCTGTCAGTGTGTGCCAGCTGGTCCAGTGTCAGGTAGCCAAGGCGCATCAACTGATCGGCCTCCTCGCGAATCTCGCGAGCATCGTGATAGCACTCCAGCAGAATGCCGGTGACATCTGTCTCGCTGGCCTCCTGAAACGCAGTCTCCATGCGGGTGACAACGGCCGGGGAATCTGCAGGCGGCTCATCGTTCATTGGCGGACTGTCCGGGCGGTGGACGCCCAGCACCGGAATGATCAGCATTGAATGATGTGCTGTCAGCGCCCGGCCGCTCTCTGAAAGCAGGGTCGGAACCGGGACCCCACGCTCGTCACAGATCTCTTTGACGGCGTAGACAATGACATTGGCATATTCCCTGAGCCCATAGTTGATCGAAGACTCTGGATTATCATAGTCGCCACCGTAGTTGACGCCCAGGCCACCACCAACATCCAGGAACTGGACTTTGACGCCGCGCAGTACCAGATCAGCATAGATCTGGGTAATTTCCTTGACGGCGCTGCGCAGTACCTGGATATCTGATATCTGGCTGCCGAGGTGAAAATGCAGAAGTTCCAGACACTGGCCCTGGTTGCGCTTTTCAAGCGTTTTGACCAGGCGCAGCAGCTCAGGCACCGTCAGGCCGAATTTCGATCGTGCGCCACCGGACTCATACCAGCGTCCCGCACCCCGGGTGTTCAGTTTGACCCGCACACCCAGCCTTGGCGACATCTGTCGCTGGTCGGCCAGAATCATCAACTGTTCAAATTCAGAATACTTCTCAATGATGGGAACCACCTGCTGCCCGAGCTGTTGAGCGTTAAGCATCAGGGTCAGCATCACATGGTCCTTCACGCCGTTGCACAGCAGCAGCGTTTCCGAGCCGATCAGCGGCAGCGCGGCCATCAATTCGGCCTTGGAGCCGCATTCGATACCATTATTGAACTCGCGCCCGGCCTCCATGACCTCGGCGACAACCTCCTGCAGCTGGTTTACCTTGATCGGAAAGATGCTGCGATAGCTGCCGTCGTACCCGGCTGCCTCGATTGCTTCGCGAAATTTGCGGTTCAGGCGCCTGACGCGGGAGCTGATGATGTCCTGAAAACGCACCAGCAGAGGCAACGTCGAGCCGCTCTCCAGTGCCTCGGCCACCACATCATTGATATCAATGCGCAGCTCAGGGTTATCCTCGATTGGGCGCACACTGACATTGCCCTGATCATTGATGCTGAAAAAGCCGTCGCCCCAGACATCGACTGAGTACAGCTCGCGGGCATCGTCCAGAGTCCACGGCGATGAAGAGGTTTCTGTCATGAATTGAGTCCTTGTCGTTATTTGTTATCTGCGGCTTTGCAGTCAGCGTAAAGTGCCAGCAGTTCGATGGCGATCTGCGCACCTGCCAGCGCAGTCATCTCCGCATGATCGTAGGCTGGGGCAACTTCAACAACATCCATCCCCACCAGGTTGATGCCCTGCAGCTGACGAATGATGCTAAGTGCCTGCAGCGACGACAGTCCACCGGGGACGGGGGTGCCGGTGCCGGGAGCAAAAGCCGGGTCAAGGCAGTCGATATCGAAGGTAATGTACGCTGGGTGATTGCCCACGCGGTCCTTGATGCGCTGCGCGATTGCAGCGGCTGTCATGTCCTGAACCTGAGGCGCGTAAACGATGTCGTAGCCCAGCGTGTCGTCGTTGGTAGTCCGGATGCCAATCTGAATGGAATGTTCCGGCAGCACGATGCCTTCTTTGGCAGCCTTGTAAAACATGGTGCCATGATTGACACCCTCGCCAGATGAGGGCCAGGTATCGGTGTGTGCGTCGAAGTGGATCAGCGCGATCGGACCGTGTTTCTTGTGGTGCGCAACAAGACTTGGATAGGAGATGAAATGATCACCACCAAGCAGCAGCGTGGCCGTCCCCTGATCCAGGATCTCACTGATGCACGACTGCATATGCTTGATGCTGGCCAGACCGCCGCCCTGACGATTTTCGCAATCACCATAATCGACAACGCGCAGTGCTGCCAGGGGATCGGTTTTCCATGGCCAGGGGCGTTCCCATGCCAGCGACAGAGAGGCGTTACGGATGGCTCGCGGGCCAAGCCTGGCGCCGGAACGATTCGTGGTTGCCACATCAAAGGGCACGCCCATGACGGCCACATCAATGCCGGTCAGATCCCGGCCAAATGGCGTACGGAAGAAACTGACGGCGCCACCAAAGCTGTGCGAATTGACGGCTCCGGTGCCCGGCTGACCCGTGATTGCGTTGTCCCAACTATTACCCATACTGATGTTTGTCCTCAGGAATCGTTTGATGTCTGTCATCGAACGTCTTTCGAATGCGTGTTAAAGGTAAACTACCTACCTGCCAAATCCAAGTGGGCGATAGGCGCAGTGAGTGACCTGCTCACCTGAAAGATGGGTATTTTGCGCGTTTTAGTTCAAAAAGAGATATGTAATCGATCTAGGCGGAAAATAGGACAAAAAACGGACTTAATGTCCTTAAGTGTCAAGAGTTGTAACACTTTTTCCACGAATTCTCCCTTTATCGCGACAGACGGCATGGGATACTCCTGTTAATTCTTTAAGATTGATCCATAACCGATCATCGTCGCGTATTCAGGACTATCATGACGCATCTAAGCACGATCCACAGACTGACCCGAACATGCCTGCTGGTATCCGGCTTGAGTCTGCTTGTAGCCTGTGGCTCGGAGCAGGAACAGGCGGCAGATAACCGGCCCGGACGTCCAGGCGGATTCGGTCCGGGTGGCGCGCAGGTCATCCCGGCGGTTGAAGTTGTTGTAGCGCGTCGCGGTGCACTGCCGCTGGAAGAGCGGTTGACGGGCAGGGTCAGTGCCCGCAGTCAGACCGAGATCTATCCCGAAGTTGCGGGCCCGATCACCGAAATCTACATCGACAATGGCGACTTCGTGAACGAAGGCGACCCACTGGTGCAGCTGCGTGACGACGAGTATGTCGAACGTTATCAGCAGGCGCAGGCAGGCCTGGACATCGCGCGAGCGCAAACCCGTCAGGCAGAAGCCAATCTGCAGGTGCTGGAAAGCCAGATGCGTCGCGTGCAGGAATTAACCACACGGCAGCTGGAGACTGCTTCAGCGTTGGAGAGCATCCAGGTTGAAGTAGAAGTGGCCAGGGCCAACGTCGACCTGAGAGAAGCCCAGGAAAGCCAGGCACAATCCATTCTTGAAGAGCGCCGGCTGCAGCTTCTGAATACCACGGTCAGAGCGCCGATCAGCGGCACCGTAGGCCAGCGTAATGCCGAGCGAGGCCAGATCGTGAATACCGGTTCACGCCTGTTTCTGATCGGTGATATGGATGAGGTCCGAATTGAGGTTCTGATCACTGAGCGGCAGCTTAATTTCATTCGTGAAGGGATGACAGTCAATCTTTATTCCGAAAACTGGCCTGATGTCGTCCTCGAATCAGAAATCTCCAGAATCTCTCCTTTCCTTGATACCAGCACGCTGCGCACTCAGGCCTATATCGACATGGCCAACCCGGATGGTCTGATGAGACCGGGCATGTTCCTTAACGTGGATGTACTCTACGGCGAATCTGCCGAAGCTGTGCTGATCCCGAACAGTGCGCTGTATAGAAATCCGCGAACCGGCGAGGAGGGCGTCTATGTCATGTCGCCGCCTGGTGAAGAGTTTCGGCCTGTGGTTGAAGTCGACGGCGCCCCTGCGGTTTCTCCTCCGGCTGCGGTGCGATTCGTGCCTGTCACCGTGATCGCCAGTGGTCGCATGGCGTCCGGCGTACGTGGCGTGCAGGAAGGTGACTGGGTTGTAACGGTTGGTCAGAACATGCTGACGGGTAATGTGCCCGAGGCGCGCGCCCGGGTCATGGAATGGAACCATATGATGTCGTTACAGCGCATGCAGAGCCGGGATATTTTCGACATCATCGATGCGGCTCGGGACGATCGTAACAACGCTGCCGAAAGCTGAGCAAGGGTAAACATCCATGGCACTTACGGCTAATTCCATCAAACGTCCCATCGCCACCACGATGGTATTCCTGATCATTATCACCCTGGGTACCCTGGGATTTCGATACCTTCCCGTTGACCTGTTACCACCCATCGAACTGCCAGAATTATCAGTTCAGGTTGGTTATCCGAATGTCGGGCCCGAAGACATCGAGTTGCTGGTCACCGAACCACTGGAAAATGCGCTGGCGGTTGTGCCAGACATCGAACAGATGACCTCAACGTCCCGTGAGGGCCAGGGCTCTGTGACTCTGCGCTTCGCGCAGGGGACCGACATCAATGTGATCACCAATGACGTCCGCGAAGCACTGGACCGGGCGCGGCGCAGTCTGCCTGAAGACGCCGATCCACCCCGCATCAATCGCTTCAACCCTGACGATTCGCCCATCATGATTCTGGGTGTGCAATCAGACATGGATCTGATGGACCTGACCACCATCATGGAGCGTGATCTCAGTCGCCGCTTTGAGCAGATTGGTGGCGTAGGTGCCGTAGATGTCTGGGGTGGTATCGATCGTGAGATCCGGGTGGAAGTACGGCGTGACAGGCTGCTTGCCAGTGGTCTGACCATGAACGACATTTCCTCTGCGATTGCCGCCGAAGGCAACAATGCCCCGGGCGGTAACGTGCAGCGCGGTTTGTCCGATCTGTACGTCCGATCCATTGGCGAGTTCACCGACGTCGAGCAGATCCGTGATGTGGTAATCCGTAATGTGGAAGGCGTCCCGGTGCGTGTCGAGGACGTAGCCGATGTTCAGTACGCACGTGCCGACATTGGCCGCTACATCGAGATCGACGACATTCCGATGATACGTATGGGCATACGCAAACAAAGCGGTGCCAACACGGTAGCTATTGCTGAGGATATTCGCCGGGAGGTAGAACGCGTCAATCTGGAACGCAATGATCTGAGCATGATTGTGGTGACCGATCAGAGTGAATTTATCCAGGAGTCAATCGACAGTGTTCGCAACTCCGCAGTCTGGGGTGGCATTCTGGCGGTTATTGTACTGATGGCGTTTTTCCGCAACGGTTCAATTACCGGCATCATTTCTGTCTCCATTCCTATCGCCATCATCGCCACATTCGCGCTGCTGTACTTTGGCGGATTGACACTGAATCAGATGAGTTTCGGGGGACTGGCGCTGGGTGTCGGTCTCATCGTCGATAACGCGATTGTTGTCATTGAGAATATTGTTCGACATCGACAAGGCGGCGCCCGGCTCAAACGCGCGGCACAGCGCGGTACGCGCCAGGTTACCGGTGCAGTGATTGCCTCTACTGTCACGACATCTGTGATCTTCCTGCCCGTGGTATTCATGCAGACACTGACCGGCACCATGTTCCAGGAAATGGCGCTGGTGGTTGTCTTTGCTCTGGTCTGTTCGTTGCTGGTCGCGCTGACGCTGGTCCCGATGCTGGCCAGCCGCTTTCTGACCATCAAACCCGACAGTGAACGAACCGAGCTCAGCAGCAATGAGCGCGTCCTGCAGTCATTGGAGAACCGTTACGAAAGTGTCATTTCCTGGGCGCTGCGTCACAAACTGATTGTTGTGGGTCTGGCAGCGGTACTTGTGGTCGGTTCAGTTTTCAGCCTGCGCTTCATATCCTATGAACTGACCCCGCAGACGGAGGCAGATACCATCAGTATCGGTATGCGCATGGACGAGGGCACCAATATCGCGATATTGCACTCCTATATGATGGAAATGGACACCATCATCCGCAATATCGTGCCCTGGGAAAATGTCGTTAACTACACGCGAGACGTGCGCAACAGTAATGCCGAGCTGGAATTGACGCTCGTTGACCTGGGTCAGCGAACGATGGACTCAGGAGATCTGGCCGACTATATCCGTGCGCGAATCGAATCGGCCATCCCGGGCATGCGCGTGTGGGTGCGCGCCCAGTCTGGCATGTGGATCATGCGTAGAATTTTTGGTTCGGGTGGCGATGACGCCATACAGATACAATTGCGCGGGTATGATCTGGACCAGGCAGAGCAGATAGCACAGGGGATTCAACGTCGTGTTGAAGTACTGCCGGGTATTGCTGACGTCAATCTCAGCCGGCTAGAAGGTCGGCCCGAGCAAAGTGTGATTTTTGACAGGGAGCGAATGGCGTCTCTCGGTATTGGCGCTGCTGATATCAGTCGTGCCATCCAGGCCAGCATAGGTGGCTCTCGAGCCGGCGTGTTCCGCGATCGGGGCGATGAGATAGATATCAATGTCCGCTTGCGGCCTGAAGACCGTCTGAACGTGCAGGACATCGATAATATCTCGGTCCGGGCGGCGGATGGCACAGTCGTGCCAGTGTCATCGCTGGTGACTACCAGCTATGGTCGGGGCCCAACGGATGTCAGGCGCATCGATGGCCAGCGCGTTACCTACATAAATGCCAACCTGGAAAATGGTGTGGCACTGGGAGACGCCGTCGCGCTGATTCGTGCTGACTTGGCCCAGATGGCGCTTCCCGAGGGTTTCTCGATTGTATACGGTGGCGAATACGAGGAGCAGATGAAGGCTCAGGCAGACTTCATGATGGCCATCGCCATGGCGCTGATCCTCATCTACATGGTAATGGCGGCCCAGTTCGAGAGGTTTATCGACCCTCTGATTGTGATGGCCTCTGTGCCGCTTGCGATCGTCGGCGTAGTACCCACCCTGATTCTCACCGGCACGACCCTGAACATGCAAAGTTTCATGGGCATGGTTATGCTCATCGGTATTGTGGTCAACAACGCCATTCTGCTGGTGGACTACATTAATATCATGAGACGTGAAGAAAAGATGGACCTGGTGCCCGCTGTCGTCAAGGCTGGCCATCTGCGTCTGCGTCCCATCCTGATGACAACCGCGACAACGGTGCTGGGGCTGATGCCGCTGGCGCTTGGTGTCGGGGCGGGAGCAGAAATGCAGGCCTCACTGGCGCGGGTTGTGGTCGGCGGCCTGCTGGCTTCGACCTTGATTACGCTGGTCTTGATTCCGGTTGTTTACGTGGCAGTGCACTCGGCCAAAGAGCGTTTGGCCAGGCGTCTGCCACGTGGTGACGCATCTTCCAGGCAGGGCTACAGCAGCGCTGGCTGAATATCCTCGGAAGCCTCAATGATGGTGCTGATAGTGTCCTGGTCATGCACTTTTTTCAGTGCACCGGAGTAAATGTCATAGTGCCAGCCAGTCAGACGCAGCTTGCCGTCCTTGACGCGGCTGGCGATCCACGGAAATGTCATCAGGTTGCACAGTGAATACCCCACCGCCGCCTGCTCACATCTTGCGTAAGTTGCGGGGTCTTCCAGTTTCTGACGATCAGCCAGTTTCGAGACCGGTCCGATGATCGACATCCAGCGCCCGATGAATGATGATTGATCCAGCTTGTCGCCCTGCTGGACCAGCGTGCGAATACCGCCGCAACGGGAGTGGCCCAGGACAATGATTTCCGGTACTTCCAGCACAGTGATGGCGAACTGCAGTGCCGCACTGGTTCCGTGGTAGGAGCCCTGTTCTTCATAGGGCGGAACCAGATTGGCGACGTTGCGGATCACAAACAGATCACCTGGTTCGGTGTCAAAAATACGTGACGGCTCCAGTCGGGCATCACAGCAGGTGATCAGAACGTAAGAGGGCGTCTGCGTTTGCGCTGCCTCCCTGATTTTGTCTTTATTTTCAGCGTAGTAACCGGCCTTGAAGCGCTTGTACCCGTCCAGTAGTTTGTCTGTCATAATCGTGCTCGCTTGTTATATTCCCTGTGTGCAGATCGCAGTATTGTATCCGACTGGGACGTTTGATTCAGTACTCGACTGCGACAAAATGCCACAGCGCCAGCGCTGTAATCCACAGGACGTTCAGGTAGAATTCAGAAACCGGCCCGTAAGATCAGAGGCCAGACCTAATGATTGATGAGGATGTATCATGAAACTGATGATGATTCGTAGCATGGCTGTCGCGTTGTTACTGTCTGGCCTGATCGGACAGGCATTCGCGCACGGGACTCTGATTGCCTCGATGCCGGGGAATGGCAGTGAGGTGAGCAGCCCGGAAGCACTGACGCTGACATTCAATGAGCCTGTCCGACTGTTGCGATTGACTCTGGTTCATGGTGCCGCTCACGAGATGGATATAGGCTTTGAAGCGGTCACGACTGCCTCAGCTGAATTCAGCTTCGAACTACCTGCTTTGATGTCAGGCGCACACACGGTCAATTGGACAATTATCGGACCGGATGGCCATACCGTCAGCGACAGCTTTGGATTTACTGTGAACCCAAATGCCAGCGGAGCACAAATGCAACAACATTCGCATGGCGCAGAGCACCACCACCACTGATTTGACCTAGTATGACAGCGTGGCTGCTGGCCAGCCTGGTGACCAAGTCTCTGGTTTATATGGCCATGCTGGCCGCCGGTGGTGGCCTGTTCATTTCCCTCCTTTATCCGCTTAAGGCGATCACCGTCCGCTACCTGCTGCCTGCTACTGTTATGGGTCTGCTGGCGGTGTGTCTGTTTTTTCTTGTTCAGATCGGGCAGGTCAATCAGCAAAGCTTTTCCGGCATGTTCGACATGCAACTGGGCGTCATCCTGGCGGAGACTACGCTAGGTGAAGGGCTGCGCTGGCGCCTGACAGGGTTTGCGCTGGTTCTGATAGCGGCGGCCACCATCTGGCTTGCTGACACCCATTCACGATTTCATGGCTGGATAGCAGCGGCTTTCATCACTGGTCTCCTTGGCTGCACCGCTCTGGCGGTGTCAGTCGCCGTGCTTGGCCATGTCAACATACTGGACATGGCAACGCGTGTTGCAGCGGTGCTGCACCTGCTGGCAGTGTCTGTCTGGATCGGCTCATTGCTGCCGCTTTTGTGGGTGTGTCAGCAGGCATTTCAAGGTGATCGTTATCCTGGCAGGTTGATATTGTTGCTGCGCCAGTTTGGTCAGTTTGGCTGGCTGTTTCTGGGCCTGATGGTCGTCAGTGGAGTCTGGATGGCCTGGCAACTGCTGGGGAGTTTCAGCGCCTTGTTGACTACAACTCATGGACGTTTCCTGTTGCTTAAGCTGACGCTGGTGGCACTCCTGATGGCGCTGGGAGCCACTAATAAGTTCTTCTGGGTTGCTCGTCTGGTTGAGCCACAGAGCAGGCATGGAGCCGTCAAGGGACTGCGTTTGACTATTATGATGGAGATTGTGCTGGCTGTTGCTGTTGTTGTGGTAACGGCACTGATGACAACGGTGGAGGGTCCGGTCCGCTAATCTGTTGTTTTTAGCGCTATTGTAAAAAAATTGTCACAAAACAAATTGTAATATCCGGCGGCTTTTACTAGACTGCGCCCCAAATGAACTACTTCGATATTACATATACCGCGCTGGGTGGACTGGCAATCTTCTTCCTCGGGTTGAAGTACCTGTCGGAGTCACTGCAATCGAGCGGGCAGGAAGCCATCAAGCGCATCCTGGCGTCGCTAACCCGTAATCGGGTGATGGCGGTGCTTGCCGGCCTGGGTATCACTGTCTTCGTTCAGTCCAGCTCGATCTCGACGGTGATGACTGTCAGTCTGGTTAACGCCGGCTTGATGGAGCTTAAGCAGGCCATTGGTGTCATCCTCGGCGCCAACATTGGTACGACCGTCACGGGCTGGATCATCTCAATCAAAGTAGGCAAGTACGGCCTGTTTCTGATAGCGCTGGGCATGTATCCCATGTTTGCGGCACAGCGGCAGTGGCTGGCGACGCTGGGCAAGACGTCTGTTGCACTCGGCCTGGTGTTTACTGGCCTGGAGTTCATGAGTGGCGCATTCGTGCCGCTGCGCACAGACGAAGCTTTCATCTCCTATCTCTACCTGTTCGATGCGGATTCACTGTTCAGTCTGCTGGCCTGCGTGGTCCTGGCGTGCCTGCTGACAGTTATCGTACAGAGCAGCTCAGCCATGCTGGGTATTACCATTACTCTGGCCACGACGGGAGTTATCGATTTCAATACGGCGGTCGCTCTGATTATTGGCGAAAATATTGGTACCACCATTACGGCCCAACTGGCCGCCATTGGTGCCAACACGTCAGCGATCCGGGCGGCGCGCGCCCACGCCATCTTTAATATCCTGGGCGCGATAGTACTGGTGGCCGTGTTCCCCTGGTACGTGCAGTTTGTTGATCTGATTGTTGGTGGCGCGGCTGATGAGCTGGATGCAGAAGGCATGCGTCCCTACATCGGTTTCCACATTGCTGTAGCTCATACCATGTTCAATGTGATCAACGTGCTGATCTGGGTACCTTTCATCGGTTTCCTGACCAAAACTGTTATCTGGCTGGTACCGCAGAAAACCGAGAAGGAAAAGCACAAACTCAAGTATCTGGGCAACCGCACTACCATGGCGCCCGAGGTTGCATTGCAGCAGGCCGACCTGGAAATGGACAACATGGTCGAGATTACGCGCGAGATGTTCACCACAACGCGTGAGTACGTGCTCGGCAATGGTCACGACAAGAAGATGTTTGAACGCATCAATCATCTGGAAGACATCACCGACAACATCGAAGAAGAGATGATCAAGTTCATCACTATTGTGATGACCGGTAATCTCAGCCAGGAGCAGTCGGCACGCTCCTATGGTCTGATGCGGATGGCGGATGAAATCGAAAGTATTGCTGATGCTCTGCAGGCCTTCAGTATCTATCGGAGCCGATTGTTCAAGCGCAATGAAGATATCGGCGAAGAGGCCTGGCAGGACATCATGGTTTTCTTCAACGATGTTGAGGCTTACTTCAAGGCAATTCTCAAGGCCCGCCACGAGGACGCTGATGTTGACTCAGTCCGAGCGCTGATCAAGGACTCACGTCCGATCAAGAAACTGGGCAAGCAGATGCGTGACCGACACCTGGATCGACTGCGCGCAGGTCAGTATCCGGCTGTTACGGCGCAGACGTTCAGTGACATGTTCATGTCTCTGCAGCACATCAAGAATCACTCGGTAAATTACATCGAAGCCTACGCCGGCCTCTGACACGTCGACTCCGGAGCATCTGGTGCCTTATCGCTTCCGGCGCCGGAACCAGGGTGGCAGTCCTCGTCAGGTTTTCCTCGCTCCTTGCCACCCTGTCCCCGACGCCTCGATTGAACCAAGGTGCCGCATCTTGCGGCAACTTTGGCCTCAGTTTGTTTAAAGGCAGCGGTCCGGAAGAAGGGTGTCACATCTCGCCCGGATCGCATCCTTTCACCTGGCGCCCGGCGGTGCGGGCCTCGACCTCGCACGCTACGCGGGCTCGGGACTCGAACAGTCCTACCCGCTGATCGGTCGCCAGGCAAAAGGATAAAGCGCGCCCTGATTGGGCGAGCTGCTGACACCCTCCTTCCTCCCCTTGTGCCATCGTCAATCGCAACAAAGCTGCAACAGGCGCCGACTCTGTCTGGACACGGCGCAGAAGCCCGAACGAAGAGGTCTGTGGCCGAATTGCCATCCCAACTACAGAGTACATTGTGTATCCCTTTTGGCTCGCGCTTACCAATCGTGAATTCTGATTGAGCCTTTGATGATAGACAGTGTCGAAACTGGCACAAGGGCAGGGTAGTGGGTGGCAGAATCATGCCCAATCAGGCAGGTTTTTGCTCCTGCAAAACCTGCATTCCCGCCATCCATGGCGGTTGGCGCGTCTATCATTGTGCCGGACACCCGATCAGCGGGCGGGACTGTCTGAGTCCTGAGCGACGCAGTCGCGAAGTCGAGTTCCCCCCCGCCGGGTGTCCGGTGCAAGGATGCGATCCGGGCATGATCTGCCACCCGCTACCCGGACCGCTCTCAAATTGTGCGCAAATTACGGACTGCAAGCGATCAGCGAGAGGTGTGCCGTTGAGCGATGTAGAAGCTGACCAGCGACAGGGTTGCCGCGGTGAGCATCAGCAGCAGCATCGGATAGACCGTGCCGTTGAACATCAGCGCAACCAGCTGCGCCGCCACCGCGGAGAAACCCATCTGCAGAAAACCCGTCAGCCCCGACGCACTGCCAGCCATATCCGGGAACTCATTGATCGCCGCCGCCTGCGCATTGGGTAGCGATATCCCATTCCCGAACGTGGTCAGCGCAATCGGCATGAACAGTGCGAGCGGGTGCAGCAGACCGCTTAGATGCAGGATCAGTGCGACTGAAATGCCTGTGATACTGAGCCACGATCCGCTAGTGATCATGCGTTTGACACCAAATCTGGTTGAGAGCCAGCGGGCCACGTAGTTTCCGGCCATAAAGGCAGAAGGGATCAGCACGAAGTAGTAGCCGTATTCGTTGGGTGGCCGGTTCAGCACCGATACCATGACTTCTGGTGCGGCGGCGATGAAACTGAAGAACATCACAGAGACGAAGGCGACATTCATGGCGTAGGCGCTGAAGATGCGCGAGCGCAGCAAAGTCACGAAACCCTTCAGCATGCTGCCGACACCCGTAAATGGTGTCTGTTTTTTGAGTGTTTCCGGCAAGGCCCGCTGCATGGCAAACAGCATCGTTAGGCTGATGGCAGCAACCAGGTAAAAAATGCTGTGCCAGTCAAACCGGATCATCAGTTCACCACCCACCAGGGGGGACAGCATCGGCATGACCACCATCACCATGACGAGGGTCGCAATGACACTTGCCGCGCGATCGGCGGGGTAGGTGTCGCGCACAATGGCGCGAGCCAGAACCAGCCCCACGGCGCCGCCGGCTGCCTGCACAATGCGCCCAAAAATCAGCCAGCCGATGCTGTCAGCAGCCATACAGAGAATGGAGCCGATGACGGTGATTGATATGCCAGCCAGCATCACTGGACGTCGCCCGTAGCGATCCGACAATGGTCCATAGATCAGTGTTGCTATGGCGATGGATAGCATCGACAGGCTAAGGGTGAGCTGCGCGGTGCCCGTTGATACTTCAAATGTCTCGCGCACGATCGGAATGGCAGGCAGCATGATCTGCATGGCAACAGGGCCAAGTGCTGATGCTGCCGCCAAAAGCACGATCATGCCGCGTGAGAATTCTCGCGGGGAGTCAGACATGTAAGATTATTTCCGTAAGGTCAGGGCCCCAGCACTGCTTCGCGTTGTTGTTGCAGGTTGGAGTTATCCCGGGAACTGATGATGACGCTGGTCCCAAGCAGGGCCAGACGCTGAGAGCGGCTGATATTATAACCCAGCGCGAAGGTCTGGTGTTGGAACTGGCGCATCAGCACTGCGATCTCATCCAACTCCTCATCGTCTTCCTGAAGGGCTGGTCTGTCTTCAGGCCAGTCTCCGGCCTGCACACAGGATAATGAATCGCCCTGCCGGTCGCGCAGACAGAGCGTGGGCTCAGCGTCACCGTCCTGCTGAATGGACACAGCTAAGCCCTGATTGTGCAGCATGAAACGGGGTGAGCGCTGCAGATAGTCACTGAGGTCTGAGCTGAAAGGCGTGTTGCCTGTTGTCAGCGTGACGGGCAGGGCAATATCCAGGCGCCGGAACAGACTGGGATCATGACGCAACGCGTAGGTAAAGTGACCGATGGCCTCTTCATGGCGGTCGTCGCGCCATAGCGCATTGGCCAGGCGGGCACTGACGCGGGCGCGCAACATGACTTCCTGCCCTGGCAGTAAGCGCAGCGCCTGCTCGGCGGATGTCAGCAGACTCTGACGTCGACCCTGACGGGCATGAATCTCACTCTGGTAGGCGAAGTAGTAACCTTCATTCAATGTAAAGGCTCCCTCAGCGGCTGCGGCATCCAGCAGCTCTGCCATGACGCCGGCACCGATCAGGTCAATTAACTCATGTTCCATCCACTCCGGGATATGCACATCCAGTGGGGCGTAAGGCCGCAGTCGACTGACAAGCGTCTGCTCATCGGCGAACAGTGAGGCGGCGAGCCGCCCTGTGCGCCAGGCCTGGAAACGGGCTGCCTGAGCTTCAATCCACAGACGCGCGTTACTGAACCAGGGTCGGGTTGCCATGCGCTCCCTTATCTGTTGATAGCGCATCTGGTGAGCCATGCTGTTAACCAGAGCAGAATAGGAATCTTTCTGGGCCTCATCCGCTGTGTAAGACCCGGTGCGATCCGGCTGGTTCAATGCCGCCTGTGTCAACCGGGCAGCATCGTCGGCATAGCCTGACAGCAGCAGAAATGCGGCACTGACCATAAAATGATCAGCGCGATTCATCACACCAACCAGCGGCGTCTGGTTTTCGCGCCAGACCAGCATGCGATCCAGCGCCTGACGCGCCTCGTCAAACCGGGACTGGTTCATGTACAGGTAAAGTTTGTAGACCCAGGGGTTGCCAACGCTGTCCGGGTCCATACGACGTGAGGCACGATCAAGAAAGTCCTCTGCCTCAGCAAACTGCAGCAGATTTAGAGAGACTTCCGCAGAGTTGAGCAGATGCACAGTATCCAGGTCTTCAAAGCCCTGCGCTGCGGCAATCCCGGTGTCTTCGTTCATGGCGTTCTGACAGGCGGCCAGCGATTCATTGGGTCGCAGGTCTGCCAGTTCCACAGCGCACAGGGTATTCCAGGCGCGACTTCGCTCGCCGGGGCTGTTGCTGGTGCTGAGAACTTTCTCGGCACTTTCACGAGCCTCGTCGTAGCGTTTCATCTTGATCAGTGGCCAGCCACGAAACGACTCGGTGTCCTGCCCGTAAATCTGGCTGATCTTGTCCAGATAAACCAGCGACTCCTCCTGATTGCCGATCAGCTGATGAGCATAGGAGAGCTGGCTGAGCGTCAGGTAGTGCCAGACCAGGTTGCCAGACTCCAGCGCACGTCCCAGTGATGTGTAATTTGTCAGCGATTCGGCAATATTAAGGTGATAAAGCGCTCTGGGCAGGTTGCCTTCAACCCGGAACAGAACTTCGGCAAGTGCGTACTGTGCGCCTGGAGAATCGGGCGCCTCGGCTACCCATTGCTGTGCCAGTTCCCGGGCGCGAACATTCTGGTCGAGTGCCAGCGCATCACATACGGCCAGAGCCTGAGGCTCGGTGATATCGGTCATGCCAAAACACAGACGCGAGGCGCTACGGATTGGGAAGTTGCTCAGATCCTGACCCTGTTCACTGTCCTGTGCCGAAACAAAGGATGGCATGACAAATACTGCGCTTGCCGCAACAGCGCAAAAAAGCTGTCTGCCTGCTTTGCCAAAGCCTGTTGGGGTCAAGTGTCTCATGCAGTGGTCACGCTTGCCTTCTTTAATGTGCTGCGGGCCAGTTGTTCCATCGGCTCGCGCATACAGTCTCGGAGCACTTTGTTGAAATCGGCAATGCCGGGCGCCAGTTCGACACGATGGGCCAGTACATGCGGCAGCAGTGTTTCAAGATCTTCGGCACTGACGTAAGCGCGCCCGCGCAGTGTGGCCAGTACCTGTAGAGCGGGCAGGATCAGCACCAGGCTGCGCGTAGAGTTGCCCTGCAGCACGCGTTCGTCGTCCCGAAGTCTGCGCGATATATCGACCAGGGCAGTTTTTATGGCCTGGGCAATATGTACCTGTTCATCGATGGTGCGTCGCGCGGCAAGAATATCACTGCGGCTGACTTTGACAGCTTCCTGGCTGTGATCGCGCCGTTGCTGCCAGGTGTCCAGAACCTGCAGTTCGGCATCGCGATCGATATGTGCCATGGTGATCTTGAACAGAAAACGGTCAAGCTGTGGCGTCGGCAGAGGGTAAGTGCCCACCAGATCCAGCGGGTTCTGGGTGGCGATGACAAAGAACAGCGAATCGAGTTTATAGGTGACGTTGTCAACGGTTACCTGCTTTTCACCCATGGCCTCAAGCATCGCCGACTGTACTTTGGGCGAGGTGCGATTGATTTCATCAGCCAGGACAACATGCGCAAACAGCGGGCCATAACGAAAGTGGAAGGTGTTGGCGTCAGCATCAAACACGGAGCTGCCTGTGACATCAGAAGGCAGCAGGTCTGGAGTAAACTGGATTCGTCTGAAGGGCACTATTGGTGGTTGTTCCGCAAGTGCTGCCGGCCCTTTGCCATCATCAATGATGGCTTCACCAAGTGCCTTGGCCAGCGTTGTTTTGCCAGATCCGGGGAAATCTTCCAGCAGCACGTGACCATCTGCCATAAGGGCAATCAGCGTCAGGTCTATCACCTCGTCACGTCCAATCACCTGAGCTTTGACAGCCTGCTTCAATTGCTGAAGAACAGTCTGTGCGGCTGACAGCGGCGCAGAAGTTTCCAGTTCAGATCCCTGTGTGTCCATGCCCATCCTCGCTATATGCAAATTGCCATTATCTGTATTTGTAGTTTGCCCGACGGGGTCAGGCTTTAGTGTGTGTAGTACCAGGGTGCCGGGTGCATAGTTCCCAGCAGTCGACGCCAGCGGGGTACTGACTGCGATATTTCAGCAGCGAGTTGTTTACGCAGCCCGTTCCAGTCAGCATTTGCCATGGCATGTCCCGAAACAGATTTCCCTGCCAACGCCAGCGAACCCTGCGGTGACCAGGCGTAGCCTGGTGCCTGCTGAAGATGCCATTGTGTCAGCTGATGCAGCGTCGGGAACTGGGCAGCGTAGCGTCGCGCAAATGCTTCGCGGCTCTCACCGCGACGCCGTCTGACACCGACACTCGCCAGTGTGTCCAGAGCAGCGCGGAACTGGACTCGATAGTGGTCGGAGGTCGGGGTCCAGGCAGGACATTGAGCACGCCATAGACGTACCAGCCATGCCAGGATGATCAGTGTTGCGGCGGCAATGAGAAGGGCTGTCAGCAGTTGTCTGAATGATGGCAGTTCGCTGGTCTGGGACTGTTGCTCCAGGAATCCCTGGAAACTGGCGTCATCACGCAGCATGTCAGCCAGCATCTGCTGCAGCGAATCCTGCGGCTCTGAGGACATATCTACCAGCGTTCGCGACGGGGTTGGGTCGACGATTACCCAGCCCAGGCCATCCAGGTAAATTTCCGGCCATGCGTGACCATGAATAGCCTGGATAAGCAGTGCAGAGCCACCAGCACGGTTGTCCGCCGGTACCGAATAGCCGATGCCCACCCGCGCAGGAATACCCAGGCTGCGATACATGTAGGTCGCTGCGTAGGCAAAGTGGACGCAGTAACCGGTCACATCGCCAAACAGGAAGGAAGCTGCCGGGTCGGTCGCGTAGGCGTGCTGGTTCTCCAGGCTGTAAATACCGTTGTCATCCAGCCAGGCCTTGACGGCGAGCGCCTTGGCATAGGGGTCATCCTCAAAACCCTCGCGCATATTGCTGACCAGATGCTCAGCAAACTCACCGTAGCGGGGGTCGTCCGGCATTGCCAGATACTGTTCCCACTGGGCGACTGTCCAATCGGGTGACCCGGCACGTCTGCCAATGAGGTCCGGGAACTCAAACTGCGGCACCAGTGATTCAACGGTATAGGTCTGGGTAAAGCGCAGACTGTTGGGGTTGGGCGCTGGTTCAAAGCGCACGGGTGCCTCCAGCCCAAACGGGCTGCGGTGTGGTGTCAGCAGGCCGATAGTTGTTGTGACACTGCGGCGCATGTCCTGCGCGGGAATGTGTTCGGATACTGATACTTCACTGGCGGGAAACTGTTCAACCAGGTCCAAGTCCAGGTCGTCCCGCTCTGCTGTCCACAGCAGCGTGCCATTAAACTCTGAGTAGGCAGACTCTCGGAAATAGTAGGCGCCGTTTTCCGGCTCATAATCATCGCGGAACAGCACGATGGCGACGGGCGCTTCCCGGTCATTGGCGTCGTTGTCACCATCCCGGAATGGGTTTTCGGACTGTGAGCCACCGCCAGCGCCCTGACCCGTCAGCCCGAGGTCATCTGTCATCTGTGGAGTGGGCATACCAAAAGTCTGTACATACAGCAGCAGGGAAAGGCAGACCAGGGCGAGTACCGAGAAATGATAGGGCAGCCTGCGTTGGTTACCTTCGAGCATCAACAGGACTGTCAGCGTCAGCACTGCGGCGACACCAACTCCCATCAGAATGTTGGATGGATCCATGCCTCGAATCAGTGCAAAGTCACCGATGAAGTAAGGGCGGTCGATCATGCCGCGCTGGTGCGCGGCGAGCGTGATGACAAATGCACAGGTCACAAACAGCAATTCTGGCACGCTGCCCCAGCTATGGCGTCGTGCGTATAACCGCAGCAGCAGGCCGACACTTGCGGCCAGCACCAGCCAGAAAAGCAGCTGGCCCAGCTGAAAGGCGGGCATGGCACCCAGCCACTGTGCAAGAAATGACTGTCGGGTCAGCAGGTTGGCAACAGCGGTAACCAGCGCCGTGAGAACCATGAGTCCGGCCAGTAGCGCCAGTGACCTGATTTTGAGTACGGCTGTGCCTGATCGGCTGTCGATCCACAGACAGGCCAGCAGGCAGCCCAGAAAGGCCGCTGCAGAGCCGGCCACCGTCGTCAGAGGTGTGCTTAACACCCAGCAGGCGCCTGCCAGCACAAAAGCACGCAGCAACCGGTGAGCGTTGGATACGCGCCTGGCTGAATTATTGCCTGTCGGGGATGCAGCGGAGTGAGACATCATAAGTCCTCGACATTAAACCCTTTTCAGACCCTGGTCAAAAGTCTGACCAGATTGACGATCCACTATCAGTACCCGGGCACCAGCTCCCGTCAACTTCGCCGCCAGAGACTGCAGTTCAGTGAGGCCACTGCCATATTGCTGATAATCGGGCTCATACAGCAGGCGCTGCCACCAGGGAGCTGAGGTCTGTTGGCTGAGGTCGTCTGTCGCCAGCACAACCGTGAAAGGACCACTGAATTTTCGCATCGTTGTTGTTAAAGACTGGACCCAGGCACCCGTCAATGCGGGCGCGAAGACGATACAGGCCGCCTGATTGCCCGCCTGACTGAGTAGAAAGTGGTCGAGTGATCCATTGTTTCCTGACTTGTCATCGCGCTCTGCTGTCTGCCATGAGCCGCATATAAGCGGCAGCGCTGCATTGGCTGTCCTGGCGACCTCGAGGCTGCCGTCAGCTCCGAAAATCCAGGTGTCACCCAGTGCGCCATTGGTCACAGCAAAACGCGCCACGCCAGCAGCAGCTTCATCGCTTTCACCAGACAACAGGTAAGCCAGCGTTCGGTCGGCCTGAAACATGCTTTTTTCCGGAAGGCGAACATTCAGGTGCCTGTTGCGTGCGTAGACGCGCCACATGATGTCGCGGACAGAGTCACCAGGCGCGTAACGTCGAATATCCATACGGTCACCCTCCGGCTTACCACGCATGTCCGGTATACCGTCCTCAGAATCCATCGAGCGCAGCAATGGCAAGTGGCGCAGATTGCCGGTGCGGGGCAGCACCATCAGCGACATCGGCTGTGTCATCCGCCACGAAAAGCGGCACAGACCAAGGACATCGCGTATCGTAAACAGGCGTGTGACCTGCGTGCCCAGACAGCGATGCCCCGGCACGATGATCTCTTCCAGTTGTCCAGAATCGGGGTCGAACTCGACGCGTGTTGTCATGCGACTGGGAGCAACAACCTGCCATTCAAGCGACATCATGGGCAACCAGCTGTGACCGGATAGCTGCAAAGCGGTTTCGTTGGCATAACCGGCCTCCGCCTGCAGCGCCGGCAATGGCGTATTCATGGTGGCTGCCAGCCGCCTGCGCAGCAACAGGCCAGTAACGGTCACCATCACCGCGCTGACCAGCACAATGCTGAGGGCGCATACGGTCAGTGCAAACACAACCAGGTCCATGCGCTGATAGCCAAAGCCGCGCAACGCGGCCAGTGATGCGATCAGAATCAGAACACCGGTGGTGGTAATCGGTATGTGTGGCTGCAGGCGTCGGGTTCGCTGCTGCAACCGGCGCCAGTTGCTGAAAATGCCAGGATAGCGCGATGCGAGGTCGATATGGCTCATGGCGCAGGCTCCTGTTGAGGTGCCTGGTGTGCGCGCTGCACCTGCTCGAGACATTGCGCCATGATGCGATTATTGCAGCTGTGCACGAGATGTCTGGCGTTAAGTAACTGCGGTATTTCAATGACGACCACTACCATCAGCACCATCAGGCCAAAGGCTGATGTCTGCGAGGCATAGACCAGATACAGCCCCCCCAGCGTCAGGCTCAGTGTGATAAGCCCCCGCAGCCAGCGGCGCAGGTAGAAATGATGGATGCCAGTGGGAAATACCCAGTTCAGTGCCCGGTAGGTAGACGGACGCTTGAGGTGCCGCTGTTCCAGCAACTGGTATTGGTGTTTTAGAGGCGGTGGAAGGGCGCGCGCCGTCTCACGCAGCTCATGCTCTTCCAGGTTCAATGCTTTTTCCGAAAACATGCATCGCCTCTTGCCTTGGCATGGCTACTACGTCTGCAGCGGGATCACTGCTGCGCGACAGAACTGAGTTTATCCTGATTTCGCTGCCAGATTACCACGGCTGCCAGAAGTGCCGCTCCAATAATATGATGATAAACGGTAAGTGGAGCCCACAACAGCAGCACAGCCGCCACAGCCAGCATCAGAGCCGTTAACGCATTTAGAGGCCGGTCCAGACGCCACTGAAGTAAACCGGCGGCAGCATACAGCCCTAAACACGACCAGAAGAAAGTATAAAAACGTTCAGGCCAGGTGCCGGAAATCAACGGCGAGTAGGCAAACAGCAGCGGCACCAGGTAGAGTCCCTTGGCGACTTTCCAGGAGGTAATGCCGGTGGCCATGGGTTTGGTACCGGCAATACCTGCTGCGGCAAATGCTGCCAGACAGACAGGCGGTGTGACGTTGCTGTCCTGGGACAGCCAGAAAATGATCAGGTGAGCGCTGAGCAGCATACCGGTCAGCAGCTCGGGGCTGAGTAGTTCCGCGCGTAGCAACTGACGCATCTCCAGTGGCATTTCCCGCAGAGCCACCATGGCATCGCCACCAAACAGGTTTAGCGTCGCAACCACATTGGAGGGCAGGTCGGGGGCACTGAGTGCTTCCATCATCGCATCGCGGGCAATCAGGTCAAACAGGATGGGGGCTGACAGCGTTGCCAGAACGATATACGACGCGGTCACCGGCAGGCCCATGCCCAGTACCAGTGAGGCTATGGCGACCAGCACCAGGCTGATCAGCAGGCTGCCATCTGCCCATTCCACGATCATCAAAGAAAATGCATTGCCGACACCGGTGGTGGTAACCACATTGATGATCAGCCCAACGGCCACCAGCAGCAGGGCGGTGGAGACCATGGTACGGACACCATCGACGGTCGCATCGAAAATGCCCTGCCATTTCATTGGGGTTGGTGACAGCCAGGATGCCACGATCACGGCCAGGATGGCCACGGCAGCTGCCCTGATCGGTGTATATCCTGCAATCAGCAGCCCCACCAGGACGCCAAGCGGAATGATGAAGTGCCAGCCGGTACGCAGGACCGTCCATACGCTGTCGTGGTCACCGATCTTGTCGGCAAACAGACCCAGGCGCTTGGCCTCAATACGCACAAAAAACATGACAGTCAGGTAGTACAGCATGGCTGGCAGCACTGACATGGCGATGATGTGCAGGTAGGGAATCTGTGTGTAACTGGCCATCACAAATGCGCCTGCGCCCATGATGGGGGGCATCAGTGCGCCACCTGTGGAAGAGGCTGCCACCACGCCTGCCGAGAACTGTGGATCGAAACCCGATCGCTTCATCATCGGAATGGTAATGACCCCTGTGGACACAGTATTGGCGACCGCTGATCCGGAAACTGAACCCATCAGACCCGAGCCGATGACGGCGACAAAACCGGCGCCACCGGTAAACCGGCCGGCCAGACAGCGCGCGAAGCTGACAATGAAGTCTCCGGCGCCGGATTTGAGCAGGAAAGAGCCAAACAGGATAAACATGAAGACATAGGTCGCAGAGATGTTGGCCGTTGTGCCAAACATGCCTTCTTCGCTGAAATAACTGCGGTACAGAACGGTTTCCAGGCTGAGTCCTGGAAAGGCGAATACGCCAGTGATATAGCGGCCCATGAACAGGATGTAGCTCAAAGAGATCATGATCAGCACCGGCATGAACCAGCCGGTGGTGCGCCGCGTGAACTCGATGGCAAGCAGCACGGCAGTGGCGGTCACCACGTAGTCGCTCAGTATGAACTCGGCTTCGCGGGCATACAGCGCATCTTCAAAGAAAATCATGTAGCAGGTGACCAGCACTGCCAGAGCAGCCAACACGACATTGACGGCTCTCAGCCAGAGTGGAGGGGCAGCGTGATCGACCGTTGCTTCATTGCCAGACAGGGCGCAAAGAGCGACGAATCCACCAAAGTGAATGGCCGAGAACCACAGTTCCGGGATGGTGGCAAAAACGTTAACGTAGACATGGAACAGGGCAAACAGGAAAGCCGCCCATTGCAGCAAGGGTGATTTCATAGGTCATCGATGCCCGCGGGGCGATCTTCTCCTGGCATGATCAGGCGCTCTGGAATTTCCAGCCCCCGCTCACGATAGTAGCGAATGGCACCGGGATGCAGCGGAGCACCCAGTCCGCGAACGGCGCGCTGCAACTGCATATCCTTGGTGGCGGCGTGTATCTCCTGCAGGGCGCTGAGGTTCTCCCAGATGGTCTTGGTGATCTGGTAAACCACCTCTTCAGGCACATCGGAGCGCGCGGCAAGCACATTGGGGCTGGCGATGGAACGAACCGGCTCGCTCTGATTAGGATAGGTATCTGCGGGAAACTCGTACCAGTCCCACAGGTCATAACGCCGATTGATATCGATAAGGTCCTGCTCAGTGAAATTGAGAAGTGTCAGCTCATCGCCCATCTGCGCGAACGCCTGGGTGATAGCGCTGACAGGCGCACCCGCCGGGACATTCATACCGACCACATTGCCATCCTGGATGGCATTGGCTGCACCACCGTAACCCATCCAGGCCAGTGACATTTTCTCTTCGTAATTGATGCCCAGCGACTCAAGAATGTAACGACCTGTCTGCTCGGCACCGGAATTGCGCGCACCCAGCACAAAGCGTTGACCTGACAGGTTGTCCAGGTCGCGGATAGTGCCGGTTTCGACCAGATCGTTGGTGATGACAAAATGTTCGACGTTTAGCCAGACGGCAGCCACTGATCGCAGGCCTGTCTGTGGACGGCTGATGGGGCCTTCGCCATTCCAGCCCCAAGCTGCGAAAGGACCCTGCAACAGGGCAAACTGGGCCTGGTTGTCACGCAGGAGTTTGATATTTTCCAGAGACCCTGCTGAGCTGATCGCGGACAGTGCGATACCTTCCGGTCCCAGCTGGGATTTGGTGATGGTGGCGATAGCAACTCCAATGGGGTAGTAGGCCCCGCCGGTGGTTGCCGTCGTCAGGATGTATGGACGATTGCCCGCCAGTTCGTCAGAACACGAAGCCAGCGTGAGCAGCCCTGTCAGTATGATTATCAGCCGCATCTTCATGGGCGCTGATATAAGCATATTTCCTGAAAAAGCTCAATCAGCGCCGCAATACAAGGAGCAGATCAGCGTCTGGGTCGCAGCAGATTCCGCATGTCACGGGTATAGGGGACGGCGTAATCGTAGGAGGCGACGATGACATTGTCAGTGGTACGAATCAGCTTGGCGGTGACGAATACGTTTTCATCGGCCGGTGCATAAGTGCCAACCAGCACAATTGGTGCGTTGTGCTGATCGCTGATGTCGTTGACTGTCCGTGATAACAGAAACTCACCTTCATTGCTGTCGATGTAGATATTGTCACGCATCAGGATTTCAACGAAGGAAAAGCCCTCAATAACAAACTGGGAAACCAGTTGCTGCGAGGCCATCCTGCCGAAAGTCGATGAGGTGCTCAACTCATTCACATCGGCAAAGCTGGCGGCAATCATGCGACCATTGGCAGGAAGCTGATCACCCGCCATCATGATCAGATAGCGCGCTGCATCATGGTGAGACGAAATAACACGGTTGTTTGAAGTCTTGATGCCACCGCAGGCAGTGAGTGCCAGCAGCGCGCCAACCAGAATCAGGCTTGAAAAGCGACGAGTCATTGCTTATTCACCTCCCTGATTGCTGACGACCTGAAACTGACGACCCTGACCCTGGTAGTTGTGCTGGTCCTGCGCGCTGAAGTAGTAGATGCGTGAATCAGCGGCCACAATCCGACTGCCGTCATGCAGGCGTGAGTTGACGATGACCTCGGTGATCGCGCCTTCAGTGTCGCGCCACAGGGCATTGAGGATGTCCAGCCCCAGACCAACGGGAATCAGTGCAAGCTCCTGTTCAGTCCAATTGCGGATGTTGGCTGCGAACACTCCAATAGCGAACGTGGCGGATGCTGTGCCGGGTCGGGGTCGCAGTGAGCGTCGATCTTCATGCGTCACGACCTGAATATCATAGTCCACATGGTGTGAAGCTGATTCGCTGGTCAGTGCAACCTGGACATCATTGGAGACCAGCTGGGAAATCAGCAGATTGCGATAGGCTTGCTCGAAAGGACTGCTGGCCGGGCCGGTGTCACGAATGGCGACCAGATGGTTGCTGTCCAGCGCCTGACCAATCATTGTGGCCTCATTGGCCGCCAGCATGTCCCAGTGTGCCGCTGAACGCATGTAGTTCTGGTCAGTGGCAGGGAAAAGTGTTGCACGTGGCTGCGGCGTGTAGCCACTTTGGCAGGCAGTCAGCGCTACCAGCAGTGTAGCCAGTGCTATCAGTCGAGATGATCCCATGACAGTATCCTTGATGTTAGAAATGGCGTCTATGCAGTCAACTACTGCAGATTATAGCGATATCGCCGTCATCCGCGAGCATTCTGTGACTATTTGTACCCTGTATGTACCCTTGTCCATTATCGGCCAAAGCGAGAAATCCCTGAGGGTCGGCATATATGGATATGCTGCGGCGCCTACATTCTGCGATTCTGCTATGATGCTTGCTTGAATGTCAGGCCTGTAAGTTGAACCATTGAGGGTCCAGTTTTGACGTTAGACATTGCTCTCGTCCTGGGAATACTGCTGGTTGCGGTGCTGTTGTTCGCGACGGAAAAGCTGCGCATGGATGTCGTGGCTCTGGCAGTTTTATGCGCGCTAGCGGTACTTGGGCTGGTGTCACCCGAACAGGCAATAGCCGGTTTCAGCCATCCAGCCGTAGTAACCATCTGGGCGATGTTCATCCTGAGTGATGGTCTGACGCGCACCGGTATCGCCGAAGCTCTTGGTCAACGTGTTATTCGCGTTGCGGGAGACAGCGAAATGAAGCTGGTCGCCACCTTCATGTTGCTGGCCGGATTGCTGTCCGGCTTCATGAATAACATAGGTGTGACCGCGCTATTGCTCCCGGTTGTGGTAAGTGTTGCCAGACAGGTTGGAGCTACCCCCTCACGTCTGTTGATGCCGATGGCTTTCGGCTGTCTGCTGGGCGGTGCATTGACACTGATAGGCACGCCCCCGAATCTTCTGGTAAGTACCGCGCTGGAAGATGCCGGTTTTGAAGGTTTCCACTTTTTCGATTTCACCCCCATTGCCGTCCCCATGCTGCTGATCGCAACTGCCTTCGTCGCCCTCGTTGGGCGTCACTGGTTGCCATCAAGAGACCCGGTTGCAGAGACTGGAAGCAGCCGAGACCTGCGCGAGCTGTACAGCCTTCAGGAACGGATTTTTGCTGTTCAGGTTGCCGAGGACTCATTACTGGTGGGCAAACGTCTAGGTGAAACCGGGATGACAGCAGCGGCTGGTTTGATGGTGATTGCACTCAGCCGTGGTGGTCAGACCCAGGCCTTACCGTCGTCAGTCACGCGGCTACAGGCCGGCGATATCCTGCTTGCGCAGGGCCGTCTGGACCGCTTCAAGCTGCTGCGCCAATGGAGTGAGTTGTCTATCGAACGAGAAGCCCCGGTGCTGCATGACCGGCTTCTCGAAGATGCTGCGCTGTATGAGACGACAATTTCTGAGGAACATGGGCTGGTGGGCAGGTCGATCAGGCCCGCTGAGTTTCACGAGCAGACTGGCGGCTGGTTACTTGCTGTGCTGCGTGGCGAAACAGTCCGGCGCACGCATCTGGGTGATTATCAGTTAAAAGCCGGCGACAAAGTGCTGTTTCAGGCACCGGAAAAAGCCCGCAAGTCGATTGAGTCGCGTTATGAGTTTGCTGAGTTGAAGTCTGTCGACAAGGAACAGGTGCAGCATCACTACCAGTTGGATGAGCGCCTTTTGGTGTTGCGCGTACCTCGTGACGGTGCCCTGACGGGTAAGAGCATTGAGGAGATGCGTCTGGGCAAGGCCTTCGACCTGCGCTTGATGGCATTGTTTCGCGCCGGTGACTTCATCCGTCCTATCCCCGCTGAAGCTGAACTGATGGGCGGTGATTTGCTGCTGGTGCAGGGTCGTATTGAAGATTTTGATTTGCTGCGAGGCTTGCAGCAGCTAAAGGTTCTGGATGACGCCACACCCTATCTGAAAGTTTTTGAGCAGGGCAAGCTCGCCATGGTGGAGGCCATCATTCACCCTCACAAGTGGCTCAACAACAAAAAAGTTGCCGACCTGAAGCTGCGAGAGGCCTGGCAGGTCGAAGTCGCAGCGCTATGGCGGGGCGGGCGACCGTATCGTTCCGGCCTCAAGGATATGGAACTGCAACGCGGTGATGCCCTGTTGCTGGTCGCACCACTAAAGCAACTGGCGGCCTTGAATAAAAACAAGGACCTGATCATCCTGGACCCGGTATCCGCGCCAGAGGTCGACAAGTCCCGCGCACCCATAGCGCTAGGCAGTATGCTCGCTGTAGTCGCGATCGCATTGAGCGGGTGGCTGCCGATCTATATTGCTGCTTTGTTGGGTGCTACTGCAATGGTTCTGGGGCGCTGCCTGAGCATGGAACAGGCCTACAAGGCTATCCACTGGCGTTCCATTGTTGTGCTGGTGGGCATGATGCCGTTGGGAGCCGCCATGCAGGGCAGCGGTGCCGCCAACTTCCTGTCCGATCAGCTATTGATGTGGACGGGCAGCCATAATCCCTGGTGGACTATAGCGGGACTGTATTTCCTTTCGGTGATTGGGACATTGATCATCCCGGTGGTGGTCCTTGTCGTGCTGATGGCACCGATAGCGCTGTCCGTCAGTGTTGGACTGGATATCCAGCCGCATGCTGCGATGATGGCCGTCGCACTGGCAGCATCGGCAAGCGTGGCCAGCCCGGTGTCCCATCCTACCAATGTGCTTGTGATGGGCCCGGGCGGCTATCGATTCGTTGATTTCCTGAAGCTCGGCCTGCCACTGACTCTGCTTGTATTCCTGGTAGGCGCGGTGCTTATGCCGATCGTTTGGCCGCTGTAGGCCTCACTTCATCTGTGAGAAATCCGTCGCGGTCATGTATTCACGCTGTACGTTGTCGAGGATGGCACCATCGCGATTGGAGGCCTCATTGACTGCTGCCCACTCCGGGTCTGAGGCGAATGCACGCCAGGAGGCAGATGCGGCTTCCATACTGTCGTGCTTTAGCAGATAAATAAGCGTATTGCCCGACCTGGCTTCGTCAAGGGGAATCCAGTAGCCAATATTGGTCATGCCGTGCTTTTCAAACAGGCCCATGGTGTGGTCGCGAAACCGGGCCAGCAGTTTGTCCAGATTGCCTGGCGTCGACGTGTAGGTTCGCAATTCGAACACCGGCCCTTCCTGGGCGGCAGCGCCGACAGCTGACAGCAGGCTGCCAACGAGCAGAGTTGCGGCGACAAGCGTTTTTATTGATATTTTCACAATCACTTCCTCGCAGTTGAATGGTCCGCGAGAGCGTATCAGATAGATTGCGTTTTCTCTATGGCAATCCGATACCCTGCATGAGTATTGAGGCCATGTGTTGCCGCGACCCTAAGCTTCGTGTCACATTAGCTGTAACTAAAATACCGGAGTCGCCTGCGACATGACACAGGATCAAATCGCCATCCTTGCCATACTGGTCCTGAGCATGGCCATGTTCATCTGGGGACGATGGCGCCATGACATGGTTGCCGGTGCTGCGTTGCTGGCCTGTATTTTGGTGGGTCTGGTTTCTGCGGAGGATGCCTTTGTTGGATTTGGCCATCCGGCAGTAATCACCGTTGCCTGTGTGCTGGTTCTCAGCCATGGGCTGCAGGTGACGGGTGTGGTGGACGCTCTGACGCAACGAGTTCTGCCGTCAAGTGCAGGTCCAACAATCAGCATTTTTGCGTTGACGGCACTGGCTGCTGCACTGTCAGGATTTATGAACAATGTGGGCGCGCTGGCGCTGTTGATGCCTGTCGCGATTCAGGTCGCATCCCGACAACAGATCCCCACCGGTCGTGTTTTGATGCCACTTGCATTTGGCTCCATTCTCGGCGGCACCATGACGCTGATAGGAACGCCGCCTAACCTGATCGTATCCGGTTATCGAGCGGAGGCAGGCCTGGGGTCCTACAGCATGTTCGATTTTTCACCGGTTGGTGTATCGATCACGCTGGTGGGTATTTTATTTGTGGGCCTGCTGGGGTGGCGTATTGTTCCTGCCCGCAAACGCGCTGACACAGCAAGTTTCGAAACTGGCACGTATCTGACAGAAGTGCGGATTGTTGCCGACAGCAAAGCGATAGGCAAAACCATCCGAGAGGTGGAAGTCGCCCTCGAAAAAGAAGACGCCCAGATAGTGGGTATGGTGCGCGGAGATTTCCGGGTCATTGCGCCTTATTCGCGTCGGATTCTTCGTGAACACGATATTCTGGTAATTGAGGCTGAGCCTGAGTCACTCGGTGCGGCACTGGCCAGCCTTGGCCTTAAACTAGAAGAAGAAGTGATCAGCAGCAAGGACAGCGAGGAGGACGACGCCGCCGAATCCGAAAAATCTGTCGGCAAAGGCGAGAATACCAAAAAGGCTGACACTGGCAAGTCTGATAAGCGCGATGCCAAACGAAGCACTTCAGAATCTGAAGATAAGAGTGAAGTAAAAGCCCCCAAGAAGTCAGATGAGCTGATTATTCAGGAGCTGGTAGTCATGCCTGGCTCGCCGATCTCTGGCCGCTCAGCCTCGGATATCGAACTTCGCACGCGTTACGGAATCAATTTGCTGGCCGTGTCGCGCCAGGGGCGTCGATCGATAAAACGGCTGCGATCCACCAGTATTCGTGCCGGCGATGTGCTGTTGATGCAGGGTGTGCCAGAGTCTGTGTCTGGCTTCGCCTCCGACTTTAGCTGTGTGCCACTGGCTGAGCGGGATATTCGCGTGCCAGTCAAAGGACAGGGACTGCTGGCTGGTGGTATTTTTGTTGCCGCCATTATTGTGACGGCCCTGGGCATATTGCCGGTGGCAATCGCATTCGCTGCTGCCGTGCTTGCGTATATGGCATTGCGTATTGTGCCACCCCGCGCGGTGTACAGTTCAATCGACTGGCCAGTGATAGTGCTGCTCGGCGCCTTATTGCCAGTGGCAACCGCCATGGCCTCAACGGGAACTGCCGACCTGCTGGCGCAGCTGTTGCTGGATTCGCTGGCGCAGGGACACCCAGTTATTGCTCTGGCGCTGGTGCTGATAGTAACAATGACATTGTCTGATTTTATGAACAATGCAGCGACGGCTGCCGTGATGTGTCCATTGGCCATCAGTATTGCTGATCAGTTAGGCGTTAACCCGGACTCGTTTTTGATGGCAGTTGCTGTCGGTGCATCCTGCGCATTTTTGACGCCAATCGGACATCAGAACAACACGCTGATTCTGGGCCCGGGTGGTTTCAAGTTTGGTGACTACTGGCGCCTTGGCCTGCCTGTGGAGATTGTCGTCGTGGCTGTCAGTCTGCCGGTGCTGCTTTGGGCGTGGCCGTTGTAAACCGTCGGCGAGTTAGCGCTGTCTGTCATCGCTGGATGGCCCTGGCTGTCCTGATTGCGTTGTTCCAGGGTGTGGTTGCTCCTGCTCTGCAGTGCGCATCAACACCCAGGCGCCGCCGAAGATGGTGCCTATCAGTGTGATTGCCAGGATCATGACCAGTCGGTATGGGATGGCGATATAGACACCACCGAAATAGTCTGCCGCCATGGCCAGAAGATTGACGATAATGATTGCGCTGAAGAAGGTTATCCAGATCAGTTTTTTCATCGGCTTGCGCCTCCGCAGGGCGTCACGATTATTGTCCAGCGGGTCTACCGCTAGCCCGCCAGCCTTCCTCAGTCTGACAGAAACAGGATGCCAGTGACAGCAGTGTCATCACGCTCCAGCAGCACAAAGATGTCATCAAGACCATCATTGTTCAGATCCTGCATGGCAACATCACTTCTAGGAGTTGCCATCGGCAGGGGCAGGGCGGCATCAGGCTGCCGGTCGCTGACAGCGCGCACGTCGCTGTTGATTTCGACATCAAACTCATCAATCACCCGGCGGATATCGATCTCGTAGTTGTCTACCTGACGGCGGTAATTCAATGAGGCGAGGAAGCGATCTTCATCTGGAGCGGGCTCAGTAACGACTGCGCGATAGAAGAGTTGAAGCTGGCCGTCGATAAGTGCCAACAGATCCCTGACGCCGGCCTCAGCAGAACTGCCCTGCAGTGTTTCTGCGCTGACGATTGCCCGCGAACTGGGGATGACTGCTTCCGATGAGCGAGCCCGCTCACGGACCTCATTAACAGACCCTATCATCCGGACAACAGAGGGGAAACGCAAAGCCACCGTAATACGTCGGGATGGGCGGCGGGCAAAGTTATCGCCCTCATTGGGGTATATGTAGGCTTCGAGGTTAATGGTTCCGGAGATGGCCAGCCACAGGAAAACATCTCCGAGTGACACCTGGTCGACCCGCCATAACCACAGGTCAGGGCGATCATCTTCGTTTTCATCGTGCATGAATACGGACAGCACATTACCGCTCGAGCGCAGAATCTGATCAGCTTGAGAAAGGTCCACTCCCTGGCGACTTCCCAGATGCAGTGCTACACGTCCACCTTCACGCAGAATCAGATCATCAATCCCGTCGCCATTCATGTCCTGGAGTATTTCTTCATGAGTCAGTGCCAGTACACCGGTCAGATTGGCAAAATCCAGTTGATCGATATCAAACTCGCCAAGCCGCTCCCGAATGGCCACGCGGTCGATACTGATGTCGGGTTCCTGGGGGAAATAAGCACTGGCCTGTGGCGCGGCCAGAAAAACATCCAGCCGTTCGCTGGTGTCAGAAATCAGATCTGGCTGATCATCACCGTTCACGTCCCGCAGGCTCATCAGAGGAATGCTTAGTGCCTGGCCCACATCACGATCCAGTGTTGAGTCTGATTGCAACACGGAACGCAGCCGGATGTCAGAGCTGACCAGAAGCGGGGGTTGAAAGCTGCCGTCGGTCGACCGAATGTACAGGCCGAGCTCGCCAGCAGCCGGAATAATCAGATCTTCACTGCCATCGTTATTAATGTCGCGCGCAAACGTCAGCCTGTGCATGCCTGGGGGTAGAAATCCACTGACGCCATCGAGCACGGTTTCGGCGTCCGTGAACTGACGGTCCTGAAGCTGCCAGCGCATCACGCGGTTGCCATCTATCAGGGCAATCAATGAAAACTTGCCGCTGACATCCCAGCCGACCGACTGACCCGGCATTTCGAGGCTGGCCTGAGGCTCACTGAAGTCGAAGCGAGTCTGTTCAACGCCTGCAGACTGAAAATACAGGTGAACACTGTTTTCTGCGATTGCCAGAATGTCTCTCAGGCCATCGTTGTCCGCGTCCACCAGGATCAGGCTGCTGGTGTCACCAGTCAGCGAGAAATCCATGCGCTGATAACCATCAATAGTGTCAGCGTACAGTGAACTGCCTGCCCAGAGCAAAGCGGCTGCGCCAAGGCTCAGACCGCAGACAGATTGTCTGGAAATTTTCAGTTCAAATATATTCATGGCGCTGACACCAGCATGGTGATGGTATTGGAGTGATACAACAGTATATCTGGTACCGAATCCTCATTCAGGTCGCGCAGCTCAAAGTCGAGAATGGTGCGTGAAGGCACATACTGCCAGAATGGCTGCGGTTCAAAGTTCAGCCGGCCATCAATACGTCTGGCGGTCAGTACACCGGCATCTGTCAGATAGAGTGCGTCCAGGCGGCCATCGCCATCCAGATCACTTTGCAGGTGGATGGGGCTCGTCAGACCACGAATGGTCTGTGCAGAGAAGCTGTCATCCTGCCGGAAGTCGGGACGGCTGTTAAAGACCTGTGCCCCTGTCGCGCTGCCATAGAGAAGTTGACTACGCACGATGCTGGCATTGCGGATCGCATTGACGACCGGAATTGTGTAGTAGGTGATGCTGAGTTGTCGCTGACCATCCCCAGCCACATCAAGCGTTTCCAGCCGCAGATCATAACCACTGAAGCGCATGACCTGATCAGGCTGCCGCAGATCAAAGCGCCCGCCCTGGTTGCGATACAGGTGCACGTCCCAGTCTTCGCCACTTTCCAGAACACGCGCCAGGTCTACCAGCTCGTCTCCATTCAGGTGCAATAAATGAAAATCGCCTTCCATCTCGACCGGCCCCTGCCATACCGGTGTCGTGTTACCGTTAGCGAGCTCGTCTCTCGAAAGGATATTGACCTGTCCATAAAGGTCATTGCCAATGTTCAGGAAGACGACGTCAGCCGACCCTTCGGATCGCATATCAGCCAGCACTGCGGATGGCATCCACTGTTCAGTCTCCAGTAGCGTGTCTGCGGCACTATCATTAAGGTCCATGACAAAGCCTTCGAAATCTGAAGCACTGCGCGGAATGACCCTGACCACCAGGCCATCCTGCTCGTTAAATGTGACCTCTGTCGAAAATCGACCCGCTGGAGGTGGCAGCAATGACCGGTCCAGTTCGAGGTTCTCGGTCGTGAACTGCTGTCGTAGTGTGAATGACTCCTGGCCCTGGCCTTCGAAATAGCCGTAACCGTCTGTTCCGGGCAACAACAGGTCAACATAGCCATTGCCGGTCAGATCAGTGGGTGCCTGCAGAAAATAGGTGGTGCGCCGCTGAGGCACGGCTGTGAGCAGGGGCCAGTCAAACAGGTGGCGAATATTGCCGGCATAGGTGGCCTGCGCCGTGCTGAGGCTGAACACAGAAGTGCCGGTAAACAATAGCAATTCATCACCCGGTTCTTCGCGTACGTCAGCGAAGGCCACCGCGACTATTTCAGGGCGAATATCAACGGTGCGCGTGGGTCGAGCCGGGAAACGGTGGTCGGCCTGCTGTTGATGAATCAGCAATTGCCGTCCGATACCTGGCGTCCATTGCGGTATGACGAGGTCGAACAAACCGTCGCCGTCCACATCGGCCAGCTGGATGTCATTAGGCCACTCGGCTGACGGCGTTTCTGAGGCAATGTAGTTGGTTTGTGCCCAGGACTGAGATCCCGTCAACAATAGCGCAATAAATATCAGGGGCGGGCGCAGCGTTCCCATCATTCCTCCACCAGTTCTCCAAATCCGCTGGCCGCGCGGAAAATGCCAAGCACGCTGTATTCGCGTTCCGGGCCGGTTCGCTGGTACTGAAACAGCGAAAACAGAATCAGGTCGCCCACTCGAAGGCGGGTCTGGTCGGGACTCAGCGATGACTCGTAACTGAACAGCGGCCAGATGCTTAGTTCGCTCAGGCGCGTGCCAGGATGCCAGAGCCGCAGATCTTCATTCATCAGTTCACCGCGGCGCAGGAATTGCAGGTTTACACGATCGCCTGCCTGATAGTTGCTGCTGATCATCGTGACCAGCCCCTGTGCAGACCCTATGCTTAGTTCGTCTACGGCCACAACCACGTCGTCTTCCAGCAGGCCTGCCATCAGCAGGGGGCTTTGATCAAATATGCGGACTATCCTTGCGCCCGTGAGCGGCTCTCCACTTCGGCCAGATAAATGTTCTGTTGTGAATCCGGCCCGTAGCAAAACCGGGTCTGTACGATACAGTTCCACTGGTGGCAATGTCTCATTGCGGATGGGCTGGACCGCAACCGTGGCCTGAAAAACAGTGGTATTGCGGCGGACTTCGAACTCGAATCTTCGATTGTCAGTGGTCTCAAGCACCAACAAGTCCAGAATGTCTGGCTGGTTGCTCGGTAGCCCGTCGATACTGAGGATGACATCGCCAGCCCGGATACCCGCCCGGTCTGCCGGACCGCCGTTGCTGACGCTGCGCACCCTGATGCCCGGCAGAACACTGATATTGGTCAGTGAGTCACTTTCGTTGACCGTCGCGGTCAGACCGAAATCTACTTCGGGCTCGCTGGCGCCACCATCGCCCGCAAGCACAATCTGTTCAGGCGACTGGGAAATAGTGGGCACCAATTCGCGGGGTTCGGTGCTGACGCAGGCGCTTAAAAGCAGTAGCGACATCCAGCCTGACAGAAAAGCTGATTTGCCTTGGTTGAATCTCATACCGGTTTCCTGTTGATTGCGTACCAGGCCAGTAGCAGCAGGAATATCGCCTGTGGCCAGGGTACCCATTGATTCATCTGCAAGGTAGTTGGATTAATCATTACATCAGAGAAGCCGCGAACCAGGCGGCTGACGTCACGCAGGTAAGAGCTGTCCAGCAGCGATACCAGGTAGCTGGCGTAGATATAGTCAGAGGCTGCACCAATGATCCCTTTAAGAATATCCAGAGCCAGGGTGATGCCCAGCGCTGCAACCAGCGCCTGAGTGCTGTTGCCCGCCAGCACGGACACCAGCAGTCCCATGGCAATAGCAGCTGGCAGCGGGATGATAGCGAGAAGGAGACCAAGGCGCAGCTCCGAGAGAATTTCAGCCGTGCCAATCAGTTCGTAGCCATCTTCCACTACCGGACCAAAGTCCCAGATCAGCCACGCACAAAGTGTGCAACTGAGCAAAAGCGCCAGAATGGAGGCAATGCCGAGCAGATGGGCGTGCGTCAGTTTGACCATCAGCATGGTGCGACGGCTGGCATGGCGGATCAGTAAGTGACGGAGTACGCCGCTATCTTTGTCATTGGCAAGGCTCCAGGCTGCATAACCTGTCAGTAGCAGCCCGATCAGTGTCAAGCCGGTTGCGTAGGCATCCACCAGAGTACCCCAGGCATCGGCGCCTTCTACCTGACCGACGCTCATCCCACCAAACATTGTTTCGCTGGCTTCGCGGCTTGCCGCCAGCATGCTGGTCAATACCAGCTGCGCGCAGGCAATCAGCGCAGGCAACACAACTACCAGGCGTGAAGCATGGCTGCGTAGACCGACATAGATTTCCGCCCTTAGCGCTACCCAGAACGAGCTGATCATGACGCCTCCTGAAGCGAGGTGTCACTGGGAGCATTAACGATGTCCTGAAAAACCTGATGCAGGCCGCGACGTATCGGTTGTAACTCTGATACTGAGATGCCGGCCATTACCAGTCGTCTGTTAATCTCGGCGGCATCAATACCAACGGTCTGAACGTTAAGCAGGTTCTGTTCATGCGATGAAACCTGGATGGCAGGGTCTGTCTGCAGTAGTTCGATTGCAGCCCCAGCGCTGTCGCAGACAATGCGTAAATGTGTGTCTGTGCTGTCTGTCAGGTTCTGCAGTGTTTCGGTGAGGGCAATACGGCCGTTATGCAGGATCGAAATGTGCGTACAGATACTTTCCAGGTAGGCCAGCTGGTGGCTGGATAACAGGAAACTGGCCCCGGTCCGGCTGTTCAGGTCCTTGATCAAATTCAATACATCGTCAACACCGCCCGCGTCCAGACCATTAAACGGTTCGTCCATAATAATAAATCGCGGCTGGCCAAGCAGGGCATGGGCGATAGACACCCGACGGCGATTGCCCAGTGACAGCTGACGGATCCGGTAATGGCTGTAACGCCCCAGGCCAAGCATGTCTTCGACCTCTGCCGGGCTGTGAACGGGCTGCGGGCACAGCATTCTGGCGTGTGTCAGTACCTGCCTGACGGTCAGCCCGCTGTGTATACCCGGCGTGTCGAATATGCCAACGACTGCCCCCTGACATCGCCAGATGTCGGCCGGTTGCCTGCCGAGAATCTGTATGTTTCCAGACTGAAATGACTGCATGCCCAGGACACATTCCATTGTTGTGGTTTTGCCTGATCCATTGAGTCCAACCAGACCGTGGATAGCGCCGGGTGTCACTGTCAGATCTATGCCCTTGAGAACTTCGACGGCAGCGAAACGTTTGCGCAGGCTCGTCACTGACAGGATTGCATCCGTTGCCTTCATGCCGGTTGCTCCGAAACCTGTTTTATTCCACAAAAACGTCGTCGACACTCAGCGTCTGCACGGTCCCCAGACGCGAAAGCGCTTCAAGGTCGATCCGATCAGTATCGCCTACAATCGAAATGAATTTGGGACGCCCTGCGACATGATTTTGCTGGAACTGAAGCATGTCTTCGAAGCCAGCGCTCTGCAATTGTGCGAACTGCTCGGGGCGCGGATCGCTGTTGTAGCCGAGTCTCTGCCACGCACGAACCATTCCCGGGACCTGCCGGGCGCTGGTGGTCGCCGTGCGATAGTCGTTTATCTGGGAACCGTATGCATCGGCGAAGCGCTCGAATGACTGGGGCATGTTGTCGATCAGGTCCACAAACGCATCAAGCGCATCAATGGCTTTGTCGTTCTGGGTGCCAATGACACCAAGCATCAGGTTTTCTGCGTCCTGGTGTCCGCCCTGAGCGTACCGGGCAGCTGCCGAGTATGCCAGAGCCCGGGCTTCGCGTAACTCCTGGAACACGACACTCGACATTCCAGAGCCGAAGTAGTTGTTGTACAGAGATGAGGGAACTGTCAGTGTCGGGTCATAGGTCGTGTCCGGGAACTCGATACGGATCTGGGCCTGGGCAGTGTCGCGATCAATGACGTAGATCTGATTGTCCTGAATCTCGCGCGCAAACATAAGCTTCTCGGCCGGCGGCGCCATCAGTTCGCTGCCAATCTGGTGGTGCCCGGAGACAATCTCTGAGACTGTCTGCAATGGCATTGAACCCGTGTAGGAAATACTGTGTTCGTACTTCAGCAGTTGCGGAATCAAAGCCAGCAGGGTTGGCGCGTCGACGCTGCGAATCTGTTCGCTGGTCAGTGACTGCAGCATAGGCGACTCGTCTCCATAACGGTTATAGAGATAAAGTGCCTGACTGATGACCGCGGGGTTCTCTTTCTGGTCAGCACGCGCCTGCAACACGGTGCGTTTCAGATCTTCGAGTGTCTGTGCGTCGCTCTGCGGATCGCTGATCAGCGAGAGCATAAGTGTCAGCGACTCTTCGAACTGTGGGTCCATGCCAGCAATCGAGATCTGGGTTTCGTTACTGCCAACGCTGAAGCTGAAATCGCTGCCCAGCCGATACCACTGCTTTTGCAATTCTTCCGCCGGGTAGTCGACAGTGCCAGACTTGTCCAGCAGCGCAGAGGCCATACTGAGCAGCTCATTCTGCTCGGTGCCAACCTCAATGTTGATCGAGAAAGTGAACAGGTCGTTTAGTTCATTGTGTGCATAATAAATGGGCACATTGGGCGCGAATTCAGCGACCTGATAGTCTACGCCGGCTTCCAGAAATCGTGGTTCGATTTCATCATAGGGCATGGCCAGAATGTTGGCTGCATACTCGGACTGGCGGGAGGGGTCGATATTGACCGGGTCGATTTGTGGTTTCTCTACCTCAGGAATATCCGCCGGGCCATCCAGGCGGTGCACGGCCACATAATTCTGGTCACTGAAGTAGCGATTGGCTACATCAATTACATCCTGCTTGGTGACGCGTTCCAGTCTGCGGATTTCGCCGATATGTGTGTTCCAGTCAGCATGAGACAGGAAGGCTTCACGCATTTCAGTGACGCGGGCGACATTGGATTCCAGCGATCGTTTTTCCATGCGTTTAAAGTCATTGACGATGGCGGGCAGAATCCAGTCTTCGAATTCACCCTGTTTGATCATCTCGATCTGCTCCAGCAGCAGTTGCTCTACCTCTTCCAGCGTCTGGCCCTCGCGAGGCACGCCCCACAGAGTCTGGGCGCCATAGTCATTATGAAATTCCGGCGAGCTGCCGGCCGCCTGGACGCGCTGGCGCTGATTAAGATTCAGGTTGATCAGACCGGCAGTGCGATTGTCGAGAATCATGTCGACAAGCATCAGGGCTTCTTTGTCAGGGTGGCCATTCGGGACCGTGCGAAACGCCATGGTGACCTGTTCCTGGCCCGGGTAATAAACGGTAGCGCGCTCAACCTCGGTAATGGGTTCTTCCTGCCAGCTCTGGGCTGGAGGCAAAGGCTTGGACTCCCACTTTGAAAAGTGTTGTGCAACTGTGTTGATGGTCTGCTCAATATCAATATCGCCACTGATAAAGATGGCCATATTATTGGGAACATAATAAGTGTCGAAGTAATCCTGGATGTAGACCAGCGACGGATTCTTCAGATGCTCGGCATCACCAATGGTGCTTTGCTGACCGTAGGGGTGGTTCTTGTAAAGCAGGTCCGCCAGGGCGTAGTAAGAAATGCGGTCGCGGTTATCCAGTGTGCGGTTCTTTTCTTCGTAAACAACTTCGAGCTCCGTGTGGAAAAGACGGAACACGGGGTTGATGAAACGGTCCGATTCAATGGTCGCCCACTGTTCCAGGCGGTTGGCAGGCAGACCTACTTTGTAAACTGTCTCTTCGTGCCAGGTGTGCGCATTCAGGCCACTGGCCCCCATAATGCTGTAAAGCTTGTCAAATTCATTGGGGATGGCGTATTCGGCAGCCTGCTGTGATGCCTGGTTGATCTGGCTGTAAATGGCAGCGCGTTCGACCGGGTCAGCGGTATTGAAGTGTATCTCGTAAAGCTCGCGAATCTCGTCGAGATAAGGCTTTTCAGCCTCATAATCGAGAGTGCCCAGCTGCTGATTACCTTTAAACAGAAGGTGTTCCAGATAGTGAGCCAGGCCGGTTGCATCCGCAGGGTCATGCTTGCTGCCGGCTCGAACCGCTATTTCGGCGTAAAATCGCGGCTCTTCAGTATTTCGGCTGAGGTAAACGCGCAATCCATTGTTCAATTCGTAAATATGGGCATTCAGCGGGTCAGTTGCATTCGGTGGATAGATGCGGGTGTACTGGGCTGTTGCCGGCTCGCTCTGGGCGGCGCCAGTGTCAGCCGGCGTCGTGGATTGCTCGGGACTGCAGGCGGTTGCCAAAAGGGCCAGTACAAATGTCACTGCCATTGCGCTGTGACCCAGGATGCCACGATTGGAGCCTGTGCCTTGAGCTGTACCGTACATCTTCATGTTGTTCTCCGCGTTCTACTTTACACTGTTAACACCATCTGAATGTCTTGTGTTCTGTCTTCGACTGCGCGCCGTCAGCTTGCTCTTCAATGTAGCGGAATTTCTGGATAAAGCTACTGTTACCAGTAGCTTTCATAGCTCAACTGGCCGCGTTTAGTGGGCGTATTGACCGCAAATCCTCTTCCTTCAAGTACGCTGGCTGCATCTTTAACCATACCGGGGTTGCCACACAACATGACGTGGCTGTTGTCAGGGTCAAGAACCAGGCCAATGTGCCGTTCCAGTTCACCACTGCGCAGGCTGTCAGGAATGTGACCGGGCAACGCGCCCAAAACCTTCTCGCGGCTGATAAATGGAACCAGTGCAAAGCGTCCCGGATACTTGGCTTTCAGGCGGTCAAACAGGGCCTGGTACTGGAAATCAGCCTGCACGCGAGCGGCATAGACAAGAATCACTGTTTTGAAGCGAGTCCATATCTCGTCGGTCTGCAACATTGAGACAAATGGCGCCACTCCTGTGCCGGTCGCCATAAGGCACAGTGTTGCGGTATCCGCGACGTTGGATAGTGTCAGAGAACCGGCGGGTTGACGATCGACCCAGACAGTGTCTCCAGGCTGCAGCTGCGACAATCGTCGCGACAGGTCACCTTCGAGCTGTGTATAAAAGAAAAACTCCAGTGGTTGTTCACCCGGGGCACTCAGGATGGAATAGGGCTGGCCGTGTCGCTCGCCATCAATCTCCAGTGCCAGGTTGGTGTACTGGCCTGCCACAAATGGTTCGATATCAGCGTTGATGGTGAGTGAAAACAAGTTATTGGTCCAGTGTGTGACGTTTGCCACTGTGCCGGGAACCCAGTCAGTCATTACGGTGAGCCTGCAAGAGTTGATATGTCGAGTGATACGATGAAGATCGAACATTGTCTCATAGTTGGAAATATATTGGCACTTGACTGCAGAATTCTATAGTCTGTTGCGATCGACGTGATGCTTGCGCCGGCGCGCTGGGGGCCGCGGTATCAGTGGCACACAGACAGTGATCCGGACAGACTCAGCCCAGACAGAGCAGGCGCAGTCCCAAATAACAAGAGGTGAATAACTTGACTGGCACAACATCAAAACTGCAATTCTGGTTCGACATCCCCCTCTGGAAACGCATCATTCTGGCCTTGGTCCTGGGTGTGGTGGTTGGTGCCATCTGGGGCGAGGGTGCTCAATCCATCCGCTGGATAGGCGATGTGTTCATTCGCCTGATTCAGATGGTTGTTGTGCCGCTGGTATTCATCACCATTGTCGCGGGCATCGTGTCGATGGGAGACCCGCAAAAGCTCGGGTCGCTCGGGGTCAAGACCCTGGCGGTATACATGTTGACCACACTGTTTGCCATCTCGATTGGTCTGGTATTGGCCGCCATTGTTCAGCCAGGGGTTGGTGTTGATCTTTCTGGTGCAGAGCCCGGGGCCCTGCAGGACCCGATTCCGTTGGGGGAGCGACTGATGACCATCATCCCCAGCAACCCGATTGCGGCGCTGGCCGAGGGTAATATCCTGGCGGTGATCTTTTTCGCCCTGCTGTTTGGTATTGGTATCCTGACGGTTGGTAAACCCGCTGAGACGCTGGCGCATGTGATGGATGCCGGCTCTGCTGTGATGTTGAAACTGACGCACTGGGTCATGGAAGTAGCGCCTTTTGGTGTATTTGCATTGATTGCGTGGGTGGCGGGAACACAGGGGGTTGCGGCACTGCTTCAGGTTGTAGGGCTTGCACTGACAGTGACAGTAGCCTGCGTCCTGCAACTGGTGGTTGTGCATGGCGGCCTGATGAAATTTGTGCTGAAGCTGAATCCGCTGGATTTCTTCCGCGGTGCAAAAAACGCAATGCTGGTTGCCTTTTCGACCTCGTCCAGCTCGGCAACGCTGCCGGTGACCATGTCGGTCGCTGAAACCAATCTGGGCATCAGACCCGTGGTGGCATCTACTACATTGCCAATCGGCGCTACCATCAATATGGACGGTTCAGCGCTGTATGTTGGCATCGTGTCGGTATTTGCCGCACAGGCGTTTGGCGTCAGCCTGGATCTCATGGACTACATGCTGATTGCTGCCACGACCACCCTGGTCTCAATTGGCACGGCCGCAGTGCCAGGTGCCTCCATATTCCTGATGGCGGCCGTGATGGAGACCATCGGGCTGTCACCTGCGCAGATCGCCCTTGTAGTAGGTTTTGTATTGCCCTTTGACAGGCCGCTGGACATGATGCGCACAGCGGTTAACGTGACTGGCGATTTGTCAGTGGCGACGGCAGTTGCGCGCTGGTCAAATGAATTCGATGAGGACATCTTCACGCGCAAGAATCCGGTCTCGCCCGAGAAGATAAAGAAATAGCAGGGCAGGTCTGGACTGTGCTGCTCAGAATGACCAGCTAAGCGTAAGCCCGGCTCTGACATCCTCATCCAGGAAGGCCAGCTCGTTATCTTCCTCGGCATGGGTCAGGATCAGCTGGGCGCGCAGCTCCCAGTCGTCATTAAGGCGATAATCGGCAGCAAGGTTGAGCAGTCCGGCATCGCCGTCAAGCTGGCTCTGCAGGGTAGCTGACAGCGTCAGCTCTTCATTCATTAAGCGATTGCTGTAGCGGACCAGCAGGTCACTGCGGGCCGAATGGCGTGAATCTGTCACCGACTGTCCTGCGCTCGTATCAACTTGATTCAGTTGCTCGATCCTGAGTCCGGCACTTATCTGCTGGGTGGCACTGATGCCATACTCCAGCCCGGTTGAGACGCCCCACAAATCACCAGTGGACAATGCTGGTTGTCCGTCAGCTTCTGCAACGCTTGCCAGAACGCCTTGTGAGTAGGCGACATCAAGCGTCAGCAACAGCATGCCGATCGCCCGGTTGGCGCTGAGTCCCAGCAGATTGTAATCATTGATGTGAACCTGGGCCCGGCCATCGCCGCCAGTGGGCGGTGTATACTGCAAAGGGTTTTCATACAACCGGGCAGCCATGATGGCAACATCACTGCCGGTGAATGATCGGTTCCAGCGGGTGCCCGCTTCGAACAGTGGTTTGTCTCGATGGTAGTGGCCCAATCGAAAAGGTGCTCCTGGAAACAGTGGGCTGTCCTGTACGGGTACCGGATTGAATTCAGGGTAGAGATTGACAAAGCTGGACCAGTTGCCGGCTTGGGAGAAGTGATCCCAGATTCCCAGCCATTGATTGAGCCGGGCGTCTTCAATATCAATGATAGTAAGGTCGCGATACTCGGTGGTATTGATCACATCCAACACCGAATTACCGATAGTCTCACCCCAGACGATAGTCTGCCTGCCAAAAGAGAAACTGTTGCGCTCACCACTACGCTGCACAAAGAGTTCGTTCAGGCGCCACTCCCAGTCGTCGCGGGTCGGGTTGTTGTACTCATAGTCCCCCGGCAGATAGGCGCGAAGCTGCGCGCTGCCCTGCAGTAACCAGCCGGCACGAAACGGATTCTGGTATCGGATATTCAGTGCTGTGCGGTTGTTCTCCAGTCCTCGCGCACGAGTGTCAGTGGTTCCGTCAGGCAGTTGGCGTTGATGGCGGTTGATATGCGCAACGACCTGATGGCTGAGACGGAAGCGAAAATTATCATTGGCATCATCTACAGAGCTGAACAGGTCGTCGTCCTGAAACGCACTGTCGTCAAACACCAGTTCCCCGTCAAACTGTGCAAAAGCAGCTGAGGGCAGATACAGGCAGATAGCCATCGCTGAGCATAACAACTTGCCGGGCATTGTCAGTCTACTTGCTCACGCAGACGGCTCAGTTCAGCTTCGCGGAATGCCACGTCGGTCAGGGTACGTGGGGTAAGAAACTGCTCGGGGATATCGAGCCCGGTGTTGATTTCCAGGATCGCCATATTGGACAGGCGATTGGCCACCAGGTTCATCATGGTTAGAGAACGCGCCACCCAGGTACCGTTTATCTGTTCGACACGCGATGCCATCAGTCGCTTGATTTCCCGTCCCTGGTCGTCATACATGTCGGCACGCAGCACCACAAAGCGTTCTTTGTCGACGTACTGAACAGTGCGGGCATAACGTGTCTTGCGGGCTCGCTCGGCATTGGGAATGGTTTCAATCTTCCAGACATCGCGCCCGGATTCGCTTGTCTCCTCGAGGATCGAAATCTCGTAGTCTTCCAGTTTGCCGGTATCCTGATCCTCAGTAGTAAATTCCGAACCGAAGATGGAGGCGGCCTCGGAATCATCGTCGGAATTGCCACTGGCAATACGTTTTACCTGACCAAGCGCTGAGAGATACAGCCAGGTCTCATTGTCCTGCTCAGGGTCGTCATAGGTGTAACTGAGCATACCCACGCCACGCTCGGCAGGTGGCTCCAGCACGATAGATATGGTCTGCGTGTCACGGTCGTTGGATCCAGTGTTGATGCCGACTGATTCAATGGCCTTGATACGGGGGCGTTCCGCGCAGGTAATCTGGTTGTTCTGGAGCCCAAAACGACAGCTGGAAAGCTGGATCCGATTGAATGCGGCATCGGTTGTGGCGCGCTGGTTCTCCTCAACACGTTCCAGTATCTCTCGCCCCGTCAGTTGTGCCTGGGCGCTGCTCATGGTCACCAGTAATATGGAGAAGACGGCGAACCAGTATCCCCTGTGAATCTGCCGTGTACCAATCATGCCGTGCTTTCCTCCGCGGGTCTCAATGGAGAATTGAATCCGGCGATGTCGCCCTTCAGGCCGAACCGGGGTTTAAATATCATCAATAGTGCCGGCAACAGCAGCAGGTCGCATAACAATGCCACCAGGATGGCCAGCGAACCAAACATGCCGATCTTTGCCATGCCAAGGTATTCCGAGAATGACAGAATGGCAAAGCCCAGACCCAGCACCATGGTGGTGAACAGGACCGCACGGCCAACATCATGCACCGTACTCGCCAGTGCTGCCGACATGTCGCGCGTCTTGATAAGTTCGACGCGGTAATGTGTCATGAAGTGGATGGTATCGTCTACCGCAATACCAATGATGACAGGCGCGATCAGGAGAGTGTCGGTATCTAGCGGTATGTCCAGCAGCCCCATCAGGCCGAAGGTCAGCAGTGCAGGGATCAGGTTGGGAATGATGGCAATCAGTCCTGCCTGAACCGAGCCCAGTGTGACAATCATGATGACGCTGATGACAGCCAGCGCAAATAGAAAGCTGCTGTACTGGGACTGCGCAATCTCATCCATGGCCCGCATCATCAGGGGCACAGAGCCAGTGACTGTGACCTGCAGTTCCGGATACTCATCCATCAAGGGCGCAAATACCCGATCGATGTCAGCACTCAGTTCCTCGAAAAACACCTGGTACTGGTAGGAACCCGCATTATAGGCGTTCAGGGTAATGTGGCTACGGCTGTAGTCGTCGGAAACCAGGCTGCGACGCTCTTCCGGATTGGAGCTGTTAAACAGGTACAGCAACTGGGAAATGGTGGTCGCGGAATCCGGGATGGTATGGAAGCCAGGATCATCCTGGTTCATTACCTGATGAGTGTCTTTAACGATATTGGCCAGTGAGTAGGTCCTGGAAATCTGATCCTCGTACTCGGTTTCGACCTGACTCTGAAGCGTGTCGACTGCACCCAGTACTGCCGGTTCCAGCATGCCATCGCTGATCCCGGTATCAATCATGATGGAGATGGTCTGAGCGCCAGCCATGTGCTCGTCAACTATGTTGTAGGCGATGCGTGGTTCTGAGTCGGCACGGGTCAATTCGGCGACATTGCTGTCAATCTGGACCTGACTGGTGCCGTACATGGATGCCAGAAATACCACCAGAAACGCCGACAAAACGGTCCATGGGCGACGACGCACAATGATCGGGCAGGTGGCTAACAGCTTGTCCTGCCAGCGAATGGCACAGTAGGTCAGCAGCACGATCAGCAGGATATAGAAGGCCATGGCGGGGCTGGCCAGTAGGGCCAGTACCAGCGTGGCGACCGTCAGTATGCCAATTTGCAGGGGCGCTGGCAGATGCTGCCACCGTGCCGACAGTTTTGCGCCGAGGCTGGTTGTTGCCTGGTCCTGTTGAGGCTGCCCCGGGTGCCAGAGGCTCAGCAGAATGGGCAGCAGGACAATCGTAAAGAAAAACGCCATGAAGACACCAAGCGCAGACATTGCGCCAAACACCCGGATGGGCACCAGGTCGGAAGTCGTCAGTGCCAGGACGCCTGCCATTGTGGTTAGGGTGGTGACCAGAATCGCCAGTCCGGTTTTCCCATAGGCGCGTGACAAGGCTGCCTCGTGATCCTGCCCCGACTGCCGGTTGGTGAAGTAGGCACTCATGACGTGGACGCAGTCAGCGATGCCAACCGCGAAAACCAGCAGTACAGTTAGTGTCAGCATGGTCGACAGGGTGATGTTGAACCAGACTGTGAACCCCCAGGTCCAGACTAGGCTAAGAGCGATAGTAATCAGCGACCAGGCCACTGCACTGAATGACCGGAAAAGCGATCGCAACAGGAAAATGAATATGCCAATCATGCCTGCTGCCAGCCACAACATCTGCTGAAGGACCTGGTTGACCCAGGCCATCAACGGTGGATTGCCGGCCGGATAGAAATCCAGCTGCGAATCAAACTCCGCGTAAACTTCCCGTACTGCGGAGAAAAATTGGTCATAAGCCAGCATGTCGACGGTTTGAAACGGAATTTCATCAACGCTGGCATTCTCGTCAAATTCCAGCTCGAAGCTGTCGGCTCCGGCATCAAAATCACTGAAGACGTCGCCGAGCTCCACGTCTGCGGCGTTTACTGCCGGCACGTAGTCTTCGGTTGGTTCGGAGCCCAATGTGGTCTGAATCAACAACGCTCCAAAGCGTGCGTCAGCCGAGTAGAAAGCCAGACGGTAGTCTTCTTCCTGCAACGCGTTCTCGCGAATCGCAGCCAGCGCCTCCGGGTCCTGTGGTATCTGATCGGGGACCAGCCGGTCCGACCGCAGAGTATCGCCTTCCACGCTTTGCACGCGTAAGGTGGTAATAGACTGGATACGACGGATACGGCCGAGTTCATTGAGATCACTGGAATAGTTGTCAGCGTCCAACGATTGCCAGTTGCGCAGTTTCTCGGTCAGCGCCTGTACGGCGCGCAGCGATTCGTATGAGAAGACATCGCCATCGCGCGCTTCGTATACCAGGAAAACTGAATCATCACTGCCAAATTGCGTGCGAAACGAGTTGAGGGCCGATATTGCCGGATCGCTCTGATCCAGAAAACTGTCCACGCTCATATCGATGCTGGTTCGCGTCGCCATGCTGTAGGCGGCGAACCCCGTAGTCAGCAGCAGGATCACAAGAATGGCCGCACGATAGCGAACGGCGATTAGAGGTGCATTGGCAAAACTACGGCTGAGCACCAGAAGCTTACTTTCCATATTGGAAGCCCCAGTACGCGCTGCTACCGCAAAAAACAGACACGATTCAGTTTAATTTCAGATTCAGCAGCGGAACACACCGAATGTTTGGCGACCTTCCTCGATGGTCGATTCAGGTGTCACCCGGTTACCTCCCATGGCGCCTGCCTCATTGCGTGCCAATACGGTTAACTCTTCCTGGAGTGTATTGGCGCCGCGCTGAACGAAAGCAATATTGTCGGCTGCGTTGACATTGGCGGTACCCAATCGATTGCAATTGCGCACTTCTGATGCTGGCACGACGCTGACACTCTGACCGGCCGCACTGAGTTGGACCCAGTTGCTGCTGCAGGCTGTCATAGCAGCAATAATTGTGACAATTGTCATATGACGAGTGGTTCTGAGGGACATAAAAAGACTCCGCTGGCAAAGGCTGTATTATGACGGGAATTGATGCCTTATCAACTGCTACCCATCGCGAAAGCTGTGCGACAGATCACGTTCTGGCATGCTGCTTATGATACTATCGCGATCAACCAGAAAGAGGGAGAGTTTTAATAATGTCAACTGATCAACAGCAACAGAATCTGACCGGCAAGCAAGTTGTGGTCATCGGTGGAACCTCGGGAATCGGCCTGGCTACGGTGATTGCCGCTGCCGCGCAGGGCGCGAATGTGTGGGCCTGTGGTCGCTCAGCTGAGCACCTGGACAAAGCCAGAGCCGTCGTTGGAGATCGCGTCGAACTGGTACAACTGGATACCCACGACGATGACGGGCTGCGGGCGCTGTTTGAAAAAGTAGGGCAGATAGACCATCTGGTATCAGCTGCCACTGGCGGTACCCGAACGCTTAAACCCTTTGTCGAACAGACTGAAGAGCAGTTTCAGGCTGCATTCGGCAAACTCTGGGGTTATGCAAAAGTCGCCCGTATTGGTGCGTCGTATGTCGCCAAAGATGGCTCCATTACATTTGTCAGTGGTGCGCCTGCGCGACGCTTCAAGCCCAATATGTCGGCGCTGAGTTGTGTCGGCGGTGCGGTAGAGAACATGGTTCGCTGTCTTGCCGTTGAGCTCAGCCCGGTGCGCGTCAATGTTGTCTCGCCTGGCATCATTGATACTGCGCTGTTTGACTGGATGGGTAACGAGAAAAACGAGCGTGTTGCCGCGATGACTCAGGGGCAGCTGGTCAAACGCATTGGTCGACCGGAAGAAGTTGCCAGCGCGCTTGTATACCTGATGAACAATCCATATGCCACCGGCACGACGGTTGATGTCGACGGCGGGCAGTTGTTGAGTTAATTGATATGAGTGATAGCTCCCATAAGTCGGGCGGTCCTCAGAAGCCGTCCGAAATGTCCCTGGCTGACGCCATCCGTTCGCGGCGCTCGGTGCGAGGCTATCTGCCCGATCTGGTGCCAGATGATGAACTGCAACAGATATTCGAACTGGCACAGTGGGCGCCCTCAAACTGCAATGTGCAGCCCTGGAAGGTATATGTGGCATCTGGCGCATTGCGCGACCGCTTGAGTGCAGAGATGCAGCGGCGAGTCCGTGAGGGTGTGGCGCCTGATCCGGATTACGAGTATCGCGGTGATTTTGAAGGTGAATATCGCACCCGGCAGGTGGAGTGTGCCGTCGCCCTCTACAGCGAGATGGGCATAGCCCGCAATGACCGTGAAGGTCGTCAACGCGCCGTGATGAGAAACTTTGAGTTCTTTGATGCGCCTTATATGGCGTTTATTGGTATGGACAAGGCGTTTGGCACCACGGTTGCAATCGACGTGGGCATGTATGCACAGAACCTGATGTTGACGCTGGTGGCGCACGGTCTGCACAGTTGTCCGATGGGCACGATGCGCAATTACCCTGATCTGGTCCGCGAGGCTTTTGGTCTCAGTGAGGACAATCGCATTCTGTTCGGGCTGGCGTTTGGCTACGAGGACACTCAGGTTGCTGCCAATCGCACACGCACCACTCGCGACCCGGTTGCCAGCAGTGTCATAATGCGGTCAGAATAGACGTCGTCTACTGGCGATAATTATAATAACAACAGAGATTCGCTTCGAGGAACCCATGCAAACCAAACCCGTCATCCTGGTCTATGACATCAACAATAAACTGGTTGATGAAGTGGCAGGCGAAATCGGCATCACTGGCAAATTCACCAGTATCAATACCTACAACGAAGCCAACGCCATGGATGCTGTGCGTCAGTACAACCGCGGATTTGGCCTGCTGACCAATAAACTGGCCTGCATCGTGACGGGCTGGAATCGCCACAAGAAGCCTCGTGACCAGTTTTTGTATCGGTTACGCGAACAGGAGCGTAAAAGCCCTTTCAGGCAGCCAACCCCAGTGGTAATGATCACCGAAGACCACCGTGAGGATCTCAAGCGACGTGCGCTCGACCCGGCCGATGGTAATGTCTGTGCCTATCTGCATGCCGACGACTTCAGGTCCACATTGGCTGGAATCCTGCAGCAGATCATCAACGAAGAGAACACCAAAGAGCTGAACAGGCTATCGCGCGAGGCGTTTGAGGCAGAGCTGGCCGAGGAGTAATCCCGGGTGTCCAAGTTTGAATTCATCATGATGTTTGTGTCGGTCGTCGTTGCCTTTGCGATGGCCGAACTGCTGATGGGGTGGGGGAAGCTGATCAGAGCCCGCCGGCGGGTCACACGGCCTGGACTTCTGGCGGGGTGGTCGGTCTGGCTGTTATTTATCATGACCTACCACTACATGGGTTTTTGGGAGTATCAGGCCTACAACTTTACCAAAGTGACACCGATGCTGCTGTTTCTGACGGCTCCTATCATGATGGTGCTGCTGACCTTCGTGCTGACGCCGGAAATCCGCTTTAACCAGTCAATTGATCTGGAGAAACACTATTTCGAGACCAAGAACTGGTTTTTCGTCATGGTCATCATTTTTCTGATTCTCGCACGGGCCTCAGACCCACTCCTTCCGGACTACGCCGATACCTGGCTGCGACGCATGACGGGCACTATTCTGGTCAGCGCCTCGGTCATACTGCTGCTGTTCACCGATAGTCGGCAGATTCACTACATTCTGATGTGGATTAACCTGGTTTATCTGACACTGGTGTCGAGTATCATTCCAGTGAGTGGGCTGACTGCATTCTAGGCTGCGGCGGGGAGCCTGATGACCAACGAAAAAAAAGCGGGTAGCGACTTGAAGTGCGCTACCCGCTTTTTTATTCGACGAGGTCGCTGACGTATTCAGTCTGCAGCCGGATAGGATCCGTCGGCATCGTGCACTTCGCGGCCGGTCACCGGTGGGTTGAACACGCAGGCCAGTACCATGTCTTCTGTGCCGCCCGACAGAATGTGCTTGTCATTCTGGTCCAGTATGTACAAGGTGCCAGGTTTGATCTGATGCACATCGTTTGTGGCTAGATCCTTGATCGAGCCATTACCGGAAATGCAGTACACAGACTCCAGGTGGTTTTTGTAATGGATAGGTGTTGTGGTCCCTGCAAAGATCGTCGTGATGTGAAACGAAAAACCCATGTTGTCGTCGGCCAGCAACATCCGCACACTCTGCCAGGTCTCTGACTTGACCAGTCTTTCGCTTTGTTCACAATCTTTCAGTTGTCGTACGATCATCTATAGTTCCTCATGCAATACGTCGCTGTATCCGCCGCTGTGACATCAGATGCTACATGGCAGTGTCCGGAGCCCCTTTTCAGAGGCTCCAGACGATCAGTCGACTTCCATTTCAGGTTTCGATTTTCGGCGGGTAGTTCGCGCGGCGAACTGTTACGATGCAGCGCTATGCTCTTTAGCGAGTGTGCTGTGCACTGCTTCTTCAACGATATCGAGACCTTTGTTCAGGTCATCCATAGATATGGTCAAAGGACACAGGCATTTCACAACCTGGCTGTCGGCGCCACTGGTCTCAATAACCAGACCTCTATCGAAGGCATATCGACAGATCTTGCCGGCCAGTTCGCCATCACGACATTCAAGACCCTGCATGAAGCCGCGTCCCTTGGCTTTGATCAGCGACTTCTCATAACCATTGGCAATCTTGCGAAGACGCATGGTCATGTGCTCGATCTTGGTTTTCAGTTCCTTCTCGAACTTGTCGTCAGACCAGTAGCGCTCAAGCGCAGCGGCTGCTGTCACAAATGCGTGGTTGTTACCACGGAATGTGCCGTTGTGCTCGCCTGGCTTCCAGGTGTCGTACTCCGGTTTGATCAAGGTTACTGCGAATGGCAGACCATAACCGCTCAATGACTTGGACATGGTCACCAGGTCGGGCTTGATGCCGGATTCCTCAAAGCTGAAGAATTTGCCCGAACGTCCACAGCCTGACTGAATGTCATCAACAATCAGGATGATGTCGTGCTTGCGACAGATTTTCTCAATTGCCTGCAACCACTCGCTGCTGGCAGTGTTCAGACCGCCCTCGCCCTGAATGGTTTCCAGCATGATAGCTGCCGGTTTGTCCAGGCCGCTGGATGAGTCTTCCAGCATATTCTCCAGCAGTTTGATAGTGTCCAGGTCTTCACCCATGTAACCGGCGTAAGGCACGTGGGAAACTCCACCCAGCGGTATGCCGGCAGCGTCTCGGTGATGCGAATTACCAGTCGCAGCCATTGAGCCCAGCGACACACCATGGAAACCGTTGGTGAACGCCACAATGTTATGACGACCAGTCACGTTACGGGCGATTTTCATCGCCGCCTCTACGGCGTTGGTGCCGGTCGGTCCTGTAAACTGAACCATATACTCCAGGCCGCGTGGCTTGAAAATATAGTTGTTCAGGTTCTCCAGAAACTGTTTCTTGGCGCTGGTGTGCATGTCCAGACCATGCGTAATGCCATCCTTCTCGATGTACTCCAGCAGTTTGGCCTTCAAGGTGTCGTTGTTGTGACCGTAGTTAAGCGTGCCGGCGCCGGCAAGAAAGTCCAGATAGGCCTTGCCGTCTGTATCGTAAAGATAAGAACCTTTCGCGCGCTCAAATATAACCGGGAAGGCGCGCGCGTAACTTTGAACTTCTGACTCAATGTCATTAAAAATGTTGGTCATGATGTTTCTCCCTGGTTGTTGGCCGCTGCGAACGGGCCAATTCTAAGTTTGAATTCGGTGTCGTGAAGGTTAAGAAAGTGCTCCTCACGATCGAACATTACGGATTCATTGATTTCGCATTCACGCCGTCTCGCCAGCGAGGCGAACATGGCGCGTGAAGCTGCGTTGTCTTCGGTTACGGTGGTCTCCACATATTGGACCGCTTTACAGTTGTCGCGTTCCAGGATGTGATTAAGCATTTTGCTGGCCAGACCCCGTTTTTGTGCAACCGTGTCGACAGCTACCTGCCACACAAACAGTGTGTCCGGCTGCTCTGGTGGAATGTAGGCAGTTACTACGCCTACGACGTCCTCGCCCATGGTGGCTACCACGCTGGTTTGCGCAAAATGTGTGCAAATGGCCAGATAACAGTACAGTGAGTTATCGTCCAGGAACGCGCTTTTGCGAATCAGATTGTGAACCGGCGCACCGTCGGTGGCCTTTGGAGGGCGAAGCTGAATATCTTGATTTGTGTCGGGTCTTTCTTGAAGCGCTGGCGCTTCTTGAAAAGTATTCATAACAAGTTTTGTGTCTCGTTTTTGAATCTCGAATTTAAGCACATGGCTTTGGTGAATGCTTCATAATTTTTTGTTATTGATTTTGAAGGCGTGATAATTATAACAAAACGATCAGGTGAGGCCAACCCGCAATCCAAAGTGCTGTCTCGACGAGGTTTTTGTCAGGAAATCATTGCGATGCTGCTTGGAATCGCAGCCCCAAAAAAAAGCGACCCACCGGGATGGTGGATCGCTTTTTTGGTTGAGGTTATGAACATGCGCCTCAATCAGCGCCGATTAAACCTCAGGGCAGCGCCAGAGCCACCAGTTCGGCAGGACCGTTACCGCTGACTGCCATGACGATGTACTGCTTGCCGTTCTGGACATAGGTCATTGGCAAGCCAGTCTGAGATGCTGGCAGGTCGATCTCCGCGAGGATTGCGCCGGTTGTTTTGTCATGTGCACGGAATACCGGGTTGCCACCCTGGCCTTCACCGGCGAACAGCAGGCTCTTGGTCACCAGCAGCCCGGCGCGGGTCGGGATGCCAGTCCGCTCCAGTTCAACCCCTTCGAGCAGCGGGTGATTCTTGATGCGCTCCGGTGTGTCGGCGTTGGCCATGGTCCATTCAATATCGCCCTCATTCAGATCGATGGCGGTGATTCGACCCCATGGTGGCTGCACGATCGGCAGGCCGTCCACGTTTGGTGAGCGGGCCGGACCCTGGATCCAGTCTGTGGTAGAGAATTCCGCACCAGGGACCAGGGACAGCACAGCTACCGCTGTATGAGAGGCGACGTACAACATGCCGGTTTCCGGATCGTAAACTCCACCTTCCCAGTTGGTGCCACCCAGCGTACCGGGCAGGCTCAGGGTACCAATGGTGCCGTCATCAGCATTAGCCAGTGATGGCGGCTGGTACAGCGGACCCATGCGGTAAGGTTTGACCGCTTCTTTAGCGCGGGCGAAGATTTCAGGGGTGAAGTCCACCAGATCTTCTTCTGAAATACCCTGACGATCGTAAGCCGGCGGCTTGGTCGGGAAGGGCTGGGTCGGAGATGTCCACTCACCCGGCACGTCAGTCTGCGGTACTGGCCGCTCTTCCATTTCCCAGATCGGCTCGCCGGTTTCACGATTCAACACGTAGGCAAACGATTGTTTGGTGAGCTGTACCAGTGCCTTGGTACCATCCGGCAGATCGGCAAGGATAGGTGCCGTGGGTGTGTCATAGTCCCAGATGTCATGACGCAGGTGCTGGAAGTACCACTTGCGCTCACCAGTGCGGTAGTCAACAGCAACCACGGAGCCAGTGAACAGATTGGTACCCGGACGGTCGCCACCAAAACGGTCGCCGGTGCCAGACTCTACCGGCAGGTAGACCAGGCCAAGCTCGGTATCCGCTGACATGGAGGTCCAGACGCCACCATTACCGGTCATCAGTGCTGAATCGTTCAGCCAGGTTTCGTAGCCTTCCTCACCGGGCATGGGGATGTTGCGATGTGTCCACAACAACTCGCCAGTGTGGATGTCAAAAGCGCGTACATCACCTTTCACGTTGTCTGCGTGAGGCGGGCGCATGCTCACCTGGTGAGCTGCGCCAACAACCAGTACATCGTCGATGACCAGCGGAGGGAAGGTCAGAGTAATGTCTCGATCGTCGCGCACATCACTGAAGCGCATGCCATCCATCAGGTCCAGGATGCCACCATCGGCGAAGGACTCCAGCGGCAAGCCAGTGCTGGCGTCCAGTGCGGCCAGGTAGTAGCCAGGTGTGACTACAAAAATCACTTCCTGTTCACCATCTGTCCAGTAGGCGACACCTTTACCGGAGTTCTTGCGAGGAGAGTCCTCAAAGCGCTGACCTTCCTGCGGACGCCACATCCACAGCGTCTGGCCGGATTCTGCGTCAATGGCCACAACGTTTCGGGTTGTACCGGCTGTTGCATACAGCACGCCATTGGCCATGATGGGGGTTGTTACACTGAGTCCTTCCGGGCGGGGGCCGAAGTTGTCGGCTTTCCAGCGCCAGGCGATTTCCAGCTCGTCGACGTTGTCGGCGTTGATCTGTTCGAGCGGCGCGTAGCGGTTGGCGTTCAGACCGCCAAACATGCTGGTCCAGGCGTAATAATCCGGGCCGGTATTCTCGCTGCCCTGCTCGATATTGACAGAAGCCAGTTCAGTCACCGTCAGGCCAGCGATCGGCGCGTTCACGCGTCCCATCTGCATGACGTGGGCTGTGAGGTCCAGGTACTGTTCCGGGCTCAGTGAGCCGGGTGTCTCGGCAGGCATGGTTGCCATTATCGCTGCATACAGCTCACTGGCAGGGCGGTCCAACCAGCGATTGGCAATACGCATCTCAATGTCAGCCTGCACATGGCAACGGGCGCATTCCGACTGGAAAAGTTCCGAGCCGCGCTCCACCGATGCGGTCTGCGCCTGCGCATTAATCGCAGCAATAAGTGGCAAAAACATGATTAGGAATACTCTAACCACAGGTATTCTCCTCTGTGAGTATGGGTCTGAACAGTTGGATTATTTTTATTAGAAGGGAATCTAGGGGAACCGATAGTAGCGCGTTTGCCAAACCCAAGGAAGCTCCGGCCTGCAACAGAACGTGACAGTGAACGGGTTCATGATTTGACGCGTATCTACGGCAAATTCCTAAAGTCAGGCGAAAACTGAATAGAACTACGTCCGGCTTCGTTAACATGAGACAGGACTTACACAAGTTTTATTCCAAGACCGTGACAGGCCTGATAATCTGACAGTAATAGAGCCTGCGAGTGGCGGGTGCGATCGGCCAGAGAGTGAGTACGATCAGACACAGAAAAAGAAGACGGATGATGGGAGGCACAAAAATGAACATGAATCAGGGGCGATTATCCAAGACAGCGCTGGTTGCGGCTTTACCAGCCGGGTTCTCGGGCATGTTCAGCCGTCTGGCGGTTATGGCGGCGTGTGTGGGCGTGCTGCAGGCCTGCGCCGTCAATCCGGTAACCGGGGATCGCGAGCTCACGCTGGTATCCGAACGGGAAGAAGTGGCGATAGGGCAGGAGAATTATGGTCCTACCCAGCAAAGCCAGGGCGGAGAGTTCAAGATTGACCCCGAGTTGACCGCATACGTCAGTGAGGTGGGACAGCGCGTTGCCAGACACAGTCCACGCCAGCTGCCCTATGAATTTGTGGTACTCAATAACTCTGTCCCCAATGCCTGGGCGCTGCCCGGTGGCAAGATTGCCGTCAATCGCGGCCTGCTGTATGAAATGGATAGCGAGGCCGAACTGGCAGCAGTGCTGGGGCATGAAGTGGTGCATGCTGCAGCCAGGCATGGCGCGCAGTCCATGGAAAGAGGTGTTCTTTTGCAGGGCGCATTGGCTGTTACTGCCATCGCCGCCAGCGATAACGCTTATGCTGGTGCCATTGTAGGCGGTGCCTCGTTAGGTGCCCAATTGATCAGCCAGAGTTATGGTCGTGAGGCGGAGCGGGAAGCGGACCTGTACGGCACACGCTATCTGGCCCAGGCCGGTTATGACCCTGAGGCCGCAGTTCGCCTGCAGGAAACCTTTGTCCGCCTCTCCGAGGGGCGCACAGAGCAGGGTTGGTTGCAGGGCCTGTTTGCCAGTCACCCACCGTCTCAGGAACGGGTGCAGAACAACCGCCAGTTGGTCGCGCAATTGCGCGCTGAAGGTTATACCGGCGGTGAGCAGGGCGAACAGCGTTACCAGCAGCAAATGGCCTTCCTGCGGGAAACAAAGCCCGCTTACGACGCATTTGACGAGGCCATGACGCTGGTCCGCGACGATCGTGTTGAAGACGCTCAGCAAAAACTGGATGACGCCATCGCGATGCTACCGCAGGAGGCACGGTTTCATGGTTTGAATGGTGATATCGCCCTGATGCAGCGTCGCTACAGTGCAGCCATTGATCATTACAACAGCGCGCTGGCTCGGGACGATGCCTATTTCGACTATTACCTTGGCCGGGGCCTGGCTTTCGCCCGGCAGGGTAATCGCAGCCGAGCCCAGGCTGATTTGCAGGCCAGCGTTGAGCTGCTGCCAACGGCGCTGGCCATGAATGAGCTTGGTACCATGGCGCTGGCTGATAACAACCGTAATGCCGCCAAGCAGTATTTTCAGCAGGCGGCCTCAGCACCCGGCAGCATCGGTGAATCTGCCCGTTCGGCCTTCCTGCGGCTGGATGTGGCTGACAACCCGGCCAACTATCTGCAGACATCTGCCTACGTCAGCAATGACGGTCGTGTGATGGTGCGAGTGGGTAATGCTGCACCGATGACTATCACACAGGCCTCAGTGGAGCTGCAGGCCAGTGTGGGACGTGAGCGAGTGCGGCGAGTCGTGGACGTTCGCAACCTGTCCGCTGGTGATGCACGAGACTATGATTCCGGGCTGGTGTTGCCGGCCGACGTTCCGCCTCAGGCGGTGCAGGCCCAGGTGCTGGTGCGCAGCGCCGCTGTAAATTGAGAAAGAAGATGCTGAGTCGGACGAAAATGTTCTCTGAGTCGTGGTTCCGCTCCACACGAGTTATCGCGTTGACATTGGCTGTGTTAATAGTCGGTGCATTGCTGACAATTCTGTCATGGCAAGGAGCCATACGTGCCGTTAACCTGGAAGACCAGGATCGCTTCGAAGAGGAAACCGGCGAGAGCCTGGAGCTAATCCAGGAGCGCATGGAGACCTATGGTCAGGTGATCCGTGGACTGAAAGGTCTATTTGTTGCTTCCAATCGTGTCGATCGCGAGGAGTTCAGCAATTACGCCAACGAGCTGGCTCTAGATGAAAACTACCCAGGCATTCTGGGTATCGCATTCGCGCTGGACCTAGAGCCAGAGAGACTCGATGCGCATATCGAGCAAGTCCAGGAGAGCGGTTTCCCATTTTATTCGGTTCACCCGGCGGGTGACCGTGATCGATATACATCGATAGTTTTTATCGAGCCGTTTAGCGGCAACAACCTGAATGCCTTTGGCTATGACATGTACTCTGAACAGGTCAGGCGCGAGGCGATGGATCAGTCACAAGTCAGTGGTGAATTGACGCTTTCGGGCAAAGTCAGCCTGGTTCAGGACGCAGATCGTGGTCCCATTGCTGGCGTGCTGTTGTATTTGCCGGTCTACGAACGGGAAGTCGGCCTGGCCGCGGCGAGCCCCAGCAATATCTATGGTTGGGTGTATGCACCGTTTAGCATGGATATCCTGATGGAGGGTATACGCCTGAATGAATCCCCAATTGCTTTCAGTGTTTACGATGGCCCTGACATGAATGAAGGGGCCTTGCTCTATTCGACCATTGACGATAGTGATTTTGTGCCGGAGTGGACTTTTTCGCGCACTGAGCAATTGAGAATCTCACAGCGGATCTGGACGGTGAGGTTTCTGGCAGACGACAGTTTTATTCAAGACCATCAGAGCGCTGAGCCTGAGGTTGTTATGTTCGTTGGTGGGTTGTTGACAGCGCTGCTGACAATACTGGTCTGGTCTCTGGCATCTGGCAGAGAAAGGGCTGAAGCCCGGGCGGCAGTCATCAATCGCGAGCTTTCTGAAACAGAGTTTCGCTGGAAGTCTGCACTATCTGGCGCTGGTCACGGGGTCTGGGACTGGAACAACCTGACCAATGAGGTCAACTATAATAAAGAATGGAAATCCATGCTTGGCTACACCGAGGACGAAGTAAAAAACGAGTTTTCGGAATGGCGGCGCCTGGTCCACCCAGAGGACCTGGAAAATGTAGAGGCCGCAGTTGCAGATTTTATTGACGGCAAGACATCGACTTACAGTGTGCAACATCGAATGCTTGCACGAGATGGCAGTTGGCGCTGGATTCTGACCAAGGGTGCAATCGTTGCCAGAGACAATGAGGGTAACGCAGCGCGGACTATTGGCACCCATACTGACATTGACCGGCAGAAAAAGCTTGAGCTGGCGCTCAGTGAGAGTGATCAGCGCTTCCGTGGTGCATTTGGAACTGCAGCGATCGGCATGGCGCTGGTGGGCCTGCAGGGTGAGTGGCTGGAAGTAAACCAGGCATTGCTGGACATGCTGGGATACGAAGAAGGTGAATTATTAAAGCTGACGTTTCAGGATATCACCCATCCTGAAGATCTCGACCGGGACATGGAGTTGCTAAATGCGTTGGTCGCGGGAAAGATACCCAGTTACCAGATGGAAAAACGCTATTTCTGCAAGGATGGCTCCCAGATATGGATCGTACTGAGTGTGTCGTTGGTCAGGGACGCGAACGGCAATCCATTGCACTTCGTCTCCCAGATAGAAAATATTACCGATCGCAAAGAACTGGCAAAAAAAGTGGCCTATCAGGCAAGTCACGACGATCTCACCGACTTGCCTAACCGTAGACTTCTTCAGCAGAGACTGGCTCAAACTATCGCTCTATGCCGGCGCCACAAACGTAAGTTTGCGCTTATGTTTATCGATGTTGACCACTTTAAGCAGGTTAATGATCAGTACGGGCATGATGTAGGAGATGAGCTGCTAAAGTGGATCGCAAAACAATTAGGCGACAGCGTTCGTGCCAGTGACACATTGGCGAGACAGGGTGGCGACGAGTTTGTTCTGCTGCTGGCTGAAATCAGCTCTGCTGAGGATGCCGAGCTGGTCGCACGAAAGGTGTTTTATGCCATTCGAGAGCCCTTCGATACAGGGTTACAGCAATTCAAGGTCTCGTTAAGCGTTGGTGTCGTTATCTTCGATCCGAATGATCCAGACTCGGCCGAGGAATTACTGCGAAAAGCGGATATTGCGCTATACCAGGTAAAACGCGGCGGTCGCAACCATTACCGAGTGTATAAGCCCGAAGACGAACAATCTGCATAATGACAGGTGACCTTCGCATTTGATCACTATATAATGCCGCCCCACGTAACCACTGCAGGTGACAGTGATTAAAATAAAACACCAAAAGTTATGCACCCGTAGCTCAGCTGGATAGAGTAGGTGGCTTCGAACCACTTGGTCGGGAGTTCGAATCTCTCCGGGTGCGCCATATTTCCTTTTATAACAATGGTTTGAAATCCTTTAGGTAGACTGTCCTCGGGTTTGAAACCGTTAGAATGCGGGAGTTTGCGGGAATTCCCATGACCACAATAACAGTCCTATGTTCACGATTAATTATGGCGTTCGGAAACACTCCGATGGTGAGGCAGCCCCCACCTGATGATGCTGAAGGGGCCTTGCCTTGCGTGCGGCTACTTCAGGAGTTCAGAGTGCAGTTGCCACCTTTGCCATAAAAAATACACTGCAGGCAACACCAGCAGGGTCAGCACCAGGGTGCTGATCATGCCGCCCACCATCGGTGTTGCTATGCGCTGCATGATTTCACCGCCGGTGCCGTGCCCCTGCATGATGGGCAGCAGGCCCACTGTGATGGCCGCGACGGTCATTACCACAGGGCGCAGGCGTTGCAGTGCGCCTTTGGCAATCGCATCTCGTAAGCCCTCCACAGTCGGGCCGCCTTGTTCATGCGCCTCAGCCAGGTAGCGTGTGCGGTGCTGGTTCAGATAAATCAGCATGATGACACCGATTTCCACCGCCACACCGGCCAGGGCGATAAACCCCACTGCGACAGCAACCGACAGGTCAAAGGCAAGCCACCACAGTAACCAGGAGCTACCGGCAATCGCCATGGGCAGCGTGGCCATGATGATCAAGACTTCCGCCAGCCCGCGGAACGCCATGTAGAGCAGGAATGCAATAATCAGCAGGGTCAGCGGTACCACCAGCGTCAAGCGCTCTTTTGCCCGCTCCATGTATTCGTACTGCCCGGACCAAGTCAGTGAATAACCAGCGGGCAGAGTCAGATTGTCCGCCAGGTGTTGCTGTGCGGCCTGGACATAAGAGCCAATATCACGCTCGGCGATGTCCACATAAACCCAGCCGGTAGGGCGCGAATTCTCGCTCTTTATCATCGGTGGTCCGTCTTCTATTTCTATATGTGCCACGTCACCGAGACGAATGCGTGCCCTTTGCGATGTTAGTACGGGCAGATCCCTGATGGCATCAATGGAGTTGCGGATTTCCTGCGGGTAGCGCACATTGATCGGGAAGCGCTCTAGGCCCTCAATGGTTTCGGAAACGTTCATGCCGCCGATCGCCGAAGAAACAACCGACTGCACCTCGTCGATATTCAGGCCATGGCGGGCCGCTGCCGCCCGGTCAATATCCACGGTAACATAACGCCCGCCGGCCACCCGTTCGGCAAACACGCTGGCGGTTCCCTGCACCTGCGGTAGCAATGCCTCGATATCCGCACCAATGTTCTGTATGACCGGCAATTCGGGACCGCCGATCTTGATACCCACCGGTGTCTTGATGCCGGTGGCCAACATATCGATACGGGTCTTGATCGGCATAACCCAGGCATTGGTGACACCTGGCAAATCCACCGTGCGCCGGATCTCCTCACGGATGCTCTCGATGGTCATGCCCTCACGCCATTCCGACTCAGGTTTGAAGCGGATGATGGTCTCTATCATGCTCAGGGGCGCCGGATCAGTGGCCGTATCGGCGCGCCCGATCTTGCCGAACACCTGTGCCACCTCCGGCACCGATTTGATCAGGCGATCGGTCTGCTGCAGCAACTGGGTAGCCTCACCGATGGACAGTCCAGGTCGGGTGGTGGGCATGTACATCCAGTCACCCTCATCCAGTGGTGGCATGAACTCCGAACCGAGTCGGGACAGCGGCCAGATCGCTGAAGTCATCACCAGGATACCGGCGGCGACCATCACCCAGGGCGCACGCATGACCAGACCGATCACGGGCCGGTAAATCCAGCTCAGCAGTCGATTTACCGGGTTTTTGTTCTCCGGTAGTATCTTGCCTCGAATCAGGTAACCCATCAGTACCGGCACCACAGTGATTGACAGAATAGAGGCGGCAGCCATCGCGTAGGTCTTGGTGAACGCCAGCGGGGCAAACAGGCGGCCCTCCTGGGCCTCCAGGGTGAACACCGGCAGAAAGCTGAAGGTGATAATCAGCAGTGAGAAAAACAGGGCCGGACCCACTTCGGCAGAGGCCTTCGCAATGACACCCCAGCGATCGGTTTTTGCCTTTTCGGGATGATGTTCCAGATGTTTGTGCACGTTCTCGATCATGACAATGGCGCCATCGACCATCGCCCCAATGGCAATGGCAATGCCGCCAAGGGACATGATGTTGGCATTCAGGTCCTGGCCGCGCATTATCAGCAGTGCCGCCAGGATCCCCAACGGCAGTGTGGCAATGGCCACCAGCGAAGAGCGTAGATGGAACAAAAATAGGGCGCAGATAAAAGCGACCACCGCAAACTCTTCCAGAAGCTTGCTGTACAGGTTATCGACTGATCGATCAATCAATTCCGAGCGGTCATAGGTGGGAACTATTTCTACCCCGTCAGGTAGGCTTGCCTGCAGCTCGGCCAGGCGCTGTTTCACGGCAGCGATGGTGGCCTGGGCATTTTCACCGGAGCGCATGACCACGATTCCTCCAGCCACTTCGCCTTCACCGTTCAGGTCGGCAACACCCCGGCGCAGCTGCGGACCGGTCTGCACCCGGGCAACATCGCCCAACAACACCGCAGTGCCGTCTTGTGTAACTTTTAACGGAATGGCCCGCAGATCATCCAGCCCCTGAATGTAACCGGTGGCCCGCACCATAAACTCGGTTTCCGCCATCTCGATGACTGAGCCGCCCACTTCCTGGTTGCCGGCCCGAATCGCCTGGTTCACCGCAGACAGCGTCAGGCCATAGGCACTCAGCCGATCCGGATCAACAATGACCTGGTACTGTTTGACCATGCCACCGACTGACGCAACTTCTGACACACCTGCCACGGTCTGCAGTTCGTATTTCAGAAACCAGTCCTGAATGGCGCGCAATTGCGACAGATCATGTTGATTGCTTCTGTCCACCAGGGCGTATTCGTAGACCCAGCCGACACCGGTAGCGTCGGGGCCCAGCGCCGGTGTCACGCCGTCAGGCAGACGCGAGCTGACCTGACTCAGGTATTCCAGCACCCGGCTGCGTGCCCAATAAGGGTCGGTATCGTCGCTGAAAATGATATAGACGTAGGAATCACCAAAGAACGAGAATCCGCGCACTGTCTCCGCGCCGGGCACCGACAGCATAGCGGTAGTCAGCGGATAGGTGACCTGGTCCTCGACCACCTGCGGGGCCTGGCCAGCGAAAGGCGTACGGATGATGACCTGAACATCGGACAGATCGGGCAGGGCATCGACCGGCATGGTGCGCAGGTTCAGCAACCCGGCCATGGTCAACAGCAGGGCGGCAACCAATACCAGCCCGCGATTGCGCAGGGAGGCGCGAATGACAGCTTCAATCATGGCGTGTCTCCCGGGCCTGACGTTGTCGCCGGGCGCAACGCCGTGATGCTGTAGCCGCCGGCAGGCATCGGCATAAAGTCGAATTCGATCTCATCGCCTTCGGCGACATCAGACAGATCAACGCTGGACATGATCTGGAATCCCATGACCATTGAAGGCCAATTCAGAGCAGGTATGGGACCGTGGTCCAGCGTCACGCGGTTGTCGCTTATACTTTGGATAGTCCCGGTGCCGGTCAGCGTGGCCGGGGCGGTGCCTGTGTCTTCTTGCTGGTCATTGACCTGTTCCGGGTCGAGGTCAGAATCAGAGCCAGCGGCGTTAAGTCTTGCCATTGCCTGCTCTCCATTAGCTTCGGAGTCCAGCAGAAACTGACCCGATGTAACGACCTGCATGCCATCGCTCAGCCCGTCCAGGACTTCAATCCGGTCACCGCGGGTCACACCGGTGCGAACCGGCTGTACCGTGAAACGACCATCGCCTGCGGCGAGCAACACCCGGGCACCCTGACCTGAGCGGATCACCGCTTCTGTTGGCACACTGACGACGTTGTGTCGAGTAGGGCCTTTCACCTGGACGCTGGCAAACATATTGGGTTTCAGCCTGTGGTCTGGATTGTCGATTTCCAGCCGCAACCGCAAACTTCGGGTGACAGGATCAAGTTCCGGATAGACAAGTGCGACTTGACCCTGCCATTGTTCGGCGGAGTATGCTGGGAATTCGGCAGTGACCGGCAAGCCCACCTCCATCCAGGACATGGCGGTGGACGGTACTTCGACATCCAGCCATATCCGGTCGAGTGAGGCCAGCGTCAGAATGGTATCTGCCGGTGTCACATAGCTGCCCTCGCGGGCACCAATGGCCGATACCACCGCATCTGATTCGGCGCGATAGGCTAGTTGGGCACTGACTTCATTGCTGCTGGCAAGTTCCGTTACCTGCGCCGGTGTCACACCCAGCGCAAGCAGTCGATCTTCAGCCGCCTTGCGAAGAACGGCATTTCCGGCGGCGTTGAGGTATTCGCGCTGAGCACTGACCAGTCGCGGTGAAAAAAGCTGATACAGGATCTGGCCAGCGCTGACACGATCACCGACGCTGGCCACATTGAACTGTTCCAGCCAGCCCTCGGCGCGCGGGTGCAGCATCTGAATAGTTGACTGATCCCACGCGGTATAACCCACAGCATCAGCCTGCTGCCGGAACTCGCCCATGGTAACCATGCCCAGGCGTACACCCAGATTCTGCTGAACAGTGGCTGAGATGGTGACGCTTGCATCTTCATCATTGTCTTCATAAACCGGCACCAGTTCCATCCCCATAGGGGAGAGCCCCGGTTCGTCGCGTCGATAATCCGGGTCCATCGGGGCGACCCAATACAGGGGCTGCCTTGTTGTCGATGATGCATGCTCAGCAGAGATATTGGCTTGCTGGGGCATTAAAATGAAATAGGCAGCTACCAAAATCAGTGCAGCGACTACGATTCCGGCAAGTAACATGTTTCGTGTGTTCATGATTCTTCTCTCTTCAGCAGATGCCGCAGTTTTAGTGACCAGAGAACTCAAAGGGCCAAAGCCGCCCGCCTACCAGTCGATCTATTTCTGCATGGGCCTGATACTGGTCGGCCATGGAGCGGGATAACAGTAGTCGGGCCTCAAGCAGGGCCTGCTCAGCCTGAATAACATTGGAGAAATCCGCGATGCCCTCCTGATAGTCAGACTGTGACGCTGTCAGTGATTGCTGTGCGATAGGTATCAACTGCTCACGGCACAACTCGATGGCGTGTTGGGCTTCCTCGGCGCGTGATAGTGCTTGTTCAAGCTCGGCAAGCAGCTGATTGTGAAGATACTGGATGTCGGTTCGGGCACTGTTAAGTTGGTAGTCTGACGCGGCTTTGCGTGCAGAGCGCTTGCCAAAATCCAGGGGTATGTTGACTGATACGCCCACCTGCAGGCGCAGGTCGCTGGCATTCCACAGTTCGTTGTAACCCACATTGACCTGTACGTCGGGGAAGTCGTTTTTATAGGTCAGGTCCCGGTCTGCGCGCGCAGCATCGGCCTCAGCCCGAGCCCCCCGCAGTGCGGGATTGGCTTCTTCCAGCCAGCTGTGCAGCACTGTGTCGGCTGGCAACGTTGGCGGTTGCGGTTGCTCCTCGGTGGCGGCGAGCTCAGCCGCTGCCGGGCGATTGCGCAAGGCATTGATGCGGGCCCGGATGCGCCTGGCCTGCTGTTCAAGGACTATGTCGCGATGATCCGCCTGAATCCTGGCCGTTTGCACCTGAAGTAGATCCTGTTGCAGGCCGCTGCCGCTGGCGTACTGGGTTTCGATCACTTTCTCCAGTTCGGTAAGCAACTGTTGCTGTTCACGGTTGATGGTTAATGCCTGGTGAACATCCCACCAGCTTGCCCAGTGACGCCGGCCGGCGGCGATCAGTTGCAATTGCAGATCCTGGGTCATCAGATGAGCGGCTGTGCTTTGCGCTTGCGCGACCTCCGTGCGCAATTGCCGTTTGCCCGCCCACGGGAAATTTTGACTGAGTTGAATAACCTGACGTACGCCCAGGGTATCTCCCAGCGCACTGGGGATGTTGTCGCCGATGCTCGCCGGGGCAATGGCATAGTTTACCCGGGGGTCGTCAAGTGCGCCGGCGCTGACAATTTGTTCCTCGCGGGCCAGTGTCTCAAGTCGCTGAGCAGCCAGACCGGGATTCAGTTGGAGAATCTCCCGAATCAGACCTTCGGGGGTAAACCCTTCGGTCTGCTGCGCACTTGCGGGCAGGGAAACGAGCGTGATTGCCAGCCCAAGTGGAATCAGGGCGGCTGTTAATCGGGAAACAAAATACGAACCGATTTGTGTGTTTGTATGGTGCATGGGCAGAACTCCGTCATCGAACAAAAACCAGGAACGGCAGGCGTGTGCTGCCGCTCTGAAGTAGTTGTAACTAAGGAGTTCTGTTAAATACGGTAGCGCTGGGTTGCCTGGTAGACTGGCAGGGGAGTGCTGTGATCTCGGTCGTTGGACGGCACAGCATAGCCGCCAGTTTGCGCTGTCTGCAGCAAAGTGAAGACCAGCAAGGCCATGACTGGCGCCAGATTTTGTGTTCCCGGTTTGTCCTTGAGCAGGGCGTGGTCGTTGCCGGGGTCCGCATCAGCCTCGGGCGAAGCTTTGAGCTGTAATGATACCTTCAGTGTAAAACAAGTATCACTGGACGAGGCGGGAGTATCCGGTTTTTCAGTTACCTTGTTTTTGTGCATAGCAAGGCAGCACTCGTGCGCAGGCTGCGGTAGATCAGGCATATCCGGCATCATCGTGCAGGCGAAAGTCGACTGAACATTCAGAAGCAGGCTGGCTACAAAAAACCATGTGAGTAACTGGCGATATTTTGTATTTCTATGCATGACTATAACGACAAAGGTACAGAAAGTGCCACATCTGGCTGAGTTTAGTGAAGCAACGATATCCACTCCAATTAATAGCTTACCAAGCTTTACCGGCGAAGTATATTCATTGCATTGATCTGGATAGTATCGGCGAGATGTTAAAAAATTGTGCTCGCCTAACGGCAGGAACAATTTTAGGATTTTACCGGTAAAAAGAGTGTGAAAGACGTCTTATCCCGGACAGAAGAAGCCTCCACATGCCCACCATGTGCTTCAACGATGGATCTGACAATAGCTAGCCCCAGACCTGCGCCTTCACCCTGTCTTACACGAGAGGGTTCAACTCGATAAAAGCGGTCAAACAAATGGGACAAGTATTCGGCGGGAATCATGGGGCCAGGATTCTGTACACTAAGCGACATTTCGTGGTGAGAGGCGTTGTCGAGCAAAACCTTCACCTCTTTCCCCGGTGGAGTATACCGGATGGCATTCGACAACAAGTTGGAAATAGCTCGTCTCAGCATGGCGCGGTCACCCATGGTCATAGGTGCGCAACCCTCCAGCGTCAGGCGGATATTTCTCTCTTCTGCCAGTGCTTCGAAAAAATCAAAAAGTTCATTAACTTCATTGGTCAGGTTGAGGGGTACTTGCTCGGGTTTGAGCAGGCCATGATCACTTTTCGCAAGCCAAAGCATATCATTGACCATTTTGGCTAGCCGCTCCTGCTCTTCTAGATTGGAGTATAGTAGTTCGCGATATTTCTCGAGCGTCCTGGCCTTGCCTAGTCCAACCTGGGTCTGAGTAATAAGATTGGTAAGGGGGGTTCTTAGCTCGTGAGCAATGTCAGCGGAAAAATGCGATAGACGAGTAAAACTGTCCTCCAAACGACCGATCATATGGTTAAAAGATGTCACCAGATCTTTCAGCTCCGACGGAATTGCGGATGGATCGAGTCGCACGTGTAGTTTGTCTGCTTGAATGTCGCCCATTTTTGCAGACAGACCACGTAGTGGGGCATGGGCCTGATGTACACCATAGCCTGCAGCCAATAAAGTTATAACGCCAGCCAGACTCATGATGATCAATAAGCTTTGCCGAAAGTCTCGCAGAAACTGTAGGTGAAAGCTCATGTCAATGGCGCTAATGATGGTGTAGTTCTGTCCAGAGACTTCTAGCTGGCTGAGCACCCCTCTGTACGTCTTGGTGCCTTCGCGCCAGGTTTGTAAATTGCCAGGTTGTATCACATCGGTTGGTGTCAGGATACGTCCCGCTTGCGCCAAACCCGACCCTGCTCCGACAGTTTGGTACAGGATCTCTTCGTTGTTATTTCTTACTTGAAAATACACACCATGATGACCGGAGATGGCATTGGATAGGGCCGCGCGCAGGCGATCGGGCTGATTTCCTGCATTTTCCAGTGCATTCGTCACGGCGCTGGACATTACTACAAGTTCACTAGCATCTTGCTCGGAGAAATGATGCTCCACAGCATTCAGCACCAGAGTGCCAATCAGCATAAAACTCAGACCAATGGTCAGGCCAACGAACAGCATGACTCGCGCAGCAAGGGGGAGTGGGTATCGACTAATGGGTTTCATCGTTGGATTCCAGGTCCATTTTGTATCCCATCCCACGAACGGTATGAATCAATTTAGGCTGAAAATTGTCGTCGATCTTGGCGCGCAGGCGGCGAATCGCTACATCGATAACATTAGTGTCTGAATCAAAGTTCATGTCCCACACTTGGGAGGCTATGAGTGAGCGCGGTAGCACTTCACCTGGGCGACGCGCCAGGAGTTCCAATAGCGAAAATTCCTTCTGGGTCAGGAGTATTCTCTTGCCTGCGCGTGATACACGATGTTTGAGCGGATCAAGTGTCAGGTCCGCCACCTGAATCTGCTCTGCTGGTGAAGCCATGGATCGTCGGCGGAGTAAAGTTCGTATCCTGGCCAGTAACTCGGTAAATGCAAAGGGTTTTACAAGGTAGTCGTCGGCGCCCAATTCCAGGCCTTTGACGCGATCATCGACAGAGTCCCGAGCAGTAAGGAACAACACAGGGGTCTGATGCCCAGCATCTCGGTAAGATTGCATGATGCGCCACCCGTCTACATCCGGGAGCATTACATCGAGGATAATCAGGTCAAAAGACTCTGTCATGGCCAAGTGGTATCCGTCCAGGCCGTTGCGAACTAGCTCAACGACAAAGCCAGCCTCAGATAGGCCCTGGCGAATGTAGTTGCCAGTCTTTGTTTCGTCTTCCACTACGAGCAATCGCATAGCGTGCCTCTCCTGATTAGTGCCTTGCCACTATAGATTACTGCATCCGACAGTCAGATTACACGACGATTACAACAATGTAATGTAGACGTCATCCTCTGGACAGGTCGATTTCGCTACCCTTGTCAACTCTCAACTGGATTGTATCGGCACTATAAACGTATTGACGATAAAGGCATCGGCGAAAGGAGCTGCTCCTATGAAAAAGTCTGAACAACCATTTCCATTCCCAATCAATGTAAACCGGCGAAGGTTCGTACAGGGCTTGGCTGCTGGTGGCGTGCTGGCGGCCTTTCCCGCAGTGTTGCAGGCTGCCAGCCGGGCAGGCGCGACGTTGACTCACACGGGTACGGCGCCCGTGCTCAGCGGCAATCAAATTGAGCTTGTGATAGCTGAGTCGCCGGTGAACTTTACCGGTGAAGTCCGTATGGCAACGACTATCAACGGCTCTATACCGGCGCCGACATTGCGTCTGCGCGAAGGTGAGGAAGTCACCATTCGTGTGACCAATCATCTGGCAGTAGCGACTTCCATTCATTGGCACGGCATCATCTTACCCTACCAGATGGATGGAGTGCCGGGCATAAGTTTTGACGGCATAGCGCCTGGAGAAACCTTTGAGTACCGGTTCACGCTTCAGCAAAGCGGTACATATTGGTATCACTCTCATAGCGGTTTTCAGGAAATTACGGGAATGTACGGTGCTTTGATTGTAGAGCCTCGTGACGGCGAAACTATACGAGCAGACCGAGACTATGTGGTGCAGTTGTCCGATTGGACTGACGAAGACCCAATGCGGGTGTTTAGCAAACTGAAAGTCCAAAGCGATGTCTACAACTTCAATCAGCCTACTGTGCCTGGTTTTATGCGCGACGTATCGACGCTAGGCTTGGCGGGTGCTCTCAACAAGCGTCGCATGTGGAATCAGATGCGCATGAATCCTACTGATCTGGGCGATCTATCTGCCTCAACCTTAACCTACCTGATGAATGGTCAAACACCAGCAGGCAACTGGACGGGCCTGTTCTCACCCGGCGAACGAGTTCGATTGCGATTTATCAATGCTGCTGGCAATAGCTTTTATGATATTCGAATTCCTGGCTTGAAAATGACCGTAGTCCAGGCCGACGGTCAAAATGTCGAACCAGTTTCTGTTGATGAGTTTCGGTTTGGGCCCGGGGAAACCTATGATGTGGTGGTAGAGCCCGAAAATGACGCCTATACGATCTTTTCGCAAAGCATGGAGCGTACCGGCTACGCCAGAGGCACACTCGCAGTTCGGCATGGACTTACGGCACCGACACCGGCGCTTGATGCCGTAGAATGGCTGGCAATGCGCGATATGATGGGTTCGATGGATCACGCCGGCATGAATCACAATGACATGGGTATGGACATGGACCACGGTGAAATGGCGATGGACCACAGTCAGCATGTCATGCATTCCAATCCTTTAGCCATACCCTCGTCCAGCGTCAACCACGCGCGTTCCGAATACGGGCCATCTGTAGATATGCTTGTCCATACGCCCCGTACCAATTTAGACGACCCGGGCGTTGGTCTTCGACAAAATGGTCGACGTGTGTTAACCCTTGCCGATTTGAAGACTATCGGCGGACCAGTTGATCAGAGACTGCCGACTCGGGAGATCGAGTTGCATTTGACGGGCAACATGGAACGGTATAGTTGGTCTTTTGATGGACTAGAGTTCGGCCAGAGTACCCCGATATCAATGAAACATGGAGAGAGGATTCGGGTGATTCTGCAAAACGACACCATGATGACCCATCCCATGCACCTGCATGGGATGTGGAGCGACCTGGAGAACGACCAGGGTGACTTCCTTGTGCGGCGTCATACGATTCCGGTGCAGCCGGCACAACGAATAAGCTTTCTCACCACCCCTCATGACCTTGGGCGTTGGGCCTGGCACTGCCATTTATTGTTTCACATGGACGCAGGCATGTTCCGGGAGGTGGTTGTATCGTGATGTATAAAATTAACATTTGCAGCTCTAGTAGAGTCTTGATGGTTTTTGGTTCGTTGATCATGCCAGTTGCGCTTTGGGCGCAGCCGAATGACCCACATGCCGGGCATAACCTGAACCCGATGGTAGACGCCCATGCAGGGCATGCGGACTCAGAGATGGCAACGGCTTCTTCGGAAAGTCCTGCGACTAATAATGGCGTTATGAACCACGGTCAGATGCAGATGCAAGGAGCGGAAGCACCTGCGGACGCGCGAGACCCCCATGCGTACTCCGATGGTTATTCGCTAACTGAGGGGCCCTACGCCCGACCAGGTCCACGGCAACTGAAACTGGCCGATGAGCATCAGTTCTGGTCAGTGTTGGGCGACCGGTTGGAATATGATCCAGACAACAAGACCGCTGTGTTTGATCTTCAAGGCTGGTATGGGTCCACCTACAACAAAGCTGTTGTCAAACTAGAAGGCGAAGTCGAGGAGGGCACATTAAAGGAAAGTGAGACAGACCTGCTTTGGGCGCGTGCCCTGAATGCCTATTTCGACACACAACTGGGTGTGCGTTTCGATAACAATGATGAGGGTGAGGATCGCCAATGGCTGGCAGTTGGTATCCAAGGACTCGCACCATACTGGTTCGAACTTGATGCAACGGCATATATTGCGGAAGGTGGGCGCTCAGCGCTGACCTTCGAGGCTGAATACGAACTATTGTTTACGCAGCGGTTAATTTTGCAGTCACGAGCCGAATTGACGTTTTATGGTAACGACGATTTATCGAATGGGGTGGGAAGCGGTCTTTCAACTTCTGCTTTAGGAATGCGGCTACGTTATGAGTTTTCACGTCAATTCGCGCCCTATTTCGGATTCGAGTGGACAGGGAGTTATGGTAAAACTGCTGACTACCAAAGAGCAGAGGGGGCGCCGGTGCGTGACACTCGCCTGGTGGCGGGTGTTCGGTTCTGGTTTTAACAATCAATACATTATCGGGAAATGAATATGAGAAAAGTAAACCGGTTGACAATTTTACTGTCGAGCTTGATTTTGTTGCAAACGGGTGCGTTGCGGGCCCATACAGAGCTCTCCGAAATCGTTCCAGCGGAGGGTGCCGTGATCAATATGCCGCTATCTGCATTGGAACTAAACTTTAATGCAGATGTTCGACTTTTGCGTCTGGCCCTTTTGCATGCAGGACAACACTCAATAGATATTGGATTTAATCCCACCGCCGACACGAAGCGTCAATTTGTTGTGCCACTGACAAACCTTCAACAAGGACAATACGAGGTGGAATGGACAATTATGGGGGCTGACGGCCACACGATGGACGGCAGCTCTGATTTCACCCTGACGTCGGACGCGATGTCTGCGCACGGCAATCATATGCAAAATATGCAGAGCGAGGACACATCCGATATGGGGCACTCCGAACACGGGCACGCTCACTGATATGAGCCCCTGGGATATCTGGTACTTGGTCAGTAAATTGCTTGTCCTGGTTGGCGCAAGCACTGTTTCTGGTGGTACATTCAGTCTTTATCTGAGCCGGGATTTCGGAGACGACATCAGCGGGCGAATGCGTCGCTATATCATCCTTGGGGCAATGCTTGGAGCTGTGGCGACAATGGTGACATTTCTAACGCAGCTCGGCGCAATCAATCAAAACGGGTTGCGTGGCATGTTTGATCCTCAAATGGCTTTGATCATCGGTCAGTCACCACTCGGCTATGCCACAGGGACAAGGTTCGCCGGTTTTACGATCGCGATTGCCGCGATGCTAATGTGGCAATATCGTGAACGATCTCGGCTCTACTACCTGTACGTTGTGTTTGGCCTTAGCGCTCTGGCATCACTGTTTTTTTCGTTTACTATGATGGGGCATATCGCCGAACTTGGCATTCTTCCCCGTCTGAGCATTGTGATTCATGTTGCAGCCGCTCTTCTGTGGATAGGGTCTTTGTATCCCTTGTGGCTTTTGTGCAACGCAGATGTTTCGAGTGCAAAGTTAAAGACTGTTATGGAAAAATTTGGTCGGTTTGCCATCTATTTAGTGGCTTTGTTGCTCACTGCGGGCGTGTATTTGCTGACTCAGCTACTGTCCTCAATCGACCAATTGTTCAGTACCCCGTATGGTCAAGCCATGCTTATTAAACTACTTGCTGTGGTTGCTCTGTTGACGCTGGGCGCTTTAAATAAATTTTTTCTTGTCTCTCGTCTGTACGTAGACACTGGCAGACAAAGTCTGGCTCGCTCTATTGGGTTGGAAATGGTAATGGCGCTGGGGATACTGGCCATGACGGTCCATTTGACTACGAATGTTGGACCTTAATGCCGTCCACCGTGCGCAAGGGGAGGAGGCATAAATTAAATCTCGAATCCGGCCCGACAGGCTAATCCGCTAATACAGGAGAGCGTTGACCATGGTATTCGACGACAAAAATGATCGCAAATCAAGCTACGCCAAAGACAGTTTAACGTTGGGCGGCATCGTGATGCTGGGCACTGGTGTCATGATAGGTGCAGGTATCTTCGCGTTGACAGGGCAGATGGCACAAATGACGGGCGTATTGTTTCCGTTGGCATTTCTGGCTGCCGCGGTAATCGTGAGCTTCAGTTCGTATTCTTACATCAAGATATCCAATGCCTATCCGTCTGCCGGTGGCATTGGTATGTACCTGCACAAGGCATACGGGAACCGACTACCTACCGCGTTCAATGCTTTGTTAATGTACTTTTCAATGGTAATTGCGCAAAGTTTCCTGGCACGTACATTTGGCGCGTATACCATACAACTCTTTGGCGGTGATGATACTGGTCTGATGATTCCTGTGTTGGGCGTGTCTCTAATAGTTGCAGCCTTTTTGGTCAACTTGTCCGGGAATCGATGGATTCAGGGTGTCGCCTCTTTTATCGGGATCCTGAAGATAGGCGGTATACTGATTTTCGGATTAGTGGGGGTATGGATAGCAGACAGCCTCGCTGTTGATTTCTCGAACTCAAGAGAAACAGGCACAGTCGGCAACTTTCTGGGCGCTACCGCTCTGGGTATTTTGGCTTTCAAAGGCTTCACCACGATTACCAATAGTGGCTCGGAGGTTAAGGACCCAACACGGAACGTCGGACGCGCCATAGTGATTTCCATTGCAGCCTGTGTGGTGATCTACACCCTGGTAGGCTTTGCGGTTGCGAGCAACCTCTCGCTTGCCGAAATCATCGAGACACGAGACTATTCGCTTGCCGCCGCCGCACGGCCAGCGCTGGGTGAGTATGGTGTGTGGTTCACGGTAGCCATTGCCATGATGGCCACTGCCGGCGGAATCCTTGCCAGCGTATTTGCAGTGTCACGTATGTTAGCCATGCTGACAGAAATGAAGCTTGTTCCGCATCGCCACTTTGGTATGCCCGGCAGTATACAGAAACACACACTGGTCTACACCGTAGTTTTGGGGCTGGTTTTAACTGCATTTTTCGATCTGTCCCGAATAGCTGCGCTGGGTATTGTGTTTTACCTGATCATGGACATTGCCATCCATTGGGGAGTGCTGCGTTATTTACGCGAGGATATAAATGCCAATGCTTGGGTGCCTGTTGTGGCGATTCTGCTTGATTTGCTCGCGCTTGGTGGTTTCGTCTGGGTTAAGCTGAACACGGACCCCTTCGTAATCGGGGTTGCAGTTGTTGCAATGATCGTGATTGCAGTTGCCGAGCAAATCTTTCTCAAGAGAACTTCGGAGGCACGAGATGCCGGGGGTGACGAATCTCATGAAGGTCATCACTAAAAACGAAAAATGAAATGGAGGATAGCACCATGATGGGGAATGAAATGGCGGGAAATACAATGTGGGCAGAACACTGGCTGTGGATGCTGGTAATCGCAATTGTGGCTGTGATCCCGGCGTGGCGTATATGTCAACGTACAGGGTATCCAGGTTTTTTAGGATTTTTGATACTGATACCCTTGGTGAATCTGGTTCTGTTGTACTTTCTTGCTTTTGCTCAATGGCCGGCGGAGAAAGCCCGGCGACATGATGAGTGAATAACCTGGTATCTAATCGCTGAATTAATAATGATCAGCGAACGTAACGTAATATTTATCAAGGAAACATCTGGCATGGAAATCAAAACGTTTTTCGATCTGATCGAATGGTCCCGCTCATTGCATGCGCAACTGGCGCAATGCCTGTCACACTGTGCGAAATTGCACCATGAAGAGCGCACGGCCATGCTGCTGGAGTATCTTGCGTCCTGTGAAACTGCCATGGAAAAAATGGTGGCTGGCTTTGAACATCAGGCTGATCCCAAGGCGGCAAAGACGTATGTCTACGATTACATTCCTCATAATCCGATTAAGACACATCTCGATTGTGATGATCACTACGCGAAAATGGATGCTGATGCGATCAGCGCTGAAGTCATCGATTTTCATGAGCAAGTCATTGAGTTGTACCGCACTCTGCTGCGCAAGGCAGAGATCCCAGAAGCTGCAGAGCTGATGCAACTGCTGCTCGACATGGAGGAGAATGAAACAAAGCTGCTGGTTCGGCAACTCGGACGGATGGATGATTTGTAAGCGTGATTACTGATTCTGGCAACACGACCCCCAATTAATCACGGTTTTCGGAACTTAGCAGAGCCAAGGCCTATTCAGCTGAATTTAACAGCAGCAGCGGGGCGAAACCACCCCCCGGTGTGCGGAAATTGGTTGTTTGCCCCTGATAGAGCCGCGCTGCAGCCAATAGAACGGCGCCCTTGTAGGTGTAAAGACGCACATCAACCTTGAGCATCTGCTGTTCTCCATCAACCAAAACCACTCGTTCCGAAGGAGGTACATAAGCCTGAGCGATATAATCGCTGTCAAGAATACGGGCAAATGTACCTTTGGTCAGCTTGCTGCCGCGGTAGACACCTTTGCTGCCATGACCTGCCACCGGTTTAAAAAACAATTGCTTTCGCTGCTGCCAAAGCTCATCGGCGTTGGTTGCATTCACTTGCACGGTGCGCGGTACGCCATGCTGTAGGAATTCAGAATGTTCGCGGCTTAGCCCCCAGTCGAGCAAGGTATCACGATCAGATAACAGTGCCAGGTTACGCTTGTCTGCGCGAAGCGCATGAACAAAAGGATTGGGCGTGATGACAGCGCTGCCGTCCAGCCATGCCGAGCGCAGGGCCGCCTGCTCAGGAGCTTGCAGTCCGAAATCCACAAGGCGGTTATATACCATATCGATCCGTTTGTCGCCGCTATACAGTGCGCCATCCTTATACCGGAGATCTGAGGGAGACAGTATTAATGCATCGAACCCATTGTTCCGCAACAACTGTTGTGCCAGTCTGAATTCGGGATACAGGTACTGTTCGGCTGGTTGCTCGTCCACTATGGCTATTGTTTTGGGTCGGCCGATGCCGCGCTGTGCGCGCCATTCACTGTCGAATTGCGCAACCACGGCAGAGTCAAAGCTCTCCGCGCCTGATATGCGTGTTGATGCACCACAACATTGAATCTGGGCATGTCCCATTACGGCGTTGAGGAATGCGCCACCGGCATTGGTATTTACTTCAATAAGGCGAGGACCATCCGCTCCCAAGTGGAAATCGTAGCCCATAAATGCGCCTGATGGTCCCGAGTCGACCTGCGCGCTCTGTGGTGCCCACGATAATACACGACGACGATAGTCGGGGAGTGTGGCCACAGCTTCCAGAGCATGGACAATGCCTTTCATTTGTTCCAGTATCTGCTCACGGATAAACACTGCGGTGCTCGAGAAAAATTGCTGCCAAGCAGCGCTGGAGAGGATTTCGTCGGCGTTGTCACCCAGTTGATCGGCAATATTGTGAACGATTGCTGACTGGTCAAGTGTGACGCAAATGCAGTGCTGGTTCAACCTTTCCGCTTCTGCTCGGTCTGAAGAATTATCGATAGAGTACAAAGCCTGCTTCTCCTGGAAACTGATGCAGAGAGGTATTGTACAGCTTTTGTCGTAATCACCCCATTGTTGCGCACAAAAGTCGGTGGCTCAACTCCCTCAGCATTCAGAGTTTCAGTTTATTGCATAGTCACAATTCCAGCGGTATGCACGAGAGTGAGTTCAGTAACACTTACTTATATGGAGACCGCAAAATAGAAATTTTACTGCAAGCACTGTTGGCTAATTCAATAATGCCCCTGACGCCGATGCTGGCCGAGACCTTGCCAGGCGGACAGCGGCAAACGGGGGAATCAGGGGCAAAGCCAAGACCATCGCATGCATGATGACAGCGTAAAGGCGAGCGCATAGGTATGGAGAATGAGGAAAGACGGGATCATATTGAGTTAATGCAGGGCATGACGGAGCAGAAGATGGAAAACGCAGAGCAGGAGAGCTGCGAACACTGATCACCGCCTCTATCAGACCATGAAAGGAGCGCTAAAAAGACGAACTCGGTCATCTCATATCATAGCTGCGTTCGTTCTCCCCCTGTCTTGCGGTCAATAATCCCGCGCGATTAGCTTGGTTTGCACGGTAAGAGGGCGGTGTAACCAAGCATGTGTCGGCGCGCCAGCCACATTATCACCGGTGACAACAACAGCCACTGAAACACAGGGGTCAAACCCACGTCAAGCATCGGGATAATTGGCATAGAGTCGGCATACGTCCATCGTTCCAGTGGACCAATCGCTAGCCATTCTAGGACGACAGTGACGACGAGAGCCGTGATAATCAGGACGACCGCAGGTTTTCGATCGCCTCTGAGCAGCCATTGTCGGTTACTGCAGGTTACCGATGCCAGCCAGAAGCTGATTAAAAGAATCACGACATCACCGCCTGTGGCGCGTGTACATAACCAAACCACCGAAGCGTGGGATGCCTCTGCCATTCCGCTATACCAAGGCACCTGAAGCATTTCCCATAAGAAATGCGTCAGAAACCCGAACCCCGCTAGAGGAAGCTCTGGAAAACGGGGGATGTATCTGTGTTCCGGACCGTCGATTGCGTCCCCGAATACTCTTTTGATCATACCTTTCTCTGTTTGGTGATTCCCTTCCGGTTTACTCATTGAAGGCTTTTTTCGAAATGATCAAGTAGCTACACTTTTAACAGCAATGCGCCCGGTCTTGAAGCTCACGTGTTGCTGCCACGCGCCAGATTTAGTTGGCCAGAACAAATGCCGTTGGAACCACGACAAGGAAAAAGCATTATGGGCGTCAAAAAATTTCAATGTCTGTCTTTTGAGGACCAGAGGTACAAAGGGACAAACAAGACGGCAATATACCAACCGTACAGATAGACTTCTATCAATCCAATTAAAAATCCCGTCCACGTAAGCCATTCAAAACCAGGTAGCAACGGTGCCCACGCCTCATACATGCGCATCTGTCCCGGGGCGACTAGGCCAAAGCCAACGCACAGCAGGTAGCTGATTACCAGCAGAAGTGACAGGGTGTTGCCTAACGGGATGATACGCAAATGGATCCCAGGTGCGTTCGAACTGTTCATAGCTAGTTTCCTCTTTTCATTGTGGTGAAAAAGTGTACTCATTATTGGGTAAATGTTGTTTCAGTCATTGTTTCTTTGTCGATTCATTCACGAGCCTAGTGGTTTAATTGGCGAAGAAAGCCCTGCTTTATGGGTAGGATCTAGGACAGCGTCGCTAGTGTGCATTAAGGCAATACCAAAAATGATCACAATGATTCCCAAGATCTGGACGAGTTGCAGCCGTTCATCAAAGAACAAATAGCCAATAAGCAGGCCAAGCGCCGGGGTCAGGAAGCTGAAAACGTTCAGTTGATTCAAAGGCGCACGAGCCAGTAGCCCGAACCACAAGAATACCATGGCGGCTGTCGCCAAAGCAGATAGAATGAGCAAGGAACCGGTGAATCGAAATGTCCACCGAATATCCCATTGTTCACCGCTGATCGCAGATGCAAGCAAAAGTATTCCGCCGCCTATTAACAATTGGACAGCCATGGGTGCGGCAATTGATCCCCCGCCACGCTTTTTTAACAGGATGTTGCCAATGGCCACTCCAAAAGCGCCCATAAGAACCCAGATGATTCCCCACAAAAAACCGGCATTGTTATTGCCAAATCCGGACCAAGAAAGCAAGGCGACGCCCAAAAAACCGACGAACAGCCCGGCTATGCCCTTGGTCTTCAAAGTTTCCCCCAGCCAAGCGGCGGCGATTGCCGCAGCAATCAATGGCTGCGTACTTGCCAGAACAGTTGCCAGCCCTGGAGACAGATGACCGGCCCCTAAAAACATGCCGCCAAAGCCCATCGCCGTGTACGACAACCCGATGAGGCCCAACTGGCCAGTGTCCTGGAGGTTAAAAAGATATGGCTCGCGCACGCGCTTTACCATGTACACCGCAAAAAGTATTCCACTGGCCAGAAAAGCACGCAAAGCAGCAAACAGCAAGGGTGGGGCATCCGGTAGCCCGGTCACGATGAACGGAAAGCAGATGGCCCAAAGCAGAGTAACCACTAGCATCCAGGCAACATTGGTAAATTTTGGATAGGTATTCATAATGAGTCGACCGAATTTACGGATAGCCGGAAGCAGAACAAGTAATCGTCAATCTTGACTTGTGCCCACCAGACCCGCGTCAGTTGAATAACGTGATTGTCCAAACTTTCTTACACCCTTTGCACGTGCAGCTGAAATGTGTCGTATGTAGAATTAGACTTGGCATATTTTTGATCGAAATCGACCTCATCCAGACCATATAATTGGCCAGTCTCTGCAATCGCTGCGCTCAAATTTACGGCATTAGCCGGTTCAAAAAGGCCTAGGTGACTATTAATGAGTTTAACTGCCGAAACACTCAGTCGATACTCATTGTTGCTCATTGTCAGGCTCCTGGCAGCTAGCTTGATCGATATCCGGAACACAAAACGGTAACCCAGATAGGGAAGCCATGATTTTTCAGGTATCACGATCACAGTTTTAGATCCACTTGCCTGCGTTTTTCTTCCATGCGGCGGCAAGAAGCCTCTTCTTCATTTTGGTGATTATGCCCAACGTTGGCATGATCATGATCGTGCGCATCGCAGTGTGCCTTGTGCATGCAGATGTGCATCAGTGGGCAATGCGGCATAATCATCAAAGGCAGATACTGAAGGACTTGGCGCCATGTTCAGCGAAGATAAAGCATAGCACTGCACCTACGAGAATGCTCGTTGTAATGCCGTGTAGACTGTGATCATCACCCTATATTTGGTCTTTTTTTCATAGAATATTTTCTATATGGTCCATTAGACGGGGTTTTCACTTTGGTATCAAATCCGTCATATAGACTATATCCAGCCTCACCCGCTTTGGACGCAAAAATTACCGATCACCGACAGGGAGTTGGTGGTCATGGCAATCGTCCCCCCCCGATCATGGAATGTATCAGCCCTTGGTATGTTTCATTTTGTGAACTACAAAGCTTTGTCTAAGGCGTCAGTCAAGGTCCATTAAGCCTTAACTACAATTTAGAAATCGGACGCTGTAGAAAGGTCTGCCATACCTGCCCTTCGTGTAGGCTTAGAGACTGCGATTCCCCAATGTGCCGAAGATTTTGTTGTGTGAAGGAGGAAGTCGCCAATTCGGCATCTCGAAAGCACATTACGTTGAGAACCTGTTGGTCGCTTCTATCCTAGAGTGCTATGCTTGACAAGCATCCATACCCCCATGCCGAGCATCATGAGGTTTTCCGTGAGTGATATAAAACCCAATGGCACATTGCTTTCGCCTCCGACGCAAGCACATTTGAGTTCTCGTTTCTCAATATAGACGGCTTTAAAAACCGAGATGGCACCTACTGTGCCTATGACCAAGGCGATGGGGATCGAAACAAAGTTTAGCACCCCGGCAATCATAAGCACGCCGGCAATACCCTCTCCGTAGGGGTATACGTACCCGTACGGTACCCATTTTTGGGCTAGAAGATCATAGTTAAGGAACATGGTCGAAAAACTTTCCACATCCCGAATCTTTAGATACGCAAGAGCACACATTGAAAACGCGATGAACCATTCAAAAGTGCGTAGGGACAGCCATTGTCCTTCAGCGATCGAAGCTGCTCCCAATGCCATCAGGAAAGTAGTGGTAAAAAGGCTGATAACAGGCCAATAAGTTGTTTCGTCCTCATCTGTGGGTTCTTTACCAAAATAAGTCTGTAGTTCATCATAACCACCAATCCGGGCGCCATCGATAAATGTCTGTGGGGTGGTATCTACATCGTGTTCGGCCTTGAATGCCTCGATTTCTTCCCGGTCTTTTAAGTGGTGGTCTTCCACCTGAAGTCCTTGAGTTTTCAGTAGGTGTTTCGATTTTAAGCCGTAAGGACACACATGGTCCTCCGTTACCATTCGGTACAGTTCAGCTGTCTTGGAGTCTGACATTTGTGATTCCTCCTTGTTCGACTGACTTAGCAGAATAAATAGTGTTAAGACGGCTTAAACAGCCTGATTATAACGATTTTATTCTGTCTTAAACATGATCTGGAGATTACAAAAATGTAATTTTGAGGTAATTCTTTTTTCATAAATTAATATGGTATTTGAAAGTGGACCGGCAATTGGCCAAAGTAGGAGCGCTGAGAGGATGCATAAAATGCTTCTCGAAAGGGTGAGAAGGTCCATTCACCTTCGCGCATGGGCAAACGCGCTCAATCATGGCTCGTTCGTCTCGATAGCGGATCTGGATCATACGATTCCAGTTCCTGCAGTCACTTCCCACCCTATCAACCCGAATGGCCGTGGTGATTAGGCGGCCGGACTTAGCCTCACAGTTTCGACAATGCACTGTCACCAAAATGCCGACAGTAGTGATTTACTTCAAAGCCTGTGATAAGTGCCCAACTGGTCATTGCGACTAAGGCTCTTTTTCGACAAATCACTGTGCGTCGGCCTGTTCAATCTAGGGAATAGTTGGGGCCACCAGGTCATATTATATAAATACTATGAGTCACAACGCTTGCGATATGTTCTATACCGTGCCGGGACCACTGCTAGCGCGGCTCTCATATGCATTTTTCGGCGTCCCCGAAAAGGCCTGATAAGACTGGTAATTCCGCTGGTATAGCAACCCCTATACCTGTGTCGTGAGTGGTTTCGCCTTTGTGGATTCTGGTTTTTGAACCTTTGAAATTTTTGCTGACGGTTCTGCCGCTTTGCGCTGGGAGCAACGTGCGTTCCGACGAGTCAGAAAACAGGATTACACGTTCATTACAGCAATGTAATACACGGGTCATCCTAAGGTCAGAAACTTCGTTCTGCGATGACAATGTACAAGTCTAAGTGCCGCTTGGGAGTTGGGTATGGGTCGATTCAATGCGGAAGCGACGTGACAGGATATCTGGCCAATATTGACGGTTGACGGCGTAAAGGCTACAGATCGAGGGGCGTGTAGTGTTGAGTACAGAAACTTGATGCCTGTTAATGAAAATTTCTTGACCTGTGTCTTGGACACAGGTGTAAGGTTGCAAAAAGCCGGATAAAGTCTTTGGATTTTCTCTCGGGTTTGGAACTGATGATTGACTCATATCAAGGCAAGGAACAGAGCTTCGGGGTTAATCTGAATCTTGCGATAGTCAGACTGAGCTGCGAGGAGGGCTGTGTGAAAGTTATCGAAATGGCCAGGCGTTTAGGAGTTACGGCCGATACCGTGCGGTTTTATACCCGGATCAAGATTCTGAAACCGGGTAAGAACAAAACCAATGGATATCGGGAATACAGCGAAAGTGATTACAACCGCTTGCGATTCGCGCTAAGTGCACGGCAACTGGGCTTTTCCGTTGAGGATATTCAGGAAATCTTGAACCACGCGGATAAGAAAAAGTCTCCTTGCCCAACCGTGCGCCGCTTGATTGAACACCGCCTGAATGAAACTGAGCAACGGTTCGCGGAGACTCAGCAACTTCGGGAACGCATGCAACAGGCCGCGATCGAGTGGAGCCAAAAGCCGGATAAGGTGCCGACCGGCGATATGATCTGTCACCTAATTGAAGAGTTTGCTCAGTAAATTAACATAAGGTTTTGTCATGAATACACAGAATTTCGAGAGTCCTACCCATCACCGGGACGGCTGTTGCTGCGCCAGCAAGTCATCCACTGTAGATACTACTGGTAGCAGTGTTGGCTCACATAGCGATATCCCCCTACAGCGATTACAGGTGCAAGGCGCCACATGCGGTGGTTGTGTAAAAAGCATTGAGCAAACGCTACGCACTGTTTCCGGCGTAAACGATGCGTGTATGGACCTGGCGACGGGTGTCGCTTCGGTCGTTGGCATGGTCGAGTCTAGCGCTCTGATAGAGGCGTTGGATCGAGCGGGTTTTCCTTCGACCCAAATCAATTAGTTTATGGCTGATGGTTGGAGTAACTAGCAGTTGGTAAGCCTATGCATGCTACAGGCGTGAAATCTGGTTTGTTAGCTGCTTAATAAATTGAAAAGAGATTGCCTCTTCCGTAAAAAATGGTCTGAAAATTGGAGAGATACATGGATCACCCCACAGCATTTCCCTCGTCGAAATCAGTCAACAGCCCGAAAAGTAAGTTCGTTCAACTGATAGTGCCAGGCATGGGGAGTAACCACTGCGCTGGTCTGATCACCACTTCGGTTGAGCGGCTGCCGGGTATCATCAGCCTCACCACCAATATTGCCAATCACCGTGTCCAGGTTGAATTCGACGCCAAGCTGACCAGCGACAACCAGATCCGCAGCGCCATTGAAAAAGCTGGCTACGACGTGGATAGTATAACATCCATACCCTCCAGAAAAATCGGCGAAGCCGTATTCATGGTACCAGGCATGGGTAGCGATCACTGTGCTGGGCTTGTTTCCAGCTCCGTCAAGCGCCTTGCTGGCATTACTGATACTTCCACCAATATTGCCAATCACAAGGTGACGGTTCGTTTTGATGTGGCAACGGTGGATGCGGAAAGGATCAAAGTTGCCATTGAGAAGGCGGGATACGAAGTGGCAGGCGTTAGTGAAAGCCGGGCCCAAGCGGACACAGCAGTGGACGAAGCTGTAGAGGAGCGCTACCTCGACCAGGCATGGAAGCGCCTGTGGTTCGCCGCCATACCCACCACCCTGATCATGGTGCTGATGATGGTACACATGCTCTGGGTGCCGGTGTCAGGCTATCTGGCCTGGGTGGCCCTGCTCGGCTTTCCCGTGGTGTTCCTCCGGGGTGGTTGGGCCACTCACCGCTCATCTTGGCGCTCCCTCACCAACCGCACCGCCAATATGGACGTGCTCATCTCCATGGGCAGCCTGCCACCCTATCTGATTGGACTGGTGGGATTTGTTTATCCCATGACCTCCTTTATTGAGATGGCCACCACCATCATGACATTCCACATGCTCGGCCGCTACCTTGAAACCCGGGCCAAGGGTAGAGCGTCGCAGGCGATCAAAAAGCTGCTGAAGCTCGGCGCCAAGACCGCCTCTGTGTTGCGGGACGGGCAGGAAGTTGAAGTCCCGGTGGCAGAATTACAAGTGGGAGACATCATGGTGGTCCGGCCCGGCGCCAAGGTACCGACCGACGGCGAAATCGTCGAGGGTAGCAGCCATTTGGATGAATCTATTGCCACCGGGGAGTCAGTGCCGGTGGAAAAAGGGCCCGGCGACGGGGTGATTGGTGCGACCATCAACAAGGAGGGCATGCTTCAGGTGCGGGCCACCCGGGTGGGTGCCGATACCTTCCTGTCACAGGTCGTCGGGTTGGTGGAGCAGGCACAGGGTTCAAAGGTGCCCATACAGGAATTTGCCGACAAACTGACCGCAAAATTTGTCCCGGGAGTTATTGTCATCAGTTTGACGAGCCTTGTGGTGTGGGTGCTGTTCGCTGAGCCGCTGCGACCAATTCTCTACTGGGGTGCCGAGTTCCTGCCTTGGGTCAACCCAGAGCTTTCGCCCCTAATGTTGGGGGTTTTGGCGGCAATTTCCGTCTTAGTAATCGCCTGTCCTTGTGCCCTGGGGCTGGCCACTCCCACAGCCATCATGGTCGGCTCGGGACTCGGCGCAGAATCCGGTGTTCTGATTCGCTCCGGCGAAGCCATCCAGTCGCTGAAAGATATAAAGGCCGTGGTCCTCGACAAAACAGGCACCATCACCAAAGGCGAACCGGCACTTACCGATGTCATCGCCACCGCCGATTTTAATGAGGCCGATGTACTTAGGTTCGCCGCATCAGTGGAAGCTGGCTCCGAACACCCTTTGGGACAATCGATCGTGGAGGGCGCCAGGGAAAAGAACCTGGAAGTTCCCACCGTGAGGGATTTTCGAGCCATCACTGCCCGTGGTGTGGAAGGCCGGGTCGACGACCAGCTCATTCGCGTCGGCAGCCGCCGGCTTCTCAATGAAGCGGATATCGAGCTGAGCGACCTGGAAGAGGCCCTGGTTCGGTTGGAAAAAGAGGGCAAGACCGCCATGCTGGTGGCCGTCGGACACCGCGCGGCCGGCATTGTCGCCGTGGCCGATACCATAAAGGAAGACTCGAAAGCTGCCATTGCCGCTCTTCACCAGTTGGGCATTCATACCGTCATGATCACCGGGGACAACGAACGCACCGCACGACACGTCGCCGATCAGGTGGGTATCGACGAGGTGCTGGCGGGTGTCTTGCCGGAAGGCAAGGTAGACGCCATCAAAAAGCTGCAGGACAAATATGGCCAGCTGGTGGCCATGGTGGGCGACGGCATCAACGACGCGCCGGCACTCAAACAGGCCAATGTGGGCATCGCCATCGGTGCCGGCGCCGACGTCGCCATCGAAGCGGCGGATGTCACCCTGGTGAAAGGCGAACTGTCCAAGGTGGTGGAAGCCATTCGCCTGTCACGGGCGACCTTCCGCAAGATAGTGGAAAACCTGTTCTGGGCCTGGTTCTACAACCTGGCGGCCATCCCCATTGCCGCCGTGGGCCTGCTCCATCCCATGATCGGGGTGATCGCTATGACCATCAGCTCCCTGTCGGTGATCGGCAATTCTTTGCGCCTCAAGCGGGTAAAACTGAATGTGGATAAATAATCTGACAACCGGTAAACAGTGCCGACCAATAGGCGGAACATTTCAATTTCATTAATGAGGTGTGACATGGCAACCCAAAAACCATCGTTCTGGTTGACCCCCAAAGGTCTGGCCGCCTTGGGTTTAATTGCAGCGGCAAGCTATTTCCTATTGATTGAGCACCGGCAGCACGTCTGGCAGTTTTTGCCTTTCTTGATTCTCTTAGCCTGTCCGTTTATGCATTTATTTATGCACGGAGGACATGGGGGGCATGGCGGTCATGGTGACCATGGCCAGCACGAGGATGAATCCGAGCACGATGCCTATCAACGTGGTTTGGAAGAAGGCCGCCGAGAAAACGAAAATCGTCACCACCATTAACCCAATACATTACAGGAGGAGAAGCATGCACGGTGAATCTGCTTACGGCCTTTGGACGCTGGTGATACTCAATTCGGCGATATTTATCTTCTTTGCCTTCAGCTTTACCAAGCCGCAAACCAAAACCGACTGGCGAAGCTTTGGCGCTTTCTCGGCGTTTGTTATTGCCCTATTTACTGAGATGTATGGCTTTCCATTAACCATTTATTTTCTCTCCGGCTGGTTGGCGGAAAAATATCCTGGCATTGATTTTCTGTCCCACGAAAACGGCCACCTGTTGCACACGTTGCTTGGTTTTGAAGGCAGCCCACATTGGGATCCGCTGCATATCGCCAGTAATGTTCTGATCATTTTGGGTTTCTTTTTGCTGGCCTCGGCGTGGGGTGTACTGCACAAGGCGCAGCAGACTCGGTCGCTAGCGACTACCGGCTGGTATGCCCGTTTCCGCCACCCGCAGTACACCGCATTTATCCTGATCATGTTTGGATTTCTGTTGCAGTGGCCGACGATCCTTACCGTGATTATGTTTCCGGTTCTGGTAGTGGTTTACGTGCGACTCGCTAAGCGTGAGGAGCGCATAGCATTGAAGGAATTCGGTGATGACTATCGCCGCTATATGGAAGTCACGCCGGCATGGATTCCGAAATTAAACGTCGATAGAACTGTTTCTAACTAATGAGGGTACTCCGATGAAAAAACTAATCCCCCCCTATTGGTGTAACGATGATGGAGCATGAATCCGAGCCTGAAAAACAAACCCGCCTCTAAACAAAAAATAGATGGATTGTTTGCCCACTTTGTCTGTCCGAGGAAACTATAAATGAGAGATAGAAAACATAGATTGGGTGTCTCCGAAGTCAATCTGGTGAGGCGCCATTTAAAATTAGAACCTGTCGGCCAGAGAAAGCTACAAGCGGCTATTGCCGAGGTAGATCAGCTTTATGGTCTTGATGCGGTTACCTTTGACGGAAAAAATCATGTGCTGAATCTCGCTTATGACGCCTCCAGGATTTGTCTGGATGATATAGAAGAGACTTTGAAAAACTACGGCGTTGACGTGAGTCATGACTGGTGGACGCACTATAAAGAAGATTATTACAAATTTGTTGATGGCAACATAAAGGAAAATGCTAGCCATGAACCTTGGAGCTGCCATAAGTCACCACCTAGTGCGCGTGGGAAACGCTAATGAATGCCATAAACGAGCTTAAAGCAGCAGACATGGGCATAAACACTCACCAGGAACCGGTGGTATATATGCGTAGCGATTGCCATATCTGCCGCTCCGAAGGGTTCATTGCGAACAGCCGTGTCATGCTGCGGTACGGGGAAAACAGTGTTATCGCCACGTTGAATGTGGTGGACGAACAGGTATTGGTTTCGGGGAGTGCAGGGTTATCCAAAATTGCCATGCGCCGCCTGGGTGCCATCGATGGCGCTGCGATTATTGTCGGTCATGCACCGGTGGTGACATCGCTCGCTGCGGTTCGCAAAAAAATATTTGGGCACAAACTCAGTGATCAAGAGATTACCGCTATCGTCGAGGACATCAGCGACCACCGCTATTCGGATATCGAAATCGCCAGTTTCCTCAGTGTGTGCGCGGGTAGCCATTTAGACGTGGAAGAAATCATCAGTCTCACCCAGGCCATGGTGGCCTGTGGTAAGCGGTTGCGATGGCCTGGCGAAACCATGATTCTCGATAAGCACTGCATCGGTGGGCTGCCGGGCAACCGCACCACACCTCTAGTGGTGTCCATTGTTAGCGCTGTTGGACTCACCATCCCTAAAACCTCGTCGCGTGCGATCACCTCTCCTGCCGGTACTGCGGATACCATGGAGGTCTTGACTTCCGTCAATCTGGAGCTCGATGAGATTCAACGTGTAGTAGCTGAAACCCATGCCTGTCTTGTTTGGGGTGGCGCTGTCAACCTGAGCCCCGCCGACGACTTGTTAATTCGCATTGAACGGGCGCTGGACTTGGATGGTGAAGGGCAGTTGATCGCCTCGGTTTTATCCAAAAAAATCGCTGCCGGTTCCACGCATACGGTGATAGACATTCCCGTTGGCCCTACCGCTAAGGTGCGTTCGCAAAAAGACGCCGAGCGCCTTTCCTCACTTTTTACCCAGGTGGGAGCTGCCTGTGGTATTCAAATTCGCTGCCTTATTACGGATGGTAGTCAGCCGGTTGGGCGTGGTATCGGCCCGGTAGAAGAAGCGCGGGATGTGCTGGCAGTATTGCAGCGCGAGCACAGTGCACCACAGGATCTTCGGGAGCGTGCCTTGTTTCTGGCTGCACATCTGTTTTCACTTGCTTATCAAGAGCGTTATGAACAAGGGCTGGAAAGAGCGATCGCGATTTTGGATGAAGGTAAAGCCTGGCAGCAGTTCCAGCGCATTTTGGCCGCGCAGGGTGGGATGAAAGCCCTGCCTGACGCCAGCTACCAACATACCGAAGCGGCCACAGCAGCGGGCACACTTACCGCTATCGACAATCGTCAACTCGCGCGTCTGGCGAAGCTGGCAGGCGCTCCGTCTACAGCCGCCGCGGGGTTGCGTCTACATGCTCGCGTCGGTGACAAGATCACCGTCGGACAACCTTTATTTACGCTCTGTTCCGATACGATCGGAGAGCAACAGTATGCGATGGCGTTTTATCGCCAATCGGCAATTTTTACGATCGAGAAGGAACGATGAGCGAGGCGATGACCGTGAAAGATAAATCTCCAGTGGTGTTTTCCCTGAATAATCATCCGTTAGCTGAGTCACTCAGTAAAGCGATTGGTGGTCAACCTGGCGAGTTTAACGCTCGGCAGTTTCCGGATGGGGAGTCCTATCTGCGTATTCAATCTGATGTAGAAAATCGCGCCTGTATTGTGGTGGCTGATCTGTCACACCCAAACATCAAATATCTGCCGTTGTTGTTTTTATTGGAAACACTGCGGGAGCTGGGAGCGTCGCAAGTGGGGTTAGTGGCGCCTTACCTCAGTTATATGCGTCAGGATCGCCGTTTTGTCGATGGGGAAGCGGTTACTTCACGTATTTTTGCCAAGTGCCTTTCTCAACATGCTGATTGGCTGGTTACGGTCGATCCACATTTGCATCGCTATCATTCTCTGGATGAAATCTATTCCATACCCAGTCGTGTTGTGCAAGGGGCTCCGGCATTGGCGCACTGGCTCAAAACGCAAAGCAACCTACTGTTGGTAGGGCCGGACAGCGAAAGCGAGCAATGGGTTGATGAGATTGCTGCCTTTAGTCAACATCCTTTTGTGATTGGAGAAAAACAGCGCTTCGGGGATCGCCAAGTCGAAGTGATGCTGCCCGACATCAACGAATTCAGGGATAGAACGGCAGTGATTATCGACGACGTTATTTCCAGCGGGCAAACAATCCTGGAATGCGTTAAAACACTTCGGTCCAAAGGCATCGACAACATTCAGTGCGTGGCGGTGCACGGCATATTTGCCGATCACTCCGATAAAACCTTACTGGCCTCAGGCCTGAGCCAACTGGTCACATCCAATACCATCCCCCATCCTTCCAACGCTATTGATATTACGTCGCAACTGATTGCGCCCGTTATCAGCATGCTTAAATTGCCAGGAAAATCATTATGAAAATTACCTTTGTCGGCGGCACCGAGACCGTTACCGGCTCAAAATTTCTGCTGGAAACTGAAACGACAACCGTATTAGTCGATTGCGGTTTGTTCCAGGGCTACAAGTGGCTGCGGGAACGCAACTGGCAAACCTTGCCCCTGGACATCGACAAACTGGATGCGGTGCTGCTCACTCACGCACATCTGGATCACTCCGGTTATATCCCGGTGCTATACAAGCGCGGCTTTCGCGGCCCGGTGTTTACCCATCACGCCACTAAGGCCCTGTGTCAGATTTTATTGGCCGACAGCGGCCATATCCAGGAGGAAGACGCCAAGTATTACAGCAAACATAAATTGGGCAAGCACGCGCACCCTGAGCCGCTTTACGACCGTCAAACGGCGGAAGCCAGCATGAGGCTATTTCAGTCTGTGGAGTTCGATGAACAGATCGAGGTCGGGGATATCCGTTTTTATTTACAGCCTGCCGGTCATATTCTCGGCGCCGCCAGCATTATCGTTGAAGCGGAAGGGAAACGAATCGGCTTTTCTGGTGATGTCGGTCGTTTCGATGATGTGCTGATGAAACCTCCTCGGCCATTGCCGGAGCTGGATCTGCTGTTGATGGAGTCCACTTACGGCAACCGCCGGCACGACACCCAAGATCCGTTTCAGCAGTTGGCGGAAATTGTTAACCGTGTCGCCAAAAGTGGTGGCGTGTTGCTGGTTCCGGCCTTTGCGGTTGGGCGTGCGCAGGCCTTGCAGCATCTGTTGGCGACCCTGATGGATCAGGGCGATATCCCTAAAATGCCGATCTATCTCGACAGCCCCATGGCGATCAAAGTATCGGATATTTTCTGCCAGTTCAGTGATCAGCATCGGTTGAGTCACGAGCAATGCTACCGTCTATGCGAGGGCGTGACCTATACCCGCACGGTGGACGAATCGAAGGCGATTGCCGGACAGGCTTTCCCCCATATTGTTATCGCTGGCAGTGGGATGGCAACAGGAGGTCGTATTCTCCACCACTTTAAACGCCTGTTAGGAAATTCTAAAACCACGGTACTGTTTACCGGTTATCAGGCGGGCGGCACTCGGGGCGCAAAAATGCTGGAGGGTGTTGATGGGGTTAAAATCCACGGAGGCTGGGTACCGTTAAGAGCCACTGTCAAAGTCATTTCCGGTTTATCGGGGCACGCCGACCATCTCGAACTGACCCAGTGGTTACAGCAGTCCGCACTGACCGATTCCACTCGAATTCAATTAATTCACGGTGACCCGGAAGCCCTTGAAGGTATGCGGGTGCACTTGCAGGAGCACACCGCGTTTGCGGTGAATGTCGCGGGCTATCGTGACATTTTGCGCCTGTAATCGAAGAGATAATCCGCAAATCATGGAGGTGATAGTCGATCAACACCAGCAGGTGATTGAACTGTATCGCTATCTCGCCTCCAGGGCGGATATCCCCTCTGCCAAAGAGTTGATGGAATCACTCCGGTCGCTGGAAGAGCACGAAATGATGCGTATGGCGCAGTCTGCCAACCGGTTCGGGGATTTGTAGAGACACTAATTTCTCACAGATACACCACCATAAACGGAGGAATAATCATGACACTTAATGCGTTCAAATTCGGGATGGCCAGCGCGATTACCGCGGCGATACTGTGGCTGGCTTGCAGTCTGCTGGTGATGTTAATGCCTTCCATGATGTTGTCCATGTCCGGAGAAATGGTGCATATGCAACTGAATGAGATGGGTTGGCACTTGACTCTCACTGGTGTCGTTATCGGGCTGTTGGCTTGGTTCGTGGTAGCGGGTATCGCCGGGTGGTTGCTGGCGGCCATTTATAACCGCTTGCAGTCATCCGACTGATTATCCAGCTGATGAGCAGTTTGCCGCGCTATGACAAACCGGTTCTGTTGGTGTTGAATCCGGGTAGTTCATCCATCAAGTGGAGCACGCATAACGTCTCGGCGCTTGAATATGCGGGTGCAACGGTGCCTGTTGCTATTGGGCAAGCAGGTGTCGGCCAATCAGCTGCGCAGACTTATCCTGGCGCGCCCCCTTGGCTGACCGATGTGCTGACAAATCATGATGTTCGCGCGGTGATTATCAGAGTCGTACACGGGGGCTCTGAATATCTTAAACCTCTCCCCATCAACGACGATAACTTTCGGCAACTGCAAACCCTGATACCACTGGCGCCACTGCACAATAAGGCGGCCATTGAACTGATTGAGCAGCTTCGGAATACCCGATTTTCCATTCCCGTTTTTGCGGTTTTCGATAGTGAGTTTTTCAGCGACCTGCCGGTGCTGTCACAGATTTATGGACTATCCGTCGCACTCACTGAGAAATATCGATTACGCCGTTACGGGTTTCACGGTTTTGCTCATGAGTCCATGGTCAAACACTGGGAGGCAGTGAAGCCCAAGGCCGAACACTACACCCTGGTGACTGCGCAACTGGGAAGCGGCTGTTCCATGGCCGCCATCCGCGACGGCAAACCAGTCGATACCACCATGGGCTTTACGCCCAATGAAGGGTTGTTGATGCGCACGCGCAGCGGAGATATCGATCCCGGATTGCTGACTTGGTTGCAGCGGCAGGAGGGTTGGACGCCCGAGGATACCGACAGGGTTCTCAATTGCGAATCCGGCTGGCGGGGTTTGTCCGGCGGAATCGATAACATGGCGGATTTGTTTGCGAGCGAACAGTTTCAACACCAGCTGGCGTTTGATTTTTTCCGTTATCGATTCCAGAAAACACTGGGCGCGTATTTCGCCATTCTGGGCGGGCTGGACGGTATCGTGCTTAGCGGCGGTATTGCGGAAAACAACGTCGATATTTGCTGCCGCTTGTTGTCCGGTCTTTCCCACTTGGGTATTGCATTAAAAGAGCCTCTGGTTCAGTCTGCTTTACCACTGATTTTATCGCAACCAGCATCACCAGTGCAGTGTTGGGTGGTGGCCGCCGATGAGGCGGATTCTATGTTGCGCTCCATACAACACCACTTTTCTTTTTAGAATGAATTTCAGTCGTTGACTGATTGAGGAAATTCCATGTATGCCATAGATCAACAAAACGATCATCGGACACAACAGCGGGCAAAGTTATATCGAGATACCTATCCCTCCTTTGCGCGCTGGGCGGAAGGTTATGGTGTGATCCAACACCGGGACGAAACGCAGGTGAGAGTGTTCGATCTTTGCCAGCAACTGCTGTGTACAGGACGGTTTAAACAGATCGATGAAGTGCTGGATATATTGTCTGCCGCAGATCGCCTTGCCAGCGCGTCCATGTGGTTGGTGGTGCATATGACCTATAGCAACAGAGTGGATTTCAGCGGCAGCGCACTCGGGCCATCAGATTTTAAAACTAACCCTCAGGGGCATACCGGCGGCTCCCTGAATATGGTGCCTGCCTATGTGGGCTATATGGCTGCCAATCGCCTGGCCGGTATCACCCGCAGTTGGTTGATGGGACAAGGGCACTGTGTGGCCGCCATCGATTCGGTCAACGTGCTGTTGCAAAACCTCTATCCGGAGCAGTCTGAACGCTATCCGTTGAGTGAACAGGGGCTGACACAGCTAGCGCAGGATTTTTACAGCTACGCCATAACGGATGATGGTCGCCCCGGCGTTCCTCTGGGTAGCCATGTGAGTCCTCACACCGCCGGTGGCCTGATTGAGGGCGGCTATTTGGGCTTCGCTGAACTGCAATACGTGCATATGCCCTTATCCGGCGAAAGGCTAGTGGCGTTTTTAAGTGACGGTGCCTTTGAAGAACAGCGCGGTAGCGACTGGGCCAGCCGCTGGTGGCGCGCCGAGGATTGCGGGCTGGTGACACCGGTGATGATTGCCAATGGCAGGCGCATTGACCAGCGTTCCACAATGTATCAGCAAGGTGGTTTGTCCTGGTTTTACGAACATCTGGAACACAATGATTTTCACCCCATCGCCATCGACGGGCGTGATCCGGCGGCGTTTGTCTGGGGTATTTTTGAATCCGAAGCGCGGCTGGAAGCCTGCAGCGCGCACATCCGTGAAGGCCATATGCACTATCCGGTGAAGCTGCCTTACCTAATAGCGGAAACAGAAAAAGGCTACGGCTTTTACGGTGCCGGTACCAATGCCGCCCACGGCACGCCCCTACCGGGTAACCCCGGTATTGATGAACACTCCCGCAACTTGTTTAACGAACATGCGGCCAAATTATTTCTTCCGCGAAGTGAGCTGGAACTGGCTATCTCACAAATTGCGCAGCATGAGGCCGATAATCGCGTATCAGAAAAACATCATGCCCTGTGTATGCGCAACGTCATGCTTCAATCTCCCACAGAACCACAATGGCAAACCGAGGGCGACCCGATATCGCCGATGGCAGCAGTGGACGCGCGATTCTGCGAATGGCACCTTGGTAATCCCGATAGGCGGGTCCGTATCGGCAACCCGGATGAGCTGAGTAGCAACCGGATGGGCAAGACACTGGATTTGCTCAAGCACCGGGTGCTGAAGCCAGAACAGGGTGTGGCCGAATCCATTCACGGCTCGGTGATTACCGCACTCAATGAAGAGGCGGTCGTAAACGCGGCGCTGGGAAACAAAGGCGGTCTGAACCTGGTGGTGAGCTATGAAGCCTTCGCCATGAAAATGATCGGTGCACTGCGCCAGGAAATCATTTTTGCGCGCCATCAAAAAGCGCTGGGGCGACCGCCGGGCTGGCTGTCGGTGCCGGTGATTGCCACCTCGCATCTATGGGAGAACGGAAAGAATGAACAATCCCATCAGGATTCCGCCTTTGGCGAGGTACTGCTGGGGGAAATGAGCGATATGGCGAGAGTTGTGTATCCCGCCGATGCCAATAGTGCTGTCGCCTGCCTCGATGCCTGTTACCAGACCCAGGGTCAAATCTGGGGGATGACGATTCCCAAAAATGACGTTGTTACAGTATTCACACCCAAGCAGGCAGCCCAGTTGGCAGAGCAGGGCGCATTGACGTTGGATAAGACTGACGGTGCACCGGTACAACTGGTCGCGGTAGGCGCCTATCAATTAGGCGTTTGTCAGGAGGTAAAACGCACTTTGTCTAAACAAGGTATTCAATGCCGCATAACGTACCTGTTGGAACCGGGTCGCTTTCGCCAACCGCGAGACCTTTATGAGCAGACTTATGTCAGCGATGTGGCTGCCCACACGAGCCTGTTTCCCGATGACATTCGTTTGCGAATTTTTGTATCACACCTGCGACCGGAAATATTGCTCGGTGTCTGCCGCCCTCTGGATCTTGGCGTTGATCGATGTATCGCTTTTGGATACTGCAATCAAGGCGGCACTTTGGATACGTCAGGTTTATTACGAGCGAATCAGTCTGATGCGCAGTCCATTGCCACAGTGGTAAGGCAGCAAATAAACAGAGGATAGGCATGAAATGACTGAAGAGAATGAGCCTCGGCGCCGGTTCCTGATAGGAGCCACCTCCGTTGTTGCAGGTGCGGGTGTGGTCGAAATCGCCGAACCCTTTTCTCTATCTAGGCTCTAGCTGTCAAACACGATTCGACACGATCTACACAGGCAGCCTATCGAGTCCTCAATTAAGGGATATTTACGCCCCGCTTGATGGTTCTATTGTAAACGGGGGAATTAACGTGTTGTTCAAGGTAGTGCTCATCATAGAAGCACGTAAAAATGTCCAACGTGATAATTTTTAAGCTGAAGAATGCGTCAGGCACCGTTTAATACGATGAAACCAATAATAAAACCAATCACCATGTCTGGATAACTTGATACTGGCCAGACCAACACACCGGCGAGAATGGCGCCATAGTTGGCGATAAAGTCATTGGGCGAGAAAATCCAGTTGGCATTCATATGTGAGCCGCTGATTTTTTCGCGATGGATTATTGTGAGACAAGCGATGTTGGCTGTTAACGCTTGCACCCGAAAGCCTGTCATCAATCCGGAAACATCCTCACTACACAAAAAGAAACGTCGCACGACCTCACTAAGTACGCTCAACGCGAGCAGCATCTGTAAAAGGCCCGGCAGATGGGCTGCACGTAACTTCAAGCTGCTGGCGCGCCCCACTGCATATAGTGCCAGCCCGTAAACTGCGGCATCTGCGAACATATCTAACGAATCTACGATCAAGCCAGTAGGCTACGCTATCCAGACGACTGCTAACTCTAGAGCAAACTTAGCCGCGTTGATACCTAACAACCATTTGAGTGCTCGCGATTCTCGTGCATGATCTACATGAGTTCAACCCTTATTCATTATAAACAGAAATGTGTCGTCGTCGACGACCTTATTACCAGCACTCAAGGCTGGGTCAAAACCCGCCTGCAGGAATCGTGTAGAATTTGGAGGTCTTTCTTTAGTATTGTGGTTCTGGTAAACTTATTGACGAACTCTAGGTAGATTTTATGATCAAACGCTGTTTCATTTTAGCGGTAGCGCTCATGATTGCTTTGCAGTCAGTGACTTCTATTGCCTATGAAGAGCAGCTTCACCACGCGTCAGCACCGCACCATGAACATTCATTGGCGTCGGCTGACATCGAAAGAGAAGTGCATAAAAGCAATCCCTCTCAAAATGAGTCTCATCACTCCAGCGCTGATTGTCATCACAACCATAACTGTTTTCATATGGGTTTGGTGATACCACAGACATCTCTTCCTGCTACTGCCGAAACTTCAGTTGTACTGGTTTATCGAGCCAGCTTGCTGAAAGGTATCCACCCCCCACTGCTGCGTCCTCCGATCGCCTGATACTGCTTATATCTTCCCTAGTCAGGGATTAGCTGTTTTTCAGACTTTCGTAGGAGCATTCTCATGCCTGCCAAATTGCCCGTGTATGCGGGGAGATGCGCATTGTCGTATCGTATTTTTTACCTATTGTTGTGGGCGGTTATTATATCTCCGCTCAATGTCACCGCCGTCCAGGCGGCAGATAGCACGCTCACCCTGAGCGATGCCATGTCCCGCGCCATGGCGCAAAACCCGCAGCTACAGGTCTTTGACCTGCGTCTTGATGGGCTTCAGGGACGCCGAATCACGGCCGATCTGAGTCCGGCACTGGAAGTCGGTGCTGAGGTCGAGAATTTCCTTGGTACCGCAGATGCGCGCGGCCTTGTGGGCGCGGAGCTTACCTTGACCCTGTCGTCAACTCTCGAACTCGGCGGACAGCGGCAGGCACGAGTCAGTGCAATCGATTCACGGCTAGAACTTGCAGAGGCGGAACGTCGGGCGGAAACCCTTGATCTGCTGGGGCGAGTCACTCAGCGTTTTGTTGCTACCCTGGCATTGCAGGAGAAACTTCAACTTTCCGCTGATGCAGTGTCACTGGCCCAATCGACACTTGATATCGTTACCCGGCGCGCCAATCAGGGTGCTACATCCCAGGCTGAGGTATTGCGGGCCAGGGCTGCGCTGACGCAAAGCCAGATTGAACAGTCACGCCTGCAATCGGAGCTGGTTAGCCGAAAGATGGCACTGGCTCTATTATGGGGGGACACCTCGGTAGAGTTCGGCCAGTTGCAGGGTGATCTGTTTCAATTCGGGTCCTCCGACAGTTTTGAATCCTTGTTCCAGCGCGTCAGCGACAGCCCTGCCATTCAGGTCTATGCCAGTGAACAGCGAGTGCGCGAAGCAGAGATTCAATTGGCCCGTAGCCAGTCTGAAAGCGACATTGGCTGGCAAGTGGGTGTCCGACGCAGGGAAGATACGGATGACTTCGCATTTACAGCTGGATTTTCCGTGCCACTGTTCCCAGTCCAACGTAACCGTGGCGAAGTTCGCGCGGCACGAGCGGCCCGCGACGAAGTCAGGTATCGACGCGAGACCACGCTGCTGAACCTGCATTCGTATCTGTTTGATGCCTATCAACAAAGGCAGCAAAGCATAGCCGCCGTGGAGCGGATCCGCAACGAGATGCTACCCGATCTGAGCGAGGCGCTAACTCAAACCCGCGAAGCATATGAAAGCGGGCGCTACAGCTATGTGGAATGGATGGCCGCACAACGTGAATTACTCGCCGCACAGCGTGCTCTGGTCGACACCGCAGCAACAGCACTGCTGAACCAGGCCTTGATCGAACAACTTACAGCCCAGCCGCTGGCTGATCGCTGAAAAAGGACAATGACTATGAGAAACGTTAATTTATTACTTATTCTTGCCAGTCTATGTGCAATGACATCAGCTCCGATGCTTGCCGCACAAGATACTCATGAACATGAAGAAAATGCTGAACACCAGGATCATGAAGAAGCCGGTGAACACGAAGAGTCGGAAAGCGCCCACGTGGAAATCTCAGCCAGCATGGCAGAGCAGGTCGGTATCCGTAGCAGAGAAGCCGGTAGCGGCACCCTGGTACGTACATTGGCCAGCTATGGGAGGCTAACGCTGGACCCAGACACCATCGTTCACATTCGGGCCCGGTTTCCGGGGCAGATCGTTAATGTAAACGCAGGCCTGGGCGATAGCGTCGAGGCTGGTGATCGGCTTATTACTATCGAGTCTAATGACAGCCTTCAAACCTATACGGTGACAGCGCCCATGAGTGGCACCGTACTGGAGCGCAACGCCAATCTGGGCGGAGTGGCCATGGAGCAGGCTCTGTTCACCATCGCCCCGCTTGATATCTTGTTGGCAGAGCTGAAAATCTTTCCGGGCCAGCGCCAACAGGTGGCTCCCGGACAGATGGTCCGTATCGATACCGGCGATACTCAAATCGAGGCCAGCATTCGCGACATCCTGCCGCAAGGCGATGACTCTCCCTATGTCATTGCCCGAGTGCAAATTGACAATTCTGATGGCTTGTTAGCCCCGGGGCGTCTGGTTACCGGACACATCGTGGTGGAGCGTATGGAGGCACCGCTGGTTATTGAGAGACGTGCATTGCAATCCTTGGACAACTCGCAGGTTGTATTCATACACGAAGGTAACGCATTTGAAGCACGTCCTGTGGAGCTCGGTCTCACCGATGGCGAGTTTGTCGAAGTCCTGTCCGGATTGAGGACAGGTGAGCGCTATGTGGTCGACAACAGCTACCTCATCAAAGCCGATATTGAAAAATCCGGCGCAGAACACGCCCACTAAGCCAGGAGGCCACCATGATTGATGCAATCGTCCGCTTCTCGGTTGAGAGGCGGTATCTTATGTTATCCCTGATTCTGGTGCTGATTGGTGCGGGGGTCTGGAGTTTCCAGCGCCTGCCTATTGATGCGGTGCCGGATATTACCAATGTTCAGGTACAGATCAACACAGAAGCCCCCGGCTATTCGCCTCTGGAAGCCGAACAACGTATCACCTTCCCGGTCGAAACCGCGTTGTACGGGCTGCCGAATCTGTCCTACACCCGTTCGCTGTCACGCTACGGCTTGTCCCAGGTCACTGTTGTGTTTGAAGAGGGCACGGATCTCTATTTCGCGCGTAACCTGATCAATGAGCGACTTGGTTCCATCAAGAGTGTCCTGCCGCCGGGCATGGAGCCAGAAATGGGACCTATCTCTACCGGTCTGGGCGAGATTTTTATGTACACCGTGGATGCTATTCCCGGCACCACACAAGCCAACGGTGAACCTTGGACACCGACAGCCTTGCGGGAAGTGCAGGACTGGATCATCAAGCCGCAACTTGCACAGGTACCAGGTGTCATTGAAATCAATTCTATTGGCGGATACGACAAGCAGTATCATGTGACCCCTTATCCAGCAAGGTTGCTCGAGTTGGGTGTCACTATGGAAAACCTGGTCACAGCATTACAGAGCAACAATGCCAACCGCGGGGCCGGTTATATTGAAAATAATGGCCAGCAGTTGCTGGTACGCTCGCCCGGTCAATTGCAGACCATCAGTGACATTGAGCAGGTGGTGATAGCCAATCGCAATGGCGCCCCTGTCAGGGTCGCGGATGTTGCTTCGGTGGCCATCGGCAAGGAGCTACGCACGGGTGCGGCCACCCGCGATGGCGTGGAAACGGTGTTGGGTACCGCCATGATGTTGGTGGGCGAAAACTCTCGCAGCGTTGCTCGCGCCATCGCCGCACGGCTGGAGGAGATCCGTCCGTCCTTGCCGCAAGGTGTGCGCCTGGAAACCGTCTATGACCGTACTACATTAGTTGACAAAGCCATCGCTACAGTGGAGAAGAATCTGCTGGAAGGCGCGCTACTGGTGATTGTCGTGCTATTTCTGCTGCTAGGCAATCTGCGCGCGGCGCTGATCACCGCAGCAGTGATTCCGTTGGCGATGCTCGCCACCATTACCGGCATGGTGCGCACCGGCGTTTCCGCTAACCTGATGAGTCTGGGGGCGTTGGATTTTGGTCTCATTGTCGATGGCGCGGTCATCATCGTGGAGAATTGCACACGACGCCTGGCCGAAGCACAGCACGCCAGTGGCGGACGACAACCGTTGAAGGAGCGGCTGCAGTTAGTGTACGAAGCGACCTCCGAGGTTATCCGGCCCAGCCTGTTCGGTGTGGCCATTATTACCGTGGTGTACATACCCATCTTCTCCCTCACCGGTGTCGAGGGCAAGATGTTCCATCCCATGGCCGCTACGGTTGTCATGGCGCTGCTTTCCGCGATGCTGCTCTCGCTGACCATTGTGCCCGCCGCAGTTGCTGTGTTCATGACCGGCAAGGTCCGGGAAAAGGAAAGTGCTGTCATCAACGTCTCCAAAAAGCTTTACCGTCCGGCTTTGGAGCTCGCGCTAAGGTTCCGTTTGATGGTACTCACCGGTGCCGGTGTGTTGCTGGCCGCCAGTCTGTGGTTGGCGACAACGCTCGGTTCTGAGTTCATCCCGCAACTTAACGAAGGGGATATCGCCTTACATGCACTTCGCATTCCGGGCACGGGTCTGGAGCAGTCGATTGCCATGCAGGAACAGCTTGAGCAGCGTATCAAGGAATTTCCGGAGGTAGACAAGGTCTTTGCGCGAATCGGCACGCCAGAGGTCGCCACCGACCCCATGCCGCCCAACGTGGCCGACAACTTTGTGATCCTTAAGCCCAAAGAGGAATGGCCCGATCCGGGTAAACCAAGGGATACGCTGATCGCAGAAATCCAGGCGGCGGTGGAAGAATTGCCCGGCAACAACTATGAGTTCACCCAGCCCATCGAGATGCGTTTTAATGAGCTGATCTCAGGGGTGCGGGCAGATCTGGGCATCAAGGTATTCGGTGATGACCTGGATCAGTTGCTTGCCTCGGCCACTGAGGTGCTGGAGGTGGTTGAGTCGGTCACCGGCGCTGCTGATGCCCGACTGGAACAGGTCACGGGGTTGCCCATGCTTTCGATTCACCCCAAACGCATGGCACTGTCGCGCTACGGCCTGACTGTTGATGACATGCAAGACCTAGTGGCAGCAGGCGTCGGCGGCGAGAATGCAGGCCTGATTTACGAAGGTGATCGCCGCTTCCAGTTGGTGGTCCGGCTACCCGAAGATATCCGCCGGGATGTGGATAGCCTGGCGGATCTACCCGTGCCGCTTCCTGACGGGGGCTATGTACCGTTATCGGAAGTGGCAGAACTGGAACTGGCACCCGCACCCAACCAGATTAGCCGCGAGAATGGCAAAAGACGGGTTGTGGTTACCGCCAACGTTCGTGATCGCGACCTGGGTGGCTTTGTGGAGGAAATCCGCGAGCGTATGGAGCAGGAGGTCGATCTGCCCGCAGGCTATTGGCTCGACTATGGTGGCACATTCGAGCAACTGGAGTCCGCCAGTCAGCGTCTTGCCATTGTGGTTCCCGTCACCCTGGCGATCATTGTAGCTTTGTTGGTGATGGCATTTGGCTCGCTCAAGGATGCCTTGATTATCTTCAGTGGCGTACCGCTTGCTCTGACAGGCGGGGTATTCTCTTTGTGGTTGCGAGACATGCCCTTGTCAATCTCTGCCGGGGTGGGTTTTATTGCCTTGTCAGGTGTTGCCGTGCTCAATGGACTGGTGATGGTGGCTTTCATCCGCGACCTGTGGCACGCGAATGGTGACCTGATCAAGTCAGTAACTGAAGGCGCATTGATACGTCTGCGGCCGGTGCTGATGACAGCGCTTGTCGCGGCATTGGGTTTTGTGCCCATGGCGCTAAACACCGGAACAGGTGCTGAGGTTCAAAGGCCATTGGCTACAGTCGTGATTGGCGGCATTATTTCGTCGACATTACTGACGTTGTTTGTGTTGCCGGTGCTTTATACCCTGCTGCACAGGAAAGACAAAAAACTTAAGGAAAGGTGATTGCTTTGCCCCTAGCGACCTTGCCGGGGGCAATTTTCCAGCGACTAGGACGAGGGTGATCCAATGAGTCACGAACACAACCATATGTCCCCGGAATCGAAGGATAAGCGCGTTGCCATCGCCATCTGGGCCAATGCTATTCTGACGTTTGCGCAAATCGGGGGCGGTATTTTTGCCGGCAGCCTGGCGCTTATTGCCGATGCCTTGCATAACTTTTCGGACATGGCAGCGCTGGTCATTGCGTTTGCCGCCCGGAAAATTTCGCGCCGTCCGGCTGACGCCAGAATGACCTTTGGCTATGGGCGAATTGAAGTGGTTGCGGCCCTGATAAACTACACCACCTTGATTATCATTGGGATATATCTGATCTACGAAGGTGGGATGCGGATACTGGATCCCCCGGAAGTCAAAGGATGGTGGGTTATCTGGCTTGGCGGTATTGCACTGGCCGTGGATGCGCTGACAGCCTTGCTCACCTATTCAATGCAGAAAGACAGCGTCAACATCCGTGCGCTGTTTCTGCATAATCTGTCCGATGCGCTCGCATCAGTTGCCGTGATCATTGGCGGTGTTTTCATCCTGCTCTACGACCTGCGTTGGGTTGACCCTGTCATCACCATCGTCATCGCAAGCTATATTCTTTATCTTGGCCTGACAGAAATCGGTGGAAGTATCAGAACATTGATGTTGGGGAGCCCTTTGAATATTGATACGGACGCTGTCATTCAGGTACTCACCAGGATCGAAGGCGTGGTTGATGTTCATCATGTGCATTGCTGGCAAATGGGTGAGCATGAAGCCTCGCTAGACGCTCATGTAGTCATTGATGCCGGCGCCTGGGATCAGTTTGAGCAGACCAAACATCGGCTAAAAAAGGCGCTGGAGGCGGAGTTCAACATACGGCATTCCACGCTGGAGTTTGAACACCCTGATCACTGTCACCAGGATACCAAGATATATGGGCACGGATAGAATGACACCATAGACTGTGATTGGCTGTGAGGTTGATCAGTTGCTAATCAATGTGAAGGGAACCGTTTGATTGCCATTTTGCCACGGGCTGAGGTTGTCAATTCATTGAGAATACCGCAATCAGGCGTTCTCTTTCCTTTTGAACAGCGTTTACGCAACTCAATGAGCTGGCTCTCTAGCGCACGCATGCTGACAATTTGAGTACGAATCTGAGCCAGATGTTCATCGACCAGCTGATTGATCGCGTCGCAATCTGTTGGACTACCATGTCGAAAATCGAGCAAACGCGCTATATCAGCGATTGATATATCCAGAGAGCGGCATTGGCGAATGAATGCCAATCTGTCCAGGTGCCCAGGGCCATAATCGCGATAACCATTCGGCAATCGTGCAGGGTCGGGCAGCAACCCAACTTTCTCATAGTAGCGAATTGTTTCAATCCCTATGCCAGTTGCTTGGCTTAGCTGTCCTATCCGCATGCTCACCTCTATAATTTTTCCAGATAATACCCTATTGACCCTGGAGTAGCTACAGGGTTTTAAATGTCGGCCATTGCCACCAAAGCGGCGTTCTACAAAGCTGACTCCTCCATCATTGATTCAGATGTCAGCCAAAATAGCAGTTCATAAAGGAGCTCTTATCATGCAGTCTTTTTGGTCCCCGTTAGTGTGTGGAGTATTAGTATTTTGTATCGTTCAACCTGATGCGTATGGCCAATCTGATGATGATGAAGATACCCAGGAAGAGGCAGTCGAAGAAATCCTGGTGACCTCTACCCGAAGCCGTCGTTCATTGGAAGATTTGCCAACACGAGTGGAATTAATCTCGGGTGAAGAGCTTGGTGAAAAGGTGAACATGAAACCTGGTGACATCAGGATGTTGTTGAATGAAAGCACCGGCATTCAGGTTCAACAGACTTCGGCGACCACATTTAACTCGAGTATCCGTATCCAGGGGCTGGACGGCCGCTACACACAAATGTTGCGCGACGGCTTGCCATTGTATTCGGGCTTTGCCGGTGGACTTGGGTTGCTCCAGATCGCGCCTCTGGATCTGCAGGCAGTTGAGGTCATCAAGGGCTCGTCTTCTACCTTGTATGGAGGCGGCGCAATAGCGGGTTTAGTGAATCTGATCACCAAAGTGCCTGATTACGAGCCAGAGACCAGCATGTTACTAAATCGAACTTCGGCGGGTGGGCTCGATGCCAGTGCTTTTCACGCTTCGCGCAGCGACAACGTAGGTACCACGCTTTTCGCCTCATGGAACGAAAACGCTGCCTATGATCCGTCGGACGTCGGCTTGTCAGCTATTCCTGAATTTGAGCGATGGACGCTGAATCCGCGCGCATTTTTCTATCTGGATGATTCAAGCGAGCTGAGCATCGGCATTACCGCCGTTGTGGAAGACCGCCTCGGCGGCAATATGGATTACATCAAAGACAGGCCGGTCGCCGAGCCTTATTACGAAGACAATCGTACCAAGCGGTTGTCAAGTCAGCTCGAATATAGTCGGCCGCTGGGAGAGGGGACTTTAAATTTCAGAAACAGTCTGGGACACTTTGATCGAGAGCTTGAAATGGCCGACTTTGGATTTGCGGGGGTACAAAAATCAAGCTTCAGCGAGTTGCACTACGCGCTACCGACGGGAGCTGCGGAGTGGATAACGGGCTTGAGCCTGATCACTGAAGAATTTGAACAACAGGACGCCGTACCAGGCTTTAATCAGGATTTCTCTCAGTATACGCTGGGTGCATTCATTCAAAACTCCCGACCGCTGACCGACACCGTCAGTATTGAAGCAGGCGTTCGCGTAGACCACAACGATGATCACGGTACCATTACTCTGCCGCGTGTCGCGTTTTTGTACGAGCCGACGCCTGACATTACTGTTCGCGCTGGTGGTGGCCTGGGTTATCGTTTGCCTTCATTATTCATTGAAGAAGCAGAGAGTGTGCAGTTCCGCAATGTATTACCGTTGGACCGCAGCTCAATGAATGAGGAGCAGTCCAAAGGTGTCAACATGGATGTGACCTATAGGATACCCCAGGGTAACGGTAACCTTATTACGCTAAATTCGCTTCTGTTTTATACACGCGTGGACGATCCACTGGAGTTGCAGGAGCAGGGAGATAACCTTGAATTTACGCAACCAGATGGATATGTCGATACACGGGGCGTAGAGATCACTGTTACAGCCACATACGGCGACTTCAAGCTGTTTCTGGGTTATACGCATGCGAATGTGCGGGAGCACTATGCGGGTACTGTATCCAGAGCGCCGCTGGTGTCAGAACACCGGCTCAACAATGTTCTAATCTATGAGCGCGAAGATGATTTCAGGATAGGACTTGAAGCTTATTACTATGGACCGCAGCGTCTGAGCGACGGTGCCAGAGGTAAAAGCTATTGGGTCACAGGTGTGATGACAGAGAAGACTTTGGCGGAAAACGTAAAGCTATTCCTTAATTTCGAAAACTTTGGTGATACCCGTCAAACACGGTTCGATACTATCTACACCGGCAGCCTATCGAATCCTCAGTTCAGGGATATTTATGCCCCGCTTGATGGTTTTATTGTAAATGGGGGAATTAAAGTGTCGTTCTAGGTTGCGCTCATCATAGTGGCACGCACAAATGTCCAATGTGCTAATTTTTAAGCTGAAGAATGCGCCAGGCACCGTTTAATACAATGGCACCAATAATGAAACCAATCACCAGGTCTGGATAACTTGATCCTGTCCAGGTCACCAACACACCGGCGAGAATGACGCCAACGTTGGCGATAACGTCATTGGCCGAGAAAATCCAGCTGGCCTTCATATGTGCGCCGCTGTCTTTCTCGCGATGAATTATTATCAGGCAAGCGATGTTGGCTGCCAACGCTAGCATCCCAAAGCTTATCATCAATCCGGAAACAGGCTCACTACCCAAAAAGAAACGTCGCACGACCTCACCAAGTACGCTCAACGCGAGCAGCATCTGTAAAAGCCCCGCCAGATGGGCTGCACGTAACTTCAAGCTGCTAGCGCGCCCTACCGCATACAGTGCCAGCCCATAAACTGCGGCATCTGCGAACATATCTAAGGAATCGGCGATCAAGCCGGTAGATTGCGCTATCCAGCCGACTATCAACTCAAGAGAAAACATAGTCCCGTTGATAGCTAACAACCACTTGAGTGCGTACGATTCGCGCGCATGATCTACATCTGACTGCTTCATGGTCTGAGTCAGTTCATCTTCACTAAGTTCACGCACTGATTGCAATTTTGCACCCAGGCGCAATGCTTCAAGTCGTGACTGAATGTCAGATAGTTTGCCACTGTGGACTATTCTAAGGCTGCGATTTTTTAGATCAAAAATAAGAGTCGGAGGTGGTTCAATATGCGCAAATGCCATTCGAACCATCTGCTCTTCAGCGGCACAGTCCATTTTTGGAAGATTGAACTCGCAGACAAATTTGTTTTCTGCCACTTGAAATAAACCCTGTTTTTGCCACTAATTTCTATTCTACCTCACAAGCGAGACATTGATCAGATTGATTCCTAATGCACTAGGTGTCAACTAGGCTTCCTAAATCTAGTGTTATGCCTCACTTTGGCCACAGACAAGGTTTTCAGTATATTTTCGGGCTAGTGCCTCTTCCCCGTATTCTGCGCTAAGTCCTTGTGGGACTTTTGCGGGTTTGGTTGTGCATTGTTGTGCTTTATAGTGCAAAATCACGCAACGGACGCACTATTAAAGTTAATAAAAACAATCATATAGCGCTTGCAATAGGGGCTTCGAACCACTTGGTCGGGAGTTCGAATCTCTCCGGGTGCGCCAATATTTCTCATTAAAACAATGGGTTGAAGTCCTTTGGGTAGGTTATCCCCAGGCTGAAAACCGTTTAAATGCGGGAGTTTGCGGGACTTTCCTGAGTTTACTAGGTTCGTCAGAACCAACCGACGATAGAGAAGTGGGATCCGTGCGACCACTTCCAGCGAATACAGTTTTTGCTGAGTTTTACCCCGCAGGACGCCCCTATTTGCCGTCAACATCGAAAGCCTACGCCGTCTCCGGCATCAGCGGAGAGCTGATCGTTTTTGTTGGGGCGGCGGACTCATTACAGAAACCAGGCTATCGCCGTCGAAAAAGCAATACCTGACGCCATGCCTGTAATCATTGAGAATTTTGATCATCAGTGAATCTGCAGTGATTCATTCACGTGTTCTTTGTTGGCACGCTCAAAACTTTGGCTGTCACGCTTTCGTGATTCCTTCATGCAAAGACTCAATCAAGGGGCAAAAGACATTGCCCTGCTGCGCGTGACATCGACCGACCATTTCACGCAACACCTTCTCTATGCGCTTCAGTCTGACGATCTTCTTTCGTACGTGCTCCAGCTTATGCTCGGCGAGAGCACTGGCTTCCAGGCAATTAGCGCCATCTTCCAGCCGAAGCAGGTCGCTAATTTCATTAAGACTGAAGCCGAGCTCTTTCGCCGTTTTCACGAACATCAATCGGTCTATATCGGTAGATCCATACCGTCTAATGCCGCCCAACGGACGATCAGGCTCCTTTAACAGGCCTCGCCGCTGATAGTAACGGATCGTCTCAATATGCACGTCGGCAGCCTTGGCCAGCCCGCCGATGGTCATTGTATTGGATTTGTTCTGCATGCTATTGACTCCGTATCCAGCTACGGATGTAACTTTAATCCATTGGAGAGGATCAGGAAAGGAGTAAGCATTATGTCAATGTCGAATTCAGGGCGCTTTCCCCTGGCTGCCGGCGGGGTTGCGGCGCTTTTGGCCTCGGCCTGCTGTCTCGGGCCTCTGGTGCTGGTCTCGCTGGGAATATCCGGCGCCTGGATTGGTAACCTAGTGGCGCTGGAACCCTATCGTCCGCTTTTCATCGGCATAGCGGCGGTGGCCCTGTTCTTCGCCTGGCGCCGAATCTACCGCCCATCGGAGAAATGCCAGCTGGGAGAGGTATGCGCCGTCCCCCGCGTTCGCTCTGCCTACAAGGTCGCATTCTGGATGGTATTGGTACTGGTATTGATTGGCGTGGTGTTCCCTTACGCTCTTCCCCTGTTCTATTAAAAGGAGATTTCCCATGAAAATGCGATTCATTATGCCCTTGTTTATCGCCCTGCTAAGCATGCCCGCATGGGCCGCAATGCAGACCGTCACACTTTCAGTGCCGGGCATGACCTGCCCTACTTGTCCGATCACCATCAAGATGGCTCTAGGCCAAGTGGAAGGCGTCTCGCAGATCGACGTGGACTATCGAGAACGTGAAGCCGTGGTCACCTTCGACGACGCCCAGACGTCCGTGGCGGCGTTGACCGAAGCCACCACCAACGCCGGCTTTCCATCGATCCTCAAATTCACGAGCGCGAATGACAACGACTCATCTCAGTAAGGAAAACCCCTTATGAGCGATAACAAAACCCCGCATATTGCGGTGATCGGCAGCGGCGGGGCGGCCATGGCGGCCGCCCTGAAGGCGGCCGAACGTGGAGCACGCATTACCCTGATCGAGCGAGGTACCATCGGCGGCACCTGCGTGAATGTCGGCTGCGTACCCTCGAAGATCATGATTCGCGCCGCGCATATTGCGCATCAGCGAAAGGAAAGCCCCTTTGACGAGGGATTGAGCGCCCACGCACCGGTGGTGGATCGGGCGAAACTGCTCCAGCTACAGCAAGAACGTGTCGACGAGCTGCGTGATGCCAAGTACCAGCGGATTTTGCGCGACCACCCAGGCATCACGGTCCTGAACGGCGAGGCCCGCTTTCTTGATGCCCATCACCTGGCGGTCAGACTGAATGAAGGTGACGAGCAGAGCGTCCGCTTCGATTGTGCTTTCATCGGCACTGGCGCCCGCCCGGCGGTGCCGCCGCTACCAGGGCTGGCTGAAACGCCCTACCTGACTTCCACCAGCGCAATGACACTGGAGGCTTTGCCAGATCGATTGATTGTAATCGGCGCCGGATTTGTCGCTTTGGAGCTGGCTCAGGCTTTTGCCCGACTGGGTAGCCAGGTCACTGTCCTGGCCCGCAGCACTCTGCTATCCAGTGAAGACCCTGCAATCGGCGAGGCCATTGAGGCAGCGTTCAAGCGCGAAGGCATCGAGGTGCTCAAGCAGACGCAGGCCAGCCGTACGGAATATACCGACAATGAATTTATTCTCCACACCAACGCTGGTACCCTGCGGGCAAGTCAACTGTTGATAGCCACCGGACGGACCCCCAATACCGAGGCCCTGAACCTGGAGGGTATCGGCGTGGAAACCTCCCGTGGTGCGATCCAGGTGGACGAACAACTTCAAACCACGGTCCCCGGTATCTTTGCCGCCGGTGACTGCACCGGTCAGCCGCAATTTGTTTACGTCGCCGCTGCCGGAGGCAGTCGGGCTGCTGTCAACATGACGGGAGGCAAGACAATCCTGGACCTCAGCGCCATGCCAGCCGTGATGTTTACCGACCCTCAGGTGGCCACCGTTGGCCTGACAGAAGCCGAGGCAATCAAGCGAGGCTTTACCGTGGATACCCGCGTGCTGGATCTGGAGAATGTACCGCGCGCGCTGGTCAATTTCGACACCAATGGGTTTATAAAGATGGTGGCCGATCGCGACTCAGGAAAGTTGCTGGGTGTGCAGGCTGTAGCGGGAGACGCCGGTGAACTGATTCAGACGGCGGTAATGGCGCTGCGCGCAGGCATGACGGTGAAGGCTATCGGTGATGAGATGTTTCCTTATTTGACCATGGTGGAAGGTCTCAAGCTTTGCGCTCAGACGTTCACTAAGGATGTTAAACAGTTATCTTGTTGCGCTGCGTAGCAGAGTGCACGAGGTTGCCTGGAATCATCCTTGAAATCGGCAATAAAGGGAGACAGTATGTTCAATAATTTGTTTAACATGATAGTCCGCATTGGTGACAAAGCTGGCTTTAGCGGAGCCTTGGTTGCAGGAATAGGATGTTCCGCGTGTTTCCCCGCACTGGGCGCTATAGGCGCGGCTTTGGGCTTAGGTTTTCTCAGTCAGTGGGAATCGGTACTCGTGAGTTGGGTCATTCCGCTCATAGCCGTTCTGGTGATAGTCGTCAATGTGTTGGGTTACTTCAGTCACGGGCAATGGCATCGGACAGCGCTGGGGTTGATTGGCCCGATATTAGTATTGATCGGGGCCATAACGATGAGTGAATGGTATTTTTATCCGGGGCTTGGATTCATGCTAGGTGTCTCGGTCTGGGATATGGTTTCAGCCCGACACAAACGATGCGAACCAGAAAGTGCGATAAAGGATCAGGAAAGCAGTAGCGCGGACAAGTGATATTGAAACTTTTCCCGTATCTCAACTGGACCGCAGTCCAAGCTTTTGGGTTGGATTTGTATGCGGGACTTTTGCGGGTTTGGTTGGGCATTGTTGTGCTTTGTAGTGCAAAATCACGCAACGGACGCACTATTAAAGTTAATAAAAACAATCACATGGCGTTCCAGGTAGTGGCTTCGAACCACTTGGTCGGGAGTTCGAATCTCTCCGGGTGCGCCAAACAACAAAGGGTCCAGACCGGGGACATAGGTTACATTTCATACCGAAGACATAGGTTACACTTTTGGTATAAATGGATTGTCCCCGGGCTCGACTCGCCCCTCGTCTTCATCGAAGTATCCCAGATCATACTCCATAAAGCTGACGACCCAAATTTTGTCGCTCACCTCGCGTACTCCGACTAATTGCCCTGCAAATACGGTACTTAGATTTATTTTTCTGCGCCCGATACACAATCGTCCGCACTGGGTCACCTGAATCACCCTATCATGATAGGGGTAATCGGGATCCTCTGGACGCGTGTAAGCACGCGTTGATGGTGTATATACTTCGCCTGGATATCTCATGCCCAGAGCCTCGTGTGGCCGTTCGTTATTGTACTCATCGATAAATCTGTCGAATCGCTCTTGCTGTTGAAGGAAATTAAATTGCGCAGGTTTGGTGGTGGCTTTCTTCAATGTCAGATGCATGCGTTCATGGCGTCCATTTTGCTGAGGCTTGCCAGGCTCGATGCGTTCGATCGTAATGCCCAGTCGCAGCCACCACACCGATAAGCGGCTTAGCCCGAATAGCGCGTTGGCAGAGGCGAATGGCAGACCGTTATCACTGCGAAGCGCAAACGGCACACCAAACT
>NZ_JARYTH010000019.1:0-618 GCF_029911965.1 Pseudohongiella sp. SYSU M77423 | reverse complement strand
TAACGCCCCGCAACAGCGGCGCGAACGAAGTAAGCGTCCGGGCGCAAAGCGCCGAACTGTTTGCCATTGTTATGTGCGGTGCTTGGCATAATGATGCACATCGAAAAGCTGCCCGTTTTTTATAACTTCGTTTTTCAGAATGCCTTCCAACTGATATCCGTTTTTCTCAAGCACGCGCACAGACGCTTGATTAGGAGAAAGGACTGGAGCAAATAGCTTAGTCCACCGTTCACCCGAAAACACTTCATTTGTCATACGCTCTAGTACTTGAGTTGCTATTCCGCGACCCCAGAACTGCTCACCCAGCCAGTATCCAATTTCCGCCGTGTGACTTTTCCAACCAGTTTGCGGGGTAACCCCTACGCTACCGATTAATTCGCCGTGGTATTCGACAGCTTTGGTTATCGCTCCGTTTTCTTGCGATCCAGTAGTAATCCACCAAACTGCGTCTTCAAACGTATAGGGGTAGGGAAAAGTGTAGACCAGGAACTGCGACACATTGGCGTTATTCGCCAGCTCAACTAACCGCTCTGCATCGCTAGCTGCATAGTTCCTCAGCTCAATCATCACCCATGTTCCTTATACCTCTCTCTTTTCGTCATGCTACGAGCACATAAC
>NZ_JARYTH010000018.1:0-670 GCF_029911965.1 Pseudohongiella sp. SYSU M77423 | reverse complement strand
GGGCGTTATGCAGCTTGACACCGTTGCGCAACACGCTACACTGTAGGCCATGATCAAGACTTTCAAGCACAAGGGACTGAGGCTGTACTACGAAACGGGCAGCACTCGTGGCATCCAGGCAAATCATACTGGACGTCTTAGGATGCAACTGGCTGCTTTGGATACTGCAATGGAAGTCTCGGATCTCGATATTCCTGGATACAAGCTGCACCCGCTCAAAGGCAATCGAAAAGGCATTTGGGCCATAACTGTCAGTGGCAACTGGCGGCTTACCTTTGAGTTTCGCGACGGGCATGTGTATCTGCTTGATTATGAGGATTACCATTAATGGCTATGTACAACCCGCCCCATCCCGGCGAATTCATCCTGGCAACTTACATGCAGCCATTTGGCCTGAGCTGCCGATTTCTCGCAGATAAGCTGGATGTCTCTCCTTCAACTTTGAATCGAATACTCAAACTCCAAAGCGGGGTCAGTCCGGAAATGGCTCTTCGTCTTTCCAAGGCGCTCGGGCGCACTCCTGAGAGTTGGCTTGCCATGCAGGATGCTTATGATCTGTGGCATGCAGGCAAGAGTCTCAAACTGGATAGAGTGCAGAAAGTTGAGCTCACAGCTGCATAACCATCAATTCCACGCAGCCAGCTGCGCTGGTGCGTGAATACGGGCGTTA
>NZ_JARYTH010000017.1:0-802 GCF_029911965.1 Pseudohongiella sp. SYSU M77423 | reverse complement strand
GTCCCTTGTGCTTGAAAGTCTTGATCATGGCCTACAGTGTAGCGTGTTGCGCAACGGTGTCAAGCTGCATAACGCCCGTATTCACGTGCCGGCGTAGCTGGTCACGTGCAATTGATTGTTAACTGCCGAAAGAATAATTTATTAGTACTTCAGTATCCATGTGAGTAACTCCGCTGAAATAGTCTCCCCCAGGCCTGAATAAGAGTGGTGTAGGGCCAAGCTCTGCGCTTTCAGCCATTGACTTGTAAAGATGAAGAGTCGCTACATATAGCCCGGCAAGAGCATTTAGTACATTACTCAAATTTGCTTCGCCGAAATGATCGTCCCTATTATGTTTTACCTTGTTGTGTGCACCCCACCATAACGGACTTTTGCGAGACTTCCCTGCCCAATTCTTCCAAGGTTGGAATTTTAGTCCAAACCTTGGTATTTCTACTTCAAAGTTTCCCAGCGACGGATATGCAGAACCGAGCTTCGATGCATAATGTCCTATATTGCTTGCCTTGGATTTTTTATCCAGATTTTTGCATAGTAGTTTGCATACAACATCTACTTCTGAGCATGCCGAAAGAAGTAAAGAAGTGAATTCTACCGAATACGTTTTAAAGTTCGCTTCGGCAAACTCTATATAACGAACTGTACTAGCCAGATCTTCTTCTAGAGCTAGAAAGTGCCTCCAATGCGGTGGCGATTTGGTCTCAGTCATCGCTATGCCCATGTGCAGTTAACGCCCTTATTTATAGGCAAACTGCGACGCAGTTTGTCCTTTATAGAATTGATTGTTAGGTGCCAAGATTCCGCT
>NZ_JARYTH010000016.1:0-809 GCF_029911965.1 Pseudohongiella sp. SYSU M77423 | reverse complement strand
GCTTAGCCCGAATAGCGCGTTGGCAGAGGCGAATGGCAGACCGTTATCACTGCGAAGCGCAAACGGCACACCAAACTCCTTAAATACGCGCTCAAAGACTGTGAAAGCATCCTTCTCCCTGGTTGACTCCAGCGCCTCGCAGGCCAACAGATAGCGGCTGCGGTAATCGGTAATAGTCAGTGGATAGCAGTAACGCTGGTTTCCCAGTAAAAACTCACCCTTATAGTCCGTGCACCACAACCCATTCGGTGTGAGCGAATCACTCAATGGAGTGCCTTGGGCTCGATAACGACGCTTTTTGCGTGGTGTAACCAGACCATGACGTTCCAGCACAGCATGCACGGTGCTTTTGGCGGGTGCCTTGATGGTTGGGAAGTTGCGAATCAGCTTTTCGCGAATCTTTGGTGCTCCCCAGTCAGGCCATTGCTGTTTGAGCTTCAAAATCGTTCGCTCAACCTGCACCGGTAGCTTGTTTGCATGGCGATAGGGCCGTCGACTGCGATCGACAAGCCCTTCCAGACCACTATCTTTGTAGCGGTTAAATATCTTATAGCCAGTTTTGCGGGAGATGCCGAAATCGCGACACACCTGGGTCATGGGTTCCCCATCGAGCAACCTGGCAACGAACTTAAGTCTCTCATCCATACGGTTACACTCTTTCCAGGGCATTTGGGCAACCTCCCAAATACCGACATGTGTAACCTATGTCCCCGGTATAGTCTGTAACCTATGTATCAGGTTGTTCAAAGGTCCGCTTTATGCGGGCCTTTTTTGTTTGTGGTGTCTGGTTAGTGAGAACTCCCCAGTTC
>NZ_JARYTH010000015.1:0-1193 GCF_029911965.1 Pseudohongiella sp. SYSU M77423 | reverse complement strand
GCGAGGTCGAGATTCTATGTCTCTATGCAAGCATTTTTGGGCACATAATCGCTCTGATTATGCATCAGTGCGAATGCCACTCTGGCTAGCTTCCTGGCCAAGATCATTAACGCTTGTATGTTGGAAAGCCCCCTGTCGATATAGCGTTGATAAAATGCCTGCCAGGTTTTGTGTCGCTTGGCATGCATGGCTGCTAGATATAAGAGCCGCCTGATTTCTGAATCACCTTGTTTAGTTAACTTTCGCTTGCCTCGCATCTGGCCAGAGTCACGCACACGTACATCCAAGCCCAAAAAAGCGATGAAAGCATCACTGTTGCGAAATTTTCCTCGGTGGAAGATGCTGGTCAGCGCGACAGAGGTCACCGGACCAATGCCCTCAATGGCCTGACAACGCTTCATGTCCTGATCCCAACCTGCTTGTTTGACCAGCGCTACAAGCTTTTGCATGATTTGCTTTTCAGCTGACTCAAGAGCACGTTTGAGCATGGCGTTTGTGCGTTTAAGCTCTGGAATATCAGCCAGACTTTGGTCCAGCTTTACTCGTGCCGAGACAACGCAGGCCCGGCGCTTTAGCAACGCCTGCAATCGCATTTGCTCAGGTGGTGCAGGGTTCCAAGGCTCCAGCTGGTCTCGCTCGCGCTGCAGGTATCTTTGCAACAAACGGGCATCACCTTGATCTGTTTTAGCTCTGACACCAACTCCGTCTCGATACCGGTTTAGACGATAGCCGTTGATCAGATAAACCGTGTGCCCCTGACGGAAAGCCTCCTGGGCCAACGTCAGGTGAAAGATGCCAGTGGCTTCCATGGCTAATTCGATCGGTTCTGAAATTCCAGAAAGCCACTTTTTAATGGCAGCTAATGTGTTATTGATGACCAGCTGTTCATCAGAGGAAAGACAGATATCCAGTTTGGCCTTGCTGATATCAACCCCGACTTGAACGATAGCGTTTTCAGTTGTCATGATCGCCCCTCCAAGGTATCGTTATTTTGGTTGTCGGGGCCTCACTGAAATGCTTACTTGCTATTTATCGTCGGTCGCGAGCCGATAGATTCCTTATTGGCATTTAAAGTGAGGGGTGGGACGAGTTCTCGACCAGTCTGTGCAGTGCAATCTGCCAGAAGTTCCGTTGGTCCCTCCACCCCGACAAGCCATTTATGACCCGTCAGAGCAGAACATACAAGTTCCGCC
>NZ_JARYTH010000014.1:0-1697 GCF_029911965.1 Pseudohongiella sp. SYSU M77423 | reverse complement strand
GCACATAACAATGGCAAACAGTTCGGCGCTTTGCGCCCGGACGCTTACTTCGTTCGCGCCGCTGTTGCGGGGCGTTACTGCACTAAGGGGTGCCAGGGATGAGTAATCACCGTTCGGTAGTAGGCAAAGTGCCGCTCGGTATGGGCAAGGACCTAGATCGTGCTAAATTTAAAGTGTCTTGTGGCTGTTTACAGTAATAAGTTTGCTCAACGAACGAGACAGATTCTACGGTGGTGTGGTTGTCGTCGGAAGCAGTTAAAAAAATGCCGTCAATGGTGGGGTGGCAATCGGGCAAGGAGCTGCGAAATAGTGGCAGTAAATGGTGGATCAATCTTTCTGGGTTTCATCAGAGAAAAGTGGCTCGGATCTACACCCTGGTTGTCGGCGGCCCCATGCTCCGCTACCGCTTCACATACTGGGCTTCGCTCAACACCAGCACTCCGTGCAGTAACAATACAATTAACTTCGCTCCCTTCGGTCGCCAGACGCGCGCTTCGCGCAGCGCCGGTTATTATGGGGCGTTAGTGCACAATGATGCTTCAGAGAACTTAGCAACGTGGAAGCGCAGCCCATACTTAAGACCTCTAGACTGACTCTGCGGCCCTTCTCATTGTCAGATGCTCCCCGAGTCAAGGAGCTAGCTGGCGATCCACGAGTATCGGAGATGACCATCAACATACCGCATCCTTATGAGGACGGTATGGCGGAGGAGTGGATATCCTCTCACGCGAAGTTATTCGCTTCCGGTGAGCGCATCGTATACGCAGTCACAATGACAGATACTGAGGAATTGATTGGGACAGTGAGCCTGACTGAGCTTACGGAAACTGGCGGCAATCTTGGGTACTGGATCGGGGTTCCTTACTGGGGATACGGCTACTGTACGGAGGCGGCTGGTGCTCTAGTGGATTTCGGACTTACTGAGATTGGGCTGCCACTTGTTTATGCTAGGCACCTACCAGAGAATCACGCTTCAGGCCGTGTAATGATAAAGAACGGATTCAATCACGTACGCACGGTATCCATGGACATCCAGGGTGAAACCCGGCTAATGGAGCACTACGAGAGAATTGCATGAGCGCCCGTAACAAACGAGAGTGCACTAACAATTCATTTCAGTTCGTGTGGCCTTACGGCCACACCGGACGCAGCATGGCTGCGCCGCTGAATATATGGCGTTACTGCACTAAGGGGTGCCAGGGATGAGTAATCACCGTTCGGTAGTAGGCAAAGTGCCGCTCGGTATGGGCAAGGACCTAGATCGTGCTAAATTTAAAGTGTCTTGTGGCTGTTTACAGTAATAAGTTTGCTCAACGAACGAGACAGATTCTACGGTGGTGTGGTTGTCGTCGGAAGCAGTTAAAAAAATGCCGTCAATGGTGGGGTGGCAATCGGGCAAGGAGCTGCGAAATAGTGGCAGTAAATGGTGGATCAATCTTTCTGGGTTTCATCAGAGAAAAGTGGCTCGGATCTACACCCTGGTTGTCGGCGGCCCCATGCTCCGCTACCGCTTCACATACTGGGCTTCGCTCAACACCAGCACTCCGTGCAGTAACAATACAATTAACTTCGCTCCCTTCGGTCGCCAGACGCGCGCTTCGCGCAGCGCCGGTTATTATGGGGCGTTATGTGCTCGTAGCATGACGAAAAGAGAGAGGTATAAGGAACATGGGTGATGATTGAGCTGAGGAACTATG
>NZ_JARYTH010000013.1:0-2547 GCF_029911965.1 Pseudohongiella sp. SYSU M77423 | reverse complement strand
GCGTCCATCAATCAACGTGTCGCTCATGAAGTCGATCGACCAGACCTGATTAACGTTCGTCGGCACACTCAGCGGGTATTAAGCGACAATTATCTTGGCCTCTCAGCGACAACTATCTTGGCCGGTTGATCTGCTAAGGTTCGGCACAGCAATGGAGGATTCGCTGTGTCGGGTAAACATGTTACAGATCAACAAGTCAGGTTATATATGGACTACCGAGAAACACATACTCAAGCTGTGGCCGCTGCCAAGGCCGGCCTGTCAGAGCGTACGGCCCGGCGTATCGACGCTAATGTGCACAAACCCGCTTCCAGGAAACGCACCTGGCGCACACGCCAGGATCCTTTGACCCATGTATGGGAGCCGATCGTGCTGCCGTTACTGAACCAGGTTCCGGATTTACCCGCGATCGATATCTTCGAACATCTGTGCGAGTTTCATCCTGATAAGTTCGATACCCGCACCCGTCGAACCTTGGAAAGACGGGTTAATCATTGGCGACAATTACACGGTCCAGACCAGATGGTGACCTTTGCTCAGGAACACATTCCTGGGGAGCAAGGTATTGCTGATTTTACCGTGGTTGGGTCGCCGGTTACTGTGGCTGGCGAACCGGCGCCTCACCGGCTGTTTCACTATCGCCTCACTTACAGCGGCTGGACCTTTGCTGAGCCGGTGTGGGGCGGTGAGAGTTACACGGCTTTGGCCAGTGGTCTTAGCCGAGCCTATGAGGCCAGCGGTGGTGTACCCAAAGAACAGCGCACTGACAGCCTGAGTGCTGCCTATAAAAATCGTCAGGAACAAGACGACTTTACCAGCCGCTATGAACAGTTTTGCAGGCATTACAATGTCAAAGCGACTCGCAACAACCGGGGTCAGGCACATGAGAACGGTGCCATCGAGTCGCCACATGGCCACCTTAAACCTCGCATTGAACGGGCGCTGCAGATCCGCGGCAGTTATGATTTTGAAAGCCGCCAGGCGTACGCTAAGTTCATTGCCCAGATTGTCGCTCGCCATAATCGCCGCATCGCCAGTGCCTTTAAAGTTGAGCAGCGACAATTACAACCGCTGCCGACGGCTCCCAGCGTCAATTACACTGAAGAGCTGGTGCGTGTCTCGCGCACCAGCACCATCATGTACAAACGGGTAACCTATACGGTGCCCTCACGGCTCAAGCATGCCAGAGTGCTGCTGCGCGCCTTCGATGATCGGCTGGAGCTGTATTGCAGCGGCATCCACACACTGACCCTGGAGCGGCTGTTCGCACGCAATCAAGAGCGACTTCACAGCGTCAATTACCGACACCTGATCGAGTCATTGGTCAAAAAGCCCCGAGCGCTTCGACACTATCGATGGCGCGATGAGCTGATACCTGAAGGTGATTATCAGTACATCTGGCAGTGGCTAGAGCAACATCACGATCCCGATCGTGCCTGTCACCTGATGGTGCGCTTGCTGCATCTGGCGCACAAGAGCAATCAGGAACAGGCGCTGGGCCGTTATGTGTTGGCCGAGATCCGCCGAGGACAGTTCCCCTGCCTGATGCAGTGCGAGAAGCGCTTTCTGGATCAACCCAGTGAGATCCCGACAATCAACGTCAATCAGCATGCGTTGTCACAGTACAGCGCGCTGATCACACAGGGAGCAGCCGCATGAGCAGTTCAACGGCCGCATTACCCTTGATGTTAAAACAACTGCGTCTGGCCAGCATAAAAGAGAACTGGCAAAGCATGGCTGCCAAGGCCGTCAAACAACAATGGTCCCCGCAGCAGTATCTGCATGAGCTTTGCCTGATCGAGCTTAACAGCCGTGAAGACAAACGCCTGAAGCGCTACTTGCACGAGTCTGCATTACCGGCTGGCAAACGGTTAAACGATTATGACTTCACGGCTGTTAAGGGTGTAAAGCCTGCTCAGATAAATACTCTGATCAACGAACGACAATGGGTCAACCGGGGCTACAACGTCATGCTGTTTGGTGCCAGCGGCGTTGGCAAAACGCATTTGGCCAGTGCTCTTGGTTATGCCCTGATTGAACATGGTGTACGTGTCAAGTTCATGCCTGCCACGCTGCTGGTACAGCAGTTGCAAAAAGCCAAAGCGGAGCTGCACCTCAATGAGGCATTAAACAAACTGGATCGCTACGCCGTACTCATCGTTGATGACATTGGTTATGTACGCAAGAGCGAGCAGGAAAGCAGCGTGTTGTTTGAGCTTATCGCACACCGCTACGAGCGCGGTAGCTTGATCATCACTTCGAACCAGAGCTTTGAAGACTGGGACCAGCTGTTCGACGACACGGTGATGACCGTGGCGGCCATCGACAGGCTGGTTCATAACGCGACAATTATCCATTGCGAGGGGGACAGTTATCGACGCAAAACAGCCTTAAAACAGATACAGAATTAAACAGCATCAGCCGGCCAAGCTAATTGACGCTGACCGGCCAAGATAGTTGACGCTGGATACAGCGGGTCAGGCCTGTCACGCTGTATTCGCCGCCGGGGCTTGATGCGCAGGTTCAATTCCAACTCCCGATAGATCC
>NZ_JARYTH010000012.1:0-3303 GCF_029911965.1 Pseudohongiella sp. SYSU M77423 | reverse complement strand
GGTTGATCGATAGAATGTGTATGCTGTTCTTATACAAGCGCAAAAAATCTGTACGATGATCGAAGGCGAGTTTGGTTGTGTAGCGTTAGGCTTTTAAAGAGTCTGAGGTTATATGGTCAAGCAATTAAGCGTACGTGGTGGATGCCTTGGCAGCCAGAGGCGATGAAGGACGTGGTAGGCAACGAAATGCTTCGGGGAGCCGTCAAACAGGCTTTGATCCGGAGGTGTCCGAATGGGGAAACCCGGCCCACTTGTGGGTCATCCCTTACTGAATACATAGGTAAGGGAGGCGAACGCAGGGAACTGAAACATCTAAGTACCTGCAGGAAAAGAAATCAATTGAGATTCCCTAAGTAGCGGTGAGCGAACGGGGAAAAGCCCTTAAGCAACAGCAGTGTTAGTGGAACGGTCTGGAAAGTCCGGCGACAGTGGGTGATAGCCCCGTACACGAAAGCACTGCAGTTGTGAAAACGAGTAGGTCGAAACACGTGTAATTTTGACTGAAGATGGGGGGACCATCCTCCAAGGCTAAATACTCCTGGCTGACCGATAGTGAACTAGTACCGTGAGGGAAAGGCGAAAAGAACCCCGGAGAGGGGAGTGAAATAGACCCTGAAACCGCGTACGTACAAGCAGTCGGAGCAGGCATTGCGTCCTGTGACGGCGTACCTTTTGTATAATGGGTCAGCGAGTTAATGTCAGTAGCAAGGTTAACCGTATAGGGGAGCCGTAGGGAAACCGAGTCTTAACTGGGCGTTTAGTTGCTGGCATTAGACCCGAAACCGGGCGATCTACCCATGGCCAGGTTGAAGGTGCCGTAACAGGCACTGGAGGACCGAACCGGGATCTGTTGAAAAAGATTCGGATGAGCTGTGGGTCGGAGTGAAAGGCTAATCAAGCTCGGAGATAGCTGGTTCTCCTCGAAAGCTATTTAGGTAGCGCCTCGTGGAATTGACTGCTGGGGGTAGAGCACTGTTTCGGCTAGGGGGTCATCCCGACTTACCAACCCGATGCAAACTCCGAATACCAGTAAGTTTTATCACGGGAGACAGACGGCGGGTGCTAACGTCAGTCGTCAAGAGGGAAACAACCCAGACCGCCAGCTAAGGTCCCAAATATCAGTTAAGTGGGAAACGATGTGGGAAGGCTTAGACAGCTAGGAGGTTGGCTTAGAAGCAGCCATCCTTTAAAGAAAGCGTAATAGCTCACTAGTCGAGTCGGCCTGCGCGGAAGATATAACGGGGCTCAAACTGATAACCGAAGCTGCGGATGTGTGCTTAGGCACATATGGTAGAGGAGCGTTGTGTAGGCCGTTGAAGGTGAATCGAGAGGTTTGCTGGAGGTATCACAAGTGCGAATGCTGACATGAGTAACGATAAGGGGGGTGAAAAACCTCCCCGCCGGAAGATCAAGGTTTCCTGTCCAACGTTAATCGGGACAGGGTGAGTCGGCCCCTAAGGCGAGAGCGAAAGCTGTAGTCGATGGGAAATCGGTTAACATTCCGATACCGGCTGTTACTGCGATGGAGGGACGGAGAAGGCTAGGCCAGCGCGGCGTTGGTTGTCCGCGTTTAAGGTAGTAGGCTGGGATTTTAGGTAAATCCGGAATCCTAAGGCCGAGAGCTGATGACGAGCTTACTTTTAAGTGAGCGAAGTGGTTGATGCCATGCTTCCAGGAAAAACTTCTAAGCTTCAGGTAACAGACGACCGTACTGTAAACCGACACAGGTGATCAGGTAGAGAATACCAAGGCGCTTGAGAGAACTTGGGTGAAGGAACTAGGCAAAATGGTACCGTAACTTCGGGAGAAGGTACGCTCCTTTTGGTGAAGCATTTACTGCGTAAGCTAAGAGGAGTCGAAGTGACCAGGTGGCTGCAACTGTTTATTAAAAACACAGCACTCTGCAAACACGTAAGTGGAAGTATAGGGTGTGACGCCTGCCCGGTGCCGGAAGGTTAATTGATGGGGTTAGCTTCGGCGAAGCTCTTGATCGAAGCCCCGGTAAACGGCGGCCGTAACTATAACGGTCCTAAGGTAGCGAAATTCCTTGTCGGGTAAGTTCCGACCTGCACGAATGGCGTAATGATGGCCACGCTGTCTCCACCCAAGACTCAGTGAAATTGAAATCGCTGTTAAGATGCAGTGTACCCGCGGCTAGACGGAAAGACCCCGTGAACCTTTACTATAGCTTCACACTGGACTTTGACACTATCTGTGTAGGATAGGTGGGAGACTTTGAAGCGCTAGCGCTAGCTAGCGTGGAGTCGCCCTTGAAATACCACCCTGGTATTGTTGAGGTTCTAACTCAGTCCCTGAAACGGGGACGAGGACCGTGTGTGGTGGGTAGTTTGACTGGGGCGGTCTCCTCCCAAAGCGTAACGGAGGAGCACGAAGGTACCCTAAGGGCGGTCGGAAATCGCCCATTTAGTGTAATGGCATAAGGGTGCTTGACTGCGAGAGCGACGGCTCGAGCAGGTGCGAAAGCAGGTCATAGTGATCCGGTGGTTCTGAATGGAAGGGCCATCGCTCAACGGATAAAAGGTACTCCGGGGATAACAGGCTGATACCGCCCAAGAGTTCACATCGACGGCGGTGTTTGGCACCTCGATGTCGGCTCATCACATCCTGGGGCTGAAGCCGGTCCCAAGGGTATGGCTGTTCGCCATTTAAAGTGGTACGCGAGCTGGGTTTAGAACGTCGTGAGACAGTTCGGTCCCTATCTGCCGTGGGCGTTGGAGATTTGAGAGGAGCTGCTCCTAGTACGAGAGGACCGGAGTGGACGTTCCTCTGGTGTTCCGGTTGTCACGCCAGTGGCATTGCCGGGTAGCTATGAACGGACAGGATAACCGCTGAAAGCATCTAAGCGGGAAGCCTCCCTCAAGACGAGATCTCCCTGGGGCCTTGTGCCCCCTAAAGTGCCGTTCGAGACCAGGACGTTGATAGGCTGGGTGTGTAAGGGTTGTGAGGCCTTGAGCTAACCAGTACTAATTGCACGTGAGGCTTGACCATATAATCGCAGGTTTTTTAAAGGCGATTGTTAATCGAACGAGTTGTTCGATCAGACGTACAGACAGTTTGTATAACAGCGCATACACGAGAACAAAACGAACACAATCTTCATTCATCAGATTGTCAAAGGGTAAGCGGTGGTCAGCCAACAAAACGGCTGATGCATCCACGGTTTGCCTGACGACCATAGCGAGTGTGAACCACCTGATCCCTTCCCGAACTCAGAAGTGAAACCGCTCAGCGCCGATGGTAGTGTGGGGCCTCCCCATGTGAGAGTAGGACATCGTCAGGCAT
>NZ_JARYTH010000011.1:0-6595 GCF_029911965.1 Pseudohongiella sp. SYSU M77423 | reverse complement strand
GCAGAAAGTTGAGCTCACAGCTGCATAACCATCAATTCCACGCAGCCAGCTGCGCTGGTGCGTGAATACGGGCGTTAGCAAGCGAGATCAACAGTGAAGCAACTTCGACAGCAGCGGTTTGAGGCATTAGTTGGCTATTCAAGACTCCCTCATGCGGGCGCAATGTCCACCGAGGTCGAATGGTGGGCTACAGATGACGAGGAGCTCTTAGGCACGGTAGTGCTAGATATCGCTGACGATGACTATGTCGGAATAGTTCTGGGAAGGGACGCCGATTACAGGTACAGATGCTTAAACGTGCTTAGCTCCTTTCCACAGCGCCGCGGCGCTAGGGATGCTCTCTTTATCAAAATGATAGAAGTTCTTTCGACGGGGAGCAAAATCTTCCCTCAAGGAGATGAAAGGGGCAAAAAGATGGACATCTTCTTGCCCCTTTGTCCGCCGGAAAAAGCTAACCCGGCGTTCGAAAATGTTCGGACAATGCTTGGTTACTCGTCTGCAAAGGGAATAATTTCGGAAGCAATGCACCACTATGTAGATGTTGATGGAAATTTCATTGAGCAATTTCAGACGTCGGGATTCGACGCTCGACTTTGGGAGTTGTATCTATTCGCCTTCCTGACAGAACAGAAGCTTCTCATCGATAGAAGCCATAATGCTCCAGACTTCTTGGTCACTGATGGCCAGACTACTGCAGCTATAGAAGCAGTGACCGTTCAAGCATCTCAAGATGGGAAAGCGGAAAATCTGGATTTGGAAAATCTTTCCCCTGAGAAAATTCAAGCACTGCAGAAAGACTACATGCCGATTAAATTTGGGAGCCCACTTTTTTCGAAATTGAAAAAGAAGTATTGGGAGAAGGAGCACGTTGCCGGAAGGCCTTTGATCTTTGCGATTGCGGACTTTCATGCCAAACAGTCCATGATGTGGTCATCTACTGCGCTCCAGAACTACCTATATGGAGTGCGTCATGAGTTCAAGCATAGTCCGAGTGGAGAACTGATAATCTCTCCACTGAAAATAGACTTTCACGAGCACAATGGGAAAAAGATTCCGTCCGGCTTCTTTTTTACCGAAAATGCAGAAAACGTCAGCGCTGTGATTTTCTCCTCAACTGGAACCATTGTCACCGGCAATGTAAAACTGACCCACTAACGACAATTTAAAATTGACCCACCTGAGGCACAATGACCGCCTTTTAGCGATAAAGCGGCGGTTGAGATGCAATGTTAAATCAGGAGTCATTAGTGGATATTCACGTGCTACACAGACAAGGACACAGCATCCGGGCCATCAGCCGTCAGATGGGTATCGCGCGCAACACAGTGCGCAGCTACCTGCGGGACCTGGCCAGAACCCCCGCCTATGGTCCGCGGGCCGACAGAGCGTCGAAGCTCGACCCGTTCAAGCCGTATTTGCACGAGCGCATCGAAGCAGCCAAGCCATACTGGATACCGGCCACCGTGCTGCATCGGGAGATAACAACGCAAGGCTTTGATGGCAAAGAAGGCATTGTTAAAAACTACATCCGTCAGTTCAAGCCAGACACCCAGGAAGAAGTCGTGCGTTTTGAGACTCTGCCCGGTCAACAGATGCAGGTTGATTTTACGACCATCCGGCGCGGCCACAATAGACTCAAAGGCTTCGTCGCGACTCTGGGTTACAGCCGGGCCAGCTACGTCCGCTTCAGCGCCCATGAGCGTCAGGAGGACTGGCTTATCGGTATCGAGGAGGCTTTGCACTACTTTGGCGGCGTGCCCAAAGAGGTCCTGTTTGATAACGCCAAATGCATCATGATCGAACGCGATGCCTACGGTGAAGGTCGTCACCGCTGGAATGCCCAACTGCTGCAACTGTCAGCTGATTACGGCTTCCGGCTGCGCGCCTGTCGACCGTACCGGGCCAAGACCAAAGGCAAAGTCGAGCGCTTCAATGGCTATTTGAAGAACAGCTTTATCACGCCCCTGGCGGCCACCTTGAAGCAGGCCGGCCTGGCGCTGGATGTTGATGCCGCCAACGGCCAGATCGGGCCGTGGCTAAACGAGGTCGCACACCAGCGTATCCATGGCACTACCAAGCAGAAACCGCAAAGCCTATTGATCAAGGAACGGTTGAGTCTGGCTGATCTGCCCATGCGCCCGTCACCTGCCAAGGTAGTTGTCATTAAATCGCGTCAGGCGATGCCCGTCGAGAGCTTCCAGCATCCGTTGAGTGTCTATGACCAGTTGTTGGAGGCGGTGCGATGAACCTTCAGATGCAAAGGATCCACAGTGCCTGCGAGATACTTAAGCTCAATACACTGGCCGTGGAATGGTCGGCCATGGCTGACAGAGCAGCCAGCAAAGGCACAACATTATCAGACTTTCTGGAGCAGCTGCTGGACCTGGAGCTCGATGCAAGAAAACAGCGTACGCGCGACACACTACTGAAGTTCGCTGGTCTGCCTGCGATAAAAACCTTTGAGGACTATGACTTCCGGTTCGCTACCGGCGCGCCGAAAAAGCAGCTGCAGGAGCTGACAAGCCTGGCCTTCATTGAACGAGCTGAGAACATCGTACTACTTGGGCCCAGCGGTGTTGGCAAAAGCCATCTGGCGCTCAGCTATGCCTATCAGGCTGTTCAGAAAGGGATCAAGGTGCGCTTCATAACCGCAGCCGATCTGATGCTGCAACTGGCGACAGCAAAAAAACAGGAGCGGCTTGAAAGCTACATAAAACGCAGCGTACTGGGTCCCAAACTACTGGTGATCGACGAGATCGGTTATCTGCCCTTCGGCCGCGAGGAGGCGACACTGTTCTTTAATGTCATCGCCAAACGCTATGAACATGGCAGCATCATTGTGACCAGCAACTTGCCGTTCTCTCAGTGGTCAACCGCCTTTGCAGATGATCAAACGCTGACAGCAGCCTTGCTCGATCGGCTGCTGCATCATGCGCATATTGTACAGATCTCTGGGAACAGCTACCGACTGAAAGGCAAGAAAGCCGCCGGCATCGCTCCGGTGGTCATCAGCCAGCAAGATAACGAGTAAACCGCCAAGGGTGGGTCAATTTTACATTGCCGCTAGGTGGGTCAAAATTAGATTGCCGTTGACACCATATCTAAATTCAATCGAATGGGCAAAGTGGCTGGCTTCGGCGATCCATCAATTAAGATAATTTTCAAAGGCTTTTGCCACAAGCATGACAGCAACTCCGCCCTTCCAGACACGTTCTCGTATGAAGTGGATGGTGACTATCTAGAGGATTGGAGCGAGGGAATATCGGTATTTCATAATCCAAAGGCAGTACATCCGCTTCCCCCGGATATGTTCCCTGGGGTCGCCCATCACTTCATGCAGGAAGATGGGCAAATTGTCAGCAGCCTGCCCGAGTTTCATCCCTACACAAGCGTAACAATCATGATTGAGCCAACAAATGACTAATATGATTGGGGTCGTGGCAGCGTCGCGTGCTAACAAGCCGATCGAGAGCGACCAAAGAATCTTGTCATGTCTTTTGCTAAAGACGCAAAAGCCACGCCAAAATTCTTTGGCGCCTCATCAGGGGCGTTATGTAGGTAGGTAAGTAGGTAGGAACTTAACCCTTATGGTCGAATGCGATATTGTGTGGAATTGGTATCAGATGACGAGGGATTTTTTCCCGTCGTTAGCAACTTTAGTCGTGGCGTTCTTCTCAATTAGATTCGCCGTACTTCATATTAAAGAGCAGCATCAGAATGCGCTCAACCTTCAAGCAGAAGCTCGCAAGAAAGATATTCAAATTGAACTTTTCAAAGAGATACAAGAGAGACTCGACCATTGTGGTTCAATTGCATTCGAGCTAAGTAATTCATTGATATTCAAGATCACGTACCTGGAAAATGGGCTAAACATCAATCACGATGAAGCTGAATTCGCTAATCATATTAAAACAGTACTAGAGTCTATTACTCAGATAACCATTTTTATTGAATATAGAGAAATTGTGAGCCCAAAGCTGTTCCGAGTAACTAGGTCAGCATTGCATTCATCTCATTACGAACTGCTTGAGACGCTGAAGGATCGAAGTATTAATCTGGTCGAGAGATATAAAATGGCATCAAAAGCCGCAGGTGACGTCGCCAGTTACTGTCATGATTTGAATGCTTGCCTACAGAATCATGCTTTCGGCGACCTGTTTAACAATCAGGCACCAATTCGCAAGCCTATTGATCCCAACGAGAAAGTAATAATTGATGACGACAAAGAGCTTGATAGACTTCTCCAGTATTTTGAACACGAAACAAGGTACGGGAAGATGATGGATGAAACAAACAGGGATGTTATCGAAATATTTACTAGGGAACAGGAGAAAACTACATAACAAACGCCTTCAAAGTGACGCGCAAGCGCGCACTTGAGGCGAGCGTTAGGTTGCTAATCATGGATTCAATCTCAGTAGCACAGTCCAATATGCGAGAAGCCTACTTTGGTGGAGCTCCAGGTATTGTCACGTCTGGAAGTGCTTGGTTGTTGGCAGCGCTTGTGGCGGCGTTTGTATCGGATCGTGCGGGTATAATTACGCTAGTGATAGCAGGAATGTTCATTTTTCCGGTATCAGTAGTACTTTGCAAATTGATTGGATGTAGCGGCAAGCACAGCAAAGATAATCCGCTGGCTCCACTTGCAATCGAAGGAACGATCTGGATGCTGTTGTCTATTCCAATCGCAATAGCTGCTGCACTGTACAAGGTCGAGTGGTTTTTCCCGGCTATGCTCTTAGTAATCGCTGGCCGATACCTTACTTTTTCAACTATCTACGGGATGCGTATATTCTGGGCTTTCGGTGCAACATTGGTAGGCTCTGGGCTAGTTCTGATTTATTTACAAGCACCTGCTTTCGTCGGTGCGTTAAGTGGTGCGACGATTGAATATATTTTCGGCGCTACCATTTTCGCCACTTATAAGGCTCCGCAACCTAACCAGGAACTCAACACGCAGGCTTCGCCTGCTGGGACGCCGCAAGACGGCGCCCGTTAGCAAAGGCGTTAGGAGTTAACGTGGCCGATAGCCTTTCACAAATATCAGATTTCCTCACTAGCCTGGATGGGCTAAAGTCGGTAAACCGTCGAACCTATATCAATGGGGGCGAGCGTGTAGAGAACTCCGCCGAACATTCTTGGCATTTAGCGATGGCGTGTTGGGCATTCTCGGAGTTACTCAGCGACGATTTCGATGTTTTAAAACTTATCAAGTTGGCGCTAGTACATGATCTTGGCGAGATCGATGCGGGAGATACTTTTCTCTATAGCACTAATAGATCAAGTGCGCATGTAGACGAACGTAAATGTGTAGAAAGAATTGCATCGCATCCTGGTAACCCAATCCCAAATCTAACGCAGCTTTGGGAAGAGCAAGAGACTGGTACAAGCAAAGAAGCTAAATTGCTCAAGGTTATAGATAGGCTGTTGCCGTTTCTTCACAACATGATGAGTGAGGGGCGAGCATGGCGGGACAACGGGATCCATAAGAATCAAGTGCTGAAGATGCATCAATTTATAGAGCAAGAACAGCCCGAGATCCATGAATGGGTTGTTTCAAAAGTAGAATATGCAGTGGAGCAAGGATGGCTGAAAGCCTCCTAACCATCAATTACACGCAGCCAGCTGCGCTGGTGCGTGAATACGGGCGTTAGAGGGCTAGACATGTTGCAGCAGCACGGTAAGGAACTCATCAATGGCTGAATTCACTGGATCTGCCGACATATATAAAGAGCTTGTTGAGGATTCTAACGAGAACTGGCTCTATGGGTTAGTTGCATTCGCGATTGTGGAAGAGCAAAGAATAGAATGGATGCGTCACTTTGAAGAGTGCAATGGTAGGACTCCAGACGACAACGATGTGCGGAATTGGTACAAGCAACAGCCGGGCAGCGTCATACTCAGAGCCAAGGGTACGGCGGAGAATGCTCTTCAGGTATACTCTGGAGAAGTAGTTGACGTTGCACTGGATGAAAAGCGTCGCGAAATTGAAGATGGAATTATAGTTGCTGAGATCAGGGAGTCTCGAAAGTTCTGGCCGCAGTTTGGAGTAAACTTCATTGGCGGTTTTGCATCAGCTGTTGTTTTCGCTGCTCTACTAATACTGGTTGCATTTTTCGTTTTTGAAGATGCATCCCCTACTCAGATTGGCGCACAACTACGGAATAACTTAGAGGAGATTGGCAATGGTCAAAATTAACGAAGTGACCGGAAAGAAGGCAGCCTCTGCTGCTTCAAAAGTATTGAGAAACCCTTCGACAAGTAAGGCCGCAAAGTCAGCTGCAGGGTCAGCACTGTCGCAGACCAAAGCTCCGCCAAAAGTAACTTCTGCGAAAGCAGCTACTGCCGCTTCAAAAACGCTTCGCAATGCAAGCACCAGCAAGACGTCAAAGACCGCCGCAGGCTCTGCGTTAACGCAAAAGCCAAATAGGAAGAAGTGATACGCCCTCTAACAATCAGCTTCACTGCGACCATTTCTACGCTGCTTCGCAGCTCCAAAATGGCGAGTGAGCATGGGCGTTATGTGCTCGTAGCATGACGAAAAGAGAGAGGTATAAGGAACATGGGTGATGATTGAGCTGAGGAACTATGCAGC
>NZ_JARYTH010000010.1:0-14142 GCF_029911965.1 Pseudohongiella sp. SYSU M77423 | reverse complement strand
TATCAGGTTGTTCAAAGGTCCGCTTTATGCGGGCCTTTTTTGTTTGTGGTGTCTGGTTAGTGAGAACTCCCCAGTTCGACAAAACGCATTGCGTTTTGGACGGCTGCAAGCCGCCCCGAAGGGGTGAGTAATCCGCCACAGCGGATTGCGAATCACAAAATTGCCAGGAGCAATTTTGCACGAGCGAAGCGAGCCCACAGGGTGAGGCCCATGGATGGGCCGAATAATCTCTCCGGCTGCGCCAAGAAACAAGGAGCCTAGTGCGTGGACAATCCATTTTTACCAGAAGAGTCCAAGTCATTATGCTGACCCTTTTGATCAACCCAGCTAAAAACTTAAGTCACTGACGCAGCAGCGTTTTATGGCTGGTTCTGCCATCCCTGGCATTGTTCATCGCTCTTCCTTTGTTGCTGCCTAAAGGAGTCAATTTTTACTTGAGTCTAACGATCTCAATTGTTATCACCGTGATCTGCTACGGCGCACCTGTGGTCATATTGCGTTTCTACGACGAAGAATTCTGACGCCCGCCATGCACCAGCCGATACAACGCAGGCAACACAAATAAGGTTAACAGGGTTGACGAGATAATCCCGCCAATCACGACCGTCGCCAGCGGACGCTGGACCTCAGAGCCAATGCCGGTATTCAGTGCCATCGGCACAAAACCCAGAGACGCTACCAGCGCCGTCATCAACACCGGTCTGAGTCGTCCGATGGCACCCTCAAGGATGGCATGATCAAGCGTCTGTCCCTGGGCCCGCAAATCACGGATAAAGGACAGCATAACCAGCCCGTTCAATACAGCTATCCCGGATAATGCGATAAACCCGACGCCTGCAGAAATAGACAGCGGAATATCACGAATCAGCAGTGCCAGGACGCCCCCCGTCAGCGCCAGTGGCACTCCGGAAAATATGATGGCTGAGTCACGGATAGAGCCCAGTGCCATCACCAGAAGCAAGGCGATCAATAACAGCGTAGCGGGCACCACTATCAGCAATCTCTGAGAGGCTGATTGCAATTGCTCAAACGTGCCCCCGTACTCAATCCAGTACCCCGGCGGGATGTCTATATTGCGCTCGACGGACTGTTGTACTTCGGTCACAAACGAGCCCAGATCACGGCCTCTCACATTGGCCGTGACCACGATACGACGCTTGCCGTTTTCCCGGTAGACCTGATTGTAGCCCGTGCTGATGCTGATGTCGGCCACTTCCGCCAACGGCACATAGCTGCCATCGGGCAGCATGACAGGCAGGTGTTGATAGCTGTCGGGATTACTGCGTCGATCTTCAGCCAGGCGCACCACGATATCGGAGCGTTGATCTCCCTCATAAAATTGACCCGCTACTGCGCCGCCGAACGCCATGGCCAACGTGTCCTGTAGTTCCGTGATGCCAAGTCCCAGGCGTGCCATGGTCTCCCGCCGCGGCTGCAGGGTCATTACCGGCAGCCCTGTGGTTTGCTCAAGCGCAAGATCGGCAACACCGGGTACTTCAGACATAAGCGCTTCGATATCAGTGCCTAGTGCAATCAGCTGATCAAAATCGTCACCAAAGACCTGGATGGCAAGCTCGCTTCTTACGCCAGCCAGGAGTTCGTTAAAGCGCATCTGAATGGGTTGCAGAAACTCGTAGCGATTGCCTGGGATCGGCGTAACTATCGCTTCAAGTTCTGCCACTACCTGCGTTTTGGGCTTTGATGGATCAGGCCATTGGTCGCGTTCTTTCAGGATAATAAAGGTGTCCGCCACGCTTGGGGGCATCGGGTCCGTGGCTACTTCAGCACTGCCGATCTTTGAGAATACCCGTTCGACCTCTGGCATATTTCGAATTTCTTCTTCCAGTTTAAACTGTAAAGCGACCGCCTGTTCAAGAGACGTGCCGGGTATGCGTAATGCGTGCATGGCAATATCGCCCTCGTCCAGGTTCGGGATAAACTCTGTGCCCATGCGCATGGTCAATGCCGCACAGACACCGACCAGTGCCACGGCCAGTACCACCACTGCCCATCGTAGATACAAGGCGGCTTTCAGCGCAGGCTGGTACAGGTAATGTGCAACAGACATAATCGGGTTTTTCTTTTCTGTTACAGGTTTGGTGAACAGCATGGCTACGCATGCCGGCACAAAGGTAATGCTGAGCAACATGCCACTGAGCAGTGCTATCACAACGGTCATTGCCATGGGGTGGAACATTTTCCCCTCTACGCCTTCCAGGGCGAAAATGGGGATATAGACAGCAGTGATAATAAATACGCCAAACAGAGCAGGGCGTATAACTTCCCTTGTCGCCGCCGAGACCACCTCAAGCCGGCGTTTCAGTTCCAGTTTACCCTGCGAACTGGCTTCGCTGAGTCGGCGCAGACAGTTCTCGACAATGATGACGCTGCCATCGATGATAAGACCAAAGTCCAGCGCGCCCAGGCTCATCAGATTCGCGCTGACGCGGGTCTGTACCATGCCGGTAATGGTCATCAACATGGCGATGGGAATGACGGCTGCCGTCAATATGGCGGCGCGTATATTGCCAAGCAACAGGAATAGCACCGCGATTACCAGCAGCGCACCTTCCAGCAGATTTTTCTGCACGGTCTGCAGCGTTTTGTCGACCAGCGTGGTCCGGTTATAAACGGCTGTGGCAGTTATGCCGGGGGGCAGGCTTGGCTGGATCTCCTGCAGACGCATAGCCGTGTTGTTGGCCACTTCCCGGCTGTTTTCACCAACAAGCATAAACACCGTGCTCATCACCACTTCTCGTCCGTCCTGGGTCGCCGCCCCTGAGCGCAGCTCTTGTCCGACGGATACGGTGGCAACATCGCCCACCCGAATGGGAATACTGTTTCTCTGGGTAACGACTACATTACGCAAGTCATCGAGATTGTCCGCCTGACCGGGGACCCGCATCAGCAGCTGTGAGCCATTATTTTCGATAAAACCCACCCCCTGGTTGCGATTGTCACGCTGCAGGGCGTCAAACAGCTCAGCGCTGCTTACACCATAAGCAAGCAGCTTCGCGGGCTCAGGTGCCACGAGTATCTCTTTTCTGAAACCACCGATGGGGTTGACCTCTACCACACCCGGCACGCGGAGCAGCTGTGGCCTGATAATCCAGTCGTGGACACTGCGCAGGTCGGTGGGGGTGATCGGCGTGCCATCAGCGTTGGTTGCGCCAGGCTCCGCATCCACTGTGAACATGAAGATTTCACCGAGCCCGGTTGCGATCGGACCCATCTCCGGCTCAAGTCCTTCCGGTAAATCACTACGCGCCGCCGAGATTCTTTCACTGACCTGTTGTCGGGCAAAATATATATCAGTGCCGTCTTCAAAGACTGCAGTCACCTGGGACAAACCATAACGGGAGACCGATCGTGTATAGGACAGGCCCGGCATACCACTCATGGCGTTCTCCAGCGCAAAGGTAATACGCTGCTCAACTTCCAGTGGTGTGTAGCCGGGGGCCGCGGTGTTCACCGCGACCTGTACGTTAGTGATGTCCGGCACGGCGTCGATTGGCAGCCGATTAAAATTCCATATTCCCAGGCCGACCAACATCATGGTCAGAACCAGTATCAAACCACGTCGGGCCAAAGAAAAATTAACAATTGATTCAAGCATGATGGCTCCTCAGTGGTCGTGCGATGCGCCGTCTTTTTCGACATCAGCTTTCAGGATGTAACTGTTCTCAGTGACGTATCGCGTCCCCGGCTCCAGTCCCCCCAGCACTTCGACCCATTCCGCTGACTGGCGTCCAAGATCCAGCATGCGGACCTCATATTGATCACCAATCTGTGCGTAAACGACGGTAAAATTGCGAAATGCCTGCAGCCCTTCGCGTCTGACGGCCAACGGAACCTCGTGCTCCGCGATATTGATCTGAGCCTGAACCCAGGTTCCGGCCCGCAGCACACCGTCCGGATTATCCAGCACAACACGTGCTGTCACTGCCTGATTGGATGCTGTCTCTGGCAGGATTCTGGCAATTGTGCCGGTAATCGGCGTATCAGTAAGCGGTGTGTTGATGGTTACACGTTCCCCGACACTAATGCGTGGCAGGTCAGAAGGAAAAACCGCAAGGTCGGCCCAGACGGTTGATGTATCGGTGATGGTGAACAGCACTCTCCCTGCCGTTGATTCCCCTCCCGACGCGTTTCTTGCAGTAATGAGGCCGCTTATCGGGGCGAGCAGCTCGAAAGATGTGAGACTCTGATTGCTTTCGATGGTGGCGAGCGTGTCGCCTGCATTGACGTAATCTCCCAATGCAACAGCCACCGTTTCAATTTTTCCGTCAAATCTTGCCGTGACGTTACTGACATCATCCGAATTTGCCACAATACGACCGTAAACCGGGATTGTCTCCTCGATAACAGCAGGCCCCGCAATGTCAGTTTCAATGCCCAGGGCTTCAGCGACAGCCGGCTCTATCCTCGTGCGCCCCTCAAAGCTGTCATAGGACCAACGATGCGTGTTGCCATTGTACGAGGCCGCGACCGAGACACTGAACGAGTGAGGCTCGTAAATCACCATATCACCACGCAGGGCATCCCCGGTTGGCACAAAGTCAATGTCATCCACAACACCACCCAGGCGGGTAAGTTGGACATTCAGGTCCAGGTCCTCTGGGTCCACAGGTTGATCGTTGACGGTTGCCCACGCCCGATATTCAGGCGGTACGCCGGTTTCGAAAATGGCCAGCTCCAGCACAAACTCACCGTCGCGCAGCAGAATGCCATTGTTTGGCCCGCGCTCATCGGTGACTGCGTTCTCCGCGTCAGGCGTTGTCGCTTCGGTATTTGCGGACTCCCCACAGGAAGACAGCATCATGAATAAAAGCAAAGGAGCAATGCGCGAGATTGCCCGAACGTGCCTCAGGTTTGCGAAAAAATAATTTATTGGATACATTGTCAGCCTCACTGTTCAGATGCGCTCTGCGCTATGCGCACGCCAGTCAATCGTTCAATTTCAATCATGTTTTGATGGGCAAGCACACTGGCTTCAAGCAGTTGCTCGCGCGCTGCCAGTAAATCATTCTGGACCTGCAGCCACTCCATGTAGCTGGAACTGCCCAGCTCATATGCTCGTCTTACCTCGGACAAAGCCAGTTCGTATTCAGGAATGACATCGCTGCGCAAGGACTCAACAATATGCAGGCTGTGTTCCAGCTCCTGATAAAACAGAAACAGTGACAGTTTCATTCGAATGCGTTCAGCCTCCTGGTTGACGGAAGCTTGCTCCAACCTGACACGCGCCTCTTCAATGCGGCCCTGGTTCTGATTGCCGCGATTCAGGGGAATGGTCACCCCGGCAACAAAACCCACATCGGAGCTACTCTCGATCCGGCGCACACCAGCATTAAAACGCCACAGAGAGTTGCGTTTAGCTTGCTCAAGTAACAGGGTGCTTTCGTGCAGGCGTTGCTCTGACAGGAAACGTGTCAGATCCGGATTTTGCTCGATTCGGGCTTCCAGGGCGGGGTAGGCCTCAACGGCAGGAAGATTCGTAAGGTCACCCTGCACGCGACTGAAATCCGGCTCCAGCATTCCCCATTGCGCGGCAATACGGTGATAAAACCCGACCAGCTCGTGATGCAGATCTTCCTCCATCAGTTCTCGCATGGACAGCTCAGCGCGTGCCCTGGCCAGATCCGATCGGGGCGCAGTGCCGGCATCAACCCGCTGGCCGATCGTGCTTACAGAATCTTCAGCAAGCGCAATGGATTGCTCCGCCAGCTGCAGTCGGGCTTGATGCGCGAGTGCCTGTGTGTAATAACGGGCGGTCTGGGCGGCGGCATCCAGGCGCATCACTTCCGCTTCGCTGGCCAGCACCAGTGATCCTGTGCGTGCAGCGTCTATCCGCCGTTGGCGCAGCTTTCCTTCAAGTACCCAGCTGATGCTTGCGGTGGTTTGTGCACCGGATAGCGCCTGCGCCACGCCTGTTCCGAGGACATCTTCGACGGTAACCGTGAGCTCAGGTTTTGGTGACAGTCCGGCTTGTAAAATCACACCGTCCTGTGCCCGCAATTCGTAGCCAAAAGCCTGTAACTCCGGGTTTTGTGTGATAGTGTTGATGATAGCCTGCTCAAGCGTGATTTCTTCGGCAGCGAGTGACAGGGCAGAGATCAATAGCAGTGCTGTTGAGACCGCGCTGGTTATTACTATCTTTTGAGCTCGCATAAACGGCTCCTTAGTCAAGAAGAAATATGTCGGTGTATTCACCGCGCGTCTGTATGCTTACCACAATCGGGCTATCCGTCCGGTTACGCCAGAACCAGCCATGATTGCCAGCAAAGGCTGCCTCCAGTACGCCGCTACTGCTTTGTTCGGCGCCCCGGCTGTAATTGTGGTAATCAATCTCCAGTGGCACCGAATCGCCATGAATATCAAAATTGGCAACGCCGCCCTCAGATTGCCAGCTGTATTCAACGGTTTTTCCTTGTGCCATGGTTACCTTGATTTCTCTGCTGACACCCGGTGCCAGTGACACTTGCATTTCATCGCTGCGAATGGCGGACTCCACAGGTGTTGGCATTGGCGAATGTGCGACTTCTTCGCGTGCGGTAGCAGGTGCCGGTGCGCCGGTCTGCTGAGTTTCGGTGGACCCGACATCGGGCTCTGTCAGTGGTTGATTCATGGCAGCCGCCAGTGCCCGTTCTTCAGCGGCGGCCTCATCGGCCAGCGCCATTTTTGTCTCACCCATTCGTGTAAGGCCTGTGATGTTGCCCAGCCCTGTCGGATCTACGCCGTATTCAGCTGGCATGACAATAATGAGCAACAACAGCAAGGCGGCAATAGCTGCAATGACGGTCGATTTGAGAAGTTGCACAGTCGAGGGCAAATCTGCCTCTGCTGGCTTATTGGTGATATGCATGATTGAGTTCCTGTTGCAAAATAGTTGATGGAGATCAGGCAACGAAGTATCCGGTGAGTTGATAACCCGTCAGCAGGAAGCCGGCGGTCATCAGCACAACTTGGGCGGTGTAGGCCTGGCGGCTAAAACGGGTGGAGCGACGCCAGAAGCCCATTGCGATCAGGATGACGCTCAGCGCCAGCAGCTGACCGATTTCAACGCCGACATTAAAGGCAATCAGATTCGTCACCAGTCCATCAGGTGAAACCTGGTAGTCGAGAATTTTGGTAGCCAGCCCGAAGCCGTGAAACAGGCCAAAAATCATGGTTGCAATGCGGGTGTCGGGCTGCACGCCGAACCAGCGCTGGAAGGCACCCAGATTGTCGAGGGCTTTGTAGACGATGGAAAAACCAATAATGGCATCAATCAGATAAGGGTTAACGCTTATCTGCATCAGTGTGCCAAACAGCAGGGTTATGGTGTGACCCAGCGCAAAAAGGCTGACGTAAACCGCAACATCTTTGAATCGGTAAAGGAAAAAGATAACACCGACTAAAAACAGCAGGTGGTCGTAGCCTGTGACCATATGTTTTGCACCCAGGTAAATAAACGGAAATATCATGACCCCGCTACTTTCCTGAATAAACCCTTTATCACCTGCAGTGACACCGTGCGCCAGCACGTCAGCCGGAAATCCTGCGAACGTAAAAAGCACCAAGATTGAGACCACGGCCAGCCTCATGAAAAGGCGGGAGCGGCAAAAGTAATTTTTCATGTTGAAACAACCTGACAGTCGGATATCGTAGATCGATACACACTGCTGCCATCAAAGTCAGCAGTCCTGGATCGGACTTAAAAAAACGATATGCATGGGCATATAGCCCGAGACTACAGGCGATTGGGCGGAGGGACGGCGGGGGCGTAACTCAGTGAGTTGTGATCAAGCCGGTACCAGGTGACCGGCGGAGAGTCAGCTCTGTAAAAGTCCAGAGCCAATAACCCGGGTATATCCATGTTTAATTGAATGCTTATACCGTGTTTGTGCTGGTGATCGTGCACATCGCCAGTGATTTCGTGCGGCGCGCTGCTGTCCTGCCCCCAGTGATTGTTGTGATCGTGGCTGTGGTCATCGGCATGCGAGTGATGATGATCGTGATGGACTGCCTTGCCAAAGGGATGCTGTTCATCTGGCATGGCAGCAGCCTCAATGGCTCCGAATGCCAACGAGTAGTGAAGGACTAGCACCATTGCGAGAATGACTTTGCGAAACACGGCTTCAACGCTTTATTGGATTATCAGTCAGAACTGTATCACCGCGTTCAACGCAGGGTCAATCCACGGGTTATACCCATTTGTTCAACTCGCTCCCTTCGGAACGCGTTTATGCTTCATTTTGAAGGCGGGTAATACATTATGAGTTGCATATAACAAAATATGTAGTACATTCTACAAATATGTCGTGGACGTTGCTTATTATCTCCCTGCCTACCGAAAACGCCACCGTGCGCATGCGCGTATGGCGCACGATCAAGGCCTCCGGCGCTGTTTCTTTGCGCGATGGTGTTTATTTGCTGCCTGCTACGGTTGATCATCTTGCCGCGTTTGATCCCATTGCTCAGGAAATACGTGCCGGAGGCGGGGTTGCCCATGTATTTTCTGTTGACTATCAGGCACATGACGAATTCCGTCAATTATTTAACAGGTCAGCGGAGTACGAAGCCTTGCAGGAGGAGATCCGTCAGCAACACGCCCTGTTGACAATGGATAACGCGCCTGATGTCATCAAACAAGGTCGCAAGCTACGAAAACGCTTTGCTCGAATTACGCAAGTGGATTTCTTCCCTGACGCTATTCAAAGTAGAGTGGAAGCTGATCTGCTGCAGCTGGAAAGCGATGCCCATCGTATCCTCTCCCCCGATGAGCCCGTAGGGCGGGCCGGCGCCATTTGCCGCCTGCATGCTGCTGACTATCAAGGCAAAGTGTGGGCGACCCGCGCACGTCCCTGGGTCGATCGCCTGGCCAGCGCATGGTTGATCCGCCAATTCATAGACTCATCCGCGCAAATGTTGTGGCTGGCATCCCCTGATGATTGCCCCGACGACGCATTGGGTTTTGATTTTGACGGTGCCACTTTCACTCATGTCGCCGACAAAGTCACTTTCGAGGTCCTGTTAGCCAGCTTTGGGCTAAACGACCCGGCGCTACAGCGTCTTGCCAGCGTTGTGCACTATCTGGATGTTGGCGGCACGCCCGTGGCAGAAGCCACCGGTATCGAATCCGTGCTGGCTGGCCTGCGGGCCAGCTTCAGCAATGACGACGAACTGCTGCATGCGGCAGAAATTGTGTTTAACAGTCTGATAACCGCTTGGTCCATGGAGACATAAATCATGCAGGACTCTGCACAGCAAACCAACAAGTATGGTCACCAGGTGAGTTTCTCCGACGCGGTGCGTGTGTGGTGGCGTATCGCGCTGCTCAGTTTTGGCGGCCCGGCAGGTCAAATCGCCGTGATGCATCGCATCCTGGTGGATGAAAAACGCTGGGTCAGCGAAAGCCGCTTCCTGCATGCACTGAACTATTGCATGGTATTGCCCGGCCCGGAGGCACAGCAGCTTGCCACCTACCTGGGCTGGTTGCTGCACGGCACCAAAGGTGGTCTGGTTGCCGGCGGATTATTTGTGCTTCCCGGGTTTCTGAGCATTCTGGTTCTGAGCGTTTTATACGCGGGCTTTCAGGATGTCACATTGGTGCAGGCCCTGTTCTTTGGTATCAAAGCTGCCGTCCTGGCCATCGTGATTCAGGCGGTGATTCGTATCGGGTCGCGCGCGTTGAAGAATGCGTATATGTATACGCTGGCAGCCAGCGCTTTTATTGCCATATTTTTCTTTGCTGTACCGTTTCCGCTGGTGATTCTGACAGCGGCGGTGATTGGTTTGATAGGACGTTATTTCGACCCCGAGAGTTTTGTGGTCATCAAGGGCCATTCGTCCCCTGGTGATGCCGATCGGGCAGTGGACAGCATGATGGACAGCGGTGTGGGGCAACATACCAACGCCACGTTGACGCGCGCACTGAAAGTTCTGGCAGTGTGGTTGCCGCTGTGGTTTGTGCCACTGGCCGCGCTGTTTATCACATTGGGTCCGGATCATGTCTTTACGCAAATGGGTGTGTTTTTCAGTCAACTGGCTGTCGTGACTTTTGGCGGCGCTTATGCGGTGTTGGCGTATATGGCGCAGGAAGCCGTGCAGAACTATGGCTGGCTGGCACCGGGAGAAATGCTGGATGGCCTGGGTATGGCCGAAACCACACCAGGACCGCTGATTCAGGTGGTGCAGTTCGTCGCCTATATGGGGGCCTTTCGTGAAGCGGGTGCACTTGACCCGTTCACCGCCGGCATTCTGGCTTCGGTGCTGGTGACTTGGGTGACCTTTGTGCCGTGCTTTCTGTGGATATTTCTGGGTGCGCCGTATGTCGAAAACATGCGCGACAACAAAACCGTCAGCGCTGCGTTGTCTGCGGTCACTGCGGCCGTCGTTGGGGTGATGATGAATCTGGCGATCTGGTTTGCCGTGCATGTTGCGTTTGCGGACGTTGAAACCGTCAATCGCTCCGGCATGCAGCTATTGATACCCGACTGGGGAACCATTGATCTCGCCAGCGTGACGTTGGCGGCGGGCGCCTTTATTGCGATGCTGCGTTTCAAGGTTGGAATGATGCCGGTGATTCTGGTCTGTGCGCTGCTGGGTATGGCCTGGTATGTGCTTGTCGCGGGTGGCGCTTAAGACAAAAAAATTTTCGAGGAGAGTGTATGCCTTCTGGCAGCAATCTCTACAATCCAACGTTATATTTGCACACGATGAGGAAACGGAAATGAAAACACAATTGTTGAAAGCAGTTAGCTTTACTTGCGCGGTGTTAGTCGCGATACCATTGACGCTGGTGGACGCTGCGGAGGGGCTGGATTCAGATGCCATTTCTCGCGCAGCAGGCACGTCGGCGACTGTGCAGGACGACGGCGTCGTCCGTATTGCATGGTCGCGAGATGATGTGCCAGTTACCGTGGATGGCATTTTGTTGCCAACGCAGGCTGGCCTTGGCAGCTGGGCTGCGTTCAAGGAGCTGGCAGATGGAGGTGTGATGCTCATGGGCGATACCGTGGTGTTCGAGGACGAAATTACGCCGGCAATGGATGCCGCCATCGCTCACAATCTCGACATCACTGGCCTGCATAATCATTTTATTTTTGACCGGCCTGCTGTGTACTTCATGCACATTGGCGGTCATGGCCAGGACGCAGAACAATTGGCGGTCGGCGTCAAAGCCATGTGGGATGCCATCAAGGCTGTTCGGCAAGCAAATCCCGAACCAGGCAATCGATTCCCTGGTGAGGTTCCCGAAATAACCGGCCGCTATAACGTCGATGCCATAGAAACCATTCTTGAGTCAGAAAGTGCCCTCAACGGACAGGTACTGAGATTTACCTTTGGCCGCACGGCCACCATGCATGGCACAGAGTTCGGTGCGTCCATGGGTTTGTCCACATGGGCAGCTTTCGCCGGAAATGCAGATCACGCGGTTGTCGCCGGAGACTTTGCCATGACAACCGACGAAGTACAGCCTGTGCTGAGAGCATTGCGCGAGGCAGGCATCCATGTCGTCACGCTGCATAACCATATGACAGGCGAAACACCTGCCTACTATTTTCTTCATTACTGGGGAAATAACAGCCCGGAGGTTCTGGCACGTGGCATTCGCGCCGCTCTGGATACTCAGGACTAAGTACGCATCTAGTCAAAAGGAGAATATCTGTGTTAATAAGAATGCTATTCGTAATGCTGTCAGCTTTTTGGGCTGTCAACACTCATGCGCAAGTTGCATCTGTCGAACGCGGCGCCACGTTGTTCCAGTCAGAGTGTGCCCGCTGCCATGTACAGGCGGACATTGAAATGCGCATCCGTAACAGCTGGATCGGACGTCCGGCCAATGAGCTGCATCAGGAGATCATGAGCACCATGCCGGCGGAGACACCCGGCTCGCTGAGTCCCGCGCAGTACCTGGATCTGACCGCCTATGTATTGGGATTGGCCAGCGCCACAGGTTCCATCGAGAATATGACCATTACCGATCTGGCTGGTTTCACCATCCGTCAGGGTGGTGAAGATGTGGGGCCCGATTACATGCCGTGGGCCAACATCAATGGTGACCTGAACGCCAACCGTTATTCCCCGCTGGAACAGATCAATGTCAGCAATGTGCAGGACCTGCAGATTGCCTGGCGCTGGAAAGCCGAAAACTTCGGCCCGCGGCCAGAGGGGCTGAATGTTACCTCCCCGATCATGGTTGACGGCGTGCTATATGCGACAGCAGGTACCACACGTAACGTGGTGGCCATTGATGCAGAGTCTGGTCAGACCCTGTGGATGTGGCGTCCGATGGAAGGCGAGCGTTTTGAAAGCTCCCCGCGCAAGAACTCCGGTAAAGGTGTGGCCTATTGGACTGATGGCCAGAATAACGTGATCTTTGTGGTCACACCCGGTTATTTCATGGCGGCGCTTGATGCCAAAACCGGTGATTTGGTGGAGAGTTTTGCTGATGGGGGCATCCTCGATCTGACTGAGGGGCTGCGTATGAGCCCGGTGCGCGACGATCTGGATGTGACGCTGACGTTTCCGCCGACCGTCGTGGGGGATGTCGTGGTGGTGGGTGCTGCACACCAGGTCAGTATGCGTCCTCCGCATGCGGACAATATCAAAGGTGATGTGAGGGCCTATGATGCGCGTTCCGGTGAGCTGTTGTGGACGCACCGCAATATTCCTGTCGCCGGTGAAATGGGTTATGACACCTGGTTAAATGATTCGGCTCAGACCAGCGGAAATGGCGGTGTGTGGTCTGCCATGTCAGCCGACCCTGAGCTGGGCCTGATTTATCTGCCGACAGAATCGGCAACAGGCGACCGTTATGGCGGAGACCGTCCGGGCAATAATCTGTTCACCAATTCCGTTGTTGCTCTGGACTACCGTACAGGCGAATACCGCTGGCATTATCAATTTGTTCATCACGACATCTGGGACTACGACACGCCATCCACCCCGATTCTGGCGGATCTGCCCGATGGCAGGAAAGTGTTGGTGCAACTGACCAAACAGGCGTTTGCCTATGTGCTGGATCGCGCTACTGGTGAGCCGATCTGGGAAATTGAAGAGCGCCCGGTGCCACAGACGGATGTACCAGGTGAGTGGACAGCAGCCACGCAGCCGCATCCCACCAAACCGCCAGCATACGATCGTCAAGGTATCAGTGATGCCGATCTGTTGAATTTTACCCCAGAGATTCTGGCCAAGGCGCGTGAAGCGGTGAAGCCATATCGCATGGGAGAATTTTTTGCACCACCGTCGGTTGCCAATGCCGCTGACGGCACACTGGGCACGCTGAGCCTGCCCGGCACGCTTGGTGGTTCAAACTGGGAGGGCGGAGCCTATGATCCTGACACCGGCGTGCTATACATTCCCTCGCGCACAGATGTGGCGGTATTGTCGCTGGTGCCTGGCGCCGAGTTCTCTACTGTGGACTGGATCCAGGGTCCGGCGCGCACGCCAACAGTCAATGGCCTTCCGATTGTTAGGCCGCCATGGGGGCGCATCACTGCCATGAATCTGAACACCGGTGAAATTGACTGGACTATCGCCAATGCGGATACACCAGCACGTATAGCGGACCACCCGTTACTGCAGGGTGTAGAGATTCCCCGCACCGGAATTCCAACACGTGCGGGTCTGCTTGTGACCAAATCGCTGCTGTTTGCCGGTGAAGGCCAGGGTGGCAACCCGGTGTTTCGTGCCCACGACAAGAAGACCGGCGAGATTCTTGCGGAGATTGACCTGCCTGCCTCGCAAACGGGTCTGCCAATGACTTACACACAAAATGGCAAGCAGTACATTGTGATGGCAGTCAGCGGGAGTGGCTCTGCGGAAATTATTGCTCTGGCGTTACCGAACTAGTCTTGTAGTGGTCACTTCTCAAGCTTGGTGTTATGCCTAGCTATGATCACAATTAAGGTGTTTAGTATATTTGCGGATTAATTGATCCTCCTCGTCGTAATCTGCACTACGTCCTTGCGGGACTTTTGCGGGTTTGGTTGGGCATTGTTGTGCTTTATAGTGCAAAATCATGCAACGGACGCACTGTTAAAGTAAATAAAAACAATCATATGGCGTTTTCAATTAGTGGCTTCGAACCACTTGGTCGGGAGTTCGAATCTCTCCGGGTGCGCCAAACAACAAAGGGTCCAGACCGGGGAC